>NZ_CP063812.1:2655300-3982951 GCF_015277855.1 Microbacterium cremeum
TCCCCATGGTATCGACCCGGCCGCTCGACGAAGCTCGGCCACGCGTGGTGGTCGTGGCACCCGACGTGGTCGGGACACGAATGGCCGGCCCAGGCATACGCTTTGTACGCATCGCCGAGCAGCTCGTCGATGTCGCTGAGGTTACCCTCGCGGTGGGCATCGCCGGCAGCGACACCGCCGCAGTCTCCGGTCGCGGGTTCCAAGTGACCACATACTCCGATGTCGACGAGCTCGTCGACATCGTCGCTGCGCATGACATCGCCTTTTGCCAGCTGGTCGATCGGGACGTCATCCGGCGTGGATCGTCCGCCGGCTGCCGATTCATCTTCGATCTCTACAACGCCCTCCCCGCCGAAGCCATCGGAGCGGAACGGATCGGGGGCATCTCGACGCAGCCGGAGAAGGACCGCATCTTCGGCGATGTGCTTTCCTATTTCCGCTTCTGCATGCGCGCCGGCGGCTACTTCGTCACCTCGAACGAGCGCCAGCGGGATTTTTGGATGGGGTACCTCCTCGCCTCGGAGGGCCTGCTCCCCAGTGAGCTCGACGGTCGCAGCACCGCCGAGATCATCGGTCTCGTCCCCTTCGGCATGGAGGAAGGCGAACCACTCGCGCACGAGCACGGCATCCGCGGGCGCTTCGGGATCACCGACGACGATGTCGTTCTGCTCTGGGCAGGCGGCATCTGGGACTGGTTCGATGCCGAGACCCCGATCCGGGCCGTCGCGAGACTGCGGCAGACACGCGACGACATCCATCTGGTGTTCTACGGCACCACGCATCCGAACTCGCTCATCGGAAAGCCTCCAGCCGTGGAGCGGGCACAGGAGCTCGCTTCCCAACTCGGCGTCCTCGGGGTGGGTGTCCACTTCATCGACGGGTGGGTACCTGCCGATCGACGAGCGGAGTTCCTCGCTGATTCAGATATCGCGATCTCCGCTCACCTCGACTCGTTCGAAACGCGCTACGCGTTCCGCACCCGAATCCTCGACCACTTCTGGGCCTCGCTGCCCAGCATCGTGACTCGCGGGGACTGGTTCGCCGAGTACATCGACGCCAACCATCTCGGGGTCGTCACCGACTACGGCGACGTGGACGGTACCGCTCAGGCTGTCCTCGAACTCGCCGACGCCAAGCGTCGCAACGAGATCCGCGCGCGCGTCAGCTCCGTCCGCGAGGCGTGGCGGTGGTCGGCGACTACCGCCGATCTGCGCGCCGTCATCGGAGACTGGCAGTCGCGCCTCAGACTGCCGGAGCTGCCGACAAGCCCGCCCGCGGCCGATCAGCCTCGACCGTCGCGCGATGCACGGGCGGCGGATGCCACCGAGCAGACGGCCGTATCGGAGAGGGTGAGGTCACCTTTCCACTCGTTCTTCAGCCGGCTTCGCCAGCGGCTCGCCCGCTGAGACGGCATTCGCGACGTGCTCGTAGTAGGCGGCCACCGAATCCAGCACGACCGGCCAGCGGTAACGGGAGGCGGTCTCGAGACCCGCCTCTGATAGCCGTCGTCTCTCCTGAGGGTCGCCCATGAGCCGACGGATCGCCGCCGCGAGCGCCGCATCATCGTCTTGCGGAACGATCACGCAATTCTCGCCGTCACGACAGAAGTCCATGTTTCCGTCCGAGTCCGTCGTGATGACGGGGCAGCCTGCCGCCATGGCCTCGAGCACCGGAAGGCAGAACCCTTCGTGTCGCGATGTCTGAACGAAGACGGTTGCCGTGTTGTACAGCTCGTTGACCTCCGCGTCCAGGGGCCGTATCCGGTAGTCGACGCGCTCGTCGACGAGGATGTCGGGCTCGGTGCCGAACAACTGCAGCTTCGGCCGCTCCCGCCCGAGCGAGCGCCAGGCGCGTTCGGTCATCGCGAAATTCTTCTGGAAGAACGACCGCCCCAGCGCTAGCAAGGTGTTCTCGTCCCGACTGTGGCCGGGCAGCACGCGGAACGTGTCGGAGTCGTAGCCGTGCGGGATCAGCGTCGCGCGGACGCCCACCTCTGCCAGTTCGCCCTGCTGGAATCGAGCCTCGGTCAGGCTCGCGAACTCGCGCCGATAGCTCGCGACCACAGCGGCGCGCGCAACGGCGTCGTCGGGGTAGAACCACGTTTCGAACTCTTGAATCAGATACACGGGCATCCCGTGGTTCACGGAGGCGAGCCAGACCACCTCCGCCGTCTCCCACCAAGTTGCAACCTTGATCGCGTCCTCATTGCGGAGCGAGAGAATCAGGTCGTCGAAATTGCGGTACGTCACGACCGGCACTCGCAGCTCGAACCACGTCGGCGGACCTTGCAGCGACCAGACCGAGACATCGAAGCCGCGCGCGGACAGGCCGTTCGCGATCTCGAAAACGGCCCGGATGCCGCCGCTGATGGTAGTCGCCTGCAGGACGAAGATGATCCGCGGTGGCTTTCCCCGGGCGCCGACGCGGCGCTCGAGTTGCCACCGGCGCTGCTCGCCCCGCGCGCGGACCACCGGGAGTTCGCTCACGCTGACCACGGTGCTGCTGAAACACAGCGTCCGAATGTTCCCCGCCCAGGCATGACGTACGAGGCGACCGGCCTGAAGATCAAGATCGAGTCCGTTGAGGTTGCGCGCCGCAATGTCGATGCGATCGATCGCCACCGACGTCACATAGAGGCCGTGCGCGGCGGCACCGAGCACGTACCTGGGCATCCGCACCTGGCCGTAGTCGCGCGAACCCGGAAGTGCCGGGACGAACTCGCCAGTCTGGCGATCGAACTGGTAGCCCGCTGCGGTCCCGTCCGGGCCGGCGTATGCGGGCGTGACGATACCAATCTCGCCGTCGGCGTGGAACTCGTGCGCAGCATGCTGCAACCGCGCGACCGACTCGGGCTCGGGCAGCGGATGGCCAGCGTCGATGAGGACGACGTCCCACCGCCTGCGCAACCTGTGCATCCAGTCCAGAATCGAGGCCAAATCGATCACCGGCGACGCGCCGGTGCCGTCCGCGACACTCACCCGCTCAGCTCCCAGACCGTGCGTCGAGGAGGCTATGCCCGGTGCCAACAGGAAATCGGCGTGCAACACATCGGCCGTACGTCGAATCCACGGCCCGATGTCCCCCACAGGGTCGCCGTACACCACCACGACGACGTGCTTCCAATGGACGCGATGCCACGCCGCCGCACGTGCGGGAGTGAGGGTGGTCGTCATCCCGTTGGCGAATGTGGTGCCATCTCCCGATCTCGCGGCCTTGACGCTGTCGTGATGCCGAGCGTATCCCCGCGGTCCGAGTCGCAGCAGCAGTGCAGTCTCACCCAGGCGTCCGGCGAGCGCGTCGGCGACCAGAGCGGCTCCGCGAGCGCCTTTCCTCAGGATCCTCTTCAACATACCCATCTGTTCCCTCGGGCCGATCTCCGCGTGCTTCCCGCGGGTCGAGTCTAAAACGCTGGCCACAGGACTCCGCGGCGAAACCGCGGTCGGATAGGGTCTTCTGGGTGAGCGCGCCGCCCGGTGCGCGTCGCGGAATCCCGAGGAGTGCCACTATGCCCCGCGCGCTGATCACCGGTATCACCGGTCAGGACGGCTTCTATCTGAGCCGCCTGCTGCTGTCGAAGGGCTACGAGGTCTTCGGACTCGTCCGCGGTCAGAACAATCCGAAGATCGCGGCTCTGGAAAGGGACCTCCCGGGAGTGAGGATCCTCACCGGGGATCTGCTCGACCTCTCGAGCATCCTTCGAGCACTGGAAGCATCCGCGCCCGATGAGGTGTACAACCTCGGCGCGATCTCCTTCGTTGCGTACTCGTGGGAGAACGTCAGCCTCACGTCGGACGTGACTGGCAAGGGAGTCCTCAACGTGCTGGAGGCGATCCGCCTCTACGCCCGGGACGATGCCGAGCGGGTGCGGTTCTACCAAGCGTCGAGTTCGGAGATGTTCGGCAAGGTCCAGCGAGTCCCTCAGACCGAGTCGACGCTGCTGTGGCCGCGATCACCGTACGGCGTCGCCAAAGTGTACGGGCACTACATGACGATCAACTACCGCGAGTCGTACGGCATGCACGCGTCGTCGGGCATCCTTTTCAACCACGAGTCGCCGCTGCGCGGTCCCGAGTTCGTCACGCGCAAAATCACCCTCGCCGCCGCGCGGATCGCTGCAGGCAAGCAGGACAAGCTCTACCTCGGAAACCTCGACGCGCGCCGCGACTGGGGCTTTGCCGGCGACTACGTCGAGGCCATGTGGCGAATGCTGCAGCAGGACGTCGCCGACGACTACGTGGTGTCGACGAACGAGACGCACTCCGTCCAGGAGTTCGTCGAGCGCGCATTCGGGCGCGTGGGAATCGACGATTGGCAGCGATACGTCGAGCAGGATGCGCGATTCCTCCGTCCCGCCGAGGTGGACCTCCTCATCGGCGACTCGTCGAAGGCACACGAACGCCTCGGCTGGAAGCCGGCCGTCACGTTCAATGCGCTCGTCGACATGATGGTCGATGCCGACGTCGCACGTGTACGGAACGCCGAGGCGTAGATGTCCCGCGCCTTGGTGACGGGGATCACCGGCCAGACCGGCAGCTACCTCGCAGAGCACCTTCTCGCTCACGGCTGGGAGGTGCACGGCCTCGTCCGCCACTCCGACAGCTCCCGCGCCGCGTTCTCTGAGCTCGCTCCCGCGGCTGAACTCCATACCGGAGACCTCGCAGATCTCGACGGAATCGTGCGCCTCGTGCGCGACGTTCAGCCCACGTCGATCTTCAACCTCGGAGGGCTGTCGTCGGTTGCGCGGTCGTGGGATGACCCGATCGCCGCAGCCACGATCACCGGGCTGCCCGTCAGCGCACTGCTGGACGCCGCGCTGCGACTGCAGGAGAGTCGCGATGGGCACGTCTCGTTCGTTCAGGCGTCGAGTGCCGAGATCTTCGGAGTCGCCGAAACGTCTCCGCAGGACGAGTCCACCCCGGTACGCCCGTCGAACCCGTACGGGGCGGCCAAGGCGTACGGTCATCACCTCGTGGGCGTATACCGAGCTCGAGGGCTCGCGGCCTCGAGTTGCATTCTGTACAACCACGAGTCGCCGCGCCGACCAGCCGAGTTCGTGACGCGGAAGATCACGCGCGGGGCGGCGCGCATTCGGCTCGGACTGCAGGAGAACCTCACACTCGGCAATCTCGAGGCGCGGCGCGACTGGGGATGGGCCCCGGACTTCGCTCGAGCGTTGGCAGCGGCGGCGACGCATCCTGACGACTACGTGATCGCGACAGGGGTGTCGCATTCGGTTCGCGACTTCGCGGCCGCCGCCTTCAGCGCCGTCGGCATCAATGACTGGGAGCCGCTGGTAACGATCGACACCGCGCTCTTGCGGCACGGCGATGCGGCCGTGCAAGCGGGTAACGCCAGTCGAGCACGGGACGTGCTCGGCTGGAAGCCGTCCGTCACCTTCGAAGAGATGGTGCGCAGGATGGTAGAGGCGGACCTCGCAGAGGCATCGAACCCTGAGCAATCCGCGCACGATCGGAGCGGAGCCCGATGATCGCCATGACCATGATGGTCCGTGACGAGGCCGACATCGTCGGCGCGATGATCCAGCATCACCTCGATCAGGGAATCGACCTGTTCCTCGTCACCGACAACGGATCAGTCGACGGGACCAGGGAGATACTGCAGGACTTCGCCCGTCGCGGATTGATCGAACTCGCGCACGATCCGAGACACCTCAAACAACAGCACGAAGTCGTCACCGCGATGTCACGCGAGGCCGCGCGCCGCAGGGCGACGTGGGTGCTCAATGCCGACGCCGATGAGTTCTGGAGCGCGAAGTCGGCCGGACTGAGCATCCGTGAAGAGCTCGGCACGCTCGATCCCGCGCTCGGCGCGTTCCCGGTTCCGGTGATCGACATGACCGGCCCGGCGGCGCAGCGCGGTACAGGTCTCCAGCGCTTGGTGTATCGCGACGTGAGGCCCGACGAGGTGATGGAATCGCTCGGCATCCACGCCCACGCGACGCCCGACGTCGCCTTCGTGCCGAACGAGAGTGTCGTCGTCGCGCAGGGCAACCACTTCGTGAACGTGGATGCCCGGGGCGAGCTGCCCGCCGGCCGCGGACTCGTCGTGCGTCATTTCCCGTGGCGATCATGGGACCAGTTCCACCGCAAAGTCGAGAACGCGGGCCGCGCGTACGCCGCGTCTCCCCACCTGCGGCCGAGTGCCAACCACCACGGCATGCGAGACTACCGACGGCTTCAGGATGGGCTGCTCCCTGCCTCGTACGTCGCACGACACCCGTCCCCCGACGAACTCGCAGACGGCATCCGACGCGGTTGGTTCATTGAGGACCGCACGATCGCGGACGCACTCCCGTCTCCGGTCGCTGACGTCGAATTCACAGAGGTCGACGCCGAGATCGGCCGGCTGCTCATGAAGGCTCTGCGACCGATCGAGGCACGCCTGCACGCGCTCGAAGGGTCCGAGCGACGGGCCACCGACAAGCTCGACTTCGAACTGCACCATGTGGCTGAGCTCGACGAGCTCGTCGCACGCCTCCGCGAGGAGAATGCCGCGGTGACCCACGAGCTCCGCGAGCTTCGGCGAAGCCGCCTGGTGCGGTCCGCCGAGCGTGTGTCGCGGTGGCGGTGGCAACACCGCTGAGGCTCTCGCGGATCCTGGCGCACAGTCGGCGAACGGTACCCTTGACGGATGCGCAGACTTCTCGTCACCGGGGGCGCCGGCTTCATCGGCTCGAATTTCGTCCACCATGTCGTGTCGCACACGGATGACCATGTCACCGTGCTCGACGCGCTCACGTACGCGGGCAATCGGGAGTCGCTCGCTGAGCTTCCTGAAGACCGCGTCTCGTTCGTGAAGGGTGACATCACCGACGCCGGGCTCGTCGATGACCTCTTCCGTGACGCCGACGCGGTGATCCATTACGCCGCGGAGTCACACAACGACAACTCGCTCCACGACCCGCGCCCGTTTCTCGACACCAACATCGTCGGCACCTACACGCTGCTCGAAGCGGCTCGCCGACACGACCGCCGGTTCCACCACATCTCCACAGACGAGGTGTACGGCGACCTCGAGCTCGACGACCCCGAGCGCTTCACCGAGCAGACTCCGTACAACCCGTCCAGCCCCTACTCCTCGACCAAGGCCGGCAGCGACCTGCTCGTGAGGGCGTGGGTGCGGTCTTTCGGCGTGCGGGCCACGATCTCGAACTGCTCGAACAACTACGGGCCCTACCAGCATGTCGAGAAGTTCATCCCGCGACAGATCACGAACGTACTTCGCGGCATCCGTCCCAAGCTGTATGGGAAGGGGGAGAACGTGCGGGACTGGATTCACGCAGACGACCATTCCTCTGCTGTCCTGACAATCCTCGACAAGGGCGAGATCGGCGAGACCTACCTGATCGGTGCCGACGGCGAGAAAAACAACAAGCACGTCGTCGAGATGATCCTGGAGCTCATGGGACAGCCGAGCGACGCCTACGACCACGTCACCGATCGCGCGGGCCACGATCTGCGGTACGCAATCGATTCGACGAAGCTGCGAACAGAGCTCGGCTGGACACCGCGGTACGGGGACTTCGAGCAAGGGCTCGCCGCGACGATCGACTGGTATCGCGCGAACGAGGCCTGGTGGGCGCCCGCGAAGTCCGCCACGGAGGCGTTCTACGCATCCAAGGGTCAGTAGCACCGCTCACGGCCATCGAACGCACTTTCGGAGAACGACACATGACTGAATTCGGCAAGCCGCTCGCAGCGAGCGAGACACCCATCCCTGGACTTGTCGTGTGGGATCTGCCCGTGCACGGCGACGGCCGCGGCTGGTTCAAAGAGAACTGGCAGCGCGAGAAGATGACCTCGATGGGGCTGCCCGACTTCGGTCCGGTCCAGAACAACATCTCGTTCAACGATGCTGTCGGTACCACTCGGGGCATTCACGCGGAGCCCTGGGACAAATGGGTGTCGGTCGCGACCGGTCGCATCTTCGGGGCGTGGGTCGACCTTCGCGAGGGACCCACGTTCGGCGCCGTGTTCACGACCGAGCTCGATCCGTCGCGCGCGATCTTCGTTCCGCGCGGGGTGGGCAACGCCTACCAGACCCTCGCCCCCGACACAGCGTACGTATACCTGGTCAATGATCACTGGTCACCCGACGCCTCGTACACGTTCCTCAACCTCGCCGATGAAACCGCCGCTATCGAGTGGCCCATCCCGCTCGCCGACGTAGAGATCTCGCCCAAGGATCGTGCGCACCCCAGGCTCGCCGAGGTGACGCCGATGACGGGCCTCAAGACCCTCATCGTTGGGGCGAACGGCCAGCTCGGCCGCGCCTTGCGGAGCGAGTTCGGAGAGTCGGACGCTATCGAGTACGCCACCCGGGACAGTATCGATCTCGCGTCCCCGCATCTGACGACGGCTCGACGGTGGCGCGACTACGGCACGATCATCAATGCAGCGGCGTACACGGCAGTAGACACGGCCGAAACGCCGACCGGTCGCGTCGCCTCGTGGGCCGCGAACGTCCAAGGGGTGGCGAATTTGGCGGGAGTCGCAACACGCAACGGCATCGTGCTGGTGCATGTCTCGAGCGACTACGTGTTCGATGGCACAGTCGATCGCCCTTACCGCGAGGACGATCCGCTGTCACCGCTGGGTGTCTATGGCCAGACGAAGGCGGCGGGCGACGCAGTCGTCGCAACCGTGCCTCGCCACTACATCGTGCGCACTTCGTGGGTCATCGGTGACGGCAACAACTTCGTGCGGACAATGGCCTCCCTCGCCAGAAAGGGAATCGACCCGGCCGTGGTGGACGATCAGATCGGACGCTTGACCTTCGCCTCTGACATCGCTCGCGGCATCCGGCACCTGATCACGGCCGGCGCCCCGTTCGGCACCTACAACCTGACCAGCGACGGGTCGCCCATGTCGTGGGCGGACGTTGCGCGACTCGTCTACGAGATCACGGGGCACGATCCGAATCGGGTGAGGCCCGTCACGACAGACGATTACTTCGCCGCGGCCACCACCCCCGTCGCACCGCGCCCCCGGAACAGCCTCCTCGATCTCTCACGGATCGTCGAGTCCGGCTTCACCCCTCCCATCGCCGAACAGCGCCTCCGCGAGTTCTTAACGCATAAGATCGCTTGAACCCGCTCGCTTAGCCGCCCGTGTATCGCGAGGTGTGAGCCCTGAGGACCCACCGATCGCCGCCAGACACACGCAGCAGCAGCCAGTCGCCGGCCATCGTGACAGCGGTGGCGTCGGCAATCGTGCCAGCCGGGATCGTCGTGGATGAGATTGCGCAGTCGCTCTGCGGCGCCGATCGTCCTGTGCTCGCCACCTCGAGGACATACGTATACCGCGCGGTCTTGGTCTCTGCCGGAGGCTGGCAAGCCTCCTCTTGAGTCGCAGCGCGCACGGTCGACCGTGCGACCCACCTGTCTCCCCCGAGCAGTCTCACCCGCAGCCAGTCGCCCGCCGACGTGCTCGCTGTGGGAGAGACCACGGTGCCCGCCGAGAGCGCCGTCGACCCAGCGCCGCAACTTGTCAGCGGCGCGGTGCGCGCGACGGCCCCGCCTTCGACGATGACGTACGTCCGCTTGGCGGCGCGCTCTGGGACCACGAGATCACACGGCGCGGTGCTGGTCAGCTGAGTCACTCCGCGTCGATCGATCCACACTTCACCGCGACCAGTCGAGACAAGCAGCCAATCGCGTGCGCTACTGGTCTGAATCGCCTGCACAGCGGTTCCTCCCGATAGCGTGACCACACCGAAGCCGCAGTCCGCACTGGGAGCGAGACGCCCCGTCACCCCCGACGCGGGAATCAGGTAGTGCAGCTTGGCGGGTGCGACACCGCCCGGCCGGGCGCACGGGGACTCAGCGTCGGTCGCCCTGCGCAGATCGCTTCGCACGACCCATCTGCCGATCGCACCGGCGTTCACCTTCACCCAGAGCCGGTCGCTACTCACCGCGGTCGCCTGAAGGATCGTCCCCTCGTCCGCGGTCTCGGATCCGGTTCCGCAGTCACTATCAGGAACCGCTCGCAGAAGGGTTGACTCGCTGTCGACGACGTACGCGTACTTTGCGGAGGCAACCCCGCCCGGGAGTGCACAAGCGCTCTCTTGGGCAGTCGCGTACCGCAAGTAGTCCCGATGCACCCAGCGATCACCCGCTTCATGGTGCACCTTCAGCCATCGATCGTCGACCGCAACTGCCTGCAGAACCGTACCTTGCTCGAGTGCTACGACACCCCTCTCGCAGGCGACGCTAGGGGCGAGCCGGCCGTTGAGCACCGTCGCTGTCACGACGTACGTCTTGACCGCTGGCATGGCCGTCGCCGGCTGGGTGCACGGATCCGGCCCGTTCTGCGTGGATCCGAACCAGTCCGTGAAGTAGTTGTAGAAGTTCCTGTTCCCGTAGCTCGAGCAGGGGTCAGTCGAGGCCGCATACCCGGCGCGGATCGCCGCCGCGTTGGGCTGGTACGGCGTGTAGTAGTACAGGTTCGCGGTCGCCTGGTTCTGGATGTACACGGGCGACGATCCGCACGCGGCGTTCGGGTGCCAGCGCACGTTCCACGTCTTGCCCGGCGCGAACCACGTGAAGTACTGGCTCGTCCCCGGAGGGTTCGCGTAGCGCTTCAGCTGCCAGGCGGCGCCGAACACCTGATTGAAGAAGCCGTAGTAGCGGGTGTCGCAGGCTGCGGTGTCGGGGCACCCCTGCCCCATCGCGATGGTGTAGCGCCAATCGGACGGCCAGACATGCGTGACGAGGCCCTGCTCCTTCTGGAGTGTGGCCAGGATCACCTGCGGGTTGATCCCGCAGGCCTGCGCGACCTTGTAGATGATGCGCGAGGCGCGCTCGCGCACGCCGCCCGAGTAGGCACCGCACATCGCGTCGGCGTTCGTGGTGCGAGAGGTGTCGTACCAGTCCTTGAGGCAGATGTAGCCCGCCTTGCACGAAGGGACCTTGCTCTGCAGGAAGCTCTGGATCTGCGCCTCGGTCATCGTGCTCTTGTTGAAGAACACGGCGTCGCTGATGATGTTGCCCGGCTGGAACTTGGAGAGATCGGCGGCCTTCACGACACCGGCGTCCGCGACGCCGCCCACGGCCGCCGGCACGTCGGCGCTCGTGGCCAACGCTCCGGCGGATGCCGCCGAAGCGGCCGCCGGCTGCGCGCCTGCGGCCATGCCGCCGACGAACAGCCCTGTCATCGCGATCGCTGCGACCGCCCCCCGCGCGAGTGCGCGCACGTCTGCCTTCCAAGCCCCCGCCATGGGACCAGTGTGGCGGATGTGACTGCTGAGTACAACATCAACGTCGCATCCGTTCGAACGACACGCGACGCGCACCGATCTCTCAGCCGCCCGTCCTCACAGCTCCGCGTGGAGCATCCAGACCTTGTCGGCGGCCTCGCTCCACGAGAACGCACGCCCTCGATCCCCCGCCAGCACGGCCAGGCGTTCGGCGGCCGCCGTCGAAGACACGGCCGACGCGAGCGCCTCGCCCATGCCCGAGACGAGCTCCGCGGCATCGGCGGCCCGGACGAGCACTCCCCCCTCGTGCACGATCTCCTCGTGCACGGCGGAAGCCGAGGCTACGACGGGCACGCCCAGGGTCAAGGCATCCACCACGCGCCACGGAAACGCCGCCCGCCGCGACGGCGCCACGAACGCCACCGCGCCGCCGAACACCGCCGCGCGGTCGGCCGCATCCAGCACGCCACGCACGTGCATCCGCCGCTCCGGCACGCCTGCGGCCGAGGCGAGCTCGACGACGGCGGGCTCGTGCCCCTCTTCCACCTCGATCACCACGATGGGAAGGTCCACACCGGATGCCGCGACCGCCGCGAGTCCGGCATCCAGGCCCTCCGAGGCCAGCGGTCCGCCACCCAGCAGCACGAAGCCCTCGGGAAGGTCGAGCGAACGCCGCCGCCCCACCTCGTCCGACGGCACCGAGAATCCGAGGGGCGACGCTCCGGCGATCACCCTCACCCGATCGGCGAGCGAGGGCGCGATCTCGGCCACCCGCACGGCGAGCGAGTGCGTCGGCACGACCACCGCGTCGGCGTGCTTCCCCGCACGCTTCAGCATGGCCTTGTGCCACCCGACGACCGAGCGCGGCAGCTCCGCCGGCGACTCCCAGGGCCGCAGATCCCACACCGTCACGACCGTCTGATCGTGGTCGTGCACGCGGTCGTGCCGTACGAGCGGTGCGAACAGCGTCGGCGAGTGGATCATGCCGCCGCCGATCCCGGTGCCCACCCCCAGCTGCAGCGCGGCCGCGAGCTCGCGCCGCTGCAGCGCCGTGCGCCGTACCCCGGCGAGCCCTCCGACCGACGCGAGCAGGGCGTCGTCGCCTCCGGCGGGCGCGATCGCCTCGACCTCGCACCCGCTCGGAGCGCCGAGCACGAGAGCTCGTGCGAGTTCCCGCGAAGCCTCCGCGATCTCCGGCTCGACCGGAGCGACGACCTGGTCGAGCATCACGCGCAACGTGGCGACCACGCGTCAGCCCTCCGGAGTGCCGGTCGGCGTCGGCGGGTGGAGCGTGGTCTGGATGAGCTCCTGGATGTAGGCGTAGTCGGGGTGGTACTCGTCGATGCCGCCCTCGGGCGTGAGCTCGATCGTGCTGACCGGCTCCTCCTTGGCCTTCACCGCGAGGTCGGCGAGCGCGGGGATGAGCGACTGCGGCAGGTCGGTCTTGACGAGGGCGGTGCCCGCAGTCGCGATCTCCTGGAACCGGGTCAGAACGACCTGCGGCGTGAACTGGGCCAGGATCGCCTCCTGCAGCTGTCGTTGACGCTTCATGCGGTCGAAGTCGTTCGTGGTGTAGCGCGACCGTGCGTACCACTGCGCCGTGTCGCCGTCCATCCGCTGCGTGCCGGGCTCGATCCAGCCGATCGCCCACGCGTCGACGTTGTACGGGTCGACGCCCTCCGGCGGACCTCCCTTCGGCAGACGCTGCTCGACGGTGATCTCGACGCCGCCGAGCGCGTCGACGAGGGACGCGAAGCCGTGCATGTCGATGAACACGTAGTACGGGATCTCGATTCCGAGGATCCCCTCCGCGGCGTCCTTCGTGGCTTCGATCGCAGGTTCGGAGCCCCTCGAGACGGCATCCGGGTACAGCGCGTTCCCGTCCTGGCACACCTCGACCTCGGTGCGCAGCTGGTTGATGCCGCTCCCCCATCCGCACGTGGGATCGCCGTGGCTCTCGTGCCCGTTCGGGTACCGATCCTGCATCGGGCCTTCCGCGAACGGGAAGTTCGGCATGTCGCGAGGGATGCCGGTGATCGTGGTCGCACCGGTCTCGGCGTTGACCGAGACCACCGAGATGCTGTCGAACCGCATCGAATCGCGGCCCTCGCCGCTGTCGGCACCGAGCAGGAGGATGTTGTAGTAGCCGTCGGAGGGCGGGACCACCGGCCCCGTCGCCTGGAAGATCGCGCCGAGCGTGTTGCGGACCGACCCCGCGACGTTCGAGGCGTACACGGCGCTCCCGGTCGAGACGACCGTGAGCAGGACGGCGAGCAACGCGATGCCGAACCGCGACCACGTGCCGGTCTTCACGAGCCGCACGAGACGGAGGGTGTCGACGGTGAGCACCACCCACAGCACGCCGTACGCGAGGAAGAGCCCCTGTGCGATCAGCAGCGGGAGAGGCCGCAGCAGCGCGAGCCAGTCGGGCAGCCACGCGCCCGTGACGATGCTGAGCCCCGCCGTGGGCGCGAGCAGCGCGAACAGCAGCGCCACGATGAGGAGCACCCACAGCAGCAGCGTCGTGGCGATCCCGAAGCGGCCGAGCCGCCGGTTGCCCGCCAGCACCTGGGCGGACCCGGGCATGAGGAAGTTCAGGGCGACCAGCCACCACCCGCGCTTGGTCATGATGGGGCGCGACGAGGCATCCGGATTGCGCATCGGCCGTTCCTCGACCACCCGCGACCGCGCGGACGGGCCGGCCGTTCGCGACGGGCTCATGACGCTCACAGCGACTCCTTGAGCCGCCGGTTCTTCTCCTCCACCTGGTGCTCGAGATCGCGCGCGTACGCCTCGACCCGCTCGGCGATGGCCGGATCGGCGGCGCCGAGGATCCGTGCGGCGAGGAGGCCGGCGTTCTTGGCGCCGTTGATCGAGACGGTGGCGACGGGGATGCCGGCGGGCATCTGCACGATGCTCAGGAGCGAGTCCATGCCGTCGAGCGTGGCGAGCTGGACGGGCACGCCGATCACCGGAAGCGCTGTGACCGAGGCCAGCATGCCCGGCAGGTGCGCCGCGCCGCCGGCGCCCGCGATGATCGCCCGCAGTCCGCGCGAGCGGGCCTCCCGGCCGTACCGCATGAGCTTGTCAGGGGTGCGATGCGCCGACACCACCTCGACCTCGTGGGGGATGCCGAAGTCGGTGAGTGCCTGGGAGGCGTCGCTCATGACCCGCCAGTCCGAGTCGGAACCCATGACCACGCCGACCAGCGGCGTGTCGGAGGAGTGCAGCGGCCCAGAGCTCGCAGTGGACACAGTCACCCGTCAAGGCTAGGGGTCGAGGCTGGAAGAACCCCGCAACGGCGCGGCCTTCCGGCCGTTGAACGCGTTTCGTCTTCGGGCGCCGGAGCGTCCTTCGCTCAACGACCGCGGGCTGCGGCCGTTGAGCGAGCGAGGAACGAGGGAGATGAAACGCGTCAGTCGACGAAGAAGGATGCCGCGGCCCGCGCCTGGTACGCCACCTCATCGAGATCGCTCCCGGCCACGTTCACGTGCCCGACCTTGCGACCCGGTCGCGGCGCCTTGCCGTAGGTGTGCACCTTCGCCGCCGGATGCTCGGTCATGGCGGCGGCGAACCGCGCATCGAGCGAATCCGCCGCGGGCCCGCCGAGGATGTTGACCATCACCGACCACTCCGCCACCGGATCGGCGTCGCCGAGCGGCAGATCGAGCACGGCGCGGAGGTGCTGCTCGAACTGGCTGGTGATCGCACCGTCCTGGCTCCAGTGCCCGCTGTTGTGCGGGCGCATCGCGAGCTCGTTGACCAGGAGCCGCTCGTCGGTGGTCTCGAACAGCTCGACGGCGAGCATGCCGGTGACGCCGAGGCCGTCGGCGATGCCGACACCGATCGTCGAGGCCACGCGCTGCAGTCGCTCGGCGGCGTGCGGCGCCGGGGCGATCACCTCGGCGCACACGCCGTCGCGCTGCACGGTCTCGACGACGGGGTAGGCGCGCACCGCACCGGACGGGCGGCGGGCGACCTGCTGAGCGAGCTCGCGAGAGAAGTCGACGAGCTCTTCGGCGAGCAGCGCACCGCCACGGGCGTCCTCGGCGAGCGCGGCGAACCAGTCGTCGGCCTCGGTGGCCGCCGAGACGACGCGCACGCCCTTGCCGTCGTAGCCGCCGCGCGGGGTCTTCACGACGGCGCGGCCGCCGTGGTCGTCGATGAAGGCCTGCAGCTCGTCGGTGTTCGACACGGCCGCCCAGTCGGGCTGCGGCATCCCCAGCTCCTGCAGGCGGGCGCGCATGAGCAGCTTGTCCTGCGCGAACCTCAGCGCGGCGGGTCCCGGGTGCACCGCGACCCCGGCGTCGACGAGCGCGGCGAGCACGTCCTGCGGCACGTGCTCGTGGTCGAACGTGACCACGTCGACGTCGCGCGCGAAGGCGAGGACGGTGTCGGCGTCGCGGTAGTCGCCCACCGCGGTGGCGGCGAGGGATGCCGACATCCCCGCTTCCTCGGCGAGCACCCGCAGCTCGACCCCGAGCTCGACCGCCGGCGCGATCATCATCCGGGCCAGCTGCCCGCCACCGACGACTCCGACTCGCAGCGCCATGCCGCTCCCTTCAGGACTGTCGTCCCATCATCCCGCACGCGCGGGCACGGGGTCGACTCGTCACCGGGCGGGCGGAACCGGCGGCGGCGGGCCGGGCGGCAGCGGCTGGGCGTCGCGATGCGCGAGGATCTGGTTCACCTCGACCTGGTCGACGAGCGCCTCGTGCACCAGCTCGACGCTCGGGATGTTCGCGAGGCGGAGCGGTTCATCGACACCGTTCGACAGCGTGATCGTGCCCGCACCCCACAGGCGCTGCAGGATGCCGCGACGCACCTGCAGCCGGTAGCCGCGCACATGCATCAGCTCACGGCGCCGGGCCGCGAGGATCCCGCGGCGTTCCAGCACGCGGCGCGTCGTGATCGTGTAGACGTGCGCCCACCACGCGAGGAACGGCAGCAGCACGAGCACCAGCACGACGCCGCCGGCGGCGGCCAGCAGCATCCAGTCCTCGAACGGCGCCGGAAGGTTGCCGTAGAAGTAGCCGCACGCGCCGGCGACGGCGACCATCACGATCGCCGACCACGTCAGCCGGCGCGCGTGTCCGCGGAACCGCGCGACGAGCAGCTCGGGCGTCGGCGCGCCGGGAGCGGGCGTCAGCGGTCTGCCGCCATAGCTCGTCGGCTGCGTCATGCCTCCATTGTGGGGTGCGTCGCCGACACTGCGGCGGCCACCCGCCGCTTTGCGTCATGTCGGGCGACGGTCGTCGAGCGACACTTCGACTCGCTTCGCTCGCTCAGTGCGGGTCTCCGCGAGACGAGACGTCACGAATCGTCGCACGACCGAGACTGCTCGTCGGTCGAAAGCGTTTCGTCTCGCTCGCCGGCGCTCGCTCAACGACCGGTGACCGGAGGTCAGCGGACGTGGACGACGTCTCCGGCCGACACGATGCTCTCGAACTCGGAGTCCTGCTCGACGACGAGCCGGCCGTCGGCGTCGATCCGCCGCGCCCGGCCGCGCAGCGTCTCGCCGTCGGGCAGCGAGACCGCCACGTCGCTGCCGATGGTGCTGCACAGGCTCTCGACCGCGGTCCGCACGCCCGAGGCCTCGGCGTCGCCGCCGGCGACCGTGAGCGCCGAAAGCTGCTCGTCGAGCGCCGTGAGGTAGTCGGCGAGGAGCCGGTCCTCGTCGCACACCCGCCCGACCGCCTCGAACGACGTCGCCGTCTCGACCGGAAGATCGGTACGCGACATGCGCGTGTTGACCCCCGAGCCGACGACGACGGTATCCGGATGCCCCGGCACGACCTCCGCGAGGATCCCGCACACCTTGCCGGCGTCGAGGAGGACGTCGTTCGGCCATTTGAGCGACGCGAAGTGCGCAGTGCCCGCGAGCTGCGCCCGGACGGCACGGGTCATGGCGGCTCCGGCCAGGAGCGGGATCCAGCCGCGAGACGCCACCGGAAGACCGGGCACGCGCACCACCACCGACGCCGCGAGCGCGGTGCCTGGCGGCGTGACCCACGACCGGTCGAGGCGTCCTCGCCCTGCCCGCTGGTCGGTCGTCAGCAGCACCGAGAGGTGCGGCCAATCGCCGGGAGCCTCCACCACGTGATGGACGACGTCGGCGTTGGTCGAGTCCGTCGTCGGCACGACCTGCACGCGCGGGCTCACGGCAGCGGTCAGCGGGTACCCCTCGGGCGCGATCGTCATGGACCTCACGCTACGCCCCTCTCCCGGGCGGAACGAGGGAGACGTCCGCGACGGACGTGCACAGCGGATGCCGGGACCCCTTGTGCGAACCCTCCAACGGATGCCGCGACCCCGCCGATAGGGTGGAATCCGTGACTCAGCCGTCAGACCTCCCCGACCTGTCGACGACCGCCGGCAAGATCGCCGATCTCCGCGCCCGCTATCAGGAGGCCGTCCTCGACGCCGAGGCCGTCGCCCAGGAGAAGCAGCACGCGAAGGGCAAGGGCACCGCGCGCGAGCGCATCGAGCTCCTGGTCGACCCGGGCAGCTTCGTCGAGCTCGACGAGTACGTGCGCCACCGCACCACGGCGTTCGGCATGGACCGCTCCCGCCCCTACGGCGACTCGGTCGTGACGGGCGTGGGCACGATCCACGGCCGCACGGTGGCCGTGTACGCCCAGGACTTCTCGACGTTCGGGGGGTCGCTGGGCGAGGTCGCCGGCGAGAAGATCATCAAGGTCATGGAGTTCGCCCTGCGCAGCGGCATCCCCATCGTGGGAATGCTCGACTCCGGCGGCGCCCGCATCCAGGAGGGCGTGGTCGCGCTCGGCAAGTACGGCGAGATCTTCCGGCTCAACACCGCGGCATCCGGAGTCATCCCGCAGATCTCGATCATCATGGGCCCCGCCGCCGGAGGCGCGGTGTACTCCCCCGCGCTCACGGACTTCGTCGTGATGGTCGACAAGACGAGCCAGATGTTCGTCACCGGACCCGACGTCATCAAGACGGTCACCGGCGAGGACGTCGGCATGGAGGAGCTCGGCGGCGCGCACACGCACAACTCGCGCTCCGGCGTCGCGCACTACCTCGCCGAAGACGAGGACGACGCGATCGACTACGTGCGCACCATGCTCGGCTTCCTCCCCGACAACAACATGGCCGAGCTGCCGGTGTACGAGACCGGGTTCGAATTCGAGACGACGGATGCCGATCGCGCGCTGAACACGATCATCCCCGACTCGCCCAACCAGCCCTACGACATCCACCAGGTGATCCGCGGCATCGTCGACGCCGAGGACTTCCTCGAGGTGCAGCCGCTGTTCGCCCCCAACATCGTGATCGGCTTCGGCCGCGTCGAAGGGCGCTCGGTCGGCATCATCGCGAACCAGCCGTCGCAGATGGCCGGCACGCTGAACATCGAGGCCGGCGAGAAGGCGAGCCGCTTCGTGCGGTTCTGCGACGCCTTCTCGATCCCGATCGTGACGCTCGTCGACGTGCCCGGCTACCTGCCCGGCACCGACCAGGAGTGGACCGGCGTCATCCGCCGCGGGGCCAAGCTCCTCTACGCCTACGCCGAGGCGACCGTGCCCCTGGTCACGGTGATCCTGCGCAAGGCCTACGGCGGCGCGTACATCGTGATGGGCTCCAAGCAGCTGGGCGCCGACATCAACCTCGCGTGGCCCACCGCCGAGATCGCCGTCATGGGCGGTCAGGGCGCGGTCAACATCCTCTACCGCGGCGAGATCAAGCGTGCCGAAGAGGCCGGCGAGGATGTCGCCGCCGTGCGCACGCGCCTGGCCAACGAGTACACCTACAACGTGGCATCCCCATTCCTCGCCGCCGAGCGCGGCGAGTTGGACGGCATCATCGAGCCGGCGCAGACCCGCGTCTCCATCGCGAAGGCGCTGCGGGCGCTGCGCGGCAAGCGCGCGACGCTGCCGCCCAAGAAGCACGGGAACATCCCGCTGTGAGCACCGCCGACGACACCGCACGCGAGGCCGTCACGATCGATGTGCTGCGCGGAGCGCCGACCGAGGAGGAGCTGGCCGCCCTCATCGCGGTCGTCAGCGAGGCGTACGCGACCGAGGCGGCCGAGGCCGTGGCGGACGACGCAGCGCGGCGCAGCGGGTGGGAGCTGTCGCAGCGCGCCATTCGTCAGCCGCTGCGCCGCGACCTCGGCTGGCGCGCGGTCGTCGGGTAGCGGGCCCGCGGGCGTGTCGCGACACGGCTGAAGCGCGGGCGCGGCGGCTGCGGCATCCGTTTGTCCCCCGAAATACCTACAGACGAGGTTCTTGCACCCCCCGCATACTGGAACAGCTGGAACGCTTCTGCGTTCGGCCGATCCGGCCTCCTCACTGCGGATGTCACGGATTCGGCCTTGCGGACGGTTTTCGGGTAACCGTCCGCCAGGCGAGGGGCGGGCGGCTTCGCCGCCCCTCGCCTTCTCCTACTCCGCTCCCCGTTCAGCTTCCCTCCCCCTGCTGAACGGGGAGCGAAACTTCTTCGTCCGCCGGGTCGGCGTGGCCGTCAGACTCGCCGTCCGGGGGCAGCGCTGAGGCCCCGCTCGGGCGCAGCGCTGAGGCGCGGCCGTCAGGCGCGGCCGGGGTGCGGGATCTCGCGCCAGAGATCGACCGCGTCCTCGTCGCTGGGCGCGCCCACCGACGGCGAGCGGCCGACGACTGTCACCGCGACCCGCGCGTCGGGCGACGTGCGGATGTACAGGCGGTCCGAGCTCGCCGAACGCAGCGTCTCGGCCAGCTGCGCGCGGATGACGGTGAGCATCGCCTCATCGACGTCGTCGAGGCCGCCCTCGTCGAGCACGGTGACGTTGGCGCCGCGGCGCCGCGCGCGCTCGAGCTCGGCGCGCACGTCGTCGTCGAGCAGGCGCGGTCCGCGCATCTCGTCGCGGAGCTTGCCTTCGGCCAGTCGCGCCTCCACACGGTCGTCGTCGGTGAGCTCGCCCGCGTGCGCCACGGTGCGCGTGAGCACGGGGCCGGCGACGGCGAGCGCCTTCTGCACCTGCACGCGCCGCTCGCGCTGACGAACCACCTGCGAGGTCTGCCACGCGGATGCCGCGCGCTGCAGCCGTGCAAGCCGCGAGGTGTCGCGCGCGGCCCGTTCGACGAGCTTCACGACCAGCTGCGCGACCACGAGCCAGACCACGGAGCCGACGAGGCCCAGCTGGAGCGCCGGGACCGGCCCCATCCACGCCATCGACGCGACCGCGAGCAGGGCGAGCCCGGCCCAGGCCGTCCACGGCCGGCCGCGGACCATGACGATGACCATCAGGGCGCCGATGCCGCCGATGTACCACGTGCCGAACGAATCGACGCGCGCCCCCGGCCCGACCGCCCACGAGATGGCGGTGGGGACGATCACCGCGCACGCCAGCGCGAGAACCTGCGCGAGCACGGGAAGCCGCTCGGAATGCCGCGCCCGGTCCTCGTCCGCGTCGGCCGGGCGTGCCTCGCGCACCGGCTGCCAGAAGATGCACAGCCACGTGACCACGAGATAGAGCGCGAGCGCCGCGACGATGACGAGCGGATAGTCGACGTGTTCCGTCCACCAGAGTCCCCGCGCTGCGAGGTACGCGGTGAAGGCGACCGCGAGGACGGTGAGGACCCGCTGCACGCTGATCACGCGGCCGCCTCCCGCCACGTCAGGCGCACGGTCGTGCCGTGACTGCCGGTCTCGAGGTCGGCGGTGCCTCCGACGGCCGCGACGCGCGCGATGATCGACGCGCGGATGCCGAGCCGGTCATCGGGGATGTCGTCGAGGTCGAAGCCCTCCCCCGCGTCGTGCACCTCGACGCGGACGCGGCCGTCGCGCGCGATCACCGCCACGCCCAGCCCCGCACCGCCCGCGTGCTGCAGCGCGTTGGCCACCGCCTGGGTGGCCGCGAGCGTGAGGGCGCGCGCGACCCGGCCCGGGATCGGCGCGATGTCGGGCGCGATCTCGCGGTGCACGTCGACATCGGCGCCGAGCTCGCCGGCCGCCGCCTCGATGTCGTCGGCGAGTTCCAGGCCGTCGCGGGGGTCGTCGGTTCCCTCGTGGGAGTCCTGCTCGGTGTTGGCGAGTCGCGTGAGGGCTTCGCGCGCCATCGCGGCGGCGAGCGTGCGCTCACGCGGGGTCGTCGCGCGCTCCGCGGCGATGAGCGCGGCGAGCACGCTGTCGTGCATGAGCGCAGCCACGGCGACGCGCTCCTGCTCCGCGGCGTCGGCCGCGGCGGCCTGCGCGTACGACGAGACGGCTCGTGCACGCGTCTCGTCGACGTTCGCGGCGACCGACCGCAGCATCCAGCCCAGTGTCAGCAGCACCCCACCGAGGATCAGCGCGAACGACACGTCCAGGCCGACGGCGATCCAGAAGTCCGTCGCGAAGCCGCCCTGGACGAGCCGCACGAAGTAGAACAGCAGCGGCGCGAGGATCATCCACGCGATCTGGAGCGGGAGCGGGAACGCGAGCACCGCCGCCAGCGTCGCCAGGTTCACCAGGTACCAGATCCACGGCTCGTCGAGCGTGTCGGGGACGACGCCTGCTGTCGCGATCGGCCACGACGCGAGCGCCAGCACGTAGACGAGCGCGAACACCCCGGAGGCGACGCGCACGGCGCGGCCGATCGCGCAGGCCAGCAGCATGAACGCGAGAGTCCCGAAGACGGCGACCATGAGCGGGATGCGCCATTCGGGGCGCTCCTGCGTCGACCCCAGCGCCGCGATGAACGCCTGCGTGCCGATGATGACCGACCCTGAGGCGGCGGCGATCGAGATGATCCGCTCGACGCGCGAGCGGGTGAAGGACCCGATCCCGGCGGTCGCCTCCCGCGAGCGCGGAATCTGCGCCCACGCGGTGTCGAGCACCGTCTGGCCGTCACCCGCCACGCGCGATGTCCCCCGCGTCCGCCGCCGACCCGGCGAGCAGTCCGTCCTCCATGGCCCGCCTGAGCAG
Organism: Microbacterium cremeum; assembly: GCF_015277855.1. NCBI lineage: Bacteria > Bacillati > Actinomycetota > Actinomycetes > Micrococcales > Microbacteriaceae > Microbacterium > Microbacterium cremeum. Next base: position 2,677,426 of record NZ_CP063812.1, read on the forward strand.
GTCGACCTTCGTGGGCGCCGGGCGCCCCACCTCGACGTACTTGACCCGCACGCGCGTGATGTTCTCTTTCGCCGTCGAGTACGCGACCCCGAGCCGTTCGGCGACGACCTTGAGCGGCAGCCCGGCGGCGTAGAGCCGCAGCACCTCGCGCTCGCGCGCCGAGAGCTGGGCATCGGCGAACTCACGGTCGCCCTCGACGGCGCTCGCCCACTCCACGTTGTTGAGCGGCTCGCCGTTGGCGACGGTGCGCACTGCGGCGATGACGTCGTCGATCGGCGAGGACTTGCTGACGACGCCCGCCGCCCCCGCCGCAAGCGCCTCGCGGACGGCGGCCGGCCGGTCGGCGACGCTGTGGATGATGACGCTCGAGCCGTCGAGCACGAGGCGCCGCACGTTCTCGGTGACGGTGGTGCCGTCGCCGAGCGTGAGGTCGAGCACGACCACGTCGGCCGGAGCGGCACCCGCCGAGGCGCGCCACTTCACGTATTCGGTGACGGTGTTCCCCGAGAACACGACCTCTTTCGTGCGGGCGCGCGCGCAGGCGGCCTCGAGCCCGAGCCGCACCGACTCGTGATCGTCGATGAGAGCCACGCGCGTCATGCGGCCAGCCTACCCACGCGGGGCGGCTCGAGTGAGGGTGGCCACGGCTTCGACATGGTGCGAGTTCGGAAACAGGTCGACGGCGTCGATGCGTGACGGCTCGTAGCCCGACGCGCGGAAGGTCCCGATGTCGCGCGCGAGCGCCACGGGGTCGCAGGCGACGTAGACCACGGTCGCGGGCGCGAGCTGCGCGATGTGCTCGACCACTTCGCGTCCGGCGCCCGAGCGGGGCGGGTCGAGCAGGACGACGCCCCTCGACAGCCGCTCCCGTTCGGTGGCGGATGCCTCGGACGCGAGCCGCGCGAGCCACCTGTCGACGCGCCCGGTCTCGGCGCGGGCGCCGATCCACTCGGCGAGGTTCTCGCCGGCGTGCTCCGTCGCGCGCGCGTCGGACTCGACGCTCGTGACGCGCGTGGACGGCCCGCCGAGGTCGCCGAGCGTCGCCGCGAACAGGCCGACGCCGCCGTACAGGTCGAGGTGCCACGCGTCCGGGTCGATCCACAGGCCGCCCTCACGACGGATCGGTCCGTCGGCGCGGAGTCCGCGGAGCGCGTTCTTCACCACATCGGAGAGCGAGTGGGCCGCGAGCCGGTGCACCTGCCAGAATCCGCCGGCGTCGACGCGGAACTCGCGACGTCCGACCTTCTCGACCACGACCTCTCTCGCCGGGTTCTTCTTGTCCGCTGTCGCGCGTGGCGACGGATGCCGCTTCCCGCGCGCACCGGCAGGTCGTGGCGCTCGCTCGGGCCTGGGCACGACCCGTACCCGGCCGTCGGCCGGCTGGACGAGGTCGACCCGTCCGGGCGGGAAGCCGCGCAGGTCGAGGGCAGCGCGCTCGACCTGCTCCGTCGCCAGCGGCAGATCGTCGACCTCGACGACGCGGTGGCTCCGGGCGGCATACGGCCCGATGCGCCCGTCGGCGTCCACGTGCAGACTCACGCGCGTTCGCCATCCCGTGCCGTCGGGCGTCTCTTCGTCGAGGACGCGCGCCAACGCGTCGTCGGCCGACCCGAGCACGGCACCTGCGCCCGTCATGCCGACCGCGACGTCGGTGACGCCACCGAAACGCTCCAGCGCCTCGAGCAGGACGCGCAGCTTCAGCTCCCGCTGGTGCGCGAGCGCGATGTGGCCGAAGTCGGCGCCGCCGGGGCGGTCCTCGGGCGCGACGTCGACATCCGCCTGCCGCCAGACATGCGGCTGCCGGTGCTCCGAGGCGTCGAGCGCCTCGAGCACCTCACCGCGCCAGAACGACTTCTTCGCGGTATCGGTCAGGCGCACCCGGACGCGCTCGCCGGGGATCGCGTCGGGCACGAACACGACGCGGCCCTCATGCCGGCCCACGAACACGCCGCCGTGGGCGACGCCTGTGATCTGGAGGTCGATGACGTCGCCGGAGTTCACCATCCGACGAGCCTACGCGCCGCGCCGTCGCGACAGCATCGCGGGCCGAACTCCTGAGCTTCCCGATGGGGATAACCACCCCCTCGCGGCGTTTCGGGGGCCCGCGGCCCGCGTGCGACGGTTTCTCAGGAGTTGGGCACACGATGCCGCCGCGTACTCTGTCGGCATGCGCGTGTGCCTCGCCTCGACCTCGCCCGCCCGGCTCATGCTGCTGCAGCAGTTCGGCATCCGTCCCCTCACCGTCGCGCCCGACGTCGACGAAGAGGGCGTCGTCTCGGCGGTCGAGGAGGCCGAGGGCCGCCGGCTCCCGCCCGACGAGCACGTCCTGCTGCTGGCGCGCCGCAAGGCGGCCGCCGTCGCGGCGCGACTGGCCGACGACATCCCCGACTTCGACGGCATCGTCATCGGCGGCGACTCGATGTTCGAGATCGGCGGCGAGGTGCTCGGCAAGCCCTACACGACCGAGAACGCCGTGGCGCGGTGGCGGGCGATGCGCGGCCGCACCGGCGTGCTGCATTCGGGTCACGCCGTGGTCCGGCTCGAGCCCGGCGCACCCGCGCGCGAGGTGCACGCGACGGCTGCGGCATCCGTCTCGTTCGTCGACGATGTGACGGATGCCGAGATCGAGGCGTACGTGGCGACCGGCGAACCCCTGCACGTCGCCGGCGCGTTCACCGTCGACAGCCTCGGCGGCGCGTTCATCGAACGGGTCGAGGGTGACCCCTCGACCGTGGTCGGGATGTCGGTGTCGACGCTGCGACGGCTGGTGCGCGATGTCGGCGTGGACTGGACGGCGCTGTGGAACACCACAGACCCGTCGCTCGGCGATACTCCGACGTTGTCGTAGGAGTCCCACGTTTCTCGTCGGTTCTTGTACGAACCGGTCAAAAGCCCGACCAACGCCGTCGGTAGGCTGGCATCCATGCCTCAGATCGCCAAGGTTCTCGTTGCCAACCGCGGCGAGATCGCCGTCCGCGTCATCCGCGCCGCCCGCGACGCCGGCAAGGCGTCGGTCGCCGTCTACGCCGAGCAGGACCGCGACGCCCTGCACGCCCGGCTCGCCGACGAGGCCTACGCGCTCGACGGCGCGACCAGCGCCGACACCTACCTCTCGATCGAGAAGATCCTGTCGGTGGCGCGCCGCTCGGGTGCAGACGCCGTGCACCCCGGCTACGGATTCCTCGCCGAGAACGCCGACTTCGCGCGCGCCGTGATCGGGGCGGGCCTGGTGTGGATCGGCCCCGGTCCGGAGGCGATCGAGGCGCTCGGCGACAAGGTGACCGCCCGCGCGGTCGCCGAGAAGGTCGGTGCGCCGCTGGCTCCCGGCACGCCCGGACCCGTCGCAGGCGCCGACGAGGTCGTCGCGTTCGCCGAGCAGGTGGGCCTGCCCATCGCGATCAAGGCGGCGTACGGCGGCGGCGGACGCGGCCTCAAGGTCGCGCGCACGATGGATGAGGTGCCCGAGCTCTTCGATTCCGCCACGCGCGAGGCGATCACGGCGTTCGGCCGCGGCGAGTGCTTCGTCGAGAAGTACCTCGACAAGCCGCGTCACGTCGAGACGCAGTGCCTCGCGGATGCCGCGGGCAACGTCGTCGTCGTCTCGACGCGCGACTGCTCGCTGCAGCGCCGCCACCAGAAGCTCGTCGAGGAGGCACCGGCGCCGTTCCTCACCGAGGAGCAGAACCGCGTGCTGTACGAGTCGTCGAAGGCGATCCTGCGCGAGGTCGGCTACGTCGGCGCCGGCACGTGCGAGTTCCTCATCGGCGCCGACGGCACGATCTCGTTCCTCGAGGTCAACACGCGCCTGCAGGTCGAGCACCCGGTGTCGGAGGAGATCACCGGGATCGATCTGGTGCGCGAGCAGTTCCGCCTCGCCGAGGGCGAGGAGCTCGGCTACGACGACCCGGTCGCCGACGGCCACTCGATCGAGTTCCGCATCAACGGCGAAGACCCCGGTCGCGGCTTCCTGCCACAGCCCGGCCCGATCCACGTGTTCAAGACGTTCGGCGGCCCCGGCATCCGTCTCGACTCGGGAGTCACCGCGGGCGACACCGTCTCGGGCGCGTTCGACTCGCTGCTCGCGAAGATCATCGTCACCGGCCGCGACCGCGCCGAGGCCCTCGAGCGCGCGCGCCGCGCCCTCGACGAGTTCGAGGTGGCGGGCCTTCCGACCGTGCTGCCCTTCCACCGCAAGGTGGTGCGCGACCCCGCCTTCGCCGCCGAGAACGGCGAGTTCGGCGTGTACACGCGCTGGATCGAGACCGAGTTCGTGAACGACATCGCGCCGTGGGACGGCGAGCTCGACGCGCCGAAGCCCGCCGAGACGCGCCACACCGTCGTCGTCGAGGTCGCCGGCAAGCGCCTCGAGGTGAGCCTTCCGGATCGCGTCGTATCGGCGCCCCGAGCCGTCGGGCGCCCGGCCGCGGTTCCGCCGTCGCGCCGCTCGCACGCCCCGTCGGTCGTGTCGGGCGCTTCGGGCGACGCGGTCAAGTCGCCGATGCAGGCCACCGTCGTCAAGTTCGCCGTCGAGGAGGGCCAGCACGTCGTCAAGGGCGACCTGGTGGTCGTGCTCGAGGCGATGAAGATGGAGCAGCCCATCCAGGCGCACAAGGACGGCGTCATCGGCGGCATCAACGCCGACCCCGGCACGACGGTCTCGGCCGGCCACCAGCTGCTCACCATCACCTGACGCCCGCGGCTCGGCCGCGCTGCGGAAAGACCAGTCCGTCGATCGACACGCCGGGCTGCGGCACGGATCGTCGGCGTGTCGGCGTCACCGACTGGTGTTTCCGCTCCCTGCCGGCGAGCCCTCCTGACAGGATGGCGGGATGGATGCCTCGAACCCGGCGGCACCGGAGGTGTCGGCGCTCGCCATCAACGTCGTGATCCCTCCCGAGCTGCGCTGGACCGACGTGCGCCGGGGCGAGGAGTTCGAGCTGCAGACGCTCACCGTGAGGCTGCTGCCCGACCGGTCGCTCGCGGTGAAGGCCTACGGCCGACCCGTCGCGGGCGGGCGCGGCGCGTACGTGTCGTTCGCGATGCCCGACCGCCCCGAGCTTCGTGCCCTCGTCCAATCGGCGGCGGATCGCGCCGCCGGACTGTGGGCGGCCAACCGCGGCCTCGGAGAGGGCGATCAGCCGCCGTAGACGTTGTGGTCGACAACGTGCATGGCGCGCGCGGCATCGGTGATGCTGCCCGACAGCGACGGGTACACCGCGAACACGCGCGACACCTGGTCCACCGTCAGACGGCGCTCGACCGCGATCGCGATCGGGTACACGAGCTCCGACGCGCGCGGCGCGACGATGACGCCGCCGATGACGGTGCCGCTGCCCTCGCGGGCGATGATCTTGACGAAGCCGTCCTTGACGCCCATCATCTTCGCGCGCGGGTTCGCCGCGAGCGGCAGCTTGTGCACGACGCCGTTGATCAGGCCGTCCTCGATGTCCTTCTCCTGCCAGCCGATCGTCGCGATCTCGGGCGCGGTGAAGATGTTCGAGGTGATGCGGCGCCGCTCGAGCGGGATCACGACATCGCCGAGCGCGTGGAACACCGCGGTGCGCCCCTGCATCGACGCGACCGAGGCGAGCGGCACGAACGTCGTGCAGTCGCCGGCGGCGTAGATGTTGGGCACCGAGGTGCGGGCGACGCGGTTGACCTGGATGTGGCCGGACTCGGTCATCTGCACGCCGGCCTCCTCGAGCCCGATTCCCGACGTGTTGGGGATGGAGCCGACCGCCATGAGGCAGTGGCTGCCCTCGACGGTGCGCCCGTCCGACAGCGTCACGACGACGCCGTCGCCGGTGTTCTCGACCCGGTCGGCGCGCGACTTCGACAGCAGCGTCATGCCGCCGCGCTTGAAGACGCGCTCCAGTACGGCCGCGGCATCCTTGTCCTCCCCGGGAAGCACCTGATCGCGGCTCGACACGAGCGTGACCTTCGCACCGAGGTTCATGTACGCGCCGGCGAACTCGGCGCCGGTGACGCCCGACCCGACCACGATGAGGTGCTCGGGCAGCGCCGTCATGTTGTACAGCTGGGTCCAGGTGAGGATGCGCTCGCCGTCGGGCTTGGCGGTGGGCAGCTCGCGCGGCGACGATCCCGTCGACACCACGAGCGTGTCGGCCTCGATCCGGTCGAAGTCGGTGCCGCCGGGGCCCGTCGACACCACGACCGCGTGATCGCCCTCGAGACGACCATGGCCCGAGATGATGCGGACGCCGGCCTCGACGAGCGAGGCTCGCATGTCGTCGGACTGCTGCCGGGCGAGGGCGAGGAGGCGCTTGTTCACGGCCGTGAGGTTGATCGCGATCTCGGGCTTGAGCGGCTTGCCGTCCTTGCCTTTCGCGAACAGCTGCACGCCGAGGTCTCCGGCGCCGGCGATCGCGACCGCCGCGTCGGCGGTGGCGATGAGCGACTTCGAGGGCACCACGTCGGTGATCACCGCCGCGCCGCCGATCCCCGCGCGTTCCACGACGGTGACCTCTGCTCCCAGCTGCGCGCCGGCCAGTGCCGCCTCGTAGCCTCCGGGTCCGCCTCCGATGATGGCGACGCTCTGCGTGCGCTCGAAGCTGATCGACATGGGCTCCATTCTCCCCTGCCGGATGCCTCGGCCACGACACCCGCGCGGCTCGGGGTCCCCTCCGGCCGAGGCCGGAGGCGTGCGCGACACCCCCGGGCGGACGCGCGCTCTGGCTCTCGCGCCCCCGCGCTCCTAGAGTGATCGGCATGTCAGACACCACCGGCAACCCGCTCGACGACCCCGCAGCCGACCCGTTCGAGGTCGCCGCCGCAGCCGCCGAGGACATCGCACGCATCACCGGCGTCGACCGCCACGACATCGCGCTCACCCTCGGCAGCGGCTGGGGCAAGGCCGCCGAGATCGTGGGCGAGACCACGGCGTCGTTCCCCGCCACCGAGGTCACGGGGTTCAGCGCGCCCGCGCTGGCCGGCCACGTCGGCACCCTGCGCAGCGTCGTGACGCCCAAGGGCCGGCGCGTGCTCGTGATCGGGGCCCGCACCCACTTCTACGAGGGCCACGGCGTGCGGCGCGTGGTCCACAGCGTGCGCACGGCCGCGGCGGCCGGTGCACGCACGATGGTGCTCACCAACGGCGCGGGCGGCATCAAGCACACCTGGCGGCCCGGGCAGCCGGTGCTCATCAGCGACCACATCAACCTCACCGGAGCCTCGCCGCTCGAAGGCGCGACGTTCATCGACCTGACCGACCTGTACTCGATGCGGCTGCGCGATCTGGCGCGCACCATCGATCCGTCCCTCGACGAAGGCGTGTACTGCCAGTTCCGCGGGCCCCAGTACGAGACTCCCGCCGAGGTGCACATGGCCAAGACGATCGGCGGCCACATCGTGGGCATGTCGACCGCCCTCGAGGCCATCGCCGCACGGCAGGCGGGCATGGAGGTGCTGGGCTTCTCGCTCATCACGAACATGGCGGCCGGCATCCAGACCACTCCCCTCAGTCATCAGGAGGTGATCGAGGCGGGCCGCGAGGCCGAGCCGGTCATCTCATCGCTGCTGGCCCGCGTGATCGGGGCGCTGTGAACGCCGAGGCTGTGCTCGCCGCCGCGCGGGCATGGCTCGCGCAGGATCCGGACGGCGAGACCCGCGCCGAGCTGCGCGAGCTGATCGCCGACACCGAGAACGGCGACGAAGCGGCGGCGGCCGATCTCGCCGACCGCTTCGCGACGCGGCTCGCGTTCGGCACGGCGGGCCTGCGCGGTGAGCTCGGCGCCGGCAGCAACCGCATGAACCGCGTCCTCGTCGCGCAGGCGGCGGCCGGCCTCGCCGCCTACGTGCGCGAGCGGGCGGGGATGCCTCCGCTCGCGGCCGAGCCTGCGCCGGCGCCTGCCGGCACCGCGGCCGAGGAGCTGACCGAACCGCCGTCCGCGGAGGCCCTGGAGGCCGAGGGACCCGAGACGCCCGGCATCCTCGACGACGCCCCCGTCGTCGTCATCGGATACGACGGCCGCCGCAACTCCGACGTGTTCGCACGCGACTCGGCCGAGATCTTCGCGGGCGCGGGCCTGCGGGCGATCCTCCTGCCGCGCCTGCTGCCCACCCCGGTGCTCGCGTTCGCCGTGCGCCACCTCGGGGCCGCCGCGGGCGTCATGGTCACCGCGAGCCACAACCCGCCGAACGACAACGGCTACAAGGTGTACCTCGGCGGCGACGACGAGGGCTCGCAGATCGTCTCGCCCGCCGACGCCGAGATCGCCGCGCACATCCAGCAGGTCGCGGATGCCGCCGACATCAGCACCCTGCCCCGCTCGCTCGCCTTCGAGCTCGCGACCGAGGAGGTCGTCGACGCCTACGTCGCCGCGACAGCCGGCGTCGCGCCCGCACCGCCCGCCGCAGCCGGCCTGCGCTGGGTCTACACCGCCATGCACGGCGTGGGGTGGGAGACGCTCGCGCGCATCGTCGAGCAGGCGGGCTACCCCACCCCGGTGCCGGTGCGGGACCAGCTCGACCCCGACGGCACCTTCCCGACGGTCGCGTTCCCGAACCCCGAGGAGCCGGGCGCGATGGACCTCGCGTTCGCGGCGGCGCGCGAGGCCGACGCCGAGCTCGTCATCGCGAACGACCCCGACGCCGACCGGCTCGCCGTCGCTCTGCCCGATGCCGGCGCCGAAGGCGGGTGGCGCCGGCTCACGGGGAACGAGATCGGGCTGCTGCTCGGCTGGCGCGCCGCACAGCGCGCGACCGCCGAGGGTGCGCCCGCCGGCGCCTCGCTCGCATGCTCTCTGGTGTCGTCGCCCGGTCTGCAGGCCGTCGCCGAGCACTTCGGGCTGGACTTCCACGCGACGCTCACCGGCTTCAAGTGGATCTCGCGCGCTCCCGGCATCGTGTACGGCTTCGAAGAGGCGCTCGGGTACCTCGTGAACCCCGAGACCGTGCGCGACAAGGACGGCATCTCGGCGGCCGTCGCGATGCTCGGCCTGGTGACCGAGGCACGCGGTCGCGGCGCGGGTCTGGCCGATCTGCTCCGCGAGTTCGACGACACCTTCGGCGCGTTCGCGAGCGACCAGGTGTCGGTGCGGGTCGACGACGTCTCGCAGATCGCGCAGGTCATGGCGGCGCTGCGGGCGCGGCATCCGGAATCCGTCGGCGATGTCGCCGTCGACCGCATCGACGACCTGCTCGACGGCGTGGACGACCTCCCTCCCGGCGACGTGCTGCGGTTGTGGCTCGCCGACGGATCGCGGGTGATCGTGCGTCCGAGCGGCACCGAGCCCAAGCTGAAGCTCTACCTCGACGTGCGCGGCGAGTCGCGCGACGACGCCACGAGGCGCATCGCCGCCCTCGCCGACGGTGCGAGGGCGCTGCTGGCCGAGTACGGCGGCTGAGCCCGCGGCGCGCTGCGCGTGTCGGACGCCCGTGCTAGAGTCTCGCTCGCGATATATCGCGAAAGCGGAAACGCACGGGGGAACCGGGATCGCAAGAGGAGCAACGGATGGCGCGCGCCGACGAAGAGAACGAGACGGATGCCGCCACCGCCGCCGTCGACGATCCCCCGCACTGGCTGCGCCACGTCGTCCTCTTCCTGAGCGGTCAGACGGTCAGCCTGTTCGGGTCGATGCTCGTGCAGTACGCGGTGTTCTGGTACCTGACCATCACGTACCAGTCGGGGCTCGTGATGACCATGGCGGCCGTCTTCGGCTTCCTCCCACAGGCGGTGGTGTCGATCTTCGGCGGCGTGTGGGCCGATCGCCACAACCGCAAGTACCTGATCATGGGCGCCGACGCGGCGATCGCCCTGTCCACGCTGACGCTCGCGCTCATCATGATCGCCGGCTACAGCGAGGTGTGGCTCATCTTCGCCACGATGGCGGTCCGCTCCGCGGGCGCCGGCATCCAGATGCCTGCGGTCTCGGCCCTCATCCCGCAGATCGCGCCGACCCGCAACCTCATCCGCGTCAACGGCGTCAACGGGTCGATCCAGTCGGCCATGGCGCTGCTGGCCCCCGCCGCCGCGGGCGCGATCTACGCGTGGGCGTCCACCGCGACCGGGGGCACCGCGGCATCCCTCATTCCGATCTTCTTCATCGACGTCGTGACGGCGGTCATCGGCGTCGGCATCCTCGCCCTCATCCCGGTGCGCACGATCCGCCGGGCCGCCGAGGCGCAGACCGGCTACTTCGCCGACCTCGTCGACGGGGTGCGCTACATCGCGCATCACGCGTTCGTGCGGTGGCTGCTCGTGCTGTTCGCGATCATCTTCCTGCTGACGGTCGCCCCGTCGAACCTCACCCCGCTGATGCTGGTGCGCTCGTTCCCGGCCGGCGAGACGCAGGACGTCGTCAACCTCGCCGTGCTCGAGATCGCCTTCAGCATCGGCATGATGTTGGGCGGAATCCTGGTGGCTTCGCTCTTCGCCAAGCGCAGCCGCATCGGCCTGATCGTGGTGTCATCGCTCGTGTTCGGCGCCCTCTCGATCGGCCTGGGTCTCTCACCGAACGTGTGGGTGTTCTTCGGCTTCATGTTCCTCGTCGGACTCGCGGTGCCGTTCTTCTCGACGCCGTCGATGACGCTGCTGCAAGAGACGGTGGAGCCGGAGCGCCAGGGGCGCGTGTTCGGGTTCGTCGGCATCGTGATGGCGGTCGCGATGCCGGTGGGCATGGTCGTGTTCGGCCCCCTCGCCGACGTGGTGCCGATCGAGGCGCTCCTGGTGGCAGCCGGCCTCCTCACCTTCGTCGTGGTCGGCCTCTCGGTGTGGCTGCCGGCCGGTCAGCGCGCCATCGCGGCCGCGCGACGAGCGGCGCAGGTGGCCGAGGCCGATCCCGCCGCGGCAGCCACGGTCGTCGAGGCCGAGATGCACGCGAAGGACTCCTGACCCGAGGCGGGCGTGTCGCCGGTGCCGAGGGCTCGACGATCTGGCAGACGGCGATGTGAGCTCTAGGCTCGAGGGGTGCTGTTGACCCTGCCCGTCACCCTCGAGAACGCCCACGTCCGGCTGGAGCCCCTCACCGCAGACCACGAGGCCGACCTCGCGGTTGCCGCGGATGGCCTCGAGCATGCGTGGTACACCTCGGTGCCGCGCCCGGACCGCGTCGGCGCCGACATCGCGCAGCGCCTCGCGTGGCGCGACGAGGGCCACATGAACCCGTGGGCCGTACGACGCCTCGACACCGGCCGCGTCGTCGGCACGACGACCTACTGCAACATCGATCAGCCCAACCGGCACGTCGAGATCGGACACACCTGGCTCGGCGTCGAGGCGCAGCGCACGGCGGTCAACACCGCCGCGAAGCTCCTGCTGCTCGGACACGCCTTCGAGGCGTGCGACGCGATCGCGGTGGAGTTCCGCACGCACTGGCACAACCGCCAGTCCCGCGCCGCGATCGCCCGGCTCGGCGCCAAGCAGGACGGCGTGCTGCGCAACCACCGCCTCGGCCCCGACGGCACGCTGCGCGACACCGTGGTCTTCTCGATCCTCCCCCACGAGTGGCCCGCGGTGAAGCTCGGCCTCGAGGAGCGCCTGGCCCGCGGTTGACCGCGGCCCCCGGCATCCGTCGTCGTCCTTCCCCGCCGCCTGCGGTTCGGGGAGGCCTCACGCCGCCGGGCCGCCACGGTTCAAGTAGCACAACACGCGGAACCGACACCGCCACCCCGCGTGTCGCGCCACCCGAAGATGCCACACGCCCGGGCGGCCGCGGCTGACCGCTGCCCCCGGCACCCGTCGTCGTCTTCCCCGCCGCGGCTCAAGTGGCACAACACGCGGAATCGACACCGCCACCCCGCGTGTCCCGCCACCCGAAGAAGCCACACCCCCGGGCCGCCGCCGTTCGCGTGGCACAACACGCGGAATCGACGCGGTCACCCCGCGTGTCGCGCCACCCGAAGGGCCCGCGTGGCGCGCCACACGAGGGCGCCACGCGAACGCGCCACGCGAAGACGCCGCGCGCGGAGGATGCCGCGGGTCAGCCGTCGATGACGGCGACGAGCTCGTCGAGGAAGGCCGTGAAGGAGGTCGCGCGGCGCACGATGCGCTGCACGCTGTCGCGCTCGGAGAAGACCTCGACGAACTGCTCGAACACGGTCTGGAACGCCTCGCGGTCGGACTCCGAGAAGGCCACGAGCGCCACCACCTGCACGCGACCGTCGCCCCACGGGATCGACGGGTCGGCGATGCCGATGGCGATGGCGGTGCGGGATGCCGTCATCCCGAGCGCGTGCGGAACCGCGAGCGCGTCGGTGAACGCGGTCGACGACAGCTGCTCGCGCTGGATCGTGCGTTCGACGTAGTCCCCGTCGATCACCCCGGCCGCGATGAGCGGTTCGCCGAGGAGGCGGATGACGCCGTCCTCGCCGAGCCCGGACTCGAGACCGCGCACGAACGCGGCCGGCTCGAAGTACCGCTCGAGCTCGCCGCGGAGCCGCGCCAGCCGGCGCGAGCGGCGCACCCGGCCCGCGGCCGCCTGGACGCGCTCGACATCCGCGTCGGTGAGGAACGGCTGGATGCGGACGATGCGGTCCCCCGGCACGGCCGGGTCGATCGTGGTGAGCACGAGATCCGTGTCGATCGTGTCCCAGTCGGGGTCGACGCGCGTCTCGACGCCGACGACCTCGATCGCCTGGCCGAGCGAGCGGTCGACCGACGAGCGCAGCAGCTCGTGCAGCTCGTAGTAGCCGGGGCACACGATCGTCGCGGTGAGCAGCTGGTCGGCGCGCCTGCTGCGCTCGAGCCGGCCTCCGACGTGCATCGCGATATAGGCGATCTCGTCGTCGAGCAGCGGGATGTCGAGGCGCTCATGGAGGCCGTTGGCGATGAACACCGCGACTTCGAAGATCATCGGGTACGTCGACTTCAGCGACCGGGTGAGCGGATTGCGCGACCACGCCCGCTCACGCGCCCGCAGCCGCAGGTTCTGCACGTGGAGGGCGAGCCGCAGAATGAAGTCCTCGTGCACGATGTCGACGAGGAACTCCGCCGCGGCGCGCTGCACGATGTCGCGCACCGCCTGCTCGACCTCGGGCTCGAGCTGCGCGCGCGTGTGCTCGTGAGTGTCGCCGGGCGCCCCTCCCGGCGCGACGACGCGCGTGAGCACGAGCGTCGCGAGGTGCTGCAGGTCGCCGCTGCCCAGCCGCACCCCGAGATGGCGCTCGGCGAGCTCGCCGATGATGGCGGCGACCTCGGCCTGCTCGGGCCGCGAGTCGGCGTCCGAGCCCGCCAGCGGGCGATCGCGCGAGACGCGGTCGGCGGCGATCGCGATGTGCATCACGACGTCGCCGATGCCGAACTCGTTGACGAACCAGCCCAGCTCGCCGAGCCGCGCCACCAGGTCGGTCTTGAACGGCCCGAACGCCTGCGCACCGACCGACCCCTCGCCGAGCGTGCGCCGGAGAGCGGCGAGGTCGAAGGATCCGGCATCCATCTCGTCATGCGCCAGGCGGCTCAGCAGCCGGCGCTGCGCCGCTTCAGTGCCTCGCAGCCGCGCCTGCGAGGCCGAGCGCTCGAGTGTCAGCTCGGTGCCCCCGAGCAAGCCGCGCACGCGGGCGAGGTCGGCGTCCAGGGTCGCGGGTGACACATGCAGCCGGTCGGCCGTCTCGAAAACGTCGATCCCGTCGGAGCTGTCGAGCAGCGAACGCACCAGCGTGTGCAGGCGGTCGCGCGGGGTGCCCGCCTCGCCCGCCGCGCGCAGGGCGGCCGCGGCATCGGGTCCTGCCCGGTAGCCATGAGGCCCCGACTCCACCGCGACGCCCGGTGCCACGCGGGTGTTGACCGCCGTCACGTACGAACGGATGCTGCGGGGCGTCACGCCGAGCGCGTCGGCGAGGGCGGATGCCGTCACCCAGTCCGCGTCGCGCACGAGCAGGCCGAGCAGGCGGTCCTGTCGAGCTCGGGTCACATGCCCAGTCAACCACGGGGGCGCGCACGCACGCCCGAGGCGTTTCGACTCGGAGAGGCCGGCTCGATCGGCGGGTGCGGCGCGGCGGTTTCCGCCCCCGCGGAAGAAGGACTGGTTGTCCCCTCTCAGCGTTCTCACAAGAATGAGGTCACGAGGAGGCGGGTCGATGAGGATCCTGGTGGTCTGCGGAGCGGGTGCCTCGAGCACCTTCGTCGCACAGCGCGTGCGCCACGCCGCACACGACCGGGGCCTCGCCTACACCGCCTTCGCCGGCACCGAGCAGTCGCTCCCGATCGATCTCGATGCCGCCGACGTCGTACTCGTCGGTCCGCACCTCGCGCATGCGCTGGAGCGCATCGAGCGGGATGCCGCCGCACGGGGCACGACGGTGGTGCTGCTGCCGTCCGACATCTTCCGGGATCTCGACGGCACGCGCACGCTCGACCTGGTGCATGCCGCGGTCGGAGGCCCCGGGGGGCCGCCTCCGGCCGCGGACGCCCCACCCGAATGACACGAAACCAGACCCGCCAGCCACGACAGAGAGGTCACGACATGCCACCCATCTCACGCACGGTCCGCATCGGCTCGTCCCACGGACTCCACGCACGCCCCGCGAAGATGTTCGCCCAGGCGGCGAAGGATGCCGGCATCCCGGTGACCATCGCGAAGGACTCCGGCAGCCCGGTCAACGCCGCGAGCATCCTGGGCGTGATCGCACTCGGCGTCGAGCAGGGCGACTACGTCACCCTCACTGCGGACGGCGACGGCGCGGAAGCGACGCTCGACCGGCTCGCAGAGCTGCTGACCACCGACCACGACGCGCAGTGACGGCCATGGCAGAGCTTCGAGGAGTCGGCATCGGACTGGGCGTCGCCCAGGGCCCCGTCGCGCGCATGGCGGAGCCCCTTCCGGCCCCGTCCGACGCGCCGAGCACGCTCAGCGCCGACGAGGAGAAGGCGCGCGTGACGGATGCCGTCGCCGCCGTCGCACGCGAGCTCGAGCAGCGCGGTGCCCAGGCGGGCGGCGCCGCACAGGAGGTACTCGAGGCGCAGGCGATGATGGCGGAGGATCCGACGCTCGCCGACGAGGTGAACGCGCGGCTCGCGCAGGGCAGGACGGGCGAGTTCGCGGTGTTCGACGCGTTCGCGTCGTTCCGCGAGCAGCTGACGGCCCTCGGCGGCTACCTCGGCGAGCGCGCGGCCGACCTCGACGACGTCGCCCAGCGCGTCATCGCGCGGCTGCGTGGCGTGCCGGCTCCGGGAGTGCCCGATCCGGGGCATCCGTTCGTGCTCGTCGCGAAGGATCTCGCGCCGGCCGACACCGCCCTGCTCGACCTCGACAAGGTGCTGGCGCTGGTGACCACCGAGGGCGGGCCGACCTCGCACACCGCGATCCTGGCGCGCGAGAAGTCGATCGTCGCCGTGGTGGGCGCCGTCGAGGCGACCGGGCTCCGCGACGGCGAGACCGTGATCGTGGATGCCGCCGCCGGCGTCGTCACGACCGCGCCGACGGCCGACGAGCTCGACCGGGCGAACCGTCGCGCGGCGGACCGTGCGGCTGCGGCATCCGCCCCCATCACCGACGGGGCGCTCGCCGACGGCACCGCCGTGCCGCTGCTGGCCAATCTCGGCAACGCTGACGGGGCGGCCGACGCCGTGGCCCTCGGCGCCGAGGGCGTGGGCCTGTTCCGCACCGAGTTCCTCTTCCTCAGCGCCAACCAGGCGCCGACCGTCGAGCAGCAGCGCGAGGCGTACACGAAGCTGCTCGCCGCGTTCCCCGGCAAGAAGGTCGTCGTGCGCGTGCTCGACGCCGGGGCCGACAAGCCGCTGCCGTTCCTCAACGACGCGCACGAGGAGAACCCGGCACTGGGACTGCGGGGCCTTCGCGCGCTGCGCGCGAGCGAGGACATCCTGCGCGAGCAGCTCACCGCTCTCGCCGAAGCGGATGCCGCGACCCGCGCCCACGCGGGAGGCGGGGCCGACCTGTGGGTCATGGCGCCGATGGTGGCGACGGTCGAAGAGACCGAGTACTTCGTCGACATCGCGCGCGACTACGGCATCAGGACCGCCGGGGTCATGGTCGAGGTGCCGTCCTCGGCGCTGCTGGCCGACCGCATCCTCGCGCACGCGGACTTCGCGTCGATCGGCACGAACGACCTCACGCAGTACACGCTCGCCGCCGACCGCCTGCTCGGCTCGGTCGCGGCCTTCCAGGACCCGTGGCACCCCGCGGTGCTGCGCCTGATCCGCGAGGTCGGCGACGCCGGCCGCACCCACGGCAAGCCCGTCGGCATCTGCGGCGAGGCCGCTGCCGATCCGCTGCTGGCGGTCGTGCTGGTGGGTCTGGGCGCCACGAGCCTGTCGATGGCGCCGACTGCGCTCGCCGACGTGCGAGCCACCCTGCTGCAGCACACTCTCGACGACGCTCGCGAGGTCGCCGCAGCCGCCCTGTCCGCGTCCGACGCGGCATCCGCCCGCGTCGCGGCCGAGCGCGCCGCGACGCGGATGACGAACCCCGCGGCCCCGGCCGCAGCCGACAAGTAGAAGCAACCACAAAGTAGAAGGAGAACAGCTATGACAACGGCGTCTGCACCTGCCACCAGCGGCGGGTCGAGAGCACGAGTCGGAGTCCAGCGCTTCGGCACGTTCCTCTCCGGCATGATCATGCCGAACATCCCCGCGCTCATCGCGTGGGGCATCTTCACGGCGTTCTTCATCGATGTGGGGTGGACGCCCAACGCGGACCTCGCGACGATCGTCGGGCCGTTCATCCACTACGCGCTGCCGCTGCTGATCGCCTACACGGGTGGCAGCATCGTGTACAACGTGCGCGGTGGCGTGGTCGCGGTCATCGCGACCATGGGCGCGATCGCGGGGTCCGACCTCCTGGTCGCGAACTTCAACGCGGCGCTCGCCGAGGGTGAGAAGCCGCTCGGCCAGGTGCACATGTTCATCGGCGCGATGATCCTGGCTCCGATCGCGGCCTACACGATGAAGTGGCTCGACAGCCTGTGGGAGGGCAAGATCAAGGCGGGCTTCGAGATGCTCGTCAACATGTTCTCGGCCGGCATCTGGGGCTTCGTCATGGCGGTCGTCGGGTTCTACCCGATCGCCTGGCTGGTCAACGGCCTCATGCAGATGCTCGGGAACGCCGTGAACTGGCTCGTCGAGGTGAACCTGCTTCCTCTCACCAGCATCCTCATCGAGCCCGCCAAGGTCTTCTTCCTCAACAACGCCATCAACCACGGCGTGCTGACCCCGCTGGGCATCCAGCAGTCGGCCGAGGACGGCTCGTCGATCCTGTTCCTGCTCGAGGCGAACCCCGGCCCGGGTGTCGGCCTGTTGCTGGCGTTCACCTTCTTCGGCCTCGGCGCGGCGCGTGCCTCCGCGCCCGGTGCGGCGGTGATCCAGTTCTTCGGCGGCATCCACGAGGTGTACTTCCCGTACGCGCTCATGAAGCCGATCCTGATCCTGGCGCTCATCGCGGGCGGCATGACCGGCGTCACCACGAACATGCTCCTGGGCGGCGCGCTCCGCGCGCCCGCGGCTCCAGGCAGCATCATCGCGGTCCTCGCACAGACGGCCACGGGAGCGTACGTCGCAGTCATCCTCTCGGTGATCCTGTCGGCCGCCGTGACCTTCCTCATCGCGTGGGTGATCCTGCGGGCGTCGCGCAAGCGCGACCTCGAGGCGATGGCGGCGACCGACGACGCGTTCGGGGCGGCGATCACGCAGACCGAGGCGGCCAAGGGCAAGTCGTCGGAGCACCTCAGCGGCATGCGCGGCGGCGCGGCGACGCAGGCCGACGGCGGTGTCGAGCCGGCGGTCATGACCGAGCGCGAGATCCGCAACATCGTGTTCGCGTGCGACGCGGGCATGGGCTCGTCGGCGATGGGTGCGAGCGTGCTGCGCAACAAGATCAAGAAGGCGGGCATCGAGGACGTCACGGTCGTCAACAAGGCGATCGCGGCGCTGGATGCCTCGGCCGACCTGGTCATCACGCAGAACCAGCTGACCGACCGGGCGCGGCAGAAGACGCCGGACGCGGTGCATGTCTCGGTCGACAACTTCATGAACTCGCCGAAGTACGACGAGGTCGTGGACCTCGTCCGTTCCCAGCACCAGGATGGTGCCTAGGCGCTGAGACAGCGGTGGGGCCGGGCAGGCGACACGCCCCCGGTCCCACCGCCTCCGTGCGGGCGCCGCGCCGCGGCATCCGGAATTCGACGAAAGGCGACAGACATGGCCAAGGACGTACTGACCCTCGGACAGGTGCGGATCCACTCCGGCGGCGCCACGCGCGAGGAGGCGATGAAGGAGGCCGCCGGCATCCTCGAGGCGGCGGGAGCGGTCACGGGCGCGTACTTCGACGCGATGCTGCAGCGCGAGCAGACCGTGTCGACCTACATGGGCAACGAGCTCGCGATCCCCCACGGCACGAACGAGACCAAGAACGCGATCCTCGAGTCGGCGCTGTCGGTCGTCCGCTACGACGGCGGCGTGGACTGGGGCGGCGAGCCGGTGACGTTCGTCGTCGGCATCGCCGGCAAGGGCGACGAGCACCTCGAGATCCTGTCGCAGATCGCGATCCTGTTCTCGGAGGAGGACGACGTGGCCAGGCTCAAGGCGGCGCAGACTCCCGAGGAGCTGTTCTCCCTCGTGTCGGCGGCGGGCGTGTGATGAAGGCCGTCCACTTCGGCGCCGGCAACATCGGCCGCGGCTTCGTCGGGCTGCTGCTGCACGAGGGCGGCTACGAGGTGGTGTTCTCGGATGTCGCGGGCCCGCTCGTCGACGCCATCAACGCGGCGAGCAGCTACACCGTGCACGAGGTGGGCGCGGGCGGACGCGACATCGAGGTCACCGGCTTCCGCGCCCTCAACAGCGCCGAGCATCCCGACCGGGTGATCGACGAGATCGCGACCGCGAACGTGGTGACCACTGCGGTCGGCCCGACCGTGCTGAAGTTCGTCGCGCCGCTGGTCATGTCGGGGCTCGCACTGCGCGACCCGGCATCGCCTGCGCTGCAGATCATGGCGTGCGAGAACGCCATCAACGCCACCGACCTGCTGCGCGACGAGATCGCGGAGATCGCCGGTGACGCGTGGGAGGCCCTCTCGTCGCGCGCCGTCTTCGCCAACACCGCCGTCGACCGTATCGTGCCCGCGCAGCCGGAGGGCCACGGCGTCGACGTCACGGTCGAGCCGTTCTTCGAGTGGGCGATCGAGCGGCCGCCGTTCGGCGACCAGCCGCCGAACATCCCCGGCGCGCACTTCGTCGACGACCTCGCGCCCTACATCGAGCGCAAGCTCTTCACCGTCAACACCGGGCACGCGGCGACCGCGTACTTCGGCGCCCGGGCGGGCGTCGAGACGATCGCCGAGGCCCTCGCCGATCCCGAGCTGTCGGCACGTGTCGAGGCGGCCCTGGAAGAGACCTCGGCGCTGCTCGAGGCCAAGCACGGACTCGACGCGGGCGACCTCGCGGTGTACCGCGCGACGATCCTGAGCCGGTTCCAGAACGACGCGCTCCCCGACACGGTGTGGCGGGTCGGACGCCAACCGCTGCGCAAGCTCTCGCGCCACGAGCGGTTCGTCGGTCCTGCGGCCGAGGCGGCCGAGCGCGGGCTGGGCGTCGACGCGCTGGTCGACGCGATGGGGGCGGCACTGGCGTTCGACGACTCCGAAGACCCGCAGTCCGTGGACCTGCAGCGGATGCTGCGCGAGCAGGACGCGGCGGCGGTCACGGCATCCGTCACCGGCCTCGACCCGGAGCACCCGCTCTTCGCGCCCGTGGCGGCGGTGGTCGCGGCTCGGCAGGCCGAGCTCGGAGTCTGACGGGGCGGGCTACTGTCGTGATGTGACAGACACGCCTGTGCCCGCATCCGGGCCGCGGCGGCGCGGCCTCCGGGTGCTGTGGTGGATCCTCGGAGCGGTCGCTGCCGTCGTGGTGCTCGCGATCGCCGGGATCGTCATCTGGAGCCAGGCCGGCGTGTACCAGGCCGAGCAGGGGCCGCTCGACGACGTGCTCGCGGACCCCGCGATCGAGATCACCGACACGCCGGCCGGGATCGTGCTGGCTCCTGCCGGCGCTTCGAGCGACGTGGGACTGGTGTACATCCCGGGCGCCAAGGTCGATCCCAGGGCGTACGCCTCGAAGCTCTCGGGAGCGGTCGAGTCGGGCATGACCGTCGTCATCACCAGACCGTGGCTGAATCTGGCGTTCTTCGACGTCCGGCCGCTCACGACCTTCACCGACCTCGCGCCGGAGGTCGAAACGTGGATCGTGGGCGGGCACTCCCTCGGCGGGGTCCGCGCCTGTCAGCTGGCGACGGATGCCGATGCCCTCGCGCTCTTCGCGTCGTACTGTTCGAACGACCTGGGCGACTCCGGGCTCGCGGTCCTCGGCATCGCGGGCAGCGCCGACGGACTGTCGACGCCCGAGAAGATCGCGGAGGCGCGACCTCTCCTGCCTGCGGACGCGCAGATGGACGTCATCGAGGGCGCTGCGCACTCGTCGTTCGGCGACTACGGGCCGCAGGCGGGCGACGGGACCCCCACGATCTCCGACGACGAGATGCGCGACGCGCTCACGTCGCTCCTCGACGGGTTCGCCGCACCGCTGGGCTGAGCGACCAGAAGATCGCCGGCCCGGCGGGTCCGGCGACGCCTGGCGGGCGGATTTCTGTTCCCGCCCGCTCCGGGCCTAGGGTCGTTGCCTGGGGTCGGCACGACGAAGTGTGGAGACGGACATGAGGGACGCATGAGCGAGCGCCGGTATGCCATCATCGGAGCCGGGCCGTCGGGACTCTCGGCGGCGCGCGCCCTCCAGAAGGCCGGGATCGCGTTCGACGGCTACGAGGCCTCGCGCGGAGTCGGCGGCCTGTGGGACATCGAGAACCCGCGCTCGACGATGTACGAGTCGGCGCACCTCATCTCGTCGCGCACCACGACCGAGTTCTCCGAGTTCCCGATGCGCTCGCGCGCGGACTACCCCGGCCACCGCGAGCTCATCGAGTACTTCCGCGAGTTCGCCGACCACTTCGGGCTCACCGCGCGGTTCCGTTTCGGCACCGAGGTCACCTCGCTCGAGCGGGACGGCGACGGCTGGATGCTGCGTGCCGCACCTTCGGCGAGCCGCGGGACCGGCGATGCGGACGCGGGCACCGGCGACGCGATCGCGCAGCGGTACGACGGCGTGATCCTCGCCAACGGCACGCTCGCCGAGCCCAACGTTCCCGCATTCCGCGGCGAGTTCACGGGTGAGCTGCTGCACACCAGCGCGTACAAGTCCGCAACGGCGCTGACGGGCAAGCGCGTGCTCATCATCGGTGCCGGCAACTCGGGCTGCGACATCGCCGTCGATGCCGTGCACCATGCCGCGTCGGTCGAGATGAGCGTGCGGCGCGGGTACTACTTCGTGCCGCGGTACCTCTTCGGCAGGCCCTCCGACACACTGGACCAGGGCCGTCCGCTGCCGGCCCCGATCAAGCAGTTCGTCGACCGGCGGGTGCTGCGCGCATTCACCGGCGATCCGGTCCGGTTCGGCTTCCCCCGGCCCGACTACAAGCTGTACGAGTCGCATCCGATCGTCAACACGATGGTGCTGAACCACCTCGGCCAGGGCGATCTGCGGATCCGCCCGGACGTCGACCGGTTCGACGGCCGCACCGTGCACTTCCGCGACGGCGCGTCGGGCGAGTACGACGTGGTGCTGCTTGCGACGGGCTACACCCTGGACTACCCGTTCGTCGCCCGCGAAGACCTCAACTGGACGGGCTGGTCGCCCCGCCTCTACCTCAACGTCTTCCCGCCTTCGTTCAACGGGCTGTACGTCATCGGCATGATCGAAGCGTCGGGCATCGGCTGGCAGGGCCGCTACGAGCAGGCCGAGCTCGTCGCCGCATACCTCTCGGCCCTCGAACACCACCCGCAGCGCGCGGCCGCCTTCCGCGAGCGGGTCGCGCACGAGCCGTGGCCCGACCTCACCGGCGGCTACCGCTATCTCGGCCTGGAGCGCATGTCGTACTACGTCAACAAGACCGCGTACCGCAGAGCTGTGCGCGCGGCCATCGAAGGACTGCGGACGGATGCCTCGGCGCAGGCGCCCCGGCGCGGCCCCTTCGATCGGTTGTCGAGCCTGTCGAGACACAGTGACCGCAAGGATGCCGCGACCCGGCACCGTCGCACCCGGAAGGTCTCCGCGTGAATCCCGACGACGTCGTCCTCAACTTCACGCCCGGCACGCTCGTGATCCTCAACGTCGTGCTCGGGCTCATCATGTTCGGCATCGCGCTCGACACCACCGTCGACGACTTCAAGGCCGTCGCGCGCAAGCCGAAGCCGTTCGTCATCGCGATCCTCGCGCAGCTGGTCGTGCTGCCCGCCGTGACGTTCGGGCTCACGCTGATCCTGCCCGTGACGCCCTCGATGGCGCTCGGCATGATCCTCGTGGCGTGCTGCCCGCCCGGCAACATCTCGCAGGTGCTCACGCACCGGTCGGGTGGGAACGTCGCCCTGTCGGTGTCGATGACCGCGGTGGCCAATCTGCTCTACATCGTGGCGCTGCCGCTGTCGGTCGCGTTCTGGGGCTCGCTGCATCCGACGGCGCGGACGCTGCTCGAGGCGGTCGAGCTCGACGCCTGGGCGATGCTGCTCGACATCTTCCTCATCATCGGGCTGCCGTTCCTCCTGGGTCTGTTCATCCGCCACCGCTTCGGCGGCTTCGCCGTGAAGGTGCAGCCGTACGTCAAGTGGTTCTCGCTGCTCGCGCTCGTCGGGTTCATCGTCGCAGCGCTCGCCGGAAACTGGGCGTACTTCGTGGCGTTCCTCGGCATCATCGTGCTGGTCGTCACGGTCCACGACGCTGTCGCCCTCGCGATCGGCTACGGCACCGCCGTCGCCGGCGGCCTCGGCACCCGCGAGCGCAAGGCGATGACCTTCGAGGTCGGCATCCGCAACGCCGGGCTCGGGCTGGGGCTCGTGTTCGCGTTCTTCGGCGGCCTCGGCGGCATGGCGATCGTCGCCGGCTGGTGGGGCATCTGGGACATCATCGCGGGCCTCATCGTGGCGGCCCTGTGGGCGCGGCACACGCGGCGGCGCACCGGGTCGGCCAAGGGCGATGCCACCCGGCACGCGGCGGAGTCCACCGGCGACGCGGTGCCGGGCGCACCGGAGCCCGCGCCGTGACCCGCGTCCTGGTGACCGGCGGGGCGGGATTCCTCGGATCGCACGTCGCCGCGGCCCTGGTGGAGCGAGACGACGTCGAGCTGGTCGTTGCGGGCGACGTGCGACCGCCCGAGCACCCCCTCGAAGGAGTCGTCTACGACGACTGCGACGTCACCCGCGCGTCGGGACTCGTCGCGCTGCTGCAGCGACACGAGATCGACGTCGTGGTGCACCTCGCGGCCATCGTGAATCCCGGGCGCGACCACGACCTCGAGTACCGCGTCGATGTCGACGGCTCGCGTCACGTGCTCGAGGCGTGCGTCGAGGCACGCGTCGGCCGCATCGTGGTGTCGTCGTCGGGCGCCGCCTACGGCTACCACGCCGACAGTCCCGAGTGGCTGCGCGAGTCCGACCCGGTGCGGGGAAACGACGAGTTCCCGTACGCGCGGCACAAGCGGCTCGTCGAGGAGATGCTGGCCGAGTACCGCACCGACCACCCCGAGCTCGAGCAGGTGGTGTTCCGCATCGGCACGATCCTCGGCCCCACCGTGCGCAACCAGATCACGGCGCTGTGGGACGGCCCGGCGATCCTCGGCGTGCGCGGTTCGGAGTCCCCCTTCGTGTTCGTGTGGGTCGACGACGTCGCCGAGGCCATGGCGCGCGCGGCCACCGGCGGCCCGCCCGGCATCTACAACCTCGCCGGCGACGGGCGGGTCACGGTCCACGAGATCGCGCGGCGCCTCGGGAAGCCGGTCGTCACGGTCCCGGCGGGCCTTCTCGCGTTCGCCCTGCGGATCGGACGGATGCTGCGCCTCACGGTGCACGGACCGGAGCAGGTCGGCTTCCTGCGGTACCGGCCCGTGCTCGCCAACGACGCGCTCAAGCGCGACTTCGGGTACGCGCCGGCCCTGACCTCGGCAGAGGCGTTCGAGGCGTATCTCGTCACCCACCCCGGCGTCGCGCGGCGCTGACTCGCCACGCCCGCCGACCTGGAAGACTGGGCACGGCGGAAGGGGGCACACGGGATGACGAGCCAACCCTCCGACACGACCGGCCGCGGCGAGACGTGGCTGTGGATCGTGGTGTCGGCGCTCGCCGTGGCGATGGTCGCCGTGCAGACGCCGATCGCGACGACCCTGTACGGCGTGCCGATCGCGCTGGCCTTCACGCTCTCGGTGCTGCACGCCGGCGCGCTGCCGCTGGCACTGCGCTGGCCCGTCGCCGCGGCCGCGGTCGCGGTCGCGGCGGCGTTCACGCTGCAGTGGCTGACCGCGCCGATCCCGAGCGCACCCTGGCCGTGGACGGTGCCCGCCGAGATCACCCAGTTCTTCGTGGTGTTCCTGCTGGCCCTGCGGACCGTGTGGCAGGTGGCCACCGCCACCCTGCTCGCCTCCGTCGCCGGCTCGACCGTCGTCGCCTTCGCGCACGGCGCGGGACTGGCCGATGCCGCGGCCGTCGACAACATCGTCTTCGTGTCGATCGGTGCCGGGGTTCTGGGCATCGGCATCACGGTGCGCCAGTGGCGCCGCATCCGGATCCAGCTGGTGCGCGAGCAGCGGATCAGCGCCGAGGAGCTTTCGCGGCGCGTCGTGGCGGAGGAGCGCACGCGCCTCGCGCGCGACCTGCACGACGTCATCGCCCACAGCATGTCGGTGATCAGCGTGCAGGCGGCGAGCGCTCCCGCCCGACTCGGCGGCGTGGACCAGCGCACCGCCGAGGAGTTCTCCGACATCGCTGCACAGGCGCGGACCGCCCTGCGCGAGATGCGAGTGCTGCTGGGCGCGCTGCGCGACGACGAGGCAGCACCGGTCGAGCCGCAGCGCGGCATCGCCGACATCGCGGTACTGGTGCGTCAGACCGCTCAGGCCGGTGCCGATGTGCACGTGGATTGGCGGGGCTCGCGCGCGCCGCGCCTGACGGCTGTGGCCGACCTCGCCGCGTACCGCGTCGTGCAGGAGGCCGTGAGCAATGCGCTGCGCCACGCCCCCGGCGCCCCCATCACGGTGACCGTGGACGTCGGCGAACGCGGGCTCGGCATCCGCGTCCGCAACGCCCCCGGCTCGTCCCCCGCGACCGAGGTCGGCGGCGGCGGGCACGGGCTGGTCGCGATGAGCGAGCGCGTGCGCAGCGCGGGCGGGGTCGTGCACGCGCACCCCACCCCCGACGGCGGCTTCGAGGTCGCGGCGGAGTTCGAGTTCCCCGGCGAAGAGGAGACCCCCGCATGATCCGCGTCGTGATCGCCGACGACCAGGCGATGGTGCGTGCCGGCTTCTCGGCGCTGCTGAACGCCCAGCCCGACATCGAGGTCGTCGGGCTCGCCGCCGACGGCGCGGAGTGCCTGCGCGTGGTGGCCGAGCTCGCGCCCGACGTGGTGCTGATGGACGTGCGGATGCCGGTGCTCGACGGCATCTCGGCGACGCGCGAGCTGTCGGCCACGGCGCCGGCCACCCGCATCCTCATGCTGACGACCTTCGACGTCGACGACTACGTGTTCGACGCGCTGTCGGCCGGGGCCGCCGGGTTCCTCCTGAAGGACGCGTCGCCCGAAGAGCTCGCGCGAGCCGTCCGCGTCGTGGCCGAAGGCGAGTCGCTGCTCGCGCCGAGCGCCACCCGGGCCCTCATCGAGCGCTTCGCGGCGACGCGCGGACCCCGGCGCACCGATCGCGTCGTGCTGGGCGAGCTGACCGAGCGGGAGCGCGAGATCCTGGTGGGCGTCGCCCAGGGAGAGTCGAACACCGAGATCGCCGCGCGGCTGTTCATCGCCGAGCAGACCGTGAAGACCCACGTCTCTCGGATCCTGTCGAAGCTCGGCGCCCGCGACCGCGCGCAGCTGGTGATCGCGGCCTACGAGGCCGGGCTGGTCACGCCCGGCGCCGGGTAGCCGCGGCGCAGCGCGAGGCGCCCCGTGCTCAGGCGCAGCGACACCACGAGGCACGCCACCGCGATCGCCGCGGTGAGCGGCGTGAACCCGCCGACGAGCACCGCGACGACGCCGGCCATGCCGAGCACCACCGCGAGCGCCGTGCGGCGGCCGCTCACGGGCCGCGGTGTCGTCGCGACGCGGGGGCGCGGGCCGTGGTCGCGGCCGACGCGCCGGGCAGCGGCATCCGTCGCCGTTCGAAGCGGTCGGTGAGCATCACCAGGAGCGCCGTCGCGACGCCGACGCCGACGAGCCAGGCAGGACGGGTCAGCCACCACGCGAGGCTCAGCGGCTCGGCGAAGGGCACGCCCACCCCGACGAGGACGGCGGCGAACAGCACCAGTGCGGGCATGTGCCACAGGTAGATCGTCATCGAGCGCGAGCCCACCGCGTCGACCGCCGCCGACACGCGAGGCCGGGCGGCGACCCGCCGCAGGCGAGGCGCGGCCAGCGCGAACGCGAACAGCTGCGCCGCCCCGAGCACGACGAGGCACACCGTGGGCGGGTTGAGGTTCACGTACATGTCGGGCGAGTACGCGCCCGAGGCGAAGAGGGCGGCGAGCGTCGCGACCGACGCCGCGAGCCCGACGATCAGGCGTCCGCGCGGCAGCGTGGCGACACGGCCGTCGGCCCACCAGAAGCCGAGCTGCTGCACCGCGAGCCAGACGAACGCGAGGTTGAGGTAGCCGAGCGCTTCGATGCCGGTGCCGAGCCGCAGTGCATCGACCGCGACCACCCCGAGCACCATCGCGCCCAGCGTCGCCCACGGTGCGCGCTCGTGCGCCCACGTCAGCAGCGGCACGAGCGCCGTCGCGCCGACGTACACACCGAGGAACCACATCGGCTGCGCCATGCGGAAGCCGAGCTCGCCCACGAGCTCCGGCGAGACTCCTGCGGCGAGCGCGAGAGAGAGGCCGGCGCCGATGACGCCGAACGCCGCGATCGCCGGCACGGCGAGGCGCCGCAGCCGCCCGGTGACGAACGTCACGGCGGAATCCCCCCGCGCGCGCATGCGACGCCACTGCGTGACGCCCGCGAAGCCTCCGACGAGGAAGAACAGCGGCATCATCTGCACGATCCACGACATGGGCGCGAACCAGTCCTGGCCGATCACGACGTTCGTGACGCCGATCTCGCCGCCGGTGACCGTGATCCCGGCCATGAACGCGTGCAGCGCGACCACGACCACCAGGCAGGCCGCCCGTACGAGGTCCATCGCCGCGTCGCGCGGCGCGCCCGCAGAGCCGACGGTGTCGGTGCGAGGACGGTCCAGAAGCGTCACGGCGGCTCCTTCGTTTCGGTGGTCCCCCCACCGTACGAACCGGCGTCCGTCGCGCGCGTCCCCCTCCGGAACCGACCTCGCACCCCCTACCCCGGTACGGGGTCGATCCGGCGGTCGACGCCGCCGTGCGTTACTCCTGAGAAGCCGTTGCGTGGGTGACCTTTCTGGCGTGCAGGAGCGTGTTCAGTGAGGTTTCTCAGGAGTTCGGCCCGGCCGCCCAGGCAGCCGCTCCTCCCCACGCGGCCTCGCGGGCCAGTTCTCCCCAGATCATTCCCGGCGTCGGCGAGCGCCGCGGCCTTGTTCCGCAGAGTCGAAGCCGTGAACGAACCACGCGACCTCGTCAGCGACGGCATCGCCTCGATGCTGCTCAGCACCAGCGCTCTCGCCGCCGCCGGGATGTCCCGGCGGGAGCTCGCGCGCATGGTCGCCGCCGGCCGGCTCATCCGCGTGCGGAAGGGGTGGCACGTGCAGGCGGGAACCCATCCGACTCTCGTCTCGGTGGCACGCCTCGGCGGCCGGCGGGACTGCGTCTCGCTCCTTCGTCATCTCGGAGTGTTCGTGCTGCAGAAGGAGCGCACCCACATGCAGCTGGACCCTCTCGCTAGCCGGGTGCCCCGGCGGCCTGATGGCGTAGTCCGCCATTGGCGACCGACGTCGGTGCCTCGGGAAGCGCTCGTGACCGACGTGGTCGAGGCGCTCGTGCAGGCCGTCAGATGTCAGGAGCCACGCGCCGCGATAGCGACGCTCGACAGCGCGTGGCATCTCGGCATCGTCGGCGAGGAAGACATCGCCGAGGTGTTCTCTCGGCTTCCACGGCGCTATCGGCGGCTGCGCGGACTTCTCGACAGGCGAAGCGAGTCCGGCCCTGAGACCCTCGTGCGCCTCATGCTGCGCGCACAGGGCTGCCGCGTCGAGGTGCAGCGGCCCATCGCGGGAGTCGGACGAGTCGACTTCCTCGTGGATGGGTGGCTCATCATCGAGTGCGACAGCCAGGAGTTCCACTCGTCCTGGACGGCGCAGAAGCGCGATCGCCGGCGGGATCTCGAGGCCGCCCGCCTCGGCTACACCACCCTACGGCTCCTCGCCGAGGACATCATGTGGAACCGCGAACTCGTCCACTCGGCGCTCAAGGACGTCATCGCCCGCGGGCGCGGGCCCCACGGTGTACGCAACTCCTGAAGGAGCGGCTCCCTGGGCCGGGATTCGGCACGAGAACGACCGTGATGCGGCGATACTCAGGAGTTGCGCACAGCACGAGCCGTACAGCGAGAAGCGGGACGGCGGGCTAGCTGCCGAAGCCCTCGGAGATCAGCTCGATGAGCTCCTCGCGCTCCTCGACCGCGAGGAAGGCACCCGCGGCGGCGTTGAGCTGGAACACCTCGAGGTCGTCGAGGCCGTAGTCGAAGGTCTCGGCGAGGAGGGCGAGCTCGCGCGTGAGCGACGTGCGGCTCATCGTGCGGTTGTCGACGTTCACGGTCACCGAGAACCCGAGCTGATACAGCAGGTCGAAGGGGTGGTCCTCGAGGGTCGTGCCCCAGCGCTCGATCGCGCCGGTCTGCAGGTTCGACGACGGCGACAGCTCGAGCGCGATCTCACGGTCGCGCACCCAGCGGGCGAGGTCGCCGAACTGGACGAGCACCTCCTCGCCGGCGCGTGAGACGACCTCGAGGTCCTCGGCGATTCGCACGCCGTGGCCGAGGCGCAGCGCTCGCCCGTCGATGAGCGCCGAGCGGATCGAGTCGAGCCCGGCCGCCTCGCCGGCATGCACCGTCGCGGGGAAGAACTCCGAGGCGAGGAAGTCGAACGCAGCACGGTGGTTCGAGGGCGGGAAGCCGTCCTCGGGTCCGGCGATGTCGAAGCCGACGGCGCCGCGTCCGCGCCAGTCGACCGCGAGCTTCGCGATCTCGAGCGACCGGTCGGTGTGCCGCATCGCGGTGATGAGCTGGCCGACGCGGATGTCGTGGCCCCGGCGCTCGGCGGCGTCCTCCCCTTCCTCGATGCCCTCCTGCACCGCGGCGACCGCCTCGTCGAGCGACAGACCGTGCGCCAGATGCTGCTCGGGCGCCCAGCGCACCTCGCCGTAGATGACGCCGTCGGCGGCGAGGTCCTCGACGAACTCGCGCGCGATGCGCGTGAGCCCTTCGCGGGTCTGCATCACGGCGGTGGTCAGATCGAACGTCTTCAGGTACTCGACCAGCGACCCCGAGTCACTCTTCTCGGCGAACCAGTCCGACAGCTCGTCGGGGTCGGTCTCGGGCACCTCGAGGTCGATCGCGTCGGCGAGCTCGATGATCGTCGCCGGACGCACACCGCCGTCGAGGTGGTCGTGCAGCGACACCTTCGGGAGTCCGCGGATCGACACGCCGTCGAGGATCGCGTCACCGTGCTGGTCGATGGGCATGGGTTCTCCTGAGCGTTGCGGTCGTGGATCCGAGGACGGGGGCGGGCGGATGCCTCAGCCTAGGCGGTGATGCGTTCGAGGACGAGCGGGCTCGAGGCCGGGGCCTCCGGTCCGATCTCCCACGCGCCCTCGAGCGCCTCGAGGGCGCGATCGAACCGTGAGGCATCCTCGCCGAGCAGAGTGAACACCGGCTGACCGGGCGAGACGACGTCGCCGGGCTTGACGTGCAGGTCGATGCCGGCGGCGTGCAGCACCGGGTCCTGGGCCCGCGCCCGTCCGGCCCCGAGCCGCCATGCGGCGATGCCGAACGGCAGGGCCTCCATGCGAGTCACGAAGCCGGGCTCGGACGCCGTCACGGTGTGGGTCTCGCGCGGAGCCGGGAGCGCGGCATCCGGGTCCCCGTCCTGGGCGCGGATCATCGCGCGCCACGCGTCCATCGCCCGGCCGTCCTGGAGAGCGGCCTCGACGTCGGCATCAGGCCGGCCGGCGAGGGTGAGCATCTCGCGCGCGAGGGCGACCGTCAGCTCGACGACATCGGCCGGGCCGCCGCCGGCGAGCACCTCGACGGACTCGCGCACCTCGTTGGCGTTGCCGATCGCCAGGCCCAGCGGCGTGTTCATGTCGGTCAGGAGCGCGGTCGTCGAGACCCCCGAGTCGGTGCCGAGGGCGACCATCGTGCGGGCGAGCTCACGTGCGCGGTCGACGTCGCGCATGAACGCCCCCGACCCGAACTTGACGTCGAGGACGAGCGAGTCGGTGCCCTCGGCGATCTTCTTCGACATGATGCTCGACGCGATGAGCGGGATCGCCTCGACGGTGCCGGTGACGTCCCGCAGCGCGTAGAGCTTCTTGTCGGCGGGGGCGAGTCCCGATCCGGCCGCGCAGATCACGGCGCCCACGTCGCGCAGCTGCGCGAACATCTCGTCGTTCGAGAGCGCGGCGCGCCATCCGGGAATCGACTCGAGCTTGTCGAGGGTGCCGCCGGTGTGGCCGAGGCCGCGCCCCGAAAGCTGCGGCACCGCGACGCCGAACGCGGCGACCAGCGGCGCGAGCGGGAGCGTGATCTTGTCGCCGACGCCTCCCGTCGAGTGCTTGTCGACGGTGGTCTTGCCGAGGCCGGCGAAGCCCATACGCTCCCCGGAACGGATCATCGCGTCGGTCATCACGCGGATCTCGTCACGCGTCATGCCGTTCAGCAGCACCGCCATCGCGAACGCCGCCATCTGCGAGTCGGCGACGTAGCCGCGCGTGTAGGCGTCGACCATCCAGCGCAGGGCGTCCTCGGGGACTGCTCCCCCGTCGCGCTTCGCGCGGATGACGTCGACGGCGTCGAAGGGCTCGACCGATTGCTCGGCACCGCCGTCCTGAGCCTGTCCGAGGGTCATCGCGCCGCCTCCTCGAGATCGCGCGGGCCGAAGGCGTCGGGCAGGACCTCGTCGATCGTGCGGATGCCCGACACGGTCTCGAGCAGCATGCCGGGGATCGCGAACTCGTACAGCAGCTGACGGCACCGCCCGCACGGCATGATCGTGTCGCCGTGACCATTGACGCACACGAACGCGACGAGACCGCCGCCGCCGCTCATCTGCAGCTCGCCGACGAGCCCGCACTCCGCGCACAGGCCCACGCCGTACGACGCGTTCTCGACGTTGCAGCCCGTGACGATGCGGCCGTCCGTGACCAGCGCCGCCGCGCCGACCTTGTAGCGGGAGTACGGCGCGTACGCGCGCTTCATCGCCTCCGTCGCGGCTGCCCGCAGCTCATCCCAGTCGATATCGGTCACAGTCATCCCTTGATGTATGGCTTGCCGGCTGCGGCCGGACCGCGGATCTGCCCGGCGAAGCCGGCCACCGCGATGATCGTCACGACGTACGGCAGCATGAGCATGAATTCGCTGGGGATCGGCGTGCGCAGCACCGTCAGCAGGTTCTGCAGGTTGGTCGCGAAGCCGAACAGCAGCGCCGCGAGCGTCGCGCGCAGCGGGTCCCAGCGGCCGAAGATCACGGCGGCGAGGGCGATGAAGCCGAGGCCGGCGGTCATCTCCTTCGTGAACTGGCCGACCGACACGAGCGTGAAGTACGCGCCGCCGATGCCGGCGATCGCGCCGGCGAGCGACACGTTCCAGAACCGGCTCGTGTTGACCTTGATGCCGACGGTGTCGGCGGCCTGCGGGTGCTCGCCGACCGCGCGCAGACGCAGACCCCATCGCGTGCGGTAGAGGCCCCACGCGACGATCGCGACGGTGGCGTACATGAGGTACACGATGAACGTCTGGTTGAACAGCACCGGGCCGATGATCGGGATGTCGCCGAGCAGCGGGATCTCCCACCGCGTGAAGCGGACCGGGCGATTCAGCTCGGACTCGTTCGGCACGAGGAGCGCGCCGTACAGGAACCCGGTGAGGCCCGCCACGAGCACGTTCAGCACGACACCGACGATGACCTGGTCCACGAGGTACTTGATCGAGAACGCGGCCAGCACGAACGCCACCAGCACGCCGCCCATCATCGCGCCGACGAGCCCGACGAACGGGTTGTGGGTGATGCTCGCCAGGAGCGCGGCGCTGAAGGCGCCGAGGAGGAACTGCCCCTCGATCGCCACGTTCACCACGCCGACCCGCTCGCCGATCACACCGCCCAGCGCACCGAAGATGAGCGGCACCGACAGCGACAGTGCGCCGAAGAGGAGGCCCGTCACCGGCACCAGGCCACCCGCGGAGGCCCACACCAGGAAGGCGAAGACGGCGAGCACGCCGAAGACGATCGGCAGCCATATGCCGGTGCGGCGATACGCCCACGCATCCAGGAACGCCCACACCGTCAGCAGGAGCAGGGCCGCCAGGACGATCCAGCAGGTGAGCGCGGTCGGCACGATCAGGTTCGGCAGCGGGATCGACGCGGCCGGATCGCCGAGGCGGAACGTGCTGATGCCGTCCCGCGGCACCAGCAGGAAGAGCAGCCCGAGCAGCACGGTCGCGATCGCGAGGGTGATCGGTTGCTTGACGTGACGCACCTTCACCGTGGACAGGTGCGCCACGTCGGAGGGCATGGGCGCGAGCGCGGTCATGCGGACACCGCCTTGTCTTCGACGGGCTCGGGTTTGCGCTTCGCGGCCTTGGCTCTCGCTCGGGCGGCCTTCTCGGCATCCGTCTTGGGCAGGAAGAAGATGGTGCGGATCAGCGGCGGTGCCGCGATGAACAGCACGATGAGCGACTGCACGACGAGCACGATGTCGACCGGGATGCCCTGCGAGGCCTGCATCGTGAACGAGCCCGCCTTGAGGGCGCCGAACAGGAGGCCGGCGGCGAACACGCCCCACGCGCGGCTGCGACCGAGCAGGGCGACGGTGATCGCCGTGAAGCCGATGCCGGCGTCGATCAGTCCGTCGAACCCGGTGGTCACCGAGCCCTGGATCTGGTTCATGCCGGCCAGGCCCGCCAGGCCGCCGGCGAACAGCATCGCGTAGATGTACATGCGCTGCACCGAGATGCCCGCGGCGCGGGCGGCGTGCGGGTTCTCGCCGACCGCGCGCAGCCGGAAGCCCAGGCTCGAGCGCTCGACCAGCCACCACACGAAGACCGTCGCCCCGATCACGATGACGAATCCCCAGTCCAGGAGCGGGAATCGTGGTCCGAGCAGCTCGGGGAACTGCGCGCCGGCAGGCGTCGCCGCCGAGATCGGCTGGTCGCCGGAGGGGCGCTGCAGGATGCCGGGCGTGCGCACCATCCACGCCACGAGGTAAAGCGCGACGTAGTTGAGCATGATCGTGAGGATCACCTCGTGCGCACCGGTGCGTGCCTTCAGAACACCCACGATGCCGCCCCAGATCGCCCCGCCCGCGATGCCGGCGGCGAGCGTGAGCGGAAGCTGGAGGAACATCGGCAGATCCAGGTTGAACGTCAGCAGCGCCGCCGTCGCGCACGCGATGAGCATCTGACCGCGTCCGCCGATGTTGAACAGGCCCACCCGGAACGCCAGCCCGACGCCGAGACCCGCCGCGATCAGCGGGGCCGCGAAGCCGAGCGTGTTCGTCAGCGGACGGATCTGCGTCGCGAAGTCGCTGGCGCGCGCGTTGAAGATCGCGCCGCGGAACATCGCCTCGTACCCGCCGTACACGGCGCTCCAGACCGCCGCGAGCGTGTCGCCGGGCCGGGCGAAGAAGTACCCCGCCGACTCCTGCACGTCTTCGTCGGTGATCGCCATCAGGATGCCGCCGACGATCATGGCGACCACGATGGCGAGGACCGTCGTCACCCAGTTGCTGCGCAGTAGCTCCTTGACGAAGACGTTCTGGCGCGGCGGCGGCGCGATCCCCGGGGACCCGGTGAGCGGGCCCGACACGGGCGGCAGCTGCTCGGGCGGCAGGCCCTTCAGCGGCTCGATGGGGGCACCTGGCGTCTGACCGCTCACGCGACGGCCTCCTCTGGCTTCTCGCCGGCCATCATCAGGCCGAGCACGTCACGGGGAGTGTCACCGGGCACGATCCCGACGATCGCGCCGCGGTACATCACGGCGATCCGGTCGGCGAGGGCCGCCACCTCGTCGAGCTCGGTCGAGACGACGACGACAGGGATGCCGGCATCCCGGGTCTCGACGATGCGCGTGTGGATGAACTCGATCGAGCCCACGTCCACGCCGCGCGTCGGCTGCGCCGCCACGAGGAGTTTGAGCTCTCGGCTCATCTCGCGCGCGATGACGACCTTCTGCTGGTTGCCGCCCGAGAGCGTGCCGGCCGGGACACCGGGGCCCTGCGTGCGGATGTCGTACTCGGCGATGCGGTCCTCCGCGAACCCCTCGAGCACGCCGCGACGGATCGTGCCGGCCACGACGAAGGCCTTGTCGCCGGAGCGGTCCAGGATGAGGTTCTCGGCGACCGAGAAGCCGCCGACGAGGCCGTCCTCGGTGCGGTCCTCGGGTACGAACCCGACGCCGTGATCGAGGATGCCGCGCACGCTGCGCCCGACGAGCTCGACGCCGTCCAGTGTGATCGAGCCCTTGACGCGCTCGGCGAGTCCGACCATCGCCTCGATGAGCTCGGTCTGGCCGTTGCCCTGCACTCCGGCGACGGCGAGCACCTCGCCCGGACGCACGTCGAAGCTCACGTCGTCCACGACGACGGTGCCGTCGGAGGCGATCACGCTCACGTTGCGCACCTCGAGGCCGCCCTCGCCGACGTTCGGCGGATCCTTGTGGACCGTCAGCTCGACGGCGCGGCCCACCATGAGCGATGCCAGCTCGGCGTTGGAGGCGGTCGGGGATGCCTCACCGACGACCTTGCCCAGGCGGATGACGGTGATGCGGTCGGCGACCTCGCGCACCTCACGCAGCTTGTGCGTGATGAACACGATCGAGGTGCCCTCATCGCGCAGCTGGCGCATGATCGCCATGAGCTCGTCGGTCTCCTGCGGCGTGAGCACGGCGGTCGGCTCGTCGAAGACGAGCACACGGGCATCTCGTGAGAGCGCCTTGATGATCTCGACGCGCTGCTGGACACCCACGGGGAGGTCTCCGACGACCGCGTCGGGGTCCACCTCGAAGCCGAAGCGCTGCGCCACATCGCGCACGTGCTGGCGGGCCTTCGCGAGATCGAGGGCGCCGAGCGCCTTGGTGTCTTCGTGGCCGAGCATGACGTTCTCGGCGACGGTGAAGACGGGGATGAGCATGAAGTGCTGGTGCACCATGCCGATGCCCGCGGCCATGGCGTCGCCCGGACCCCGGAAGTGCTGGACGACGTCGTCCAGCAGGATCTCGCCCTCTTCGGCCTGATACAGGCCGTAGAGCACGTTCATCAGGGTGGACTTTCCGGCCCCGTTCTCCCCCAGGAGAGCATGGATCTCACCCGGCTGGACCACGAGATCGATGTGGTCGTTCGCAACGAGAGACCCGAACCGCTTCGTGATCCCACGGAGCTCGAGCTTCATATCTGCACCTTATATATCTCTCTGGCCGCGGCACCACATGTCCCTGCGGCCGCGGCACCATATCCCTCCGGCCGCGGGTCGCTCCATCCCCGCGCGGGGGCGCGGGGCGGTGCGGGCCGGAAGAACGCGGCCGGGTGGAGATCCACCCGGCCGCGTCGCGTGATGTTGCGCGCGCCTTACGGCGAGCTGGGCGAGGTCACCTCGAGCTCACCCGAGATGATCTGCTCCTGCAGCGCTGCGAGCTCGTCGAGCAGACCCTCGGGCAGCTGCGACTCGAACGCGCCGAAGCTCGACAGGCCGACGCCCTCGTTCTCGAGCGTGCCGACGTACGGCGTGACATCGAAGTCACCCGTCGACGCCTCCAGGGTGGCCTGGTAGACGGCCTCGTCGATGCGCTTCATGATCGACACCAGCACCAGGTCGGCCACCGACGGGTCGGCGACGGCGAGGTCGGAGTCGACACCCAGCATGACCGTGCTCGAGCCGCCGTCGGTGATGGCGTCGCGCGCACTCTGGTAGATCGGGCCGCCGACCGGCAGGATGACGTCGACGCCCTGGTCGAGGATGCCCTG
Organism: Microbacterium cremeum; assembly: GCF_015277855.1. Taxonomy (NCBI): domain Bacteria; kingdom Bacillati; phylum Actinomycetota; class Actinomycetes; order Micrococcales; family Microbacteriaceae; genus Microbacterium; species Microbacterium cremeum. The sequence continues at coordinate 2,713,552 of NZ_CP063812.1, forward strand.
GGCGGTCTGCTTGGCGGTGTCGTTCGCGTCGAATCCGCCCGTGAACGATCCGTCCTGCTCGGCGACGTCCCAGCCGAACGTCTCGACCGCGGCGCCCTTGTCTTCGTTGTACTTCTCGACGCCGTCGACGAAGCCGTCCATGAAGATCGTCACCGGCGGGATCGGGATGCCGCCGAACGTGCCGACCTTGTTGACGCCGGCGTTCGCCGACCACGCGGCAGCGGCGTAGCCGCCGAGGTACGCGGCCTGCACGGTGTCGAACATGAGGGGCTTGATGTTGGGCGCGTCGGACTCGCCGTCGAAGTCGGCGTCTGCCCAGTCATCGATGATCGCGTAGCTCACCTCGGGGTTCGCGGTGGCCGACGCGATCGTGTCGGCCGAGAGCTTGAAGCCCACCGACACGATGAAGGTGCAGCCCTCGGCGATGAGGTTCTCGAGGTTGGGGCCGTAGTCGTTGGCGGACGCGGACTCGACCTCGATCGGCGTGACGCCGAGCTCGTCGGCGGCGCGCTCCATGCCCTCGAGGGCCGACTGGTTGAACGACTTGTCGTTGAAGCCGCCGTCGTCCGAGACGAGGCAGGGCGTGAAGCCTTCGACGACGTCCCCGGCGTCGCCGGTCGGGTCGGTCTCCTCCGGGGCGGAGCCGCAGCCCGCGAGGGCCAGAGCGATGCTCGCCGCGGCGGCGACGCCGGCGAGCTTCTTGGTGCGTGAGATGGTCAACTCAGCCTCCACTAGATCGCCCCGCGTCCTTCACGGGGACTGCACAAAGTTACCCACTGTGACGAAGCAGTTGCATACTTGCGGAACCCGCAGGGCCGAAAGGTTACAAAGACGCAATACAGCCGTCATCGGGAGATCGGATGCCGCGGCTCGCGGCATCCCGTGTCAGAGCACTTCGCCGCGCCCGCTGAGCTTGAGCGCGTCGACGACGCCCTTGACCCGCTGGGCATGCTCGCTGGTCGTCACCAGCAGCGCGTCCTCGGTGTCGACCACGACGATGTCGCGCACGCCGATGAGGCTGATCACGCGGCCCGTCTGGCTGACGACGATGCCGCTCGCGGCGTCCGAGAGGATGCGGGCGTTCTCACCGAGGATCGCCAGGTCGTTCTTGCGTCCGCCGGAGTTGAGTTTGGCCAGGCTCGCGAAGTCACCCACGTCGTCCCAGTCGAAGTGCCCCGGGATGACGGCCAGACGGCCCTTGGCGGCTGCGGGCTCGGCCACCGCGTAGTCGATGGCGATCTTCGTCAGCGTCGGCCACACCCGGTCGACGACCGGGCCGCGCGCATCGCGGTCGTCCCACGCCTCGGCGAGGTCCATGAGACCCGCGTGGAGCTGCGGCTCGTTCTGCGCGATCTCGCCCAGGAGGACGTCCGCCCGCGAGATGAACATGCCGGCGTTCCACAGATAGTTGCGGTCGGCGAAGTACTCCTTCGCGGTGTCGAGATCGGGCTTCTCGACGAAGCTCTTCACCAGCGCCGCCTCCGGCGCCCCGTCCACGGAGAGGGCGTCGCCCTTGCGGATGTAGCCGAACCCGACCGAGGGCTCCGAGGGCTGGATGCCGATCGTGCAGATGTAGCCGTCGCGCGCGGTCGCGACCGCCTGCCGCACCGCCCAGTCGAACAGCTGGGGCACGCGGATGACGTGATCGGCCGCGAACGAGCCGATGATGACATCGGGCTCTCGGCGGACCAGGACAGCGGCGGCGAGGCCGATGGCGGCGGTCGAGTCGCGGGGCTCGGACTCGAGGAAGACGTTCTTGTCGGCGATGCCGGGAAGCTCCTTCTCCACGGCGGCGCGGTGCGCGCGCCCCGTGACGACCGAGATGCGGTCGGCCCCCGCCAGCGGTTCGAGGCGGTCCCACGTGTCGCGCAGCAGCGTCTGACCGGAGCCGGTGAGGTCGTGCAGGAACTTGGGGGCATCGGCGCGAGACAGCGGCCACAGCCGGCTGCCGATCCCCCCGGCGGGGATGACGGCGTAGAAGTCCTCGATGGGTCCTGACATGCCACTCAGGCTATCCCGGCCCCCAGGATCCTGCCGAGTGAGGCCGCCCTTCGTCGCCGCGCACGAAATGCAGGAATAGGATGAACGGCACAGGCTTCAATCAGGGAGGACGGCCGTGTCTGCACCAGCACGCGTCACACCGTCGGTATCCGAGACCACTTCCCGAGTCCCCCGCGGCACCCTGTACCGCGGGAACGAGGGCATGTGGTCGTGGGTGCTGCACCGCATCACCGGCATCGCGATCTTCTTCTTCCTGCTGGTCCACGTGCTCGACACCGCGCTGATCCGCGTGGCCCCCGAGGCCTACGACGCGGTCATGAGCACGTACAAGAACCCGATCATGGGTCTCGGCGAGGTCGTGCTCGTGGGCGCCATCGCGTACCACGCCTACAACGGCCTGCGCATCATCCTGGTCGACTTCTGGCCGTGGGCGACTCGTCACCAGCGTCAGCTGTGGTGGGGCGTCATCGGCCTGTTCCTCGTCACGATGATCCCCTTCACCGTGCGCCACCTCTCGAACGTGTTCGCGTACGGCTGGGGAGGAGAGCACTGATGACCATCGCCGACCCCCGCGCTCCCCGCACCGCCGTCCGCCGCAAGGGACCCAACCTCGAGAAGTGGGGCTGGATCTACATGCGCATCTCGGGCGTGGCGCTGGTCGTGCTCATCTTCGGCCACCTGTTCGTCAACCTCATGCTCGGCGAGGGCATCCACGCGCTGGACTTCGCATTCGTCGCCGGCAAGTTCGCGACACCGTTCTGGCAGTGGTGGGACGTGCTGATGCTGTGGCTGGCGCTGATCCACGGCGCCAACGGCATGCGCACGATCGTCAACGACTACGTGACCCATGAGGGCACCCGCCGCGTGCTGGTGTGGGCACTCTGGCTCGCCGCCGGGTTCCTGATCCTGCTCGGCACGCTGGTGGTCTTCACGTTCGACCCGTGCATCCCCAACCTGAGCGACGGCAGCGTGCTCGCCGAGTTCTGCAGCGCGCAGGGCTGAGCGCACCCACGAGGCAAGAGACAACCGAGGCAATCCACACGTGACAACTCAGACCGCGGACTCCTACGTCAAGGACGGCGTCCACTACCACCAGTTCGACATCGTCATCGTGGGCGCCGGCGGCGCCGGGATGCGAGCGGCCATCGAAGCCGGGCCGGGTGCCCGCACGGCCGTCATCACGAAGCTCTACCCGACCCGCTCGCACACCGGTGCGGCGCAGGGAGGCATGGCGGCGGCACTCGCCAACGTCGAAGAGGACTCGTGGGAGTGGCATACCTTCGACACCGTCAAGGGCGGCGACTACCTCGTCGACCAGGACGCGGCCGAGATCCTCGCCAGAGAGGCGATCGACGCCGTCATCGACCTCGAGAACATGGGCCTGCCGTTCAACCGCACGCCCGAGGGCAAGATCGACCAGCGTCGCTTCGGCGGTCACACCGCCGACCACGGCAAGACCCCCGTGCGCCGCGCGTGCTACGCCGCGGACCGTACCGGCCACATGATCCTGCAGACGCTGTTCCAGAACTGCGTGAAGCTCGGCATCAACTTCTTCAACGAGTTCTACGTGCTCGACCTGATCACGGTCGGCGAGGGCACGGACAAGCAGATCGCCGGCGTCGTGGCGTACGAGCTGGCGACCGGTGACCTGCACGTCTTCCAGTCGAAGGCCGTCATCTTCGCCACCGGCGGCTTCGGCAAGATCTTCAAGACGACCTCGAACGCGCACACCCTCACCGGCGACGGCGTCGGCATCATCTGGCGCAAGGGCCTGCCGCTGGAAGACATGGAGTTCTTCCAGTTCCACCCGACCGGCCTCGCCGGGCTCGGCATCCTGCTCACCGAAGGCGCCCGCGGCGAAGGCGCGATCCTGCGCAACGCGTCGGGCGAGCGGTTCATGGAGCGCTACGCGCCGACCATCAAAGACCTGGCGCCGCGCGACATCGTCAGCCGCTGCATGGTGCAGGAGGTCGCCGAAGGCCGCGGCGCCGGACCGCACCGCGACTACGTGCTGCTGGACTGCACCCACCTGGGCGCCGAGGTGCTCGAGACGAAGCTCCCCGACATCACCGAGTTCGCGCGCACGTACCTCGGCGTCGATCCGGTGGTCGAGCCGGTGCCGGTCATGCCCACCGCTCACTACGCGATGGGCGGCATCCCCACCAACAACGACGCGCAGGTGCTCAGCGACAACACCACCGTCGTGCCGGGCCTGTACGCGGCGGGCGAGTGCGCGTGCGTGTCGGTGCACGGCTCGAACCGTCTCGGCACCAACTCGCTGCTCGACATCAACGTCTTCGGCAAGCGCGCCGGCCGCAACGCGGTCGAGTACGTCAAGACCGCCGAGTTCGTGCCGCTGCCCGAGGACCCCGCCGCCGAGGTCCGGAACCTGATCGAGGGCCTGCGCAACAACCAGGGCACCGAGCGCATCGCCGTGCTGCGCAAGACGCTCCAGGACGAGATGGACCGCAAGGCCCAGGTGTTCCGCACCGAGGAGTCGCTCGGCGAGGTGCTCGAGGTGATCTCCGAGCTGCGCGAGCGGTTCAAGAACATCCACGTCGACGACAAGGGCAAGCGGTTCAACACCGACCTGCTCGAAGCGGTCGAGCTCGGGTTCCTCCTTGACATCGCGGAGGTCGTCGTGGTGACCGCGCGCAACCGCAAGGAGAGCCGCGGCGGGCACATGCGCGACGACTTCCCCAAGCGCGACGACGAGAACTACATGCAGCACACGATGGCGTACCTCTCGGGCGACGCCGGCTCGTCGAAGGCCGACGACCACATCCGCCTCGACTGGAAACCGGTCGTCATCACCCGCTACCAGCCGATGGAGAGGAAGTACTGATGGCGACCTCGGTCACCGACGTCATCGAGCGCACCGACGCCGACGCTCCCGCGCGTGCCAGCGAGGCCGCGAACGACACCGGCATCCAGTCGTTCCTGGTCACCTTCATCATCCGCCGCTTCGACCCCGAGGTCGACGAGGAGCCGCGCTGGGTCGACTACGACGTCGAGCTGTACTCGACTGACCGCGTGCTCGACGCGCTGCACAAGATCAAGTGGGAGGTCGACGGCTCGCTGACCTTCCGCCGCTCGTGCGCCCACGGCATCTGCGGCTCGGACGCGATGCGCATCAACGGCCGCAACCGGCTCGCGTGCAAGACGCTCATCAAAGACCTCGACATCTCGCAGCCGATCTACGTCGAGGCGATCAAGGGCCTGCCCCTCGAGAAGGACCTCGTCGTCGACATGGAGCCGTTCTTCGCGTCGTACCGCGAGGTCCAGCCGTTCCTGATCGCCGGCTCGAAGCCCGAGCCCGGCAAGGAGCGCATCCAGTCGATCGTCGACCGCGAGGTGTTCGACGACACCACCAAGTGCATCCTGTGCGCCGCCTGCACCTCGTCGTGCCCGGTGTTCTGGACCGACGGGCAGTACTTCGGCCCCGCCGCGATCGTCAACGCCCACCGATTCATCTTCGACTCGCGCGACGACGCCGGCGACGTGCGTCTCGACATCCTCAACGACAAGGAGGGCGTGTGGCGCTGCCGCACGACCTTCAACTGCACCGAGGCGTGCCCCCGCGGCATCGAGGTGACGAAGGCCATCGCCGAGGTCAAGCAAGCCGTCTTGCGCGGACGCCCGTAGGGCACCGTGCGTGGGCGAGTCGCAACGAGGCGATGAGCGGATGCCGCAGCCCGCGGTCCTCGACGGCGCGCGCGCCGCGCGCCTCGCCGTCACCGGTGCGTACGTCGCGCAGGGACTCGGCTACGCCGTCATCGTCACCTCGCTCCCCGCGCTCAAGGCCCGCCAGGGCGTCGATGACACCGTGGTGTCGCTCCTGGTGCTCGGCGTCGCGCTCATGGCGGCGGCCGGTTCCGTGGTGGCCAACGCCGTCGCGGTCCGATTCGGCAGCCGCGCAGCGCTGACGCTCGGACTCCTCGTCCAGGCGGCGGCGCTCCCGCTGATCGCCGTCCCGACGCCGTTCCCTCTGTTCGCCGCGGCGTTCGGGCTGTTCGGCGTCGGCCTCGGCTGCGTCGACGCGTCGGCGGCGATGCAGGGAGTCGCCGTCCAGCGCGCGTACGGCCGGCACCTCCTCGGCGGCCTGTTCGCCGCCGCGACGGCGGCCGCGATCGCCGGTGCGCTGCTGGTGTCGGCGGTCGCGGCATCCGCCCTCGCCGCCGGCATCGCGCTCGTCTGCGCCGCCGCGGTCGCGCTGGTGGCCGGACTCGTCGTCGCCCGGCTCGGAGCGCGCGAGGTGCCCGTCGACGAGGCGCTGCCGCCCGCCGAGCGAACGAGGCTCCCCCGCGCCGGAATCTGGGTGTTCGGGCTGGTGATCCTGGCGGTCTTCGTCGCCGACTCGGCGGTGAGCACGTGGAGCACCGTCTACCTGCAGGACGACCTCCACGCGCTGACGTGGGTGGCCCCGCTCGGCTACGCGGTCTATCAGGCCGTCGTGCTCGTGACGCGCCTGGTGACGGACCGCCTGATCCCGGCCATCGGCCGGCGCCGGCTCGTCGCGATCGCCGCCGTCGCGTCGGCCATCGGGTGCGCCGTCGTCGCGCTCGTGCCCGTGCCGGGGGCCGCGATCGCCGGCTTCGCCCTCGCGGGCGTGTCGGCGGGAGCGCTGATCCCGGTGACCTTCGGGGCCGCGGGCGAGCTCGACCGAATGCACAGCGATCAGGTGATCGCGCGCGTCAATCTGTTCAACTACGCCGGCGCGATCATCGGCGCGGTCGTCATCGGACTGCTCGCCGACGGCCCCGGGCTCGGCATCGCGTTCCTGCTCCCCGCGGTGGCGCTGGCGGCGGTCCTTTTCGCGGTGCCTCGCTTCCGCACTCGCCCGGATGCCGCGCCGGCGCGCGAGTCGGTGACCGAAGGTCGCTAGTCTTTCTCCCGTGACCGACGCCCGCCGCCCGCACTCTCGCGATGTCGCGCAGGCGGCCGAGCGCGAGGAGCAGAAGCTCCGCGCGCGCTGGGAGCTGGAGGAGGAGCACCTCCACGATCGTTTCGAGGCGCCGCTGAGCAAGGCTTCGGCCCTCACGCGGCTCACGCTCGCCTGGTTCCCGATCCGGGTGTGGCGCCACTTCCTCCGGCACAACGGGTTCCTCCTCGCCGCCGGTGTGAGCTATCAGGCGCTGTTCGCCACCTTCGCCGGCATCTACGTCGCCTTCGCGATCGCGGGGCTGTGGCTCGGCGGCAGCCCGCAGGCGATCAACGGCCTGATCGACCTCATCAACACGTACATCCCCGGCCTCATCAGCGACCAGGGTGGCCTGTTCACGCCGGCGCAGGTGACGGAGATCGCCACCAGCAACGCCGGCGTCCTCGGCATCACGGGCGTCGTGGCCCTCGGAACCCTCATCTGGACGGCGATCGGCTTCGTCACCTACACGCGCCGCGCCGTGCGCGACATCTTCGGGCTGCCGCCCGATCTGCGCAGTTACTTCTACCTGAAGGCCCGCGACTTCGTCGGCGCCGTGCTCTTCGCCGCCGGGCTGCTCCTCGGCTTCGTCGCGACCTCGATCGGCACGTGGGCGCTCACGCTGGTCTTCTCGTGGTTCGGATGGACCGACACCTCCGGCGTGTACGCGATCGCGACGCGCATCGGCACCATCGTCATCTCGTTCGTCATCTTCTCCGGCGCGCTCGGGGCCCTCATCCGCTTCCTCACCGGCACGAGGCTGCCGTGGCGGCGCATCTGGCCCGGCGCCCTCCTCGGCGGCGGCGCGATCACCGTGCTGCAGCTGTTCACGGGCTGGCTCTTCGTCTACACGCCGTCCAATGTCCTGCTCGCGACGTTCGCGATCTTCGTCGGGCTGCTGCTGTGGTTCCGCATCATCGGCATCATCATGCTGGTGGCCGCTGCCTGGATCGCCGTCGCCGCCAACGACGACGACGTGCCTCTTCTCCCGCAGACCGAGGCCGAGCGTCTCGCGAAGGAGCACGAGGCGCTCCTGATCGCCGCCCAGGTGCGGCTGCGCACAGCACAGCGGGCCCGCGCCGAAGCGCCCTGGTATCGCACCTGGAGCGCAGACCGGGCTGTGAGCGCCGCGCGTCAGGAGCTCGCGCAGGTCCAGGCATCCGCCCCGCCGCCGGTCGCCCCGGCGAAGCCCGCCGTGACGAAGGCGAAGGTCAGGTCGAACGGAGCCCGGAACCGCTGAGTGTCGGCGGCGGCGGATAGTCTGGCGGGCGTGTCTCGTCGTGTTCGCATCGCCTCTGTCAACGTCAACGGAATCCGCGCGGCCACGCGCAAGGGCATGCTCGAGTGGCTCGACGCCGCCGACATCGACGTGATGGCCCTGCAGGAGGTCCGCGCCACCGAAGAAGAGCTGCGTACGGCGCTCCCGGGCTGGGACGTCGTCAACGACGAGGCGCTCTCGAAGGGGCGGGCCGGCGTGGCCGTGGCCAGCCGCCTGCCGTTCGTCGACGTGCGGCGTGTACTCGGGCCCGAGCCGCTGGACTCGGCGGGCCGATGGATCGAGGCCGACTTCGACATCGACGGCGAGCGGCTGATCGTGGTGAGCGCCTACGTGCACACCGGCGAGGCCGACACGCCGAAGCAGGACGCGAAGTGGGCGTTCCTCGACGCGATGGAGAAGCGGATGCCGCAGCTCGCGGCCGCATCGCCGCTCGCGCTCGTGATGGGCGACCTCAATGTCGGCCACCGCGAGCTCGACATCCGCAACTGGAAGGGCAACGTCAAGAAGGCCGGGTTCCTCCCCCGCGAGCGGGCGTACTTCGACCGGTTCTTCGGCGAGGCGGGCGCTCCCGTGACGGCGGTGGACGGCTCCGTGGGCACAGGACTCGGGTGGGTCGACGTGGGACGCCGCTTCCACGGGGACATCGACGGCCCCTACACGTGGTGGTCGATGCGCGGACGCGCCTTCGACAACGACACCGGCTGGCGGATCGACTACCATCTGGCCACGCCGGCCCTGGGTGAGCGCGTCGCCGACTACCGCGTCGTCCGGGCGCCGTCCTGGGACACGCGGTGGAGCGACCACTCCCCCGTCGTCGCGGACTACACGATCGGCCGCTGAGCGCGGGGTCCGCGCCGGACTGATCGCGTCGGGCTCGCCGTCGTCGCCGGGCCGAGGCATCCGTCGTTCGCGAATAGGATCGTCGGGTGAGCAAATCGCGCTTGTACTCCGGCATGCAGCCCTCCGCCGACTCCCTCCAGATCGGCAACTACATCGGGGCACTGATGCAGTGGCGCGATCTGCAGGAGTCCTTCGACGCGTACTTCTCGGTCGTCGACCTCCACGCCCTGACGCAGCCGAACGACCCTGCCGAGCTGCGGGAGAAGACGCGGCGCACCGCGGCGCAGTACATCGCGGCAGGCATCGAGCCGGCGAAGTCGACGCTGTACGTGCAGTCCCACGTGCCCGCGCACGCCGAGCTCGCCTGGATCCTTTCGACGGTCACCGGCTTCGGCGAGGCCGGGCGCATGACGCAGTTCAAAGACAAGTCGCAGCGCTACGGCGCCGACTCCACCTCGGTGGGCTTGTTCACCTACCCGGTGCTCATGGCCGCCGACATCCTGCTGTACCAGACCGACATCGTGCCGGTCGGCGACGACCAGAAGCAGCACGTCGAGCTCACGCGCGACCTCGCCGAGCGCTTCAACAGCCGCTACGGCAAGGCGTTCCAGGTGCCGATGCCGGTCATCCAGCAGGAGACCGCGCGCATCTACGACCTGCAGAACCCGACCGCCAAGATGTCGAAGTCGGCGGAGTCCGACGCCGGCGTACTGTGGCTGCTCGACGACCCCGCGGTGTCGGCGAAGAAGATCATGCGCGCGGTGACCGACTCCGAGGGCTCGGTGCGCTACGACCGCGAGGCCAAGCCCGGCGTCTCGAACCTGCTGGTGATCTACGCCGCGCTGACCGGCCGGCAGATCCCGGCGATCGAGGACGAGTACGCCGGCCGCGGGTACGGCGACTTCAAGAAGGGGCTCGCCGAGGTCGTGGTGAACGAGTTCGGCCCGGTGCGCGAACGCGCGCTCGAGCTGCTCGCCGACCCGGCCGAGCTGGACCGGGTGCTCGCGGCCAACGCCACGCGCGCCGAGGCGGTCGCGAACCGCACTCTGGCCGACGTCTACGACAAGGTCGGCCTGCTCCGCCGCGTCTGACGTTCCACGCAGGGCGGGCGCGCCGAGCCGCTAGCGTGGACGGATGGAACCCATGGTTCTGCGCACCGCGCGGCTCGAACTCTCGCTGCCGGTGGAGGCCGACGTCGACGCGATCTACGACGCGTGCCAGGATGCCGAGACCCAGCGCTACACGACGGTTCCATCGCCGTACGAACGCACGCACGCCGAAGAGTTCGTACCGAAGGTCGCCGCCGATTGGGAGAGCGGCGCGCATCTGACGTGGGCGATGCGCGAGGGATCCGTGCTCGCCGGCATGATCGGGCTGTACCGTCTCGACGGCCGCGGCGCGGGCGAGCTCGGGTACTGGGTCTCGCCGTGGTCGCGGCGCCGCGGGCTGCTCACCGAGGCGGCGCGCGCCGTGATCGACTGGGGCTTCTCGGCCGAGGGGCTCGGACTCACCCGGATCAGCTGGCGCGCGGTTGTCGGCAACATCGGGTCGGCGCGCGCCGCGCGCACGCTCGGGTTCCGCTACGAAGGCACGATGCGCCAGGCGCTCGTCGGCTCGCAGGGCCGCGACGACGGCTGGATCGCCGGTCTGCTAGCCACCGACGATCGGTCCCCGCAGCCCTGGCCCATCCTCGACTGACCCCCGCGGCGCGGCGCCTCCGGAGCCGTGCGGTACCACCCGTCGTGTGCCACAACTCCGCCTCGAGAGGAAGGTGCCCGGGGTCGACCACCGAAAGGCAACCGGGCACGATGACCTGACATCGGGTTCAGGCGGAGTTGCGACACGGGTCGCACGCGGCGTCTGCGGCTCAGATGACGGCGACGGATGCCGCACCCGCCGCGGCCGGGCAGCCCTCGGCCCGCCCGTCCCACCCTGAACCGGGCCACAACTCCGCCTGGGCTCCACCGCGCACCCGCGACTGCCCGGAACCACCGCCCGCCCGCCGACCTGTTCCCCGATTCAGGTGGAGTTGGTGTTCGGGGGCGACACGCTTCCGCATGGCGACCGCTGAGCGGTTCAGCGCGTGCGCGTCTCGATGACGCCGCGGAGAGCCGCCTGCACCTGCTCAGGCCGATAGAGGATGTCCTCGGCGGTGAGTCGGAGCACGACGTACCCACGCTGCGCCAGCGCGAGGTCGCGTCGGTAGTCCTTGAGCTGCTGGCCCCAGCTCGCGTGGAACTCCTTGCTGTCGCACTCGATCACGAGCCACCCGTCCACGACGAGGTCGACGCGCCCGATCCCGGCGAACCGCACCTGCGGAACGACCCGACAACCGAGCGCACGTACCCAGAGTCGGACGATGGTCTCGGGTCCGGACTGTGCGCGCCTGTCCACGAGCCGCTCGAGGACGGCGAAACGGCGCGGCAGCGCCTCGAACAGCCGACGGAGGTCCTGCGCGCGGATCAGGTTCTTGTTGAGCGCGCTGTCGATCGTCGCCACCGCGAACCGTGGTGGCTGGCAGAGCACGGCGTGCGCGAGCGCGTCCACTATGGGGACGACCGCCGCCGCCATCTCGACGTCGCCGAGCAGCGGCATCCAGTGCAGCACTTCCCTGCGCGTGCCAATCGGCTGGAGTGGACCGCCCTCGGCCTCGGCAGAGCGCAGCCTGCTCGCTCCGCGCACGACGTGCACGTGCAGCCGGGTGTTCTCGAACACGAACACCCCGAGCAGCTGCAGCAAAGACAGGCAGGTCAGCCGGCCGCCGACGCGAACCGCCTGGCGCACGTCATCCGTCGCCTGACCCGACATGTAGCGGTCGCGACGGACCCGCACGAGCCTGCCCATCGCGAGCGCGTGACGGATGCCGCGCCGACTCATCCCGGTTGCGATGAGGTGAGCGCGGGTCACCGCCTGGTGTTCGTGGAGCACCGCCCCATGGTGGATTCGGCGCGGCCGGGCGAGGGCGGACAGACGCGGATCCGTGGAGAGCGGCCGCCGCAGCGCGGCTGTGGAGGAGCCGTTCGCGCCCTCGTGTGCGCCAGCTCCGCCTGGACTGAAGTGCGGACGCGGGCAGTTCGCGGATCTTCGCGGCTCACCGCGTGCCTCTCGCAAAGCCAGGCGGAGTTGGGGCACGCCCCCCTCACACAGATCCCGCGGGCGTCGGCGGCGCGTGGCAGGATGAGCGCATGCCAGAGATGCCCGAGGTGCAGGGGCTCGTCGACTTCCTCGGCGGCCGCATCACCGGCCTGAGCGTCGTGCGCGCGACGGTCGCGAACATCGCGGCGCTGAAGACCTACGACCCGCCGATCGATGCGCTGAACGGGGCCGAGATCACGGGTGCCGCCCGGCACGGCAAGTTCATCGATCTCACGACGACCGGCCCTCACCTCGTGTTCCACCTCGCGAAGGCCGGATGGCTGCGCTGGTACGACGCGCTGCCACAGACCGTCATCCGCCCCGGCAAGACGCCGATCGCGCTGCGCGTAGCCCTGAGCGACGGATCGGGGTTCGACCTCACCGAGGCGGGCACGAAGAAGTCGCTCGCGGTGTACGTCGTGCGCGATCCCGCGGACGTCCCGGGTGTCGCACGGCTCGGCCCTGACCCCCTCGATGCCGCGTTCTCGCTCGAGACCTTCGCGGCGCTCCTCGAGGGACGCCGCACCCAGATCAAGGGCGTGCTGCGTGATCAGATGATCATCGCCGGCGTCGGCAACGCGTACTCCGACGAGATCCTCCACGCGGCGAAGATGTCGCCGTACGCGCTCGCGTCGTCGCTCTCGCCCGCCGATGTCAGCCGCCTGTACGACGCCATGACCGAGACGCTGACGGATGCCGTGGCCGCGGCATCCGGCAAGCCCCCCGCCGAACTGAAAGACGCCAAACGGCGTGGCATGCAGGTCCACGGTCGCCGCGGCGAGAAGTGCCCGGTATGCGGCGACGAGGTGCGCAGCGTTTTCTTCGCCGACAACTCGCTCGAGTACTGCCCGACCTGCCAGACGGGCGGCAAGATCCTCGCGGATCGGCGCCTGTCGCGGCTGCTGAAGTAGCGCGGGGGGCTTCCGCCGTTTCGTCTCGCTCGTCCCTCGCTCGCTCGACGACCGGCCCGGAAGCCCGGACGCCCGGTCTCGCCCGGCGCTCGCTCAACGACCGGCCCGGAGGCCCGGACGCCCGGTCGTTGAGCGAGCGAAGCGAGACGAAACGCTACGAGCCCGTCGTGCCCATGAGGATGCGCGCGTCGTCGTCGACCCAGTCGAGCGACTTCGACACGGCCTTGCGCCACATGCGGCACCGGCGTTCGCGCTCGTCCTGCGGCATCCGCGGCTCGAAGCGCACATCCTCCCGCCAGTGCGACCGCAGCTCGTCGCGGTCGCGCCACACGCCCGTCGCGAGTCCCGCCGCGTACGCCGCGCCGAGCGCCGTCGTCTCGACGACCTTCGGGCGGACCACCGGGATGCCGAGGATGTCGGCCTGGAACTGCATCAGCAGGTCGTCGCGGGTCATTCCGCCGTCGACGCGCAGCTCGGCCAGCGCGCGGCCGGTGTCAGCGACGACGGCGTCGATGACATCGCGCGTCTGGAAGGCCGTCGACTCGAGGGCCGCCCGCGCGATGTGCGCCTTGTTGACGTAGCGGGTGAGGCCGACCAGGGCCCCGCGCGCGTCGGGGCGCCAGTAGGGGGCGAACAGACCCGAGAACGCCGGAACGAAGTATGCACCGCCGTTGTCGTCGACGGAGGCGGCGAGGGTCTCGACGTCTTCGGAGCGCTGGATGATGCCGAGGTTGTCGCGCAGCCACTGCACGAGGGATCCGGTCACCGCGATCGAGCCCTCGAGCGCGTAGCGTGCAGGCTCGTCGCCGACCCGGTACGCGAGCGTGGTGATGAGCCCGCTGCCGGAGCGCACGATCTCGGTGCCCGTGTTCACGAGCAGGAAGTTGCCGGTGCCGTAGGTGTTCTTCGACTCGCCCGCGTCGAAGGCGGCCTGCCCGAACGTGGCGGCCTGCTGGTCGCCCAGGATCCCCGCGATCGGCACGCCGTCGAGAATCGACGGCAGCTGCGAATGCCCGACGACCTCCGACGACGACCGGATCTCGGGCATCATCGCCCGCGGGATGCCCCAGACCTCCAGCAGCTCGTCCGACCAGTCGAGCGTGCGCAGATCCATGAGCAGCGTGCGCGAGGCGTTCGTGACGTCGGTGACGTGGATGCCGCCGCGCGCGCCCCCGGTGAGGTTCCACACGACCCACGTGTCGGGGGTGCCGAAGAGCAGTTCGCCCGCCTCCGCCGCGGCTCGGGCGCCGGGCACGTTGTCGAGGATCCACGCGATCTTCGAGGCCGAGAAGTACGTCGCGAGGGGCAGGCCGGTCTGCGCCGCGAAGCGGTCGGCGCCGCCGTCGGCGCTCAGCGCGTCGATGCCGGGCTGCGTGCGGGTGTCCTGCCAGACCAGCGCGTTGCGCACCGGCCGGCCGGTGCGCTTCTCCCACACGATCGCGGTCTCGCGCTGGTTGGTCACGCCGATGGCGGCGATGCCGGATGCCGTGACCCCGGCACGCGTGAGGCACGAGGCGATGACCCATTCGGTGTTGGTCCAGATCTCGACAGGGTCGTGCTCGACCCACCCGGCGCGCGGGAAGATCTGCTCGTGCTCACGCTGCGAGACGGCGACCACCGCGCCGTCGGCGTCGAACACGATCGCCCGCGTCGAGGTGGTCCCCTGGTCGATGGCCAGCACGTGGTCGGGCACGGCGTCTCCTTCCTCGGCGGGCCGCGTCGCCCGCGCCGACGGTCGTCCGCTCGCGCGTCGCGCGCCCGAACGTGGGGTCAGGCTATCGCGCAGTCGCCTGGTCGCGTTCCCCGTTCAGCGCCCCCGGGCCGTTCCACGCCGGATCGGCCGCGTGCACGGCGGCGAGCCCCCGCTCGACCTCGGCCGAGACGCGTGCGGCGTCCCAGCCGAGCACCGGCGCGATCGCCTCGGCGACCTCGGTCGCGGCATCCGTCGTCGCCCCGCCGGTGAAGGCGATGCTGGTGCGCCGCATGAGCACGTCGTCGAGGTGCACGACGTCTTCGGTGGCGGCGAGGTGACGCAGTTCGCCACTGCTGTACGCGGGGGCGTGGTCGAGGGGCGCGTCGGCGTCGTCGGCAGCGATCGCGTCGACGACGGATGCCGCCACCGTGCCGTACCGGTCGAGCAGGGCCGCGACGCGGGCGGGCGGCAGGTCGGCCGAGTGCGCGGCGACCCACTGCTGACGCGCTCGCTCCGTGGTGGGGAAGCCGCGGCCACCGCCGATCGGCACACCCTTGGTCGAACGCCGGCGGGGCTGCGACAGCGACGCCAGGGCGCGGTCGGCGAGGTGCTCGGCCGACGCCCGGAACGTCGTCCACTTGCCCCCGACGAGACTGAGCACCTCGGCGTCGCCTCCGGTGAGCGGCTCGGACTCGATGCGGTAGTCCCGCGACACGAACCCCGGGGCGAGATCGCCGTGACCCGGAAGAGGTCGCACGCCCGCGAATCGATGGACGATCTGCGAGCGGTCCACCGGGATCGAGGGCAGCACCTGCGACACGAGGTCGACGAAGTAGTCGACCTCGTCCTCGGTGCACAGGATCGGGTCGCGCATGTCGTGCTCGAGGTCGGTGGTGCCCACCAGCACCCGCCCCTTGAGCGGGTAGATGAGCACGATCCGGCCGTCCTCGTTCTCGAAGAACAGCTCGCGCCCGCCGGTCGCGGCCAGCAGCTCGGGGTGGTCGAGCACGATATGCGACCCCTTCGTCCCGCCCATGTACCGGGTGGGGTCGCCGAGCGCGAGGTTGGTGAGGTCTGTCCACGGGCCGCTGGCGTTGATGACGACGGATGCCGCGAACGGCGTCTCGGCGCCGGTCACGGCATCCTGGATCACGACCCGGCCGTCCTGCACGCCGACGGCCGCGGCGTAGTTGGCGGCGCGGGCCCGGTCACCCCCTGCGGCGAGCCCGTCGCGCAGCACGTCGAGCGCGAGACGCTCCGGGTCGTGGAGGGAGGCGTCCCAGTACGTCGCGGTGTACTTCACCTCGGGGTTCAGCATCGGCAACTGCGCGAGCGACCGCTTGCGCCCGTGGAAGGTGTGACGGGGCACCGTCCCCTTGTGCAGCAGCCCCCCGCCCCGCGAGAACGAGTCGTAGATCACGAGTCCGACCTTGATGAGCACCGCGCCCCGCTCTCGCGGCCTGCCCGCACCGTGACGGAGGAATCGCAGCGGCGCCGAGAGCACGCCCGAGAAGGTGGCGAAGATCGGGATCGTCGTCTGCAGCGGGCGGACGTAGTGCGGGGCCATGCGCAGCAGCGCGTTGCGCTCGGTCACGGCCTCGTGGACGAGCCGGAACTCGCCGTTCTCGAGGTAGCGGATGCCCCCGTGGATCATGTGCGACGACGCTGCCGAGGCGCCGCTCACGAAGTCGCCGCGCTCGACCAGGGCGACATCCACGCCCTGCATCGCCAGGTCGCGGAAGGTCGCGAGCCCATTGATGCCGCCGCCGATGATCAGCACCTCGGCGTACGGCCGTCGCGTCAGTCGATCGAATCCGCGCCTCGGCCCGGCCGATTCGCGTTGTGCCGTGGTCATCGCCTCACCGTCCCCTCCCCCAGGCTACGTCGCCGCGCCGACATCGGGTCGCGCGCCGCGCGTGGCTCCCGACTTCATTCGCAGACATGGAATGAATCGCCGGATGCCGCGTTGATTAGACTCGTGAGCATCAACGTGCTCCGGGGTCGGTGAGAATCCGAACCGGCGGTGACAGTCCGCGAGCCAAGGCATCCCGCTCTTCCTGAGAGGGTCGCTGCGGCCGATCCGGTGGAATTCCGGAACCGACGGTGATGCGACAGAGGTCTGAACCACGATCTCTGCCGCTAGTCCGGATGGGAGGCAGCACGGGCGGCGTCTATCGCGCCGCCGGCTTCCCGTGCCCCGGAGCGTCCAGAACGAGACGAGGGGCAGGAATGGCGAGCACGGCCGAGCACGACGCGATGCGTCGCGCACTGGCGATCGCCCGCAACGGCCCGCGCGGCGTGAACCCGCAGGTCGGCGCCGTCCTGCTGTCGCCGGATGGTCGCGTGCTCGCCGAAGGCTGGCATCGCGGCGCCGGGACCCCGCACGCCGAGGTCGACGCCCTGTCGAAGGCCTCCCCCTCCGACGTCCGCGGAGCGACCGCCGTCGTCACCCTCGAGCCCTGCAACCACACCGGACGCACCGGCCCCTGCTCGGAGGCGCTCATCGCCGCCGGGGTCGCACGCGTCGTGTATTCGATCTCCGACCCGGGTGCACGCTCCTCGGGGGGCGGCGAGCGTCTGCGCGACGCGGGAGTGGAGGTCGAGTCCGGCCTCCTCGCACACGAGGCCGAGGAGCTGCTGGACACGTGGCTGACGGTGCAGCGGCTGGGTCGCCCGCACGTCACCGTCAAATGGGCGCAGAGCCTCGACGGCCGCGCCGCGGCCGCGGACGGGACGAGCCGGTGGATCACCGGGCCGGTGGCCCGCGACGACGTGCACCGTCGTCGCGCCGCGTCGGATGCGATCGTCGCAGGCATCGGCACCGTGCTCGCCGACGACCCCGCGCTCACCGCGCGCGCCACGGACGGCGGGCTGCTCGCTCACCAGCCGGTGCCTGTGGTGCTCGGGGCCCGCGAGGTTCCGGGTGCGGCCGTGGTGCGCCGCCACCCCCGACCGTTCCTGCAGTACCGGGGCGACGACCTGCGCGCGATACTCCAGGACCTCGGATCGCGGGGGGTGCAGCGCGTCTTCGTCGAAGGCGGCCCTGCCGTCGCGGCCTCGTTCGTGCGCGAGGGGCTCGCCGACGAGCTGCTCGTCTACGTGGCACCGATGCTGCTCGGCGGCGACATGCTCGCGCTGCGCGACATCGGAGTGCCGACGATCGCGCAGGCACGTCGGCTCGTCGTGTCGAGCGTCGACACCCTCGGAGACGATCTGCTCATCGTCGCCACGCCCGCGCGGGCGGAGGCGGCCGCCGCAGGGCTGCGATCCGCCGCCTCGCAGGCACTGCAAGAAGGAGAAGGCTGATGTTCACCGGAATCGTGGAAGAGATCGGCGAGATCACCGCCGTCGAGCCGTCAGGGGACGGCGTGCGCGTGACCGTGCACGGGCCGAAGGCGGTGGCGGATGCCTCGCACGGCGACTCCATCTCGGTCAGCGGCGTGTGCCTCACCGTCGTGGACCAGGGCGAGGAGTGGTTCACCGCCGACGTGATGAAGCAGACGCTCGACATGTCGACCCTGACCGCTGTCGCGGCGGGCCGCGCGGTCAACCTCGAGCGGGCCACCGCGGCGCACGGACGCCTGGGCGGCCACATCGTCCAAGGGCACATCGACGGCACCGGAGTCCTCCTCGAGGTGCGCCCCGGTGAGCAGTGGCGCGTGCTGCGCATCTCGCTGCCGGCCCACCTCGCCCCGCTCGTCGTCGACAAGGGTTCGATCGCCGTGGACGGCGTCTCCCTGACCGTGAGCGCCGCCAGCCCCGCCCCTCTCGCAGCCTCGGCTGCCGAGGACGAGGCGTGGTTCGAGGTGTCGCTCATCCCCGAGACCCTCACCGCCACGACGCTCGGCGGCCTGGCGCCCGGCGACCGCGTGAACCTCGAGACCGACATCCTCGCCCGCCACGTGCAGCGGCTGCTTGCTTTCGCGGCTCCGGCCGCACCCGCGCCCCGTGAGACCTCGCTCGAGGCTCCGGTCGCATCTGGACTCCCCGCGGCCTCGGCCGCTCCGACGGAAGGAGGCTCCGAATGAGCCTTGCCACGATCCCCGAGGCCATCGAGGCGCTGCGCGCCGGTCGGCCCGTCATCGTCGCCGATGATGAGAACCGTGAGAACGAGGGCGACGTCGTGCTCTCGGCCGAGCTGGCGACTCCCGAATGGATCGCGTGGACGGTCCGCTGGACCAGCGGCTTCCTGTGCGCCCCGATGCCCGCCGATTGGGCGGACCGTCTCGATCTGCCGCCGATGGTCGAGAACAACGAAGACACACGCGGAACCGCCTACACCGTGAGCGTCGACGCCGCCGACCGGATCTCGACCGGCATCAGCGCCGTCGACCGAGCGCACACGCTCAACGTGCTCGCCGATCCTGCGTCGACGCCGCTGTCGGTGATCCGCCCGGGGCACGTCCTTCCGCTTCGCGCCGTCGACGGCGGCGTCCGCGAGCGGGCGGGCCACACCGAGGCCGCGGTCGAGCTCATGCGGCTCGCCGACCTCGCACCGGTCGGCGTCATCGGCGAGGTCGTCGCCGATGACGGCAGCATGATGCGACTGCCCGGCCTCGAGGAGCTCGGCGCAGAGTACGAGATCCCGGTGATCACGATCGAGCAGCTGGTCGCCTACCTCGACGAGAACGCGCCCTGCGATCCCGCCGTGCGCAGCGGTCACAAGCGCCGCGTCAGCCTCCGCGCCGAGGCCCGCGTTCCCACGTCGCACGGCGAGTTCCGCTTCCTGGCGTACAAGGACCGCGTCACCGGCACCGACCACATCGCGGTCGTCTCGGGCGATCTCACCACTGCTCCGCTCGTGCGCGTGCACTCCGAATGCCTGACCGGCGAGGCGTTCGGCTCGCTCAAGTGCGAGTGCGGGCCGCAGCTGGATGCCGCGCTCGACGCGATCGAGCAGGACGGCGGCGTCGTGATCTACATGCGCGGGCACGAGGGCCGGGGCATCGGCCTCATCAACAAGCTGCGCGCGTATTCGCTGCAGGAGCGCGGCCTCGACACCGTCGACGCCAACCTGGCGCTGGGACTTCCGGCCGATGCCCGCGACTACGCCGCGGCCGCCGGCATCCTCGCCGACCTCGGCATCGACAAGGTGCGGCTGCTGACGAACAACTCCGACAAGGTCAACCAGCTGCGCGACCTGGGCCTCGATATCGTCGAGCAGGTCCCGCTGCTGGTCGGCGTGGGCCCGAACAATCACCAGTACCTGGCGACCAAGCGCGACCGCATGGGTCACATCATCGCCGAGGAAGACCTCGCCGATGCGCTCGCCCAGATGCACGAAGGAGCCGAGCGTTGAGCGGCAAGGGAGCACCCCAGATCAGCGGCACCGTCGACGGCACCGGCCTCGACATCGTCGTCATCGCCGGCGAGTGGCACGAGCAGATCACCGCCGGGCTCATTGCGGGGGCGCAGCGCGCGCTCGACGCCTCGGGCGCCACGTGGCGACTGGTGCGCGTGCCCGGCTCGTTCGAGCTGCCGGTCGTCGCGAAGGCCGCCTTCGACGCCGGCGCCGACGCGGTGGTGGCGCTCGGCGTCATCATCCGCGGCGGCACGCCGCACTTCGAGTTCGTCTCGTCGGCCGCCACCGACGGTCTCACCCGGGTCGCCCTCGACACGGGCAAGCCCGTCGGCTTCGGAGTGCTGACCCTGGACGACGAGGCGCAGGGCATCGCGCGAGCCGGGCTGCCCGGCTCGGAGGAGGACAAGGGCCACGAGGCGGCCGACGCCGCGATCCGTACCGCACTCCTGCTCCGCGATCTGCGAGGCTGACGCGCGCCGGACGTGGGTGAGGCACGCCTGGGTGGCGGCCTGCACGGCTTGGTCCTAGCGTGGCGATCATGGAAATCCTTCGCCACGTCGTCCTGCTCGTCCACCTCGTCGGATTCGCGATCCTGTTCGGCGCCTGGGTCGTCGAGGCGGTCAACGGCAAGCACCAGATCACGCGCCTCATGCACTGGGGACTCGCGATCGCCGGCATCGCCGGCCTGATCCTCGCCGCCCCGTGGGGAACCGATGCCGACTTCAACTACGCCAAGATCGGCACGAAGCTCGTGATCCTCGTCGTCATCGGCGCGCTCCTCGGGATCGGCGCCGGCCGCCAGCGCAAGACCGGCAAGGTCCCCGGCGGCATCTTCTGGTCGATCGGCATCCTGACGCTCGTGAACGCGGGCATCGCCGTCCTCTGGCGCTGACACACGGAACACCGACGGATGCCGCGGCACAGCGTGCCGCGGCATCCGTCGTCTTCGCTCATCAGTCGAGGAAGAGGGCGCGCAGGCGCTTCGTCGTGAAGACGAGCCCGATCGCGATCATCACGACGAAGTAGAGCACATGGAGCCACATCGCGGGGGTGAGGATCCCCGTGGTGAATCCGCGCACGAGCTCGACGCCGTGCCACAGCGGGAACGCCATGATGATGCCCTGCACCCAGTCCGGGTAGATCGAGATCGGGTACAGCGTCGCCGAGAACAGGAACATCGGCAGCAGCACGAAGTTGATCCAGTCCATGTGCTGGAAGGTCTTCATGTAGCTCGTGACCGCCATGCCGAGGCTCGCGAAGCCGAACGCGATGAGCAGCACCGAGGGGATCGCGAGGATCGCCGTCCACGCGAGGTTCAGCCCGAGGATCTGCATGATGATCATGAAGCCGGTCGCGTAGACCAGGCCGCGCAGCAGCGCGTAGAGGATCTCGCCGAGAGCGACGTCGAGCGGGCCGAGCGAGGTCGCCAGCATGCCCTCGTAGAGCTTGCCGTAGTTGAGCTTGAAGAAGACGTTCCACGTCGAGTCGTAGATCGCGCCGTTCATCGCCGAGACGGCGAGCAGTGCGGGCGCGATGAACGCGGCATACGAGACCTCGACGCCGCTCGAGGTCTGCACGTCGCCGATGATCGAACCGAGGCCGATGCCCATCGAGGCGAGGTAGAAGACCGGCTCGAAGAAGCCGGAGAGCACCACGACCCAGCTCGACGACCGCGCCGCGATGAGCCCGCGCTGCACGACCGACTGCGGGTTGCCCGCCCACAGCGCCCGCACGCTGCCGGCGCGCGTCGGCGCGTCCATGGTGACGGTCACTTCGCGAGCCTCCTCTCGAACAGGCGACGGGCGACGATGAGGCCTCCGATCGTGAGGACCAGCAGGTACACGAGGTGCACCGCGATCATGAGCGGAGCGACCTCCTTGCCGTACGTGACGACGCGTCCGAGCTCGGTGGCGTGCCACAGCGGCGAGATCCAGCCGATCCACTCCAGCCAGTCCGGAAGGTTCGAGAGCGGATAGAACGTGCCCGAGAAGAGGAACATCGGCATGAAGATGAACCTCTGCACGAGCGCGAACTGCCCCTTGTCGTCTTCGATCGTCGCGGCGTATGCCATGAGGGGAATACCGAACGAGAGCCCGGCGAGCAGGCCGATCGGCATCGAGAGCCACGCGGTCGCGGGGGTGAGCGCCTCGGGTTGCAGCCACGCGAAGAACAGCGCGATGAAGACGAAGTACAGCGCGACCGTGAGACCCATGCGCGCGCCCGCGCCGGCGACGACGCCGTTCGCGATCTGGCCCGACGACAACGGCGACGCGTTGAATCCGTAGAAGTACCGTCGCCACTTGAAGCCCGACATCACCGGGTAGGTGAACTCCTCCGACGCGACCGCGATCGCGGAGGTCATGAGCAGGGCGGGGGCCACGAACACGAGGTACGGCACCGTCTGCCCGCCGTCGTCGATCGGTGCGTCGATGAGCGCCGCGAGCCCGACCGCCAGCCCGAGCAGATACAGCACGGGCTGCCCGAGCGCGCCGACGATGATCGTCCAGCCGTACGCGCGCATCGCGCGCACCATGTGCTCGGTGACGTACCACGTGCCGCGGGCGCGCGGTTTGCGCCCCCACTCCATCGCCTCGTCGCGCAGCGCGTCGAGCGACGCCTCGGCGGTCGCCGAGCGCTCCCGGGAATCGCTCATTCGATCAGCGACCTTCCGGTCAGCCGGAGGAACACGTCCTCGAGGCTGGAGCGGCGCACCAGGCTCGTGAGCGGGTGCAGGCCACGGTGCGTGACCTCTTCGAGCGCGGCCTCGCCGTTGTGCGTGTACACCAGCACACGATCGGGCAGCACCTCGACGCGGTCGCCGATGCCCTGCAACCGCTCGGCGACGGCGGCGTTGCGGTCCGAGCCGAAGCGCACCTCGAGCACCTCGCGGCTGGAGTGCTCGCGGATGAGCGACGCGGGCGTGCCCTCGGCCATGATCCGCCCCTTGTCGACCACGACGAGCCGGTCGCACAGCTGCTCGGCCTCGTCCATGTAGTGCGTCGTGAGCACGAGCGTCGTGCCGCGCTCCTTGAGGCGGAACAGGCGATCCCACAGCACGTGGCGGGCCTGCGGGTCCAGACCCGTGGTCGGTTCGTCGAGCAGCAGGATGCGGGGGTCGTTGATCAGGCCGCGTGCGATCGTCAGGCGCCGCTTCATGCCGCCCGACAGCTGGTCGACCTTGCTCTTCGCCTTGTCTTCGAGCTGCGCGAATGCGAGCAGCTCGTCGGCCTTCTCGGCGCACACCCTGCCGGGCAGGCCGAAGTAGCGGCCGTAGACGTAGAGGTTCTCGCGCGCGTTGAGCTCGCCGTCGAGATTGTCCTGCTGGGGCACGACGCCCAGGCGAGAGCGGATCTCGGGCCCGTACCGATCGGGGTCGAGCCCGAGGATCGACAGGTCGCCGCCGGTGCGCGTCGAGACCGCGCCGATCATCTTCATCGTCGTGGACTTGCCCGCGCCGTTGGGTCCGAGCAGGCCGAACGACTCGCCCGGCGCGACCTCGAACGAGAGGCCGTCGACGGCGACGAAGTCGGGCTTGCCCTTGACCTTATAGGCCTTGAAGAGGTTCTTCGCATCGATCACGGGGGCGGGCACCGGACTACCCTAACGCCCGCCCGCGACACCCCGGCCCACCTCTCCCCCGGCCGCCGAGCGAGCGCATCCCCCGGCCGTCGAGCGAGCGCGGCGACCGGGATCGGGGTACGTCAACCTCAGTTGACGTTCCGCAGTCACGTCAACTACGGTTGACGGCGACGGATGCCGCGACCGCGGCATCCGGATCGACCGAGGAGCGAGCGATGAGCGGGGACGACATCCGCACCCTGATCGGAGCGGCGGGCGAGCGCGAGCCGCTCGCAGAGCTGCACCGTCTCGCCGACGTTCGGCGCGAGCTCGCCCGTGCCGAAGAGGTGCAGGTGCGCAAGGCGCGCAACCTCGGCTTCTCGTGGCAGGCCATCGCGAGCGCCCTGGGCGTGAGCAAACAGGCCGTCCACAAGAAGTACGGTCGAAGGTAAGCCCCTTCACGAACGAGGTAGAACCATGTCCTCCGCCGAAACCGCCGAAGACCCCGCGCCCGAGTCCACCCGGGGCCGCGGCATCCGCCGCCGGAAGACCGACGACGGACCCCGCGCCACGTTCGGGCAGTTGCTGCCGTTCCTGTTCGAGCACAAGCGCACCCTCGTCGTCGTCTCGGTGCTCAGCGTGTTCGGGGCGGTCGCGACACTCGTGCAGCCGCTCCTGGTCGGGCAGGTCATCGAGCGCGTGCAGACCGAGCTGCCGCTCGGGTGGCTGCTGTGGGCGCTGGTCGGCTTCGTCGTCGCGTCGTCGCTGATCACGGCGTGGCAGCACTATCTGCTGCAGCGCACCGGCACCGCCGTGGTCTATTCGAGCCGACGCCGGCTGATCTCGCGGATCCTGCACCTGCCGATCAGCGAGTTCGACGCGCGCCGCACCGGCGACCTCGTCTCACGCGTCGGCAGCGACACGACGCTGCTCTATGCCGCGCTCACGCAGGGCCTGGCCGATGCGATCGGCAACGCGCTCCTCTTCGCCGGCGCGCTCATCGCTATGGCCCTCATCGACTGGGTGCTGCTGGCGATCATCGTGGTCGTGATCGGCGTCTCGGTGCTCGGGGTCACCGCCCTCAGCGGTCGCATCCGCACGGCGTCGACCGAGCAGCAGGAGAAGGTCGGCGAGCTCGCCTCGGGCGTGGAGCGCGCGGTGGGCTCGATCCGCACGGTGCGCGCCGCGGGCGCGACCGAGCGCGAGGTGGCGTCGGTCGCGGAGCGGGCGAGCGACGCGTATCGCGTCGGCGTGCGGATCGCGAAGGTCTCGGCGCTCGTCGTGCCGATCGCCGGCGTGGCGCTGCAGGTGTCGCTGCTCGTCGTGATCGGATTCGGCGGGTTCCGCGTCGCGACGGGCGCGATCACGATCGCGAGCCTGGTGATGTTCATCATGTTCCTCTTCATGCTCATCGCACCGCTCGGCTCGTTCTTCGGCGCGATCACCTCCGTCAACCAGGCGCTCGGCGCGCTCGGTCGCATCCAGGAGGTGCTCGACCTCCCCAGCGAGGAGCAGGACGACGCCGCGATCGCCGCGACCGTTCGAGCGACGGATGCCGTCGGCTCGACGCGCGCCGACGGGAGAGCTGATCCGGCCGGTGCACCGCTGAGCTCGGCGGATACCCCCACCCCGGCGCCGGCGATCGAGTTCCGCGACGTGCGGTTCCGGTACCCGGAGGCCGTCCTGCGGGCACGGCGCAAGGCCGAATCCGAGGCGCTCGCGCTCCTTGAGAACGCACATGTCGACACCTCGGCGCTGGCACTGCCCGACGTCACGCCGTCGGGCATGGACCACGATCCCAGCGACGGAGAGGTGCTGCGCGGGGTGTCGTTCGCGGTGCCGCGCGGCTCGCGCGTCGCACTCGTCGGACCCTCGGGTGCCGGCAAGAGCACGACCCTCGCACTCATCGAGCGGTTCTACGACCCGACCGGCGGCGCGGTTCTCCTCGACGGGAACGACGTCCGCACGATCGATCGCGCCGGACTGCGCGCACAGCTGGGGTACGTCGAGCAGGACGCCCCCACCCTGGCCGGAACACTCGGCGACAACCTGCGACTGGCCTCACCTGAGGCATCCGACGACGAATGCGAGGCCGTGCTCCGCGCCGTCAACCTCGGCGATGTCCTCGACCGGAACCCGCTCGGGCTCGACGCTCCCGTCGGCGAGAGCGGCGTCATGCTGTCGGGAGGCGAGCGCCAGCGGCTCGCGATCGCACGCGCCCTGCTCGCGGCGCCGCCGATCCTGCTGCTGGACGAGTCGACGTCCTCGCTCGACGGCCTCAACGAGCAGCGCATGCGCGACGCGATCGACGCGGTCGCCGCAGGCCGCACGCTCATCGTGATCGCCCACCGCCTCTCGACCGTCGTCGACAGCGACCACATCGTGGTGATGGACCACGGCCGCGTGGTCGGTCAGGGCACGCACTCCGAACTGGTGGAGTCGACGCCGCTCTACCGCGAGCTCGCGAGGCACCAGCTGCTGGTCTGACGAGCATCGAGCGCCGGATGGGATGACGAGGATCCCATCCGGCGCTCGCGTGACACTCCTTGTTCTTGCCGTGACCCACCGGGCTGCCGAAGCTGAACATCGTGCCACCGAAGGAGTACGACGCTCCGCTGGTCTCGTCCTCGATCCAGATGTTCGACCAGGTGCCTGCGGTCAACGTCGCGGCCGCGGGTCGCGTCGATGCGATCCCACTCACAGCGGAGGACAGGCCTCGTCGCGTGATGCATCTGCGTCTCTGCCCGCATGCAGCGGCGGCACGCGAAGGCGTCGCAGAATGCCGGCGCCCGGCCCTTCTGCCAAGAAGAAGGCCGGGCGCCGGATCGGCAGGCTCGGAGATCCCGAGCCCGGGTCAGGAACGCTGCAGCCGGTAGCGCAGCGCGGCGAGCTCGGCCCACAGTGGGGCGGGCACGCGGCCGTCGAAGGTGCGGTAGAACTCCTCGGTGAGGTCGGCCTCGCGCATCCAGAGCTCGGGGTCGACCGCGAACAGCTCGTCGAGGTCTTCCTGGGTGACGTCGAGGCCGGTGAGGTCGAGGTCCGAGGTCTGCGGCAGACGTCCGATCGGGCTGTCGACGGCGGGCACCTCGCCCTCGATGCGGCGGATGATCCAGTCGATCACGCGCGAGTTGTCGCCGAAGCCCGGCCACAGGAAGCGGCCGTCGGAGCCCTTGCGGAACCAGTTCACCTGGAACACGCGCGGCGCGCGGTCGAAGCGCAGCTTCTGCCCGACCTTGAGCCAGTGCGCGAAGTAGTCGGCCATGTTGTAGCCGCAGAACGGCAGCATCGCGAACGGGTCGCGGCGCAGCTCGCCGACGGTTCCCTCGGCGGCGGCGGTCCGCTCCGACGACACGTTCGAGCCCATGAACACGCCGTGGGTCCAGTCGGTCGCCTCGACGACGAGGGGCACGTTCGTGGCACGGCGCCCGCCGAACAGGATCGCGTCGAGCGGCACGCCCTGCGGGGCATCCCAGTCCTCCGCGATCTGCGGGCACTGGGCGGCGGCGACGGTGAAGCGCGAGTTCGGGTGTGCGGCGGGACGACCGGATGCCGGAGTCCAGGGCTTGCCCTCCCAGTCGATGAGCTCCGCCGGCGGTTCGTCGGTGAGTCCCTCCCACCACACGTCGCCGTCGGGGCGCAGCGCGACGTTCGTGAAGATCGTGTTGCCCCACAGCGTCTCGACCGCGGTGACGTTGGTCGACTCACCGGTCCCCGGGGCGACCCCGAAGAAGCCGGCCTCGGGATTGATGGCCCACAGACGCCCGTCCTCGCCGGGACGCAGCCACGCGATGTCGTCGCCGAGGGTCTCGACGCGCCAGCCCGGGATCGTCGGGCGCAGCATCGCGAGGTTCGTCTTGCCGCACGCCGAGGGGAACGCGGCCGCGAGGTGGTAGGCGCGGCCGGCGGGGTCGATGACGCGGATGAGCAGCATGTGCTCGGCCAGCCATCCCTCGTCGCGGCCGATGACCGAGGCGATGCGCAGCGCGAAGCACTTCTTCGCGAGGATCGCATTGCCGCCGTAGCCCGAACCGTACGACCAGACCTCGAGCGTCTCGGGGAAGTGGACGATGTACTTCTCGTCGTTGCACGGCCACGGCACGTCCTGCTCGCCGGGCTGCAGCGGTGCTCCCACGGAGTGCACCGTCTTCACCCACGGCGCTCCGCCGGCGATCTCGCGCACGACCTCGGTGCCCACGCGCGTCATGATCCCGATCGACGTGACGGCGTACGCGCTGTCGGTCACCTGCACGCCGATGTGCGACAGCGGGCCGCCGACGGCGCCCATCGAGAACGGCACGACGTACATCGTGCGACCCCTCATCGAGCCGTCGAACAGCGGCGTGATGGTGGCACGGATCTCGGCGGGAGCGACCCAGTTGTTCGTGGGGCCCGCGTCCTCCTCGCGCTCGGAGGCGATGAACGTGCGACCCTCCGTGCGTGCCACGTCGCTGGGGTGCGAGCGGGCGAGGTACGAGCCGGGCCGCCACTCCGGATTGAGCTTGATGAGCTTGCCCTCGTCGACCATCTCGCGCAGCAGCGCATCGTTCTCGGCGCGCGAGCCGTCGACCCAGTGGATGCGGTCGGGCTTGGTGAGCGCCGCGATCTCATCGACCCATGCCATCAGGTCGGCCATGCCTTCGCCCTGGATCGCCGGCACCGCGCCGTACGTCCGCGTAGCCGCGGGGCGGGTGGGCGCGGAGCCATCGGTCCGGGTGAAGATGTCGGCAAGAGCCATGTGTCGCTCCCCTTCGATTCGACGTGCAGATTCGTGCTCTGCATCTACTTTCGCGCGATTCGGATGCCTCTTCGCGGCGTAACTGCTGTCAAGAGTTGCGATTCTTTCGCTACGATCAAGGAATGGCTCCCACCTCGCTCGAACTGTCGACACTGGGTCACCGCATCCGTCATCAGCGTCTCGCCCACGGCTACACGCTCGACGAGCTCGGCGCCCTGGTCGGCGTCGCGGGCAGCCAGCTCAGCCTCATCGAGAACGGCAAGCGCGAGCCGAAGCTCTCGCTCCTGCAGGCGATCGCCTCGGCGACGGGCGCCGAGGTCGCCGACCTGCTCTCGGCCGAGCCGCCGAATCGGCGCGCCGCCCTCGAGATCGAGCTCGAGCGCGCACAGTCCGGCTCGGTGTTCCGCCAGCTCGGCATCGCGCCGGTCAAGGTCACCAAGGGCATGAGCGACGAGACGATCGAGTCGATCCTGGGCCTGCACCGCGAGCTGCAGCGCCGCGAGCGCGAAGCGATCGCGACGCCCGAAGAGGCGCGCCGCGCCAACACCGAGCTGCGACTGAAGATGCGCGAGCTCGACAACTACCTCCCCGACATCGAGAAGCTCGCCGAGAAGCAGCTCAAGGCGGCAGGGCACGTGTCGGGAGCGCTGACGCACCGCACGGTGAGCATCATGGCCGAGAAGCTCGGCTTCGAGCTGATCTATGTCAACGACCTCCCGCACTCCACACGGTCGGTCACCGACCTGGAGAACGGCCGGATCTATCTGCCTCCGGCGTCCATCCCCGGCGGGCACGGCCTGCGATCGATGGCCCTGCAGGCCATGGCGCATCGGCTCCTCGGCCACAAGCGCCCCACCGACTACGCCGACTTCCTGCAGCAGCGCCTCGAGATCAACTACTACGCCGCGTGCTGTCTCATGCCCGAGACGGCGTCCGTGACATTCCTGCAGCAGGCGAAGAAGGACCGGAATCTCGCGGTCGAGGACTTCCGCGACGCGTTCGGCGTCACGCACGAGGCGGCCGGCATGCGCCTGACCAACCTCGCGACCAGGCATCTCGGCATCCGTCTGCACTTCCTCCGGGTCGACGGGTCGGGCGCGATCACGCGCGTCTACGAGAACGACGACCTGCCGCTGCCGATGGATGTGACCGGAGCCGTCGACGGCCAGATCGCGTGCCGCAAGTTCTCGGCGCGGTCGGCCTTCTCGGAGCAGAACCGCACCACCGAGCACTACCAGTACACCGACACCCCCGCGGGCACGTACTGGTGCTCGACGCAGACCGGCACCACGTCGGCCGGCGAGTTCTCGATCACCGTCGGGGTGCCGTTCGACGACGCGCGGTGGTTCCGCGGACGCGAGACCCAGGAGCGCGCGACGTCGACGTGCCCCGACGAGTCGTGCTGCCGCCGCCCGCCCGCCGACGTCGCCGAGCGTTGGTCGGGCAAGGCGTGGCCCAGCGCGCGTGTGCACATGCAGATGTTCTCGCCACTCCCCCGTGGCGCCTTCCCCGGCGTCGACGACAACGAGGTCTACGACTTCCTCGACCGCCACGCCTGAGTTCGCCGGTTCGTCGGACTGCGTTTCGTCTCGCTTCGCTCGCTCAACGGCCGGGGCCGGTCTCGGGTCGGGGCGCGTTTCGTCTCGCTTCGCTCGCTCAACGACCGGGGAGCAGTCTCGGGTCGGGGCGCGTTTCGTCTCGCGTGCTCGCTCAACGACCGGGGAGCAGTGGCTCCTGGCGCGGGGCGCGTTTCGTCTCGCTTCGCTCGCTCAACGACCGGGGCGCAGCGGCTCCCGGTCGTTGAGCGAGGGAGCGCAGCGACCGAGACGAAACGCGTCAGGCGGTGATGAAGCGCTTGTAGCGGTCGAGGGCGGCGGCGATCTCGGCGTCGGTCGCGGCGCCCGGTGCGAAGAGCTCGGGCACCGGATCGTCGCCGTGCCGTCCGACCGCGACCGAGTGGGTCCAGACGCCGACGATCTCGCCGCGTGCGACCAGGATCGGCCGGACGATTCCGTTCATGCTCGGACCGATGGCCTTCAGGAACTCCGGCGCGCACGGCACCGTACGGTCGGCATACGAGAGGTAGTACTCCTCGAACGGCGGCAGCGCGATCACCGACGGCACCGACGCGACCGGCTGGGGCGCCGGCCCTGCCGCGACGTACATCGGCTCGGGCTCCTCGCGGACCACGATGAGGCGATCGGCGGCCCTCTCGGCGGCCGAACGCGACACTCCGAGCGGCAGTCCCGTCCACCACGCGAAGTCGCGCGCACCGGCGGGGCCGTGCGACTGGACGAACCGCGCGAAGAACTCGGCGAGCGGATCGGCCGGCGTGACCGGCTCGCGGATCCACTCGTCGGCGAGCACGATGAACTGCTCGCGGGTCGGACCGCCCTCCCGCGCCACGACCGGCCCCTGACACACGACGGCCCGCAGCGACAGCGCGACCAGCAGGTGGTATCCGCGTTGCTTCGCCGTGGACACCCCGGCCAGCTCGAGGACCTCGAACAGCTCCTTGCGGGTGAGCCGGTTGCCGCCGGCGAGCGCGCTGCGCACCGCCGCCTCGGCGCGGTCGACCTCGGCGTCGTCGATGCCTTCGCCGCGGTGCACTGCGGCCGCCTGGCGGCGCTGACGGTCGGCGGTGATCGACAGCACCCACGCCAGATCCTCGGCGGGGATCAGGTGGATCGTTCCGCGCATCGTCCACGACCGCACGATCTCGCCCCGGTCGAACGCCGCGTCGACGTCGCGGACGGTCGGGGTGTCGACGGTTCGGGATGCTACGGCCCACCGTCCGCCCCAGAACTCCTGCGCCTGCGTCGCCAGCATGTGTCGCGCCGCCTCCGCGACGCTGGCCGCCGGCGCGCTCAGCCGATGGGACCGGAGCCGCTCGGTGCGCGTGGCTGAGGCATCCATTCCGCCATCATGCCCGACCCGGCCGACATCGGTCATCGGATTCTGCGGCGCTGCCGGGCGCGGAGGCGGCGGGGGGCGCGTGCGCGACGTCGTCGGCGTCACGGGACCCTTCGATGCGCGGAGCGGATGCCTCGCCCCGCGGCATCCGCGCATCCTCCTGTGGGACGGCTCCCGCGACGGCGCCTGACGCTGCCAGGATGGCCGGTGTGGAAGAGGTCGAGGTCGTCGTCGCACACCGTCAGCGGGCGACGCTGCGGGTCGGTGAGGTGTTCCTGAAGATCGACGCGGAGCCCGCCCACGCCGACGTCGAGGTCCGGGCGATGGCCATGGCGCCGGTGCCGACGCCGCCGATCCTCTGGCGCCGGCCGCCTGTGCTCGCCATCGAAGCAGTGCGCGGCGAGGCGCTCGGCGTTCTCGGTGAGCCGTCGCGCGCGTCGCCCGCAGCGTGGGCCGCGGTCGGCGCCGCCATACGGAGGCTGCACGATGCACCGGTGCCGCGCTGGCCGGGCCGCAACCTCGACGACATCGCGGCGGAGCTCGCCCGCGAGTGCGCGTGGCTGCTCGACAACGGTGTCCTGCCTGCCGAGGTGATCAACCGCAACCGCGAGATCGCCGAGGCGGCGCTGCGCCCGTGGAGGTCGTCGTTCATCCACGGCGACCTGCAGATCAGCCACGTCTTCGTCGACGGCGACGAGGTCACCGGCATCATCGACTGGTCGGAGGCCGCTCCGGGCGACGCGATGTTCGATCTCGTCGACCAGGCCGAGCTGAAGGCACTGGCGCGAGACCTTCCCGCCGAGGAGGCTCACCCACTTGTCTCCCGCGGCCTCCTTCGCCGCCCTCACCGCCGCTGCGATGTCGTCGACGACGAAGGTGTACCTGACGCCATCCCTCACGACCGGCTCCGCCGGGCGATGGGTCATGAGGAGCACCGGCGCCTTGATCATTCCGCCGTACGGCCGCTCGTCGTCTTCGATGGTCTGCGTCCGGTTCGCTCCGCCCACGACGGCACCGATCCGCTCGCAGACGCGGTTCACGACGTCCTCGTCCTGCGGGGCGGAGGGAAAGTCGAACATCCAGTCCACTCCGCCGTCCGCATCGGCCAGGAACCCGTCGAGAGTCACCGTCGCGTGGATGAATACGATGCTCATCGCGCCTCCTCGGCTGGCGGTGAGCCACCCGACTCACCCTTGTCACCGTACGACCACCGACCTCGATCCGGCGAGCAGTGCGGCGCCTGTCAGCGCGGAGCGCGGTGGCGGAGGGCGCGGGTGTAGCGGCGGCGCGCGACGCTCTGCGCCACCAGGAGGACTGGGAAGAGCAGTCGCCAAGGCAGGCTGCTCGCCGGTCGGGTCAGCGAACGGATGGTCAGCAGGATCGTGTCTCGGTCGCGATGCACGATGAACGCCTCTTCGCCGGAGACCGGGTGACCGGCGAGCGTTCGATACGCGAAGCCGACACGGTCTGTCTCGTCCACGACATCGACCACTTCCACGGGTTCTCGGATCGACAGACCGAACGGATGCGCCAGGATGATCGGCCGACTCCCCGGAGTCACTTCCGTGGTCGGCGTGACGGAGAATCCACTGCGGGTCTTGACGCCCCAGCGCAGCACCTCCGCCGCCGCCCAGTGCCACACGTCATCGCCGGCCCCGAGAACAGCGGTCCGTTCCCAGCGCCGGAATCCGCGTCCCTCCTCGCGCCATACCGGGTCGCCGGGATGCGTCATCGACCCCCACTCAGCACCCGTCACGGGTCGATCTTCGCATCCGGTGCATCCCGCAGCCCGAGGCTGAGGGCGCGAAGCGGAGACCGCCTTCTCGTCAGAACGGGTTCGGCGTGAGCGTGTACTTCGTCTGCAGGTACTCGTGGATGCCCTCGGCACCGCCCTCGCGGCCGAGGCCCGACATCTTCCACCCGCCGAACGGGGCGGCGGCGTTGGAGACGACGCCCATGTTGAGGCCCATCATGCCGGTCTCGAGGCGCTCGATCATGCGCTGGCCGCGGGCGAGGTTCTCGGTGAAGACGTACGAGACGAGGCCGTACTCGGTGTCGTTCGCGAGGCGCACGGCGTCGTCCTCGGTGTCGAACGGGATGATGGCGAGCACCGGTCCGAAGATCTCCTCACGGAGGATGTCGGACCCCGGCTGCACGTCGGTCACGACCGTCGGCTCGTAGAACGTGCCCGGCCCCTCGACCGCGTTGCCGCCGGTGGCGACGGACGCACCGCGGGCGACGGCATCCTGCACCAGCGTCGACGCCTTGTCGACGGCGCGGTCGTCGATGAGCGGGCCGATGGTGACGCCCTCTTCGGTCCCCCGGCCGATCTTCATGCCCTTGACCCGTTCGGTCACGCGGCGGGCGAACTCGTCGGCGACCGAGCGGTGCACGATGAACCGGTTCGCCGCCGTGCAGGCCTGGCCGATGTTGCGGAACTTCGCGAGCATCGCGCCGTCGACCGCCTTGTCGAGGTCGGCGTCGTCGAAGACCACGAACGGCGCGTTGCCGCCGAGTTCCATCGAGGTGCGCAGCACGCCCTGCGCGGCCTGCTCGAGCAGCCGCTGCCCGACCTGGGTCGAGCCGGTGAACGACAGCTTGCGCAGGCGCGGGTCGCGGATGATCGGCTCCGACACGGCGCCCGAGGTCGAGGTGGTGAAGACGTTGACGACGCCCTTCGGCAGACCGGCGTCTTCGAGCAGCTTCGCGAAGTACAGGGTGGTCAGCGGCGTCAGCTCGGCGGGCTTGATGACGACGGTGCAGCCCGCGGCGAGCGCCGGCGCGACCTTGCGGGTCGCCATCGCCAGCGGGAAGTTCCACGGCGTGATCAAGAAGCACGGGCCGACCGGGTGCTGCGACACGATCATGCGGCCGGTGCCCTCGGGGTT
Organism: Microbacterium cremeum; assembly: GCF_015277855.1. Classification (NCBI taxonomy): domain Bacteria; kingdom Bacillati; phylum Actinomycetota; class Actinomycetes; order Micrococcales; family Microbacteriaceae; genus Microbacterium; species Microbacterium cremeum. The sequence continues at coordinate 2,747,728 of NZ_CP063812.1, forward strand.
GGCGCCGTAGCGGCCCTGCACCCGGGCGGTCTCCTCGCTGAACCAGCGCAGGAACTCGCCGCCGTAGGCGACCTCGCCGCGCGCCTCGGCGAGCGGCTTGCCCATCTCGATCGTCATGAGGAGCGCGAACTCCTCCTTGCGCTCCTGCAGCAGGTCGAACGCACGACGCAGGATCTCCGCGCGCTCCCGCGCCGGGGTCGCGGCCCACGCCGGGAAGGCGTCGACGGCGGCGTCGAGGGCGGCCTTGCCGTCTTCGGGCGACGCGTTCGCGATCTCCTTGACGACCTCGCCGTTCGAGGGGTCGTAGACCTTCAGGGTCTTGTCGCCGGCTGCCGCGCGCCATTCCCCGCCGATGAACAGTCCCTCGGGCACGGACGCCAGCAGTTCGGTCTCACGGTTCTCGGTCACGAGGACTCCCTTGTCGGTTCCGGATGCCGCGGCTCGCGGCATCCCGTCAATCGCTGTCTTTCGGCCATTCTGCCGCTCGGTCACGGCATGGTCCCATGTACGCCGCGTACAGCCGGCGTGCGGGGTTCGCCCGGCTGTACCTCCTGCCCACCGGCGAAAACACCAGTCGGTGACGACGACACGCCGATGACGGATGCTGCCACCCGGCGTGTCCCGTGACGGGCTGGTGTTTTCGCACTCACGAGGCTGACGCGGGCCGGCCGGCCACGGCGGCGGTGTGCTGCGGCAGGAACGCCTGCCCCAGGAACGCCGCCAGCTCGTCGGTCGCATCGAGCGGCAGCACTGCGGCGACGTACTGGTCGGGGCGCACCACGACCACGACGCCGCCGCGCGAGAGGCCGCGCTCCTCGAAGATGTCGTCGGTCGTCCAGGCGCTCGGCGCGGCGGCGTAGACCTTCTCCCAGTCGATGAGCCCGAGGGGCCCCGTCTTCGGCAGGAACAGCTCGGGCACCTGCGCGAGGTCGACCTCGTCGTAGGCCTGCTGGTACACCACCTTCACGTCGAACACGGCGTCGACATCGGCGCCCGCCGGGGTGAAGCGCTGCACCGGAGACTCCGGCGACGCCATGAACTCGGCCCAGGACTGGAGAGCGGATGCCGCAGCCGCCGCCGGCACGTCGGCGAAGGCCCCGGCCGCGGTGTCCGCGAAGGCGTAGATGCGCCACCGCCCGTCGGCCTTGGCATGGTGGCCGAGGTGCACGACGTTGCCGTCGCACACCCGCACGACCTCGACCGACTTGAAGCGCTTGCCCACCGGGAAGCCTTCGGCGAGCGCCTGATGACCGGCGGAGTGGGCGGCATCCGCCACGATCATGGACGGCCCGTACTGGGTCATGAAGCCCGATGGGAACTCGGCCGTGCCCAGGTAGAAGGTCGCGAGCTCCTGCGGGTCGCTGATCTCTTCGGGCTTTCGGGCCATGAGCGTCGACCACTCGCGGTCGAAGTCGATGAGCTGCTGCGCGACGGGCTGCCGTTCGGCCGAATACGTCGACAGCAGCGACGCGGGGCTGAGGCCCGTGAGCACGTGGCCGAGCTTCCACCCCAGGTTGAAGCCGTCCTGCATCGAGACGTTCATGCCCTGGCCCGCCTTGGCGCTGTGCGTGTGGCACGCGTCGCCGGCGAGGAAGACACGCGGGTCGTGGCCCTGGTCGACGTCGACGTCGTCGAACTTGTCGGTCACGCGATGCCCGACCTCGTAGACGCTGTGCCACGCGACCTGCTTCACGTCGATCGAGTAGGGGCGCAGGATCTCGTTCGCACGACGGATGATCTCGTCGATCGGGGTCTGCCGCACGCGGTGGTCGTCGTCCTTCGCGACCTCGCCGAGGTCGATGTACATGCGGCTGAGGTAGCCGCCCTCGCGCGGGATGTGCAGGATGTTGCCCGCGGCGGAGTTGATGGCGCACTTGGTGCGCCAGTCCGGGAAGTCGGTGTTGACGAGCACGTCCATGACGCCCCACGCGTGCGAGGCGAACTCGCCGACGTGCTTGCGGCCGATGGCCTCGCGCACGCCACTGCGCGCCCCGTCGCAGCCCGCGACGTACTTCGCGCGCACGGTGCGCTCCTGGCCGGCGCGCTCCCCCGCGGTGTGCCGCACGCGCACCTCGACCGGGTACTCGCCCTCGGGGTGCACGGTGAGACCCGCGAACTCGACGCCGTAGTCGGGCACGATGCGGCCCGGGCCGTGGGCGGCCGCCTCGGCGAAGTAGTCGAGCACGCGCGCCTGGTTGACGATGAGGTGCGGGAACTCGCTGATCTTGAGCGCGTAGTCCTCGGTGCGCGCGGTGCGCACGATGTTGCGGGGGTTCTCGGGGTCGGGCGCCCAGAAGTTCATGTAGGCGATGTTGTACGCCTCGGCGGTGATGCGCTCGGCGAACCCGAACGCCTGGAACGTCTCGACGCTGCGCGGCTGGATGCCGTCCGCCTGGCCGAGGACCAGCCGGCCGTCGCGGCGCTCGATGATGCGCGTGGTGACCCCCGGGAACTGCGACATCTGGGCGGCGAGCAGCATGCCCGCCGGACCCGAGCCGACGATGAGCACGTCCATCTCGTCGGGGAGCTCGGCCGGCCTGTCGATGCCCGTGCCGGCGGCGTCCTGCACGCGCGGGTCGCCCGAGACGTAGCCGTGGTGATGGAACTGCATCGGGGTGTCCTCCTCGGACGACGGTGTCGAGGCTTGTGGCCGGAGGGAGGTGTGTTCTATATTCGAACACACCGTTCTACTATTGAACAGATCTTATATGACCTGCCCCCGACGGGCAAGAGTGCGAGTCGTGATGTCTCCTGCCGCCACCACCGCGCCCGCGTCGCAGACGCTGAGCCGCGGCATCCGGATCCTCGAAGTGCTCGCCGATGCGCGCGGTCCCCTCTCGATCGACGAGATCGCCCGCCGCCTCGACGTGCACCGCTCGGTGGCCTACCGTCTGCTGCGCACCCTCGAGGACCACGGACTCGTCGAACGCGACGCCACCGGTCACCTCGAGCTCGGTGCGCGCCTGGCAGCCCTCGCCGCCGGTGTCGCGCACGATCTGCAGGCCGAGGCCCTGCCCGAGCTGACTGCGGTCGCCGGCGACCTGGGTGCGACGTGCTTCCTCACCGTGCTCGACCACGACGAATGCGTGACCCTGTCGAGCGTCGAGCCGCGGCACGCGGTCAACCCCGTCGCTCAGCGCCCGGGCACGCGGCATCCCATCACGCGCGGCGCCCCCGGCAAGGCGATCCTGTCGCTCGTGCCCGAGTCGTCGTGGCCGGCCGGCGTCTCAGCGGCGCTGGCGGCGGAGGTGCGGGATGCCGGAGCCCGCGGCTTCGCGACCAGCCACGACGAGGTCATCCCGAGCCTGCGCGCCGTCGCCGTGCCGCTCACGGTGCGCGGGCGCGGCCCGGCCGCGATCGCGGTCGTGTTCGTCGCGAGCACGCACAGCGACGACGAGATCGCGGCACGCCTCACCCGGTCGGCCGCGGCGATCCGCGAGGCGCTCGGAGGGTAGGCGGCGTGCCCAGGCCGGGCTCCGGTCGTTGAGCGCCCTTCGATACGCTCCTTCGTCGCTACTCAGGATCCGCGAAGCGAGACGAAACGCCTCGCACCGCCGCAGAACCCGAGCGCCCCGGTCAGTACGCCGTGACGAAGCGGATGTTGTACTCGGCCACGCGCTGCGGCACGCCGGCGAACGCCTCGGCGCGCGCGTCGGAGGCCATGTACGTCTTCTCGGTCGCGAGGAACGCCTCCTCGTCGCCGGGCGTGCTGACCGCCCACACGAACTCGTTCGTCTCGGGCAGACCGTAGGCGAACTCGATCTCGAACCCGGCTGCGGGCCGGACGCGAGGCATCCACTCGCTCCACCACGCGACGAAGGCGTCGTACTCCCCGTCGACGAGCGTGTACCGGCGCAGCTGGATCGTCTTCATGAGTCCTATCCTGGCGCACGTCCTATACTCGACACGTCCGGCGGCATCGACGCCCGCCGGTGCTCGAAAAAAGGGCACGCAGCGCGCACGCGCGAGACACATACGGCGTCCGCCGGATCGAGCCGAGCTCGATCCGGAGTCCCGTTCAGCGCTCGTCGAGAGCGCATCGGGATCAGCATCCGTTCCGTCTCGAAAGGCTTCGCCATGCCCGCCCCTGCCATGACCTCGGTCTCCGCCCACGTCGCGCTGACCCTCGCCCGCCACATCGACCACGTGTTCGGCGTGATGGGAAACGGCAACGCCTACTTCCTCGACGCGCTCGAGCGCTCGACCGACGTGGAGTTCACCGCGGTGCGTCACGAGGCGGGCGGCGTGGTGGCGGCCGACGCGTACCACCGCGCGTCCGGTCGCCTCGCGGCGGCGACCACGACGTACGGCGCCGGGTTCACCAACACGCTGACGGCGCTGGCCGAGGCGGTGCAGGCGCACGTGCCGCTCGTGCTCGTCGTGGGCGACGAGCCGACGTCGGGCCCGCGCCCGTGGGACGTCGACCAGATCGCCCTCGCATCGGCCGTCGGCGCGCGCACCTACACGGTGGGGCGAGCGGATGCCGCGGCCACCACGGTCATCGCCATCGAGCACGCGTTGACCTACCGGGTGCCGACGGTGCTCGCGATCCCCTACGACGTCGCCGCGCGCGATGCCGGACCGGTGCCCGAGGCGCCGGATCCGCGGCTGCCCGCCCCGCTCGTCACTCGCGGACCCTTCACGCAGGCGACCGTGCACGAGATCGGGCAGGCCCTCGCCGGTGCGCGTCGCCCGTTCCTCCTGGCAGGGCGCGGCGCGTGGATCTCGGGCGCGGGCGAGGCGCTGGGCGTTCTCGCCGACGCGACCGGCGCACTCACCGCCTCGACCGCGCTCGGTCGCGGCATCTTCCCCAAGCCCGAGTTCGACCTCGGTGTGACCGGCGGGTTCGGCGCCGAGGGCGCGATGGCGCTCGTGCACGAAGCCGACGTCGCGGTGGTGTTCGGGGCATCCCTCAACCAGTTCACGATGCGGTTCGGCGACCTCTTCGCACCCGGCACCCGCGTGTTCCAGGTGGACGTCGCGCCGACGGCGACCCACCCCCACGTCTCGGGATATGTGCGGGGGGACGCCCGCGCGGTGGCCGAGACGATCGCCCATGAGGTCCACCGCATCGCGGCGGAGCCGAGCGATTGGCGGGAGTCGGTCGATCTCGCCGCGGCACGTCGGCACGACGCCGGCGAGGGTGTCGCCCCGGACGGGCGACTGGATCCGCGATCGGTCGCCGCGCGCATCGGCGAGCTGTTGCCCGAAGACCGCGTGGTCGTGTCGGACGGCGGCCACTTCATCGGGTGGGCGAACATGTTCTGGCCGGTCGCCTCCCCCGACCGCATGATGATGATCGGCACCGCGTTCCAGTCGATCGGTCAGGGCTGGCCGTCGGTTGCGGGCGCCGCACTGGCGAAGCCGTCGTCGACCGTGGTCCTGACGACGGGCGACGGCGGCGGGCTGATGGCCCTCGCCGACCTCGAGACAGCGGTGCGCGTCGCCGGCGGCCGCGGCCTCGCGGTCGTCTGGAACGACGCCGCCTACGGTGCCGAGGTCAACCTCTACGGGCTCAAGGGCCTCGCGAAGGAGCCCATGCTCATCCCCGAGGTCGACTTCGCGGCGCTCGCGGGCGGCGTCGGCGCCGAGGGCGTCGTGGTGCGCCGCATGGACGACCTCGACCGCCTGGCGTCCTGGGCCGCCGAGCCCGAGGCATCCCGCCGCTTCCTCGTGCTCGACTGCCGCATCTCGGGCGCTGTCGTCGCCCCGTACCAGCAGGAGATCATCCGCGTGAACTCGTAGCGCGCGGCTCGCGTTTCGTCTCGCTCCGCTCGCTCAACGACCCGGAACACGCTCGTCGAGCGACCTCCGGCACCGACCCCCGGTCGTTGAGCGAGGGAGCGCAGCGACCGAGACGAAACGCCCCGAGCCTCCGCTCGCTCAACGACCAGGCAACCGCGTTTCGTCTCGCTCCGCTCGCTCAACGACCCGGAACACGCTCGTCGAGCGACCTCCGGCACCGACCCCCGGTCGTTGAGCGAGGGAGCGCAGCGACCGAGACGAAACGCCCCGAGCCTCCGCTCGCTCAACGACCAGGCAACCGCGTTTCGTCTCGCTCCGCTCGCTCAACGACCCGGAACACGCTCGTCGAGCGACCTCCGGCACCGACCCCCGGTCGTTGAGCGAGGGCGCGCAGCGACCGAGACGAAACGCCCCGAGCCTCCGCTCGCTCAACGACCAGGCAACCGCGTTTCGTCTCGCTCCGCTCGCTCAACGACCCGGAACACGCTCGTCGAGCGACCTCCGGCACCGACCCCCGGTCGTTGAGCGAGGGCGCGCAGCGACCGAGACGAAACGCCCCGAGCCCCGTCGCGGCCCGCGTGGACGCTACTCCCCGCGGAACTCGGGCCGCCGCTTCTGCTGGAACGCGGCGAAGCCCTCGCGGTAGTCGGCGGTGGCGCGCAGCGCCTCCTGCCCGCGGGATTCCTCGGTCACGGCATCCCACAGCCGCTCGTCACGCAGCCGCGCGATGAGCCGCTTCGACGCGAGGAACGCGGCGGTGGGGCCGGATGCCGCGACCGCCGCCCGCTCGCGCGTGAACGCGAGCACCTCGTCGGCTGCCAGGGCGCGGCTGAACAGCCCGGCCGCGACCGCCTCGGCTCCTGCCAGCAGGTCGCCGGTGTAGATGAGGTCGAGCGCGCGGTGCGCGCCGAGCCGCTCGTAGAGGAGCGCATGGCCGCCGGAGTCGAGCAGCGCGCCGAGGTTCGCGAACGGCGAGCCGACCTTTGCGGTGTCGGCGACGTACACGACGTCGGTCGCGATCGCGAGACCGAGCCCGACCCCCAGGCACGCCCCGTGTACGGCGGCGAACGTCGGGGCCGGGAACGACGCGATCCGCCGCATCACGCGCTCGACCGCGCCGAGGTATGCGGGAACGTCGTCGGTCTCGGGATCGACCCCCGCGATGTCGCGGCCCGCGCAGAAGGCACGCCCCTCGCCGCGCAGCACGAGGGCGCGGACGCCGGATGCCTCGGCATCGGTGTAGGCAGCATCCAATTCGTCGAGCGCGTCGAGCGAGAGCGCGTTGAGCTTGTCGGGGGCGTTGAGGGTGATCTCGGCGACGGCACCGTCGATGGCGAGGTCGATCACGGGGCTCCTTCGGGTTCAGGCGTCCCAGTCGACGCTGACGGTGTCACTGGTCGGCACGGACTGGCACGTGAGGATGAGCCCGCGCGCCAGCTCGTCGGGCTCGAGGGCATGGTTCTGGGCCATGTCGACCGTGCCCTCGCGCAGGACGGCACGGCAGGTGCCGCACACGCCGCCCGCGCACGCGAACGGCACGTCGCCCCGTGTGCGCAGTGCGGCGGCGAGGATCGTCTCGCCTGCCGACACCGGCGTCGTCACGGTGCCGCTCGTGCCGTCCAGGCGGAACGCGATGGTGCGGACCGGTTCGCCCGGCGCGGCCTCGACCGGCGGGCGCCGCGGACCGGCGTTCTCGTCGGGGCGACCGGTCGAGAACAGCTCGACACGGATCGCGGATGCCTCGACCCCGAGTCGCAGCAGCACCGCACGCGCACGCTCGACCAGCTCGAACGGACCGCACAGGAACCACTCGTCGATCGCATCGGTCGGCACGACGCGGGTCAGCAGCTTCTCGAGCCGCTCCTCATCCAGACGGCCCGAGAAGAGATCGGCCGGCCGCCGCTCACGCGTCAGCACGTGGTGCACGGCGAGCCGGGCGGGGTAGCGGTCCTTCAGGTCGGCGAGGTCGTCGAGGAACATCGCGTCGACGGCCGTGCGGTTCGAGTACACGAGGTCGAAGGTGTCGTCGGGCCGCTCGCCGAGGTGGTGCTCGATGAGGGCCATCACCGGCGTGATGCCCGAGCCCGCGGCGATCGCGGCGAACCGCGCCGGGCGTTCGTAGCGGCCGTGCGGCGTGAAGTGGCCGTCGGGGCTCATCACCTCGAGCACGTCGCCCGGCGCCAGGTGCTCGAGGGCCCACGTCGAGAACGCGCCGCCTCGTTCGCGCTTGATCGCGACGTTGAGGGTCGGAGACGCCGCGCCGGACGAGGGCGCCCGGCAGAGGGAGTAACTGCGGCGCACCTCGTCGCCGTCCAGTGTCATCCGCAGGGCGATGTGCTGACCGGGCCGGTAGTCGAACGCGTCGGCGAGCTCGGGCGGCACCGCGAAGCCCACCTCGATCGCGTCCGCGGTGAGCGGGCGGATCGACTCGACGCGCAGCGGATGGAACACCGCACGACGCCGGCCGGTCGACGTCGTCTCGTCGCCCGGAGCGGAGGCCTGATCCGGTGCACGGACGGCGGTCACGGCATCCGTCATCACAGCTCCTTGAATCGGTCGAACGGCTCGCCGCATGCCTGGCACTGCCACAGCGCCTTGCATGAGGTGGAGCCGTAGCGCGACAGCTCGCGCGTGTGCAGCGACCCGCATTGCGGGCAGCGGATGCCGAGACCGAGCGCGACGTGCCCGTCGGTGCCGCGCGGGCGCGGGGGCGCGATGCCGAACTCCTCGAGCTTGCGGCGGCCCTCGTCGCTCATCCAGTCCGTGGTCCACGCGGGGCTCAGCACGACCTCGACCCGTGCCTCGCGGCCGAGGGCGGCGAGCGCGGTCACGATGTCGGCGCGCAGCGCGTCGATCGCGGGGCACCCCGAGTACGTCGGCGTGATCCGCACCACCGCGACGTCGCCGTCGAGCTCGACGCCGCGCAGCATGCCGAGGTCGGCGATCGTCAGCACCGGCAGCTCGGGGTCGAGGACGCCGGCCGCGGCATCCCACACCTCCGCCAGCTCCGCAGCCGCGGGCCGCGGCCGAGCCTCCCTCTCGAGCATCGCCTCAGGCGTGCCCTGACTCCGCCTCGATTCGGCTGCGCGCCGGCCCGGCCCGCGAGAAACCGACGGCCGGGCGGGCGGGCGCTCGGCTGTGGCGGAGTTGCGGCCCGTCGTGGTCACCATGTCGCCCCCGGGTGTGCACGGGCGAGCGCCTGCATCTCGCCGATGAGCCGGCCGAACTGCTCGGAGTGCCGGCCCAGCCGGCCGCCGCCCTGGGCGAACGGCACGTCGGGCACCGCGAGCCCGGCGTCTTCGAGCACCGCCCCGATCGCCGCGAGCACCTCGTCGCGCAGCGACTCCGGTGCGACCGCGACGCCGTCCGCGGCGAGCGCATCGGCGGCCGCGTCGGGGTCGAACAGCTCACCGACGAACGGCCACAGGTCGGTGAGCGCGCGCGTCATGCGGCGGTGCGACTCGTCGGTGCCGAGACCGAGGCGCAGCGTCCACAGCGTCGCGTGCTCGGCGTGATACGCGACCTCCTTGACCGCCTTGGCAGAGATCGCGGCCAGCTGGGCATCGGATGAGGCTGCGAGCCGCCGGTACAAGGCGCCGAAGTACAGCGACGCGACCAGCTGCCGCAGGATCGTGAAGGCGAAATCGAGCCCGCCCGCGCCGTTCGGCAGCTCGAACAGCCAGCGATTGCGGAACTCCGGCTCGTCGCGGAAGTACGCCAGGTCGTCCTCGGTCTTGCCCCACGCCGAGCCCGCGTACGTCAGCAGCGCCCGCGCGTGGCCGAGCAGGTCGAGCCCGATGTTGCCGAGGGCGACGTCCTCCTCGAGCTCGGGGGCGTTCGAGATCCACTCCCCGAGTCGCTGCGCGAGCATGAGCGCATCGTCGCCGAGGCCGAGCGCGTATCGCGCCACGACGTCGCTCGGCGCGGGCATGGGGGTTCCGGATGCCTCGGCAGCGGCATCCGTCTTCGCATCCGTTTTCTGAAGCAGCGTGAGACGGTCGATCATCGGAGCCTCACAGGTGCGGCACGTCGGCCGAAGCCGTGTACGCGGTCGGGTAGCGGTAGTCCTTGCCCTGCGGCGACTCGAAGAAGGCACCGCGCGCGTCGGGATCGGATGCCGCGATCGCGGCCGACGGCACGACCCAGATCGACACCCCCTCGCCGCGGCGGGTGTAGAGGTCGCGCGCGTTGTGGAGCGCGAGCTGCGCGTCGGGGGCGTGGAGCGAGCCCGCGTGTACATGCGAGAGCCCGCGCGCCGAGCGCACGAACACCTCCCACAGCGGCCACGTCTCGCGCCGCCCGCCGTCGGTCGCACCGGGACCGGTCATGACGCCACCTCCTCGGGGCTCGAGTGCCGCTTCGCGGCGTAGGCGCGGGCGGCCTCGCGCACCCACGCGCCGTCCTCGTGCGCGCGGCGGCGCTTGGCGATGCGGATGCTGTTGGCCTGGCCGCGACCGGCGAGCACCGCGCGGAACTCGTCCCAGTCGAGCTCGCCGTAGTCCCAGTGGCCGCGCTCGTCGTTCCAGCGCAGATCGGGGTCGGGAAGGGTCACCCCGAGGATCTCGGCCTGCGGCACGATCATGTCGACGAAGCGCTGGCGCAGCTCGTCGTTCGAGAAGCGCTTGATGTTCCACGCCATCGACTGGGCCGAGTTGGGCGACGCGTCGTCGGGCGGTCCGAACATCATGAGCGCCGGCGCGTACCAGCGGTCGACCGACTCCTGCGCCATCTCGCGCTGTGCCTCGGTGCCGTTCATGAGCGCGAGGAGGACCTCGAATCCCTGGCGCTGGTGGAACGACTCCTCCTTGCAGATGCGGATCATCGCCCGGGCGTACGGCCCGTACGACGCACGGCACAGCGGCACCTGATTGCAGATCGCCGCGCCGTCGACGAGCCAGCCGATCGAGCCCATGTCGGCCCAGGTCGGTGTGAGGTAGTTGAAGATCGAGGAGTACTTCGCCTTGCCGGTGAGGAGCTGCTCGTACATCTCTTCGCGCGCGGTGCCGAGGGTCTGCGCGGCGGAGTAGAGGTACAGCCCGTGCCCCGCCTCGTCCTGCACCTTGGCCATGAGGATCGCCTTGCGCTTGAGGCTCGGCGCCCGCGTGATCCAGTTGCCCTCGGGCTGCATGCCGATGATCTCGGAGTGCGCGTGCTGCGAGATCTGCCGCACCAGCGTGCGTCGGTAGGCGTCGGGCATCCAATCGGCCGGCTCGATCTTGTCGTCGGCGGCGATGATCTCGTCGAAACGCGCCTGCCCGTCCGCGTCGATGTCGCGGGCGATGGTCGCGGTGCTCATGGCGCCTCCTTGCGCTACTTACCGGTCGTTCAGTAATGCTACTCTTGCGTTCCATGAGCGGCAACACGGCGGCGTCCACGACGGATGCCTCGGCCACGACGTTCCGCAAGGGGAACGGACGCCTCGACCGCGCGCCGTACGACCTCGACACGGTGCTCGACATCGCCGTCGCGACCTTCAACGAGCGCGGGTACGAGGCCACCTCGATCAGCGTCCTCGCCGAGCGCCTCGGCACGAGCAAGTCGGCGCTGTACTACCACGTCAGCGGCAAGGAGGAACTGCTGCGGCGGGCGCTCGATCGCGCGCTGGACGGGCTCGAGGCGGTGGTCGAGGCATCCGGCGCTCTCGAGGGAACGGCCGCCGACCGCCTGGAGTTCGTGCTGCGCGGCGCGGTCAGTGTGCTCGTCGAGGAGCTCCCCTACGTCACCCTGCTGTTGCGCGTGCGCGGCAACACCGTCGTCGAGCGCGACGCGATCCGCCGCCGCCGCGAGTTCGACCACCGCGTCTCGGAGCTCGTCGACGCGGCGCACGCCGAGGGATCTCTTCGCGCCGACCTCGACTCGGGCACGACCTCGCGACTGCTGTTCGGCATGATCAACTCGATCGTCGAGTGGTACCGCCCCGGCGGGCCTATGGATGCCGCGGCCCTCGCCGACGCGACCGTCTCGGTCGCCCTCGACGGCCTCCGCGCCCGCTGACGCTCCCGGCGGTGGGCCGCTCCCCCGCCCGCCGCGTAGTTCCGCTCGGCCCCCCGCGCGCCGGGTGCGAAAACACCGGTCCGTCACCCGACACGCCGGGCCGAGGCATCCGTTACCGGCGTGTCGCCGTCACCGACTGGTGTTTCCGCAGCCCACAGCCCACAGCCCGCAGCCCGCAGCCCACAGCCCGCGGGGCGGGCTACTCCTTGGCGACCAGGGTCAGCACGTCGTAGGTGGCGACGACCTCGTCGCGCTGGTTCACGAGCACGGCGTCCCAGCGCACCTCGCCGTACTCCTCGCTCTCGCGGGGGCTGATCTGCTTCGCCGTGAGGGTGACCCGCACCTCGTCGCCCGGCGACACCGGGGTGACGAACCGCAGGTTCTCGAGACCGTAGTTCGCGAGCACCGGACCCGGATCCGGGTCGACGAAGAGCCCCGCCGCCCACGAGAGCAGCAGGTATCCGTGCGCCACACGCCCCGGGAAGAAGGGGTTCGCAGCCGCGGCCTCCTCGTCCATGTGCGCGTAGAAGCGGTCGCCGGTGAAGTCCGCGAAGTGCTCGATGTCGTCGAGGGTCACCGGGCGGGGCTCCGAGACGACACGGTCGCCGACGCGGAGCGATGCGAGCGGCTTGCGGAAGGGGTGGGTGCCGTCATCCGCGGCCGCACCCGCGCGCCACTGCCCGGTGAGCCCGGTGAGCACGCCCGGCGATCCCTGCAGCGCGGTGCGGCGCATGTAATGGAGCACCGAGCGGATGCCGCCGAGCTCTTCGCCGCCACCGGCGCGCCCGGGTCCGCCGTGCACGAGGTGCGGCACCGGCGAACCGTGCCCCGTGGAAGAGCGCGCGACCGAGCCGTCGAGGACGAGCACCCGCCCGTGCCACGGCGAGATGCCGCGCACGAGCGCCCCGACCACGCCAGGATCGGCCGAGCACACGGTCGCCACGAGCGAGCCTCCGCCGAGGTTCGCGAGGCGTACCGCGTCGTCGAGGTCGCGGTAGCCGAGCACCGAGGCGACGGGTCCGAACGCCTCGATGTCGTGCACGGCCGGGGCCGAGGCATCCGCGAACCGCAGCAGCACGGGCGCGACGAACGCCCCGTCGCCTGCGACCGGGCCGTCGGCCCGCACGGCCTCGGGCTCCTCGAGCGAGCCGATCACGATCTCGCCGCCGCCGGAGACCAGGTCGCGCACGCGCGCGATCGTCTCGTCGCGCTGCGCGAGGCTCGCGAGCGGACCCATCGTGACGCCCTCCGCCCGCGGGTCGCCGAGCACGACCTTCGCCGCGAGGCGCGCGCGCACCGCCTCGATGACGTCGTCGACGGATGCCTCGGGCACGATGACGCGCCGGATCGCGGTGCACTTCTGCCCGGCCTTGGCCGTCATCTCGGTGACGACCGAGGCGACGAACGCCTCGAACTCCGGCGTGCCGGTGGCCGCGTCGGGGCCGAGGATCGCGGCGTTGACCGAATCGGCCTCCGTCGTGAGGCTCACACCGCGCACCACGACCGCGTCGTCGCGGCGCAGCATCCGCCCGGTCGAGGCGGAGCCGGTGAACCCCACGGCGTCGCGCGCGTCGAGGAGGTCGAGGAACCCGTGCGCCGAGCCGACGACGAGCTGCAGCGAGCCGTCGGGCAGCAGGCCCGACTCCGTCATCACGCGCACGGCGGCCGCGGTGAGATACGCGGTCGGCGTGGCGGGCTTGACGATCGAGGGCACACCGGCGAGGAACGCCGGCGCGAACTTCTCGAGCATGCCCCACACCGGGAAGTTGAAGGCGTTCACCTGGAACGCGACGCCGGGCAGGCGCGTCCACACGTGCTGGCCGCCGAAGCCGCCGTCGCGCGACAGGTTCTCGGGCGGGCCGTCGACGAGAGTCGTCGCGTTCGGCAGCTCACGGCGACCCTTCGAACCGTAGGTGAAGAGCACGCCGATGCCACCGTCGACGTCGATCATGCTGTCTCGCACGGTGGCTCCGGTCTGCGCGCTGACGGCGTAGAGGTCGTCCTTCGCGGCGGTGAGCGCTTGCGCGAGCGCCTTCAGGATGAGCGCGCGGCGGTGGAACGGCAGCTCGCCCAGCGACGCCTGCCCCACCGTGCGGGCGTAGTCGACGGCGGCGGCGATGTCGGGAGCATCGCCCACGCGCGCGACCGGGGCGCCGGTCGCGGCATCCTGCAGCAGCGTGGTGCGGGTCGCGTCCGGCGCGCGCCACGCGTCGGCGATGAAGCTCTCGAGCAGCGGCGCAGCCGAAGCATCCGGCGTGATGTCGCCGATGGCGGATTCCAGGGTCATGCGTTCTTCCTCTCCGGCCGCCGGTCGAGCCAGGCGGTCATGCGCTCGTACTTCGCGGGTGAGCCGAAGCACTCGGCCTGCGCGGCTTCGGCCGCGGCCCGCGGATCGTCGGTGGGATCGTCGATCAGCCGCTTCGTGTGCCGGATCGCGAGCGGGTCGAGTGCGGCGATGCGATCGACGAGGGCATCGGCCGCGGCATCGAGCTCGGACGGATCGTGCACCGCGACCACGAGCCCGGCGGCCAGGGCCTCGCGTGCGTCGAGCACGCGACCGGCCAGCAGCATGTGCTTCGCGAGCGGCTCGCCGACGAGCCGCGGGAGGCGCCACGTCGCGCCGGCGGCGGGGACGATGCCCAGCGACGGCTCGGGGCTCCCGAAGCGCGCCCGGTCGCTCGCGATGCGGAGGTCCGCGGCGTACGCCAGCTCGGCCCCGCCGCCGAGGGCCCACCCGTCGACGACCGCGATCACGGGCATCGGCAGGCGCGCGAGTCGGTCGAACAGCCGCGAGTTGATGCCCTCGCGCGCGTCGGCGGGCGTGCGATCGCGCAGCTCGGCGATATCGGCGCCGCCCGCGAAGACACCGTCGCTCCCACCGATCAGCAGGATCCGCGGCTCGCGCTCGAGCTCGTCGCACACCTCGTGCAGCTCGTCGACCATGGCGCGGTCGATCGCGTTGCGCGCTTCAGGACGGTGCAGCCGCACCCAGAGGCGGTCGGCGCGATCGTCGCGCAGGATCGTCGGCATCGGCATCCGTTCGTCATCGTCGACGGCGAGCGCCGTGGATTACTGAACGCTCGTTCTGTACGATGATCGCACAGCGCCGCGAGCGGCTCAACGTCGAGCGGGAGGATCGCCATGGACGACGTCTACGCGACCGAGCACACGCGACGCATGATCGCGCACGACGCGGCCTCGACGGCACTCGGCATGCGGGTGGTGCGCGCCGAGCCCGGGCGAGCCGTCGTCCGGATGACCGTGCGCGCCGACATGCTCAACGGCTTCGCCGTCGCACACGGCGGCCTCGTATTCGCCCTCGCCGACACGACGCTCGCCCTGGCCTGCAACGAGACGGATGCCGTCACCCTCGTGTCGGGCGCCGACATCGCCTTCCTCTCCCCCGCACGAGACGGGGACGAACTCGAGGCGGTCGCCGAGCGCCGCACGGTGGAGGGTCGCTCGGGCCTCTACGACGTCAGGGTCGCCACGACCGACGGCCGCGTGGTCGCCGAGGTGCGCGGCCGCACGCGCGTCACCGGCATGCCGAGGCCCTGACCGGCGGCCCGGCGGCGGCCTCTCGGTCCGCCCCCCGCGGTGCGAAAACACCAGTCCGTCGCCCGACACGCCGGGCCGAGGCATCCGTCACCGGCGTGTCGCCCTCACCGACTGGTGTTTCCGCAGCCCGGCCGGGCCCCGCAGCGCGCCCGGGCCCCCCGCAGCCCAGCCGGGCTCCGCAGCCCAGCCGGGCCCGGCAGCCACCCCGAGCCCGGGAGGCGCGACCTCGGGGCCCGCCACGCTGTGACGAGACCACGACGAAGGCCCGCCCACCGAAGCGGACGGGCCCTCGGATCGCGGCGTCAGGCGCGGGACAGTCCGTAGACGGGGCTCACGGACTGCTCGGCCTCGTGGTCGGGACCCAGCGGGATGCCGCTGCGGTCGCGCAGCAGCAACGTCGCGATGAGGCCCACGAGCGTCATCCCCGCGAGGTACCAGGTGACCGCCGTCGTCGAGCCCGTGGCATCCACGAGCGCGGTCGCGATCGTCGGAGCGAAGGCGCCGCCGAGGATCGCGCCGATCGCGTACGAGATCGACACCCCCGAGAAGCGGATCGACGCCGGGAACAGCTCGGAGTACAGCGCCGCCTGCGGGCCGTACGTGAAGCCGAGGCCGATCGTGAGGATCGCAAGACCCAGGAACAGCACCCAGATGTCACCGGTGTTCACGAGCGGGAACAGGAGGAACACGGCCGCGAGCTGCAGGATCCACCCGGCGATGTAGGTCGTGCGGCGTCCGATGCGGTCGGAGATGAAGCCGGCCGCGAGCGTCGACAGCAGCCACGTCACCGCCGACCCGGCGACCGCCCACAGCACGGGACCGCGCTCGAGGACGAGGGGTCCGTCGGGGTTGGTGGCGTAGCCCTGGATGTAGCCGCCCGTCGTCATGTAGCCGACGGCGTTGTTGCCGGCGAACACCAGCGCGGCGATGATCACGAGCAGCAGGTGCTTGCGGAAGAGCGTGATGATCGGCATCCGGGACTTCTCCTTGCGCTCGGCGAGCTCGGCGAAGACCGGGCTCTCCTCGACGCGGCGGCGGACGTAGTAGCCCACCAGGATCAGCACCACGCTGAGCAGGAACGGCACGCGCCAGCCCCAGACCAGGAATGCGTCTCCTGGGGCGATCATCGCCATGAGCGCCATGATGCCCGACGCGAGCAGCAGGCCCAGGGGCACGCCGATCTGCGGCGAGGCGCCGAACGCGCCGCGGCGCTGCCTCGGCGCGTGCTCAACGGCCATGAGCACCGCGCCGCCCCATTCGCCGCCGGCGGAGATGCCCTGAAGGATGCGCAGGAGCACGAGCAGGATCGGCGCCGCGATGCCGATCGCCTCGTACGTGGGCAGCACGCCGATGAGCGCCGTCGCCGCGCCCATGAGGATGAGCGTCCACATCAGCACGACCTTGCGGCCGTACTTGTCGCCGAAGTGCCCGGCGAGGAAGGCGCCCAGCGGGCGGAACAGGAAGCTCACGCCCACGGTCGCGAAGGCGACGAGCGCGCTGTTCGCGCCGAGGGGTGCGAAGAAGAGCTGGCCGAACACGAGGCCGACAGCCGTCGCGTAGATGAAGAAGTCGTACCACTCGACGGTCGTTCCGACGACCGTCGCGAAGACGACACGGCGGCGGTCGACCGCGGAGGCGATCGTGCCGGTGGGGGTGAAGCCCGGTGCGGGCTGCGATGTGCTCATTCGGGTGACTCCTGTGTCTGGGTGACGTCGTCGTCGCGGTTCTCGTCGTGATGGTTGCCGCTCGTGCGACCGATGATATACGATTTCGGATACGACGCAAGAGTGAGGAAGCTCATGGACGAGATGGATGCTCCGGCCGCCGATTCCGCGGCCGATCCACGATTCGCCGCCCTGCCCGCACGCCCCGGCAAGGTCATCGCGATCCACCTCAGCTACGCGTCGCGGGCGGATCAGCGGGGCCGGCGGCCGCAGCATCCGTCGTACTTCTTCAAGCCCTCGTCGTCGCTCGCCGCCTCCGGCAGCACGATCGAGCGGCCCGCCGGCACCGAGCTGCTGGCCTTCGAAGGCGAGATCGCCCTCGTGATCGGCACGCCGGCACGCCGCGTCTCGCTCGAGGACGCCTGGGCGCACGTGGGATGGGTCACCGCCGCGAACGACTTCGGGCTCTACGACCTCCGCGCGAACGACAAGGGCTCGAACGTGCGCTCCAAGGGCGGCGACGGCTACACGCCGATCGGGCCGTCCCTCTTCGACGCCCGCGCGGTCGATCCTCGCGGACTGCGGGTGCGCACCTGGCTCAACGGATCGCTGGTGCAGGACGACACCTCGGCGGGCATGATCTTCCCGCTCGCGCAGCTGGTGGCCGACCTGTCGCAGCACTTCACGCTCGAGACCGGCGACGTGATCCTCACCGGGACTCCCGCCGGGTCGTCGGTCGCGATGCCCGGCGACGTCGTCGAGGTCGAGGTCGACGACCCGCACGGCGCGTCGTCGGGACGCCTGGTGACCACCGTGACGCAGGGCCAGGTGCCCTTCGACCCGGAACTGGGCTCGATGCCTGCCCTCGACGATGTGCAGCGCGCCGAGGCCTGGGGGTCGCGCGAGGCCGCGGGGCTGCCTGCGGAGGGTGTACCGGAATCAGGACATCTGGCGGAGACAGGACAATCGGCGGCAGAATCTCCTGCCTCCGCCAGATGTCCTGTTCTCGCAGACGAGCTGCGCGCCAAGCTCGGCGTCGCGCCGGTCGCGGGGTTGTCGGCACAGTTGCGCAAGCGCGGGCTGAACAACGTGCACATCGACGGCGTGCGGCCGCTGCATCCGGAATCCAAGCTCGTGGGCATCGCCCGCACGCTGCGATTCGTCCCCGGGCGCGAAGACCTGTTCGCGTCGCACGGCGGCGGCTACAACGCGCAGAAGCGCGCGTTCGACGCGGTGGGCGAGGGCGAGGTCATCGTGATCGAGGCGCGCGGCGAGACCGGATCGGGAACCCTCGGCGACATCCTCGCGATCCGGGCCCACGCCCGCGGTGCGGCCGGCATCGTGACCGACGGAGGGGTGAGGGATGCCGCGGCCGTCGCCGCGGTCGGCATCCCGGTCTACTCCGCCGGCGCGCACCCCGCCGTCCTCGGACGCAGGCACGTGCCGTGGGACACCGATGTCGCGGTGGCCTGCGGTGGCACGACCGTCGAGCCGGGCGACGTCATCGTGGGCGACTCCGACGGCGTCGTCGTGATCCCCCGCGGAATCGTCGAGGAGGTCGTCGATGCGGCAATCGCCCAGGAGGACGAGGACGCGTGGATCGCGGACCGCGTCGCGGAGGGCCACGCGGTCGATGGACTGTTCCCGATGAACGCCGAGTGGCGGGCGCGCTTCGACGCCGACCGCGCGGCTGCGGCTGCGGCTGCGGCTGCGGCTGCGGCTGCAGAATCCGGTCGCGGCGCCACAGATCTGAGCAGCCACGACAGGAAAGTGGCGCCGCACGGCGGGGAGAGCGCCCGATGAGCGACATCGAGACAGACCGCGAGGCGCCGAGCCAGAGCAAGTCGCAGCGCGCGTACCACTGGATCAAGGAGCGCATCGCGAACCAGGAGTTCACGCCCGGATACCGCCTGGTGCTCGGCGCGATCGCCGGCGACCTCGACATGAGCGTCGTGCCGGTGCGCGAGGCGATCCGCCAGCTCGAGGCCGAGGGGCTCGTGACCTTCGAGCGCAACGTCGGTGCCCGCGTGTCGATGGTCGACGACTCGCAGTACCGCTTCAGCATGCAGGCACTGTCGATCCTCGAGGGCGCCGCGACGGCGCTGGCCGCGCGCCGGCTCACCGCCGACGACATCCGCAACGCCCGCCGCATCAACGAGCTCATGATCGAGACGCTGGAGCACTTCGACCCGCGCGCGTTCACCGCTCTCAACCAGGAGTTCCACGCGGCACTGTTCTCGAAGTGCGCGAACCCGCGCATGCTCGAGCTCGTGAACGCCGAATGGGCTCGCCTCGGACACCTGCGCGACTCGACCTTCAGCTTCGTCCCCGGCCGCGCCGCCGAGTCCGTGCGCGAGCACGAGAACATCATCCAGCTCGTCGAGACGGGCGCGCCGCTCGGCGAGATCGAGAAGGCGGCCCGCCGGCACCGGTCGGCGACCCTCGACGCCTACATGATCCACGAGCACCCCGACGAGGCCCTGGGCCTGCCGGCCTTCTGACCCTCCGGATGCCGGGGCACCGGCATCCGTCATCCTCCCCTCCCCGCGAAGGAGCACCCCATGACCGACACCACCACCGCCCTGGATTCGCGGCACGTGCCCGACGGCCTGCCCGAGCACATCCAGCACTACATCGACGGCGAGTTCGTCGACTCTGCCGACGGCGACACGTTCGACGTGCTCGACCCGGTCACGAACGAGACGTACGTCCGCGCGGCCGCCGGCAAGAAGGCCGACATCGACCGCGCCGTCGCGGCCGCCCGCCGCGCGTTCACCGAAGGACCGTGGCCGCGCCTGCTGCCCCGCGAACGCTCGCGCGTGCTGCACCGCATCGCCGACATCGTCGAGTCGCGCGACGCCCGGCTCGCCGAGCTGGAGTCGTTCGACTCGGGGCTTCCGATCACGCAGGCGCTCGGCCAGGCCCGGCGTGCGGCCGAGAACTTCCGGTTCTTCGCCGACCTGATCGTGGCGCAGGCCGACGATGCCTACAAGGTTCCCGGCCGTCAGATGAACTACGTCAACCGCAAGCCGATCGGCGTCGCGGGGCTCATCACGCCGTGGAACACGCCGTTCATGCTCGAGTCGTGGAAGCTCGGCCCGGCGCTGGCCACCGGCAACACCGTGGTGCTCAAGCCCGCCGAGTTCACGCCGCTGTCGGCCTCGCTGTGGGCCGGCATCTTCGAGGAGGCCGGGCTCCCCCAGGGTGTCTTCAACCTGGTGAACGGACTGGGCGAGGATGCCGGGGACGCCCTCGTGAAGCACCCCGAGGTGCCGCTCATCTCGTTCACCGGCGAGAGCCGCACCGGGCAGATCATCTTCGGCAACGCCGCACCCCACCTCAAGGGCCTGTCGATGGAGCTCGGCGGCAAGAGCCCGGCGGTGGTGTTCGCCGACGCCGACCTCGAAGCGGCGATCGACGCGACCATCTTCGGCGTGTTCTCGCTCAACGGCGAGCGCTGCACGGCGGGATCGCGCATCCTCGTGGAGCGCCCGATCTACGACGAGTTCGTGGCGCGGTACGCCGCCCAGGCCGATCGCGTCGTCGTCGGCTATCCGCACGATCCCGCGACCGAGGTCGGTGCCCTCGTGCACCCCGAGCACTACGACAAGGTCATGTCGTACATCGAGATCGGAAAGACCGAGGCGCGCCTCGTCGCCGGCGGCGATCGCCCCGTGGGCTTCGACACCGGCAACTTCGTGCGCCCGACGGTGTTCGCCGACGTCGCACCCGAGGCCCGGATCTTCCAGGAGGAGATCTTCGGACCCGTCGTCGCGATCACGCCGTTCGACACCGACGAGGAGGCGCTCGCGCTCGCCAACGGAGTTCGCTACGGGCTCGCGGCCTACGTCTGGACCAACGACCTCAAGCGCGCGCACAACTTCTCGCAGGCCATCGAGGCGGGCATGGTGTGGCTGAACTCCAACAACGTGCGCGACCTCCGGACCCCGTTCGGCGGCGTCAAGGCCTCGGGGCTCGGCCACGAGGGCGGCTACCGCTCGATCGACTTCTACACCGACCAGCAGGCTGTGCACATCACGCTCGGCCCGGCGCACAACCCCACCTTCGGCCGCCGGGTTGAGGAGGCGCCCCAGCGCCGTCTCGATACCAAGAGCTGATCCGAGGCATCCCATGCGTTTCGTCTCGGTCGCTTCGCTCCCTCGCTCAACGCCCCGGAGCCCCGGGTCGTTGAGCGAGCGAAGCGAGACGAAACGCCCCCGACCCGAATCCCACACGCAAGGACGCGAACATGACTGAACGCAAAGACATGACCCTCACCTCCTCGGGCTTCTACGTGAGCCAGGAGGCGCCCATCCACACCGACGACCCGGTGCCGACCCCGACGAGCCCCGCGCCCGACATCCTCCGGTGCGCGTACATGGAGCTCGTGGTGACCGACCTCGCGGCATCCCGCGCGTTCTACGTCGACGTGCTGGACCTCGTCGTGACCGAGGAGGACGAGAACACCGTCTACCTCCGCTCGATCGAGGAGTTCATCCACCACAACCTCGTGCTGCGCAAGGGTCCGGTCGCGGCGGTCGCCGCGTTCTCGTACCGCGTGCGCACGCCGGAGGACCTCGACAAGGCCGTCGCGTTCTACACCGAGCTCGGCTGCGACGTGCGGCGCAGCCCCGAGGGTTTCACCACGGGCATCGGCGACTCGGTGCGCGTGGTCGACCCGCTCGGCTTCCCGTACGAGTTCTTCCACGACGTCGAGCACGTCGAGCGCCTCGCGTGGCGCTACGACCTGTACACGCCGGGCGCCCTGGTGCGGCTCGACCACTTCAACCAGGTCACGCCCGACGTGCCGCGCGCCGTGAAGTTCATGCAGGACCTCGGCTTCCGCGTCACGGAAGACATCCAGGATGCCGCGGGCACCGTGTACGCCGCATGGATGCGCCGCAAGCCCACCGTGCACGACACCGCGATGACCGGCGGCGACGGACCCCGGATGCACCACGTGGCCTTCTCGACCCACGAGAAGCACAACATCCTCGCGATCTGCGACAAGCTCGGCGCGCTGCGCCGCTCCGATGCGATCGAGCGCGGCCCCGGCCGCCACGGCGTCAGCAACGCGTTCTACCTGTACCTGCGCGACCCCGACGGGCACCGGGTCGAGATCTACACGCAGGACTACTACACCGGCGACCCCGACAACCCGGTCGTCACATGGGACGTGCACGACAACCAGCGCCGCGACTGGTGGGGAAACCCCGTGGTTCCGTCGTGGTACACCGAGGCATCCCTCGTGCTCGATCTCGACGGCAACCCGCAGCCGGTCGTCGCACGCACCGACGAGTCCGAGATGGCGGTGACGATCGGCGCCGACGGCTTCTCGTACACCCGCCCCGACGACCAGGCCGAAGAGCTCCCCAGCTGGAAGCAGGGCGAGTACAAACTCGGCCACCAGCTGTGATGTGCGCTCCGGAACGCATCGACGCCCACCGCGGGCCAGGACGGTACCGTGTGCAGGATCAGACCGCACGCGCGGCGATGACCGGTCGTGAGCACAGCACGGGAAGGGGGACGGATGCTGTCGCCTGACATCGTCGCGCAGCTCGCGGCCGAGCTGGCCGAGGCCGACCGCACGCACGGCGTGATCCCCCGCATCACGGCGCGGTATCCGGAGGCCACGGTCGAGGACTCGTACGCGATCCAGGGGGTGTGGCGCGACCGCATGATCGCGGACGGCAGGCGCCTCGTGGGCCGCAAGATCGGGCTCACCTCGAAGGCGATGCAGCAGGCGACGGGCATCACCGAGCCGGACTACGGCGTGATGTTCGACGACACCGTGTACCGCTCCGGCGCCGAGATCCCCGTCGATCGGTTCTCGAACGTGCGCATCGAGGTCGAGCTCGCGTTCGTGCTCGCGCGGCCGCTGGAGGGGCCGGACTGCACGCTCGACGACGCCCTCGCGGCGATCGACCATGCCGTGCCGGCGCTCGAGGTGCTGAACTCCCACATCGAGCTCGAGGGACGCACGATCGTCGACACGATCGCCGACAACGCGGCGTACGGCGCGATGGTGCTCGGCGAGGTGCGCAAGCGGCCCGACGAGATCGACCTCCGCTGGGTTCCCGGCGTCCTGAGCCGCAACGGCGAGATCGAAGAGACCGGCGTGGCCGCCGGCGTGCTCGGCCACCCCGCGACGGGCGTCGCGTGGCTGGCGAACAAGTTCCATCAGCACGGCGGGCGGCTCGAAGCCGGCGAGATCATCCTCGCGGGTTCGTTCACGCGCCCCATGTGGGTCTCGCGGGGCGATAGCGTCAGGTGCGACTACGGACCGATGGGGGTGATCGAGTGTCGCTTCGTCTGACCCCGACGTTCCGCGCCGCGCTGGGCGGGGCCGGGCGCCCGCTCGCGGGGATGTGGGTGTGCTCGGGCTCGCCGCTGGTCGCCGAGATCTGCGCCGGATCGGGCCTGGACTGGGTGCTCATCGACATGGAGCACTCCCCCAACGGCCTGGAGTCGGCGCTCGCCCAGCTGCAGGCCGTCGCCGCGTACCCGGTGACGCCGGTCGTGCGGGTGCCGATCGGCGAGGTCGTCACGATCAAGCAGGTGCTCGACCTCGGCGCCCAGAACCTGCTCGTGCCGATGGTGTCGTCGAGGGCGGATGCCGAAGCCGCCGTCGCCGCCGTGCGCTACCCGCCGCGGGGCACACGCGGCGTCGGCTCGGCGCTCGCCCGCTCGGCCCGCTGGAACCGGGTCGACGACTATCTCCAGGACGCCGACGCGCACGTGTCGCTGTTCGTGCAGATCGAGACCGCCGCCGGCGTCGACGCCGCGGCCGAGATCGCGGCGGTCGACGGCGTCGACGGCGTCTTCGTCGGCCCCAGCGACCTCGCCGCGTCGATGGGGCTGCTGGGTCAGCAGACGCACCCGGATGTGGTCGCCGCAGCGCTGCGCACCTTCGACGCCGTCCGCGCGGCGGGCAAGCCCGTCGGCGTGAACGCGTTCGACCCCGCCGCTGCCGACGCCTACCTCCAGGCGGGCGCGTCGTTCGTGCTGGTCGGCGCCGACACCGCGCTCCTCGCCCGCGGCTCGGAGGCTCTCGCGGCCCGATTCATCCCCGCCGGCCCCGGCACTGAGCGCGCCTCGTACTGACCCGCCGCGCCGGCTCGGCATCCGCCGTCGCAATCCGCGGTTCGCGCGTCCCGTTCACCGCACATTCCGACTGCGGAGCACACAGGCTCGACCGCTCCGCAGTCGGAAGATGCGCTCGTGCGCCCGAGGGTGGCGCAGGAAGTGGCTGCGGAGCGGATCGCGCGGGAGCATGGCACAGTGATCCCATGAGGAAGTGGGTCGTGCGGTTCGTGTCGCTGCTCGTGTTCAACGTCGTCGTGCTGCTGGTGGTGGGCTGGCTCACCCCGGCCCGCGTGGGATGGGCGGCCCTCTGGGCGGGGATCGTCCTGACGGCGCTCGTGATCTGGATCAAGCCGCTCGTCGAGAAGTGGTTCCGCTCGATGGCCGCGAAGCGCGGCCGGGCGGGCGAGAAGCTCGTCGAGCTGCTGATCGCGTTCGCGGTCGCCCTGGTCGTGTGGATCGGCACCGTGCTGCTGTCGGGCGTCTCGATCGGCGGCGGCTTCTTCGGCTGGATCTGGGGCTACCTGCTGCCCCCGGCGATCCTGCTGATCGGATGGGCGATCTACGACGCGATCGACGACAGGGTGGAGTCCCACACCGGCGCCCTCTACGACAGGGCCACGGGGTCGCGCGCGGCCACGACGGATGCCTCGGCCCCGGCGGTCCCGAACCCCGAGGCCGCGGCGGGTCGCCGCGAGCTGAACGACGGCCTCACCGACGAGCAGCGCCGCATGCTCGACGAGCTCGGCTGAGCCCGGCCGCCGCCTCCCGCCGAACGCCTGGGTTCTGCGGGAGCGAGGGGTGCTCGACGCCGGCGCAGGTGAAGCGGACGGATGCCTCAGCCCGCGGCGCGCTCGGCGGCCTCGACGACGTTCGTCATGAGCAGCGCCACGGTCATCGGGCCCACTCCGCCCGGGTTCGGCGAGAGGAAGCCGGCGACCTCGGCGACGTCGGGGTGGACGTCGCCGTACACCTTGGACTTGCCGGTCTCGGGGTCGCGTTCGCGCGTCACGCCGACGTCGAGCACTGCGGCGCCGGGCTTGACGTCCTCGGCGCGCACGATGTGCTTGACCCCGGCGGCCGCCACGATGACGTCGGCCTGGCGCAGGTGGTGCGACAGGTCGGCGGTGCCGGTGTGCGTGAGGGTCACGGTGGCGTTGATCTCGCGGCGCGTCAGCAGCAGCCCGATCGAGCGGCCGATGGTGACGCCCCGGCCCACGACGACGACATCCTTGCCCGTGAGGTCGTAGTCGTTGCGCAGCAGGAGCTCGATCACGCCGCGCGGCGTGCACGGCAGCGGAGTCGTGATCGGCGCGTTGACGTTGAGCACGAGGCGGCCGAGGTTCGTCGGGTGCAGGCCGTCGGCGTCCTTCGCGGGGTCGATGCGCTCGAGGATCGCGTCGGTGTCGATGTGCCTCGGCAGCGGCAGCTGGACGATGTAGCCGTGGCACGCCGGGTCGGCGTTGAGCTCGTCGATGAGGGCCTCGACGTCGGCCTGCGTGGCATCGGCGGGCAGCTCGCGCTGGATCGAGTTCATGCCGATGGCCTCGGACTCGCGGTGCTTCATGCCGACGTACAGCTGCGAGGCCGGGTCGGCGCCCACCAGCACGGTCGCGATGCCGGGCACGATGCCCTTCTCCTTCAGCGCGGCGACGCGCTCGCGCAGCTCTTCCTTGATCGCGGCCGATGCGGCGCGCCCATCCAGTCGTTGTGCGGTCATGTCCTGCCTCCGTCGAGGTTGAGAAACCATGCGGAGGTTGAGACACCGCGGTACGCGTGGTTTCTCAACCTCCGCGTGGTTTCTCGAG
Organism: Microbacterium cremeum; assembly: GCF_015277855.1. NCBI lineage: Bacteria > Bacillati > Actinomycetota > Actinomycetes > Micrococcales > Microbacteriaceae > Microbacterium > Microbacterium cremeum. Next base: position 2,773,580 of record NZ_CP063812.1, read on the forward strand.
TTGATGTGGGGTGACGGATGCCGCGGGCCGCGGCATCCGCAGTCGTCTGTGTCCGAGCCTGGTACACGACGACGGGGCGGCGTGAGCCGACTTCCGCTCAGTGGCGGAGTCCCGGATAGAGCGGGAAGGCCGCGGTCAGCGCGGCCACGCGCGTGCGCAGCGCCGCGAGGTCGGCGTCGGGCAGCAGCGCGAGGGCGATGATGTCGGCGACCTCGGTGAACTCGGCGTCGCCGAACCCGCGCGACGCGAGGGCGGGCGTGCCGATCCGCAGGCCCGAGGTCACCATCGGCGGCCGCGGGTCGTTCGGCACGGCGTTGCGGTTCACCGTGATGTGGATCTCGTGCAGAAGGTCTTCGGCCTGCTTGCCGTCGATCGCGGCGTGGCGGAGGTCGACCAGCACCAGGTGCACGTCGGTGCCGCCGGAGCGCACCGAGATGCCGGCATCCGTCACGTCCTGCTGCGACAGCCGCTCGGCGATGATGCGCGCACCGCGCAGCACGCGCTCCTGACGCTCCTTGAACTCGGGCGTGCCGGCGAGCTTGAACGCGGTGGCCTTGGCGGCGATGACGTGCATGAGAGGGCCGCCCTGCTGGCCCGGGAACACCGCCGTGTTGATCTTCTTGGCGAGGTCGGCGTCGTTGGTGAGGATGAAGCCCGAGCGGGGGCCGCCGATCGTCTTGTGCACCGTCGACGAGACGACGTGCGCGTGGGGCACCGGGTTCGGGTGCAGTCCCGCGGCCACGAGGCCGGCGAAGTGCGCCATGTCGACCCACAGGTAGGCGCCGACCTCGTCGGCGATCGCGCGGAAGCGTGCGAAGTCGAGCTGACGCGGGTACGCCGACCAGCCCGCGATGATCACCTTGGGCCGGTGCTCGCGCGCGAGGCGCGCGACCTCGTCCATGTCGACGGTGGAGGTCTCGGGGTCGACGCCGTACGCGACGATGTCGTAGAGACGGCCCGAGAAGTTGATCTTCATGCCGTGTGTGAGGTGACCGCCCTGGTCGAGCGAGAGCCCGAGCAGCGTGTCGCCGGGGCGCGCGATGGCGTGCAGCACCGCCGCGTTGGCGGTCGCGCCCGAGTGGGGCTGCACGTTGGCGAACTCCGCACCGAAGAGCGCCTTGGCCCGCAGGATCGCGAGCTCCTCGGCGACGTCGACCTCTTCGCAGCCGCCGTAGTACCGGCGGCCCGGGTAGCCCTCGGCGTACTTGTTGGTGAGCACCGAGCCTTGCGACTCGAGCACCGAGACGGGGACGAAGTTCTCGGAGGCGATCATCTCGAGGTAGCCGCGCTGACGCTCGAGCTCGCGCTCGAGCACCTGAGCGATCTCGGGATCGACCTCGGCGAGAGGGGCGTTGAAGTACTGATCGGTCATGGCGATCTCCTTGACGACGGCTTCGGTTGGTTGTCCCGCATCGGCCCAGGCGCGCGGTCGAATGCCGTTGTCGGTCGCTCCCCGGTGGTGACCCACCTCAACGCCAGTCGCGACATCCCGAGCATAACGGATGCCGTCGCTCTCGCAGCGCCCGAATCGGCCCTGGTAGGCTAAGCCGGACCCTTTTGTTAGGACTCTTTACATGACGCGTCGCCGGAGACGGGCTGTCACGGCAGCCACTGTGCTCGTCGTCGCGCTGCTCGCCGGCTGCGCTCCGGCGGCCCAGAATGGAGACACCGTGTCGCTCCCCTCCGTCGTCCCCGCCCCCGCATCGATCGAGGCGGGACCCGGAGAGCCGTTCCGGCTGAGCGGCGAGACCGCCGTGACCGGCGACGCCGCTGCCGCGGCCGCGCTCTCGTCGGTGCTCCAGGCGCGCACCGGCCTGACCCTCGCCCGACGGGACGGGGCCGCGATCGCCCTGCGCGTCGACCCCTCCGCCGGCGCGGCGGAGTCGTACCGGATCGCCGCGGACGCGGCATCCGTCGTCGTCACCGGCGCCGACGCCGCCGGACTCTTCTACGGAGTGCAGACCCTGACCCAGCTCGTCGCCCGCGACGGCGAGGAGTGGATCATCCCGGCGGTCACGATCGCCGATGCGCCGCGATTCGCCTACCGCGGCGTCATGCTCGACGTCGCGCGGCACTTCCACCCCCTCGCGACCGTGAAGGGCTACATCGACCGCGCCGCGTCGCTCAAGTTCAATGCGCTGCACCTGCACCTCACCGACGACCAGGGCTGGCGGCTCCAGCTCGAATCGCGGCCGGAGCTCACCGAGCATGCCGCCGCGACGTCGGTCGGTGGGGACCCGGGCGGCTTCTACACCAAGGACGAATACCGCGAGATCGTCTCGTACGCGGCCTCGCGGCACATGATCGTGGTGCCCGAGATCGACATGCCGGGGCACACCCACGCGGTCGGACTCGCCTACCCCGAGCTCGCCGAGGACCCGAGCGTCAATGACGAGATGCGCGAGATCATCCGCCTCCACGGCGGCGGCGAGCCGGCACCCGGAGAGCCCTACACCGGGATCGCCGTCGGCTTCTCGTCGCTGAAGATCGGCGACGAGGCGACGTACGACTTCGTCGCCGATGTGTTCGGCGAGCTGGCCGCGATGACCCCCGGCCCGTACCTGCACCTGGGCGGCGACGAGTCGCTCAGCACGAGCGACGAGGACTTCGCGTCGTTCATCGCCCGCGCCAGCGCGATCATCGCCGACCTCGGCAAGACCCCGGTCGCGTGGCACGAGGCGGGCGCCGCCGCCGGCATCGCCGACACCACGATCGGACAGTACTGGGGCTTCGTCACTCCGACCGGCGGCATGGACGATCGCGCCCGCGCGTTCGTCGCGAACGGGTCGCAGCTGATCCTCTCGCCCGCCGACGCGATCTACCTCGACATGCAGTACCCGTCCGGCCCCCAGCTCGGACTCGCGTGGGCGAACGGCCCCACGAGCGTCGAACGCGCCTACTCGTGGGAGCCGTCCGAGGTCATCGCCGGCATCGAGGACGCCGACATCCTCGGCGTCGAGGCACCGCTGTGGACCGAGACGATCCGCACCGAGGCCGACATCGATCTCATGGCCTTCCCCCGCGTCGCCGCGGCGGCCGAGGCGGGGTGGTCGCCCGCGACCGGCGAGAGCGAACTGCGCACGTGGGAGTCGTTCCGCGCCCGCGTCGGCGCCCTCGGCCCGCTCTGGACGAGCCTCGGGATCGGCTTCCACCCCTCCGACGAGATCCCGTGGGCCGACCGATGAGCACGCTGATCCACTCCGTCCGCGTCCTCGGATCCACGATCCCGCCCGGCACCGCCGCCGCGTGGGTGCTGCTGGACGCCGGCCGGGTCGCCGCGGTGGGCGACGGAGGCGACCGGCCCGTCGCGGACGAGGTCGTCGACGGCGGCGGCGGATGCCTCGTCCCGGGGTTCGTCGACATCCACGGGCACGGCGGGGGCGGGGCCACCTACGACGACGGCCCCGACGCGGTGCGGGCAGGACGCGCCCTGCACCTCGCCCACGGCACGACGCGCGCCGTCGTCTCGCTGGTGACGGCGTCGCTCGACGAGATGGCCGCGCGGGCCGCGATGGTCGCCGACGCGTGCGCCGCCGATCCGACCGTCCTCGGCTCTCACCTCGAGGGCCCTTTCCTCGACCCCGGACACAAAGGCGCCCACACCGCGGGCCGGCTGCGCGCGCCGGACGCGGCATCCGTCGACCTGCTGCTCGAGGCCGGGCGCGGCACGATCCGGCAGGTGACGCTCGCACCCGAGCTGCCCGGTGCCGACGACGCGATCCGCCGCTTCACCGAGGCCGGGGTCGTGGTGGCCGTCGGCCACACCGACGCCGACGCGACGGCCGCGCACCGCGCCTTCGACGCCGGCGCGACGGTGCTCACGCATGCGTTCAACGCGATGCGCGGCATCCACCATCGCGCCCCCGGGCCCGTCGTCGCGGCACTGCGCGACGACCGCGTCACGCTCGAGGTGATCGCCGACGGCGTCCACGTCGACCTGGAGCTCGTCGCGACCCTGTTCGCCGCGGCCCGCGACCGTATCGCGCTGGTCACCGACGCGATGGCGGCGGCCGGGGCGGCTGACGGCCGGTACCGGCTCGGCGGCCTGGGGGTGACGGTGTCGGACGGCGTCGCGCGTCTCGACGACGGCGGGTCGATCGCCGGCTCGACGCTGACCCAGGACGCGGCGATCCGGCGGGTGGCCGGGGCCGGAGTGCCGCTGACGGATGCGGTCGCGGCGGCGACGTCGATCCCGGCGGCGGCGATCGGCCGCCCCGATCTCGGCCGCCTCGACATCGGCAGCATCGGCGACGCCGTGCTGCTGGACGACGCGCTCGAGGTCCGGCGCGTCTGGGTCGCGGGGGAGCCCGTCTGAGCCGGGAACGATGAAGGCGGGGCCGGAGATCCCTCCCCCGAGATACCTCCGGGCCCCGCCATGCCCCGCGGATCGGGACCGCGGGAGGCAGTCGATACGCCCCACGCGAGAGCGACATGCCTTCTGATGAGAGAGACCGCGGTCGGCCCGATCTATTACGCGAGTTCGCGAAACAGTTCGCCACGATCGAGCTGGCCGTCGCGGCATCCCCTGGTCAAACCGGCCTTTCGCGACGACAATGGACGGGTGCGGCGCTGGGAGCCCGCACGAGGGCACGGTCGAAGGCCGCCCGCGCCCGCCGACACCCTGGGGATGCGATGGATCACGACGAGGCGCGCGAGCCGATCGGTTTCGCCGACGCGGACCTGGTGCTGCGCTCGAGGTCCGGCGATCGCGGCGCGTTCGGCGAGCTGTGGCGGCGTCACTACCGCGCCGGCGTGACCGTCGCGCGCAACCTGACCTCGAGCCTCGACCCCGACGATCTGGTGCAGGAGGCCTACACCCGCATCTACCAGTCGATCCTCACCGGCCGCGGGCCGACCGGTTCGTTCCGCGCGTACCTGTTCACGAGCATCCGCAACACCGCCGCGACGTGGGGCCGCGCCCAGCGCGATGCCCCGTACGAAGCGCTCGAGGGCGTCGAGGACCCGGCTGCCGAAGAGCATGTCAGCGAGGCCGCCCTCGACCGAGGACTCACGCACCAGGCGTTCCGCAGCCTGCCGACCCGCTGGCAGGAGGTGCTGTGGTACTCCGAGATCGAGCAGATGAAGCCCGCCGAGATCGCACCGCTGCTCGGTATGAAGCCCACGGCGGTCGCGCAACTCACCTTCCGCGCACGGGAAGGACTGCGGGAGGCCTGGATCCAGGCGCACCTCCGCACCGTCGCCGACGGCTCGGACTGCCAGTGGACCATCGAGCATCTCGGCGCCCACACGCGCCGCAACCTCGGCCGACGCGACCAGGCGAAGGTCGATCGTCACCTGGCGGACTGCGTGCGCTGCACCATCGTCGCCAGTGAGGCCAAGGAGGTCTCGGGCCGGCTCGCGCTCGTGCTGCTGCCGCTGGCCCTCGGGGCGACCGGAGCCGCCGGATACCTGGCGACGCTGCAGGGGGCGAGCGCCCCGCTCGTGGCGCTCGCGGCGATGCCCTCGGGCGTCGTGCAGGGGGCCGTCACCGTGATCCCCACCGTCACCAAGGGCGCCGCCGCGGGCGCAGGCGCGACAGGCGCCGCGACGACCGGCTCGGGCGTTGCCGGGGCCGGCGCCGCGTCGGGCACCGGGGCGGCAAGCCTCGGCGCGGGCGCTTCCGCTGCGTCGGCATCCGCCGGCGCGACCGCATCCGTCGGCGCGACCGCATCCGCCGGCGCGACAGCGGCCACGGTCGGCGCCTCGGCCGCGACCGCGACCGCGGCGGCGGGCGTGACCGGTTCGGCACTCGCCGGCATCGGCGCCGCCTCCGGCATCGCGGCGAGCCTCGTCGTCGTCGGCGGCGTGGTCGCGGCCGCCGTCGTGCTGCCCGCCGCAGCGCCCGAGCCGGTGAAGACGGAGTCGACGAGCATCTCCGACACCGTCCCCCTGACCCCGGGCCTGCTGTCGTCCAAGGGCGACCGTCCCGCCCTGCTCGACGCGGGACCCCGCCCGGCCGACATTCCGGTCATACCCGAGTCGACTGTCGCCGCTTCCGGTGACGCGCCGCCCACCGACGGCAGCGCCGCGGCGGCGTCGGCCGGCGGTCAGACCGTGACCGAGGCGCCCGCTGGCGACGCCTCCGCCGCCCCCACGGACGGCGGCGGCACGCCCGTCACGAGCACGCCCGAGAGCCCGGGGCACGGATCCCCGTCGCACGGCACCGGCGCGCCGCCCCACGGGGCCGGCAACGGCAACGGCAACGGCAACGGCGGCGTGACCGGGAATGACGGGGTCACCGGCAACGGCACCCCGACGAACGGCACCGGCAACGGCAACGGCGGCGTGCCGGGCAACGGCAACCCGAACAACGGCACCCCGAACTACGGCACCGGCAACCCGGACAACGGCAGCGGCACCGGCACCGCCACCGGCACCGGCGGGAAGTCGCCCCGGGGCGCGGCGCCCAAGGGCGAGAACACCCCGATGGGCCTCGGAGCCCCCGGGCTCGCCACTGCGACGGCTGCCACGAGCGCGGTCTCGGCGGCGGGCGAGCACGGCCGCCCGTTCAGCTCCGAGGCCACGGCTTCTGCCGACGCGGAATCCGCGACCGATTCCGCGTGACGAGGGCCGGCCGCCGCCCGCGACCGTGAGCCGCGCCCACCCCGCGCCGTAGACTTGAGGCATGTCCGACACGCCGAACGGCTCCCCCGCGCCCTCGAACAGGACCGCCTCCGCGGCGCCCGGCGGCGCCCCGTCACCGGCCGCCGAGCAGGCACCGGGAACGCGTGCGCCGCTGACGGCCATCGACGTCCTGGCGTTCCTGTGTGAGATCTTCGCGTTCGCGACGCTGGCGCTGTGGGGCTTCACGATGTGGCCGTTCCCGTGGAACATCGCGGCCGGCATCGTGGCGCCCGTCGCGGCGATCCTCGTGTGGGCACTGTTCGTCTCGCCCCGCGCCGTCTTCGCGGTGCACCCGTTCGTCCGCGGGATCGTCGAGCTCCTCGTGTACGCGTCGGCGAGCGTGGCCTGGTGGAGCATGGGCAACGTCTGGGTCGGGCTGGGCTTCGGCGTGGTCGCGATCGCGGTCGGAGTGGTCGCGGGTCGCCGGCGCCTCTCGTGAGTGAGGCCGGCGTCCTCGAGCGCCTGCGCTCGGTTCTCGGCGAGCGGGTCGACACCGCGCCGGAGTCGCTGGCCGCGGCGCGCGCCGACAAGTCGGGGCACGCGGCATCCGGACTCCCGATCGCCGTCGTCCACGCCCGCTCCGTCGACGACGTGCAGCAGGTCCTGCGCATCGCGAGCGAGACCGGCACCCCCGTCGTCACCCGCGGTGCCGGCACGGGGCTGGCGGGCGGAGCGAATGCGGGCGGCGGCGAGATCGCGCTCTCGGTGCGCGCGATGGACCGCATCCTCGAGGTGAGCCCCGACGACCTCACGGCCGTCGTCGAACCCGGGATCCTGAACGCCGATCTCAACGCGGCGCTCGCTCCGCACGGCCTGTGGTGGGCGCCCGACCCCGCGAGCCGCGCCATCTCGACCGTCGGCGGGAACATCGCCACGGGCGCCGGCGGGCTGCTGTGCGCGAAGTACGGAGTCGTGCGCGACGCCGTGCTGGGCATCGACCTGGTGCTCGCCGACGGGCGTCTGCTGCACCTCGGCCATCGCACCGTCAAGGGCGTCACGGGTCTGGATCTCACGTCGCTGGTCATCGGCTCCGAGGGCACTCTCGGGGTGATCGTCGGCGCCACTCTGAAGCTGCGCCGGCTCGTGCCCGGCGAGGTGTGCACGATCGCGGCGACGTTCCGCGACGTGCGCACGGCGGCCGAGGCATCCGCGGCCGTCACGGCGTCGGGTGCGCAGCCGGCGATCATGGAGCTGATGGATGCCGCATCCCTCGCCGCCGTGCACGCGCTGCTCGCCCTCGAGCCGCCGACACCGGGTGCCGCGGAGCTCACGATCCAGACCGACGGCGCGGCCGCAGCGGCCGAGGCGGACGCGATCGCCGCCGTGCTGCGCGCTGCGGGCGGAACCGTCGCGGTGTCGCGCGACCGCGACGAGGGCGAGCGGCTGCTGGCGATCCGACGGTCGATGCACCCGGCTATGGAATCCCTCGGCACGGCCCTCATCGAGGACGTGTCGGTGCCCCGAAGCGCGCTGCCGGCGATGTTCGACGAGATCGCACGCGTGGAACGCGAGCACGACGTCGTGATCCCCACCGTCGCCCACGCCGGCGACGGCAACCTGCATCCGAACTTCATCTTCGACGCCGAACCCGACGAGTTCGGCGTGATCGAGGCACCGGATCGCATCTGGGCCGCCGCCGACGACCTCTTCCGGGCGGCACTGCGCCTGGGCGGGACCCTCACCGGCGAGCACGGTGTCGGCGTGCTCAAACGCCGCTGGCTCGTCGACGAGCTCGGCGAGGACCAGTGGGAGCTGCAGCGCCGGATCACGCGCGTGTTCGATCCGCAGGGCATCCTCAACCCCGGAAAGGTGTTCGCGCGGTGAGCGGCCGGACCGCCGCCGAGATCGCGGAGCTGCGGTGGATCGGCGAGCACGAGGTCGCGAGCACTCCTCTCGCCCCGCTCAGCCGCAACCACCTCATCCGGTTCGCCTGGCGCTGAGCCGCGGCATCCCGCGCTCGCCGTCGGTCAGGCGACCGGCGGGAACACCTGGACGGTCTCGTCGGATCTCACCCGGTCGCGCGGGGCGAGGACGATCGCAAGGATGCCGAGAAGCAGGATGCCGAGCGTGCCGAGGAGCGTCGCCCCCATGAAGAACGCGATCACGCCCGGCTGGGCGAGAGCGTCCGGCGCCGTCGCGGCGACAGCCTGAACCGCGATCTGCGCACCGGCGGACACCGCGAGCACGATGAGCGGCGCCCAGCGCAGCCGATGCGGCACCGCGCCGCCGCGCGCGATGGCCACCGCCGCCACTGCGAGTGCGGCGAGCTCGACGACCGCGAGGGCCTGACCGACCATCACGCCGATCGCGGGGTCGGCGCTGTCGAGGGGGACGACCGACCACACCAGCATCGACACGAGGGGCATCACGGCCGCCACCGCGAGAGCGGCGACCCCGAGAGGACGCCGCGCGACCACGCTGCCCGAGCGGCGGATGCCGAAGGCCAGCACCAGCAGCGCGCCGGCCCACACCGCGACGAGGACGAGGGGGCCGCCGGGGAGAGGCATCGGCATGCCGTTGAACATCAGGATCACGGCCGAGTGGGCCACGAGCAGGGACCCGCCGATGGTCCACGCGAGCCACGCGTCGCGCGCGGCCGCGGCTGGAGCCCCGGCAGGCCCGGTCTGTCGCAGCGAGCCGGCGTCGTCGGGTGCGGGCGCGGAGACCATGGCCACAGCCTAGGCCTCAGATGCCCTGCCAGTCCGGCTTGTTGTCGTACGCGTAGCGGTAGTAGTCGGCGCGGGTCAGGCGCGACGCGGCCGCCTCGTCGATGACGACCGTCGCACGTGCGTGGAGCTGGATCGCCGAGCCCGGCAGCGACGCCGACAGCGGCCCCTCCACAGCACCGGCGACCGCCGGCGCCTTGCCCTCGCCGAACGCCAGCAGCACCAGATGCCGCGCGCGCAGGATCGTGCCGAGACCCTGCGTGATGCAGTGCATCGGCACGTCGTCGATCGAGTCGAAGAAGCGGGCGTTGTCGCGGCGCGTCTGCTCGGTGAGGGTCTTGACCCGCGTCTGCGACGCGAACGACGAGCCGGGCTCGTTGAAGCCGATGTGACCGTCGGTGCCGATGCCGAGGATCTGCAGATCGATCCCACCCGCATCGAGGATCGCGGCCTCGTACTCCTCACCGTGGTGCTCGATGCCCGCGGTGGACCCGTCCGGCGTGCGGATGAGCGCCCGATCGAGCCCGAGCGGCTCGACCACCTCGCGCGTGATCACCGAACGGTAGCTCTCGGGATGCGCCGGATCGATGCCGACGTACTCGTCCAGCGCGAACCCGCGGACCCGCGACACGTCGACGCCCTCGAGCCGCGGACGCAGCGCCTCGTACACCGGCAGCGGGGTGGACCCGGTCGCGAGGCCGAGGACCGTCTCGGGGTTCTCGCGGATGAGCCCCGCGATGTGGTCGGCGACGAGCGCGCCGGCCGCCTCCTTGTCTGGGACGATGACGATCTCAGCCACGGAACTTCTCAACCATGAATCAGGGCCTCCTGGGTGTCGTGCCTCGCATCGCCCGCGGCGCCGACGAGGGCGGCGCCGAGAGCGGCCGCCGGCGAACCCGGCGGAAGCAGCTCGGCCCGCTCGCGCAGGCGCAGCGAGCGCATGAACGGGGATGCCTCGGCGCTGGCCGACAGCTCGGCTGCGACATCCGTCATCAGCCGATCGCCCAGAGCCGTCACGCCCCCTCCGAGCACCACGATATCGACGTCGGCGGTGAGCACCAGCACCCTGATCGCAGCGGCCACCCCGCGGGCGAGGCCCGCGCGCAGCTGGATCGCCGAAGGCTCGCCCGCGTCGGCGGCGTCGAACACATCGCGCACCGGCAGGGCGCTGCGACGCGCCCAGTGCTCGGCGATCGCGCCGCCGCCGGCGAACGCCTCGATGCAGCCCCGCTGCCCGCAGCGGCACAGTGGTCCGTTCGGGTCGACCGAGATGTGCCCGACCTCCCCTGCGGTGCCGCGGGCGCCGCGCCACAGCACGCCGTCCGAGACGATGCCGGCGGCGATGCCCGTGCCGAGATTGAGGTATGCCATCGATCGCGGGGGGCGCGCGGCGCCGCTCAGCAGCGCGTACGCACCGAGGGCTGCCGCCTTCACGTCGTTCTCGATCCGCACCGGCACGCCCAGACGCGGCTCGAGCGCTGCGACCAGGTCGAGCTCCTCGACACCCAGGTTCACGGCATGGACGACGCGGCCGCTGCCGGCCTCGATCTGGCCGGGGATGCCGACGCCCACCGACCGCACGAGCGCGAGGTCGACTCCCGCCTCGGTGCCGAGCGCCCGGACCGCCTCGACGATCGTGCGGGTCACGGCATCCGGTCCCCATCCGGTCGGGATGCGGACCCGCCCGACGACGCGCAGGTCGCCGTCCACCGCGACGGCCTCGATCTTCGTGCCGCCGACATCGAGCCCGACCTTCATCGGCCGACCTCCCTGTGAGAGGCGGCGGAGTGCAGCACGCGCATCAGCCCTTGACCGCCCCGGCCACCATACCGCTGGTCATACGGTGCTGGACGATCAGGAAGAACGCGATGACCGGGATCGCCATGATGGTCGAGGCCGCCATCACGACCGCCCAGTCCGTGGCGCTCGTGGCCTGCACGAACGCGCGCAGCCAGATGGGCAGAGTGAGCGACTCCGGACGCGTCATGATCACCAGGGCGAAGACGAACTCGTTCCACGCCTGGATGAACGCGAACACGCCGGTCGCGATCAGGCCGGGCGCCAGCAGCGGGAACGTGATGCGCCAGAAGGCCCCGGAGCGACTGCATCCGTCGATCATCGCCGCTTCTTCGAGGTCGGCGGGCACGCCGTTGACGAAGCCGCGCAGCGACCACATCGCGAACGGCAGCACGAGTGCGATGTTCACGAAGCTGAGCCCGATGATCGTGTTCAGCAGGTGCCAGCCGTCGAGCACCCGGAAGACCGAGACGATCATCGCCTCGGCCGGGATCATCTGCAGCACGAGGATGGCGATGATCAGGGCCTTGCGGGACCGGAAGCGGTAGCGCGACACCGCGACCGCGCCGAGGAACCCGAAGCAGAGGCCCGCCACGAGCGTGATGCCCGTGACCGCGAGCGAGTTGAGCAGCGCCGTCGCCAGCCCGTCGTTGAGGGCGTCTCCGTAGTTGCTCAGCGTGAACTCGTCGGGCCACCAGTGCGGGGTGGGCGTCTGCACGGCCGATGCCGGAAGCAGCGACGTGTTGACCATCCAGTAGACGGGGAACAGGGATGCCGCGATGACGACGAGCGCGGTGACGTTGAGGAGGACCCTCGAGGCGAGACGCCGAGGACGCGCGTTCATGATTCCTCCTGCTTGAGCATGGCGCGGATCCAGTACCCCGACACCGCGAGAAGGATCACCACGAGGATGACGGAGATCGCGCCGCCGGCGCCCAGATCGCCCGACGCCATCGAGACGGAGTAGATGTAGACGCCGATCGTGTTGGTGTCGGCGCGGATGCCGCCGATCGACTGCAGCGCGTAGATCTGCGCGAAGACCTTGAGGTCCCAGATGACCTGCAGGATCAGGAGCACCAGCAGGATCGAGCGGAGGTACGGCATGACGATGAGGCGGAAGCGCGCGAACCCTCCGGCGCCGTCGAGCGACGCCGCCTCCAGCACCTCGTCGGGCACCTGGGTGAGCGCGGCATAGGTGCTGAACGCCACGAACGGCACGGCACCCCACGTGATGATGATCGCGGCGACCGCGTAGAAGCTCACCGGGTCGATGAGCCAGCTCTTGCCCATCCAGTTCTCGCCGGTGAGCTGGGTGAGCACCCAGTTGACCAGGCCGTAGTCGGAGTCGAAGATCCAGCCCCACACGATCGTGGCGGTGAGGGCCGGCATCGCCCACGCCAGGAGCAGCGCGCTCGACAGGGCGGTGCGCATGACCTTGCCGAGCTTGGTCATCATGACGGCGATCGCCACGCCGAGCACCATGGTGGCGATGACGCTCACGACGCAGAGCGCGACGCTGCGGACGAGGACCGCCCAGAACTCTGCATCGGTGAGCACGTCGATGTAGTTGCCGAGGCCGATGAACTCGGGCGGCGCGCCGAAGATCTGGGCGCGCCCGAACTCCTGGAAGGACATGATCACCAGCTGCACGAGCGGCCAGCCGATGAACACCACCAGCATGATCAGCGCGGGGGCGAGCAGGCCCAGCGGCGCCCACGAGATGCGGCGCTTGCGGGGCGGGGTCTCGGGCTCGGGCGCCGGCGGCGAAGATGAGGGCGCAGCGGACGCCTGAGCGGGGATGGTCGTCATGGCACGCCTCCTAACACGATTGTGACGTTTGCGGTCGGGCATGGGACGGGGTGCCCCGCAGCGCGGAGCACCCCGTCGGACGGCATCAGCCGTTGAGGATCGACTCGATCTGCTCGTCGGCGGCCGCCGCGAGCGCGGCGATATCGCCGCCGTTCGCGATGTTGACGAACAGGTCCTGCATGATGCCCTGTGCCTCGACGTCGGCCCAGTTCGGCGACGCGGGGGTCAGCTTCGCGTTGGCCGCAGCCTCGGCGATGACGGTCGCGAGCTCGGGCGTGGCCGCCGCGACCTCACCACCGAGCGAGACGAGAGCCGGGACCAGGCCGTTCTCGGCGAGGATCGTCTGGTACTCGTCGCTCATCATGATCTCGAGCGCGCTCTTGGCGAGGTCGGGGTTCGACGACTTCGCCGCGATGCCGACGTTCGAGCCGCCGGCGAACACCTGCGCGGCGCCACCGTCCATGCCCGGGAGGGCGAAGTAGCCGGTGGTCTCGGCGACCGCGGTCGGCTGCTGGTCCTCGTCGGCCACGATCGACCAGTACGCCCAGCTCGGCGCCGAGTACGTCGCGGACTGCTCGGTGCGGAACGGCACCCAGCCGTCGGCCTCGTCGCCGTCCTTCGCGGCGAGCGATGCCTGGGTCATGAGCTCCTGCACCTGCGCGAGGCCCGCGAGGGACTCGTCGCTGGAGAGCTGCGCGTCCCACTCGTCGCCGTCCTGAACCGCGATCTCGCCGCCGTTCTCCCAGATGAAGGGCAGCGCGTTGTACCAGTCCTTGCCCGGGAAGTACACGCCCGAGACACCCGGCAGCGCACCGGTGAGCGCCACGCCGTTCGAGACGTACTCGTCGAGCGTCGTCGGCACGGCCACGCCGGCCTGCTCGTACATCGCGGTGTTGTAGAACACCACGCGCGCACCCGAGTAATACGGCGCTGCGTAGAAGGTGTCATCCCAGGTGCCGGCCTGCACGAAGCCGGGGAGCAGGTCGTCGCCGCCGAGGTCCTCGTAGATGTCGTCGAGGCTCAGCAGGGCACCGCTGGACGTGAATGCCGGGGCCTGCGTGTTGCCCATCTCGACGATGTCGGGGCTGTCGTTGGACGACAGGCTCGTGGTGAGCTTGTCGACGAGACCCGTCCACTGCTGCTCCTCGATGACGAGCGTCGAGCCGGGGTTCTCCTCCTCGAACGTCTCCTTGAGGTAGTCGCGGGCATCCTGCGGCGTGTCGGTGCCGACCAGCCAGACGCGGATCTCCGCACCCTCGGCGTCGTTCGAGCCCGCGCCATCGCCGCTGCCGCCGCAGCCGGCGAGGAGAAGCGCCGATGCGCCCAGGAGCGCCACAGCTCCAAGCGTCTTCTTCATGTGTCTTCCTCTGTGTTCTCTCGGTGTTGGGTGGACCGGGTGGCCCATCCGGGGGGGTGATGCGGGGGTGCCGCGCGTGCGCGCTACGACACCCCGAGTTGTCCCGACAGGACCATGACGGCCGCGCCGCGCAGGACGATGTCCTGGCCTTGCGCTGTCATCCGCACGCGCACACCGTCGTCGTGAGACGGGGCGAGGGTACGTGCGCGGAGCGTCTCGACAGCCTGATCCGCGAGGGAGCCGCCGAGAAGTTCGGTGGGGCCGGAGAGCACGATCTCCGACACGTCGAGAGTGCCGACGACCGGGGCGAGGGCGATGCCGAGCCGCTCCCCCGCATCCCGCAGCACGCCCTCGCGGGCCGCGGCGTCGGATGCCTCGGCGAGGCGCGACGTCAGCGAGGGCACCGACAGCCAGGCCTCGAGGCATCCCACCTTGCCGCACGCGCACGGCGGACCGCCGTCGGTGCCGACCGTGACATGGCCGATCTCACCGGCGGCGAATCTGCTGCCACGCATCGGCTGCCCGGCCAGGAGCAGGCCCGAGCCGACGCCTCGACCGACCTTGACGAGCAGGACGTCGTCGGGGGCGCCGCCGAACGTGTACTCGGCGAGGACCGCCGCGTTGGCGTCGTTGGCGACGAGGACCGGCAGGTCGAGGGCCTGGCGCAGCGCCGTCTCGAGGTCGAAGCCGGCCCAGCCGAAGTTCGGCGCGGTGACGATGACGCCGTGGTCGTCGACGACGCCGGGCGTTCCCACCCCGATGCCGAGCACGGGGGCGTGCGAGTCCGCGACGAGGGCACGCGCCAGCTCGACGACCGTCGCGACGAGTTCGTCGGCGCCGGGGAGTTCGACCTCACGCCGCGCGACGATGTCGCCGTCGAGGGTCAGCACGGCGCCGATGAAGGTGTCACTGCCCGACAGGTCGAGACCGACGATGCGGTGACCGCTCCGGTCGAGATCGACGAGGATCGCGGGCTTGCCGGGCCCGGAGGCCTCGCGGACCCCGATCTCGGCGACGAATCCGTCGGCGATCAGCTCGGCGACCAGGTCGGAGATCGTGACGCGGGTCAGCCCGGTCTCGCGCGAGAGGTCGGCACGGCTCATGGCACCCTGGTGGAACAGGGTCTGCAGCAGCAGAGCGCGGTTGTGCCCGCGCGCATGCTCCGGAAGGACCTTGGCGCCCTGGCGGAGCGTGCGGCCAGGGGCGAAGGCTCGGGCGGTCGCCGTGGAGGTCTGCGGCGCATCGATGGGCATGTTTGTTAGTAGACCTTACGAACAAACAAATTGCAAGCCGTTTCATCCGTATCGCGTGAGAACTTTACGAACCTGTGACAATCGCCGGCCCTACAGTGGAGACCTGGGTCAGCAGGCGCGCACATTCCGGGCGTGACCGGCGCTTCGCGTGATCAGCCTGTAACCCAACCCTCAGACTGCGTCCTCTACCATGGTCTGAGCGTTGATCACAGTCGGGGGGTGAAAGCGTGACGGATCTGGCGACCGAGCCACACGCCGACAAGTCTGAGGACGAGCCGGCCATCGGCGATTCCGTCGACCCCGCGCACGACGATCTCGATCTGGATGCCGACGACCTCGAGCACCTCGACGACACCGTCGAGGACGAGCCCGAGGTCGAGGACGAGCCCGAGGTCGCCGACGAGCCCGAGGACTCCGCCGAGGCCGAACCCGCCCACGACTCCGATGCCGCCGAGGCTCACGACGAGCACGAGGACGCTTCGACGGAGGAGGTGGCGGAGGAGGTCGCCGGCGACGACACGGTGGACGCGGATGACACTGACGCCGTCGACGCGGAGGAAACCGTCGACGCGGAGGACGAGGCCGATCTCGAGCCCGCGGCTGCCGATGTGGATGACGCTCACGCCGAGACCGCCAACGAGGACGCCGAGACCGCCGACGAGGACGACGCTGACGCCGAGCCCGTGGAGGCCGTCGATGCGGAGGTCGCAGAGCCCGTCGAGACCGTCGACGAGGCATCCGCTGCCGAACCCGTCGACGCGGAGGTCGCCGAGGCCGAGTCCGTCGACGCCGAGCACCTCGAGGACGAGGGCGAGGCATCCGTCGTCGAGTTCGACGCCGGCGCTCCCCCTGCGGTCGTCGCCCCCGTCGATGACGCTCCCACCGTGGTCACCCCGGCGCCCGGCACAGCGCCCACCGCTCTGGTGGCAGCGACGGCCACCGCGACCCTCTCCCCCGCCACCGAGACGGCACCGACGGATGCCGCCACTCCCGTCTACGCGTGGGCCGACCCCGAGCCGAAGCCGAAGAAGAAGCGCACGGGATTGTGGATCGGCGCGGCGGCAGCTGTCGCAACCGTCGGCCTCGTGGCCGCGTCGCTCATCCTGATCGCCCCCGGGACCTCGGTCGCCGGCGTGCCGGTCGGGTGGCTCACGCCGGGCGCCGCCGCCGACGCGATCAACCAGCGCCTCGCCGAGACGACGGTCGTCATCGTGGGCGAGGAGGGCGAGGTCGAGGTCACCGGGGCCGAGCTGGGCGCGACCGTCGACGCCAAGGCCCTCGCGGATGCGGCCTTCGCCGAGCACCCGATGTGGAATCCCACCGCGTGGTTCGCCCCGCCCGCCGACGCCGCCGTCGAGCTCGACCCGGCAGCCGCGACCGAGGCACTGCGCGCCGTGATGCCCGAGGTCTACACCGACCCGGTCGACGCCGTCATCACCTTCGACCCCGCGTCGGCCTCGTACGTCGCGACGCCTGCGACGCTCGGCACAGGCATCGACGTGGCCACCGTCCAGTCCGCGCTGCAGGACGCCTTCGACGCAGGGCAGACCAGCGTCGAGATCGATCCCGTGATCGCCGACGTCCCGGCGGGAATCCCCACCGAGGCGGCGGATGCGACCGTCTCGCAGCTGAACAGCATGCTCGACACCGTCGGCTTCTACGTCGGCGAGGAACGCACCGTACCGGTCGACCGGGCGGCCGCAGCATCCTGGCTCACCGTGTCACCGGGTGAGGGCGAGTTCGAGATCACCGCCGACTCCGCGGCGATCCAGTCGGTCGTCGACACCCTCGCGCCCGCCGTCAACCGCGCCCCCGAGAACGCGCGCGTCATCACCGACACCGCGGGCAAGGTGCTGCGCGAGGAGGCCGCCGGCCAGAGCGGACGCGAGCTCGGCGACACCTCCGACATCGCCTCCGACTTCGCCGCCCAGCTCGCGGACGGCAACGCGGTCTACGAGCTCCCGGTCGCCGAGGTGCCGGTGGAGACCGTCGCGCTCGCCCGCCGTATCGAGGTCGACCTGGGTGCCCAGCGCACGTACCTGTTCGAGAACGGCAACGTCGTGCAGTCGTACGCGATCTCGTCAGGGCTTCCGGGCACGCCGACGCCCACGGGGAGCTTCCGCGTGTACGCACACACTGCCGTGCAGGACCTGGGTGCGCTGTGCTACGACCCCACTCGCACTGACAGCTATTGCACCAAGGGCGTGAAGTGGCTCACGTGGTTCGCCCCCGACATCGCTTTCCACGCCACGTACTGGCACAACAACTTCGGCAACCGCATGAGCCACGGCTGCGTCAACATGCCCACCGACGTCGCCGAGTTCGTCTACCGCTGGGCCCCCGTCGGAACCGAGGTCTGGGTCCACAGCTGACGCGTGTCGAACAGAAGATGAGCGGATGCCCCGACCCGGGGCATCCGCTCTCTTCGCTCTTGTGGGCTGATCAGCCGATCGCGTCGACGATCTCGTTGAACGTCGCCGAGGGGCGCATGACGCCCGCCACCAGGTCGGCGTCCGGACGGTAGTAGCCGCCGATGTCGACCGGCGAGCCCTGCACCGCGACGAGCTCGTCGACGATCCGCTGCTCGTTCGCTGCGAGCGCCTCGGCCACCGGCGCGAACGCCGCTGCCAGGTCCGGATCAGCCTGCTGCCCTGCGAGCTCCTGCGCCCAGTACAGGGCCAGGTAGAAGTGGCTGCCGCGGTTGTCGATGGTGCCCAGCGCGCGCCCCGGCGACTTGTCGTTCTCGAGGAAGGTGCCGGTCGCGGCATCCAGCGTGTCGGCCAGCACCTGCGCCTTGACGTTGCCGGTGTAGTCGGCCAGGTGCTCGAGCGACGCGGCGAGCGCGAAGAACTCGCCGAGCGAGTCCCAGCGCAGGTAGTCCTCGGCCACGAGCTGCTGCACGTGCTTGGGAGCCGAGCCGCCCGCCCCGGTCTCGAACAGGCCGCCGCCGGCCAGCAGCGGGACGATCGAGAGCATCTTCGCCGATGTGCCGACCTCGAGGATCGGGAACAGGTCGGTGAGGTAGTCGCGCAGCACGTTGCCGGTGACCGAGATGGTGTCTTCGCCCTTGCGCAGCCGGTCGAGCGAATACTGCGTCGCCGCCGCGGGCGCGAGGATCTCGATCGTGAGCCCGTCGGTGTCGTGGTCGGCCAGGTAGGTCGTGACCTTCGCGATCAGCGCGGCGTCGTGCGAGCGGCCCTCGTCGAGCCAGAACACCGCCGGGGCGCCGGTCGCGCGAGCGCGCGTGACGGCGAGCTTCACCCAGTCGCGGATCGCGACGTCCTTCGTCTGGGTCGCGCGCCAGATGTCACCCGGCTGAACGGCGTGCTCGAGCAGCACGTCGCCGGCCGTGTTCACCACCTGCACGGTGCCCGCCGAGGCGATCTCGAACGTCTTGTCGTGGCTGCCGTACTCTTCGGCCGCCTGCGCCATGAGGCCGACGTTCGGCACCGTGCCGATCGTCGCCGGATCGAGCGGGCCGTGTGCGATGACGTCGTCGATCACGGTCTGGTAGACCCCGGCGTACGACGAGTCGGGGATCACCGCGAGCGTGTCGTCTTCGCCGCCGTCGACACCCCACAGCTTGCCGCCGTTGCGGATGAGCGCCGGCATCGACGCGTCGACGATGACGTCCGACGGCACGTGCAGGTTCGTGATGCCCTTGTCGGAGTTGACGTACGAGAGGCGCGGGCTGTCGGTCGCGGCGGCGAACGCCTCGGCGATCTCGGCGCCGCCTTCGATGTCGGCGAGCCCGGCAAGGATCGCCCCGAGGCCGTCGTTCGCCGTGAGGCCGGCCTCGGCGATCTTGTCGCCGTAGCGGTCGAACACGTCGGCGTAGTACGCCTTCACGACGTGGCCGAAGATGATCGGGTCGCTCACCTTCATCATCGTGGCCTTGAGGTGCACCGAGTACAGCACGCCGTCGGCGGCGGCCTGCGCGATCGTGTCCGCGAGGAACGCGTCGAGCGCCCGCGCCGACAGGAAGGTCGCATCGACGATCTCGCCGGGGAGGACCTTGAGGCCCGTCTTGAGCGGCGTGACGGTGCCGTCGGCGGCGACGTGCTGGATCGTGAGCACGTCGTCGCCCTCGATGACGGTGGTCTGCTCGTTCGACTTGAAGTCGTCGTGGCCGAGCGTCGCGACGCGCGTCTTCGAGCCATCGGCGAACGGCTTGTTGCGGTGCGGGTGCTTGCGCGCGTAGTTCTTGACCGACAGCGGGGCGCGGCGGTCGCTGTTGCCCTCGCGGAGCACCGGGTTCACGGCGGACCCCTTGATGCGGTCGTAGCGCGCGCGGACGTCCTTCTCTTCGAGCGTCTCGGCGTCGTCGGGATAGTCGGGGACGTCGTAGCCCTGCGACTGCAGCTCGGCGATCGCCGCCTTCAGCTGCGGGATCGAGGCCGAGATGTTGGGCAGCTTGATGATGTTGGCCTCGGGCAGGGTCGCGAGGCCACCCAGCTCGGCGAGGGCGTCGGACACCTGCTGCTCGGGGCTGAGGTTCTGCGGGAACGCCGCGAGGATACGGCCGGCGAGCGAGATGTCGCGGGTCTCCACGTCGACGCCCGCCTGGCGGGTCACGGCCTGCACGATCGGCAGGAACGATGCGGTCGCGAGAGCCGGAGCCTCGTCGGTGTAGGTGTAGATGATGGTCGAGTCGGTCACCAGTTGCGTCCTTCGTACGGGTCGGCCCTCAGCCTATCGCACGGGCGCCCGAGATATCTCGACGTCAAGATATCTTTCCCCGCCCCGCCGCGTGCTCCCGCGCATGAACGCCGTGTTAATCCCGCGAACAGGACGATGCCGGACGCCGCCATCCCGGCTAGCCTGGGGCGTATGGCCGACCTGCGACTTGTCGAACTCTCCGCTGCGACGATCGTGGCGGTCAACAATCTGTCGCTCAAACCCGGGCAGGAGGAGTACCTCTCCCCGGTGAGCTACGGCATCGCCGCGACGGTGGTGAACCCGCAGACGACCTGGCAGCGCGTCGTCCTCGACGGCGAGGAGGTCGTCGGCTTCGTGAGCGGGAACTTCGACCCCGAAGCCCCTCAGGAGTACTTCCGCTCCGTGCTGTGGCGCATCAACGTCGACGCCGACGACCAGGGCCGCGGCATCGGCCGCTTCGCGGTCGCGGGCCTGCTCGAAGAGGCGCGCAACCGCGGCATGGACCACGTCAACGTGCTCTACGAGGCGGGTGAGGGCGGTCCGCAGGCATTCTTCGAGCGAGTGGGCTTCACTCCGGTCGGCGAGACGGAGTACGGTGAAGTCATTGCGGAGATCCGCCTGTAGCACCCACGCAGGCGAACCCCCCGAGATCCACTCCGCGTAACGCCCTGCCGGGGCTTTCGAGACCGGCGGCGGGGCCTCGAATACCCCTCCCCCATCGAGGCCTCGTCGCCCTCCTCTGCCGAGGCGCTGCGCCCGGCCGGGACCGACGGATGCCTCTGCCTCCGCGCGTGCGCCGCTTCACGGCATCCGTCACCGCCCGATCTTCGGATCCGGAAACCGGAGTACGCGCCCCTTTCCGGAGCCGCCGGGCCCGCCGGATCCGGAAACGGACTCGGACTCCGATTTCCGGATCCGGGAAGCGGATGCCGAGCACGCTCCCGCGGCTCCTCCCCAGGTGCCCCGTGCCCGCGACAGCGGCCGTCCGCCTGTGGATGACGCCTCCCGCGCCGGCGCGGGGGCCATCATCGTTCGCATGACTCTGGAGCACGTGTACACCTCGCCGCCCGCGCTGCGCTTGTCGGAGTCGGTGGCGCAGCTGGCGGCGTGGGTCGCCGACGCGGGAGGCATCGCGCACCGCCGTGCCGCCGAGAACGCCGGGTTCACGCTCGGGGTGCGCCGGGCCGCCGTGAGAACCGAGGCGGTGCGCCGGGTGCGCCGGGACTGGCTCGTGGTCGACTCCGCCCCGGCCGATCTCGTCACCGCCGCCGAGAACGCCGGCAGCTTGACGTGCGTCTCTGCCGCACGTCGCCGGGGCTGGTGGATGCCGGACGACGCGCCCGGCGGCATCCACATCCGGCTCGATCCGCACGCCTCGTCACCCGTCACCGACGTCACGGCGCACTGGACGCTCCGGATCGCGCCGGCTCCCGGTCACGGGCTGCTCGACTCCGTCGAGGACACCCTCGCGCACCTGGCCACGTGCCTGACGCCCGAGAACGCCCAGATCGTCTGGAACTCCGCGCTCAAGGCCGAGAACCTCACCCCCGCGGCGGTGCGCAGAGTGCGCTGGCGGACCCCGCAGGCCCGGGCGTGCGCGGACCGCGCGTCGGACCAGTCGGACTCCGGACTTGAGACGATCCTCGTGGTGAGGCTCAGCCCGTGGGGACTGCTCATGCGCCAGCAGGTGGTGCTCCTCGGGCGACCCGTCGACCTGCTGATCGGCGAACGGCTCGTCATCCAGGTCGACGGATTCGCCCACCACTCGACGTCGGCACAGCGCAGCAAGGATGTCGCCTTCGACGCCGAGCTCGTCCTCATGGGCTACACGGTGCTGCGTTTCACGTATGCCCAGGTGATGCACGACTGGCCCCTCGTCGAGCGCACGATCGCCCGCGCCATCGCCGCGGGCGCACACCTCGCCGCCTGACGCGTCGGCGGTCCGGTCCATGTCGCAGCGCCCCCGCCGCGCCGCGAGCGGCCCCCGGACTCCACGAACACCGGATCCGGAAATCGGACAATCGACCTGTTTCCGGACCCCTGGAGGCTGAGGACTCCGGAAACGCCGCGGAACTCCGCTTTCCGGATCCGGCGAACCGCGAACGCGACGGATGCCGCGGCCGCCGCGCGAGCGAGGGCCGGGGCATCCGTCATCCAGGTCAGACGAGCGACTCGCGCCAAGCCGCGTGCAGCTTCGCGAACTTGCCGTCGCCGCCGATGAGGCCCTCGGGAGCGTCGTCCTCGATGATGCGGCCGTGTTCCATCACCAGCACGCGGTCGGCGATCGCCACCGTCGACAGCCGGTGCGCGATGATGATCGCCGTGCGGTCGGCCAGCAGCGTCTGCAGCGCGTCCTGGATCTGGCGCTCGCTCGGGATGTCGAGCGACGCCGTCGCCTCGTCGAGGATCAGCACCGCCGGGTCGGCGAGGAAGGCCCGCGCGAACGAGATCAGCTGCCGCTGACCCGCCGAGACGCGCCCGCCGCGCTTGTTGACGTCGGTGTGGTAGCCGTCCGGGAGCGCCTCGATGAAGGCATCCGCCCCCACCGCGCGGGCGGCGGCCTTGATCTCGTCGAGCGTCGCATCGGGCTTGCCGAGCGCGATGTTGTCGGCGACGGTTCCGCTGAACAGGTACGCCTCCTGCGTGACCATGACGATCGCGCGCCGCAGGTCCTTCGGGTGCAGGCGCCGCAGGTCGACGCCGTCGAGCGTCACCGCTCCGCGCGTCGGGTCGTAGAACCGCGAGACGAGCTTGGCGAGCGTCGACTTGCCGGCACCGGTCGTGCCGACGAGCGCGATCGTCTGACCGGCCGGGATGTCGAGCGAGAAGTCCGGCAGGATGACGCGGTCCTTCGAGTAGCCGAACTCCACGTCGTCGAACCGGATGTGTCCCCTCGCGGTCCACAGGTCCACCGGGTCGGTGGGGTCGGGAACCGTCGGCTCCTCCTCCAGCACGCCCGACACCTTCTCCAGCGCCGCCGTCGCGGACTGGTACGAGTTCAGGAAGAACGCGACCTCCTGCAGTGGCGAGAAGAAGTTGCGCACGTACAGCACGGCCGCCAGCAGGACGCCGATGTCGAGCGCGTCGTCGGCGACGCGGATGCCGCCCCACGCGATCACCAGGGCGAGGGTGACGGACGCCACGGCCATGAGACCCGGCTCGAACGTGCCGAACAGGCGGATCGAGCGCATGTTCACATCGCGGTAGTCGAGGGCCAGGCCGCCGAACTCGTCGTCGTTGCGCTTCTCCTTTCGGAACGCCTTCACGGCGCGGATGCCCGTCATCGTCTCGACGAACTTGACGATCACCTTGGCGCTGATGACGCGCGACTCGCGGTACACCAGCTGCGACCGCGTGTAGAACCACCGCATGAGGAGGAACAGCGGCAGGCCCATGACGATCAGGATCACGCCCGACTGCCAGTCCACGATCAGCAGCGCGACGAGCGTGAACCCGCCGTACAGGATGCCCGAGACGAGCTCGTTGAGCCCGCCGTCCAGCAGCTCGCGGATGGTGTCGAGGTCGCTCGTCTGGCGCGAGATGATGCGGCCCGACGTGTACGACTCGTGGAACTCCAGGCTGAGCCGCTGCGTGTGCACGAAGATGCGCTTGCGCAGATCGAGCATGATCGCCTGCGTGAGGCGGGCGGCCACCACGACGTACCACCCGATGAGGGCGGCACCGCCCATCGCCGTCACGAGGTACAGGACCACGACGCCGATCGTCGGCATCCAGTCCATGCGAGCGAGCACCGCCGGCAGGGCGCTGTCGATGCCGAACGCGATCAACGCCGGACCTGCCACGCGCAGCGCGGTGGACACGACCAGCACCACCCCGGCGAGGATCAGCTGTCCGCGCACGGGTGAGATGAGCGAGCCCAGCAGGCGCAGGGAGCGCTTGCGGATCGCCTTGCTCTCGGCGCGCGTGTAGTCGGAGCGGTCTTCGCCGCCGGTTCCGGTGACGGTGCTCACAGGTTCACCTCCCAGTTCTGATCCTGCTCTCTGGCCCGTATCCGGGCCTCTTCGACCTCGAGGCTCGAGATCACGTGCCGGTAGTGCTCGCTGGTGCGCAGCAGCTCGGAGTGCGTGCCCACGGCGGTGACCCGGCCGGCCTCGAGCAGCGCCACCCGGTCGGCCAGCGTGACCGTCGACGGCCGGTGCGCGACCACGAGTGCGGTGGTCTCGTGCAGCACCTCGCGCAGCGCGTCTTCGACGAGCGCCTCGGTGTCGACGTCGAGCGCCGACAGCGGGTCGTCGAGCACGAGCACCGCAGGTCGGGCCGCGACGGCACGCGCGAGCGCGAGCCGCTGGCGCTGCCCGCCCGAGAGCGACAGGCCCTCCTCGCCGATCACCGTGTCGACGCCGTCGGGCAGGTCGTCGACGAAGGATGCCTGGGCCACCTGCAGTGCCTCGCGCATGACCGCCTCGGCTTCGGGGCTGCCGGGCACGAGGTCTTCGCGTCCGAGCAGTACGTTGTCGCGGACGCTCTGCGAGAACAGCGTCGCATCCTCGAAGGCCATGCCGATGTGACGGCGCAGCTCGGTGAGGGTGAGGTCGCGCACGTCGACGCCGTCGAGCGTCACGCGGCCGCCGGTCACGTCGTACAGGCGCGTCGGCAGCGTCGTCAGCGTCGTCTTGCCCGATCCGGTGAGACCCACCAGCGCCATCGTCTCGCCCGGACGCAGCACGAGGTCGACGCCGTCGAGCAGGTCGCGCTCGCGGGTCGCGGCATCCTGATACCGGAAGTGCACGCCCTCGAAAGCGAGCTCTCCGCGCGCGCGCTCGATCGTCTTCGGCTGAGCGGGATCAACGATGGTGTTCTCCTCGTCGAAGACCTCGAAGAGACGGTCGGTCGCGGTGCGCGCGTCGAGCATGAACGAGAACAGGAACCCGATCGACTCCATCGGCCAGCGCAGCACCGTCGCCATCGCGAAGAACGCGAGGAGCTCAGCCTGGTCCACCTGACCCAGCGCAGCGAGGTAGATTCCGGCGCCGAGGCACAGCGCGAACGCGACGTCGGGCAGCAGCACGAGCCAGAACCAGATCCAGCCGACCGCGCGCGCCTTGCTCAGCTCGGTCTCGCGCAGCGTCTCGGCCTGCCGCGTGAACTTCTGCAGCGCGTGCTTGCCGCGACCGAACGCCTTGAGAACGCGGATGCCGTGCACGCTCTCTTCGACGGAGGTCGCGAGGTCGCCGGCCTGATCCTGCGACTGGCGCGCGAGCGTGCCGTACGTCTTCTCGAACCGGTAGCCCGCGTACCACAGCGGCGCGGAGGTGACGAGGAAGATCGCGCCGAGCAGCCAGTGCCAGCGGAAGAGCAGCACGGTGCCGACAGCGATCGTGATCACGTTGACGACCAGCAGCACGAGGCCGAACGCGAGCCAGCGGCGCAGCATGCTGATGTCCTGCATCATGCGGCTGAGCAGCTGGCCCGACTGCCAGCGATCGTGGAAGGCGACGGGCAGGCGCTGCAGCCGCGCGTAGAACGTCTGCCGCAGGTCGTACTCGACCATCGTCGCGGGGCCCAGCACGAACCAGCGGCGCAGCCACACCATGGCGGCCTCGGCGAGACCGAGCGCGAGGATCGCGGCGGCACCCCACCCGATCGCGGCGATGTCACCCGTCGAGATGGGGCCGCGGACGACGACTTCGAGGACCAGGGGGATGGCGAGCGCGAGCAGGCTCGCGGCCAGCGCGCTGACAGCGCCGAGCATGAGCCGCGGCAGCACCGGTTTCGCGAAGGGAAGGAGCCTCGCGAGGGCTCTGGGAGTGGACAGTTCGGACCGCGGCGAGTCGGAAGTGGTGGTCATGATCCTTGTGGGGAGGTGATGCGGATGACCCGGGACAGGGTCGTGTTCAGACGGGCTCGACGGCCGGCGTTCCGGCGCTGCAGGGCGAGCGCGGGGGCGGCGAAGCGCCTTCAAGGGGAGCAACGCTCCGCACGAAGGCGGTATGCCGGGGCCGGCGGAACCGGCGCGGGCGGAAGGCTGGTTACGCCTCGATGCGCGGACGCGGCAGCCCGGAGACGGGGCGCGGCGCAACAGCACGGAGGACGAATGCGGTCTTCGCGGCGACGGCGGCCTGATTCATTGTTCCTCCTTGGGCTGGGCTGACAGGGCTGCGCGCGCCGCCTGCATGATGCGGCGCGACAGCCCTCCAGCCTATATCTGGGAGTTCGCTGGATGCAACAACGAATTCGCGTCCGGCGTCAGGGGACCACGACTTCGACGCTCACCGTGTCGGTCTGCTGTCCGTAGTCCTGGATGTCGGCGTCGAGCACGAGCGTCGTGCCCGCCTCGAGGTAATCGATCGCGAACTGGATGGCCGACAGGTCCGCCGCGATCCCCTCGTCGTCGGTGCGCTCGTACTGCCAGCCGTCTTCGTCGTCGTAGACGAGCACGACCGGGTAGATCAACGCGTCGGCGTCGGGGGTCATCGCACCGTAGGTGCCGGACTCGTCGTCCAGGAGGTAGAAGTCCTCCTCCACGATCGTGCCGTCGTCATCCACCACGATCGACAGCAGCGCGTCCTGATACTCGTCGTCGTCGGCGTCCGGTGCGACGTACTCGAGAGGCACGTCGATGGTGCGGTATCCGGAGTCGGGGTCCGTCGTGATGTCCTGGTGCGCCAGCACCTCGTGGTCGCCGTCGCTCAGCATGAGGTACGACAGGTCGTACCAGCCCGAGACCGTCGCGGCATCGTCGCCGATCGTGACGGCGGCCGGCACCTCGGCGAGGTAGACGATGTCGTCGCCGTCCCGGTACGCCGCCGATACCGTCGCCTCGATGATCGCGGCGGCGGCGGCCTGCGGCAGGGCGGCCGTGAGGGTCACGCCGTCACCGTCGAACACGACGTCGGTCGTGTTCTCGCCGCTCTCGAAGCGTGCCCGCAGCTCTTCCGAGAGCTGATCGCCGCTGGAGAAGAACGCCGTGAGCGCGGCGGGCCAGGCGGGTACGCCGGCCAGAGCGAGATAGTCCTGCTCGAGGTACTCCTCGACCTCGGGGAAGTAGATCGACACCCCCGACGCCGCTGCGGTCGCCGGTCCGGCCGTCTGATCCAGCACGAGCGACTCGAGCGCCGCGGACACCTCCGCGGCGGCGGCCGCGACATCCGCATCACCCGCGCGGGCGAGATTCTCGACGTACCCACCGAGATCGATCTGGTTGGTCGCCAGCTCGGGGTCGGGGCTGCGGCCGAACTCGAGCACGTCCGCGTGGGCGGTGGCCATCCCCGGCCCGAGCCCGGTGGGGTCGGCCTGGTAGGCGTCGGCGAGAGCGGTCACGGCGTCCTGCAGTCCTGCCACCTCGGCGAGGTCCATCATCGCCAGCGTGATGTCGGCGTCGGTCCCCCACTCCTGCGCCTGCTCGGCGTAGCCCTCGAGGACGGCGGACCCGAGGTCGGTCGGACCCGCAGCCGGGTCGTCGGTGATCGTGGCCAGCGCGTCGTAGTTCCAGCCGTGGCCCGGTTCGACCTCCTGCGACGCGACGAGATATTCCGCATGCTCGGCCATCACGCTCGCCACCTCGTAGGTGCCCATCAGGCACGCGTCGAATCCCATGAAGTCGAGGTCTTCGATGCCGGCGCGGCCCAGGCCGTCGCTGAGGGCCTGGTCGATCTCGGCGAGCTCCAGCACGTCGTAGCCGTCTGTCTCGTCGGGGCCGACACCCGGCCAGCCGGCGCCGTGATCCCACAGCACGAGCCCGTACCTGTCGGCCGGGTACGCCGCCGCCGTGTCGGCCACGAAGTCCGCCAGCGTGTCGGGGTCGCCCATGTTGAGCTCGCCCGGCTCGCCGATGATCTCGAGATGGTCCTGCTGCACCTCGAACGCCAGGGTGTCCTCCCAATCGGCGACGTCGACCGCCGGATCCGTCGTGTAGTCGGGGCTGCGGTCGACGAGGGCGACGATGTTGACGTCGCCGGTCGACCCCACCGACGCCATCTCGGCGATGTCGTCGAGCGCATACGGCTCGAGGTTCGTGTCGCCGATCATGTAGACCATGAAGGTCCAGGCGGCCGGCTCGGCGTCGCCATCGGGACTCGCCGAAGACGTCGGCCGGGTCGACACCAGTGCACCGACCATGACGATCGCGACGAACACGGCAGCGAGAATCCACCAGGACGGCTTCGGCTTCATGGGCTCATCGTGGCCTCAGCGATCGCGGGGCACCAGAACGACGCACCCCGTCGAGGCGGATTTCACGCAGAACGCGTGACGCCCGCCTCCCGGGCGAGGAGGCTCTGCTTGACCTCGAGCCCCCACGCGAACCCGCCCAGTGCTCCCCCGGTGCGCAGCACCCGATGGCAGGGGACGAAGAGCGCGGGCGCATTGCGGGCGCAGATGGACGCCGCCGCCCGCACGGCGTGGGGCGATCCGAGCTCTGCCGCGAACTCCGCGTAGGTGAGCGGTCGGCCCGGTGCGATGCGACGCAGCGCCTCCCAGCCGGCGCGCTGCATCGTCGTCCCGTGCTGCAGTACCGGGATGCGGTCGATCGCGCCGGTCTCGCCCTCGTAGTACGCGACGACGGCGGCCGCGGCATCCGTCTCGTGGGCGGGGATCCCACGCACGGTCGCGGGGCGATCGGCGGGGCGCAGCCGGCCGACGATGCGGTCGGCGTCGTCGGTCCAGCCCGACGCGAGGACACGGCCGGCGTCGTCGGCGAGGAGCGTGAACGCGCCGTCGGGGGTGTCGAGGGTCTGGATGGTCGCGGTGGTGGTCATGGGTTCTCTCCATCATCGGGTCGGGAGCGTCGGCGGGATGCCGTGGCCCGGGGCGGCACCGCCCGCCACAGGTGCGCGGTGAGGTAGCTGCGCCAGGGGGCGGTGCGCGCGGCCCATTCGGTGAGGGGCCGCGGATCGGACGCCACGCCGATCGCGGCGGCGCCCGCGCGCACGGCGACGTCTCCGGGCAGGAACACGTCGGGGTCGGCGAGCACCCGCATGCGGACGTAGTCCGCCGTCCACGGACCGATCCCCGGCATCGCGAGGAGCGCCGTCCGCTGCTCGGCGGCGTCGTCGCCGGTGGTGAGCGTGAGCGAGCCGTCGGCCAGCGCCGCGGCCGCCCCGGTGAGGGCGCGGATGCGCGCAGCCGGGCCCCGGAGCACCTCAGCGCCCCGCTCGGCGATCGCCGACATGGTCGGGAAGAGCAGGGGCGGAGCGGATGCCTCGCCCCCGAGCCCCGACGCGGGCTCGCCCAGCGCCTCGGTCAGAGCCGACAGCGCCGTGCGTGCGGCGGCCACGGTGATCTGCTGGCCGACCATGGCCCGGATCAGCATCTCGTGGGGGTCGGCCGCGCCCGGCACGCGGATGCCGGGGAGAGCGGCGACACGGGGAGCGAGCTCGGGATGCCGCGACAGCGCCTCGTCGATCGCGTAGGGATCGGCATCGAGGTCGAACAGCCGGCGTGCCCGCGTCACCAGCGTCGAGAGGTCGGCGAGGTGCGTCAGGCGTGCACGCATGCGGACACGCCTGACCGTCGTCGGCGCCTCGGAGGCGCCGTCGACGCGGAGCTGGAACCACGCGGGACCGTGCGGCAGCCGCAGGGTGCGAGCGAACGTCGTCGCGGTGGCCTCTTCGGCGCCGCTGACGGCGCGCGCCGCCATCCACGCGAACAGCCCGTCCGCGTCGATCGATCCGCGGTGCGGGAGCACCAGGTCGATCGCGGTCCCGGGCCCTGCGGCCGCCTCGGCCCCGGACGCGGCCGCGGAAGGCCGCAGGACCCGGCGCCGAGCGCGCAGCTCGAGCGGCGGCATCCCGAACACCTCGCGGATGGTGTCGTTGAACTGGCGGACGCTCGCGAACCCGGCCGAGAACGCCACGTCGGCGGCCGGCAGGTCGGTGCCCACGAGCAGCATGCGCGCGGTCTGCGCCCGATGCGCGCGGCTCAGCGCGAGCGGACCCGCGCCCAGCTCGGCGGTGAGGAGCCGGGTCAGATGGCGAGGCGAGTACCCCAGGCGTCGCGCGAGCCCCGGAACGCCCTCGCGCTCGACGACGCCGTCCGCGATGAGACGCATCGCACGGCCGGCGATGTCGCCGCGGAGGTTCCAGTGCGGTGACCCCGGCGCGGCCTCGGGCAGACATCGCTTGCACGCCCGGTATCCCGCTTCGTGCGCCGCGGCGCTCGTCGGGTAGAACGTGACGTTCGCCGGCTTCGGCGTGCGTGCGGGGCAGCTCGGGCGGCAGTAGATGCCCGTGGAGCGAACGGCCGTGACGAACTGGCCGTCGAAGCGCGGATCGCGCGAGTCGATCGCGCGGTACCTCTCGTCGAACGTCATGGCCAGGCTCATGACACCAGCCTGTCACGCCTCCCCGACATCGGCTCGCGGAAATCGGACACGGCGGTTCGGGCCGGAAAGACTGACCGGAGCGGCCAGACGGCCGCTCCGGTCACACGATCGAAAGCTCTGCGGTCGAGCGGTTCAGCCGCCGGCGAGCTGCTGGTCGAGGTCCTGGATGGCGCGCATCATGCCCAGCAGCGCCTCCGACATGTCGTTGATGCCATCCACGGCACCCTTCAGACCCGTCGTCAGCTCCGAGTAACCCTCACCGAACTTGCCCGACGCGTGCTGCGTCTTGAAGTCCTCACCCAGCAGCGTGTCCACCTGGCTCTTCAGCGCGTCCAGCTGACCCTGGATGTCATCACGAGCCTGCGACAGCGACGACGCCACCTGCTCCATCTCCGCATACGAAGCACCGAAATCGGCCATCGTCAACTCCCTCACTCAGAAAACCCGGCCCCCACCGGGCCGACACTCAGAACCTAACCGACCCCGACACACGCCACGATGGGGACCATTCCCCATCGACGTCAGGCGGAGCGGTCTCCGGGCGTGAGATCGTCGCGCGGCGCCATCGTCATGGCCAGCAGACCGACGCGCGCCTCGCCGGCGCGGTTCAGCTCGTCGGCGCCGATGAGCCCGCGATCGGCGAGCACGACGAGCGCATGCTGGATGTCGGAGTAGACGCGGGCCCGTTCGTCGGGCGGGAGCTCGTCGACGGCCTTCTCGAGCCGGGCGAAGTTGCGCCGCCAGCGCGTGCTGCCGGTCTCGGCCGGGCCGCGGCTGAACACGAGATGCAGCACGCCGACGACGGCGTCGAGCATGATCCCCACCAGGCCGATGGGCCCGGCGGCCGCCCCCTGGGAGATCGCCAGCACCGCGATCAGCGCCGCGAGCGACGACGGCACCAGGTGGAGCAGTCCGAGCAGGCGGCCGATTTTCGGGTCGGTCCCCAAGGACTCGCGGTGCTCCTGGATGAGGCCGATCCCGCCGATGAGGGCGGCGATCGCCGCGAGGAGGCCTGCGATGCCGACCGGTGCGATGTCGTCGCGGTCGAACAGCCACGCCGCGAGGAGGAACGCGGCGACCGCGGGCAGCGTGAAGCTCGCGATGTGCGAGATCGTCAGCAGGCAGCCCCAGCGCGTCGCGACCCCCTTCGAGAGGTCCTTCCAGGCCTCGCTCGGCGCGAAGAACGCCAGCGCCCGCCGCAGTGCCGGGGTGTCGTGCAGCGCGCGCGCCTCGAGCTTCCACCAGTCGATCGGCCGCCACGCGCTCACCGTCCGGGCGTACCGCGTCGCGGGCCCGTCGGTCACATCCGCCATGACACGTCGTCCGATGCTCCGGCGTCGACGAGCGCCTGAGGGTCGAAGGCGGCGGATACCCCGCCGCCCCCCTCGATGCGGACCGTGTCGAGGATCCCCTCGGCGATGGCCGCGGCGAGCGGGATCGCCGGCGCCGCCATCGGCGCGAGCACGGCGAAGAACGTGAGCCCTGCCGGCAGGAAGAGCCACCGGACGCTGCCGCGGCCTTCGCTCTCGACGACCGTCGACGAGCAGCCGGGACCGAGGCCCTGCGAGACCAGCGTGCGCAGCCGGGGCGGCAGAACTCCGTCGGGCCGGAGGTAGCGGGACTGCTCGTCGGCGTCGAGCTCGCGCTCGAGGAGCGTGAGCCGGAGCGGGACCCACGAGCCGGTGCCGCGCTCGAACAACAGCACATCGGTGGCGGGGTCGCCGACCGCCGACCGCTGCGCGCGGACGAGCGCACGGGCGAGCGTCTCGCGGATGCCGGCGCCGAAGTCGTGGTGCACGGCCAGGCGCGCGATCGCCTCGTCGGCCCACGCGGCCGCTCCCTCGCCGAGGTCGTCGGCGGGGAGGACGATGCTCGTGGCTTCGTCGTGCTCGAATGCGACGCGGGTCATCGGCCGGTCCATGCGAGTGTCGCGACGTGGGCATCCAGCAGTTCGAGCCACGCTCTCATCGCCGCGTCCGACTCCGGATCGGTCTCGGTCGGGTGCACGAGCGTCGCGGTCAGCTGCAGCGCCTGGGTCCGGCGGGATCCGGGGATCGGCGTCAGATACACCACGGTGTACGCCCCCGCCGTCTCGCCCGACAGCTCGACCGTGCGCCGGTCGACCCACCGCAGGAACTGGCGGCTGTCGTGCAGGGCGCGCGCACCGCGACGCTCTACGGCATCCGCCACCATCGCATCGAGCGAGACCGCGGGCGTGCCTTTCACGAGGGTGCCGAGGATGCTCACCGGCACGGTCGCCCACTCCGGGGCCTCGTCGCCGGCCATGATCATCATGAACGCGCCCTGCTTGCGAGCGGCGGCCAGCGCCCGCTCCACATGCGCCGAGACCAGGGCGTACGTCTCAGGACGACCCGCTTCGCGCAGACGCGCGCGAGCCTTGTCGAGCAGTGCGCGCTCGGTCTCTGCCGACGTGTCGTAGAGCACCCATCCGGGCGGCAGCATCATGCGCAGCTCGGGCATGCCGTGGCGTCCGCCCCCGAGCTGCTCTCGAAGTGAAGTCACCGGACCACCCTGCCACAGGGTCGCCCCGGCACCGCATCGCCCATCGGAGTCAGTCCGTCGCCAGGTTGTACAGGCCCTGGAGCCCGCCGAACGTGCTGGCGAGGTTGTTGTAGTGGGTGCCGACGGCGCCGACCGCGTAGCTGATCTGATCGCCGGTGGTGCCCAGCTCGCCGATGACCTCCCACATGAACGGGTCTTGGCCGGTCATGACCGTGCTCATGATGTTGTCGAGGGAGTTCGTGACATACCCGGCCTCGGGGCCGAGCGAGCGCATGTTCGAGATCCACTGTCCCGGGTTGCGCGAACCGAGGCTGAGCGACCAGCGTGCGGCGTCGTCGCCGAGCGAGAGCCCGCCCTGCGAGATGCCGCCCCACGCGCGCATCCCCGCCTTGAAACCGCCGCTGGCGAACTCGCCGAAGGCGCCGAACGGGATGACGGCGAGGACGGCGAGACCGACCTCCCACAGCGCGGCATCGCCGCGGGAGTACTGCCACAGCGTTCCGACGAGGGTGAGCACACCGACCGCCAGTGCGAGCAGGGCGACGATCGGGCCGCCCACCACGAGGGCGAGGACCGCCAGGACCACGCCGGCGACGGCGAGGACGTCCAGGGCGAAGTCGACGAACCCGTCGAGGTCATCGCGCCAGCTGTCCTCGATGCCGTTCGCGATCGACGTCCGCACGCCCGCGACGGCGTCCTCGAAGGCCTGCTCCCAGCGGTCGTACTGGTCGTCGAAGTCGTCGGCGGCTTCCTTCCAGAGCCGGTAGGCGTCGTCCTTGTCGCCCTCCGCGGTCTCGACGGCGTTCTCGTGTGCGGTCTGCGCCGAGTCGTCGCCGTCCTCGGCGTCGCTCGGCACCGGGGCCATGCGGGCGCTCTGCCACTCGCTGAGCTTCTGCTGGTACTGCAGCCAGTACGTGTCGGCGTCGGCGACGGTCGTGATCATGAGGGCCTTGACCGTGGCCAGCTCGTCGCCGTAGGCCTTCACGTACGGCCCGACCGCCTCGTACAGGTCGGCGGCGCGGCCCAGTTCGACGTTGACCTCGCCGCTCAGCTCCCGGAGCTTGTCGACCGCGACGCCTTCCATGTCGGCACCGTCGTCGACGAGGCGCGTGAGCAGCGACGACGCCTCCGACATCGCCGCACCGAGGTTGATGATCTGCCGGCCCCGCTCGCTGACGGCATCGCCGTTGCCGGCGACGACCTCGACCGGACGCCCGTCCGGTGACTGGTGGATCGCCATCGCCTACTCGACTTCCTGCATCTGCTGCGCCATCTCCGCCGCCGCCTTCGTGTCGAAGTCGCCGAAACCCTCGAGCACGGTCTTGGCCTGCTCGGCGACCGCCTTGAGTCCTTCGTTCAGCTTGTTGCGGCGGTCGTCCCACTGACCTTCGAAGTCACCCGTCTTGTCGCGCAGAGCGCTGTTGCCGTAGGGCGAGCCGATGTCGTCCCGGAGGTCGCCGCTGCGGTTCGAGGCCTCGTCGAACTCGATCTGGGTGGCCAGCAGGTTCGTATACAGGGCTCCGAGATCGTCGTAGGAGATCTTCACCGACACGCGTCATCACATCCCAAGAGGTCGGGCCGGGCATCCGGCATGGGTCGACTGAGCACCGCGCCCCGGGTCGATGCGACGACCGCGGGGCGCGATGGCGAAGTGCGAGTGGATCAGCCGCCGGCGAGCTGCTGGTCGAGGTCCTGGATGGCGCGCATCATGCCCAGCAGCGCCTCCGACATGTCGTTGATGCCATCCACGGCACCCTTCAGACCCGTCGTCAGCTCCGAGTAACCCTCACCGAACTTGCCCGACGCGTGCTGCGTCTTGAAGTCCTCACCCAGCAGCGTGTCCACCTGGCTCTTCAGCGCGTCCAGCTGACCCTGGATGTCATCACGAGCCTGCGACAGCGACGACGCCACCTGCTCCATCTCCGCATACGAAGCACCGAAATCGGCCATCGTCAACTCCCTCACTCAGAAAACCCGGCCCCCACCGGGCCGACACTCAGAACCTAACCGACCCCGACACACACCACGATGGGGACCATTCCCCATCCGGCTGCCCGCGCCGGCCTCACGCGCCGGGTGCGTCGGCGGTCACGTGCCCCGCGCCCTCCACGGCGGGGACGGATGCCGCGGCCGCCGGCTCGACCGGCAGGGTGGGCGCGTCGACCAGGGGCAGCTGCACGGTGACCTGGCGGCCGGCCTGGACGAAGATGCCGCGCCCTTCGGGGAAGTCCGCGCGCTTGACCTTCGGGAACGGCACCTTGAAGACCGCGTCGCCGTCGAACGCGTCGGGCTTGAGGATGATGCCCTTGCGGCCGCCCTTGAAGTCGCCGATGAGACCGAAGCCGCTGGTGACCTGCGTGACGTCGGCATCGCCGATGAGGAGGTGCTCGCTGCGGTTCACCGCCTGGAAGAGCGCCTTGAGCGGGCGCTCGGCCGGCGAGTCCGCGAACTGCGGCACGTCCTCGATCACGATCATCAGGCGGGCCTGGAGGGACTCGTCGGCGACGAGCTCGGCGAGCTCGGTGGCGAGCTCCTTCGCGTCGTCGACGGTCGTGGCGCTGCGCATCCACGGCGCGAAGTCCTTCAGCTGCGAGCGGCGTCCGCCGAAGTGGAAGAGCTTCACCGCCGGGTCGAACCGCACCATCGAAGTGATGAGCGCCTTCATCGCGTTCGTCTTGCCTGCCATCGGCGGCCCCGACACCACGAACGTGCCGACGGGGTCGAAGTCGCGGGCGGCGAGGGTGTCCTCGGCGATGCCGAGGGACGGGAACTCGCCGATGCGCTCCGGCAGCGACGTCCACGGCAGTCGCGTGGGGAGCGAGCCGATCTCATCGACCTCGCGCGCGCCGAGCGCGCGCAGCTCCTCGGCCCATTGCGTGAGCAGCTTCGTCTGCTCCGCGACGTTGGGCGTGCCTCCGAGCACCGCGATCTGCGTCTCGAAGCCGTCCACGATCGCGCGGCCGGGGGCGGAACGCTCGTCGAGCACGTCCTTCGGGGCGTTGAGCAGCGCATAGGCGTTCTCATCCGACAGACGCAGGATGACGCGACGCGACACGTTCGAGCTGACCGCGGTGGGCACCGAGCCCGAGCGGTCCGCGGTCGCCACGACGTGCACGCCGAGGGGCCGGCCCTCGCCGAGGATCCGCATGAACGCCTGATAGAACGGCATCCGTGCGGTCGTGCTCTCCCATTCGGCACGGAACTGCGGGAG
Source organism: Microbacterium cremeum (assembly GCF_015277855.1). Lineage (NCBI taxonomy): Bacteria > Bacillati > Actinomycetota > Actinomycetes > Micrococcales > Microbacteriaceae > Microbacterium > Microbacterium cremeum. The sequence continues at coordinate 2,809,761 of NZ_CP063812.1, forward strand.
TCCGTCGAGGAGCAGGATGATGCGCGACTCGTCGCGTCCGGTCAGTTCGCGGTACTCCGCGACGCTGGACGCGTTGGCGGCGCTGAAGCGCTTGCCGCGGTCATCGAGCACGCGGCCGAGCGAGCGCATGATGCGCTGGACGCGCTCGGCGTCGTCGCCGGGGATGATCGAGCCGACATGCGGCAGCACCTCGAGGCTCTTGAGCGAGCCCGACCCGAAGTCGAGGCCGTACACCGCGACGTTCTCGGGCCGGCGGCCCATCCCGGCCGAGATCGCGACGGTGCGCAGCACGGTCGACTTGCCCGAGCCGCTGGTGCCGTAGACCAGCAGCGAACCGTCGCGGTCGGGCTCGAAGTAGACCGCCTCCTGCAGCTGGCGTTCCGGGATGTCGCTCTTGCCCAGCAGGATGGAGCCCGCCCTCCCCGCGCGCAGCGCCCGGATGTCGACGGTCGTCTCGAGGTCGTCCAGCCACGGCCGGCGGGGCGCCGGGATGCTCGCCTGCTGCGCCGCCGCGATCAGGGTCGACACGATGCGCTTCTGGTCGTTGGGGCCGGGATCGACGTCGTGCGCGGCGTCGTCGCCCTTGTCGTCCAGCTCCCACCGCTGCACCGATCCGAACCGCAGCTCGGCGACGCTGACGTCGGCGGCCGGCGTCTCGTCGCTGCTCCAGCCGCCCGCGTACGCCGACTGGAACGGCACGAGGCGGCCGGGCCCGGTCTTGGCGATGCCGCGCCCCGGGATGCCCGGATCGAACCGCGCGGCGACCGGGTCGTCCACGACATCCTTCGAATCCGATTCGTCGGCCATGCGCAGCGCGACGCGGAGGTTGGTGTTGGCGCGCAGATTGTCTTTGATGACGCCCGCGGGCCGCTGGGTGGCCATGATGAGGTGGATGCCGAGCGAGCGGCCGCGCTGTGCGATGTCGACGACGCCGTCGACGAACTCGGGCACCTCGCCGGCGAGCGCGGCGAACTCGTCGATGACGAGCACGAGGGCGGGAGGCGTGTCGGGGTCGCGCCGCTTCTCGAGCTCGAGCAGGTCCTTCGCCTTCTTGCGGTTGAAGAGGTGCTCGCGGTAGTGCAGTTCGGCGCGCAGGCTCGTCAGGGCCCGGCGCACGAGATGCGGGCTCAGGTCGGTCACGAGCCCGACGCAGTGCGGCAGCTCGACGCAGTCGGCGAAGGCGGACCCGCCCTTGTAGTCGACGAAGAGGAAGGTCACGCGATCGGGGCTGTGCGCAGCCGCCATGCCCAGCACCCACGCCTGCAGGAACTCGGACTTGCCGGCACCTGTCGTACCGCCCACGAGCGCGTGCGGGCCCTGCGTGCGCAGGTCGAGCGTCATCGCGTCGGCCGTGCCCTGGCCGACGATCGCGCGCAGGTTGCCCGACTTCTTCAGCCTCGGCAGCGTCGCGCCGGAGCGGTCGAGGATCGTGTTGTTCTCGCGCCAGCGTTCGATCGCGAACGAGGGTTCTGCGGCCATCTCGGCGCCGACGAGCGAGAGGAACATGACCGAGTTGGGGATGTCGGACGAGTCCTCGATGACGGTGCTCGAGTCGGCGACGGGGGCCAGGCGCTTGGCGAGCACGGTCATGAGCTCGTTCGAGACGCCCTCGACGACCGTCTGCGGGTATTCGGCTCCGCTGCGCACCGTGCCCGCCTGGGCGGCCTGCAGTCCGCGAGAGACGTCGACGAAGCTGCGGCAGACCGCCGGGAGGGCTTCGACGACGGGGGCGACGAAGATGCCGTAGACGCCCACGTCCGCGCCGCGCTCGAGCACCTGGGTGAGGCGGGCACGGTCGACCGGGGCATCGGAAGTGACGATCACGAGGACCGCGGTCTGGCCGGGGAAGGTGGCCTCCTCGGCGGCGCGACGCACGTCGGTGCCGTACCGCATCGGATCCCAGTCGTCGTCGAGCGGCAGCCGCGGTGACGACGCCGCCTTCGAGCGGCGCATGACGAGCTCTTCGAGGCCCGACAGCAGGGCGGCGCCGGTGGAGGCGGAGTCCGACAGCGGCATGTCGCGGAACGGGCTGCGTTCGCTGGTGGTGTGCGGGAGCCACTTGAGCCACTCCAGCTGGCGCGCCCACTGCGGCTCGGTGAGCGCGACGGCGACGAGCTCGTTGGGCGAGTGCAGGCCGAACAGCTGCACGCTGAGCCCCCGGAGCGCGTCGGCGGCCTCGCGCGCCGGCCCGGCGACGCCGATGACGCCGACGCTCTGCAGCGACTCCAGCACCGGCACGCCGTCGATCATCCGGTACCGGTCGCGCAGGCGCTCGACGCGGTCGACGTACTCCTGGAGCGCGTCGGGGTTGTCGGACCGCTTGACGGTGGTGCGCGACGACGCCTCGGAGGTGCCCAGGCGCACCGCGAGGAAGTTCCAGTGCTCCGGGCGCCTTGTCCACAGCATCGGACCGAGCCGCATCGCCTGCTCGAAGACGACCGCGACCGGCGGGACTTCGGCGTTGCGCACCTCGCGCTCGCGCGGGCGCTCGCGGTAGAGGGTCTCTTCGAGCTCCTCGAACGTGCGCTCGAAGACCTCGGCCTCCTTCTTCACGCGCTGGCCGACCTGCGTGCGCTGCGAGATGAAGTTGCCCAGCAGCATCAGCGGCGACAGCAGCACCACCAGCAGCGAGCGCGGCTGGCCGGTCATCGCGAAGATCGACACGCCGAGGATGATCGGCGCGACCAGCATCGGCCACGGGAAGAGCCGCGAGATCGGGTCCTTCGGCATCCGCGGCTCGGGCAGCTCCTCGCCGACGTAGCGCGGCTCGACGCGCGGGCTGCGGTTGAAGAGGAGCGAGCCGCCCCGCTCGAGCACCGGGTCGGGGTCGGCGGGCGCGTAGTCCTGCACCATCTGGACGACCAGCTCGGTGTCTCCGAGCATGAAGCGCTGGCCGGGGATCACGCGCAGGCGCTGCACGAGCCCGCCGTCGACGACGATGCCGTTCGCGGAGTTCAGGTCGACGAGCTCCACCGTGCCGCCGACCTCGATGCGCGCGTGCCGCTTCGAGATCAGCGGGTCGTCGAGCACGATGTCGGCTCCGGCGGCTCGGCCGATCGTGAAGTGGCCGCGGGGCAGCTGGAACTCGCGGCCCGAGAAGGGGCCGGCGACGACGTACAGGATGGCGGCGGCCGGAGCCCCGGCGCGACGGGTCGAGACGTAGCCGGGCCCGAGGTTCACGATCGACGCGACGAAGCCCGAGCCGACGGGGGCGTCGCTGATGAGCATCTCGGGCTCGAGGAGCGTGAACGCCGCCGACGTCGGGGGCGCGACCCGCAGTGTGAGGACGTCCTCCGGGGTCGCCACGACGTCGTGCGCCGGATCGGCCTCGGCGATGCGCCGCGCCACGTCCTGCACGGTCGCGGTGGTGTCGGACGTGACGACGATGTCGGTGCGCTGGTCGTCGCGCCGCTGGAGCGTCAGTTTGAGTCTCATCAGGGGTTCCTCGTGCGGATGCCGGCGTCAGCCGATGCGGAGGCGGGCGTGGCGGTCTCCGAGCCGAATCGTATCGTCGTCGCGCAGGGCGACCTGTTCGCGCGGGGTGAGCGGGTGCTCGACGCCCTTCCGGACGATCGCGGTGCCGTTGGTCGAGCCGAGGTCGATCGCGACGAGGTCGGCGCCGGCCCGGATCACCGCGAGATGCGTCTTCGAGACCGACATGGACGGGTCCGCGAGGGCGACCGGAACGAGGCGCGGGTCGCCGGGCGAGGACGCCGGATCGCGACCGATCAGGATGCCGCTGCCGCGGATCTCGATGACGCCACCGTCGTCGAGCGTCAGCGTCGCGGACGCCTCGCGCACCGGGGGCGTCGGCACCGCGGGCGCCGGCACCGAGGGCGCCTGCCTCGACGGCGCGGCGGCCGCACGCGCGGCGGGCGAAGGCGCGGGGACGGGTGCCGGGGAGGGCCGAGGGCCGCCCGCGGGAGCGGCGGGCTCGGCGTCCGGCATCAGCCGCGGCGGCACCCACGCGGCGCCCCCGGCGGCCGGTGCGGCCGCGGGGCCCGCCTGCGGGACCGGGGAGGGCTGCGGGGCCGCGGCATCCGCCGCCGGCGGCGACCACGCCGGGACGCCCGCGACGGACGGCCCGGCCTCCGGACTCGCCTGGGCCGGCGCGAGCCCGGCACCGGTGAGCGGGATGTCGGGGCGCGCCTCGTCGGCCGCAGCGCCGTCTGCGCGCAGGGCGCCGAGCACGCCCCCGCTGCTGCGGGAGGTCGGGATGTACGCCGCCGCAGCGGACTGCTCGCCGACGGGCGTGGCCAGCGACGGCAGCTCGCTGCGGTCGTCCTGCAGGTCGGTCGCGACCGTCTTGCGGGCGATGCGCATGCGCTTGACGTCATACGGGTTCAGGCCGCGGCGGACGTCGACGAACCACGTCGCTGCCGCGAGGTCGGGCCAGCCGCGCCCTCGGCGTTCGCCGTCGAAGAACGGCGAGAGGGCGATCACCAGCACCGGACCGACCAGCGGCACCGCGAAGCTCCCCCACAGCACGAGCGCGCGCACCACGGCGCCCCGCCAGAAGCCGGGGCGCTCGAGGGTACGCACGTTGACCGAGCGCAGTCCGGTGATGGCCTTGCCGAGGGTGACGCCGCGGCGCCCGTGGAGCGCGAGCTGCGTCATGACGTACGCGGTCGTCAGGACGGTGGACACCGCTGCGCAGATCACGATGAGCAGGAGGCCGCCGCTCGTGGGCTGCGCGCCGGACGCGGTGAGCGCGACCAGGCCCGGGAGCGCGACGAGGAGCATCGGCAGCTGCAGCACGACGTACACCGCGGCCTCGATCGTCGCCGCGAGCGCACGACGGCCGAACGGCGCGGGCACGAGCCCGAGCGACGCGGCGTACTCGGGCCGCGCGCGCCCCCGTTCATCGAGACCCTCGATGCTTCGGGACGCCTCGTCTATCTCCCAGATCACCGATCCTCCTGATGCCGACTCCGGATCGACCCTAACGCGGGCCGCGCCCGCGGCCGTCGTCGGGGATCAGTGGAAGAAGTGCCGCTCGCCCGTGAAGAACATCGTCACGTTCGCCTCCTGCGCCGCCGCGATGACCTCGTCGTCGCGCACCGAGCCGCCGGGCTGGATGATCGCCCGGATGCCCGCGTCGATCAGGATCTGCGGTCCATCCGCGAACGGGAAGAAGGCATCGGACGCCGCGACCGAGCCGGCGGCGCGGTCTCCGGCCCGCTCGACGGCGAGCCGGCACGAGTCGACGCGGTTGACCTGCCCCATGCCGATGCCGACCGTGGCGGAGTTCTTTGCGAGCACGATGGCGTTGGACTTGACGGCGCGGCACGACTTCCAGGCGAAGATGAGGTTGGTCATGTCTTCGTCGGCCGGGCGCTCCCCCGACACGAGCTGCCAGTCGCGCGCGACCGATTCGATGTCGTCGGGGAACCGGTCGGCGTCCTGCAGCAGCAGGCCGCCCGACACCAGGCGCACGTCCATGCGCTCCTGCTGCCAGTCGGCGGGCAGCTGCAGCAGACGCAGGTTCTTCTTGGCCTTGAACACCTCGAGGGCGGCCGGCTCGAAGTCGGGCGCGACGATCACCTCGGTGAAGATGTCCTTGAGGTTCTCGGCCATCTTCAGGGTCACGGTGCCGTTGGCGGCGATCACGCCGCCGTAGGCCGACACCGGGTCGCACTCGTGTGCGCGCAGGTGCGCGCTGGCGATCGGGTCGAGCGCGTTCGGAGCGGTGACGGCGATGCCGCAGGGGTTCGCGTGCTTGATGATCGCGACGGCGGGCTTGACCATGTCGAATGCGGCCCGCAGGGCGGCATCCGCATCGACGTAGTTGTTGTACGACATCTCCTTGCCCTGCAGCTGCGTGGCCTGGGCGATGCCGTGACCGCCGCTGCGCGTGTAGATCGCGGCGCGCTGGTGCGAGTTCTCGCCGTAGCGCAGCGTCGAGAGCCGCTCGGCCTTGATCGTGAGGTGCGCGGGCAGGACCTCCTCGGTGAGGGTGCCCTCCGCGAACCATGTGGCGACGGCGCGGTCGTACTCCGCGGTGTGGGCGAAGGCGCGCGCCGCGAGCTCGCGGCGCTGCACGAGGCTGGTGCCGCCGGCGGCGATGGCCTCGATCACAGCGGGATAGGACGAGGGCGACACCACGATCGCGACGTTGGCGTAGTTCTTCGCGGACGCGCGCACCATGGCGGGCCCGCCGATGTCGATCTGCTCGACGACGTCGTCGCCGGCGGCGCCCGACCGCACCGTCTCGACGAACGGGTACAGGTTCACGACGACGAGCTCGAACGGCGCGATCTCGAGCTCGTCGAGCTGGCGCTCGTGGTCGGCGAGGCGGAGGTCGGCGAGGAGTCCGGCGTGGACGCTCGGGTGCAGCGTCTTCACGCGGCCGTCGAGGGACTCGGGGAAGCCGGTCACGCTGGCGACATCGGTGACCTCGTACCCGGCTTCGCGCAGCAGGCTCGCCGAACCGCCCGTCGACACGATCTCGACGCCGGCGGCCGAGAGAGCCTCGGCGAGGCGGAGCAGGTCGGTCTTGTCGCTCACCGACACCAAGGCACGGCGGATCGGCACGACGTCGCGGGGGCGGTAGAGGGCGGGGTCGTGGCTCGGGCCGGCCATGGCGTATCTCCTCGGTGGGGATGGGTGGCGGTCAGGGGGTCGCGGCGGCCGCGACCTGCGCGAGGTCGAGCTCGCCGGTGGCGACCCGGCGCACCACGTCGATGAGCAGGCGGCGCTCGACGGGCTTGATGCGCTCGTGGAGGGTGTGCTCGTCGTCGCCCGGCAGCACCGGGACGCGCTCCTGCGCGAGGATCGGCCCCGAGTCCACGCCGTTGTCGACGATGATGACGCTGGCACCGGTCTGCGCGACGCCCGCAGCGAGCGCGTCGCGGACGCCGTGGGCTCCGGGGAACTCCGGCAGGTACGCGGGGTGCGTGTTGAGGATGCGCGGCGACCACTCGTCGACGAGCCCGGACGGCAGCAGGCGCATGAGTCCGCTCAGCACCACGAGATCCGGCCGCCAGACGGCGAGGTGCTCGCCGAGCTCGTGGCCCCAGTCGTCGCGGCTGTCGAACTGCACGAACGGGACCATGAACGTGGGGATGCCGAACTCCTCGGCATGCGCGAAGCCCTCGGCCTCGCGATCGGCGCCGACGACGACCACGCGGGCGGGGAATCCGGGGTCGGCAGCCGCCTCGAGCAGGGCGCGCAGGTTCGACCCTGCGCCCGAGATGAGGACGGCGACCGTGAGCACCCACTCAGCTTACTTACCCGGCAACGATCCCTCGCGCCGGTCGCCGCCGGGCGGAGCGGGCGCCGGCGCGGCAGTCACGGCGAAGGGGAAGGCGACGGCAGGAACTGCGGGTCGTCCGGCGTGATGCCGAAGAAAAGCGGATCCGACGGCGACTCCTCCCGCGGAAGGTACCCCTTCGCAAGCTGGGCGTCACCGAAGAGCATGTCGCCGAGTTCGAAGTGATCGCCGGGGTGGCACGCCGTGTCGGCGACCACCAGCACGTTGCCGTTGTTCACGAACGTCACCGTGAGGAACGAGAACAGCCCCTGCTCCCGGACGATGACGTCGCGCGAGACCACCTCGCTCGATCCGGCGTCCATCCCCTCCACCTGGTACCCGCCGTCGGTGAGATAGTCGGCGGCGTCCTCCCGCAGCCGGTCGAGCTCAGCCGGGTCCACCGCCGTGGCGCGGCTCAGGCTGAAGTTCCAGCCGTCGCCGCATCCGCCGCCGGAGGGCACCATCCCGTAGGCCCCGCTGTCGCGCACCTCCCAGGGGCCGTCGTGGATCACGGCGAGCAGGCCGTTGACGAATTCGCGGTACTCGAAGTACACCTCTTCCGACTGCGCGTAGAGCTCGTCTCCGGTCGGATCGGCCACCGGGCCACCTCCGCATCCCGTCAGGATCGACGCTGCGAGCACCGTCGTCGCAGCGAGCGCAGCTTTCGCGCGGAATCGCGCCCGCGCCGACCTTGTGGTCACGGCAGCACCTCTCCGTTGGCGACGATGTGCGCAATGTTACGGAACGACTCCGAGTCCCGCGAAAGGTACCCGTTGTCCTTCTCCCACCAGCCCCACACGGTGTTGCCGCCGTCGTGGCCGGCGCGGGCTCAGTCGACCCGCGGAAGCTCGATGGGCTCGGTGCGGGCCTCGCTCGACACGCCGTCGGAAGCCCCTGCCGCCGAGGGCGACGGCGACGCCGAAGTCCCCTCCGACAGCGACGGCGGCAGCGGAGAAGGTGTGGCCGTCGAAGGCTCCGGATGCCGCGGCCCGGCCTGTGCGTCCGGCTCGGGCCCCGATCGGCTCGTGCGCGTGCGCCGCGCGCCCGGCGACATGAGCAGGATCGCGGCGCCCAGCAGCACCTCGGCTCCGACGGCGAGCGCGACGGGTCCCGGCTCAGGGCCGACGACCGCGAGCCGCTCGGGCCCGAGCGATCCCGAGGCGAACGCGGCCAGTGCCGCGGCGAGGGCCGCAGAGACGGCGGCGATGCCGACCGCGATCACCAGACGCGGGACGACCGGGTCGTGCACCGCCGGGGCGTCGTCCTCGGGCTCGGGCGTCGGCACCGATCCCGCCAGGAGTCCCTCGAGGGCTGCCGTCTTCGCCGCGCCCCCTCGCGGCGCCGCGTCGCCTGCGGACGCCGCGGGCCACGGCATCCGTCCGTCGCGCGCGGCGCTGCCGCGAAGGCGCGTCGACGAGGCGCGAACGCGCGATCCAGCCGGCGAATGCTCCGAGCGCGACCGGCGCGAGTGCGAGCAGGAGCAGCCACGGCGTGGCCGACTCGGGGATCGCGCCGAGCACCGGGATGCCGGGGATCACGCCGACCTGCGTGCCGGCGGGCGAGACCGATGCCCCCTCGCCGACGAGGAATCCGGGGCCGGCGACGAACGCCGAGCCCCACACGGCGAGCGTCGGCGCGTAGGCCAACTGGGCCAGCGTCACCACGATGGCGCCGATCACGTCGACGTTCCCGGCCTGGTAGAGCGCCACGATCTGCCCGGAGCGGGCGAACACCGTGACGGCGGTGACGGCGGCGCCGACCCCCAGGAGGCCCACCACGACCACGGCCGTGCCGCGTGCGATGAGCGCGGGGACGTCGGCCCAGCCGTGCCGGTCGGCCTCCACCCGATCGCGCACGCGTGCGATCACTCCGCCGCCGGCTTCGCGCCACTCCGTCACCACGGCGGCGACGAGGGCCGGCACCGCGAAGACGAGGATCGGGATCAGGATCGACTGCCACAGCACGGGCGTGACGATGTCGGTGCGCGACGTCAGCGCCGCGCCCGCGGTGAGCGCCGCGAAGACCGCGGTGCCCGTCACGACGCCGGTGAGCCACGCGTCGGCCCGCGATGCGCGCACGCCCGAGCGTGCGGCGAAGATCGCCGTGAAGGCCGCGAACGCGAGCGGTGCGAGCGAAAGGGTGAACGATGCCGCAGCCGCGTCGATGCTCGTCGCAGCGAGGTAGTCGGCGGGAAGGGTCACCGGCAGGGGCACGAGGTTGCCCAGCTGCCACACCGCGACCGCGGTCGGCCACAGGACGCCCCAGTCGGCGGCGCCGCCGAGTCCGAACACCCACAGGAGCGTCAGCGGCGCAAGGGTCGCGGCGAGACCGACGGCGACCGCGATGGCGGCGTCGACGGTTGCGAGGAAGGCGACGATGAGGCGGTGCATGGCCTCATCGACCCTACTTCGCCCGGCCGTGCGCGCCCGGTCGCCTCGCCCGCCCGGCGCCCAGGCGGGCGGTACCTGCTCAGCGAATTCCCAGGCGGCACCCGATGCCGCTAACGTCGTCGTCGGAGGTCCCCCATGAGCACAGCCCCGTCCACCACGCCCGAGATCCCCGACGCCGCCGAGCCGGACGGGAACGTTCAGCCCAAGAGCGGCTTCGACCGGTTCTTCGAGATCACCCGGCGCGGTTCGACGGTCGGCACCGAGGTGCGCGGCGGGGTCGTGACGTTCGTGACGATGGCCTACATCGTCATCCTCAACCCGATCATCCTCTCGAGCGGGGTCGACGTCGACGGGAACAGGCTCGGGTTCTCGGAGGTGGCCGCCGTCACAGCGCTCACGGCCGGTGTCATGACGGTGCTCTTCGGGCTCGTGACGCGCCTGCCGTTCGCCTTCGCGGCCGGCCTCGGCATCAACTCGTTCCTCGCGGTCGCCGTCGTGGGTCAGGTCACCTGGCCCGAGGCGATGGGCCTCGTGGTCATCAACGGCCTCATCATCGTGCTGCTGGCGGCGACGGGTCTGCGGCGCATGATCTTCGACGCCGTCCCGATCCAGCTTAAGCTCGCGATCACGGTCGGCATCGGCCTGTTCATCGCCTTCATCGGCTTCGTCGACGCCGGGTTCGTGACCGCGACCAGCCTCTCGTCGCCCCCGGTCGGTCTCGGCGTGGACGGCTCGGTCGCGACCGTCCCGACGCTCATCTTCGTCTTCACGCTGCTGCTGACCGGCATCCTGGTCGCCCGCAAGGTCAAGGGCGGCATCCTCATCGGCCTCGTCTCGGGCACGGTGATCGCGGTGGTCGTCGAGGCGATCTGGAACCTCGGCCCGAAGTTCGACGGCGACGCCGTCAACCCGGGCGGCTGGGGCCTCTCGGTTCCCGAGCTGCCCTCGTCGCTCGTGAGCCTTCCCGACCTGTCGCTGATCGGTCAGGTCTCGTTCGGTTCGTTCGAGCGGATCGGCGTGCTCGCCGCGCTCATGCTCGTCTTCACGCTCGTGTTCACGAACTTCTTCGACGCGATGGGCACGATGACGGGCCTGTCGAAGGAGGCAGGCCTCGCCGACGCGAAGGGCGACTTCCCGCGCATCAAGTCGGCGCTGATCGTCGAGGGCGTCGGCGCGGTCGCCGGCGGTTTCACCTCGAGCTCGTCGAACACGGTGTTCATCGAGTCCGGCTCGGGTATCGGCGAGGGCGCGCGCACCGGCTTCGCGAACGTCGTGACGGGCGTCCTGTTCCTCGTCGCGATGTTCTTCACGCCCCTCGTGTCGATCGTGCCGACCGAGGTCGCCGCCGCCGCACTGGTGATCGTCGGTGCGCTGATGATGTCGCAGATCCGGTTCATCGACTTCTCGGACTTCTCGATCGTGCTGCCGGTGTTCCTCGCGATCACCGTGATGCCGCTCACCTACTCGATCGCGAACGGCATCGGCGCGGGCTTCGTCACGTGGGTCGTCGTCCGGTCGCTGTCGGGCAAGGCGCGCGAGATCAGCCTGCTGCTGTGGATCGTCGCCGCCGGCTTCGTGCTCTACTTCGCCCGCGGGCCGCTCGAGGCGCTGCTCGCCGGCTGAGACCGTGACGGATGCCGCGGGCCGCGGCATCCGTCGCCCTCGCGGTCTGCTCCCGGTTCAGGTGGCGCGACACGCGGGGTCGCGCGCGGGTCACGGCGCGTCGTGACACGGGAAGACGCGAGCGCACGGCGCGTGGTCAGCGCAGCGGCGTCCAGCCGAGCGGCAGCGGGCCGTCGGGGTCAGCGCTCCTCGTCGGCGCGGCGCGACCACCCCTGCGCGGCGTCGATCGCATCGAAGCCGCCGCGCGCGACACGGAACCCCACGTCGTCGTGGTGCATGCGCGGGCCGCCGCCGCGGCGCACCGAGGCGCGCACGCTCCAGGCGTCGTCGGCGAACCCGCCGCCGCGGAACACGCGGTAGTCGCCGTAGCGAGCGGGGTCCAGCAGATCCCAGCACCACTCCCACACGTTGCCGAGCATGTCGAAGAGCCCGTGGAGGTTCGGGAGCTTGCCGCCGACCTCCTGCGGGGTCGGGACGCCGTCGGCGCTCGTCCAGGCGATCTCGGCGAGCGGCCCGTAGTGCGGCCCGGTCGACCCCGCCCGGCACGCGTGCTCCCACTCCGCCTCGGTGGGCAGCCGGTAGCCGTCGGCGTCGACGTGCCACGTGACGTCCTCACCCTCGAACGTGTAGGCGGGGTCGAGGCCCTCCCACTCCGAGGCGGCGTTGCAGAATCGGATCGCCCGCTGCCAGCTCACCTCGACCGCGGGGCGCCGCGGATGCCGCGCCGGTTCCCCCAGCAGCTCCGCGAGCTGCTCCTGGGTCACCGCGTACACGCCGAGCTCGAACGGCTCCAGCTCGACGCGCCAGGTCGCCTTGCGGCGCGCGTCGTGCAGGGTCACCGCGCCGCCCGGGACGCGGGTGAGCTCGATGTCGGTCATCGCGGGCGCGGTCGGTCCGGTGCGCCGGCGCTTCAGGCGTCGCGGGGCTCGAGCACGAAGACGGCGATGAGCCGGTCGGTCTTCGTCTGATAGTTCGCGTAGTCCGGCCACACCGCCACGGCACGCTCCCACCACCGGGCGCGCTCGTCGCCGGTCAGCTCGCGGGCGTCGTAGTCGCGCTTGACCGCGCCGTCCTGCAGCTCGACGTGCGGGTGGCGGCGCATGTTCTCCGCCCACTTCGGCTCGTCGGGAGCGCCGCCCTTCGATGCGACGACGGCGTAGCGGCCGTCGTGCTCGACGCGCATGAGCGCCGTCTTGCGCAGCGCCCCGGTCTTCACGCCGACGGTCGTCAGCACGATGATGGGCACCCCGCGCAGGGTGTTGGACTTCGCCCCGTTCGAGGCCTCGAACTTCTCGGCCTGGGTGCGAGCCCACTCGGACGTGGACGGGATGTACTCTCCGGTCAGCGGCATGACTCCACGATACGGCCGGCTCCGAGTCGGCGGTGCGGCGAGCGGGCTGAGACGACGAAGACGGATGCCGCAGCGCGAGGCTGCGGCATCCGTCTTCGCGAGACGAGCTCAGGTGCCGGTGGGGCTCAGAGCGACTCGATGATCTCGCGCATCAGGGCGGCGGTCTCGGACGGCGTCTTGCCGACCTTGACGCCGGCGGCCTCGAGGGCCTCCTTCTTCGCCTGTGCGGTGCCCGCCGAGCCCGAGACGATGGCGCCGGCGTGGCCCATGGTCTTGCCCTCGGGGGCGGTGAACCCGGCGACGTAGCCGACGACGGGCTTGGTGACGTTGGCCTTGATGAAGTCGGCCGCGCGCTCTTCGGCGTCGCCGCCGATCTCGCCGATCATCACGATGGCCTGGGTCTCGGGGTCGGCCTCGAACGCGGCGAGCGCGTCGATGTGCGTCGTGCCGATGACGGGGTCGCCGCCGATGCCGATCGCGGTCGAGAAGCCGATGTCGCGCAGCTCGAACATCATCTGGTACGTCAGCGTGCCCGACTTCGACACGAGGCCGATCGGGCCCTTGCCGGTGATGTTGGCCGGGGTGATGCCGACGAGCGACTCGTCGGGCGTGATGATGCCCGGGCAGTTCGGGCCGATGATGCGCGTCTTGTTGCCCTTGGCGGTGGCGTACGCCCACGCCTCGGCGGAGTCGCCGACGGGGACGCCCTCGGTGATCACGACGAGCAGCGGGATCTCGGCGTCGATGGCCTCGATCATCGCGGCCTTCGTGAACGCAGCGGGCACGAAGGCGATCGACACGTCCGCCCCGGTCGCCGCGATCGCCTCTTCGACGGTCGCGAAGACGGGCAGCTCGATGCTGTTGCCGTCCTTGTCGGTGTGCAGCACGGTCGTGCCGGCCTTGCGGGCGTTCACGCCGCCGACGACGTTGGTGCCGGCCTTGAGCATGAGCGCGGTGTGCTTGGTGCCTTCGCCGCCGGTGATGCCCTGGACGATGACCTTGGAGTCCTTGTTGAGGAAGATCGACATTTCTGTTCTTTCTATCCGGTCGCTGAGCTGGTCGAAGCGTCAGGCGTTGGCGAGCTCGGCGGCCTTGTCGGCGCCCTCGTCCATCGTGGCGGCCAGGGTCACCAGCGGGTGGTTCGCGTCCTGGAGGATCTTGCGACCCTCCTCGACGCGGTTGCCGTCGAGGCGCACGACGAGCGGCTTCGAGGCGGTCGAGCCGAGCTCGGCGAGGGCGCCGACGATGCCCTTGGCGACGGCGTCGCAGGCGGTGATGCCGCCGAAGACGTTCACGAAGACGCTCTTGACCTGCGGGTCGCCGAGGATGACGTCCAGGCCCGCGGCCATGACCTCCGCCGAGGCGCCGCCGCCGATGTCGAGGAAGTTGGCCGGCTTCACGCCGCCGTGGTTCTCACCGGCGTACGCGACGACGTCGAGCGTCGACATGACCAGGCCCGCGCCGTTGCCGATGATGCCGACCTGGCCGTCGAGCTTGACGTAGTTGAGGTCGTTCTCCTTCGCCTTCGCCTCGAGCGGGTCGGCGGCATCCTTGTCTTCGAGGAGCGCGTGACCGGCGTGACGGAACTCGGCGTTCTCGTCGAGGGTGACCTTGCCGTCGAGGGCGATGATGTCGCCCTCCTCGGTGAGGACGAGGGGGTTCACCTCGACGAGCGTGGCGTCTTCGCCCTTGTAGACGTTGTAGAGCTTGACGAAGACGTCGCTCACCTTGTCGACGAGACCGGCGTCGAACCCGGCGGCCTCCGCGATCTCGACGGCCTTGGCCTTGTCGATCCCGGTGCCCGGGTTCACGTCGATGCGCGCGAGCGCTTCGGGGCGCTCGACGGCGAGCTCCTCGATCTCCATGCCGCCCTCGACGCTGCACAGCGACAGGTAGGAGCGGTTCGCGCGGTCCAGCAGCACCGAGAAGTAGTACTCCTTGTCGATGCGCGCGCCCTGCGCGACCATGACGCGCTTGACGACGTGGCCCTTGATGTCGAGGCCGAGGATCGCCTGGGCGGCCTCGTACGCCTCATCGGGGGTCTTCGCGACCTTCACGCCGCCGGCTTTGCCGCGACCGCCGGTCTTGACCTGTGCCTTGACGACGACGACTCCGCCGCCGAGCTTCTCGGCAGCAGCCTTGGCCGCCTCTGGCGTATCGGCGACGATGCCGGCGAGCACCGGCACCTCGTACTTCTCGAAAAGGTCTCGTGCCTGGTACTCGTACAGATCCACAGTGCATTCCTTCGCAGGTGGCGAATGGGGTGGTGTGACGCGAAAAGCGTCTTGACGTCGAGATATCGACCAGTCCCCCAGCCTACTACCGCTCGCTGAACGCTCCCGACCGCAGCGACGCGCCAGGAGTTCGGCTGATCGTGGCAGCGGCGTTTCGTGACGGATGCCTCCACCCGCGGCGGCGCGCCGCACTAGGCTCGTCGGCGAGATGACCGACACTGCAGCCGCTCCCGCTCCTCAGGCCGCCGCGCGCGCCGCGGTGGTGGCCGCCGCGCTCGAGCTGTTCGCCGACCAGGGCTTCGATCAGACGTCGGTGGAGCAGATCGCGCAGGCGGCCGGGGTGTCGCGCTCCACCTTCTTCCGCCAGTTCGGCGGCAAGGACGACGTGGTCTTCACCGATCACGAGCTGCTGCTCGATCGGCTGCGCGCGTTCCTGGCGCGGCCGCACGAGGATCCCTGGGCGGCTGTGTGCGAGGCATCCGTCCTCGTCTACTCGCATTTCGCGGCCGACCCCGAACTCGCCCGCCGGCGATACGCCGTCGTGCGCGGCGTGCCGGCGCTGCGCGACCGCGAGATCGTCACGGTGTTCCGCTACGAGCGCCTGTTCGACGAGTACCTGCGGGCGTCGCTGCCCGGGCTCGACCCGCTCGACGCGGTCGGGTTCTCGGCGCTGGTGACCGCGATCCACAACCACGTGCTGCGCCGCCTCCTCCGCGGGCCCAGGAAGGTGCCGGTGTCGGTGCTCAAGTCCGCGCTCGACGACGCGCGGCGCCGCTTCGGCGTGCTGCCGGGCGACGCGTCGGTCCCGTCGGCGGACGACGTCGTGGTGGCGGTCTTCCCCCGGGGCACGCCGACCGCCGAGCTGGCCCGGCGACTGCGCGAGCACCTCGACGACTGAGCCGCGCGCCGACCGCGGCGCACGCCCCTCCGCGGGAGGAAGGGCCTTCCGCCGCGACCCCGGAGCACCGTGATTCGCAAACATACCGCACGGTCGGTATGCTGATCGCGACACCACGCGACGCACCGTCGTGTTTGGATCGATCGGGCCCGCGACGACGCCGTGCGGGTCGCAGCACCGACGACGAGGAGGTCGCATGCGGATCACGGGAGCCGTGCTCGAGCGCTCCGGCGCCGAAGCGCCTTTCGCCCGGTCGCGGCCGTTCACCGTCGCCGAGCTGGAGCTCGACGCGCCGGGACCGGGCGAGCTGCTCGTGCGCGTCGAGGCGGCAGGCGTCTGCCACTCCGACCTCAGCGTCGTCGACGGCAACCGCGTGCGCCCGACGCCGATGCTGCTCGGTCACGAGGCCGCCGGCGTCGTCGAGCAGCTCGGTCCCGGCGTCGCCGACGTGGCACCGGGTCAGCGCGTGGTCATGACCTTCCTCCCCCGCTGCGGCGAGTGCGACGGATGCCGCACCGACGGCCGGCTGCCGTGCGCCCCGGGATCGGCGGCCAACGGCGACGGCACACTGCTGGGCGGCGGCATCCGTCTGCACCGTGTGAGCAAGGGCGAGAACCAGGACGTGTACCACCACCTCGGCGTCTCGGCCTTCGCCACGCACGCCGTGGTGAGCCGCGCCTCGGTCGTACCGGTCGACACCGACGTGCCGGCCGAGATCGCCGCGCTGCTCGGCTGCGCCGTGCTCACCGGCGGCGGCGCCGTCGTCAACGCCGGTCGCCCCGCCCCGGGCGACCGCGTCGTCGTGGTCGGACTCGGCGGCGTGGGCATGGCCGCGCTGCTGGTCGCCGTGGCCCTCGGACACGACGTGATCGGCGTCGATCCCGTACCCGGCAAGCTCGCGCTCGCGCGCGAGTCCGGGGCCGTCGACGCGCTGGGGCCCGCCGAAGCGGTGGGCCGCGGCATCCGTGCCCCCGTCGTGATCGAGGCGGCAGGCGCCGCCTCCGCGTTCGAGACCGCCGTCGCACTCACCGCGCCCGGGGGCACCACGGTGACGGTGGGCCTGCCTGCTCCCGACGCGCGAGCGGCCGTGTCGCCGCTCCTGCTCACGGCTGAGGCGCGCACCATCGTCGGCAGCTACCTGGGCTCCGCGGTGCCGAGCCGCGACATCCCCCGCTACGTCGAGCTGTGGCGCGCGGGACGCCTTCCGCTCGAGAAGCTCGTCTCCTCCCGCATCGGCCTCGACGACCTCGACGCCGCCATGGACCGGCTCGCCGCAGGCGGCGAGCTGCGCCAGCTCATCACATTCGAAGGGAACCGCATATGACCAGGACCGCCATCGTCACCGGAGCCGCACGCGGCATCGGCGCCGCCACCGCCCAGCGCCTCGCCGCCGACGGCTACGCCGTCGCCGTGCTCGACCTCGACGAGGCGCAGTGCGCCGGCACCGTCGCCGCCATCACGGATGCCGGGGGCCGCGCGCTCGCCGTCGGCGCGAACGTCGCCGACGCGGCGTCGGTGGAGCGGGCCGTCGCCCGCGTCGCCGACGAGCTCGGGGCGCCGACGATCCTCGTGAACAACGCGGGGATCATCCGCGACAACCTGCTGTTCAAGATGACCGAGGACGACTGGGACGCCGTCCTGAGCGTGCACCTGCGCGGCGCGTTCCTGATGTCGCGCGCCGTGCAGGAGCACCAGGTCAAGCAGGGGTGGGGCCGCATCGTGAACCTGTCGAGCACGTCCGCGCTCGGCAACCGCGGGCAGGCGAACTACGCCGCGGCCAAGGCGGGCATGCAGGGCTTCACCAAGACGCTCGCGCTCGAGCTCGGGCGGTACGGCGTCACCGCCAACGCGGTCGCGCCCGGGTTCATCGTGACCGACATGACCCGCGCGACCGCCGAGCGCATCGGCGTCGCGTTCGAGGACTTCATCACCGCGCGCGCCGCCGAAGTGCCGGTGCAGCGCGCCGGGTACCCCGACGACATCGCGGCCGCCGTGTCGTACTTCTGCTCGGAGGAGGCCGGGTTCGTGTCGGGCCAGGTGCTGTACGTCGCCGGGGGTCCGCGCGCATGAGCATCGTCGTCGACTCCCCGGCCTCGCTGTCGGAAGCCGTGGGCAGTACAGCCACCGGCGAGTGGTTCGCGATCGACCAGGAGCGCATCCAGGCGTTCGCCGACGCGACCGAGGACTGGCAGTGGATCCACCTGGATGCCGAGCGCGCGGCATCCGGTCCCTTCGGCGCCACGATCGCCCACGGATACCTGACACTGTCGCTGCTGCCCCGTCTCACGCGCGGTCTGCTGTCGGTGGCCGGCACGTCGATGGTCGTGAACTACGGCCTCGACAAGGTGCGGTTCCTGCAGCCGGTCGTCGTCGACTCGCGCGTGCGGGCGGTGACCGAGATCGTGTCGGTCGAACCTGCGCCGCAGGGCCACCGCGTGGGTCTGCGCACCACCGTCGAGATCGAGGGTGCCGAACGCCCTGCGCTCGTGGCCGAGACGATCGGGCTGTTCGTACCGGCGGCGTGATCCTGCACGGGTGAGCGACGGATGCCGGGGGCCCCGGCATCCGTCGGTTGTCGGCTTGCTCGGCGCGCTCGGCTTCGCTCAGCGCCCGGTCGGCGGCAGCTTGTCGATGCCGTGGCGGTTCGGCGCCTCGGGCTCCGCCTCGGTGTCGGGGCTGACCGCGCTCTCACCGGCGACGCCTTCCGAATCGGGGTAGGTGGGCTCGTCGATCTCGTCGCCCTCGCGCTCCTCCTGCGGGGGCAGGTGGTCGAGGGGCTGCTTCACATCATCGCGATCGCTCATGCACCCAGCCTCGGCAGGCCGAGGGCGCCGCGCGAGGGGGTTGCGATCGGCGCCCGAGTCTGTTGCGGAAGCGGTCGCCCGCCGAGCGGGAGGGCTCCGCAACGGGGAGGTCACACGCGCTCGAGCACCAGCGCCATGCCCTGGCCGCCGCCGACGCACATCGTCTCGAGGCCGTAGCGCCCGCCGGTCTCGCGCAGGCCGTTGAGGAGCGTCGAGGTGATGCGGGCTCCGGTCATGCCGAACGGGTGCCCGACCGCGATCGCTCCGCCGTGCACGTTCAGCCGCTCGGGGTCGACGCCGAGCTCGCGCGCCGACGGCACGACCTGCGCCGCGAACGCCTCGTTGATCTCGACGAGGTCCATGTCGTCAATCGACAGGCCTGCGAGCGCGAGCGCGCGACGGGATGCCTCGACCGGGCCGAGCCCCATCACCTCGGGCGAGAGCGCCGAGACGCCGGTCGACACGATGCGCGCGAGCGGCTGCAGCCCGAGCTCGTCGACCACGCGATCCGACACCACCACGACCGCCGCCGCGCCGTCGTTGAGCGGACAGCAGTTGCCGGCGGTCACGGTGCCGTCCGGCCGGAAGACCGGGTCGAGTCCGGCCAGGGTCTCGACGGTGACCCCGGGCCGCGGTCCGTCGTCGGCCGCGACGACCGTGGCGTCGTCGAGCGTCACCGGGGTGATGTCCCGGGCCCAGAAGCCCGACGCGATCGCCGCCTCGGCACGCTGCTGCGACCTCGCCGCGAAGGCATCCTGCTCCTCCCGCGTCACCCCCAGCACCTGCGCGACGTTCTCGGCGGTCTGCCCCATCGCGATGTACGGGTCGGGCAGCGAACCGTCGAGCCGCGGGTCGGTCCAGCTCGCCGCTCCCGCTTCGGCCCGGGCCGCCGTGCGCTCGAGCGCCGCTCCGAACCGCGGGTTGACGGCATCCGGAACATCCGACGCGCCCGCCGCGTAACGCGACACCGACTCGACGCCCGCCGAGACGAACACGTCCCCCTCGCCGGCCTTGATCGCGTGGAAGGCCATGCGCGTGGTCTGCAGCGACGACGAGCAGTAGCGGTTGACGGTCGCTCCCGGCACGGTGTCGAAGCCGAGCAGCACCGAGACGATGCGGGCGAGGTTGAAGCCCTGCTCGCCGGCGGGCTGGCCCGTGCCGACGAGCAGGTCGTCGATGCGGGCGGGGTCGAGCGCCGGCACGGCGTCGAGCGCCGCGCGCACCATGCGGGCGGTGAGGTCGTCGGGTCGCACCCCGGCGAGCGACCCCTTGCGGGCGCGTCCGATCGGCGAGCGGGCGGTGGCGATGATGTAGGCCTCGGTCATGGGATTCTCCTTCGAACGGCGGGCGCGGCTCAGACGAACGCCGAGATACCGGTGATGGCACGACCGACGATGAGGGAGTTCATGTCGTACGTGCCCTCGAACGTGTACACGGCCTCGGCGTCGGCGAAGTACCGGGCGATGCCGTAGCCGGCGGGGATGCCGAGTTGCTCCTGCCCGCCCAGCTGCACGCCGTTGCCGCCGCAGATCTCGCGGCACAGGGCGACGGTCTCGCGCACGCGCGCGCTCACGAAGGCCTTCGCCATGGCGGAGTGCTGATCGAGCTGGACGCCCTCGTCCTGCAGCTGCGAGACCCGCACGCACATGCCGATGCAGGCCGTGATGTTCGCGAGCGCATCGGCGAGCTTCTGCTGCACGAGCTGGTACGACGCGATCGGCTTGCCGAACTGCACGCGCGCCCCGGCGTAGGCGACCGCGCACTCGTAAGCGCCGACCGCGACGCCGAGCGCCTGCCACGCGACGTGCGCGCGGGTGAGACGCAGCACCACCGCGAGGTCGCGGAACCCGTCGATGCGCTGGAGCCGATCCGACTCGGGCACGACCACGTCCCGCAGCACGATGTCGGCGTTCTCGACCGTGCGCAGCGACTGCTTGCGCTCGATCTTCGTCGCCTCGAACCCGGCGGCCGGTGTGCGGACGAGGAATCCCTTGACCTGGTCGTCCGCGACGTCGCGCGCCCAGATCACCACGAGGTCGGCGAACGCGCCGTTGCCGATCCAGCGCTTGGCGCCGTTGAGGAACCACGAGTCGCCGCGACGCTCGGCCGTCGTCTCGAGTCCCTTCGCGGTGTCGGAGCCGTGGCCGGGCTCGGTCAGCCCGAAGCACGCGATCTGCTCGCCGCGCGCGAGCACCGGCAGCCACTCGGCGCGCTGCTCGTCCGAGCCGCCGACCGCGATCGAGGTCATCGCGAGCCCGCTGTGCACGCCGATGAACGTCGCCGTGGACGGATCGGCGCGCGAGATCTCCATCGCGACCCAGCCGCGGAAGACGTCGCTGTTGTCGAACTGCCGCGTCTCGGGGAAGGCATGACCGTAGAGGCCGAGCTCGGCGATCCTCGGCACGAGGTGCCGCGGGCTCTCGGCGCGGTCCCAGTGGTCGTCGGCGAAGGGGCGCACCTCGGTATCGAGGAACTCGCGGATCTCGCGCAGGGCGCGCTGCTCGGCATCCGTCAGCAGGTGCTGGAAGCCGTAGAAGTCGGCGTCGAGCGTGGCGGCCGGCGCGCCGGTCGCGACGTCGGGCGGGGTCAGGGTGAACGTCATCGTCTCTCCTTCGTGTCTTGCACGAGTATGCATCACTTTCGAGAATGTTGCACCACGTTCTGAGAGATGTTGCATCTCGACATCGGCACGGGGCTAGAGTTCCTGCATGACTTCGACCACGGCGCCCGTCTCGCCCATCGCCACGGTGGGGACGGATGCCGCGCCGTCGTGGCTCTCGGAGCGCCTGGCCGACGGATCGCATCCCGACGCCCGGCGTGCGTTCGAGGCCGCACGCGCCACGTTCATCGACGGCCGGCGCATCGACATGACGGCCCTGGCGGCGTCGCTGGGCGTCGACCGCACGTCGCTGTTCCGCTGGGTCGGCAACCGCGATGCGCTGCTCGGCGAGGTGCTGTGGTCGCTCGCGATCCCGACCATCGTGCAGGCCGAGCACGCGTGCGACGCGCTCACCGGCGGCGAGCGGATGTCGGCGGTGCTCACGCACTTCGTCGACGACCTCAACACGGCCGACTACTTCCGGTCGTTCCTCCGGCGCGAGCCCGCGCGGGCGCTGCGTCTGCTCACGACGAAAGAGAGCCCCATCCAGCGCCGGTACGTCGCGACGGTGGAGTGGCTGGTCCGGCGCGACCTGGGCGACGCGCCGCTCGGCGGGGCGATCTCCCCCGGCGAGCTGGCGTATCTGCTGGTCCGGCTCTCGGAGTCGTTCACGTACGCCGACCTGATCTCGGGCGATGCACCCAGCGCCGAACGCGCGCGCGTCGCCTTCCGCCTGCTGCTGCGCGTCGACGGCTGAGCCTGTCGAGCTGAATCGGTGCCCCGTCCACAGCGCCGGGCGCGGCATCCGTCCGAGGAGGAGTCCATGCCCGCCTACCCGATCCGCGAGCCCTTCGCGACGCGCTGGAACGACAACGACCAGTACGGCCACCTCAACAACACGGTCTACTACGCCGCGATGGACACGGCCGTGAACGCGTTCATGATCCGCGAGGGCGGCCTCGAACCGGTCGGCGGCGCCGCCATCGCGCTGTGCGCGGCGTCGTCGTGCGAGTTCCGCGCGTCGGCCGGGTTCCCCGAGCCGCTCGAGGTGGGCATCGACGTCGAGCGGCTCGGCACGACGAGCGTCACCTGGGCGCTCGGCATCCTGCGGCCGGGCGAGGACGATCCGATCGCGACGGGCCGCTTCGTGCATGTCTTCGTGGATGCCGCGACCCGGCGCCCGACGCCGGTTCCGGCATCCGTCCGCTCCGCGATCGAGACGCACCTGCACCCCCGGGGTTGATCCCCGCCCGCCCTCCCGCCCCGCCGTCCTGCCGTCCCGTCTTCCCGCCCTCCCGTCTTCCCGCACCAGCGGCACGGGCACGCTCCACCGGCCCCGCACCTCGCACCCGGAGCGGCCCTCCCGCCCGGTCCCGAACTTCGGATCCGGAAACCGGACTTCGCCACGCTTTCCGGAGTGCACGAACGCCCGCGGTCCGGAAACACCGCGATCCTCCGATTTCCGGATCCGAGAACCGGAGAACGCGCCGACGCCCGCGAATCACCGCACAAACCGACCATCCGGTATGCTGGAGCTCTGAACCTCGCGGAGGCACGGCGAGAACCCCGAGGGCGGGGGCAGAGAGGGGTCGAGGATGACCGGAGTTCCGGGACTGGACACGGCGGGGTTCGCCGCATGGCTGGACGCCGCGCACCCGGAGCTGGCGACGGCAGGTGAGCTGACGGCATCCGTCATCGCGGGCGGGCGCAGCAACCTCACCTATGCCGTCGACGGTGCGCGCGTGCCGCTCATCCTCCGGCGCCCCCCGCTCGGGCACGTGCTCTCGAGCGCCCACGACATGCGGCGCGAGCATCGGGTGATCTCGACTCTCGCGGGCTCGGGCGTGCCGGTGCCCACGGCGATCGACGTCGTCGACGACACCGATGCCGCCCGCGTCACAGGGACCGTGTTCTTCGTCATGGAGCGGTCCCCGGGCCGCGTGCTGGTGAAGCGCGAGCAGAACGCCGACTACTCCCCCGCGGGCCTCAGGCGTCTCAGCCTCGATCTCGCGCGACACCTCGCCGACCTGCACGCAGTGGATCCGGCATCCGTCGGCCTCGGCGACTTCGGCCGCCCCGACGGCTACCTGGAACGGCAACTGAGCACGTGGCGGCGGCAGCTGGATGCCTCGCGGTCACGCCCGATGCCGAAGCTCGACGCCCTGGAGGCCGGGCTCGGCGCCGAGGTCCCGCGCACGGCACGCACCGGCATCGTGCACGGCGACTATCGGCTCGACAACGCGCTCGTCGTCGGCACCGCCGAAGAGCCTCGCATCTCGGCGATCCTCGACTGGGAGATGGCGACCCTCGGCGACCCGCTCGTGGACGTGGGCATGCTCGGCATGTACTGGGACATCGCCGATCTTCCGGGAGGGTCGGGGGTCGTGCCGAGCTCCGTCGATCCCGCGGCCGGCTATCCCGCGTTCGCCGAGCTCGTCGACGCGTACGCCGAACGCGGCGGCATCGGCGTTCCCGACCTGCGCTGGTACCGGGCCTTCGCCGCGTACAAGCTCGCCGTGATCCTCGAGGGCATCCACTACCGCTTCCAGGCGGGCGCCACGGTCGGCGAGGGGTTCGACCGCATGGGCGCGCTGGTCGAACCGCTCGCCCGGTCAGGACTCGCGACCCTCGCGGCCGGCCCTCGCACACAGGAGGTGCACTGATGGATTTCGCTCCCGACGCCACGGCCCGCGCTGTCACCGAACGCGCCCGCGCGTTCCTCGACGAGCACGTGCTGCCCGCCGAACCGCTGCTCGACGAACAGCTCGCGGCGACGCCCGGCGAGTGGACGGTACGTCCGGTCGTGCGCGACCTGCAGCAGAAGGCGCGGGAGCAGGGCCTGTGGAACCTCTTCCTCCCCGGCGGGCCGAGCGGGCCCGGCGGGCACGGCGGGCCCGGAGGGCCCGGCGCGCCCGGCGCGCCCGGCGGGGCCGGCCTGACGAACCTGCAGTACGCGCCGGTCGCCGAGGTCACCGGATGGAGCCCGCGCCTCGCCCCCGCCGCCTTCAACTGCGCGGCCCCCGACACCGGCAACATGGAGGTGCTGAACGACTTCGGCACGCCCGAGCAGAAGGAGCGCTGGCTCGGGCCGCTGCTCGAGGCCCGTATCCGCTCGGCGTTCTGCATGACCGAGCCCGAGGTCGCCTCGTCCGACGCGACGAACATCGGCACCCGCATCCGCCGCGACGGCGACCACTACGTCATCACCGGCCGCAAGTGGTGGTCGACGGGCGCGATGAACCCCGACGCCGCGGTCTTCATCGTGATGGGAAAGACCGATCCGGATGCCGCACGCCACCGTCAGCAGTCGATGATCCTGGTTCCGCGCGAGACGCCGGGCGTGCGCATCGTGCGGGCGCTCACCGTGTTCGGCTACGACGACCGCGACCACGGGGGCCACGCCGAGATCGCGTTCGACGACGTCCGCGTGCCCGCCGATCACCTCATCGCCGGCGAGGGCGACGGCTTCACGATCGCGCAGGCGCGCCTCGGACCCGGCCGCATCCACCACTGCATGCGCGCGCTCGGCATGGGCGAGCGCGCGCTCGCGCTGATGGTGTCGCGGGCGGGCGAGCGCCAGGCGTTCGGGCGCTCGCTGGCCGAGCAAGGCGTCGTGCGCGAGTGGATCGCCGAGGCCCGCATCCAGCTCGAGGCGCTCCGCCTGCTCGTGCTGAAGACCGCCTGGCTCATGGACACCGTCGGCAACAAGCACGCGATGACCGAGATCCAGGCGATCAAGATCGCTGTTCCCCGCGCCGTCCAGCAGATCGTCGACCGCGCGATCCAGCTCCACGGCGGCGCCGGGGTCTCATCCGACACGCCCCTCGCCGAGCTGTACGCCGGTGTCCGCTCGCTGCGGATCGCCGACGGCCCCGACGAGGTGCACCTCGCCGGCCTCGGCCGCGCGCAGCTTCGCACCTGACGACGACGGATGCCGCGGCATCCGTCACCACTTCCCTCGACGTCGAAGGAGACGAACGATGACCACCCACCCGAACGACCCCGCGATCGACGGGCCCGGCTTCGCGACGCTGTCGGTCGCGAGCATCCTCGCCGAGTCGGCCGTGCGGCACGCGGAGCGCACCGCGTTCCACTTCGCCGGCACGACCACCACCTACCGCGACCTGTGGGACCAGACCCGTGCGTATGCCGGCGCATTGCGCGCCCGAGGCATCGGCCGCGGCAGCCGCGTCGCGATGCTCGTCCCGAACGTCCCGGATTTCGCGCGCGTGTACTACGCCACGCTGTCGCTCGGCGCGGTCGTCGTGCCGATCCACCTGCTGCTCAAGGCCGACGAGATCGCCTATGTGCTGCGCGACTCCGGCGCCGACCTGCTCGTGGCGGCCGCACCGCTGCTGGGCGAGGCGACTCCGGCCGCCGGCCAGGCGGGCGTGCCGCTGGTGACCGTGCTGCTGCCCGCCGACGCCGGCGTCGACCTGCCCCGGCTCGAGCTCGAGGCCGCGACGGCGACCCCGATCCCCCGCCACGAGCCGGTGAATCCGCTGGATGCCGCGACCATCCTCTACACGAGCGGCACGACCGGCATGCCCAAGGGTGCGGTCGGGTCGCACCTGTCGATCGTCGAACAGGTGCACGCGACGCTCATCGACGCGTTCGACCTGCGCGCCGACGACGTGGTCTTCGGCGGGCTGCCGCTGTTCCACACGTTCGGGCAGACCGCGGTGATGAACATCGCGCTGCGGGTCGGGGCATCCGTCATCCTCCTCCCCCGCTTCGACCCCGACCAGGCCCTCGCGCTGATGGCCGGGCACGAGGCGACGGTGTTCACGGCGGTGCCGACGATGTACGTCGGGATGCTGGAGGCCGCCCGCCGCTCGGACGCCCGCCCGCCGTTGCGGTACGCGGTCTCGGGCGGGGCGGCACTGCCCGTCGCAGTGCTCGAGGGGTTCCGCGAGTCGTTCGGCGCCGACGTGCACGAGGGGTACGGGCTCACCGAGACCGCGCCGACGGTGTCATCGAACCCGCTGCACGAGCCGATCCGCCCGGGCACCGTCGGACGCACGATGTGGGGCGTCGACGTCGCGATCGCCGATCCCGAGGTCGAGGATCGCATCGAGCTGCTCGACGCGCCGGGCGCGCTCGGCGAGGTGGTCGTGCGCGGCCACAACCTCTTCAAGGGATACCTCGGGCGGGAGGATGCCTCGGCCGCCGCCGTCGTCGACGGCTGGTTCCGCACCGGCGACCTCGGCACGTACGACGGGGGCGTCCTCACGATCGTCGACCGCAAGAAGGACATGATCGTGCGCTCGGGCTACAACGTGTACCCGACCGAGGTCGAGGCCGTGCTCGCGCGGCACCCGGGAATCGCGATGGCCGCGGTGTTCGGCGTCGCCGACGACGTGCGCGGGCAGGAGGTGCACGCGGCCGTCGTGGCGCACGAGGGGGTCGCGCTCGACGCCGACGAGGTCGTGGCCTTCGCGCGCGAGCGGATCGCGGCATACAAGTACCCGCGCATCGTGCACGTCATGCCCGCGCTCCCGCTCGGCGCGAGCGGCAAGGTGCTCAAGCGCGAACTCGTCGCTCAGTTCACCCCGGTGCACTGAGCGGACGACGGATGCCTCACACCACCGCGGTGCGAGGCATCCGTCGTCCGCGGACCTGGTCCTGAGGCTCCGGAATTCGGACTTGTCGACGGTTTCCGGAGTTCTTCGCACCCACTGCTCCGGAAAGCGCGTGAAAGTCCGATCTTCGGATCCGGCGAATGGTCGTCGGCCCGACCCGTCCACTCCTGCGACAGCGCCCGGCCCACTCAGGGCCGGGCGCGCACGCGAATGCGCGGGCTCTCATGGCAGCCCGGGCTGCGGGTCAGGAGCCCAGCACGCGGAAGGCCCGGACCCCCGCGAGGGAGTCCGGGCCTTCTGCCGTCCGGGTCAGGAGCCCGGCACACCCTCGCCCGACAGCGCGACCGGCGCGGGCTCGACGGCGGTCACGCTGCCGCCCTCGACCGCGTACGTCGCGCCGACGTAGTCCTGCACGCCCTGGTCGACGGCGGTGATGCCGACGCCGAGATAGGCGGCGTGGCTGTCGTCCGCGAACGACAGCGGGAGGATGCCGTTGCCCGCGAGATCGCCGGACTGCACCGCTTCGATCAGCGATGCGCGTGTCGGGTTCTCGCCGGCCGCTTCGAGAGCCTCGGCGAAGAGGTACGCGACGCTCATGCCGTAGATCGTGTTGCCGTCGAACGGCGCCCCGTCGTTGTACTCCTCGTTGATCTGCTGGAAGAGCGCGACCCACTCGGAGTCGCCACCCGCCGACGGCAGGTAGTTCGTGCCGACGAGTCCCTGCAGGAGCTTGGGACCGAGGTCCTCGCCGAGGTATCCGACGAGCGTCGGATAGTCGGCGCCGGACGACGACGAGAACCACATCGGGAACCAGCCGAGCTGCGCCGCGGTGCCGACCGCCAGCGCGGTGAAGCCGTTGATCGTGGCGAGGATGTTGATCTCGCAGCCCGCGGCCTTGAGGGCGCCGATCTGCGCCGCGACGTCCTGGTTCGACACCGAGTAGCGCTCGATGTGCGTGAGCCCGTCTTCGCCGAGCGCGAGCTGGGCGCCTTCGATCATCTCGTCGCCGAAGTCGTCGTCCTGACCGAGCAGGCACACCTTCTTGTCCGGGTACTCGTCCGCGGCGTACTGCGCGAGCGCGGCGCCCTCGACGATGTAGTCGGCGTTGAATCCGAAGGTGAACGGATACTTCTCGGGCTGGTTCCAGCTGGTCGAGCCCGAGGCGACGAACAGGTCGGGCACCTCGTTCTGGTTGAGGTAGTCGAGCACGGCGGTGTGTGTCGGGGTTCCCAGGCCGTTGACGATCGCGAACACCTCGTCCTCCTGCACGAGCTCGCGCACCACGGTCTGCGTCGTCGCCGGGTTGTAGCCGTCGTCCTTCACGAGGTACTCGATGGACCGGCCGTGCACACCGCCCTGATCGTTGAGGTAGTCGAAGTACGCCGTGGCGGCGGCCGAGATCGACGAGTAGCCGGCGGCGGCCGGTCCGGTCAGCGGCGTGTGCGCGCCGATCGTCACGGTGTCGTCGCTGACGCCGGGAGCTGCCTCGGCCGGGTCGTCGCCGGTCGCGGCGGGCGTGCTGCACCCCGCGAGCGCGACGAGGACGGCGGATGCGCCGGCCAGCGCCGCGACGCGGCGCGTGAGGGTGTGCTGTGACATGGTCACCTCTTTCTCGGTGGTGGGGGTGGTGCGGGTGTGAGGACGGATTCGGGATGCCGCGACCCGGTCGACGGCGCCGGCTCGGCGTGCTCCGGGGCCGCGGACGCCGGACCACCGGGCGACGGCGGGCTGCCGGTCCCCGGCGCGCGGCGGCGAGGGCGGCGAGGGCGGCGCAGGCTCGCGAGCCCGCCGGGCCACGCGAGCATGACGACGATGAGCAGTGCTCCGAAGACGAGCACGGCGAGGTTGCCCGACAGCCGCTGCTCGACCTCCGTCGGCAGCGGGATCGCCGACACCACGGTCGACAGCAACCACGGCAGCAGCACGATGAGCGCCGCCCCGATCGCCGCGCCGCCGATGCTGCCGAGCCCGCCGAGCACGACGGCGACGACGAGCAGAAGCGAGAACGCGAGCGTGTACGCGCCGGGGCTCACCGACTGGGTCACGAAGCAGAGCACGGCGCCGCCCGCGCCCGCGGCGACCGAACTGACACCGAACGCGGTGACCTTCACGCGCCCGGCGGGCACGCCGCTCAGGCGCGCGGCGGTCTCGTCGTCGCGCGCGGCCCGCATGCGCAGCCCGAGGCGTCCGCGCGAGAGCGCCACGAGCGTCGTGACGACGATGCCGGTCACGACGATCGCGACCCACGCCTGCCACTGTTCGACGGCGATGAGCCGCTCGAGCACCGGCGGAACGCCGTCGTACGCGATCTGCAGGCCCTGGTCTCCGCGCAGGACGCCCGAGAAGACCGCCGCCACGGCCGGGACGGCGATGACCAGGGCCAGCGTGACGCCGGCGAGGTACGGCCCCCGCAGCCGCGCCGCCGCGAGCCCGAGCAGCCATCCGAGCGCGCCCGACGCGGCGACCGCCCCGAGCATGCCGGCCAGGAAGCGAGGGATGCCGTCGATCCCGGCATCCGTCATCGCATTCGCCGTGAGCGCGTAGCCGTAACCGCCGGCGGCCATGAGCGCGGCTTGGCCGAGCGAGAGCTGCCCGCTGTGACCGATGAGGACGGTGAGGCCCGCGGCGGCGCAGAAGTACGCCGCGACCGACGCGAGCTGGAAATTGCGGTACGGGTCGAGCAGGAATGTCCCGGCGAGGGCGAGGATCGTGAGCGCCGCGCCGAAGACGACGGTGCGAGGGATGCCGCGGAGCCGCGGAAGCAGCCTGGTCATGCCGTCCGCGCCTCTCGCATCGAGAAGATCCCGCCCGGGCGGAGGAGCAGCACCGCGACCAGCAGCACCAGCACGCCGATGGGGGCCACCGTCGCGCCGAGATAGCCGGTGACGAGCGTCATCGCGACGCCGACGACGAGGCCGCCCAGCAGCGCGCCGACCGGGGAGTCCAGTCCGCCGACGACCGCGACGGCGAAGGCGTAGACGAAGAGCATGTCGGTCGCGTGCGGGTTGAGGCCGAGCTCGGTCGGCACGAGCAGCATCGCGGCGAGCGCGGCGACCGCGGCCGACAGCATCCATCCGATCGTCACCATGCGGTTCACCCGCACGCCGAGCACCCGTGACACCTCCGGGGCGAACGCGGATGCCCGCAGCTGCAGGCCGAGCGAGGTGCGGGTGAACAGCACCGCGAGCCCGCACATCACGAGCAGCGCGACG
Source organism: Microbacterium cremeum (assembly GCF_015277855.1). Classification (NCBI taxonomy): domain Bacteria; kingdom Bacillati; phylum Actinomycetota; class Actinomycetes; order Micrococcales; family Microbacteriaceae; genus Microbacterium; species Microbacterium cremeum. The sequence continues at coordinate 2,839,706 of NZ_CP063812.1, forward strand.
ACCAGGACGAACACGTCGTAGGGCGAGAGCAGGGGCACGCCCGCGACGACGATGGGGCTGTCGTCGAACGGCGCACGCACGGGCCGGTACTGCGGGCCGAACAGGATGCCGAGCAGGGACTGCAGCACCATCACCAGGCCGATCGCCACGATGACGCCCGACAGCGGACTGGTGTGCGGGGCGTGCCGCATGACTCCGCGCTCGACGGCGAATCCGAGCGCCGCGCCGGCGAGGAGGCCGGCGGCCAGGCCCGCCCAGTAGGAGCCGGTGAGGCCGGTGACCGCGAAGGCGACGTAGGTGGCCACGAGTGCCATGGCGCCCTGCGCGAAGTTGACGATGCGCGCGGCGCGCCAGATCAGCACGAGCGACAGCGCGAACAGGGCGAAGATCGCGCCGCGCGCGAGCCCGGTGGCCAGGAGGAAGAGCAGTCGGTCCATCAGAATCCCAGATAGGCGTGGCGGAGGGTCTCGTCGGCGGCGAGGGCGGCGGCCGGGGCATCCGCCACCACGCGTCCGAGGTCGAGCACGACACCGCGGTCGGCGATCGACAGCGCGCTCGTGACGTTCTGCTCGGCGAGCAGCACCGTGAGCCCGCGGTCGGCGGCGGCGTCGCGGAGGGTGCCCATGAGCTGCGCGACCACCAGCGGTGCGAGGCCCAGCGACGGCTCGTCGAGCGCGAGCAGGATCGGCTCGGCGATGAGCGCACGGCCGAGCGCGAGCATCTGACGCTCCCCGCCCGACAGCTGGTGCCCCGCGCTGGTGCGGCGTCGGGCGAGCGGCTCGAAGAGCTCGTAGATGCCGGCGATCGCGCGCTCGCGCGAGGGGCCGCGGTGGCGCCACAGGGCGCCGAGGCGCAGGTTCTCGTCGACGGTGAGCTCGGCGACGACGCTCTGCCCGTCGGGCACCAGCGCGACGCCGCGGCGCGCGCGGTCCTCGGTGCGGAGCGCGGTGAGGTCGTCGCCGTCGAGGACGATGACCCCGGATGCCGTGGGCCCGAGTCCTGCGAGGGCCCGCAGCAGCGTGGTCTTGCCGGCGCCGTTGGCTCCGAGCAGCGCGACCACTTCGCCGGGTGCGAGCGCGAAGGTCACGCCGTGGAGGACGGGCGCGCCGCCGTAGCCCACGGTCAGGTCGCGGATCTCGAGCGCCCCGTCACGGGTAGGCGCTTCGAGGCGTGTGGCAGCGGTGCTCATGCGGTCGCCTTCACTCCGAGGTAGGCCTCTTCGACGCGCGGGTCGGTGCGCACCTCGGCCGGCGTGCCGCGCGCGATGACGCGTCCGAAGTCGAGCACCACGATGCGGTCGGCGAGGCCCATGATGAAGTCCACGTGGTGCTCCACGATCAGCACGGCACACCCGGTCTCGGCGACGCCGCGCACGATTCCGCCGAGGTCCGCGATGTCGTCGGCGCCGAGGCCTCCGGCCGGCTCGTCGAGCATCAGCAGCCGGGGCTCGGTGACGAGCGCGCGGGCCAGCGCCACGCGCTTGCGGTCGGGGTACGACAGCGCCGCGACCGGACGGTCGGCGAGTGGGGCGAGGTGCAGCGCCTCGAGCCGGGCCTCGACGACGCCGGCGCCGTCCAGGCGCCCGGCCACCGGCACCTCGACGTTCTCTCGGACCGTGAGCCCGGCGAACAGCCCGAGGCCCTGCAGCGTGCGCGAGACGCCGCGCGCGGTGAGCGCCGAGGTGCGGCGGGGCGCGGGCACGCCGTCGAGCAGGACATCGCCGCGGCGGCGCACCAGCCCGCACACGGCGTTGAAGACGGTCGTCTTGCCGGCGCCGTTGGGTCCGATGAGCGCCACGATCTCGCCGGGGCGGACGTCGAACGAGACGCCATCGAGCGCCGTGAGGCCGCCGAAGGCGACCCGCAGGTGCGAGACCTCGAGGCGCGCGGGAGCGCGTTCGCCGGTCGGGGAGCTTACGTTCATCGGCACCTCTTCGTGTCGTTGCGCCCACTGTACATCAGAAACCGACCGGGCGGTATGTTCCTGTTGCACGAGCCTCGGTCCGCTCGGCCCGCTCGGCGCGCTCGGCGCGCTGGGATCGCTGGGATCGCTCGGCGCGCTCGGCGCGCTGGGCGCTGGGATCGCTGGGATCGCTGGGATCGCTGGGATCGCTGGGATCGCTGGGATCGCCGAGAGTGCAGCTGACGGACGAGAGGTAGGGAGGTTCCCTCACCCTCGTCCGCCAGGTGCACTCTCGCGACACGGGCGACGACGACGGTGCGGCCACGGGCCGAGAGCGAGGGCGGGCCCTCGTGGCCCGGGGCCGGGGTCGCGGACGAGGGGCGTCGGCCCGCTCGACCCTCTCGGCCCGCGGAGATCGCCGAGAGTGCAGCTGACGGACGAGAGCAAGGGAGGTTCCCTCACCCTCGTCCGCCAGGTGCACTCTCGCGGACAAGGGCCGAGGGCCACGGGCCACGGGCCACGGGCCGAGGGCCGAAGGCCGAAGGCCGGGCCAGCGCCCGGACCGGCCCGGGCCGGCGCGCGGCTACTTGTGCGGGATGCCGGCGATCATGCCGCCGTCGACCACGAACTCCGCGCCGCTCGTGAACGACGAGGCGTCCGAGGCGAGGAAGACGATGGTGCCGGCGATCTCGGCGGGCGTGCCACCCCGCCCGAGCGGGATGTCGAGGTTGTCGGGGGTCGATCCGCGCCGTCATGGGCGTGCGCACGAATCCCGGGTGGACCGAGTTGACCCGGATGCCGGAGGGCCCGAGTTCGACCGCGAGCGACTTGGTCAATCCGCGCACGCCCCATTTCGACGCCGTGTACGCGTGGACCCCGGGGCTGCCGCGCATGCCGTCGACGGACGAGATGTTGATGATCGAGCCGCCGCCCTGCCGCTTCATGAGCGGCACCACGGCGCGGCAGCCGAAGAAGACGCCGGTGAGGTTGACCGCGATCGCGGCATCCCACTTCGCGGTCGTCAGGTGCTCGATCGGGGCGGCGTTGGCGATGCCGGCGTTGTTGACGAGCACGTCGAGGGCGCCGAAGGCGTCGACGGCGGCGGCGATCGCGGCATCCCACTGCTTCTCGTCGGTCACGTCGAGATGCACGAACCGAGCGCGGTCGCCGAGCTCGTCGGCGAGCGCCCGGCCACGGTCGTCGCCGACGTCGGCGACGACGACGCGCGCCCCGGCGTCGTGCAGCGCGCGAACCGATGCCGCGCCGATGCCGCGCGCTCCGCCCGTGACGAGCGCGACCCGCCCGCCGAGGTCGGACCCGCTCACGAGCCCAGTTCGATGACGACGCGGCCGACCGTTCCGCCCGCGGCGAGCGCGGTCAGCGCCTCGGGGGCACGCTCGAACGGAACGGTGTGGTCGACGACCGGCCGCACCGCGCCGGCGTCGGCGAGACGGGTCAGCTCGGCACGGGCGTCGCCGATGAGGTCGGGGCGCACGCGCGGGTACAGCCCCCAATGCAGGCCCAGCACGGAGTAGTTCTTCACCAGCACGTGCCCCGCGGGCACCGTCTGGATCGTTCCGCCCGCGAACCCGACCACCACGATCCGGCCCTCGAACGCGACGCACTTGGTGGACGCCTCGAACGCGGCGCCGCCGACCGGGTCGAACACGACGTCGGCACCGTGCCCGCCGGTCGCGGTCTTGACGCCCGCCACCAGATCATCGGTCCCGCGCACGAGCACCACCTCGGCACCCGCCTCGCGGGCGACGGCGGCCTTCTCGGCAGAGCCGACGACGCCGATCACGCGGGCGCCGGCCTCGACCCCCAGCTGCACGGCCGCAAGGCCCACGCCGCCCGCCGCGGCATGCACCAGCAGCCATTCGCCGGCCTGCAGCGCGGCTCGGCGGTGAAGCCCGAACCACGCGGTCTGGTACGCCACCGTCAGCCCTGAGGCTTCAGCATCCGTCAAGGCCTCCGGGGCCGCCCACACGTCGGCTGCCGGCAGCACCGCGTACTCCGACAGCACGCCGATCTTGGAGCCGACGACACGCGCCCCCACCGCGAGCCCCGCGAGCCCCGCGCTCCCCTCGACCCCCGCGCTCCCCTCCACCCCGGCGCCGAGTGCGACGACCGTGCCGACGACCTCGATCCCGGGCGTGAACGGCAGGTCGGGCCGGACCTGGTATTCGCCGCGGCACAGCAGCACGTCCGGGAAGTTCGCCGCGACGGCGGCGACCTTCACGAGCACCTCCCCGGCTGCGGGTGCGGGTACGGGGACCGTGTCGAGCGAGAGCGCGTCGGCCGGCTCGCCGAGCGCGGTCACCCGCCAGGCGCGCATCGACTCGGGAACCTGGTCGAGCCCGAGGCTCACCTCGGCGTCAGTGTGCGGCATCCGTCCTCCTCAGACTGGTCAGGAATAGATCGGTCAGCTGTTCGGCGACGAGCGTCTTGTCTTCGGGCCCCTCGGGCGAGTACCAGTGCGAGAGGTAGTGCACGTCGCTGAAGAAGTGCGCGACCAGCATCGCGACCGGGATGTCGGTGCGGTAGCGACCCTCGGCCTGCCCGCGCTCGATCAGCTCGGCGAACTCGTCGTGGTAGGCGCGGCGGCGGCGCGTCACCTCCTGCCGGCGCGGAGCCGACAGCATGTTGAGGCTGCGGAAGAAGACCGCCCCCTCTTCCATGTGGTCGATCGAGGTCTCGAGCACGTCGATGCACACCGCACGCAGCACGTCGTCGACCGAGCCGCCGCGCGCGATGATCTCGTCGAGGTGCGCCTTCTGCAGGGTGAGCAGCCGTTCGTAGATGCCGAACAGCAGGTCGTCCTTCGACTCGAAGTAGTGGTACATCGCGCCCTTGGTGACGCCGGCGGCGGCCACGATCTGCTGCACGCTGGTGTTGGCGTAGCCCTGACGGGCGAACAGCTCGACGGCGGCGCGGGTGACGTCGTCTGCGACGTGGGAATCCTTCATGCCTTCATCTTTCACCCGAACGCGACGTGCACCCTGTCACAGCAGGGGACGGATGCCGGCGCCGCCGTCGATCGGCAGCGTCTGGCCGGTGATCCACGCGGCGTCGTCCGACAGCAGGAACGCGACAGGTCCTGCGACATCGGCGGGCTCGCCGAGGCGCCGCAGCGGATAGGCGCTGGACGCCTCCTCCTCGTGCCCCTCGTAGAGCGCCCGGGCGAACACGGTCTTGACGACGGCGGGGGCGACGGCGTTGACGCGGATGCCCGGCGCGAGCTCGTACGCGAGCTGTGCGGTGAGGTTGATGAGCGCGGCCTTCGAGATGCCGTACAGACCGATGCCGGGACTCGCGCCGAGCCCGGCGACCGAGGCGATGTTGACGACCGACGTCGACAGTCCCGCGCGGACGGCGCTGCGGGTCCAGTCGAGCGCCGCGAGCACATTGACCTCGAGGATCTTCCGCGCAGCCTCCACCTCGACGTCGGCGAGCGGCCCGTACGCCGGGTTGATGCCGGTGTTGTTGACGAGGTGGTCGATCCGGCCGTGGCGTTCGGAGACGTGGGCGAACACCGCTTCGCGATGCTCGGGGTCGTCGGCGCGACCTGCCACGGCCGATGCTGCGGGGCCGAGCTCGGCCAGCGCGGCATCGAGCCCCTCCTGCTTGCGGCCGGTGATGACGACCGACCCGCCCTCGGCGACGATGCGCTGTGCGATGGCGAATCCGATGCCGCGGCTCGCTCCGGTGACGAGGGTGACCGTGCCGTCGAAACGGCCGCTGCGGTCGGTGTGGGTCATGGCGCCTCCTCGCGACATACCGGCTGGTCGGTTTTCCACCGTACCACGCGGTGCTCGGCATCCGTCATGCCGTCTTCTTGCGCCTGTCCCGCTCGGTTTGCCGGATCCGGAAACCGGAGGATCGCACTGTTTCCGGAGCCGCCGCCGCGCGGGAGCCCGGAAAACGCCTCGGACTCCGATTTCCGGATCCGGCAAGATGAGCGTGCGGGCCGCAGAGCCGGAGAGCCGCCGCGGCCAGCAATGGGACTGAGTCCTATGGTCGGCGATATTCAGTTCCACTAGACTGGATGCCGCACCACCGTCACCCGCGCGTCAGGAGTCCGATCGTGACCGAGTTCCAGCCCCGCCCCGGTCAGAGCGTCGACGGCTACGACGTCACCGCGCGCCTCGGCACCGACTACTACGCCGTGTTCGCCGACATCCCCGCCGCCGACCGCGACGCGTGGGAGCGCGCGCAGGCGTACATCGACGAGGTCGGCACGCGCATGCAGGACGCGTGGGACACGGCCGACTACCCGCTCGATCTCGCGATGCGCGCCGGCGAGCTCGACCTCTTCAACGACGGCATCGACCACCCCTCGCTCACGCACTTCTCCCCGCTGGCGGCGGGCCTGGTGAACATGGAGATCTCGCGCGGCGACGGCTCGCTCGGCACGGTGCTCGCCGTCCAGGGCGGACTCGCGCTGCGCACGCTCGCGCTCTTCGGCAGTCCCGAGCAGCAGGAGCGGTGGGTCGTGCCCGTCGCGCGCGGCGAAGTTCCGGCATCCTTCGCCCTCACCGAGCCCGACCACGGCTCGGACTCGGTCTCGCTCGAGACCACGGCCCGCCGCGACGGCGGCGAGTGGGTGCTCGACGGCGCGAAGAAGTGGATCGGCAACGGCGCGTCGGGCGGCATCACGTTCGTGTGGGCGCGCGTCGACGATCCCGAGAGCGAGCACCACGGCGCCGTGCGGTGCTTCCTCGTCGAGCAGGAGACGCCCGGGTACACCGGCACCGTGATCGCCGGCAAGGCGTCGCTGCGCGGCATCCATCAGGCCCACATCGCCCTCGACGGCGTGCGCGTGCCGCTCGATGCCGTCCTGCCCGGCACGAAGAGCTTCAAGGATGCCTCGACCGTGCTGTACTCGACCCGTTCCGGCGTCGCGTGGTCGGCGCTCGGCCACGCCACTGCGTGCTACGAGGCGGCGCTGGCGTATTCGCAGCAGCGCGTGCAGTTCGGCAAGCCTCTCGCGAAGTTCCAGATGGTGCAGGAGCGGCTCGCGCAGATGCTCGAGGAGCTCACCGCGATGCAGCTCTACTGCCGCCACATGGCCGACCTCGAGACGCGGGGCGAGCTGCGCCCCACCCAGGCGTCGCTGGCGAAATACCACAACACGCGCGCCGCTCGCCGCATCGCCGCGATCGCGCGCGACCTGCTCGGCGGCAACGGAATCCTGCTCGAGAACGGCGTCATGCAGCACATGGCCGACATCGAGGCGATCCACACCTACGAGGGCACCGAGAGCGTGCAGGCCCTGCTCATCGGCCGCGACATCACCGGCATGAGCGCTTTCGCGTAGCGAACGCACGGACTCGCGCGCAACCCGCCTGCCGCAGGCGGACGCCGCGGATACCCTCGGCGCATGGGACTGTTCCGGAACGACCCGCAGACGGTGCGCCTGGAGTCGCACGACGTCGAGCCGAAGGCCACCCGGCCCCCGTGGAGCCTGTGGGCCGACGGATTCGGCCGGCTCGGCATCCGTTCGATCCAGATCATCGTCGTGGTCGCGGTCGTCGCGGGCATCATCTTCGCGATCCAACAGCTCACCCTCGTCACGATCCCCCTCGTCATCGCGCTGATCCTCGCGTGCGCGTTCGCGCCGGTGATGGGGTGGATGCGGCGGCGCGGCGTTCCCGCGCTGCTGGCGACCGTGCTCACGCTGCTCGCGATCGTGGTGCTGCTCACCGGCATCGGCTGGCTCATCGTGTGGGCGGTGCGCGATCAATGGGACGAGCTCTACGCGCAGGCCGTGGAGGGCGTCCAGGCGGTCATCGCGTGGGTGCAGACGCTGCCCTTCGCGCCGGATCAGGCGCAGCTCGACGAATGGCTCGACACCGCCCTCGACTTCGTGACCAGCGCGCAGTTCGGTTCAGGGGCGCTCGCGGGCGTCGGCGCGGTCGCGAGCTTCTTCACCGGCTTCGTGCTGATGGTGACGATCCTGTTCTTCTTCCTCAAGGACGGACCGCAGATGTGGGAGTTCCTGCTGCGGCCGTTCCGCGGCGAGCACTATGTGCGGGCGCGCCGCATCGGCGACAAGACGGTCGGGGTGCTCGGCTCGTACGTGCGAGGCACAGCGACGGTCGCCCTGGTCGACGCGGTCGGCATCCTCATCGGCCTGCTGATCCTGCAGGTGCCGCTGGCGATCCCGCTCGCGGTGCTGGTGTTCCTGCTCGCCTTCATCCCGATCGTCGGTGCGGTGCTCGCCGGCATCGTCGCAGCTCTCGTCGCCCTGGTCGCGAACGGCTGGGTCAACGCGCTCTTCGTCGTCGGGGTCGTGGTGCTCGTGAACCAGCTCGAGGGCAACTTCCTGCAGCCGTTCCTCATGGGCCGGTCGATGAAGCTGCACGCGTTCGTGATCCTCGTCGCCCTGACGATCGGCACCGTGCTCGGCGGCATCGTCGGCGCGGTGCTCGCCGTGCCGATCGCGGCCGCCGCGTGGGGCGCCGTGCAGGTGTGGGACGGCCCCGGGCTGCCCGCGCGGTGGGCGCGACCCAAGCTTCCGATCGAGTCGTAGCGGCGCGGCGCGGCGCGGCGCGGCGTGCCTGTCGAGATGTGAGAAGGCCCCCACGTCCGTTCCGCACAGCGTGGGGCGCTGGGTGGACGGGCGTGGAGGCCGGCCGCGGCGCAGGGCCGCGGCATCCGTCATCGCGTGAGGCGGGTCGGTGTGCTCAGAACCGCCGCTCGCGCCGGTCCTGCCGGCGGTCCTGCCGGCGGTCGATGCCGTTCGAGACGACCTTCGCGGTGCCGACGACCGCAGCGGTGCGCGCGACCGGGCGGCCGATCATTCCGACGCGTCCGACGCGTCCGATTCCGATGGGCATGTCATTCTCCTTCGTTCGACATCGACGCGATGAGCGCCTGGGTCGGGATCCGGCCGGAAGCGACGAGCTGTCCGCCGTTGCGGCGCACCGCCACGGCGAACGGCGCCGCCCACGTGTTCTCCCACACCAGCCGGCGGTGCTGCCCGGCTCCATCGCCGCGGCGATGTGCACGAGGTCCTCCTCGGCGAGCACCTCGGCCAGCGTCGCCTCGATCGTGCCCAGCGGGCCCAGGTCGTCGAGGTCGTCGAACTCGTCGACCTCGATCGACCCGTCTTCGTTCTTGCGCACGATCACGAGGTCGAGCACGCGCACGGTGCCGCCGGCGACGAGCAGGGCGAGCTCTTCGGCGGCCTCGCCCGTGAAGGTGCTCTGACCCGCGGGGAACTCGACCACGATGTAGTCGATGGGCCCCAGCTCTTCGTCGGCTTGGATCATCTCCGCCACTGCCAGGTCGACGGCGAGCTCGTCTGCGCCGTCGTTGTCGGTCTCTGCCATGGGATTCCCTCTCGTCGGGTGCTGCGGCCACGATCAGTCTCGTGCGACGGATGCCGCCGGGCAATGCTCCGCGGGCCTCCCGGGCAGAGTTCACGCGATCTGCGTGAAGGGTGGGCGCGGGCGCCTCCGCCTCGCGGCTCGCGGGGACCCCGCCCTTCGCCCCTGCCGCCTCCGCCTCCCGCCTCCGCCTCCCGCCTCGGCCCCCGCCTCCCGCCTCCGCCCGCCACCGCCGCCCGCCTCGGCCCCCGCCTCCCGCCTCCACCTCCCTGCCGAGAACAGGTGATCTGGCGAGAACAGGAAGGTTCCGGGGCATTTCGTCCTGCATTCGCCAGATCACCTGTTCTCGGAGACGGATGCCGGGACTCACGGGAGCCTCCGCCCAGCGCCCCCGGGGACCCCGCCCCTCGCCCCTGCCACCTCCGCCCACCGCCTCCCGCCTCCGCCCGCCTCGGCCCCCGCCTCCCGCCGCCTCCCCCCTCCACCTCCCTGCCGAAATCAGGTGATCTGGCGAGAACAGGAAGGTTCCGGGGCATTTCGTCCTGCATTCGCCAGATCACCTGTTCTGGGCGACGACGGATGCCGGGACTCACGGGAGCCTCCGCCCAGCGCCCCCGGGGACCCCGCCCCTCGCCCCTGCCACCTCCGCCCACCGCCTCCCGCCTCCGCCCGCCTCCGCCCTCCGTCTCCACCTTCCTGCCGAGAACAGGTGATCTGGCGAGAACAGGAAGGTTCCGGGGCATTTCGTCCTGCATTCGCCAGATCACCTGTTTTGGGCGACGGATGCCGGGGCTCGCGGGCTCCGGCGGGTCCCGCAGTCGGCGAGCCACTGGGCGAAGGATGTCGGGACTCGCGGAAGCCGGCGGGCCACAGTCGGCGAGCCACAGGCCGCCGGATGCCGGGGCTCGCGGGCGTCGGTGGGGCGCGGCAGGATGGAGCCCATGCCGTACGAGATCCCCGCGCCGATGCTCGCCAAGTCCGTGCCCGACGTGCCCGACGTGGCCAAGGTGCCGGGCAGTCTCAGCTACGAGCCCAAGTGGGACGGCTTCCGCGCGCTCGTCTCGTGGGACGGCGAGGCGGTCGAGATCGGGTCACGGGGCGCGAAGCCGCTGACGCGCTACTTCCCCGAGCTCGTCGAGGCGTTCGCGCGCCTCCTCCCCGAGCCGTGCCTGCTCGACGGCGAGATCGTCGTGCCCGTCGACCGCGACGGCCGGCGCCGGCTCGACTGGGAGTCGCTGTCGCAGCGCATCCACCCCGCGGCATCCCGGGTCGACATGCTCGCCGAGCAGACCCCGGCGATGTTCATCGCGTTCGACCTGCTCGCCGTCGGCGACCGCGACCTGCAGCACGAGCCGTTCGCGACGCGGCGCGAGACCCTCGTCGAGCTGCTGCGAGACGTGCCCGACCCGGTCCACGTCACGCGGACCACCGACGACCCCGATCTCGCACGCCGCTGGCTGGCCGAGTTCGAGGGGGCGGGCCTGGACGGCGTCGTGGCCAAGCCGCTCGATCAGCCCTACGCGCCGGGCAAGCGCACGATGTTCAAGATCAAGCACGCACGGACGGCGGATGTCGTGGCTCTCGGCTATCGGATCCACAAGTCCGGCGAAGGCGTCGGATCCCTGTTGGTCGGCCTGTACGGCGAGGACGGCACGCTGTACCCCGTCGGCGGCGTGGCCGCGTGGAGCAACGCACGCCGGCTCGAGCTCATCGACGAGCTGGCACCGCTCGTCGAACGGGACGCCTCGGGCGAGGCGGTGCGCGGAGAGGGAGAGAAGTCCCGGTTCCAGGCCGGCCGGGCGGACTCGTCGTTCGTGCGGCTGCGGCCCGAGCGGGTGCTCGAGGTGCGCTACGACCAGCTCGAGGGGTGGCGGTTCCGCCACACCGTGCAGTTCGAGCGGTGGCGGCCCGACCGCGACCCGCGTTCCTGCACCTACGAGCAGCTCGAGGTCGTCGCCGCCTACGACCTCGCCGACGTCCTGGTCTGAGGCCGCGCGTTCGTCCCTTGGCGGCGATCCGTCGCTCAACGACCGAACAGCGCCCCCGGTCGTTGAGCGAGCGAAGCGAGACGAAACGCCTGCAGATCCGCAGCGCCCCCCGGTCGTTGAGCGAGCGAAGCGAGACGAAACGCCTGCAGATCCGCAGCGCCCCCCGGTCGTTGAGCGAGCGAAGCGAGACGAAACGCCTGCAGATCCGCAGCGCCCCCGGTCGTTGAGCGAGCGAAGCGAGACGAAACGCCTGTAGATCCGCGAGGTCAGTGCGGGCGGGGCGACGTGAACTCGACGATCGGGAGGTGCGCGTCACCTCCCGCCGCGACATCCATCGCCGCGCTGAGGTGCCGCCACGCCGTCGGATGCGCCACCGCGTAGCGCGACAGCACGGCGTTCGACTCGGTTCGGTCGAGCAGGCGCACGTCCGCGCGCACCCGTCGGGCGCGCCCCGTACTCAGATACGCGACCTCGTTCGCCCGCAGGTTGCGGTACCACTGCGACTTCTCGCCGAACCCCGATGCCACCCGGATCACGTTGCGCTCACGCTCGACGACCTCGACCACCACGTACCGGGGCTCGTGCGAAACCCGCCCGAGGTGCTCGATCATGATGAGGCGCGGGCCGAAGATCCAGCCGAACCCGTGGCGATACAGCGGAATCGGCATCCGCATCAGCCATGGTGTCTTCAGCAGGCGCGCGGTGAGCCGATCAACGATGCCGGGACCGTCAGGCATCGTCCTTCGGCCAGTTCTCGGGGTTGATGCGGCTCGGCTGCACACGCGGAGGCTCGCCGGGCATCTTCGGGAAGTCCGGCGGGAACGGCAGCTCGCCGAGTCCCGCGTCCAGATCCCGCTGCCACCACTCGAGCAGCGTGTCGATGCGCCCGGGCTTGGCGAGCAGGTCGGCCCACGGGTCACCGACGTCGGCGAGGCGCTGCGGCACCGAGCGCACGGTGAAGGTCGCGGGGTCGACCCCCGCTTCGAGCTCGTCCCACGTGAGCGGCGTCGACACGGTCGCGCTCGGCAGCGCGCGCGGGCTGTAGGCGCCCGCCATCGTGCGGTCGCGGTTGGCCTGGTTGAAGTCGATGAAGATGCGCTCGCCGCGCTCCTCCTTCCACCAGTTCATGGTGACCTTCTCGGGCAGGCGGCGCTCGAGCTCGCGCCCCGCCGCGATCACCGCGTGGCGCACGTCGAGGAACTCCCACCGCGGCTCGATCGGGCAGAACACATGGATGCCGCGATTGCCGCTCGTCTTGAGGAACGCCGTCAGCCCTGCCTCGGCCAGCACGTCGCGCATCGCGGGGGCGACGGCCGCGGCATCCGCGAAGTCCGTGCCCGGCTGCGGATCGAGGTCGATGCGCAGCTCGACCGGGTTGTCGGTGTTCGCCGTCAGCGACGCCCACGGGTGGAACACGATCGTGTTCATCTGCACCGCCCACACCGCGGCGGCGATCTCGGTGAGGATGATCTGCGGATGCCGGCGCCCGCTGTTGTACGTCACCGTCTGCGACTCGACGAACGCCGGTGCACCCTTGGGCGGGTTCTTGGAGTAGAAGCGCTCGCCTCCGACGCCCTCCGGGAAGCGCTCGAGCGACACCGGCCGGTCGCCGTTGGCGGCGAGGAACGGCTCGCTCACCGAGATGAGGTACTCGGCCAGCTCGTGCTTGGTGATGCCCACCTCGGGCCAGATCACGCGGTTGGGGTTCGAGACCCCGACCTCGCGGTCTCCGTGCGGACCGGGGACGGTGAGGGTGATGCGCTCCGACGCCATGCTCCGACGCTAGCGGGATGCCGCGACATCCGGCATCCCCTTACTCACCGGCCGGTGCGTCCACAGGTCGCCCGCGCACCCCCAGGACGCTTCGGGCACCGTGCCCTTCGCCAAAACAGGTGATCTGGCGGATGCAGGACGAAAGCCTCCGCAAACATCCTGCCTCCGCCAGATCACCTGTTTTCGAGAAGACGGCTTCTCGAGAAGGCGGCGAGGGCAGCATGCGGCCGCGGACCTCCGACGACCGGGCGCGCGGACCTCAGTCGACGAGCGCGAGCAGCGGCGCGAGGTCTTGGCGCGTGAGCCGGATCCACGGGCCGGCCGGGTCGACGACGACGCCGCTGAGTCCGGCATCCGTCATCAGCGCCTTCGCCAGCTGCGCGCCCGTCAGCGGCGCGGCGTTGTCGCCCCTGCCGGTCACCGCCACCTCGAGCGGGTGCGAGTACACCTCGAGGTAGCGCGACCCGTCGGGGAGCCGCCCCTCGGCGAGCCCCGGCACGCCGCCTTCGGCCTGCCCGACGGCCACCCACAGCTTGGTATGCACGAGGGCCGCGGCGACGGCGGCCGCGGTCGCGGGCGTGCGCTCTCCGACGAGCAGCGTCTTGACGGTGAGCTGTGTGTCGGCCTGGTCGACGAGCCGCTGCAGCAGCTCACGAGGAAGAACGGCCCGCGCCGGAGCCGACGCGGGGTCGATGATGATGCCGTCGTACGACGAGGCGAGCACGTGCCGCAGCACGCTCATGACCGGCTGCGCCATGGCCGAGGTGTCGGCGTCGCCGTCGGCGCGCAGGCTCGCCTGCAGCGCGGCTCCGCTCGAGTACACGAGTCCGAACGTGCGCTCGCCCACGGTCGCGACCGCGAGCGGCAGGTCCTTGCCCTCCGACAGAAGCGTCCGCGCATCGCCCTTGACCCGCAGGAACACGTGCCCTTGCAGCAGCTGCCGCGCGACGTCGAGCAGAGTCTGCGACGGCGGTCCGTCCGGCACGCGCGCGAGCGCTTCGCGCAGCAGCACGTTGTCGCGCAGTCCCGGGATCGTCTCGCTCGGCGCCGGGGCGACCTCGTTCGCCGCGCGGGCTCCGAGGCGGGGCGGGGCCGGCGGAGCCGACTGCGCGGGGGTCGCTCCGAGTCCCCCGAACGACGAGACCGAGATCGAGACGGATGCCGCGGCATCCGCCTCTGCGGAGCTCGCGGCGGCCGGAGCCTCCGATGGCGTGGGCTCACCCGCGGCTTCGGCGGTCGTGCCGGCCGGTGTCGCGGCATCCGTCGTCGTCTCGGCCGGTGTCGAGGCATCCGTCGCCGTCTCGGCCGGTGTCGAGGCATCCGTCGTCGTCTCGGCCGGTGTCGACCCGGAAGCCGCCTGACCGCTCGAGGCCTGCGGCGCCTCCGTCGGCTCCGAGTCGGCGGGCTTCTTGGGTCGGCGCGAGAACAAGGCCATTGTGCGAGCCTAACTCGCCTCCTGGTTCGCCGTCTGCGTACCGTACTCAGGATGACCGCCCACCGCGCGCCCTGTCAGTGGCGGTTTTCCGCGGCGCGCAGGTCGCCGTGGGCAGAGTGTTCCTGAGAACGGTACGCGGGCTCAGCCCAGCGCCGCGACTCCGGCGGCGATGACGCCGATTCCGACGGCGAGGAGGGATGCCGCGAGCACGACGACGCCCACCCACAGCAGCGCGATCGCCCGGCCCGGGCGCTCCGGGTCGCGACCGAGCACCGACAGGAAGAACCCCGCGGGGATGAGGATCGCGGCGACCAGCACCCCGACCGATGCCCACTGCCACGGCAGGCTCGCGTCCACGGCGGAGGTCAGCAGGAGGCTCACGAGCCCGAGGATGACGAGCACGCCCGCGTGCGCGTGTCCGGCGCGGAAGAACGTCTTCTGCAGTCCGTTGAACGGCAGTCCGCCTGTTGCGATGCGGAGCAGGAAAGTGCCGCCCGACATGATGCCGATGACGGTGAGGATCGTCGCTCCGGCGACGATCGTGAGGATCGGGTCCATGGCGGTCTCCCTTGGATAGTGCCAGTGTCCAATGTTGGATAGCTATAGTATCCAACATTGGACCCGGAGGCGCCATGAAGATCTCAGAACTGTCGGAGCGCAGTGGCGTGCCCGTCGCGACCGTGAAGTTCTACATCCGAGAGGACATGCTCCCTCGCGGAGAGGCGGTGTCGGCGACGCGCGCCGAGTACAGCGACGAGCACCTGTCGCGTCTCCGGCTCATCGCGGCACTCGCGGACGTGCGCGGACTTCCGCTGTCGCGTGTGCGCGACATCCTCGGTCTCATCGACGCCCCCGTCGGCGACCCCATCGAGACGCTCGGCCGGGCTGTGGGCGCGCTGCCCCCGTACGTGGACGGCGACCGCGACGACTACCCGCGAGCGCGCGCCGCGATCGCCGAGCTCGGACTCACCTACGATCCCGACTTCACCGCGGTCGCACAGCTCGATGAGGCGCTCGGCGCCCTGGAGGGGGCGGGACTGGATGCCTCGCCCGCCGTCCTGCGGCGGTACGCCGACGCGATGACCCAGGTGGCCAGGGCCGAGATCGCGCCCGTCGCTTCCATGCCGCTCGAGAATGCGGTGTCGTACGCCGTGCTCGGCACAGCGCTCTACGAGCCCGTCATGCTCGCCCTGCGCCGCCTTGCCCACCACCATTTGCTCGTCGAGCGCTCCGGCGACTGAGCGAACCCGGGACGACGCAACGACCGAGGTCGCCCGCCGGACCGAGCCGTGCGAGCGCACGAGGCCGGTCCGGCGGTGCGGCCCGGGGACTATCGTCCGCGAACCGGCTCGGTGACCGCAGAAGTCTGCGCGACATTCTGGTAGCCCGCGAGCGACCCCACAACGACGACACTCAGGCGCGCGCCGGCGAGATCCGACGTCACGACCAGCGATGCCTCGGTCGCTCCCGGGATCGGGACGTCGTCTGCGAGCCACTGGTACGTGAACTGCGTCCCGGCCGTCCACTCGCGCGGGTGAGCCTTCACCGTCGCGCCCACGCGGACGGCGCCGGTGATCTTCGGCGTCGAAGACTCGAGGACCGGCAGCACGGACGCACCGAGCACGGCATCGATCCCGGTGCGCTGCTCGCCGACGCCGAGTCGGATGACGGATGCCGATTCCCGGTCGTCCGCACCGTCCCACCACGTGGTGTACGTGACACCTCCGATCTCGGCTCGGAACCCCACCCGGTACGGGCCTGAGGGGATCGACCGCATCGCCCACGCTCCGTTCTCGTCGGTGCTGGTGCGGTCACCCCAGAGCTCTCCCTCGACCGAGACCTCGACATCCGGGAGAGGATTGCCGAGCGTATCGGTGACGACTCCCGAAAGCACAGCCGAGTACGTCTCGAGAACCGAGCCGTCATCGACCGACAGCGTGATGTCGACATCGCTGCGCACTTCGCCCGCACCCACGATCACGTCGTCAGCGGAGGCGAAGTCGGCGGCGTTGTTCCACCACTCGCGTAGGACGGAGCCGTCGCCGAGCCACTCCGTGAAGCTCAGCCGGTAGGCGCCGGAATCCAGGCCGCGCGCCGTGTACGAGCCGTCCATGCCGGTCGACCCGTTCTGCACCCAGTCTCCGGAGGCGTCGTGAACCGCGAATTCGACGCCGGACATCGGCGACCCACCGCCATCGCGGACGACACCCGAGATCGTCGCACCGGCGGAGAGCCGGGCGTTCACATCCGTCGCGACACTTCCGGACTCGAGCGTCAGCACCGTCGCCTGCTCTTCGGTGGCGGCACCATCCCACCATTCGCTGACGACGCTGGGGGTCGCCCAACTCGTCTCGAACCGCACCTTGTACTGTCCGGGCGCGAGCCCGGCAAGGGAGTAGGTTCCGTCGGGCGCGCTGCCGGCGCCCATCGCCGGCGCGAGACCGTCCGGCGTGATGCGTCCGACCCACACGGTGGCGTTCGAGACGGGCTCGCCCGACTCGGTCGTGATCACGCCCGAGATCGAGGCGCCGACCGTGAGCTGAGCGTCGGCGGTCGTCGCCGACCCGCCGGTCACAGTCACCACGGTCGCGGACGCCGCGTCGGCCGCATCGTCGTACCACTCGCCGAGGAGCGGTCCCGAGGTCGAGAAGTTCAGCTTGTAGTCGCCGGCGGGCAGCCCGGGGATCGAGTACGCCCCGGATGCGTCCGTCATCCTCGATTCCACCCAGTCGCCGATGCCGTCCGCCGCCGCACGATACACGGCCACGAAGACGTCTGGCGCCGGAGCGCCGGCTTCGTCGGTCACCACGCCGGTGATGGTCCCGGCGGCACTGAGCACGGCATCCACACCGGACGTGTTCGCGCCCGCCGTCACGGCCACGGGCGTCGCATCAGCCCTCGAGGCCGCATCGTTCCACCACTCGCCGGCAACCGGCCCGCTGTCGAGGAGCGGGAAGAACTCGATGTGGTACGCGCCCTCGCCGAGTCCGGCCAGCAGGTACGCCCCGGATTCGTCGGAGACCGTGTACGACACCGCCCATCCCGTGGCGGCGTAGGCGCGGACGGAGACGCCGCGAATCGGAGCGCCGTGTTCATCGGTCACGACGCCGGACACCGACCCTCCGGCGGCGAGGATCGGGCTCACCCCGGTGACGGCGCCGCCCTCTGCGACCGTCACGGTCGTCGCCGACAGCAAGTCCGATGCGTCCTGCCACCACTCCAGCACGAGGTGCGACGACGCAGAGAACGACGGGTCGAACTGAAGGCGGTACTCGCCGTCAGGCAGATCCTCGATCGCATAGCTCCCGTCTTCGCCCGCATACGTCGAGGAGTACCAGCTCCACGAACCCCACGCGCTCGGCGCGTACGCGACGACGTGAACACCCGGCGCGGCCACTCCGGCTTCATCCGTCACCACACCCGAGATCGACCCGCTCTCTTCCGCGTGAGCGGGTGTCGCGGCAACAGCGCCTGCGATGAGAACGAGGGCGGCGAGCACCCAGGCGACAAGACGAGAACCGGTTCGGTTCCAGGCTGACGACATCGACACTCCGTTGCGCGTGCTCAGGGACGGCACGACGGATGTCGCGCGTGAGGCTCATCCTGGCAGAGCCGGTGGCGGCGAGCAGCGCGCTGTGGATAACTCGTCAGAGCTTCTGGATCGGGGCGATCTTGATCAGCAGCTTCTTCGGACCGGCCGAGTCGAATCGCACGTGGGCCACGCGCTTCGCGCCCTCGCCGGTGACGGCATCCACTCGTCCTTCGCCGAAGTCGTCGTGACGGATGCGGTCGCCCGGGGCGAGCTCGAGGTCGCCGTTGTCGCGCACCTTGGCGGGGATCTTGTTCGCGAAGCGCTCCAGGTTTCCGCTCGGCTCACGACGCGCGAGCGGCACCAGGTCGTCGCCGTAGCGCCGGCCGCCGCCCGAACCGCCGAAGCCCGATCCCGAACCCCGCCGCGCGTTGAGCGCGCGCGACTGCGTGCCGCCGCGCGAGTTGACGTCGCCGGGCGACTGGCGCCAGTGCAGCAGCTCGGCCGGGATCTCTTGCAGGAACCGGCTCGGCATCGCCACCGTCACCTCGCCGAACTGCGCGCGGGTCATCGCGAGCGACAGGTACAGGCGCTTGCGTGCGCGCGTGATGCCCACGTAGAACAGTCGCCGCTCCTCCTGCGGACCGCCCGGCTCCCCCGCCGAGATGCGATGCGGAATGAGGTCCTCCTCGACGCCGGTGACGAACACCGCGTCGTATTCGAGGCCCTTCGCCGTGTGCATCGTCATGAGCGACACCGAGCCCGACGCGTCTTCGAGGTCGTCGGCATCCGACACCAGCGCCACCTCGGTGAGGAAGTCGAGGATCGTGCCCTCGGGGTTGTTGCGCGCGAACTCGCGCGCCACCGCGACGAGCTCGTCGAGGTTCTCGATGCGGGCTTCGTCCTGCGCGTCCTTGCTCGCGCGCAGCGCGTCGTAGTACCCGCTCTTCGACAGCAGCAGCTGCAGCCCGTCGGCGACGGCGGTCGGCGGCGCGAGCTCTCCCGATTCCGGGAGCACGAGGGCGGATGCCTCTGCCAGCACCGCGTCGAGATGCGCGATGGCCGCCTGGATCTTGGGGCCGACGCCCAGCGCCGACGAGTTGGCGAGCGCGTCGCGGAACGTGATCTGCTGGTCGGCGGCGTAGCGCGCGATCGTCTCGATCGTGACGTCACCGATGCCGCGGCGCGGTCTGTTGATGATGCGGCGCATCGCCATCTCGTCGGCCGGGTTCGCCACGGCGACGAGGTACGCGAGGGCGTCCTTGATCTCGGCGCGTTCGTAGAACTTCGTGCCGCCCATGATCTTGTATGGCAGCGCCGAGCGGATGAAGATCTCTTCCAGCGCACGCGACTGCGAGTTCGTGCGATAGAACACCGCGATCTGCGAGTAGTCCACGCCATCGCGATGCAGGGTCTCGATCTCGTCGGCCACGAACTGCGCCTCATCGTGCTGCGAGTAGCCGGTGAAGCCGACGATCTTCTCGCCCTCGCCGACGTCGGTCCACAGCCGCTTGTCTTTGCGGTCGAAGTTGTGGCTGATGACGGCGTTCGCGGCAGAGAGGATGTTCTGCGTCGAGCGGTAGTTCTGCTCGAGCAGGATCACCTTCGCGCCGGGGAAGTCCTTCTCGAACTCGCTGATGTTGCGGATGTCGGCGCCGCGGAAGGCGTAGATCGACTGGTCGGAGTCGCCGACGACGGTCAGCGATGCGCCGTCGTCGGCAGCCGGCTCGGCGTCGAAGATCATCATGCCGCCGGCGCCGGCGCCGGCGACGGGCGCGGCGTCCGTGCCCGGAGGCCTGGTGAGCTCATGGATCAGCGCATACTGCGCGTGGTTGGTGTCTTGGTACTCGTCGACCAGCACGTGCCGGAACCGCCGGCGGTACACGTCGGCGACGTGCGGGAACGCACGGAACAGGAACACCGTCTGCGCGATGAGATCGTCGAAGTCGAAGGCGTTGGCGCGCTGCAGCTCGCGCTGGTACGCCGCGAACAGCTCGACGAACACGCGCTCGGCAGGGTCGCTCATGTTCGCGGAGCGGGCGTAGGACTCGGCATCCGCCAGCTCGTTCTTGAGCTTGGAGATCTTGCCCTGCGTGGCGGCGGGCGTCAGCCCGTAGGCGTCGGCCTCGTGCTCTTTCACGAGCCGCTTGATGAGGGCGCGCGAATCGCCCGAGTCGTAGATCGTGAACGCCTTGGTGAAGCCGAACTGCTCGGCCTCGCGCCGCAGGATGCGCACGCACGCCGAGTGGAACGTCGAGATCCACATGCCGCGCGCGGCGTCGCCCACCAGGTGCTCGACGCGCTCGCGCATCTCACCGGCGGCCTTGTTGGTGAAGGTGATCGCGAGGATCTGGCTCGGCCACGCCTCGCGCGCTCGCAGCAGCGACGCGATCCGTCGCGTCAGCACGCTCGTCTTGCCCGACCCCGCGCCCGCCACGATGAGCAGCGCCTGGCCGCGGTAGGTGACGGCCTCGCGCTGCTGCGGGTTGAGGCCCGCGAGAAGGTCTTCGTCGGGCCGCGCGCCGGAGACCCGGGGGCCGCGATCTGAGCCGACGATGATGGGCGTGGAGGCGTCGGTCATAACCTGTCAAGTGTAGGTCGCGGCGCCGACATCGCGCAGTTCGGCGGCGCCGGGGCGTTCGGCTCGCGTCACGGTTCCTGTGAGGGGCGCTCGACGACCGGGTCCGTCAGAGCAGACGGCGCTCCGACGCCCACGCCGTGAGCTCGTAGCGTGACGACAGCTGCAGCTTGCGCAGCACGGCCGACACGTGCGACTCGACGGTCTTCATCGAGATGAACAGCTCGGCGGCGACCTCCTTGTAGGCGTAGCCGCGGGCGATGAGCCGCATCACCTCCTGCTCGCGCGCCGACAGTCGGTCGAGCTCGTCGCTGGTCGCGGCGGTCTCGCCGACCGGCGCCCCGAACGCGTCGAGCACGAAGCCCGCGAGCCGCGGCGAGAAGACGGCATCCCCCTCGGCCACGGCGTGGACGGCGCGGCTCACCTCCGCCCCCGACGACCCCTTCGTGATGTAGCCGCGGGCGCCCGCACGGATGACGCGCACCACGTCTTCGGCGGCATCCGACACGCTCAGCGCGAGGAAGCGCGTCGCCGGAGCCCCCGGCGCAGCGGCGCGGATCACCGCCTCGCCACCCGAGGCATCCGGCGCCGAGGCCCCCGCACCGGACGGCAGGTGCACGTCGAGCAGCACCACGTCGGGCCGGCTCGCCTCGATCACCGCGACCGCGGCCGCGACATCCGCCGCCTCGCCCACCACCTCGATCGACGCGTCGAGGTCGGCGCGCAGGCCCGACCGGAAGATGGAGTGGTCATCGACGATCACCACGCGCACCGGCGACTCAGCCACGGCGCACCTCCGCTGCTGCGGCATCCTTCGTCGCCGTCGCGTCGTTCGCGAACCGCAGATGCACCTCGGTGCCGCCGCCCGCTCCGCGGCGGACCGTCGCCGATCCGCCCGCGCGCCGCATGCGGCCCACGATGGATTCACGGATGCCGAGCCTGTCGCCCGGCACGCTCTCGAGGTCGAACCCGGGGCCGCGGTCGCGGACGTACACGTCGACCGCCGTCGCGTTGCCCTCGATGTACACCGAGACCTCGCCGCCGGCATGCCGTGCCGCGTTGAGCATCGCCTCGCGCGAGGCCGCGGCGACCTCACCGCTCGCGCGCTCGGCCGGCAGCCCGGCCGAGACGACGTCGATGCGCACCGGATAGTCGAGCTCGAGCGCCGCGGCATAGTCGCGCAGGTCGGTGGGCAGGTCGCTGTCGGCCGGGGCATCGCCGTCGTAGAGCCACGCGCGCAGCTCGCGCTCCTGCGCGCGGGCGAGGCGGGCCACCTCGGTCGACGCGCCGGCACGGTTCTGGATGAGCGCGAGGGTCTGCAGCACCGAGTCGTGCAGGTGCGCGGCCATCTCGGCGCGCTGTTCCTCGCGGATGCGCCGCACGCGCTCCCCCGCGAGCTCGCGCCACTTGCCGATGAGCGTCGACGAATAGACGAGCACCAGCCCGACGATGAGGACGAACGCGAGCACGAACCCGGCGATGCCGGTCTGCCGCAGCGTCGCGAGCTGCGCGATCAGCACGACGGCGAGCACCGCCGTCACCGTGATCCGCACGGCGGTCTCGTGGCGCGGACCGCGCGAGGGGTCGCGCCGGTCCACGAGCGTCGCCCACACGCCCGCGCCCGCGGCGAACGCGGTGACGATCAGCACGCCGTCGACCCACAGCGGGACGGCCTCGAGCGAGACGCCGTTGCCGGCGAACAGCGCCATGCCCGACACCGTCACCACCGCGGCGACGAGCGACAGCGCGGTGAGGATCCAGGCCACCGGCACGCGATGGGTCGGCGCTTCGTCCTCGGTGGTCGGGTCGTCCCACGGCGTGAAGACCCACAGCCAGGCGTAGAGCAGTGCTCCGGCGCCCCACACGAACGTCAGGGCCACGAAGGCGGCACGCACCAGCCACAGCGGCCAGCCGAGATGCCGTGCGAGCCCCGCCGAGACCCCCGAGACGGCGCAGTCGCGCGGACGCCGCAGGACAGGTCGGACGGATGCCGCACGCACACGCGCACGCTCGGCCCGGTCGTGCGCGCGGGCCAGGGCCGCCGCCGAGGTCCGCCGGCCCGACGCTCCGCGCGACCCGCGCACAGCGCGTGGAGGAGCCGCGGCATCCGGGGTCAGCGCGTGGGGGGCCATGCCGCCATCAAACCATCCACCGGGCCCGGACCCCGACCCCCGGCGCACGAGATCAGGGTCGAGTCAGGGGATCACCCCATGGCACGGGCCTCGGCACTGCCGCCAGGCTGGACGCATGACCGACACCACCGCCTCGCCTCCCGTCGATCCGGGACCGCCGCCGCCCGCTCCCCCCGGCCTCCCGACGGGCTCCGACCGGTTCTTCTCGTGGGTGCGGGGCCTCGGCGTCGTGCGCGGCGATGCGTGGCTCGGCGGCGTCTGCGGCGGGCTCGCGGCGCGCCTGCGCATCGATCCGATCATCGTGCGCGGCATCTTCGCGGTCGTCGCGGTGCTGGGATTCCCCGCGCTGCTGATCTACGCGATCGCGTGGGCCCTGCTGCCCGACGCCGTGGGCCGCATCCACCTGCGGGAGCTCTTCCACGGGCGCTTCGACCCCGCGATGATCGGCATCCTGATCCTCACGGTCCTGAGCTTCGTCCCCGTCGTGCCGTGGCTGTGGAACGCCGCTCTCTGGCCGGTGTGGGCGACCTTCGGCGGCGGCTACGGGCTCCCGATCTGGGACCTCGGCACGCCGTTCGGCGGGATCGGCGTCATCCTCACGCTCGCCCTCATCGGGGGTGCTGTGTTCCTCATCGTCCGGTCGGCTCGGTCCGACCGGCACGCCCGGGCTCCGCGACAGGCTTCCGCGGAGTCCGACCCGGCGCAGGCCGCGTCGCATTCGGGTGACGACGCGGCCGTCGCATTCGCGGCGACCGCCGGGGGTGATGCGGACTCGGCCGGTCGGGCGCCGGCCGGGTCCGCGAACTCCGCAGCCGCGACGGATGATCTCTCTACGTCTCCTTCGTCGGCACCCGATCCGGATGCCGCCACCGCCGCGACGACGGCGCCCACGGTCGCCCTGCAGCCGCCGGCGGCCGGCCTCGAGCCGCCCGAGCCCGCGGCGCCGATCGAGCCGGCGCCCCCCGGCGCGCTCGCCGACGACGCCGAGGTCGCACAGTGGCGCGCGAACCACGAGGCGTGGCGCGAGCAGAGCGACGCGTGGCGCCGCAGCCAGCAGGACGCCGAGCGCGCGGCCCGCGAGCAGGCCCGGCGCGAGCGCGAGGCCGCCGGCGCGGCCTTCGCGGCCGAGGCCGAGGAGCGCCGTCGCATCCGCCGCGCCACCAAGCCCCGCACGAGCTTCGTGTTCGCCCTCACCGCGCTGGGCGCGGCGATCGTGACCGGCGCCGTGAGCGTGCTGATCGCATTGACGGATGCCGCGACCGCCCCGTACGCGGCAGCCATCGGTCTCCTCGCCGGAGCGCTCGTGACCGCGCTCGCGATGATCGTCGCGGGCATCGTGCGCCGTCGCAGCGGCTTTCTCACGGCCGTGACGATCGTGCTGGTGGTCGCCGGCATCACGACGGCTGTGGCATCCGGCCCCCGCAGCCTCGCTGTGGGCGACATCTTTCTCGGCACGAGCACGGAGCCGGTCTCGGTCACACAGCCGTTCGGCCGGACCGAGGTCCATCTCAGCTCGCTGTCGGAGCGCGAGCCGGTCGAGGCGGGGACGATCACCCTGCGCAAGGGGAATGGCGACACCTACATCACCGTCAACCCCGGCACGATCCTCGACCTCGAGGCCCGCCTGGGTGGTGGCGGCGTCAGCTACAGCCGCATCGGCATGCAGTCCGGGTTCCTCGACGAGGGCGTGATCTACCCGCACGAAGCGCCGGACGGAACCGCGGAATGGGAGTGGTTCGTGCGCAACACGACGGCGGCCGGCGATGCCGAGACCCGCCAGCGCATCGTGCTCGACCAGGCCGTCGGCCACGTGTACGTGACCATCTACGAGTCGGAGGAAGACCGATGAGCGACGCCACCCCCACCGACACGACCTCCCTCCTGCCGCCGACGCCGGACGCCGGGTCCGCTGCCGGCCCGACGCTGCCGTACGAGGTCGCGGCCCTCTCGGGCGAGGCTGCTCCGGCCGGCGGCCCGGCGACCGCGCGCCCTCGCACGCGCTGGGCTGCGATCATCTGGGGCGCCGCGTTCGCGGCCGTCGCCGCCGTGACCCTGTGGGTCACCGTGAGCCCCGACCGCCGCACCGCTCTCGCGGACTGGACCCTGTCGCTCTCGCCCGCCGCTGTCGTGGCCTACGTCGTACTGGTCCTCGGAGCGATCGCACTCGTCGCCGGGGTCGTGGGCATCGTCCGCCGAGGGCAGCGCGCGATCGATGCCCGGCGCGCGGTCGACCGCGCGGACTGAATCCGCAGCATCCGTCCTCCTCTCGGCGCCCGTCCTATAGGGGGCGGCGACCGGGCGCCTGAAACACGTTCGCGCCGTGACCCGAAAGGGCACGGCGCGAACGCAGGCGCGGCGACGGCCGAGGCCGTCGCGGGATCACTTGGTGAGGACGCTGCAGCCCTCGTCGCCGGTGTCGACGCAGAGCACGAGGGCCTCGGGGTCGACGAGCGCCTCGGGAACGGCGTAGCTCCACACGAACGTGTACGTGCGGCCGGGCTTGAGGACCACGTCGGCGTTCTGCTGCGGCACCGCGACGCCCGCGAAGGCCTCGTCGGCCGTCGAGCGCAGGACGGGCGCGAGCTCGGCTCCAGTGAGGCCCTCGACCGAGACCCACTGGGCGACGTTCGCGGTGACCCACCGCGTGCCGGGCTCGGGGTCGCCGAGCGCACCGGCCGCCGCGTCGTCGGGGACGATGCCGCTCCAGACCTCGAGCTGGGTGCCGTCCACGCCCACGCGCTCGCCCACCGCCGCGGGCTCGGTGATCGACGACTCCACGACGCTCACGGCCGGAGCGGCCTCGGGGGTCGCTGCGGGCTGGCCCGACGCGCAGCCGGCCAGCAGAAGGCCGGAGGCGGCGAGGATGGACAGGACGGCGGTACTGCGGGAACGCATGACGAATACCTCTCGAATCGTTTCGGGGACCCTTCCACGCTACCTCTTCGGGAGTTGTGGTCTGACCACTCCGCCCTGCTCATTCCCGCAGAACGGGAAGGAGACGGATGCCGGGGCCGCGGCATCCCTCGCCGAAAACAGGTGATCTCGCCAACGCAGGACAAAACCCCGACCAAACGTCCTGCCTCCGCCAGATCCCCTGTTTTCAGCAAGACACCGCCGGGCAAAGACCCAGACGGATGCCGCGGCCGCGGCATCCGTCGCCGAAAACAGGTGATCTCGCCAACGCAGGACAAAACCGCCACCGAACGTCCTGCCTCCGCCAGATCCCCTGTTCTCAGCAGAACGCCGCCGGGCAAAGACCCAGACGGATGCCGCAGCCACGGCATCCCTCACCCAGAACAGGTGATCTCGCCGACGCAGGACAAAACCCCGACCAAACGTCCTGCCTCCGCCAGATCCCCTGTTCTCAGCACGACACCGCCGGGCACAGACCCAGACGGATGCCGCGGCCGCGGCATCACTCACCCAGAACAGGTGATCTCGCCAACGCAGGACAAAAACCCCGACCAAACGTCCTGCCTCCGCCAGATCCCCTGTTTTCAGCACGACACGGCCGGGCAAAGACCCAGACGGATGCCGCGGCCGCGGCATCCCTCGCCGAAAACAGGTGATCTCGCCAACGCAGGACAAAACCCCGACCAAACGTCCTGCCTCCGCCAGATCCCCTGTTCTCAGCACGACGCCGCCGGGCACGGACCCAGACGGATGCCGAGGCCGCGGCCGCTACGCCACTCGGGCGAAGATCACACCGCGGTAGGCGTCGTCGCTCCAGCGCACGAGGCGGTCGAGATCGCGCGGGTGGACCGGCAGGTCGTGGGTGTCGACCCAGGTCTCGCCGGCCTCGACGTTGATCCACGGGTCCTCGACGACCACGGCGTCGCCGGCGACGGCATGCGCGACGATCCAGTGCGGCCCGACCTCGCCGTGCATGGGGGCTTCGTCGATGAGCAGCAACGCACGCTCGCCCTCGCCCACGCGCCGGGCGATCTCGGCCACCTCGACCCGGTCCCGGCGCACCGGGATGCCGCGCGCGATCGCCTGGCGCAGGGAGTCGTCCTGCAGTTCCGCGCGGAACGAACGGTCGAAACCCTCGAAGCCCTCCAGCAGCGCGGGGCCCTCGAGGTCCAGCGCCACCTCGACGGGAGCACCGGCGAGCCGGTCGTGGAGTGCCACGGCGAGACCGACCGGTTCGCACGCCGGGTAGTTGCTCGCACTGCGCCAGAAGTCGATCTCGCGATCGCGGTCGCCGGCCCCGCCGTCGAATCCGCCCGAGGCGCTTCCCTCCGATGCGATCAGCGCGGCGACGGCGCCGCACGTGAACAGCGTCGTCTGGGCGTAGTACCCCGGCTCGTCGTGCGGGGCGGCGGTCAGCCACAGGACGTATCCGTCTACGGTCTCGGTGCCGACGGCGGCCCAGGGCCGGCGCATCGCGACGAAGCCCCGGTCGGTCGCGAACGGGGGCAGGCCCGCGCCCGCCGCGACCTCCCACTTCACGGCCACGTCGCCGCGTGCGCGTGCGCCCTCGATGACCGCGTCCAGTGCGTGCGCCGCCGCCGTCTCGTCGCGCCACCACAGGTCGACGATCTTCGTGGCGGCCGTCGCCGGGCGGCCGCTGGTCAGCGCGGCCGCGAGCGGCGCCCCCGTCTCGTCGCGGACGACCTCGCCCGCGGGGCGATAGCCCTCGCGGGGCAGTCGCCACCGCCCCACTCTGGGTGCCGTCAGCCCGTGAGCCTCCAGCTCGCCGATGAGTTCGGCCGGCGAGACCTCGGAGTCGTTTCGCAGTGCGGCGGGCATGTCAGTCCTTTCCGGGGGCGTCGACGACGACGCTCGTGTTCTCGCGGTGCGCGGCGGCGACCAGCAGGGCGGTGTACTCGTGGCGGGGTGCGCTCAGCACCTGCTCGCACGTTCCTTGCTCCACCACTCGGCCCTGCCAGAGCACCGTGACGGTGTCGGCGAGCATGCGGACGACGGCGAGGTCGTGCGAGATGAAGAGGATCGCGATCCCCAGCTCGTCCCGCAGCCGGACGAGCAGCGCGAGGATCTGCGCCTGCACCGACACGTCCAGTGCCGACACCGACTCGTCGCAGATGAGCAGGCGCGGGTTCGGGGCGAGCGCTCGGGCGATCGCGACGCGCTGCCGCTGCCCGCCCGACAGCTCGGCGGGGCGCTTGCGAGCGAACTCGGCCGGCAGCCCGACGGTCTCGAGGAGCGACGCGACATCGCTCGCCGGGCGACGGGCGACCCCCAGTGCCTCGCGCAGGATCGCCCCGATGCTCATCATCGGGTTCAGCGACGAGTACGGATCCTGGAAGACGATCTGCATCTGCCCCGGCGTGCGCGACCGGCGGCCCGGCGCGAGCCGTGCGCCGTCGAAGTCGATCTCGCCGGCATCCTCGGACTCGAGCCCGGCGACGCACCGTGCGAGGGTGGACTTGCCCGAACCGGACTCGCCGACCACGCCGACGATCCTCCCGGGACCGATGTCGAGGTCGACGTCGTCGAGCACGAGCCGCTCCCCGAAGTGCTTGACCACGCCCCGCGCGCGCAGCAGCGGTGCGGAGTCGTCGCCCGGTGCGGGGGCGCGGTCCGCCGCCGGCGGCGCGGCCAGCGTGGGATCGGCCTCGATGAGCGCGCGCGTGTAGGGATGCTGCGGCGCGGCGAGCACGGTCGCGGTGGCGCCGCGCTCGACCACCTCGCCGTGCCGCATCACGAGCACGTCGTCGGTTCGTCCGCGCACGAGACCGAGATCGTGCGAGATGAGGATGACGCAGAGGTTGCGTGCCCGCTGCACCGACCGCAGCAGGTCGAGGATCTCGGCCTGATTCGAGGCATCCAGAGCCGTCGTCGGTTCGTCGGCGATGATCAGCTCGGGGTCGGCGGCGAGCGCCGCGGCGATCGCGACGCGCTGCCGCATGCCGCCCGAGAGCTGATGCGGGTACGAGCGGGCGACGTGCGGCGGCAGCTTCACCTCGGCGAGCCGCGCGGCCACGGCCCGATCGCGCTCGGTCCGTGACAGGCGGCGCGGCGCCGCGGCATCCAGCGTCCACCCGATCTGGTCACCGCAGCGGTGCACCGGGGACAGACTCGTGAACGGGTCCTGGAGGAGCAGCGTGACGGTGCGACCGCGCACGCCTCGCCACTCGGCGTCGTTCGCGTCGAGGCGGACGACACGAGAGCCGATGTGCACCGACCCCTGCGCGCGGAACCCGCGGGGCAGGAGGCCGATGAGCGACTTGGCCGTGAGCGTCTTCCCCGAACCCGACTCGCCGATGATCGCAAGCGTGCGGCCGGGTTCGATCGACGCGTCGAGCGGCGCGACCATGGGTCCCGCGTGCCCGATGACCGTGAGGCCTTCGATCCGCACCCCGTTCACAGCGCCTTCCCCACCTGTGAGAGCCGCTGACCCGCCCAGTCGCCGACGAGGTTGACCGCCGACGCGACGAGGATGATGAGGAGGGCGGGGACGACCACCGCCCACGGGTTGTCGAACATGATCGACCGGTTGTCGGTGAGCTGCCGCCCCCAGTCCGCCGTCCCGGGAGGAACCCCCACGCCGAGGAACGACAGCGACGAGAAGGCGACGAGCGCGAAGGCGACGTTGAGCATGGCGTTGGTGAGCACCAGGGTCGAGACGTTGGGGAGGATGTGGCGGAACATGACGCGCCACCGCGAGAGCGACAGCATCCGTGCCGCTTCGATGTACGGGCGCGCGGACTGCTCGAGCACGCCCGCACGCACGATGCGGATGTCGGAGGGCGAGAACAACAGGATGAGCAGGCCCACGGTGACCCAGTAGCCGCCGCCGAACACGCCCGACACCACGATCGCGGCGAGCAGCACCGGCAGGGCCAGCAGCAGGTCGGTCCAGCGACTGATCACGACGTCGAGCCATCCCCGCTCGTACCCGGCGAGCGTTCCGAGGACGATGCCGAGGGTCATCGACCCGGCGGCGACGCACACCGGTCCGATCAGCGCGGAGGCGGCGCCGGCGACCGTCATCGCCCACACGTCGCGGCCGAGCTCGTCGGTTCCGAGCGGGTAGCCGGGCGTGCCCGCGGGGAGCAGGCCCGAGAGGATGTCCTGTCGCATCGCGTCGGGGTACAGCCAGCCGCCGAACAGCACCGCGACGACGGCGAGACCGAGCACGACGAGCGCGAAGACGATGGTCCAGGGCACGCTCCTGCGCCGGGTGCGGGCGGGAGCGCTCAGCAGATCGATCGCGGCGGTCATGCGCGCACCTCGTTCCGGCGAAGGCGGGGATCGAGCAGGACGTACGCGAGGTCGGCGAGCAGAGCGATGACCGCGATCGCCACCGCGACCAGGAGCGTGAGCGACTGCACGACGGCGATGTCTTTGAACAGCACGGAGTCCTGGAGCAGCGTGCCGAGGCCCGGCAGCGCGTACGTCGTCTCGGCGAGCACCGTGCCGCCGACCAGGAAGGTGAGCACGAGGCTCGCCCCCGTCACGATCGGGATCGCCGCGTTGCGCAGCGCGATCCGGCGCACCTGGGATTCGGGGATGCCGCGAGCCCGGGCCGACGTCACGTAGTCCGTCTCGAGCTCACGCAGCATCGCCGTGCGGGTCAGCTTGACGATGATCGCGCCCAGGCCCAGGGCGAGGGTGACGGCGGGGAGCACGAGATGCCACAGCGTGTCCAGTCCCCCGGATCCGGCGCCGTAGACCGGGAAGATGCGGATGTAGTACGCGAACACGTAGAGCAGCAGCAGGCCGACGGCGAAGGTCGGGGCGCTGAGCCCCACCACCGCGAGGCTGTTCGCGGTGCGGTCGGTCCAGCCGCCCGCGTGCACCGCGCTCTGCACACCGAGCGGCACGGCGACGATCAGCGCGACCAGGAAGGCGAGGCCGCACAGCGCCATCGTGATGCCGACGCGCTGGCCGATCGCGTCGGCCACCGGCACCTGGAGCCGGATCGACTGGCCGAGGTCGCCGGTGACGAACCCGCCCAGCCACTTCACGTACTGCAGCCACACCGGGTCGTCGAGGTTGTACTGCTCGCGGATCGCCGCCACCGCCTCGGGTGACGACGGCCGGTTGCCGAGCAGGTTCTTGACGATGTCGCCCGGGGCCAGATGCATCAGCGAGAAGATGACGATCGACAGCACCAGCAGCACGGCGAGCATGCCGAGCACGCGCACCGTCAGCAGCCGGCCGATCGACCGGTACCGCGATGCGCGTGCTCGGACGGGGAGTTGCGTCACTGGCCCATCCGGTACAGCTGGGTCGGCCACGACGAGATGAACGCGAACGAGCTGTAGTCGTTCAGCCCCAGGTCGTCCGCGAAGGCGGTGGCCGACTGGCCCCACCACAGCGGGACGTTCACGGCGTCCTCCGCCTGGAGCGTCTCGGCCTGGATCAGCAGGTCGACCCGGGCCGCCGGGTCGGACTCCGCCCCGGCCTGAGCGAGCAGGCCCACGATCTCGGAGTTGTCGTACGCCGACGGGTTGCCGGCGCCCAGGAGGTAGCTGGGCACCTCGGCCGGGTCGCCGAGCGTCGAGAAGTACCACATCAGGCCGACGCCGTGGTCGGACGAGGCGTCGAGGCTGGCCAGCCACTCCTCGATCGGCACCTCGCGCACGTTGAGGGTGATGCCGATCTCGGCGAGGTTCTGCGAGAGCGCCTGCGCGGCGGTGCCGAGCTGAGGCCCGGTGTTGGGAGTCAGCAGCTCGGCCTCGAAGCCCTCGGGCACCGACGACTCGTCGAGCGCCGCCTTCGCGGCATCCAGATCGAACTCCCACTGCGGGATCGCCGCCAGCGCTTCGCGCGCCTCCTCTGCGCCGTAGACGTTGCCCAGCGACTCGGGCGTCATGATCGCGGTCGCCGCCTCGCCGTGGCCCCGCAGCAGCCGGTCGACGTACGCGTCACGGTCCACCGCGTGGGCGAACGCCTGCCGCACCTTGGGGTCGTCGAACGGCGCGATGCTCGTGTTGAAGTACAGGCCGACGTACGACAGGTCGTTGACGTAGTCGACGCGCATGGTGTCGAGGCCCTCCCACTGCTGGGACTGCGCGAGCGGGACATTGAACGCGACATCCACGTCGCCCGACTGCGCGGCGAGCAGGCGCGTCGACTCGTCGGGGACGAAGTTGACGGTGATCGCCTTGACCTTCGGCAGTTCGCCCCACCAGGTGTCGACGCGCTCGAAGGTCACGTGCGAGTCGGGGGCGAACTGGGTCACCTTGTAGGGGCCCGAGCCGAGCAGCAGCGCATCGGGCGTGCCGACCTTGCCGTCGTGCTCGTCCCAGAACGCCTTCGACGTGATGAAGGCCGCGCCGCCCGTGCTCATGTTGGCGGCGAACGCCGCGTCGGGCTCGGTCAGCGTGATGGTGACCTCGCTGTCGCCGGTCTTCTCGATCGTGTCGACGTTCGTCAGGTAGTACGCCAGACCGGGCGAGCTCGTCTCGTCGCGCGCCTGCTCGAGGCTGTAGACGACGTCGTCGGCGGTGACGGGCGTGCCGTCGTGGAAGACCGCGTCGTCACGCAGCTCGTACACGTACGTGACGTCGTCGGTCTGCTCCCACGATTCCGCGAGCCCGGGCTGGGTGCGTCCCTGGGCGTCGACCGACACCAGGCCCTCCTGGGCGATCGAGGCGATGTAGTAGTTCAGGATGCCGGCCTCCTGGCCGACATAGAGGCTCGACAGCGAGCCGGGCAGAGCCACCGTGATGTGCTCGATCTCGGCGCCCGAGTCGGGGCCGCCGGTGGATTCGGGGGCAGGGCCGGAGCAGGCTGCCAGCAGCAGCGCGCCTGCGGCGGCCACGGCGCCGGCTTTCGCCAGCCGGGCCGGGGACGGGATCGACATGATGGGACTCTCCTCGGGTGTGGGTGCTGCGATGCGGAATCGGGCGCGGTGGCTTTCGCTGCGCCGGCGGGCGTCGAGGATGGCCTCGACTTCGGCGGGGACCGGACGGTGGGTGGCCAGGGTGCGGACGGCCGCCGCGACGGCGGGGATGGATGCCGCTTCGACCAGGGTCACAGCCGACATGCGTCTCGTGAACGACGGCGAGATCCCGAGCGCCCGCAGGCCGGCGGGAAGGGTGGCGCCGGCGAGATCGGACTCGGCGACGAAGGCCGTGCCCGCGCCGTGCGCGGCCAGCGCGATGGCGGCGTCCGGCCGGCTCACCACGAGGTCGTCGGCGCGGGGTGCGCGGTCGATGGCGGCCGCGACGATGTCGCTGCAGGTGCCGCGGCCGCGGATCCACGCGAGCCCGGCCAGCGCGTGCGCATCGACGCGCCCTCCCGGTGCGTCGATGTCGGCTGCCGTGACGGCGACGACCTCCTCCGCGAAGAGGAAGGTCGAGCGCATGCCGCTGCGGCGCGGGGTCGTGCGCCGACCGGCTGCGGCGACGGTCATCGTCACGGCGACGTCGGCGCGGCCGCCGCGCACCATGTCGAGCGCGTCGGCGGCGTCGGCGCACTCGTGCACGGTCACCTCGACCCCGGGGATCTGGGCGCCGAGCCGCGCCATCGTCGGGGCGACGACGTGGCCGATGCCCTCGACCTCGGCGGCGAAGCGCACGGCGCCCGTGCGACGGCCCAGCACGCGGGCGAGCTCGGTCGCCGCGGCCGTCAGGCTCGCGTCGATCCGCGGGGCATGCTGCGCGAGGAGGGCTCCGACCGGGGTGAGGGATGCCGCGCGCGCGGTCCGCGCGACGAGCTTCGCGCCCAGTCGTGCCTCGAGCCGCTGCACATGCTGCGTGATCGTGGGCTGGGTGAATCCGAGAGACCGCGCGGCGGCGCTGATCGACCCTTCTTGGTCGATGGCCACCAGGATGCGCAGCGAGTGCACGTCGAGAGCCCTCGTGAGGGCGTCGATCTCTGGTGCGTCGATGCGATCCATAGGGCGATGCTATTCACTCTTGGATTTCGATGGTGTAACAATATGTGTCGTATTCCGATCAGGATGGGACACATGGACGACGCCCACCGGCGATGGATCGCCGATCGAGAGACCGCGGTGTGGTCGCCGCACGGGATCGCCGCGCTCGCCTCGACGCACTGGCTCGACGGCGGCGACCGCACGTACGACGGCGCCCCGGGCAGGTGGCGGCAGGACGGCGACACGATCGTGGGCACGGACCTGCCCGGCGAGGTGAGACTGGCCGCCGGTGAGCAGGCGCAGGTCGGCGATGTGGTCGTGCGCGCGCATCTGCGCGACGGAACGCTCGCGCTGCGCGTGCTGGATCCGCAGGCGGCAGCGCAGCGCGGCGTCTCGGAGATCGTGCGCGCCCCCTACGACCCGGCGCTCCGCGTCACGGGGGTGTTCACGCCGATCGCCCTGCCGTCGCAGACCGAGTCGGTCGACGGGTTCCGTTCGTCGACCGTGTACGACGGCACCGTCTCGTTCACGCTCGCCGGCAGAGACCTCGAGCTGACCGTGACGCGCGACGACGCCACGCTGTTCGCCGCGTTCGCCGACGCCACGAGCGGCAGCGAGAGCTACGCCTTCCGCTTCCTGCGGCCGCCCCTGCCCGACGACGACGGACACGTGACGGTCGATCTCAACCGCGCCTACCTGCCGCCGTGCGCCTTCTCGGACCACTATGCGTGCGTGTTCCCTCCGCCCGGCAACCGCTGGAGCGTTCCCGTGAGGGCCGGCGAACTGCGCGTGCGCTGACCCCGGCGCGCAGCGGCTGGCCGGCGCGCGGGGCGTGGCGACCGGTGGGCGCTGGGGCGAGCCGCGCGCTGGCCGAGCGGCGCGCGGTGGGGCGAGCCGCGCCCTGGGCGAGCGGCGGGCCCTGGGGCGAGCGGCGCGCGGGGGGCGAGCGGCGCGCGGGGGGCGAGCCGCGCGCCCTGGGCGAGCGGCGCGCGGTGGGGCGAGCGGCGCGGGGGGAGCGAGCGGGCCTGACGACCTGCGCGGGCCTGAGCCTGGGGGATGCCGTGGCTGAGGCATCCGTCGCCCAAAACAGGTGATCTCGCGGACGCAGGACGAAACCACCGCAAAACCTCCTGCCCTCGCCAGATCACCTGTTCTCGAGAAGGGACCGGGACCCGAAACAACGCCCGACCCCGCCCCGTCCCCCGCCCCTGGACCCTGTCGTCGCCGACCCCGAAGGCAACGGGGGTGAGACGGATGCCGCGGCTGAGGCATCCGTCTCTCCCAAATCAGGTGATCTCGCGGACGCAGGACGAAATCACCGCAAAACCTCCTGCTCTCGCCAGATCACCTGTTCTCGAGAAGGGACCGGGACCCGTGCCCGACCCCGAAGACAACGAGGGCGAGACGGATGCCGCGGCCGAGGCATCCGTCTCTCCCAAATCAGGTGATCTCGCGGACGCAGGACGAAATCGCCGCAAAGCCTCCTGCCCTCGCCAGATCACCTGTTCTCGAGAAGGGACCGGCACCCGGAACCAGCCCCAGCCCCAGACCCAGACCCCGAACCAGACCCAGCCCCAGCCCCAGCCCCAGCCCCAGACCCCGCCCAACCCCGGCCGACAGAGCAAGGTTCAGACGGATGCCGTGGCTCCGCGCCGGCGCCAGGGCAGGGCGAGCAGCACCCCGATGCCGAGCAGCACGGCTCCGAATCCCGCGGCGACCCAGGGGGTCTCGGCGGGGATCTCGAGGTACGTCGTGATGCCGAGGATGCGCGCGAGGCCCCACGGAAGCAGGCCCAGTTCGTCGTTCCAGGCCGACAGGGCGGTCTCGAGGCCGATCGCGCCGACCACGAGCGCCGGCACCAGCAGACCCGCACCGACGCCCGAGAGCACGTAACCGGTCGCGCGGCGCGCGCCGACCTGCGCCGACAGCGCCCAGCCGCCGGCGACGAACACCCAGACGAACAGGGCGAACGCGACCGCGATGTACACCGAGCGCAGCACGGGGTCGGTCCAGAACGCGAACCAGTAGCCGCCGGGTCCGGTGAACGACAGGGCGACGAGCGTCACGATGCACCGCAGCACGACGACGCCGCCCACCGCGGCGATCACCGGCCAGGGCGAACGCCGGCCGACGAAGAGCCGCACGACGAGCGCGAAGGCGAGCCACGCGCCGAGCACGACGGCG
The DNA here is from genome assembly GCF_015277855.1 of Microbacterium cremeum. NCBI lineage: Bacteria > Bacillati > Actinomycetota > Actinomycetes > Micrococcales > Microbacteriaceae > Microbacterium > Microbacterium cremeum. The sequence continues at coordinate 2,875,356 of NZ_CP063812.1, forward strand.
AGATGGGTCCACGACAGGAACGACGTCTGCACGGCACGAGTCGCGACGAGCAGCGCGGCGGGGATCACCAGCAGCAGCCAGCGGTCGAGGTCGAGCATGCCGAGCGTCGATTCGCGAGCGCGCCACGGCCGCGTCGACGCGATCCACGACGCGCGGGCCGCCGCCGCACCCGGGCGCCGCACAAGTCGCGTGCGTGCGGCGAGGATGCCGATGACCATCCAGGCGACCGCGAGCGCGAGCAGCACGCGCGCGAACCACGCCATCGGCTGGTCGCGCTCGGCGCGCTCGACGCCGAGCTGCGCCGCCGTCAGGTTGAACGCGGGGTAGTCGAGGTCTCCCTCGTACGCCTCGAGATGCTCCGCGGCGAGCGCCTCGTACGCGGCGCGGTCGGCATCCCACGCGGCGTAGGCGTCGGGCGAGAGCGTGTCGTGCCACTCCCCCTGGTGCAGGATCATGGCTCGGTAGGCGTCGAGCAGCCGCAGCGTGTCGAGCTCGTAGTCGAGGGTGGCCAGGAACGCCTCACGCATCTCGGGCGAGCGCCAGGTCGAGGCATCCGTCGCCGCCACCGTCTCGCGCATGCTCTCGGCCGCCGCGACCGCCTCGGCTCCGCCGGAGATCGCGCCCTCGACGCCGCCCTCGGAGTCGCGGGCGATCGCGTACATGACGTCGAGCACGGCGGAGTCGCCGGTGAGGATGTCCCACTCGAAGATCCACATCATGGGCGGCGGCTCGAGACCGATCGCGAACACACGCTGGTCGGCGAACGGCTGGATGTACATGCCCTGCGCGATCGCCTCGCGCGACTGGGCCATCGCCGTCGCGATCGGCTCGACGGTCGCGGGGTCGTCCGAGAACCACTCACGGGCCCACGCGGCGGTGACGTCGGCGACATCCGCCGAGGGGTCCCGTGCGAGCGCCGAGGCGAGCTGGGTGTTCAGCTCGTACAGCTGCCAGAACCCGGCCTTGAGGTACAGGGTCATCGGTCCGGCGCGCCAGGGTCCGCCGTCCTGGGTCCACACCCACACGCCCTCGATACGGTCGTTCGCGGCGAGCAGCTGCTGCAGCGCCCACTGGTACTCGGCGCCGAGATCGTTGGGGAACGCGCCGTAGTTCTCGAACTCGCGACGACTCTGGAACTCGACCATGCGCCGCTGCGACCCCTGCTCGAGGGTGTCGTTGAGCGGCAGCCACGTGTAGAAGTCGCCGAGCGTGTACTTCGTCGACACGATGAGGGCCGGCGAGTCGATGCCGCCCAGCACGGCCTCGTACGAGTCGGCGTTGGTGTGCATGTCTCCGACGGCGCCGACGCCGACCGACCACGTGCGGAAGATGACTTCCCGATCGGATGCCTCGGCCTGCCCCGCGAAGGCTTCGAGCATCGCGCGCACGGCGTCGACCGTGGTCACCTCGAGCGCGGAGTAGTAGTCCCAGCCGCCCACGTCGTACACGGGCCCGGCCTCGCCAATGCGGATGAGCACGCCGTCGAGCGCGGGCACGGCCTCGTACAGCTCATCAAGGCCCGCGGTGTAGGTCTGCCAGAACTCTGGGTTCTCGGTGTCGAGCGACCCGTAGCGATCGATCAGGTGCTCCTCGAGCGGACCGGTGAGGGCGAGCATGTCGGTGCGCAGGAACACCTTCAGGCCGAGCTCGTCGGCGCGCTCCCAGAACGGCGCGAACGCCTCCCGCAGCGCGAGCGCCTTGTCGCGGTGGTCGTCGCCGTCGGCGTAGACCGGGCCGCCGGGGGCGTCGTCGAACGTGACGAACTCGACGAACCCGGGGAACGCGACGGCGTTGAACCCGTTCGCGAGCGAGTGGCGCAGGAACCCGTCGTAGTCCTCGTACGCCTCGGCGAGCGCCGCCTCGTCGATGTAGGGCGCCTTCGGCTGGAACACGTCGGCGAACGCCTTCGACGCGTGCGAGTAGTCGGTGCCCGCCTCCCACTCAGCCGGGTCGGGGGTCACCCCGACCGCGCCCAGGTCGGTCATGCGCAACGGCAGGCGCGAGGACTCGTGCTCGCCGATCAGGTCCGTGATCGGGTCTCCGGCCCGCACGGCGGCCGCAAGGTCGTAGATCGCGCGGGTCGCGCCGTTCTCCGACAAGGCCGTGACGCGCAGCGCCGTCGCATCGCCCTCGAGCGTGTAGGCGTCGCTCGTCTCGGGGCGGAGCGTCGGCAGCAGAGTGACGGTGAGGGATGCCTCTCCCGCGCGCTCCGTCGCATCGCCGACGGCGTCGAGCAGCTCATCGACCGCGACCCCGACACGCTCGGTCGCCGGGACGTCGAGCTCTGCGATCTCGGGCGGGGGCACGGCATCCGTCACCTGAGCGACCGAGGTCGCGACCGACTGCATCGGCGCGGCTGGCTCGGTGCGGATGCCCAGGGCGTCGCCCACCACGACGCCGACGCCGATACCGAGCGCGAGGAGGATCAGTGCCGTGACGACAGCGACGATGCCTCGCCGTGTCGCCGTCGTCATCCTCTGATCTTAGGTCTGCGGCTGACCCTGCCCTGCACACCCGAAACCCCGGTCGTCGAGCGCCCTTCGATGGGGCGCAGAGGGAGTCGAAACGCCGTGGGCCGGAGGTCGCTCGGTGGTCCGGGGCGTTTCGTCTCGGTCGCTGGCGCTCCCTCGCTCAACGACCGGTCGCTCCCCCGGTCGTTGAGCGAGCGAGGAACGACCGAGACTCCCGGTCGTTGAGCGAGCGAGGAACGAGCGAGACGAAACGCCGTGAGCCGGACCTCGCTCGGTGGTCCGAGGCGTTTCGTCTCGGTCGCTGGCGCTCCCTCGCTCAACGACCGGAGGAGCGCCAGGACGGGGTCAGCTGCTCTTGCGCATCGCGCGGATGCCCGCCCACAGGCCCAGCGCGGCGAGCACGAGGGCGGCGATCCAGCCCCACAGCACAGTGACGGCGCCGAGGTCGCCGGCGAGCAGTGCGCGCTCGGCCTGCACCACCCAGTTCACCGGGTTGACGGTGGCGACGGCCTGCATCCACGCCGGGCCCTCGTCGAGCGGCAGCAGCATGCCCGACAGGATCAGCAGCGGGAAGATCAGGGTCTGCTGGACGCCCCAGAACAGCCACTCGCGGTCCTTCGTCTTGAGCGCGAGCGTGTACGAGAGCGATCCGAGGCCGACGCCGAACACGGCGAGAAGCGCAAGCCCCACGACGAGCCCGGGCACGTCGATCGAGAAGCCGAACGGCCACGCGATCAGCACGATGAGCAGCGCCTGCACCACGATCGGCGCGATCTCCTTGAGCGCGCGCCCGACCAGCAGCGACGCGCGCGAGAGCGGCGCGACGAGGGTGCGCTCGTGCGAGCCCGTCATCATCTCGTACTGCAGGTTCGACCCGGTCGCGCCGGTGCCGAACAGCACGATCATCACGAGCACGCCGGGCACGAACCACTGCAGGGTCTCCCCCACCGGCTGACCCGACGAGCCGACCAGCAGCGGCGCGAACAGCCCGAGGAACACCAACGGCTGCACGAGGCTGAAGATCAGCGTGAACGGATCGCGCAAGACGGGCTTCAGTTCGCGCGCGAGCACGTTCCACGTGTCTCGCGCGGGGTTCGCCCGCACCGCGGTGTCGGGGCGAGTGGTCTCGGTGACGGCGCTCATCGGCGTGCTCCTGTCTTCTCGGCGCCGGGTTCTGCGGCGGTCTCTGCGTTTCGTCTCGTCGCTGACGCTCCTCGCTCAACGACCGGGGCTTCCAGCGGGGCTTCCAGCGGGGGTTCCGCCGAGGCCTCGGCCGTCTCCTCTTCGATGGGCTCGCCCTCGCCGGCCTCGCGCAGGGTGCGACCGGTCAGCGCGAGGAACACGTCGTCGAGCGTCGGCGGCACGCCGGTGGCGGTCCGCACGTTCAGCCCGGCAGCATCCAGCGCGCGGACTGCGGCCGGCAGCAGCGCATCGCCGTCCGGTGCGGTGAGGATCACGGATGCCTCGTCCCGACGCACCTCGCGATCCGTCAGCCGCTGGATCACGGCGACGGCGGCCTCGGCATCCGTCGTCGTCGCGAACCCGAAGGTGAGCAGGTCGCCCGCGAGGTTCGCCTTGAGCCGCGTCGCCGTGTCGTCGGCGATGACCCGCCCCTTGTCCATGACCATGACGCGCTCGGCGTAGCGGTCGGCCTCCTCGAGGTAGTGCGTGGTGAGGAAGACCGTCGTGCCGTACTGGGTGCGCAGATCGAGGATGTGCTGCCACAGGTTCGCACGGCTCTGCGGGTCGAGGCCGGTCGACGGCTCATCGAGGAAGATGAGCGGCGGCGCGTGCATGAGTCCGAGAGCTACGTCGAGCCGGCGCTTCTGCCCGCCCGACAGCTGCTGCACCGATCGGTTCGCGAAGCCCGACAGGTCGAGCGACTCGATCAGCTCGTCGGCACGCTTGCGGGATGCCGCCTTCGACATGCCGTAGAACGCGCCCTGGCTGAGAAGCTCGTCGCGGGCGCGCTGCGAGAAGCTGCCGCTGGTGAGCTGTCCGACGTATCCGATGCGGGCGCGCACGTCGGCGGGACGCTTCAGGATGTCGAAACCGACGACCTTCGCCGTGCCCGATGTCGGGGGAATGAGAGTGGTGAGCATGCGCAGGCTGGTCGACTTGCCTGCGCCGTTGGGTCCCAGGAACGCGACGAGCTCGCCGCGTGCGACCTGGAACGTGAGGTCGGTGACCGCCTCGACGGTCTTCTTCTTGACGCTGAAGCGCTTGGTCAGACCCTGCGCCTCGATGATCGGTTCGTTCGTCATGCGACCAGGTTAGGAACCAATGCGGACACATTCGGTCCGCGATCTAGGGCAATCTTGAATCATGTCCGATACGACCACACGAGCGTTGTCTCTGCTCAACCTGCTGCAGACCCACCGGCACTGGCCGGGTTCGGAGCTCGCCGCGCGCATGGGAGTGACGGAGCGCACCGTTCGGCGCGACGTCGAGCGGCTGCGCGACCTCGGCTATCGCATCGAGTCCACGCCGGGTGCCGCCGGCGGCTATCGCCTCGAAGCCGGCAGTGCGGTGCCTCCTCTACTGCTCACCGACGAAGAGGCTGTGGCGATGGCGATCGGCCTGCGGGTCGCGGCATCCCAGCGGCTCGTCTCGGGTCCTGAGACGACCATCACGGCACTCGCGAAGCTCGAGCAGGTGCTGCCCGCTCCCCTGCGCCGCCGGGTGAAGGCGCTGGCCGAGGCGGTGCAGCCGGCCGGGCTGAATGCCGGGGCTGCCGTGTCGAGCGACGTGCTGGGCGAGCTGGCGCTCGCGTGCCGCGACCACGAGCGCGTGCGGTTCACCTACACGGCGGCGTCGGGCGAGGTGACCCGGCGCAGGGTCGAGCCGCACGCGCTCGCCCCCGCCGACCGCCACTGGTACCTGCTGTGCTGGGATCTCGAGAAGGAGGACTGGCGCACCTTCCGCGTGGACCGCCTGGCGTCGGTGGAGCACACGCGCGTGCTGTTCGAGCCGAAGCCGCTCACGCCCGAGGAGATCGAGGAGTTCATCTTCGTCGCGCGGTCGTGGGTGCGCCAGGCGGTCGAGGCGGATGCCGTGATGGAACTCGACCTGGAGTCGATGCGCGCCGCGTTCGGGCAGTGGGGGCAAGGGGCGACGGCGGAGGACGAGACGCACACGCGGTGGCCCGTGGGTGGCAGCGACTTCCGCGAGACGATGTACGGCCTGTCGTGGATCCCCGCCGGCGTCGAGTACACCACGACCCTCGCCTCTCCGGAGCGCGAGGAGCTCCGCGAGGTCCTGGAGCGCATGCTCCGGGCCCTCGATGCTCCCCCGCCTCCCTCCCCCGTTCGTTGAGCGAGCGCAGCGAGACGAAACGCCCCGACCCTCCGAGCAGGCCCGCCACTCGGCATCCGTCGCTATCGTGTCCTCCGTGACCGACACCGACCCCCACGCCCTTCTCGCCCAGGTCGAATCCGAGGAGGCCGAGCTCATCCTCCCCCGCTTCGACGTGACGGATGCCTGGGCTCTCGGCTGCCGCATGCGAGAGGCCGCGGTGGCCACAGGTCTGCCGATCGTCATCGGCATCACGCTGGGCGAGGCGCGGGTCTTCCACACCGCGCTGCCGGGTTCGAGCGCCGACAACGACGGCTGGCTCGACCGCAAGACGCGCGTCGCCCGCCGCTACGGTCGGTCGTCGTTCGGTGTGGGCCTGTCGTTCCGCGCGACCGGCAAGGACTTCGACACCAGCGCCCGCCTCGACCCGACGCTGTTCGCCGCGCACGGCGGCGTCTTCCCGATCACGATCGAGGGCGTCGGAGTCGTCGGGACGGTCGGCGTCTCAGGCCTCCCCCAGGCCGAGGATCACGCCTTCGTCGTGGAGCACCTCCGCGCCTGGCGCGAGGCCACGACTCGCGACGTCTCATAGCGAAACGCGAGTTCACGCATACCCCGCACCTCGGATGACGGGGTTACGGTGGAGCCGTCCTCGAGTTCATCGAGGAGCATCGCGGCGATCCGGGCGGTCCCGGGCACCGGTTCATACCCGGCTGCGTTGCGGGTTCGACTCCCGCCGTCGCGTCTACTTGTGGCGACATAGCTGCCTGATCTCACCGTGCTCGAGTGCGCCGATCTCGTGCCGACCGATCACCAGGTCAGCCTCGATGATCGGCTTCACCGGGTCGTCAGCCCAGCGCGCGCACCATTGCGGCAATGGCTGCCGGCCCGATGCGACAGCATCCACCGATGAAGTGCGCACCCGCCTCGGCCCACGCCGGCGGGAGCGCCGGGTCGAATTCCGGCTCGCCGATCCATCGACGTGCTGCGCCATCCCACGTCTCGCCCGAGTTGGGATAGGCGATGGCAGGCTTGCCGCTCGCGCCGGTCGCCGCCCGCACTGCCGGCAGCACGTCGTCGGGCGCGCAGCAGTTCACTCCGACGGCCACGAGGGAACCGTGGCCGGCGGCGAGAGCGAAGGCTTCGGTCGCCGGACGGCCGTCGCGCAGCCGGTCCCCGGCGACCGCGCACGACAGCCAGGCGGGGATCGCGAACTCGTCGACGAGGTCGAGGAGGACCGAGACCTCGTCGAGATCCGGGATCGTCTCTAGCGCGAGCAGGTCGGGCCCCGCGCTCGCAAGGAGTTCCATCCGCGGGGCATGGAAGTCGCGAAGCGCTCCGCGGCTCAATCCGTACCGGCCGCGGTACTCGGATCCGTCGGCGAGCACCGCTCCATAGGGACCCACGGATGCCGCCACGAGACGCACTACGTCGTCGTCATCGGCTGACTCGGTGACGTCGTCGCGCACCTCACGGGCGATCGTCACACTCCGTGTGATGAGTTTCTCCGCCTCGATGCGCGTCATGCCGCTGCGCTCGAATCCGGCGACGCTCGCCTGATAGCTGGCGGTCGTGGCGACCTGCGCGCCCGCATCGAAGTACGCCCGGTGTACGGCAGCCACCTCGCCGGGAGCGTCGCGCAGCAGTCGGGCAGTCCAGAGTTCGTCCGTGAGATCGTGGCCACGTTCAGCAAGCGCATTGGAGAGTCCGCCGTCGAGCACGATCACGGGAGGTGTCGTCGCACTGATCACGTGCTCAGCCTCTCCGATCGAGTCAGGTCGGATCCCGTGGCAGCGGACTCGTGGGCGCGTGAGTGAGGCACCGTCGACGACGGGAACGTCGCGTCGAGGGCTGCCTCGAGATCTGCGAGGAGGTCGGAGGTGTCCTCGATGCCGACGGACAGGCGCAGATGACCGAACGTGCGGAAGGGCAGCGGGTAGCTGGCGACGCGGCCTCCCTCGGTCCCGGTGTGCACGATCAGCGAGTCGTCGTGCCCCAGAGAGAAGCCCGACGTGATGAGCCGGAGGTTGGCGACGAACTGGTTCTGTGTGTCGGGATCGCCGGCGACCGCGAAGGCGATCATGCCGCCGTACCCCCGACCGCCGAACTGCCGCGTCGCCAGATCGTGCTCCGGGTGCGACGGCAGGCCGGGATAGTAGACGTACTCGACCCGTGGGTCGCGCTCCAGGAACTCGGCGACGGCGAGCGCGGAGGCAAGGTGCTGCCGGAGGCGCAGCGGGAGGGTCACCGAGCCGCGGTGGATCTGCCAGGCGTTGAACGGCGAGATCACTCCCCCGACGTCGACCATGGCATCGGCCTTGATCGGCTCGATGAGTTCGCGCGAACCGATGACGGCGCCGCCCATGGCATCACCGTGACCGTTGATGTACTTCGTCAGGGAATGGACGACGAGATCGGCGCCGTCGGCGAGCGGGCGGTAGAAGGGCGGCGGCGTGAAGGTGGAGTCCACCATCAGGATCGCGCCGGCGGCATGCGTGATCTCCGCGATCGCGGCGACGTCCGCCACCTTGGTCGTGGGGTTCGCGATCGCCTCGATGCAGACGAGCCGGGTGTGGGGGCGGAAGGCCGCGCGCAGCGCGTCCAGATCGCCGACGTCGACGAACGTCGCCTCGATGCCGTACCGCTGCGGCAGGAGTTCGGTCCACAGTCTCCAGGTCGCCTCGTACGTGACGTCACTGACGATGACGTGGTCGCCGGCGCGCACATGTGTGAAGAACACCGCGTGCAGGGCGGCCACTCCGGATGCGAGCGCGACCGCATCCTCGCCTCCCTCCAGCGCGGCGAGCTTGTCCTGCAGACCGGCCTGATTGACGCCCGTGTTCCGGGTGTAGAGCCCCGGTGCGGAGGCGGACCAGCTGATGTCGCTCGGATCGTCGGGAAGCTCGTATGAGTTGGCCATCACCAACGGCGTGCGCAGCGCCTTCGTTGAGTCGAGGCGATTGCCGCCGTGCACCGCAAGGGTGAGGTCTGAAAGGGTCTCAGCGCGTCGGCGGTCCGGCTGTTGCGGCATTGCGTTCCTTACTTTCCAGCGAAGAGACGTGCACGAGGGCAGGCCGTCTGGGGCGGCATCCCCGATCTACGGTAGTGTGTGCGATTGACACTTGCAATTGCTAATCGTGCACGGAGGCATCGTGGCCGCATCGCACCTGGACGACATCGACCAGCAGCTGCTCGCAACGTTGACCGCGGACGCGAGGTTGCCGATGGTCGCCCTGGCCAACCAGGTGCATCTGTCGCGCAACGCGGTGCGGCAGCGCATCGAACGCATGGAGCGCGACGGCGTCATCGCCGGCTACACCGTCATCAAGGGGGGCGCGTCGCGGCCACGCGTGACCGCGATGGTCATGGTCTACCGCGTCGACAGGATGCGGGACGATCGGGTGATCGCCGCGTTGCGCGGCATCGCGGAGGTCACGCGCTGCGACGTGCTGTCGGGAGCGTACGACCTCTTCGTGACGCTGGAGGCCGACTCGATGGACCGCGTCGGCCAGATCTGGGAGCAGATCGCGGCCCTGCCTGGCGTGGCCGACACCGTGACCGCGGTGTCGCTCTCGCGAGCGATCGACCGCCGGTGACGCTGCCGCCCCGGCATCCAGGCGGCAGCGCCCTCAGTGCGCCAGGAGCGCTGCCGCCTCTTCGCGCGAGAGCGTTGTGTGCTGCGCCACCGCGTCGGCGATGGGGATGCCGGTGCGAAGCGCGTACTGAGCCGCATGGGCGGCCGCTTCGTAGCCGATGGACGGCACCAGGGTCGTCACCGTTCCGACGGACGACGCGACGTAGCGCGCGAGCACGGTGTCATTGGCTTCGATGCCCTCCACGCAGAACCGGCGCAGCGCCGAGACGCCGTTGGTCACCCAGCTCAGCGACTGCAGGAGCGAGTGCGCCATGATCGGCTCGAAGGCGTTCAGCTGCAGCTGCCCGCTTTCGGCGGCGACGCCGATCGTCACATCTGCGCCCATGACCGCGAAGGCGATCTGGTTCATCACCTCGGGGATCACCGGGTTCACCTTGCCCGGCATGATCGAAGACCCGGCCTGCCGGGCAGGCAGGCGGATCTCGCCCAGCCCCGCCTGCGGGCCGCTGGCGAGCAGCCGCAGGTCGTTGCTGATCTTCGACAGCTTGATCGCCGTGCGGCGGAGCACCGCAGAGGACTGCAGAAACGCGCTGGCGTCCCAGCTCGCCTCGAAGAGGTGGGCCGCCGGGGTCATGGGGAGCCCGGAGCGCTCGCGGAGTCGTTCCAGAGCGGTGTCCCGATAGCCGGTCGGAGCGGTCACTCCGGTTCCCACGGCGGTGCCGCCCAGGCTGCACTCCAGCAGCAACGGCACCGTGTCGTCGATGCGTGCCACGTCCTCGCGGATTGCGACAGCGAACGCGGCGAACTCGTCGCCGAGCGTCATCGGCACAGCATCCTGCAGCTGGGTGCGACCGATCTTGACGATGGAGCCGAACGCGACGCTTCGCTCCTCGAAGGCCGCGGCGAGCTCCTCCAACCTCGGCATCAGCCGCAGGAGGCCCTTCGCCACGGCGATCTTGACCGCGGTCGGATAGACGTCGTTGGTCGATTGACTCCGGTTCACATCGTTGATGGGGTGAACCACGTCGTAGCGGCCGCGCGGCAGCCCCAGGGATTCCAGGGCGGCGTTGGCGATCACCTCGTTGGCGTTCATGTTCGTGCTGGTACCAGCGCCGCCCTGCAGCACGTCGACACAGAACTGGTCGTGCAGCTCACCGTCGCGCACCCTCCGGCAGGCCGCGGCGATGGCCTCCGCCACCCCCGCCGGCAGCAACCCGAGCTCGTGGTTCGCCGCGGCGGCGGCATCCTTCACCGTGACGAGGGCGTGGATGAGATCGGGATGCTGCGAGATCGGCGTGCTGCTGATCGTGAAGTTCTCGCGGGCGCGGGCCGTGTGAACGCCCCAGTACGCCTCGGCGGGCACCGCCAGCTCGCCGAGCGAATCGCGCTCGACGCGGATTGCGATGCGGCTCATGTGTTGATGCAGACGACCTTGGGCTGGGTCATCTCCTCGTACGCGAATCGCACGCCCTCGCGGCCCATGCTGCCGTACTTCGAGCCACCGAACGGCATGCTGTCGACCCGGTAGTCGGAGGAGTCGTTGATCATCACTCCGCCCGCATCCAGCTGCTCCGCCACGCGCAGCGCGCGCGTGATGTCGCGGGTGAAGGTGGCAGCGTGCAGCGCATAGTCGACATCGTTCGCCTGCGCGATGGCCTGCTCCTCCGTTTCGAACGGCGACAGGACCACCACCGGCGCGAACGCCTCGTCGGCCCACAGCTCGCACGAGAACGGCACTCCCTCGACGACGGTGGGCCAGTACACGGACCCCTCCCGGCGGTGCCCCGCCAGCACGCGGGCACCCGCCGTGACCGCGTGCTCCACGAGTCGCTCCGCGGCCTCAGCGGACGCGACCGAGATCATCGGGCCGACATCGGTGGACTCGTCTCGCGGGTCGCCGGCCTTGAGGGCGATGGTCTGCGCCGCGAAGCGGTCGCGGAACTCCTCGTACACCGCCTTCTGCACCAGGATGCGCTGGGCGCCGACGCAGTTCTGGCCGGCAGCCCAGAACGCGCCCGAGACGCAGGCCTCGACCGCGGCGGGAATGTCGGCGTCCGAGAACACGATCACCGGGGCGTTGCCGCCGAGTTCCATCGCGAGCTTCTTCAGACCGGCGTTGCGGGCGATCGCCTCTCCTGTGGCGAACCCTCCGGTGAACGAGACCATGCGCACGTCGCGGGCTGAGATGAGCGCCTGCGCCAGTTCACGGTCGCCGTGCACCACGGTGATGATCTCATCGGGCAGGCCCGCGTCGATGAGCAGGTCGACCAGGAACCGAGCGGTCAGCGGCGTCAGCTGGGACGGCTTGAGCACGATCGAGTTGCCGCCCGCGATGGCCGGACCCAGCTTGTGGGCGACGAGGTTCAACGCGTCGTTGTAGGGAGTGATGGCGACGATGATCCCCAGCGGCTCGCGGGTGAACCAGCCGCGCCGGTTCTCGGAGCCTTGAAACGCGTCGAACGGGACGACCTCTCCGGCATCGGACCGGGCCGCGTCGGCCGACAACGAGAGGGTCATGACCGCGCGAGCGACCTCCTTTCGCGCCTGCCGGACGGTCTTTCCCGCCTCCTGCACGATCAGGTCGGCCGCGGTCTCGGCGCGCTCGCCCAGCAGTGCGGACGCACGCGCGAGGACCTCGTGCCGCGAGTACCGCGACAAGGACCGCGACAGCTGGAACCCGGTTCGCGCACGCTCCAGGATCTGCTCGAGCTGCGCGGGTCCGTTCTGGGGGACGGCGCCGATCACCTCACCATCGAACGGGTTCGTGACGATCAGGTCGGGGTGCCCCGAGGCAATGGTCTGCGTGGCTTCCACGGTGCTCACCGGGCAGCCCCGACGCGCGCACTCTGGTGCGCGTGGATCGCGATGATGTCGGACAGCAGCGCGTAGGCGGTCTCGATGCGACCCGCGCCCGGGCCCGAGACGGTCACGGTGCCGAGCAGATCGGTGTCGAACGAGACTGCGTTCGTCGGGCCGCTGACGCTGGCGAGCGGGTGTGTCAGCGGCAGCGCCACCGGCTCGACCTTGGCGGTGACCGTTCCGGCGGCGCTGCGGAATGCCGACCCGATCAGCTTGTAGCACTTGCCCTGGGCGGCGGCTTCGATGATGTCGGCGGCGGAGACCTCGGAGATCCCCCGCCGGGCCACGTCGGCCGTGGTGATGTCCGCGCCGAGGAGCTCGTTGGCGAGGATGACGACCTTCAGCTGCACGTCGGAGCCTTCGATATCGGCCGTCGGGTCGGCCTCGGCGTACCCGAGCGCCTGAGCCTCCGCGACGGCGGCGTCCAGCGTCATGCCCGACTCCATCTGACCGAGCACGTAATTGCTGGTGCCGTTGAGGATGCCTTCGACCGCGTTGATCCGCAGACCCTGGAGCGTCTCGGACGCGAACCGCAGGATCGGCGTGCCGCTGACCACCGAGCCCTCGTACTGGAACGTGACACCATTCGCCGCTGCCAGGCGGTTCAGCTCGAGCCCCGCGAGCGCGACCGGGCCCTTGTTCGTCGTGGTCACGCTCTTTCCACTCTCGAGCGCAGCGCGCACGTGTGAGATGCCCGGCTCCCCGTCGACGGGGTTGGTGAAGGTGGCCTCGACGACGATGTCGGCCGTGCTGTTGCGGATCACATGTTCGTTCTGCGGCACCGCCGTCCCGCCGGGCTTGCCGGCGAAGGTCTCGCCGTCCGACATGGCGAACACGTCTGCGAGGTCGATGCCCTCGGCCCGCATCAGGGAGCCCAGGCGCAGGTCGGTGATGGCGACGACACGCAGAGCGAAGCCGAGGTCGGCGGCGAGTTCGTCGCCGCGGTCGAGGATGATCTTCGCCAGCGCGCGGTTCACGCCGCCGAAGCCGATCAGCGCGATGTCATGACGGTCCACGTCGAGCTCCTTCAAGAGAATCGGGAAGAGGTTCGACTCAGCATCCCCAACAGTCGCGTCAGCCCGCGCCTGCCGGATCGCTCGCACAGGATGCCAATCTGACCACCGCACGGAAGAAGTGCTCGAACCGGCCTCGTACGCCGCGAATTGGCTCGTATGCCTTGTGCACCGACCGCTTGGCCCCGTAATCTGCCCGACACGCGAGTCGTGCATCATAGACACATTGTTGTGATCATGTAGCACGGTCCGTCGCACCACCCGACTCCTACTCGAATGCGAGAACACATGAGCCCGCTGCCCGAACAGAGTGAGCTTCCGAACGCTCTTCCCCACACCACCGCGACACAGGTGCCGCTGCGACGACTGCAGCGCTCCATGGACGCCCGACACCTGATCATGATCGCCCTCGGCGGCGTGATCGGCTCCGGACTCTTCCTGAGTTCGGGCTACACCATCAGCCAGGCCGGCCCGCTGGGCGCGATCATCGCCTACCTCATCGGCGCCTTCGTGGTGTGGCTGGTGATGGCCTGCCTCGGCGAGCTGGCACTGGCGTATCCGGTCTCGGGCGCGTTCCACATCTACGCGGCACGGTCCATCGGCCCCGCCACCGGCTTCACGACCGCGTGGCTGTACTGGCTGTGCTGGGTCGTCGCGCTCGGGTCGGAGTTCACGGCGTCCGGCATCCTCATGCAGCGCTGGTTCCCCGGCGTCGACGTCTGGGTCTGGTGCCTGATCTTCGCTCTTGGACTGTTCACCATCAACGCGATCTCGGCACGGGTCTTCGGCGAGACCGAGTTCTGGTTCTCGCTGATCAAGGTGGTCGCGATCGTCGCGCTCATCGTGTTCGGCGGCATGGCGATCTTCGGCTTCACACCGCTCTCGGCCGAGCACCCCGCCGCCCCGCTGTTCAGCAACTTCGTCACCCCGGACGGCCTCTTCCCCAACGGCATCGCGGGCGTCGTCGTCACCGCCCTCGCCGTCTTCTACGCGTTCAGCGGTTCGGAGCTGATCGGCGTCGCCGCCGGTGAGACCAAAGACCCGGGCAAGAACATCCCGAAGGCCATCCGGTCGACGGTCCTGCGACTGCTGATCCTGTTCGTGGGGTCGATCACGGTCATCGCCGCGCTCCTGCCGTACGAGGATGCCGGGCTGACCAGCAGCCCGTTCGTGGACGTGTTCGAGTACGTCGGCATCCCCTACGCCGCCGACATCATGAACTTCGTCATCATCACCGCGTTGCTGTCCGCCGGCAACAGCGGCTTGTTCTCGTGCGCCCGGATGCTCTTCTCCCTCGCGGAGGAAGGACACGCGCCGCGGGTGCTGCAGCGCCTCACCCGGCGGGGAATCCCGCTCGTGGCGCTGAGCGTCAGTCTCGCACTCGGGCTCGTCTCGCTGATCTCCAGCGTGATCGCGCCGCAGACGGTCTACCTGGTGCTGGTGTCGATCGCGGGTTTCGCCGTGGTCGCCGTGTGGATGTCGATCGTGGCGTCGCAGTTCTTCCACCGCCGCCGGTTCGTGCGCGAAGGCGGCGACATCACGACGCTGCCGTACCGCACCCCGCTGTACCCCGCGCTTCCGATCCTGGCGTTCGTGCTGCTGTCGATCTCGCTGGTGGCCATCGCGTTCGACCCGAACCAGGTCGCCGCCCTGTACTTCGGGGTTCCGTTCGTGGGGCTGTGCTATCTGTTCTTCTGGTGGCGCTACGGACGCCGTGGCGCGCGCCCGGTCGTCGCCGTGTCGGAGGAGGCCCCCGTCGACGAGGCGGACGACCCCGTCGCCGAAGAGCCCCTTCGTCAGCCCCGCGGGTAACCCGCGCCGACCAGGCCACCGCCACGCATGAGCACCACGAGTCCCGTCTGGGTCGAGATCGACGTCGACGCCATCTCTCACAACCTCGACGTCGTTCGAGGCGAGGTCGGCATCACGACGCGGCTCTGCGGGGTGGTGAAGGCGGATGCCTATGGCCACGGCATCCCGGTGGTGCTCCCGACCCTGATGGCGGCCGGTATCGACACAATCGGCATCACCTCCAACCAGGAGGCCGAAGAGGCGCGCCGGCTGGGTTTCTCGGGACGCATCATCCGCCTCCGGGCGGCGCTGCGCGACGAGATCCAGGAGGGTGGCCGGCTCGATATCGAAGAGTGGGTGGGCGGCGGCGAGCACGCGCGTGTCGTGACCGCCGCCGCCCGCACGCTCGGGCGTCGCATCCGCGTCCACCTCTCCCTCAACTCCACGGGGCTCAGTCGGGACGGAATGGACTGGGACGACCCTCAGTCGCAGCCTCACCTGCGACGCATCGCTGCAACCTCCGAGCTCGCCGTGGTCGGGATCTGCTCGCACTTCCCATGCGAAGACGCCGACGATGTGAGCGCCGGCGCCCTCGCCTTCCGGAATCAGGCCGAGGCGGCCGGGCGGGTGCTGGGCGCCCCGCGCGGCCGTTTCGAGAAGCACTGCGCTACCTCGTACGCCGCCCTGACCGTGCGCGCCTCACGCATGGACATGGTCCGGATCGGTGCCGCGCTCTACGGCGACACCTCGGCCGCGATCCCGGGCCTCCGCCCCGCCATGAGGCTCGTGTCGCGCATCGCCGCGATCAACCCCTACCCGGCGGGCAGCACGGTCGGGTACGACAGGGCCGCACGCATCGATCGCGACAGCCGGCTTGCTGTCATACCCGTCGGCTACGCCGACGGCTACCCGCGCACGCTGGGGGGACGAGGGCACGTGTTGGTCCGTAGCACGCTCGCTCCGGTGATCGATCGACTCGCGATGAACAGTCTGGTGGTCGACGTGACCCAGATCCCCTCGGCTCAGATCGGCGACGAAGTGGTACTTTACGGGCGGCAGGGATCCGCACAGATCCGTTCCGCCGACATCGAACGGGCAAGCGGCACCATCGCCGCGGGCTCGTACACCGCGTGGGCTCGGCTGAACCCGCGCGTAGTCGTCGACGGGCCGGCCTCCGCGGCAGTCCCCACCCAGTGACCGGGCCGCCGTCCCACCGGCACAGAGAGCGCCTCCGACCATGACTCCCCCGTCCTCCCTCCTGCAGGGTCTCGCGCTGCTGGACGCCGCCGTCGAGCGGGAGCGATCGGGAAGGCAAGGGCACAACGCCTCACGCCTGGCGGAGACCACCGGCATCGAACGCAGCCGCGTCTCGCGCCTCACGCGCGAGCTGCGGGAGTTGGGTTACCTCGATCGCGACAACGCCGCGGTCCTCAAAGCCGGCGACGGCTACTTCCGCGCCGCCGGAGCACTGAGCCGGCCGTGGCTCCGGGCAGCACGGGAGAGTCTGCGCGTGCTCGCGTCCACGTTGGGCGTCTCCGCGCAGTTGGTCGCCGCCCAGGGACCGGGAGCGATCCTGCTCCGCTCCGAGAAGGGCCCGGGCGTCTCCGCTGACTACCTGCGTCCCGGCATCCTGACCCCCATCTGGTGCACCGGCCCCGGCCGGGCCCTCCTGTGGGACCACACGCGCGATGACCTCGAAGCGCTCCTCGCCGACGTGCAGTTCGTCGGCGTCGGCGGTCCGGGCGCGGCGCGATCGGTGGATCAGCTCCATCAGCTGCTCGAGCGGGACCGCAAGCTCGGCATGGTGGACGCCCGCGAGGAATACGTCGAAGGCGTGCGAGACTATGCGCTGCCGATCAGCGATCAGCGTGGCATCGTGGTGTCCATCGGCATCAGTGGTGGCGCTTTCTCGGAGCGCCGTGCACGCGAAGCCCGGACCGCGCTTCGCGACGCCTGCGCTCGGCTGAGCCTTCTCATCCAGGAGGCGTGAGCAACCCGCTCCGGGTTACTCGCCCCGAGCCTCGCGGGCGCCGAGCATCGCCGACAGACGCTGCGCCGCTTCGACGCACGCCGCCCCCAGAGCATCAGACCTGGGTTCCAGGCGATGCCGTTCTCCCACGATCTGCAGGCCGGCGATGACCTCGCCCCGGAAGTCCCACACCGGGGCCGACACCGAGTACAGGCCCGGCTCGGCCTCCTCCGCCACGATCGCGTAGCCTCTCGCCCGAGACTCCCTCAGGCGCGCCAGGAACTCATCGACCGACGCAGCGGCGTTCGGACCGGCGCTGCGGAAGCTCGTGCGGCTGAACACGCCACGAACCTCCTCATCGGAGGCGTCCCACAGCACGGCCTGACCCGCGTCACTGCAGAACGCCGGATACGCTCGTCCGATCCACGAACCGATCAACCGGGCGGCAGGCGGCACGCTCTCAACGATGGTGACGGTCGCATCGCCCTCGAGAACTCCGAGGAAGCATGCCTCCGCCACGGACTCTGACAACTCGTCCAGAATCGTGAGGCCCTCGCTGCGCAGACGCCTTTCGACCAGCTGCTCCGCCGAGGCATACCAGCCCCACGCCAGTCGGTAGCGACCGTCGGAGCCACGCGACACCAGCCGCTCATCCGCCAGCGCAGCGAGCGTGCGCGAGACCTGCGACCGATCGCGCTGCAGTGCTCGTGCGATGGTCTGCACAGACACGCCCTGCTCGCTCGCGGCGGTCATCTCAGCGACGCAGGACACCACATCCATCCCGCGGCCCATACTGGTCCGCTCGGAAGCGACATCGTCACGCAGGGTCACAGGGAGAGGATATCGAGGTGAGCGGGCCCGGGGACGCGGTGCCGTGGGCGAAGAGCTCGTGCCCCGGCGCCAGGCCGACTCGGGATCAAGAAGCTCGAGGTGGGGTACCACGTCCGCACACGATGGCAGGGCCAGGGGTTCGCATCCGAGGCCGCGGCGGCGTGCCGCGAATGAGGATTCACGGAGACGCGCGGGGAATCGTCGAGCGCGCCCGAGCAGCCGATCAGTAAGGTTCGCAGGCGAGTCCGTCGCCGTCGCGGTCCAAGTCGTAGATGTCGCTGCCGACGACCCGCGCGACACCGCTGAAGTACGAGGGACCGTTGCCGCTGCCACCGGCGCAGTCGACATCGCTGTCGATAGGCACGCACGCGTCCGCGTAGTTCGCGTCGCAACTCCCGCCAGGTTGCGCGGGTTCAGGTGGTGGCGGCGCAACGTAGGTGCCGTTCGCGACGATCTGAGTAACGGGCTGGGTCGTGACGATGTCGGAGATCAGTTCTCTGCTGACCTCTTGGCCGTCCAGGAGGCGGACCAGATACGTGAGGGTCTTCTCGCCGTTCTGCCCGGCGGTTCGAACCTGCGTTTGCCCCACGGGCAGGGCACCGTCGTCGACCCGGGTTTCGGTGAAGGGAATGATCTCGGTCACGACGTCCTCGCGCGTGCTCGCCACGGGCGTGGGCGTGGGCGTTGCAGTCGCGCGAGATTCGGCGCTCTGTGCTCCACCATCAGTTGACGGGCGCTCAGCGAAGGTAACGGGCTCGACCCTGGCTCCACCGCCCGTGTTCGGCAGCATCGCCGCGCTCACACTTCCCGTTACGAGCAACACTGCGGCGGCCGCCGCCGTCACCGCGATCGCGGTCTTGCGAGAGCTGAGGCGAAGCCACGTACGTGCGCCCGTCGCGAGCGCGACGATGCTCGTCACGAGCACGATCAGCGCGATGACGGCGAAAAGGGGTGACAGCAAGATGATCGGGACCAGCACAGCTGCGCCGATGAGGATCCAACCCCACATCGGAATCCGCCGCGGGTTGCGTTCAGTCGAAGACACTGTCGGGGTGGGCGGCAGCGGCTCGACCCAGCTGGCTCCGTTGCTACCCCCACCTACCCCTTCAGATACACCGTCGCCGTCTCGGTGAAGAAGTCACGCGCCACGGCACCCTGCTCCTTCGGACCGAGGCCGCTGCCCCGATTGCCGCCGAAGGGAACGTGCAGGTCTGCTCCCGCCGACGCGGAGTTGATGTGCACGACGCCCACACGGATGTCGTCGATCGCAGCGAGCGCGCGGCCGAGATCCGTCGTGAACACCGCCGTCGACAACCCGTACTCGCTGTCGTTCACGAGTGCGAAGCCGTCGGCGGCGGACGAGGCGCGACGCACTCCCACAACCGGCCCGAAGAGCTCGTCCCGCCAGAGCTCACCAGGCTCATCGTGCGGCAGCTCGAAGATCGACGGCGGAATGAAGTAGCCCTCCGCAAGGGGTCCCTGCCGGTACAGGTCGGGCGCGACGACGGGACGAGCGTAGGCATGCGCCCGGCCGATGGCGGCCGCGACGCGGTCGCGCGCCGGGCCGTCGACGACCGGGCCGACCTCCACCCCCTCGGCGAGGGCGTCCCCGACGACCATCGCGCTCGTGCGCTCGGCGAGCCGCGCGAGGAACTCCTCGGCCACCGCGTCGTCGACCACGACGCGCGAGGTGGCCGTGCACTTCTGGCCGGCCGCGCGGAACGCGCCGATCGCGACCTGCTCGACGGCGAGATCCAGTTCGGCGTCGGCGAGCACGAGCGAGGCGTTCTTTCCACCCAGCTCGCCTTGGAACGGGATGCCGCGTGCTGCGAGCTGCGCCGCGACCATACGTCCGACCCGCGTCGAGCCGGTGAAGGTCACCGCGTCCACGTCGGGGTGCGACACGATCGCCTCGCCCACCGCGGCCGAACCGTTCACGAGGTTGAGCACTCCCCGCGGAAGCCCGGCCTGCTCGAGCGCCTCCGCGAAGCGGACGGCCAGCAGGGGCACGGTCGTGGCGGGCTTCCACACGATCGTGTTGCCCCACACCAGTGCGGGGGCCAGCTTCCACGCCGGGATCGAGATGGGGAAGTTGAAGGGGGTGATCGCGCCGATCACACCGACCGGACGGCGGACGACCAGGATCCGCTCGCCGGGAGTGGGCGACTCGTAGACCTCTCCCGACGCACGCTCGGCCTCCTGTGCGTGGTAGCGCAGGATGTTCGCGGCATGAGCGACTTCGGCGGTCCCCTCGAGCAGCGTCTTGCCCTCTTCGCGGGCGAGCTCGCGCCCCCACTCCTCCCGGTGCGCGGCGATGACCTCCGC
The DNA here is from genome assembly GCF_015277855.1 of Microbacterium cremeum. NCBI lineage: Bacteria > Bacillati > Actinomycetota > Actinomycetes > Micrococcales > Microbacteriaceae > Microbacterium > Microbacterium cremeum. The sequence continues at coordinate 2,895,504 of NZ_CP063812.1, forward strand.
TGCGCGGAGGAGGACGCCGGCTCGTTCCCGGGCGGGGGTCCGGCGCCATCCGTCGAACGCCGCACGCGCGGCGCGGAAGGCTCGATCCACGTCTGCCGACGAGGCGCCCGGGCCCTCGGCGACGATGTCGGACGGCCGGCTCGGGTTGACGTCGGTCATGTGCTCACCGCCGCCCTCGATCCACTCTCCATCGATCAGGTGGCGCAATGATGCAGTGGTCATTCTGCTCCTTCTGCCGACGGCCGGAAGGCCGGGATGCCGGTGATGTGTGCGCCGAGCACGAGGGTGTGCACCTCGTCGGTTCCCTCGTACGTGCGGACGGACTCGAGGTTGGCCGCATGGCGCATCGGCGAGTACTCGGCGGCCACGCCGTTGCCGCCGAGGATCGTGCGGGCCTCGCGCGCGATCGCGATCGCCGCCCGCGTGTTCGAGAGCTTCGCCACCGAGATCTGATGCGGCTGCAGGTGGCCGGCATCCTTCAACCTGCCCAGCCGGAGAGCGACCAGCTGTGCCTTCTCGATCTCGATCGCCATGTCGACCAGCTTCTGCTGCGTGAGCTGGAATCCGGCGATCGGCGTGTTGAACTGCACCCGGGTGAGGGAGTACCGCAGCGCCGTCTCGTAGCTGTCGCGCGCGGCACCGATGACGCCCCAACCGATGCCGTAGCGCGCCTCGTTGAGGCACGAGAACGGCCCGCGCAGGCCACGCGCCTCGGACAGCTGCGCGTCTGCCGGTACGCGTACGTCCGTCAAGGTGATGTCGCACTGGATGGACGCCCGCATCGACATCTTGGGCGCGATCGGCGTCGCGACGAACCCGGGGGTCTCGGTCGGCACGATGAAGCCGCGTACGCCGTCGTCGGTCTGCGCCCAGATGATCGCGATGTGCGCGATCGACGCGAGACCGATCCAGCGCTTGGCCCCGTTGATGACCCACGTGTCGCCTTCACGGCGCGCGAAGGTGGTCATGCTCGAGGGGTCCGAGCCCGACTGTGGCTCGGTGAGGCCGAAGCATCCGATGACCTCGCCGCGTGCCATGCGTGGCAGCCAGTGCTGCTTCTGCTCCTCGCTGCCGTGCTTGTGGATCGCGCTCATGGCGAGGGAGCCCTGCACCGAGACGAAGGTGCGCAGCCCCGAGTCGCCGGCTTCGAGCTCCATCGCGGCCAGCCCGTACTCGACCGCGCTGCGGCCGGGGCATCCGTATCCCCTGAGATGCATGCCGAGCACGCCGAGCTCGGCCAGCTCCGGGATCAACGAGACGGGGAACTCGGCGCGGTCGTACCAGTCCGCGATGCGAGGACGAACGCGGGCGTCGACGAACGCGCGGACGCGGTCGCGCACCGCCCGTTCGTCGTCGGTGAGCAGGTCGTCGAAGTCGAGCAGGTCCGGTGCGCCGATCATGCCGCCGCCTCCCCCGCATCCGAGGCGATCCCTCGGATGGCGCCGGTGAGGATCTCGAGCCCCCGCTCGAGCGCCGCGAAGTCGATCACGAGGGGCGGAAGCAGGCGGATGACGTTGCCGTACGTGCCGCAGGTGAGTGTCAGCAGCCCCGCCGAGTGACACGCGGCGGAGATGCGCTGCGCCAGGTCGGCCCGCGGGGCGAGGTCGCCCGCGTCGGCGAACTCGATCGCCATCATGGCCCCTCGGCCCCGGATGTCGGCCACGACGCCGAACTCGTGCCGCAACGGCTCGAGGCTGCGCCGGATGATCGCCTCGATCTCGCGCACCCGGGGCATCAGTGCCGGATCCTCGAGCACCTCGAAGACCGCCAGAGCCGCCTCGCAGGCGAGCGGATTGCCGGCGTACGTGCCGCCGAGGCCACCCGGGTGCGCGGCATCCATGATCTCGGCACGCCCCGTCACCGCACTGATCGGCAGGCCAGCTCCGAGCGCCTTCGCGGTCAGGGTGAGGTCGCCGGCGACGCCTTCGTGCTCGCTCGCGAACAGAGCGCCGGTGCGCCCCAGACCGGACTGGATCTCGTCGACGACGAGGACGATCCCGTGCTCGTCGGCGATGCGGCGCAGTCCCGCGAGGAAGCCGGGCTCGGGAACGACGAAGCCGCCCTCGCCCTGGATCGGCTCCACCACGAGCGCGGCGAACGCAGCGGGCCCGCTGGCGGCGACGACCCGCTCGAGCTCGGCGAGTGCGGCGTCGACGCCCGTCCCCCGCAGCGGATTGGCGTTCGGCACTCGCACCACCTCCGCAGCGAACGGACCGAACGACGTCTTGTACGGGTGCTCCTTCGCCGTCATGCTCATCGTCAGCAGCGAGCGGCCGTGGTACGCCTCGTCCACCACCAGCACGCCGGCGCGCCCGGTGTGCGCACGGGCGATCTTGACGGCGTTCTCGACCGCTTCCGCACCCGTGCTGAACAGCGCCGTGCGCTTGTCGAAGTCGCCCGGCACATGCGCGTTGAGCCACTCCGCCACACGCACGAACGACTTGTACTCGGTCACCATGAAGCACGTGTGCGTGAAGCGATCGAGCTGCGCCGCGACGCGCCGGCGCACGCGAGGGTTGGACGCGCCCACGCTCGTCACCGCGATGCCGGAGGCGAAGTCGATGAGCAGATTGCCGTCGACGTCTTCGAGGGCGGAGTCGGTGGCGCGTTCCACGAAGATCGGCAGCGTGATGCCGAACCCCTGCGGAACGGCGGCGGAGCGCTGGGCGTGCAGGGCTCGCGAGCGAGGTCCCGGGATCTCGGTCACGAGGCGAGGGAGGTCGACGGTCATGCAGGCGACGATATAGACCGCCGTTTCGCACCGGATGTCGCTTCTGCACACTTCATCGCCAGAATCTGTGCAGCGTGCACAATGGTGATCATGACCACCCTCGGAGAGCTGGCCGAAACCGCCGGACCCGCCCTCATCGCGGTCGGGCCGTTCGATCCCGCGCACCAGATCACCGGGGTGCATGTGTCGGAGCTCGCCGACCCCGGCCGCTACCTCGACGGTGGCGAGCTGCTGCTGACCACCGGCATCCGCCTCACCGGCCGAGACGACGACGACGCATACGTCGCACGACTGGCAGAACAGCGGGTCGGCGCGCTGGGCCTGGGTCTCGGAGAGGGGTGGGATGCCGTGCCCCCCGGCTTCGTCGATCGCTGTGCGAACGCCGGGGTCCCGCTCTTCGTCGTCCCGGACGGCGAACCGTTCCTCGCCGTGACGCGGTCGTTCTGGCAGCTCGAGGGCCGCGACGAACGGGACGCCGTGGCGCGGATCGGGCACACGCACACGCGTCTGGCCGGGGCGGCGGCCGGCGACCAGCCGGTCCACGACGTCGTGCGGCTGACCTCGGAGGCCGTCGGCGGCTGGGCGGCATGGATCCCGCTCGACCCCACGGCGCCGGGCGCGCTGCTGCACCCCGCGGGGCTGTCGGGCCTCCTCCCCTCCGTCAAAGCCGACGTCGAACGCTCCCTCGAGCGCACCGGCGTCGCCGCGGCGTCGTTCGTCGCACACGGGTCGGTCGTCGTCGCGCACCCCGTCGTCGCGAACGGCCGGACGATCGGAGCGGTGGCGGTCGGCGCGAGCCGGCCGCTCACCCGCACGGACCGGCAGCTCGTGCTCACCGCGGTCGCCGTACTGCGGCTGACGATCCGTCGCCCTGCGACCGAGACGTCAGCGGCGCACTGGGTCGCCCGGCTCGTCTTCGACGGGGATGCCGTGGCGGCACGCTCTTTGGCCCGATCGGCGGGAATCGATCTGCCGTTGCTGAGCCGCGTGCACGTGAGCGGGGCCGACGACGAGCCCCTCGCAGAGCTGGCGATCGAGCGCGACGGGATGCGACTGACGCTGGTGGATGCCGAGGGTCCGGCTGCCGGCGGGGTCGGCGCCGTCAGCGCCGCCGTCGCGCTCGAGGAGGTCCCGGCCGCCGCGGCCCGCGCCCTCGCGCTGTGGCGGCGCTCACCGGGGCGGCCCGTCGTGGACGCGGCGGAGCGAGCCGAGGACTGGGCGCGGCTGCTGGAAGGATCGCCGGCTCTGCTCGCCGCCGCACGCGCGCACCTGGCGTCGGGGCGCCGCATCGAGCGCACCGCCCGGGCACTGGGGGTGCACCGCAATACCGTGAGGCAGCGGATCGCCGCGGCCGAGGAGCTGCTGGGCGTGGAGCTGGCGGATCCGGACGTGTCGGCCGAGCTCTGGCTGGCGCTGCGCCGGCGGCCCTAGCCGCCATCCGCCGCAAGCCAGCGGAGCACGTCGTCGGTGTGCTCCCCCAGTCGCGGCGGCGCCGTGGCCGACACCGGGATCGCCGGTGACCAGGCGATCGGCGGGCGTACCTGGCGCGAGATCCGGCCGTCGTCGCCGGTCGTCTCGTTCACGGGCTCGAGCCCCAGCCGCTCGGCCAGCGCCAGCCCGTCGCCGATGGTGTTGACGACGCCCGCGGCGACGCCGACAGCGTTCAAGCGCTCCGCCCAGGCCTGCGCGACATCGGCGGCGAGCGCGCCCTCGAGAGCCGTCGCAAGCTCTTCCCGGTGCGCGACGCGGTCGGAGTTGCGGGCGAAGCGGGTGTCGCCGGCGAGAGCCGGCACGCCGAGCACCGTGGTCATCTTGGCGAACTGCGCGTCGTTGCCGCACGCGACGGCGAGCGGACCGTCAGCGCATTCGAGCACCTCGTACGGGGCGATCGACGGATGCCGGTTGCCCAGCCGGCGAGGTTCCACGCCTGCCCCGAGCTGTGCCGACACCTGGTTCACGAGGGCGGCCTGCAGGCTCGAGAGGAGGTTCACGTCCACCCGCGAGCCGCGACCGGTGAGCTCACGCCGGCGCAGGGCGGCGAGGATGCCGATCACGGCGTCCTTGCCGGTGAGGACGTCGACCAGCGCCACGCCCGCCTTCATCGCCTCGCCGTCCCGGTCGCCGGTGATGTGCATCAGCCCGCCCACCGCCTGTGCGACGAAGTCGTACCCGGGAAGCTCCGCCCCCGCGGCGAGGCCGAACCCGCTCACCGACGCGTAGATCAGGCGCGGATGGCGCTCCGACATGGCCGGCCAGTCGAAGCCGAGGCGCGCGAACTGGCCGGGGCGGAAGTTCTCGATGACGACGTCGCTGTGCGCGATGATCTCATGCGCCCGGCCGCGATCGCCGGCGTCGGTGAGGTCCAGCTCGATCGACTCCTTGCCGCGGTTGGCGGACTCGAAGTACGTGGTCATTCCCGACGCGGCATACGGCGGTCCCCAGGCTCGCGTGTCGTCGCCGGTGCCGGGCCGCTCGATCTTGATGACGCGGGCACCGAGGTCGGCGAGGGTCATGGTCGCGAGAGGGCCGGCGAGCACGCGAGAGAAGTCGGCGACGACGACACCGTCGAGCGGCGCCGTCACGATGCCCTCGCCCGCAACGGGTGCGCGGTGGACTCTCGGGCGACGACGGTGATCGGGAACTCGATGTCGGCCCCCGGCTCGGCGCGCCCCTCGAGCACGTCCAGCAGCAGCGCGGCGCACGCGACTCCCGACTCCCGCGGCCGGAGGTCGATCGAGGTGATCGACGGCTGGAGGTAGGGCAGCGAGGGGTGATCGACGCACGAGACCACGGTGATGTCGTCGCCGATGACACGGCCCATGCGCCCCAGTACCGCGACGACCTCGATCGCGCTCGAGTCGGGGGCGCAGATGATCACGTCGGTCTCGGGCCGCTCCGCGAGCAGGCGCTCGGTCGCCGCGCGGACGGCCGCCCAGGGCGCCTCGAACTCGATCGGGGCGAGCACGGGCTCCAGCCCGCGGCTCGCGCAGCCGCGCCGGTAGCCCGCGACCAGCTGGCGGCTCCAGTCCGTGATGTCGGGGGCCACGAGCAGGGCCGGATGGCGCGCCCCGGTGCGGTCGATCTCGTCCATGAGGCGCAGCATCCCGGATTCGTGCGACGACCACACCACGCCCACGGGCTCGCCCTCGACGTCGTCGGGGAGATGCTCCTGCGTGACGATCGGGATGCCGCTGGCGAACAGCGCCGGAAGCGCCGGGTCGCCCGACAACGGGTCGCCGATGATGAGCCCGTCGGCCCGGATCGGTCGCGAGCGGCCCGACGAGACGGACGGACTCACGATCGTGACGTCCACGTCGTGCGCGGCCGCATGGGTCACGATGCCGAACGAGAAGGCCATGTAGTACGACGACCGCGACACCACCTCCGGCAGGACGATCCCGATCGTGCCGATGGACCCGTTCCGCAGGTGCCGGGCAGCGGTGTTGGCGGTGTAGCCCAGGTCTGCTGCTGCGGCGAGCACCGCGTCACGGGTCGCCGGAGAGACCCGCCCGGTTCCGCTCAGGGCATCCGAAGCGGTCGTCTTGCCGACGCCGGCACGACGGGCGACATCGATCAGGCGCGCACGCCGGGGCCCTTGCATGCGGCCGATTCTAACCACACCCAGAAGACCGTAATCCGCTCGCAACAATGTGGGCCTTGCGCCGTAACGCGGATTTCGCTTACCTTTGCCGGAACGTTCCGGCATCCGGCGGGAACGTCACCCGACTCGGAGAACCGATGACCTGCTCCTGCTCCACCGGCACTCACGTGCAGCGCTCGCGCCGCCTCGGCGACGAGTCCGGCGCACCGTTCGCAACGCTCTCGGAGGGCGAGCTGCAGGAGGCGGCCGCCATCCTGCGCCGCCACGGCCGGCTCGAGGAGTCACACCGCATCGCGTACATCGGCCTCGACGAGCCCGACCGCCGCGAGGTGCTGGCCGGTCGCCCCGTCCCCCGCCGCGCGCATGTGCAGCTGCTGGACGTCGCCACCGGCGAGGCGCGCGACATCTCCGTCGACCTCGACCGCGGCGACCTCGCACGCGACGAGCAGATCGACCCCGTCGTCTCGGGTCAGGTGCCCCTGCTGAAGGAGGAGCACGTCCTCATCCGGGATCTGCTCGCGACCGACGAGCGGTGGCTCGCCGCACTCGCTTTGCGCGGCATCCACGACCCGGCGACCGTCGCCCTGGCAGGACTGTCCGCCGGTCGCTTCCCGATCGAAGGCGAAGACGGCCGGCGCATGGCCCGCGTGCTCGGCCACCACCAGCCGACACCGCAGACGATGCCGTGGGCGCACCCCATCGACGGACTGGTCGCGTACGTCGACCTCGGCTCCCGGAGCGTCGCACAGGTCATCGACACCGGTGTGATGCCGATTCCGCAGGAGACGGCGGACTACCACGTTCCGGGTACGTTCGGACCCGAGCGCACGACGCAGAAGCCGATCGTCATCCAGCAGCCGCAAGGACCCAGCTTCTCGTTCGACGGCGACGTCGTGTCGTGGGAGAAGTGGTCGCTGCGGATCGGATACGACATGCGCGAGGGCCTGATCCTGCACGGCGTGGGCTTCGAGGATGCCGGACGCGTGCGCCCGATCGTGCACCGGGCCTCGATCGCCGAGATGCTCGTGCCGTACGGCGACCCCGGCCCCGTCCGCTTCTGGCAGAACTACTTCGACACGGGCGAGTACCTGCTCGGCCGGCTCGTGAACAGCCTCGAGCTCGGGTGCGACTGCGTCGGCGACATCACGTATCTCGACGTGCCGATCGCCGACGCGCGCGGTGAGGTCAAGGTGCTGCCGAACGCCGTGTGCATCCACGAGGAGGACGCCGGGGTGCTCTGGAAGCACACCGAGCAGTTCACCGGAACGAGCGACGTGCGCCGGCAGCGCCGGCTCGTGATCTCGTTCTTCGTGACCGTCGGCAACTACGACTACGGCTTCTACTGGTACCTCTACCTCGACGGCAAGATCGAGTTCGAGGCGAAGGCGACCGGGCTGGTCTTCACGGCCGCCTACGACGACCGGGCGAGCCGCTACGCCAGCGAGCTCGCCCCCGGCCTCGCGGCGCCCTACCACCAGCACCTGTTCTGCGCGCGACTCGACATGGCGGTCGACGAAGGACCGGCTGTCGTCGACGAGGTGGACGTCACCACCGTCCCGATCGACGGCGACAACACCCACGGCACAGCGATCGGCTTCCGCGCGACGCGGCTGACCAGCGAGAAGAACGCCCGGCGACGCTCCCACGCGTCCGTGGACCGAACCTGGCGCGTCAGCAGCACGACGTCGATGAACCGGCTGGGCCGGCCCGTGTCGTACGTCCTGGCCACGGAGGGCAAGCCGGTGCTGCTCGCCCAGCCGGACTCGGTCATCGCATCGCGTGCCAGGTTCGCGACGGCCGACATCTGGGTCACCGCCTACGACGTCGATGAGCGTTATCCGGCAGGAGCAGTCGTGAATCAGAGCGCGGGCGAACAGGGACTGCCGGCGTTCGTCGCCGACGACGCCTCCCTCGACGGCGCCGACCTCGTGCTCTGGCACACCTTCGGCCTGACCCACTTCCCCCGCACCGAGGACTGGCCGATCATGCCCGTCGACACCTGCGGCTTCGTCCTCCGACCCCACGACTTCTTCGACCGGAACCCGACCCTCGATGTCCCGGCCTCCACCGCGGCATGCTCGTGCACCCACGAGGAGCACGCGCACGCGGATGCGTCGCACCAGCACCATGAGAACCAGCACTCAGCTCGAAGGGAACACTAGAAATGCTCAGAGCAGCTCGAGCGGGAGCCGCGATCGTCGCGGTCGCCGCCCTCGCCCTCACCGGCTGTGCCGCGGGAGCGGACAGCTCCTCCCCACCCGTCTCGCAAGCGGAGGCGGCGCCCGGCTTCCTCGCGGTCGCCGACGAGTCGTTCGACTCGGGCGGTGAACTCGTCGTCCAGGTCGACTACGACACCGCCGAGGCGAGCGGACTCGACCCCCAGGGCGCCGCGACGGCCCGGTCGTGGATGATCGAGGGGCTCTCGTACGAGACCCTCACCACCATCGACGAGGACCTGGCCGTGGCGCCGAGCCTCGCGACATCGTGGGAGACGCCCAGCGACACCGAGTACGTCTTCACCCTGGCCGACGACGCCGTCTTCTCGAACGGCCGCGCGATGACCGCCGACGACGTGGTCGGCAGTCTGCAGCGGCTGCTCGACAACCCGACGACATGGACCGGCCAGCTCGGACCCGTCGCCTCGGTCGAGAAGACCGGCGACCTGGAGGTCACGGTGACCCTCTCGGAACCCTATGCGCCTTTCCTCGCCGCGCTGGCGAACACCCCGGCCGCCGTTCTCCCGATGGCAGAGATCGAGGCCGGCGAGGTGGACATCACCCAGCAGATGCTCGGCACCGGTCCCCTCGTGGCCACCGCGCATCGTCAGGACGAGGAGTGGACGTTCGAGCCGAACGAGCATCACCCCGATGCCGGCTCGCTGGGCTTCTCGTCGCTGCGCATCGACATCGTCGGCGACGAGGCGACGCGTGCCGCGGGCCTTCGCGACGGTTCGGCGGACTTCGCCGTGCTGAACTCGGCGGACTCGGCAGAGCTGCTCTCGAACGCGGCGGACGTGACGGTCGCCGGCCAGAAGAACACCGACTACCACTACCTCATGATCAACTCCGTCTCGGGCGATGAGGCACTGCAGGACGAAGCGGTTCGGTTCGCGATCAACTCGGCGATCGATCGCGATGCGATCAACGAGCTCGCCTTCGGCGGTTCGACCGGCGCGTCCGGCATCACTCCGGCGGGGCTCCCCGACAGCTGCGCGCCGGACGGACTCCCGTCCGCGACGTCGGATGCCGCCGACGCCAAGGCCGTCATCGACGAGATCGGCGGACTCGAGCTCGACCTGCTCGTGTACACCGACGAGCCCGTGCTCGCCCAGATCGCGCAGGTCATGCTGCAGAATCTGGCCGAGATCGGCGTCACCGTCTCGATCGAGCAGCTGGACTACGCCACCTACTCGGACCGTGTCTACGGCGATCCGTCCGACTTCGACCTCGCGCTGAGCTGGTTCGCCGGCTACGCCGACCCCGCGATGGTCACCACCTGGTGGAACCCGGGAGTCGCCGGATTCTCGTCGGTGTACATGAGCGGGTCCGACGAGCTGAACGAGCTCATCGCCGCCGGTTACACGACCGAGCCGGGAGACGAACGCGCCGGCGTGTTCAGCGAGCTCTGCGCACTCGCGGACGAACAGAGCGAGATGATCCCGCTGGTGCTGCGTCCGTCGACGATCGCCTGGAACACCGCGTCGGTGAGCCCCACCCTCACCACCGACGAGGGCTACGGCGACTTCCTCCGCCACATCACCGAGTTCCGCGCAGGCTGACATGCCGGTCGTCCTGTGGTCGCTCCGGCGGGTCGCCGCCGCACTCGTCACGCTCATCGGGGTGTCGGTGCTGATCTTCGCCTCCGTGCGCTTGATGCCGGGCGACTACACCGACCTCGTCCTGGGTCCGCTCGCCTCCGAGGAGCAGCGGGCCCGGGCCGTGGCCGCCTCGGGCCTGGACGCACCGATCGTCGAGCAGTACTTCCGCTGGCTGTTCGGTGTCTTCACCGGAGACCTGGGGTTCTCTTTCGTCTCGAACGTCTCGGTGTCGGACGAGTTCGCCGCACGGCTTCCCGTCACCGCGACGATCGCGATCGTGACGATCCTCGCGACGCTGCTGATCGGCATCCCCCTGGGATTCGCCTCGGCCCTGCGGTCCGAGGGATCGGCGGGAGCGGCCGGACGCCTCGTCAGTGCGCTGGGCATCAGCATCCCGGAGTTCCTCCTCGCCGGCGTGGTGGTCTTCGCCGTCTCGACGCTCGGGCTGGGCCTCTCGGTCGGCAGGCACGCGGCGTTCGCCGACGACCCCGGCAGGTTCGTCGGGTCGCTCGTGCTTCCCATCGCGGTGCTGTCGGTCGGTTGCGTCGCCGTCGTCGCACGGAACACACGGGATGCCGTCATGAACGTGCTGGTCGAACCGCATGTGCAGGCGGCGGTCGCCCGCGGCGAGACGCCGGGGTTCATCGTCCGTCACCACGTGCTGCGCAACGCCGCAGCGCCGATCCTCACCGTCGTCGGATCGCTGATCGCCGTGCTGCTGGGGGGAACGGTGATCGTCGAGTTCGTCTTCAACGTGCCGGGAATGGGCTCGTACCTGCAGACGGCGCTGGGCCGCCGCGACTACGCGATCATCCAGGCGGCCGTGATGCTGGCAGCAGCGGTCTTCATCATCACGAGCCTTCTCGTCGACCTCGTCGCCAACGCGCTCGATCCGCGATTGCGGCTGACCGGAAGGAGCCGTCGATGACCGTCGCACCCACCGCCACCTATCGCGTCCGCGTCGCCGGGACGGCGACCCGAGGCATCTGGCGCAACATGGACGGCCTTATGCGCCTGGCCGTCATCGTGCTCGCGGTCATCGTGCTGACAACCGTCGTCGCCACCCTCACCGGCCTGGCGGGCTCCACCAGTGCGACTGTGGGCGGCCGTTTCGAGGCCCCTTCCACCGTCGCTCCCCTCGGCACCGACAACCTGGGACGGTCGTTGCTCCCCCGCTTGTTCGAGGGCATCGCGACGACCCTCGTCGTGTCGCTCATCGCGGTCGCCTGCTCGGCGATCCTCAGCACGGCGCTCGGGATGCTCGCGGGCTACTACGGCGGCGGCGCCAGCGAAGTGGTCATGCGCGTCGTGGACGTCCTGTACGCCTTCCCGGCGCTGGTGCTCGCGATCCTCGTCTCGGCGCTCATCGGACCCGGGCGCCCGGCGGCGATCATCAGCATCATCGCCATCACGATCCCCCTGATGACGCGCGTCGTGCGCATCGCGACCCGTGCCGTGGCCGAACGCGACTTCGTCGTCTCGGCCCGCATCAGCGGCGTACGCACGCCGGTCATCTTCGTCCGACGCCTCCTGCCGAACATCGCGGGAACGGTCGCCGTGCAGGCGAGCTACGCACTGTCGGTCGCGATTCTGGTCGAGGGCGGGCTCAGCTTCCTCGGTTTCGGGGTGCAGGTGCCCGAGGCGTCCCTCGGCCTGCTCATCCAGCAGGGAATGCTCTACATGACCCTCGCTCCCCAGCTGCTGATCGTCCCCGGCGTCGTGCTCGTCGTGTCGATCCTGTGCATCAACATCATCGGAGACGGACTGCGCGACCGATTCGAGCCCCGAGAGACGAGGTCCCTCACATGACCGCCGTACGCATTCGCGACCTCGTCCTGGAGTTCACCGGCGCGAGAACGGTCCGGGCGCTCGACGGAGTCGATCTCGAGGTCGCCGACGGCGCTTCCCTCGCGATCGTGGGCGAGTCCGGCTCGGGCAAGTCGACGCTGGCGTCGGCGATCGGCAGGCTGCACCCGCGGTCGGCGCGCATCGTGAGCGGCACGCTGGAAGTCGGGGGCATCGACGTTCTCGCGCTCGACACCGGCGGTCTCCGCCGCTACCGGCGCGACACCCTCGCCTACATCGCGCAGGACCCGATCGGTTCGCTCGATCCCACGATGCGCATCGGCAGGCAACTCCAGCTCGTCCTGCGGGCGATGGGCGACGACACCTCCACGCCGAGGCAGATCGAGCTGCTGGACGCCATGCGGATCGCGAACCCCGAGCGCGTCATACGTCTGTTCCCCCACCAGGTCTCGGGCGGAATGGCCCAGCGCGTCGCCATCGCGATGGCGATGTGCCGCGCACCGAAGCTCCTCATCGCGGACGAGCCGACCGCCGCATTGGACAGCCACGTGCGCGAGGAGGTCGTGAGGCTGCTCTTCGAACAGGCCCGTGCCCAGGGGACGACCGTGCTGTGGCTCAGCCACGATCTGCCGGCCGTGGCCCGATGGTGCGACGAGGTCGCGGTGATGTACGCCGGCCGCGTGGTCGAACGGGGGCCGGCGCCGGCCGTGCTCGGTCAGCCCGTGCACCCGTACTCGCGCGCCTTGGCCGCGACGGATCCCTCCCGTGCTCGTCGCGGGGAACGGCTCGCGAGCATTCCCGGGGCGCCTCCGGTGCTGCACGGCGCCGCCGAAGGCTGCGCGTTCGCGCCCCGGTGCCCGGCACGGATCGATTCCTGCGCGACGACCCGGCCCGCGCCCGCGGCCGTACGCCACAGCCTGTGCATCCGCACGGAGGAACTGATGGCTTCGGACCGGCAGGAGGTGAGCGCATGAGCGGCTCGGCGTCAGTCCCGGGCACGGTGGTCGAACTCGACGACGTCTCGGTGATGTTCGCGTCGGGCATCGGCCGCGGCCGCCGCGAGGTGCGCGCGATGTCGAACGTGTCGTTCGCGGTCGCCCCCGGTGAGACGCTGGGCCTGGTGGGCGAGTCCGGTTCGGGCAAGTCGACCACGGGCGCGGTGGTGCTGGGACTTCAGCGGCCGGACTCGGGCGTGGTGCGTTTCCAGGGCGAGCCGCTGAACCGCAGCCTGCGGTCGCGGGCCGGCCGGATCCAGGCGGTGCTGCAGCATCCGCGGTGGGCCCTCGATCCGCGCTCGACCGTCGTGGAGTCGGTTCTCGAACCCCTGCTCGTGCACGAACGGCGATCCCCCGCGACCGAGGCCCGCGCGCTGGCGATGCTCGAAGACGTCGGGCTTCCCGCCGCGTTCGGCGATCGCCGGCCGCATCAGCTCTCCGGAGGCCAGCTCCAGCGCGTCAGCATCGCGCGGGCGTTGGTCACCCATCCCGCCTTCATCGTGTTCGACGAGGCCGTCAGCGCGCTCGACGTCTCGGTGCAGGCGCAGATCCTCAACCTCATCCAGGACCTGCAGCACGAGCATTCCTTCTCCGCACTCTTCATCTCTCACGACCTCGCCGCCGTGCGATACATCTCTCACCGGGTCGCGGTCATGCGCGCCGGCGAGATCGTCGAACTGGCACCGACCGAGGTCTTCTACGAACTGCCCAGCCACCCCTATTCGCGTCAACTGTTCCAGGAGCTCTCACCGTGACCGACACCCATCGCCTCGCCCCCGTCCTGCCCGCGGACCCCCGCCGCTCGAACGGAGACTTCGCGCTGGCACCTGTGCACGGCAGCGATCGCGGGCACGTGGAATACGACTTCCCCGGCGTCCTCATCGGGACCGCGGAGTACGCCGAAGGGCCGACCGGCGCGACCGTGCTGTGGCTGCCGGAGGGTGCCCGCACCTTCGTCGATCGCCGCGGCGGAGCCGTCGGCTCGAGCGGCCTCTACGGGTTCAACCACGCCATCTGCCTCGCCGGCGGCTCGGTCTACGGTCTGTCGGCGGTCGCCGGCGTCTCGGAGGCTCTCTTCGAGCGGGTCGGTCACCGCTCCGGCTTCGACCAGCTCCAGCTCGTGTCGGGCGCCATCATCTACGACTACTCGGTACGCGACAACTCCGTCTTCCCCGACGCCGCGCTCGGCAAAGCCGCGCTGTCGGCCGCACGACCCGGCGTCGTCGAGGTGGGCCGCGTGGGCGGCGGCGCGTCGGCTTCGTCGGGAAAGGTGGACGCCGCGCGCGTGGAGTTCACCGGACAGGGTGCCGCGTTCCGTCAGGTGGGTGACGTCAAGGTGCTCGTGGTGACGGTGCTCAATCCCTACGGGGTGATCCTCGACCGCGAAGGCCGGATCGTGCGCGGCAATTACGATGCGTCCAGCGGCGAGCGCCGGCATCCGGCTGTCGACTACGAGGCGGCGATCGGGGAGTCCCGTCTGGTCGACTCCATGGCCGGCAACACCACCATCACCGCCGTCGTGACGAACGTCCGGCTGAGCGATGCCGAGCTCAAGCAGTTCGGCCTGCAGGTGCACAGCTCGATGCATCGCGGCATCCAGCCCTTCCACACACCGCTCGACGGCGACACGCTCTTCGCGCTCACCACCGACGAGGTGTCGCTGCCGGAGGATCCCGCGACGACGAGGGGGCGACTGTCGCTGAACTCCACGGCGGTGGCCACTCTCGCCGGCGAGACCGCGTGGGACGCCATCCTCTGCGCGGCGGGCTGAGCGCGTGTACGAGTTCGAGAAGTACCGCGCGCCGTCTCTGCACGAGGTGCACGAGCTGGTGCGCAGCAATCCGTTCGCGCTCATCGTGTCCAACGCCGGAGGCGCCGAGGGAGCACCGACCGTCACCCATGCACCGGTCGTCATCGAGAGGATGCCGGAGCCTGGAGACTTCGTCGGCGCCGTGCTGCTCGGCCACATCGCCCGCAAGAACCCGCAGTGGCAGCAGCTGCGCGACGGCGACCCGGTGCTGCTGGTCTTCTCGGGGCCGCACGGCTACGTCTCGCCGACGACCTACGCCGACGACCCGAACGTGCCGACGTGGGACTACGCCGCGGTGCATCTGACGGCGCGCGTGACGGTGTTGGACGACCGGGTCGACGGGATGCACGTCGTCACCCGGACGGTGGAGGAGCTCGAGAACCTCGAGGCGACGCCGTGGGACATGACGACGTCGCTCCCGACGTTCGAGCGCATCGTCGGCGGCATCGTGTCGTTCCGCTTCGATGTGATCGAGCAGCGTGCCGTGTTCAAGGTCAGCCAGGACAAGCCGAAGGACGTCCGTGACAGGGTGGCGGCAGCGGCCAGAGCCCGCGGATGCCCCCACGGCGACGTCGCGGCGCTCGTCGAGCGCATCGGAGGAGACACATGATCGTGCACCGGTGGACGGCGCTGGGCGACGACCCCCTGGAGGAGGGTCGCAGATTCGGAGCCGCGTGGGCGCCGCAGCTGTCGGGAGCGCTCGCGTCCTACCTCGAGCTGTTTCAGCAGTCGGGGGTGACGAGCGCCGTGGCGACCGAGGTCGCCGAGGGCTGCCGTGACGCGACCGAGCAGCACGCTCCGGCCGTGGCCGCCGAGTTCCGTGGCATGGCCGAAGGCAGCGGACTGTCGGTGCAGGATGTGTACCTCCTGGCATCCCGCACCGAAGTGCTGGCGCGCATGACGCCGTCGATGGAGTGCTCGACGATCGTGCACATCCCTGCCGACGGCAGTGCACCCCGCACGCTGCAGACGTGGGACTGGCATGAGACGCTCTCGAACGAGACCGTGGTGCGGCGATTCCGTGCGCACTCCGGCGCGCGGGTCGCGACGTTCTGCGAGTTCGGCCAGCCGGCGAAGATCGGCGTCAACGACCGAGGGCTCGGCGTGCACTTCAACATCCTGCACCACCGCTCCGACGGATCCCGGGCCGGCGTGCCCGTGCACGTCGTCGCGCGGATGATCCTCGAGGACGCCCGCACCGTCGAGGAGGCCGTCTCGATCGCCGAGAGCGTGCCGCTCGCCGCGTCGAGCGTGTTCACGGTGGCGGCGTTCCACGACGGCGTCGCCCAGGCGGCGGCCATCGAGGTCTCTCCCGCGGGGGTCGCGGTCATCGAGGCGGAGCCCGGCCAGACGATCGCGCACACGAACCACTTCCTCGACCACGGTCTGGCCGCGGGCGAGTTCTCGCCGTACGAGACGACGAGCGTGCCGCGGTACGAGTGCCTCGTCGACGCTGCCGATCTGGCCCGGATTCCCGGTCACCGGGAGCGGGCGCTCGCGTTCGGCGCCCTCCGCGATGCTCCGATCTCCGTCCGCCCACGGCCCGACCAGCCGGCACACCTCCGCTGGGAGACCAAGCTCACCGTCGCGCTCGACGTGGCAGACGGTGCCGTGGAATTCGCCGTCGGCGCGCCGGCCGATACCGCCGACGCGGACTGGGTGCGCGTCGGCGCCGTGTGAGCGATCTGCTGCATGCGGGTGCCCTCGTGCCCGCGGTGCTGGGGACAGCGGTCCTGGTGCGAGAGCATCGCCTCCTCCCCACACCCGAGGTCGTCGCGTCGGTCCTGATGCTCGTCGCGATGGCCGACGCGATGCTGTGGCACATCGTGGCGCCGGTGTATTGGAGTGCGGCGCTCATCGCCGGCGCTCTCGGCCTCGTCGTGGGACGCCGCCGCGGTGAGATCGTGCGCGGTCGCTCCAGTGCCGCACCCGCCGCCCGCGCGCACGTCGCGCTCACCGCGCACGTCGCACTCGGTCTCGTGGTCATGGCCGCCCTCCTCGTGGCCGCCGGGAGCGCGGTGCCCGCAGCATCCGCCGTCGACAGCCACTGCCACCCGTGTCGAGGCGGCACCGAGGGAGTCCGCCTCATGGCGCTCGTCCTCAGCGCCGGCTACGTGCTCGTCACCGCGTGGTGCACGCGCTCGGCGCGGCACGAGTCCGGCGGACGCCTTCACTCCTGGATGATGGCCGTCTCCGCCGTCGCGATGGCCGCGATGACGCCGGCGTGACGGGCCTGGTCGCTCAGACGATCAGGCTTACGCCTGCGATCCGTCGCGAGGAACGCGGCCGCCCGCGCCGGATCCGGCGTGATCTTCTCGATGCGCCGCGGCCACAAGGACCTACGCGATCCGGGTCCCCTTCGGCAGCCGTCCCACAGGCGTCCGCGTCCGGGCCCACGCCCACCACAGCAGCCCGGCCGCCAACAGCGCCTGCAGCCCCATGCCGACGAACCAGCTCGGCGCCGTCTGCGCAATGACCTCTTCGGGGGTCGGTGACGGTTCGTACGGCATCGGCCCGCAGTCGTCCCAGCGCTGCTCGAGGTCAGGCGGCATCTGCGCCCACCGCACCCCGGCCTTGATCTGGCCGAACAGGTCGACCGGGTACCCGTGCCGATCGAAGGTCGTCGGCGTGGCATCGGCCAGGATCACGAACGGGTTCGCCGCCAGCAGCCACCACACCCGGTCGAACCGCGGCACCTCGTACGTCGACACCTGCCATTCGCCGCACGTGATCTCGACGTCGTCGTCGCACGGGTAGTCGCCCATCGGCTCCTCACCCGGCATGCACGGATACGTGTCGCCCGTGTACTGCTCGTAGTTGTAGCTGCGGTGGTGGTTCGTCGCCTCCGACCGCACCGTGTACCCGACGAGCGCGAATGCGATGAGCGTGCCGATCACGAGCGCCGCGACGACGAGATACGTCGTCGCCACCGAGAACAGCGGACGAGACAGGATGCCGCTCAGCGCGACTCCGATCGCCGCGATGATCCCCACCTCGAACACGAGGACCAGAAGCGAGACGCCGATGGTCGCGGGACTGCCGCCGCCCGCGAGCGTCGCGATGAGCAGGAACGGCACCGACACCGCGACGAACGCGAGCCCCGTCACCCACGCCGCGAGGAACTTGCCGAACAGGATCTCGGCGGTCGTCGCGAGGGTGACCTGCACCGGGGCGAGGGTCGCGGCATCCCGGTCTCCGTTGATGGCGTTTCCGCTCAGCGTCGGCGAGACGAGCACCACCAGGAGGAGGGTGATGTAGACGATGGTCGAGTAGATCGCGGCGCCCGGCTGCTCGGTGAAGCCCCACGCGAGGAACGACAGCGCCGTGACGATCACGAGCAGCAGCGCGAAGACGCCGAGCAGCACGTACCAGGCGATGCTGCGCGTGCGCTGCGTCAGCTCGAGGCTGATGATCGTGCCGAGTCGCTGACCGCTCACGAGGTCGCCTCGCTCTCGTCGGCGCCGTGATCTCTCGAGGCGGCGGCCTGCGGTGGCGTCCCCTCCCCCAGGTGCAGGAACGTCCGTTCGAGCGCGCCCTGCGCCGCGGCGAACTCGACGACGTCGACGCCCGCGGCGACGAGGCTGCGCAGCGCTGCGGCCGCGGCATCCTCGGATTCGAACGACACGACCACGTCGCGCCGGTCGGTGCTCAGCGCCTCGGGCGAGAGCGCCAGCGCCGACGCGACCCGTTCGACGGCGACGGATGCCTCGACCCCCGCGACTCGCACCCGCCACGGGCGCGTACGACGCGAGGCCGCCTCGACGCGCGCCGGGTCGACGGTCGATCCCGCCACCAGGAAGACGGCGTCGTCGACGACCTCCTCGAGCTCGGAGAGGATGTGGCTCGACACGAGGATCGTGCGTCCTTCGGCCGCGAGCCGCCGCAGCAGCACGCGCAGATCGATGCGCGCCTGCGGGTCGAGACCCGACGCCGGCTCGTCGAGCAGCAGCACGCGCGGGTCGTGCACGAGGGCGCGCGCGAGGCCGAGACGCTGCTTCTGACCCCGCGACAGCACGCGGGCCGGGGCATCGGCGAGCTCGGCGAGGCCCACCCGGTGCAGCAGCTCGTCGGCACGGACGGATGCCTCGGGCTTCGGCATCCCGTACAACCGCGCCGTGAAGACCAGCGTCTCGCGCGAGGTGAGCGTGCCCCACGCGCCGAGCGCGTCGGGCATCCAGCCGATGCGGGCACGCGCCTGCTGCGGCTCGGCCACCGGGTCGACGCCGTCGATGCGGATCGACCCGGCGTCCGGGGCGAGCAGCGACGCCAGCATGAGCAGCAGCGTCGTCTTGCCCGAGCCATTGGGGCCGACGAGGCCGGTGACGCGGCCGGCATGCGCCCGCAGCGTCACCTGGCGCACCGCCTGCACCTCTCCGAACGCGCGGCGCACGCCGTCGACGGCGATGCCCGCGGTGATCGTGGTGTCCGTGGTCACCCGACTCACCCTAGGGGGCACGGGTCCATGGGTTCCGCGGCGCGCCGGGCGCGGTGGTCGAGCCGGCACAAGCGGCGTTTCGTCTCGCTCCGCTCGCTCAACGACCGGGTGCTGCCTCACGACGTTTCGTGTCGCTCCGCTCGCTCAACGACCGGCAGACGCGACGGGCGAGCGGTTCGGTCGTTGAGCGAGCGAGGAACGAGCGAGACGAAACGCCAGCGCCTCCCCGCAGACCTCACCCCGTTTCGTCTCGCTGCGCTCGCTCAACGACCGCGGGGGCGCGAAGTCCTCTCGAGTGTCGGAGGAGCGTGGTTGCCTGGACGGCATGGACACCGCGACATCATCCGACGGCACGGCGATCGCCTACGAGGCACGCGGCGAAGGGCCGGTCGTCATCATCACAGGTGGCGCGCTGTCGGTCGCCGCCGATGCGGCGGGACTCGCCGGCGCTCTTGCCGACCGGGGATTCCGCGCCGTCACGTGGGACCGGCGTGCGCGCGGATCGAGCGGCGACGCCCGGGGTTCGACGCCGGATCGCGAGGTCGAGGACCTCGCGGCGGTCCTCGATGCCGTCGGCGGCGACGCCGCGGTGCTCGGGCATTCGTCGGGCGCGGTCCTGGCGCTGTACGCCGCGTCGCGCGGCGTGCCGGTGCGCGCCCTGTTCCTCTCGGAGCCGCCGCTGCGCTTCGGGGAGGACGAGCCCGCACCCGACCTCGCCGAACGCCTCCAGCGCCTCGTCGACGAGGGGCACCCCGACGAGGCGGTCGTGACGTTCCAGCTCGAGAACGTCGGGCTGCCGCGGGAGATGGTCGAGGGCATGCGAGCGAGCGATCAGTTCGCGGCGCTCGTCCCGCTGGCGCAGTCGACCGTCTACGACACGCGGCTCGTCGCCCAGGTGTCGACCCCCGACGAGCGGATGCTCGGCGTGCGCGTGCCGGTCACCGTCCTGCGCGGCGAGCAGACGTTCCCGTTGCTGATCGCCGCGGCCGACAGGCTGGCCGCCGAGATGGCCGGAGCCGAACTCGTCGTCGTGCCCGAGTCCGTCATGCACCGGCCCGATCCCGCGGCGACTGCGCGGGTCGTCGCCGAGCGGCTGGGAAAGAACTGACATGGAGATCCAGTTCGTCGCGGGCTTCGGCCCCATCAGCCGGGAGCCCGGGCCGGCGCTCGACTTCTGGTCGGGCGACCTCGGCATCGGGTTCCACGAGCTCGCCCCCGACTATCACCACGCCGACGACCTCGCCGGGACGAAGGCCTTCGCCATCTGGCCGCTCGCGCAGGCGGCCGAGTCGACGTTCGGAACGCCGGAGTGGCCGGCCGACCGCCCGGTGCCGCAGGCATGGATCGAGTTCGAGCTCGCCTCTCCCGATGCCGTCGCCGCGGGCGCCGAGGAGCTCCGCGGCCGCGGCCTCGAGATCCTCTCGGGGCCCAAGACCGAACCGTGGGGTCAGACGACGGCGCGCTTCCTCAGTCCCGAGGGCCTCCTGGTCGGCCTCTCGCACCTGCCGAGCTTCCACGACGAGGGCTGAGCCGCCGCGGGGACGTCAGGCGCGGAAGAACTCGACCCCCAGGTCGGGGTGATCGACGAAGACGCCGTCGACTCCGGCATCCCGGATCACCGCCCACTCGCCCGCCCAGTCGCCGAACGCGCCCGCTGCCCCACGGCTGCGGAACTGACCGATGAGGAACGTATTCTCGGGCCGGCATGTCCATGTGTAAACGCGCAGGCCACGCTCGTGGGCGTCGGCGACGAGCGACGATGGGCCGGTCAGGCGGCCGAGCTTGTCGGGCGCGAGGATCATCCGCTTGCTGACGCTGATGCCGTCGACCCGGCCGACCAGCGCGTCGAGCCCTGCCGGAGCCGCAGTCTGCCGGTACGTCAGCGCGGCCTTGCCGTGCGCCGAGAGCTGGTCGAACGGGCGGCCTGTCGCTTCGAGCAGATAGATGTAGGTCGCACGGATGCCTCGTTCCTGCAGCGCGTACAGCACGCTCGACTCGAACGACTCGATCGTGAGCGGCAGCGCGCCAGCCGCCCAGCCGGCGTCGCGCAGCTCGGCGTCGATCAGCTCGGCGATGTCCCACCCGAGCGTCGCGAAGTACGTCGCATGCTTCACCTCGAGGACGACGCCGATCTCGCGACCCCGCTCGAGCGATGCCTCGCGCGCCGCATCGAGCACGTCGCGCAGCCGCAGCACCGGCTGCTGGTCGTCGAAGCTCGCGCTCACCGGGCGGATGTCCGGCAGCCGTTCACGGCAGCGCAGGGTCGACAGCTCGTCCCACGTGAAGTCTTCGGTGAACCAGCCGGTCAGCTCGGCGCCGTCGATGGTCTTCGTCGTGCGGCGGTCTGCGAATTCGGGCCGGTCTGCGGCATCCGTCGTTCCCGAGATCTCGTTCTCGTGCCGCACCACCAGCACGCCGTCCTTCGACACGACGACGTCGGGCTCGACCGCGTCCACGCCCATCTCGAAGGCCAGGTCGTACGACGAGGCGGAATGCTCCGGACGATAGCCGGGCGCACCCCGATGCCCGATGACGAGCGGAGTCCGGCGCGGCACCGTCTCACCCTAACCTCCGCACGACCTCCCCCGGTCGAGCCCCGCGGTCGTTGAGCGAGCGACGGTCGTTGAGCGAGCGACGGTCGTTGAGCGAGCGCCGGTCGTTGAGCGAGCGCCGGTCGTTGAGCGAGCGAAGCGAGACGAAACGCAGAGACGAAACGCAGAGACGAAACGCAGAGACGAAACGCGACCGGGGGCGGCCGCGGCATCCGTTCATAGCCTCCTCACAGGGCCTGTCCGCCCTGCCATCGCGGCCATTCCGTTAGTGTGGTTGAACAGCACAGTGCTGGGACTTCCTTGACTTTGGAGTGTGAGAGCAGTGGCCCTCAACAACCCCGCGTTCAGCAACCCGGCCTTCCAGGACCCGAAGGCCGTTCAGACCTATCCCGGTGGCCGTCAGGCAGCCGGTCTGACCCCGCCTCCTGCGCCGACGCAGTTCTCCACGGCGCAGGGCGCAGCGACGGATGCCGCAGCCCAGGCTCACCTCGAAGGCATGTACGCCGCCCCCGCGGCCGGCGCCATCGAGACCGACCGCATGTCGATCGAAGACACGGTGTGGAAGACCGTCGGACTCTTCGCGATCCTCCTCGTCACCGCGGCCGTCGGCTGGGTGTGGACGATGGCCGGCGTCAGCGCGCAGAACCCGAACCCGTCGATCGCCCCGTGGATCATCGGCGCCCTCGGCGGCTTCGTCCTCGCGATGGTCGTCATCTTCACGTCGCGCAAGAAGGTGCGCCCCGCGCTGATCTTCGCGTACGCCGCGTTCGAGGGCCTCTTCGTGGGTGGCATCTCGGCTTTCTTCGAGTTCATCTGGCCGGGCATCGTCGTCCAGGCGACGCTCGCGACCTTCTCGGTCGTCGGCGTGACCCTCGCCCTGTTCGCGAGCGGCAAGATCCGCGCGTCGAAGAAGGCCACGAAGATCTTCCTGATCGCGATGGTCGGCTACCTCGTGTTCTCGCTGATCAACATCGGCATGATGATGTTCGGCGCACCCATCGCCGGCGGCCCGTTCGGCATGCTCAGCCAGACGGTCATGGGCATCCCGCTGGGCCTCATCATCGGCGTCCTCGTCGTGATCATGGCCGCGTACTCGCTGGTGCTCGACTTCGACCAGATCCAGCGGGGTGTGCGCAACGGCGCTCCCCGTCAGTTCGGCTGGGTCGGCGCCTTCGGAATCATGGTCACCGTCGTGTGGCTGTACGTCGAGATCCTCCGGATCCTCGCTATCTTGCGCGGCGACAACTGATCGCAGCAACCTCGTAAAGGGCCGCCCGGTTCGCCGGGCGGCCCTTTCGCGTGCCCGGCGTACGTTCTGCTCTGAGCGGAACGCGTGGGCCGAGGCATCCGTCGCGTCCTACCCTGATGCCATGGCCGAGCTGATCCCGCTGCCGTCGCGGCCCGCCCGTGAGCCCGAACCGCTGTGGCGCGATGCGCTCGGCGATGTGCTGCGCCGTCTGCGCCATGAGCGGGGCGAGCGCCTGACCGACACCGCGCGTCGCGCCGGCGTGTCGCCGCAGTACCTGTCGGAGGTCGAACGCGGCCTCAAGGAGCCCTCGAGCGAGATGATCGCCGCGATCGCCGGCGCGCTCGACGTCACCCTGATCGACCTCACCATCGCCGTTGCCGAGGATCTGCGTACCGTCACGGAGCTGACCTCGGTGTCGGCACCCCTGCCGATGCCCGCCGCGGCGCCGCGCGTCGAGACCGGGGTGTACGCGCTCGCCTCCTGAGCCGCCGCGCTCGGGTCCCGGGACTGCGGAGGCCGGGAGCCCTGGCCGATGTCACGCCCTGTCGCTAGCGTGGGCCGGGTGAGCCCGTCGAACTCCGAGGCCGAAATCCTCGTCATCGAGGGGAACGAGGTGCGCATCTCGAGCCCCGGCAAGGTCGTGTTCCCCGCACAGGGCCTGCGCAAGCTCGACATCGTGCGGTACTACCTGTCGGTCGCCGACGGCGCCCTGCGTGGCGCGGGCGGGCGGCCCATGGTGCTCAAGCGCTTCCCGAAGGGCATCGACGCCGAACCGTTCTTCCAGAAGCGCGTGCCCGAGAACCACCCCGACTACATCGACACCGCGACCCTGCAGTACGCGCGAGGCACGTCGGCCGAAGAGGCGGTGATCCGGGATGCCGCGGGCCTGGCGTGGGTGGTCAACCTCGGCTGCCTCGACCTCAACCCGCACCCGGTGCGCGCCGAAGACCTCGACCACCCTGACGAGCTGCGCATCGACCTCGATCCCATGCCCGGGGTGGACTGGACGCAGATCGTCGATGCCGCCTTCGTCGCGCGCGAGGTGCTCGACGACGTCGGGCTCGTGGGCTGGCCGAAGACCAGCGGGTCGCGCGGAATGCACATCCTGGTGCGCATCGCGCCGCTGTGGGACTACAAGCAGGTGCGGCTCGCGGCCGAGACGCTCGCGCGCGAGGTCGAGAACCGCGCCCCGGGCCTCGCGACGGCGCGGTGGTGGAAGGAGGAGCGCGGCGAGAGCGTGTTCGTCGACTTCAACCAGAACGCGAAGGACCGCACGGTGGCCTCCGCGTACTCGATCCGGCCGCTCCCCGACGCGCGAGTGTCGACACCGCTCGACTGGGACGAGGTGCGGGACCGCCGCCCGGAGGAGTTCACGGTGCTCACGGTCCCGCAGCGGTATGCCGACGTGGGCGACCCGCACGGCGGCATCGACGACACCGTCGGCACGCTCGACGGACTCCTGCGCCTCGCCGAGGAGCTCGGACCGGCCGAGAAGCCGCCGCGCGCCGGCGGCGCCGACGGGCGCCGGCAGTCGACGATGCCGCTCATCGAGGTGGCCCGCACCAAGACCAAGCCCGAAGCCCTCGAGGCTCTCGACGAGTGGAGGGCGCGGCATCCGTCGATCGCCGCACAGCTGCATCCTGCCGACGTGCTCGTCGACGGGATGCGCGGGTCGAGCTCGCTCTGGTACCGCGTACGCGTGAATCTGCAGCACGTGCCCGAGCCCGAGCGCCCGTCGCAGGAAGAGCTCATCGCCGACTACGACCCCTGGGCCGGAAAGACCTGGCCCGGTGGCCCGGGCGCTGGCCCCGGTCGTTGAGCGGCGAGCGTGGCGAGTCGTAACGCCTCGAGGTGCGCGTGACGCTCGAGGCGTTTCGTCTCGGTCGCTGGCGCTCCCTCGCTCAACGACCGCGGGGGGTCAGGGCGTTTCGTCTCGCTTCGCTCGCTCAACGACCGCGGGGGGTCAGACGCGGTCGAGGACGCGGTCGGCGAGGCCGTACGACACGGCATCCGCGGCGGTGAAGACGCGGTCGCGGTCGGTGTCGGCGCGGAGCTTCGCGGGCTCCTGGCCGGTGTGCCGCGCGAGGATCTGCTCCACCTCGCCGCGCACGCGCACCAGCTCGTCGGCCTGCAGGATCAGGTCGGGGATCGCGCCTCTCCCCTGTCCCGCCGGCTGATGCAGCACCACGCGCGCATGCGGCAGCACGGCACGCTTGCCCGCCGCGCCCGCGGCGAGCATCACGGCGCCGACGCCGATGGCCTGACCGACCACCGTCGTCGCGACATCCGGCCGCACGTGCTGCATGGTGTCGTACACCGCGAGCATCGCGGAGGGGTCGCCGCCCTCGCAGTTGATGTACAGCTGGATGTCGCGGTCCTGGCTCTCGGCATCCAGGTGCAGCAGCTGCGCGATGAGCGCGTTCGCGACCCCCGCGTCGATGCCCGTGCCGAGATACACCACGCGTTCGGCGAGCAGGTGCGAGTAGACGTCCATGATGCGGTCGCCGCGCGGATGCTGCGCCACGACGCTCGGGATCGTGTACGAGCTCATGCCGCCACCTCGTTCGTCCGCTCGGGCGGAACGCCGAGGCCCGCCGGACGCCGCCGACGCGGCACGATCTGCGCGAAGTCGTCGACGATGCCGTCGATGAACCCGTACTCGAGCGCCTGGGCCGCCGTGTACCAGCGGTCGTGCAGCGAGTCCTCGAAGATGCGGTCGATGCTCTGCCCGGTGTCTTCCGCGACGAGCGCGAGCACGGTGTCTCGCGTGTACCGCAGGTCGTCGGCCTGCACTTCGACGTCGACCGTCGACCCGCCGATGCCCGACGAACCCTGGTGCATGAGGATCCTCGCGTGCGGCAGCGCGCGCCGTTTGCCCTTCGTGC
The DNA here is from genome assembly GCF_015277855.1 of Microbacterium cremeum. Taxonomy (NCBI): domain Bacteria; kingdom Bacillati; phylum Actinomycetota; class Actinomycetes; order Micrococcales; family Microbacteriaceae; genus Microbacterium; species Microbacterium cremeum. The sequence continues at coordinate 2,921,385 of NZ_CP063812.1, forward strand.
CCGCCGACAGCAGGAACTGGCCGGCGCTGCATGCGAGCCCGAGCGCGAGGGTCGCGACGTCGTTCGGGATGAGCCGCATGATGTCGCGGATCGCGAGCATCGACGGCACCGATCCGCCCGGAGAGTGGATCCAGAGGGCGATGTCGGATGCCTCGTCCTCGGCCGCGAGCGCGAGCAGCTGCGTCGCGATCAGCGTGCCGTTGTCGTCGTCGAGCGGACCGTCGAGCACGAGCACGCGCTGGTGGAGCAGCTCGCGCCGTGCCTCGGCCCCGAACTGCGGGATCTTGCCTTCTTCTGCCATGCCCCCAGCCTGAACGGATGCCGCGGCCGAGGCATCCGTATCCGCCTGCGGCGGCTCCGCCCAGGGCGGATCGCGTTGTACCCGGGTCGTTGAGCCGGACCGCCGCGTGAGGCGGAGTCAGCGGGCGCGGCGCGGCGGGCCCTCGACTGCCGCCCGCAGCGCCGCGACGAACGCCGGCTGCACGGACTCGGGCGTGAACGCCGCGGCCGCACGCCGAGCGCGCGACGCCAGTTCGGCCCGGCGCGAGTCGTCCTGAAGCAGTTCGGTCACCGCTGCCGCGAGGGCGTCGACGTCGGCCGGAGGCACCAGCACGCCGGCGTCGTCGATCGCCTCGCGCGGGCCGTAGCGCGCATCGGTCGACACGACGGGGAGTCCGCGCGCGAGCGCCTCGGCGATCGAGAGGCCCTGCCCCTCGAACGCCGTCGACGTGAGGAACAGCGCGGCACGGTCGAACACCGCGTCGGGGTCGTCGGTCGCACCCCGCAGTCGCACGGATGCCTCGACCCCGAGCCGGTCGATCAGCTGCTGCAGCTCGTCGAGAAGCGGACCGTCGCCGTAGATCTCGAGGTGCGCGCCGGGCACCGCCTCGACGACCCGCGGCCACGCGCGGATCGCGAGGTCGACGCGCTTCTGCGGTGCGAGGCGGTTGAGCATCACGACGCGCTGAGGGTCTCGGGCCGCGACCGGCTCGGGTCCGAGCTCGATCGTGTTCGGCACGACGTGGAACGTGCCCGGGTCGCCGAACCGTGCGGCCACGTCGTCGCGCTGCGCGGCCGTCGGCCAGACGACCGCGTCGTACCGGTCGAGCGTGCGCAGCCACCGCTTCCACAGGCCGGTCACCGGCGCCGACGGGTCGTCGTACGGCTCGGGCAGGTGCGAGTTGTGCACGGTGTGCACGAGCCGCACGCGCGGGTCGTCCCAGTCCACCAGCGCCTCGCCGATCTGCCTCGACTCGCAGATCACCACGAACAGGCGGTCGGGGTCGCCCGCGGCGACGCGGCGCTCCTGCGCGAGGCGGGAGAGCCACGCGAGGTACAGTCCGCGGAACCCGCGCACCACCCGGTCACCGCCGGGCGCATGCACCACGACCGCCGCGTCGCGCAGGTGCCACTCGGGATCGTTCTCGAAGACCGGAAGCGACACGACCACCCGGCCTTCGGCATCCTGAACCGTCCGGTACTCGATGCCGGGCGTACGCTCGCCCGGCTCCCCGACCTCGTGCAGCCAGGCCCCGCCCGCCTGCAGCTCGTCGAACAGGTTGCGCAGGCGGTCGGCCGAAGGCACATGGCCCCCGTCGACGAACGCCTGGCGCTGCGCGGCGTGGGCCTCGGGCGCCTGCCCGTCGACGCTCAGCATGAGCGGATCACGAGCACCGGATGCCTCGAGCAGCCGCAGCCGCGCCGGCACCGCGACGGCGAACCCGCCGTCGAGCCCGAGCGCGACCCGGCTGCCCAGCAGCACGTAGTCCGCCGCGGGAAGTGTTCGTTCGCCGGCCGCTGTGGTGCTGTCTGCCTGGTCTGCGCGATCGGTCACGTGTCCATCCTGCCGTAGCCGGCGGCGCGTCATCGGCCGGCCCGACCGAACCACCTGTCTCTATACAGAACAAACAACGCTGGCGATTCCTCTTCTCGAAATCACCAACATTGTGGATTTCTCCGCCTCGAATCAACAGAAATGAGACGGGTACTGTTGATTTTCTTTCGACGCTGGTGATTGGTGATCGGTGATTGGTGATTCAGCGCGAACGTCGCCTGGCGAACTGCTGACGATCAAGGATGCCGCCGAACTCGTCGGACTGGGTCCGGCTCATGATCGACCGCGTGGAGGGCCCTCGGGACTGACGCCGGCCCCATGAGACGACGGATGCCGCGGACCTCGGTCCGCGGCATCCGTCACGTCGTCACTCCCACTCGATGGTGCCCGGGGGCTTCGAGGTCACGTCGAGCACGACGCGGTTGACCTCGCGCACCTCGTTGGTGATGCGGTTCGAGATCTTCGACAGCACGTCGTAGGGCAGGCGGGTCCAGTCGGCGGTCATCGCGTCTTCGGACGACACCGGCCGCAGCACGATCGGGTGCCCGTAGGTGCGGCCGTCGCCCTGCACGCCCACCGAGCGGACATCCGCCAGCAGCACGACCGGGCACTGCCAGATCTCGTTGTCCAGGCCCGCGCGCGTCAGCTCTTCCCGCGCGATCGCGTCGGCATCACGCAGAATCTCGAGGCGGTCAGCGGTGACCTCACCCACGATCCGGATGCCGAGGCCGGGGCCCGGAAACGGCTGCCGGCCGACGATCGCCTCCGGGAGGCCGAGCTCACGGCCGATCGCGCGGACCTCGTCCTTGAAGAGGGTGCGCAGGGGCTCGACGAGCTCGAACTGCAGGTCTTCGGGGAGTCCGCCGACGTTGTGGTGGCTCTTGATGTTCGCGGTGCCGGTGCCGCCGCCGGACTCGACGACGTCGGGGTACAGCGTGCCCTGCACGAGGAACCGGATCGGCTCGCCCTCGGCCGCCGCCTCGGCGACGAGGTCGGCCTGCACCTGCTCGAACGCGCGGATGAACTCGCGGCCGATGATCTTGCGCTTCTGCTCGGGGTCGCTGACACCGGCGAGTGCGGTCAGGAACTGCTCGCGGGCATCGACCGTCACCAGGCGCACGCCGGTCGAGGCGACGTAGTCCTGCTCGACCTGCTCGCGCTCGCCCTTGCGCAGCAGCCCGTGGTCGACGAAGACCGCGACGAGCTGGTCGCCGACCGCCTCGTGCACGAGCGCCGTCGAGACCGCGGAGTCGACGCCGCCCGACAGCGCCGAGAGCACCCGGCCCGATCCGACCTGGGCGCGGATCTTCTCGATCTGCTCGGCGATGACGTTGCCGCTGTTCCAGTCGGCCGGGAGTCCTGCGGCCTTGTGGAGGAAGTTCTCGATGACCTTCTGCCCGTGGTCGGTGTGCTTGACCTCGGGATGCCACTGCACGCCGTACAGGCGGCGCTCGTCGCTCCCGAACGCGGCGACCGGCGTGGCCGACGTCGACGCCAGGACCTCGAAGCCCTCCGGGGCGCGAGCGACCTGGTCGCCGTGGCTCATCCACACGTTCTGCTCGGCCGGCTGCCCGCCCAGCAGCACGCCGCCGTCACCCGTGACCGCGGCATCCGTCGCCCCGTACTCGCGCAGACCCGTGTGCGCGACCTCGCCACCCAGCTGCTGGGCCATCACCTGGAAGCCGTAGCAGATGCCGAGCGTCGGCACCCCGAGCTCGAGCACCCCGGCGTCGAGCGCGGGCGCGCCCTCTTCGTACACCGACGACGGCCCGCCCGAGAGGATGATGCCGACCGGGTTCCTGGCGGCGATGTCGGCTGCCGACGCGGTGTGCGGCACGATCTCGCTGTACACGCCCGCTTCGCGCACGCGCCGCGCGATCAGCTGCGCGTACTGCGCGCCGAAGTCGACGACGAGGACGGGGCGCTGCGAGGTCTCGGTCTGCTGGGTCAACGCTGATTCTCCGTCGGGATCGTGGTGGCAGGGGTCGGAGCCGCCTCGGTCTCGGCCGAATGCTCGGCCGGGGCGTGCAGCTGTGCGCTCTCGCGGCGGGCCAGGTAGTCCTTCACCTCACGGGCGACGCGAGCCTCCATGAAGAACGACAGGAACGGCACGATGCCGCCGAGCGCGAGCATGACGAACCGGCCGAACGGCCAGCGCATGAGGCTCCACACGCGGAAGCACGAGAACAGGTACACGACGTAGAACCAGCCGTGCGCCACGAGGATGAACAGCGAGATGTTGAAGCCGTCGCCGACCGAGACCATCTCGCAGTCGTTCGTCATCGGGAGGAACAGCGACCACCACTGGCAGTCGGCGCCGGCGATGACGGGGGCGAACCACAGTGCTCCGCCCGATCCGCCGGCGAACAGCTCGACGTGGATCGGCGTGTACTTCAGGATCATCTCGGCGAGCAGCAGGAGCAGCATGGTGCCCGTGATGATCGAGCAGACCTGGTAGAACCTCAGGGCTCCGCGGATCGCTGGAAACGAAGCGAGCTTGGGTTCGCGGGGCATGGCGTCCAGTCTACCCGCGGGATTCCGCGGCGCCGGACGGCAGGAGCGCGAACGACCGCCCCCTCCGCGGCGGGAGGGGGCGGTCGTTCAGGCCCCGGTCACTCCGCCGCGGGCAGCGTGATCCGGATCACTCCCGACGGGTGGCGTTCGCGCGCCGAGACGAACAGCAGGTCGCGTTCGGGGTCGATCGACACTCCGTAGACCTTGTTGCCGTACTGGTGCGCCGACAGCCGCTGGACGAGTGCCAGGTCGGCCGTGGAGTACACGGTGACACCCGACTGCTCGAACAGGTCGGTCTGGTTGCCGACGACCACGAGGCCCGACTCGCCGTCCACCGCGATCGAGCGGTAGTCGGCGGCATCGACCGCGAGGCGCTGCACCAGCTCGTAGTCCGCGCCGCGATAGACCCGGATCCCCTCGGTCGAGCCGGCGGCGTCGCTGTTGCTGACGTACAGCAGGTCGCCGATCGGGTCGTACGCGACGCCGTGCGTGCGCCACGCACCGCCGTCCGCGGGGCCCGCGACGGTCTGCACGAGCTCGCCGGTCTCGGCATCGGCGACGTCGAAGCCGCCGCCGCGGGTGCCGCCGAAGACGAGGCCGCGCCCCAGATCGACATCCATGCCGCGCACGCCGCCGGTGAAGGCGAACGGGCCGCGCACGAGCGCGCCGGTGTCGGCGTCCATGACGAGCCAGTTGCTGCCGTACGCCGCGTAGAGCAGGCCGTTCCCGGCGTCGTACGTCAGGTCACGCAGGCCGTCCTCGACCGGGTTGGCGGTGGGCACGCTCAGCGTGCGCACCACCGAGTCCGCCGCGGGGTCGACCACGTGGATGCGCGCAGGACGCATCTCGTCGGCGACGTACAGCAGGCCCGTCTCGGGGTCCACGGCGCTGCCGACAGGACGGATCTCGTCGGCACCCTCCGGCGTCGCGGTCGGGATGGCCGCCAACGCGGTGGCCACCCACGGCTCGACGGGGTCGGTCGGGTCCGTCGGATCGGTCGGATCGGTGGGGTCGGTCGGGTCCGTCGGGTCCGTCGGATCGGTGGGGTCGGTCGGGTCCGTCGGATCGGTGATGCGGATGCTGACGGTCACCGCCTTCTGCTCGAGCTCCTCTCCGGGAGGATTCAGGCGGAAGTCGCGGTTCGCGACGAACACGCGCTGCTGCCCCTCGTCGACCGCGATGCCGTAACCGTCCTTGCCGTACTCCGGCCCCACCATGTCGACGTGCTCGGCACCCGACGCGAGGTCGTGCACCGAGAACCCGCCGGAGGCTGCGGTGGTGCCGGTGTAGCCGACGTACAGCAGCCCCCGTTCGCTGTCGATGTCGACCTGACGGGCGCCGGGGCGCACCGCCTTCTCCCACGTCTTCGAGAAGTCGTCGGTCGCGTCGAACGCCTGCAGCCCGAGGGCACCCTCGACGCTGTAGAACTTCGTCGTGACGAGCATCCCGGTCGCCGGATCGGCGGCGACGTAGTACGCGTCGGCGGTGCCGTTGACCACGCCGAGCGACTGGCCCGTCGAGGCACGGAACACCTCCACCCCACGCGCCGGGACGGCGACGTAGACGAAGTCGTTCACGGGGTCGACGTCGATGGACCGCTGCGACTCGATGATCGCGTACGGCCCGCGCACGACCTCACCGAAATCCGCGTCGGCGATCGAGACGACCACCCAGTTGCGGTTCTGCTGGCCGACATAGAGCAGCTCGCGCTCCTCGTCCACACCGAGATCACGGATGTTCTCGGGCAGCGTCATCGTCCGCAGCACCTCATCGGTGTCGGGATCGATCTCGAAGATCGTCCTGCCGTTCTGGTCGCCCAGGTACAGCACGTCGCGCGCCTGGTGGTACGCGACGCCCGCCGGCAGGCCGGCGTTCGAGCGGTTGACCGAGCCCAGGTGCGAGAGGTGCTGGTAGGCGAACGATGCCGCGGGCGGCTCATCCGACTCCACGCGCGTGCTCTCGGTGACCGCGTAGGGAACGAGCTCCTCGCCGGGAGGGTTCAAGCGGAAGTCCCGGTTCGTGACGAACACCCGCTCGCGCTCCTCGTCGACGGCGATGCCGTAGCCGTCCTTGCCGTACTCCGGTCCGACCTTGTCGACCAGCAGCGTGCCGGTCGACACTGCGTGCACCGAGAAGCCGCCGGACGTGGCACCCGTACCCGTGTAGCCGATGTAGACCAGACCCCGTTCGCTATCGACATCCAGCTGCCGGGCGCCGGGGCGCACCGCCTTCTCCCACATCTTCGAGAAGTCGTCGGTCACATCGAACGCCTGGATGCCGGGGTGTCCCTCGACATCGGTGAACGAGGTCGTGACGACCGTGCCGGACTCCGGGTCGGCGGCGACGTAGTACGCGTCGGCGGTGCCGTTGACCACGCCGAGCGACTGGCCCGTCGAGGCACGGAACACCTCCACCCCACGCGCCGGGACGGCGACGTAGACGTAGTCGTTCACCGGGTCGACGTCGATCGAGCGGTTGGACTCGATCACCGGGTACGAGCCCCGGACGACCTCGCCGAACGTGTCATCGGCCGTCGAGACGACGATCCAGTTGCGGTTCTGCTGGCCGACATAGAGCAGCTCGCGCTCCTCGTCCACACCGAGATCACGGATGTTCTCGGGCAGCGTCATCGTCCGCAGCACCTCATCGGTGTCGGGATCGATCTCGAAGATCGTCCTGCCGTTCTGGTCGCCCAGGTACAGCACGTCACGCGCCTGGTGGTACGCGACGCCCGCCGGAAGCGATGCGCGGTGCGGGGCGCCCGTGGAGCTGTTCGGCATCACGGCGTCCAGCAGTGCGGTCTGCTCGTAGTCGAACTCACCTGCCGGCTCTTCGGGATCCGTCGGGTCACCGGGGCCGGGATCGGGGTTGGGCTCGCAGCCGAGGCACGGAGACGGCGTCCCGGGATCGATCTCCTGGGGTTCGACGCCGTCCACGACGAGCTTGGAGTCGCCGTTCTTGGTGATGGTGAAGCCGTCGAAGAACGCGCCATCGGCGGTGCGGGCCTCGAATCGGAGCGTTCCACCGTTCACGTCCACGACCTGATACGTCTGCAGGCCGGTCGCCAGCCGGCGCAGATGCCCCTCGTTCTCGTTCCAGTGCCGTGGCCCCGCATCGTAGAACTTCGAACCGACGCTGGACGACACGTAGACCGGACCCGTCGAGCTGAGCTCGGGATCCGCGCCCGCGGGCAGGTTCTGCTCGTTGGCCAGGAGGTTGCCGCGCCCGTAGGCGTGGTCGTGTCCCGTCAGCACGAGATCGACGTTGTGCTCTTCGAGGATCGGCCCCCACGACTGACGGATGCCGAGGTTGTTACGGCCTTCGTCGAGCGAGTACACCGGGTGGTGGAAGTAGACGACCGTCCACGGCTGGTCGTTCTCGGTGAGCACCTCGTCGAGCCACTCCGCCTGCACCCGCAGGCCCTCGGTGTGCGCGATGTTGCTGTTGAGCGAGACGAAACGCACGCCCTGGTGGTCGGTGTAGTACACCGTGCCCTCGAGCTCGTCGTAGACATCGCCCTCACCCTGCGGCCCGTTGCCGGGGAAGGTGTACAGGTCGCGCCACTGCTGCGAGAGCCTGCCGTCGTACTCGTGGTTGCCCGGCGTCGTCAGCAGGGTCTGCGTTCCCAGCGTGTACGAGAACGCCTCGTACAGCTCGCCCCACTGCTCGTCGGACTCGGCGTCGTTCACGAGGTCGCCGATCTGCAGAACGAGATCTGCGTTCGGCCGGTCGCGGAAGGCGTTGCGGATGACGCGGGAGGCGTCGCCCAGGATCCCGTTCTGGATGTCGCCGAGGTAGACGAACGAGAAGCGGTCGGCCCCTGCGGAGGCGGTCTCGAAGTCCTGCCACTCGCTGAAGTTCGTGCCGTCGCCGACGCGATACATGTAGGCGACTCCGGGCTGGAGCCCGGTCAGCGTCGCCGTGTGCACGACGTTCGTGTAGCCGAGATCGGTCACCTGCTCGGCGCGCTCCTGGGCGGTCAGCCTCTGCACACCGCCCGGATACGGCTCCGGGGTCAGTGTGCGGTACTCGACGATGCCTTCGACGACCTCTGGAGCCGTCCGCCACGCCACGACCTGCTGGGTCGTGGGATCCGAGCCCGGGGTGAGCGTGATGCGATCCGGCACGCGGGACGCCGCATAGCGCTCCGCCGGCGGGACGGATGCCGCCTGCGCGGGCGTCGCGACGAGCGCTCCCGCAGCGACTACTCCCAGGATGATGCTGCCTGCGATCAGGCGCCGGGATGCACGAAGAGTTGCCATGGCTCAGGAGGCCTTTCGCTTGAGAAGGACGGTGCGGGTGATCACGACGCCGCCGCCGATGGCGAGCAGGCCGCCGATCGCGATGAGCCAGAGCGACGCGGCCGAGCCGCCCGTCGTGGCGAGTTCACCGGCGGTCATGCCGCTGGCAGGACGCGTCACCACGATGTCGGCGCTCACCGTGCGGCCGGACTCGAGGCCCCGCAGCACGATCGAGTGCTCGCCCGGCACCGTGTCGTGCGGGATCGTCACGGTCGCCGACACTCCGCCCGCGTCGGTCGCGGTCGACAGCGCCAGCGTGACCGGCGTCGAGTGCAGCTCGATCGCGACGCGCTCCCCCGCGAGGAAGCCGGATGCCTCGACCGAGAGCGATCCGCCGGGTGCCACGGAGTGGTCGCTCAGGGTGACCGTCGGCTCCTCGTCGCCCGGGTCGGTCGGGTCTGTCGGGTCTGTCGGGTCGGTCGGGTCGGTCGGGTCGGTCGGGTCGGTCGGGTCGGTCGGGTCGGTCGGGAGCGGCGGCGGTGCGACGCCGTCGCGGCTCGAACCGGGGCCGCCTGCCCAGAGCACGTCGTCGCGCACGAGCTTCGCACCGTCCGCGTCCTTCGTGATCGTGAAGGCGTCGAACAGTGCGCCGTCCACCGTGCGGGCCTCGACGTGCATGCGCCCGTCGTCGGTGACGTCGACCGTCTGGAAGAGCTGGACGTCACGGCCGACGACGCGCAGGTTCGCGCCGTTGTCGGTCCAGTTGTTGTCGCCCTCGGGGTCGGGCACGTACATCTTGGGTCCGGCGACACTCACCAGGTACACCGGACCGGTGTGGCTGGTGGCCGCGTCCGCACCCTCGGGCAGTCCCTGCTCGTTGGCGGCGAGATTGCCACGGCCGTAGGCGTGGTCGTGGCCTTGCACGACGAGGTCGACGTCGTACTCCTCGAAGATCGGCAGCCACGCATCTCTCAGCGCCGCGTTGTTGCGACCGCTCGTCACCGAGAAGACCGGGTGGTGGAAGCTCACCACGCTCCACGGGTTCGGGTTGTCGGCGAGCACCCGCTCGAGCCATTCCGTCTGGGCGGCGCGCGAGTCCGCGCGCATCGCCTGGGTGCTGTCGAGGCTGACGAACCGCACGCCCTGGTAGTCGACGTAGTAGACGGTCTCGGCGAGCGTCGCTTGCCCCTCGGGCCCGTTGAGCGGGTACTCGAACTGCGCTCCCCAGTGCCGCGACAGGTCGGGGCCCGGGTAGTACTCGTGGTTCCCCGTCGAGGCGATCACGTTGAGGTACTGGTTCGAGAAGGCGGCGGCCTCGTGCCACTCGCCCCATTCGGCGTCGCTGGTCTCGGTGTCGATGAGGTCGCCGGCATGGACGACGGCTCGCGCGTAGGGGCGGGCTTCGAAGGCCGCCCGGAACGAGCGGGAGGTGTAGGCCTTGTTGTCGTTCTGCGCGTCGCCCTGCACCAGGAAGCTGAATCCGCCGATGTCGTCCGTCGCCGTGGTGAACTCGAGCCACTCGCTCCAAGTCTCGCCGTCGCCGACGCGGTACACATACGTCGTGCCGGGCTCGAGCCCTTCGATCGTCGCGGAGTGGTGCGCGATCCGGTAGCCGAGGTTCGCCTCGAACTCCGCGGCCGTCTCGGCTGCGATGGTCTGCGCCCCGGACACGACGCTCGGACCGCTCAGGGCCCACTGCACCTGCGGCGAGGTCACGGCATCCGACGTGCGCCACGTGACCGCCTGGCTCGTCGCCGGCGTCTCGGTCGGCGTCAGGATCACGCGGTCGGGTGCGGCGGTGGGCCGGTGGACGGTGGCGGGGTCGACGGCGGGTGGGGCCAGGCCGCCTCCGGCCGCCACCGCCACACCTCCGCCAAGAGCGCTCAGGCCGACGGCCACGGCGAGGACACCAGCCGTGATCGTTGCGGTGCGGGCGAGTCGGGGCACGCGAAATCACCTCTCGAAGGGAGCCGCTGTTCGGGTCGCGGCTCGATCTGCGCACATGGCGCGAGCCGCTCCCATGGCGGCTCTCTGAGAGTCTTTCGACCCGAACGCTCCGTATCGGCGGGTTCGCCGATTCTTCGCCGACCGTTCAGATGGCGGCGTGAAGTTCCTCCAGATGTCCCGCGCGGGATCGCCCGCCGTCTCCCGCCGTTGAGCGTCGCATCACCTGTCGTTCACCGTGGGATGAACCTATGGACGAGCCGCGCAATCTGGACCCGGTGCAGGAATGGCGGGTCAGGATGCCGCAGGCTCAGGCTCGCCGGCATCCTCGAAGTCCTCGACCTCGCGCTCCCACGCGTCACGCGCGAGGCGGTACCAGAGGTAGAACGCGAAGCCCGCGAACACGGCCCATTCGGCCGCGTAGAAGATGTTCAGCCAGTTCACATTCGACTGCTCGGCCGGCGCCGGCGACGCGATCGCGGTGAGCCCGCCGAAGGGCGCGGACGACGCGAGGTACGGGCGGTACACCGCGAGCTCCTCGATGTCGTGCCAGCGGCCGAGGAGCGCCGCCGGCGACATGCGAGTCAGGGTCTGCGGGTCCGCTCCGCGCGGCGGCGGAAGCGGCCCCTCGTCCGAGATCAGACGCCCGGTGACCTCGACGACGGACTCTGCACCGGATGCCTCGGCCTCGAGCCGCTCGACGGCGCTGGCCGCCTCGTCCGCGGTGGCCGCCCAGCCGAGCGCGACTGCGATCGACGTCGGCTCGTCCGTGCCGTCGAGCCGGAGCTGCCCCGTGACCCAGTAGCCCGCGACGCCGTCGTTGAAACGCGAATCGACGACCACGAAGTCGCCGGGCACCCACGTGCCGGCCGCGTCGACGCGCTGCCCCACGATCGGCTCGGGGAGGTACTCCCCCGGCTGCGCGACATCGGCGAGCGGACGCACGTTCTCGGTTGCGCCGGGCGGCGGCGGAGCGGTGTCGATCGCACGGCCCAGCTGCCACTGCCCGAGCCAGGCGAACACACCCGCGACGACGAGGCACAACAGCAGCAGCCCGATCCACTGCGGGCGCAGCATCACCTCTCGCAGCGTCGGCGGGAACGCGGCCGTGGGCGGAACGCTCCCGTCCGGCTCGCTCCCCGGCGCGGAGTCGTCCGTACGCTCGGGGCGTTTCGACTCGCTGCGCTCGCTCAACGACCGGTCCCCTCCCCGGGTGTCATCCCCCTCGGGCCGCGCCGACTCACTCAACGACCGGTCCTCTCCCGGACCGTCCGCCTCCGGAGGCTGCGACTCGCTGCGCTCGCTCAACGACCGGTCCTCTCCTCGGTCGTTGAGCGAGGAGCGCCAGCGACGAGACGAAACGTGTCGGACCTGCTCATCCCGCGGCGTAGGGGGCGACGACGACCTCGACGCGCTGGAACTCCTTGAGGTCGGAGTACCCGGTGGTGGCCATCGACTTGCGCAGCGCTCCGACGAGGTTCGCGGTGCCGTCGGCGACGGGCGCCGGGCCGTAGAGGATCTCTTCGAGCGATGCGACCTGGTCGACCTTCACCCGGCGGCCACGCGGCAGCTTGGCGTGGTGCGCCTCGGGCCCCCAGTGGAAACCGCGGCCCGGGGCATCCGTCGCCCGCGCCAGCGCCACGCCCAGCATGACGGCGTCGGCGCCCATCGCGATCGCCTTGACGATGTCGCCCGATGTGCCCACGCCGCCGTCGGCGATGACGTGCACATAGCGCCCGCCCGACTCGTCGAGGTAGTCGCGGCGCGCGCCGGCGACATCGGCGACCGCCGTGGCCATCGGGGCGTGCAGGCCGAGGGTCGCGCGCGTGGTCGAGGCGGCGCCGCCGCCGAAGCCGACGAGCACGCCCGCGGCACCGGTGCGCATGAGGTGCAGGGCAGCGGTGTAGGTGGCCGCACCGCCCACGATCACCGGGACGTCGAGGTCGTAGATGAACTTCTTGAGGTTGAGCGGCTGGTCCACGCTCGACACGTGCTCGGCCGATACCGTCGTGCCGCGGATCACGAACAGGTCGACGCCCGCCGCGACGACGGTCTCGTACAGCTCCTGCGTGCGCTGCGGCGTGAGCGCGCCGGCGACGGTGACGCCGGCCGCGCGGATCTCGGCCAGGCGATCACGCACCAGCTCGGGCTTGATCGGCTCGGAGTACAGCTCCTGCATGCGGCGCGTCGCCGCGGCCTTCTCGAGGCCGGAGATCTCGGCGAGAAGCGGCTCGGGGTCGTCGTACCGCGTCCACAGGCCCTCGAGGTCGAGCACACCGAGGCCGCCGAGCTGGCCGAGCATGATCGCGGTCCGCGGGCTGACGACGGAGTCCATCGGCGCGCCCAGCACCGGGATGTCGAAGCTGAACGCGTCGATCGTCCACGTCGTCGAGACGTCCTCGGGGTTGCGCGTGCGCCGCGACGGCACCACCGCGATGTCGTCGAACGTGTACGCGCGGCGTGCGCGCTTGGCGCGGCCGAGTTCGATGTCCATGCTCACCCGACCAGCCTACCCGCCGGGTCTCTCGCGCCCGCAGTCCCCCTCCCCGCCACTCCGCCTCTGGCGCGGCCCCCAGTCCACCGGATCCGGAAACCGGAGCTCGAAGCCCTTTCCGGAGCCCCCGGCCCGACGGGCTCCGGAAAACAGTGCCGAAGTCCGAATTCCGGATCCGGCACACGACGCATGCCTCAAGCCAGAACGTCCACGGCCGACGGATGCCTCAACCCGAACGCCCGGCGACAGAGCCACGGTCCGAAACCCGGATCCGGCAAACGACGCATGCGCTGCGCCCGTTCACCGGATCCGGAAACCGGAGCATCGACCACTTTCCGGAGCTCCACGCCCGACGGGCTCCGGAAACAGTGCCGAAGTCCGAATTCCGGATCCGGCACACGACGGACGCCCTGCGCCCGTTCACCGGATCCGGAAACCGGAGCATCGACCACTTTCCGGAGCCCCCGGCCCGACGGGCTCCGGAAACAGTGCCGAAGTCCGAATTCCGGATCCGGCACACGGACCGAAGGCGCGCGCCGAGCGGCCGAGCGGCCGGACGGCCGAGCGGCCGAGCGGACGAGCGGCCGGGCGGACGACGGATGCCTCGAGCCGAGGCATCCGTCACGGTCAGCGTGCCCGCGCGACGCGGGTCTCGTCCCACACCGGCACGTCGGACTCGAACACGCGCCCGTCCGACCCGAACACGAGGAAACGGTCGAAGGACTTCGCGAGCCAGCGGTCGTGCGTGACGGCGAGCACGGTGCCCTCGAAGCGCGCGAGCGCGTCCTGCAGGGCCTCGGCCGAAACGAGGTCGAGGTTGTCGGTCGGCTCGTCGAGCAGCAGCAGCGTCGCCCCCGACAGCTCGAGCAGCAGGATCTGGAACCGCGCCTGCTGACCGCCCGACAGGCTGTCGAAGGTCTGCTCGGCCTGCGCGACGAGCCCGTAGCGGTCGAGCGCCGAGCTCGCCGCCTCGCGCGGGAGGCCGGCGCGCGCGTCCTCGCCGCGATGCAGGATGTCGAGCAGCGTGCGCCCGGTGAACTCGGGGTGGCGGTGCGTCTGCGCGAACCAGCCGGGCACGACGCGGGCGCCGAGCACCGCGCGCCCGGTGTGCGCGACGGGCTCGAGGCCGGAGCCCGTGGTCGTGATGTGCCCGAGCCGCCCGTCGGGGTCGGTGCCCCCGCGGGCGAGCAGCCGCAGGAAGTGCGACTTGCCCGAGCCGTTCGACCCCAGCACGGCCACGCGGTCGCCGAACCACACCTCGAGGTCGAACGGCTTCATGAGCCCGGTGAGCTCGAGGCCCTCGGCCACGACCGCGCGCTTGCCCGTGCGGGCGCCGCGCAGCCGCAGGGCGAGGTCCTGCTCGGGCGGACGCTCCTGCGGCGGACCGGCGTCCTCGAACATGCGCAGGCGGGTCTGCGCGGCCCGGTAGCGCGACGCGAAGCCGTCGTTGGCCGCCGCCTTGACCTTCAGTGTCGCGACCAGCTCCTTGAGCTTGGCATGCTGCTCGTCCCAGCGCCGGCGCAGTTCGTCCAGGCGCAGCATCCGTTCGTCTCGGGCGCGGTGATACGTGCCGAAGCCGCCGCCGTGCACCCATGCCGTGCTGCCTGCGCCGCCGACCTCCAGCGTCGCGATGCGGTCGGCCGCGCGCGCCAGCAGCTCACGGTCGTGCGACACCAGCAGCACCGTCTTCGGCGTCTCGCGCAGGCGCTCTTCGAGCCAGCGCTTGCCCGGGACGTCGAGGTAGTTGTCGGGCTCGTCGAGCAGCAGCACCTGGTCGGGGCCGCGCAGCAGGGCCTCGAGCGCGAGACGCTTCTGCTCCCCGCCCGACAGGGTCGTGAGCTCCCGGAACCGCGCACGCGCGAACGGGATGCCGAGGGCCGCGGTCGTGCACGTGTCCCACACGGTCTCGTACTCGTAGCCGCCGGCCTCGGCGTAGTCGGCGAGCGCGGCGGCGTACCGCATCTGCGTGTCGAGGTCGTCGCGCTCGATGATCGCGGCCTCGGAGTCCTCCAGCTCGCGTGCGGCCCGGCGCACCCGGTCGGGCGCGACCGCGATGAGGAGGTCGTGCACGGTCTGGCCGGCCTCGCCGTGGCCGACGAACTGGTCCATGACGCCGAGCCCGCCGTCGATCGAGACGACGCCGGAGTGCGGCGCGAGTTCGCCCCGCACGATCCGCAGCAGCGTGGTCTTGCCGGCGCCGTTCTGGCCGATGAGCGCCGTCGTCGAGCCCTCCCCGACCCGGAACGAGACCTCGTCGAGCAGCGGCCGCCCGTCCGGCAGCACGTACGAGACGGCGGCGATGTCGATGTAGCCCACGGTGAGTCCTGTCTGCTCCGCACGGCACCCGTCGCCGAACGGGGAGCCGACCAGGATACCTCAGCCGCGCGGCCAGGGGTGCTCGCCGGGTCGGAGGCGTTTCGTCTCGGTCGCTGGCGCTCCCTCGCTCAACGACCGGAGGGCTCCGGTTCTGCGCCGCGACCCGCAGCCCTGGCGCACCAGGGGTGCGGGCGCTCCCTCGCTCAACGACCGGGGGGCTCCGGTTCTGCGACCGCGACCCCCAGCCCTGGCGCAGCAGGGGTGCTGGCGCTCCCTCGCTCAACGACCGGGGACCCGGGACCTACGGTCGTTGAGCGAGCGAAGCGAGACGAAACGGGGTCAGGCGGCAGGAGCGGCGTAGCGGCCCGAACGGATCGCGCGCTCGCGCGCCTTGGCCGCCTCCTCCTCGCGGTTCTTCGGCGGCGACACCGCGACGAGGTCGTCGAGCAGGTGCTGCGTCGCGTGCGCGATCTCGTGCACGGCGCGGTCGAACGCCTCCTGATTGGCCTTCGACGGCTTCGTGGTGCCCGCGATCTTGCGCACGTACTGGAGCGCGGCGGCATGGACCTCGTCGGAGGTCGCAGCAGGCTCGAAGTTGTGGAGCGTGTGGATGTTCCGGCACATGGCACCGACGATACGCCGGGTCACGGACGGGCGGCCAGCCTCCGGCATCCGTCGCCCGGGTCTCTCGTCGCTACCAGCGCTCGTCGCCGCGCGGCACCAGCTCGAGCACGTGCGGCAGCTCGGTCGGGAAGCACGCCCGGAACAGCTCGGTGATCTGCGGATCGGAGCCGTAGTCGTCGACGAGCCGCAGGCCGATCATCGTGCTGATGAGCATGCCCTCGGCCATGAACGCCCGCGCCTCGTCGGCGTCCATTCCCACCTCGTCGCGGAAGAACCGCCACACCGCGGTGAATCCGCGCCGGGCGGCGGGTCCGATCATCGGGTGGCTGCCGAGCAGGTAGGCGTGGGCGAGCGTCTGGTGGAGCCCGCGCACCTCCAGGAGATCGACGTACGCCTGGCCGATCCGCTTGCGCAGAGTCTCGTCGTCGCCCTCGGCGAGCGCCGCACGGAACCCTGCGATCAGGCGAACGAGCGCATCCTCGATGGTGGCGAGGAACAGGTTCTCTTTCGACCCGAACAGCCGCACCACGTAGGGCTGGCTGACGCCGGCGGCGCGGGCGACCTCGTCGGTGGTCGCGCCCTCGTAGCCCCGCGCGCCGAACACCGCGGTCGCGGCGCGCAGGATCTGCTGACGGCGTTCGTCGGACGTGAGACGACGAGCGGGATCAACGGCCGTGTCGACCGGAACGCCCTCGCCGTCGAGGCGCTGAATGCTCATGTCGTCACGTTATCAGCGAATGACTTGACTTTGTAATCAGTCGATTACTACATTCGGTAATCATTCGATTACTACCGGAGATCCCATGACCACCTCGCCTCCTGCCCCGCCGGTCCGTCGCACCCGTCCGTTCGCCCTCGTGCTCGCCGCGGCATCCCTCCCGATGTTCATGGCCACGCTCGACAACCTCGTCATGACCAACGCGCTGCCGGTGCTGCACCGAGACATGGGCGCGAGCGTCGAAGAGCTGCAGTGGTTCGTGAACGCCTACACGCTGGCCTTCGCCGGCGCGATCCTCGTCGCCGCCGCGCTCGGCGACCGATTCGGCCGCCGCACCGTGTTCACCCTCGGCATCGGGCTGTTCGGCATCGGGTCGGTGCTCGCCGCCCTCAGCACCGATCCGGGCCAGCTCATCGCCGCCCGCGCGGTGCAAGGGCTCGGCGCCGCCGCCGTCATGCCCCTCTCCCTCGCACTCCTCAGCGGCGCCGTGCCCCGCGAGCGGCGCGCCCTGGCCATCGGCATCTGGGGAGGGATCTCCGGACTCGGCGTCGCCGTCGGTCCCCTCGTCGGCGGGGCCATCATGGAGGGCTGGAACTGGCAGGCGATCTTCTGGATCAACGTGCCCGTCGCCCTCATCGCCATCCCGCTCGCCCTCATGGTGCTGCGCAACGACTTCGGCGCACGCGCGCGCATCGACGTGCCCGGCGCGGTGCTCGCCGCGACCGGCGTGCTCGCGCTCGTCCACGCGATCGTGCGCGGCAACGACGACGGCTGGGAGTCGCTCGACGTCATCGCCGAGATCGCGCTCGGTGTGGTGCTCGTCGCCGCCTTCCTCGTGTGGCAGGCGCGCAGCAAGGCGCCGCTGATGCCGCTGCGCCTGTTCCGCGACCGCTCGTTCTCGATCACGAACGTCGTCGGGTTCGCGTTCAGCTTCGGCACGTTCGGCGCGGTCTTCCTGCTCATCCAGTACCTGCAGGTCGTCGGCGGCTCGTCGCCGCTCGAGGCCGCTGTGCAGACCACTCCCTGGACGCTCGCGCCCATGTTCGTCGCGCCGATCGCGGGCATGCTCGCACCGCGCGTCGGCACGCGCGTTCTGCTCGTGGTCGGACTCGCGCTGCAGGGCGCCGCGCTCACGTGGATCGCCACCGTGATGTCGACCGAGGTCGACTACCCCGCGCTCATCGCGCCGTTCATCATGGCCGGCGTCGGCATGGCGCTCGTCTTCGCCCCGTCGGCGACCGCGCTCCTAGCCACCCTCGGACTCGTCGACCACGCGAAGGCCTCCGGGGTGAACTCCACGGTCCGCGAGCTCGGCGTCGCCCTCGGCACCGCGGTGATGACGGCGATCTTCGTCGGCGCGGGCGGCGAGCTCCTGCCCGACCTGTACGTCGACGCCGCACGCCCGGCGGTCTTCACCGGCGCCGCCGTGCTCTTCGCTGCGACGGTGGTCGCGCTCTGGCTTCCGGCAGGACGGTCTTCGACGACGACGGATGCCTCGGCCGAGGCATCCGTCATCTCCGGCGAATCCGCGCCCGAGCCCGAGCCCGTCGGCGCCCGCTGACCGCCCCCTCACCCGGCGAGAACACGCGACAGCACCGCAGTACCGTCCGCGGAGGTGCTATCGCGTGTTCTCGTCGGGGACGGCGGGGTCCGAGGCGCCGGGTGCCGCCCGCCTGCCCTCGAGCAGCCTCGTCACCACGCCGTCGAGCGCGAACAGCAGGAACGCCGCTGAGCCGATCCACGGCGCGAGGACGACGGTGCCGGCCGAGATCACGAGGGCGCTGAGCGATCCGCGGCCCTGGGCGACGGCATCCGTCTCGCTCGTGCCGGTCATGAGCACGTCGCGGCGCCGGCGCGCCCAGCCCCACTCGAGCGTGCCGAGCAGGATCGCGAAGAAGAAGGTCACGGGCATCGCGAGACGCCCGGCCAGATACGCCTCGTACTCGGTCGTGAGTCCGGTCGCGAAGGGCACCAGCACGATGAACAGCAGCCGCCCGCTGTTGAGCCACAGCATCATCGCGTCGACGCGCGCGATGTACTCGAACTGCCGGACGTGCACCATCCACAGCAGGCACAGCAGCACGAAGCTGAGCGCGAAGTTGAAGAACAGCTCGGCCATCCCGCCGAGCGCCGCCCACAGCTCGGCGTCGCTGTCGACCTTGCCCAGCTGATGCGTCGTGAGGTCGAGCACCAGCAGCGTCGCCGCGATCGCGAACACGCCGTCGGTGAAAGCCTCCAGGCGCAGCGTGCCCTGCGTCGCCGCCGGGTGCCGCCGCTGCCTGATCACGACATCAGGCTAGCGACCTCGCAGAACACGTCGGCGGAAGGCGCGGCATCCGTCGGCATTCGCGCTCAGCGCTTGTAGTTGGGCGCCTCGACGACGATCTGCACGTCGTGGGGGTGGGATTCCTTGAGGCCCGCCGCCGTGATGCGCACGAACTTGCCCTTGGCCTTCAGCTCGTCGATCGTGCGGGCGCCGACGTAGAACATCGACTGGCGCAGCCCGCCGACGAGCTGGTACGCCACGGCCGAGACCGGACCGCGGTAGGCGACCTGACCCTCGATGCCCTCGGGGATCAGCTTGTCGTCGCTGGGCACATCGGCCTGGAAGTAGCGGTCCTTCGAGTACGACGTCTTCTTGCCGCGGGTCTGCAGCGCACCCAGCGACCCCATGCCGCGGTACTGCTTGAACTGCTTGCCGCCCTGGAACACGATCTCGCCGGGCGACTCGTCGGTGCCGGCGAGCAGCGAGCCGAGCATGACGGTGTCGGCGCCGGCGACGAGCGCCTTCGCGATGTCGCCCGAATACTGCAGGCCGCCGTCGGCGATCACCGGCACGCCGGCTTCGCGGGCCGCGAGGAATGCCTCGTACACGGCCGTCACCTGCGGCACACCGACCCCGGCCACGACCCGCGTGGTGCAGATCGAGCCCGGCCCCACGCCGACCTTGACGGCGTCGACACCGGCGTCGATGAGCGCCTGTGCGCCCTCGCGCGTCGCGACGTTGCCGCCGATGACGTCGATGTGGTCGAAGCTCGCGTCGGCCTTGAGGCGGCGCACGATGTCGATGACGCCGGCGGACTGGCCGTTCGCGGTGTCGACCACGAGCACGTCCACGCCGGCGTCGCGCAGCGCCTCGGCGCGCTGCCAGGCGTCGCCGAAGAAGCCGATCGCCGCGCCGACGCGCAGGCGCCCCTGCTCGTCCTTGGTCGCGAGCGGGTACTTCTCGCTCTTGTCGAAGTCCTTGATGGTGATGAGGCCGGCGAGCGTGCCGTCGTCGTCGATGAGCGGGAGCTTCTCGACACGGTGATGCGCGAACAGCGAGATGACCTCGCCCGCGCTGATGCCGACGCGGCCCGTGACCAGGCCCTCGCTCGTCATGACGTCGCGCACCTTCGTGGTCTGGCGCTCGAAACCCGACACGAAGCGCATGTCGCGGTTCGTCACGATGCCGACGAGTCGCCCGTCCTCGTCGATCACCGGGAGCCCCGAGATGCGGTAGGTCGCGCAGAGGTCGTCGACCTCCTCGATCGTCGCGTCGGGGGTCGTCGTGATCGGGTCGGTGATCATGCCGGACTCGCTGCGCTTGACGCGGTCCACCATCGATGCCTGCTCCTGGATGGAGAGGTTGCGGTGGATGATGCCCAGACCGCCTTCGCGGGCGATCGCGATCGCCATGCGAGCCTCGGTGACCGTGTCCATCGCGCTCGAGATCAGGGGCGTGGCCACCGTGATCCGCCGCGTCACACGGGACGAGGTGTCGGCTTCACTGGGGATGACGTCGGTGTGCCCAGGCAGCAGCAGCACATCGTCGTAGGTCAGTCCGACGAAGCCGAAGGGGTCGTGGTGCTCCATGGGGTCTCCTGCGCGCGCGGCGCGTGTCTCGGGGATGGACTGCGGCGGCCGGTGCGCTCGTGACGCTCCGTACTCGATTCTAAGCGCCGGAGAACGCGGATTGTTCCCGCGCGTCGAGGCGCGCGGGAGCGCGTGCGCGGTGCCGCGCGCACGCACGCGCGAACCCGGCGGGAGTTGCGATCGGATCACGTATCCACAGGGTGCCGTAGGCGAAACACCGCGGACACATTACAGTCGTACCGTCGTTCATCACGGCCGATGCGACCCGAGCTTCGGTGTACGCGTGGTGCCGAACTGGAGGTTCTGTGGGTCCTACGACTGTGACCACGAGACGTATCGCCGGAGTGCGCGCCGTCGTCGCACTGCTCGGGCTGCTGCTCGTCGCGTTCGGGCTGTTCGCCAGCGCGACGCCGGCGGCTGCCGACGACGACGATCCGTACCGCATCAGTGGCAATGTGCAGCTCGACGGCGAGCCGCTCGAAGGCGTCGTCCTCATCATCGACGGGCCGGGCGGTGAGCAGGAGGCCGAGACCGACGAGAACGGTCAATGGCGCGTCGGCGTTCCCGAGCGCGGCGAGACCTACGTGGTGACTCTCAACGAAGAGACGCTCCCCGAAGGCATCGCCGTCGTCGATCCCGAAGACGAGTCCCCCAACGTCAAGGAAGTCGTCGTGGGACCGGGCGGACGCGTGAGCGTCAACTTCTTCATCGGCGAGGGCCAGCGCAACGTCACGAGCTTCTTCGACCAGCTCGTCCAGCGCCTCGTGCAGGGCGTCAGCTTCGGCCTCATGCTCGCCCTGGCGGCGATCGGCCTGACGCTGGTGTACGGCACGACGGGCATCTCGAACTTCGCCCACGGCGAGATGGTCACGTTCGGTGCGATCGCGGCGTATCTGCTGGTGACGCCTGCCAGCCTCGCGTTGCCGTGGTGGCTCGGCTATCCCGTCGCGGTCATCCTCAGCGCCCTGTTCGGCCTCGTGCTCGACATGATCCTGTGGAGACCGTTGCGACGACGACGAGTGGCGGTCGTGCAGCTGATGATCGTCAGCATCGGCCTCTCGCTCGCGCTGCGCTACATCTTCCAGCTGTTCATCGGCGGCGGTACTCTGCAGCTCCCGGGTTCGGCGGAGAACAAGATCCCGCTGTTCGGCTCGGTGCAGCTGAGCGTGGTCGACATGATCTCGCTGGCCATCTCGATCGTGGTGATCGTCGCGTTCGCGCTGTGGCTGACGCGTTCCCGGATCGGCAAGGCGACGCGGGCGATCTCCGACAACCCGTCGCTCGCCGCCGCGTCCGGTATCGACGTCGACTCCGTCGTCCGCGTGGTGTGGATCGTCGCGGGCACGCTCGCGGGCCTCGCCGGCATCCTGTACGCGTACTACCGCCCGGGCATCAAGTGGGACATGGGCGCGCAGATCCTGCTGCTCATGTTCGCCGCGGTCGTCCTCGGCGGCCTCGGCACGGCGTACGGCGCGCTGGTCGGCGCACTGATCGTGGGCATCCTGGTGGAGGCGTCGAGCCTGTGGATCCCGGCCGACCTCAAGTACGCCAGCGCACTGTTCATCCTCATCGTGATCCTGCTGTTCCGGCCACAGGGCATCTTGGGCCGACGCGAGCGGATTGGTTAGGGGCATACTCATGGACTGGCTGCAGATTCTCTCCAACACCGCTTCCTCGATCCTGAGCCCGGCGACGATCGGGTACGCGCTGGCCGCGCTCGGCCTCGCGGTGCACTTCGGGTACGCGGGTCTGATCAACATGGGCATCGCGGGCTTCATGGCCATCGGCGCCTACGGTTACGCGATCTCGATCCTCAGCTTCGGCCTGCCCTGGTGGGCGGGTGCGCTGATCGGTCTCGGCGCCGCGGCGATCTTCGCCCTGATCCTCGGCATCCCGACGCTTCGCCTCCGCGGCGACTACCTTGCGATCGTCACGATCGCGGCCGCCGAGGTCGTGCGCCTGCTGTTCCTCACGACGGCGTTCGACTCCGTGACGGGCTCGGCCGACGGCTTGAGCGGCTACCACGCCAGCTTCCGCGCCTCGAACCCGATCCCGAGCGGCAGCTACGGCTTCGGCCCGTGGACGTACAACGAGACCGGCTGGTGGGTGCGCATCATGGGCCTGGTCACCCTCGGGATCGCCGTGCTGGTGGTCTGGATGCTGACCCACAGCCCGTGGGGCCGCACCCTCAAGGGCATCCGTGAAGACGAGGACGCGGTGCGCTCGCTCGGCAAGAACGTCTTCTCGTACAAGATGCAGGCACTGGTGCTCGGCGGCGTCCTCGCCGCCGCCGGAGGCGTCGTATATGCGCTCCCCTCCGCGGTCAGCCCCGGCGTCTACGTCACCTCCCTCACGTTCTTCGTGTGGACGGCGCTCCTCCTCGGCGGTGCGGCGACGGTCTTCGGTCCGCTCCTCGGCTCGCTCATCTTCTGGGCGCTGCAGACGTTCCTCTCGAACGTCCTTCCCGCGCTGGCATCGGCGGGCTGGCTGTTCGGGCTCTCGCAGATCCAGGCGAGCACGCTCCGCTTCATCCTCGTGGGCGTCGCGCTCATGCTGCTCGTGATCTTCATGCCTCAGGGTCTCCTGGGCAACAAGAAGGAGCTGACCTTTGTCAAGTAACAGCACGCCCTCCAACGGCGCCACGAGCGAGGCCCCGCCGAGCACGGGGGCCGCTCCGGTCGCCCGTCCGAAGACGACAGGGCTCCACGTCGGCGACGCCGTCCCCGGCGTCGCCAAGGTCGACCCGATCATCGTGGCCGACGGCATCCACCGCGCGTTCGGCGGCGTCACCGCCGTCGACGTCGAGCATCTCGAGGTGCCGCGGGGTGCGATCACCGCCCTCATCGGCCCGAACGGTGCGGGCAAGACGACGCTGTTCAACCTGCTGACGGGCTTCGACCGCCCCGACCACGGCACCTGGACCTTCGACGGCAAGTCGCTGTCGGGCGTGCCCGCGTACAAGGTGGCCCGTATGGGCCTGGTCCGCACGTTCCAGCTCACCAAGGCCCTGGGCCTGCTCACGGTGATGGACAACATGAAGCTCGGCGCGACGGGCCAGCGAGGCGAGAAGTTCTGGGCCAGCCTCATCCCGGCGCTGTGGCGGACGCAGGATGCCGACATCGAAGACCGCGCGATGCTGCTGCTGAAGAAGTTCAAGCTCGACGCCAAGGCCGACGACTTCGCCGCGAGTCTCTCGGGCGGACAGCGCAAGCTGCTCGAGATGGCGCGTTCGCTCATGACCGAGCCGACGCTCGTCATGCTCGACGAGCCGATGGCCGGCGTGAACCCGGCCCTCACCCAGTCCCTCCTCGACAAGATCCTCGATCTGAAGGACGAGGGCATGACCGTGCTCTTCGTCGAGCACGACATGCACATGGTGCGCCACATCGCCGACTGGGTCGTGGTGATGGCCGAGGGCAAGATCGTGGCGGAGGGCGACCCCGAGTCCGTGATGAAGAACCCGGCCGTGATCGACGCCTACCTCGGCGCCCACCAGGAGCTCGACCTCGGCGTCGTGACGGGCCGCATCGCCGTCATCGAGGCCGATCCGACGACGGATGCCGCGGCCTCTGCGGCGGCCGACGCCGATGTCCTCGTCGACCAGGGCATCGCCGAAGAAGAACAGGAGGACGGCAAGTGACCGCTCCCACCGCCACCGGAACCCCCGTCGTCCTCATCGACGAGGTCCACGCGGGCTACCTGCCCGGCGTGAACATCCTCAACGGCTGCAGTCTCGTCGCCCACCAGGGCGAGCTCATCGGCATCATCGGCCCGAACGGCGCCGGCAAGTCGACCCTGCTGAAGGCGATCTTCGGGCAGGTGAACATCCGCAGCGGCACGATCTCGCTCGAGGGCGAAGACATCACCGGCCTCCGGGCGAACAAGCTCGTCGCGCGCGGCGTCGGCATGATCCCGCAGAACAACAACGTCTTCCCGAGCCTGACGATCGAAGAGAACCTGCAGATGGGGCTGTACCAGCGGCCCGGCATCTACAAGGAGCGCCTCGAGTTCGTCACCGGCATCTTCTCGGAGCTCGGCAAGCGCCTCAAGCAGCGCGCCGGCTCGCTCTCGGGCGGTGAGCGCCAGATGGTCGCGATGAGCCGTGCGCTCATGATGGACCCGAAGGTGCTGCTCCTCGACGAGCCCTCGGCCGGACTGTCGCCCGTGCGGCAGGACGAGGCGTTCATCCGCGTCTCCGAGATCAACAAGGCCGGCGTGACCTGCATCATGGTCGAGCAGAACGCACGTCGCTGCCTGCAGATCTGCGACCGCGGCTACGTGCTCGACCAGGGCCGCGACGCCTACACCGGCTCGGGCCGCGAGCTGCTGGGCGACCCGAAGGTCACCGAGTTGTACCTGGGGACGCTGGGCAAGTAGCCCGCACGCCTCGCGAAGCGGGGGCGGATGCCACGGCATCCACCCCCGCTTCGCTGCTGTGCGGGCGTCCCGCCGTGGCGCGTGCCGCGGCCGGGACATACGGAACGGCCCCGGGTCCGAGGACCCGGGGCCGTTCTACGTCAGGAGACGATCAGTCCTCGTAGGCGACGTAGGTGTTGTCGTCCACGAACTGGTAGATGCCGATCGACGCCTCGGTCGGGTCGCCGACCTCGTCGAACGTGATCGGACCGGAGATGCCGTCGTAGTCGGCGACGCCCCCATCCACGATGATCTCGGCGCACTCGGCGTACGAGGTGCACTTCTCACCATCGCCCGAGCCGCCCGAGACCTCGATCAGCTTCTCAGCGATGTCGGCCGCGTCGGTCGAGCCCGCAGCGAGCGCGGCGAGTGCGAGGAGCACCGTCGCGTCGTACGACTCCGCCGCGTAGGTGAACTCGGTGAGCGGCTCGTCACCCTCCGACTCGACGAACGCCTGCAGGTCGTCGGTGAAGGTCGTGATCGCGTCGAGCGACAGGCCCGGGAACGTGCCCTTCGCGCCGGTCAGCGAGCCTGCGGGGAACTCGTCTCCGAAGTTGGCCAGGTTGCCGTCGACGAAGTACAGGTCTTCCGCGGGGAACTGTCCGAACAGGCTCGGGAGGATCGTCTTGACCTCTTCGAACGTGATCAGGGCGATCGCGTCGGGGTCGGCCGCGAGGACCTCCGAGATCTGCGCGTCGAAGCTCGTGTCACCCGTGTTGTAGGTGGGAGCCGCGACGACCTCGCCGCCGGCGCCCTCGAACGCCTCGGTGACGTACTTGGCGAGGCCGGTGCCATACGAGTCGTTCAGGACGATCATGCCGAGCGTCTGGTGCCCGTCTTCGGCGATCAGGTTGCCGAGGACCTCACCCTGGAGGACGTCGGAGGGCGCGGTACGGAAGTACAGCCCGTTGTCGTCGTAGGTGGTGAACGCGTCGGACGTGTTGGCCGGCGAGAACTGGATGACGCCGGCGCCGGTCACCTGGTCGATGAACTGCAGCGACGTGCCCGACGACGCGGCGCCGATGATGGCCGACACGCCCTCGCCCAGCAGGCGGGGGATCTCGGTCTCGTAGGCCTTGTTGTCGGTGTCGCCCGAGTCGCCGTACTCGACCTCGACGGTGAGGCCGGTGTCGTCGCTGACCTCGTTGATCTGCGCGACGGCATACGCAACGCCCGCTTCCTCGGGCGGGCCGAGGAATGCCAGGTTGCCGGTCTGCGGAAGCGCCGTGCCGAGGCTGAGGGTCATCTCCTCGGTCGGCCCGTTGTCGGTCGGTTCGTCGGTGCCGCCGGTGCCGCCGCCGGCACAGCCGGCGAGGACGAGGGCGCTGGCGCCGACGAGCGCCAGTCCACCGAGGACGGTGGTCTTGCGCGAGCGGGTGAAGACGCTCATGTTGCTCCTTGCTGTGGGTGTACGCGGTCGGCTCGGGGACCGACTCAATGCCCTAAACCTAACCGCGGGAGGGGATTGTTTGTGTTGCTCTTCGTTAACGGTTTGTAACGCCGCGAGATCGGCGCTTCGCAGGTCGATGCGGTGCCGATCGGCCCCGCATACCCCGGACGGGTATAAGCTGAAGGCGGCGTACCCCGAGGGGGTATCGTGAACCACGAGTCGAAAGGCCGGAGAATCATGGCGGAGCAGCAGTACACGGTGACCGGAATGACGTGCGGGCACTGCGAGGCATCCGTGCGTCGCGAGGTGTCGAAGCTCGCCGGCGTCGAGGACGTCCGGGTGAGCGCGGCCGCGGGCACCCTGACGATCGTCACGGCGGCGGACCTCGCCGACGACGCGGTCCTCGCGGCCGTCGACGAGGCCGGCTACGCGGCTGCGCGAGCCTGACATGGACGCCTCGGCCCCGGCTGCCCGGATCGAGCTCGAGATCGGCGGCATGACGTGCGCCTCGTGCGCGGCGCGGATCGAGAAGCGACTGAACCGGATGGACGGGGTGGAGGCATCCGTCAACTACGCCACCGAGAAAGCCGTCGTGAACGCCGCCGCGGGCATCGACCCGCAGGCACTCATCGACGAGGTGGTCAAGACGGGGTACAGCGCGGCACTGCCCGCGCCGCCCGTTCCCGACACCGCGGACAGCGGCCCTGCCCCCGACCCGGAGCTCACCGCGCTGCGGCAGCGCGTGATCGGATCGGCCATCCTCTCGGCGCCCGTCATCCTCCTCGCGATGATCCCGGCGCTGCAGTTCACCTACTGGCAGTGGGCGTCGCTGGCGCTGGCCGCCCCCGTCGTGGTGTGGGGAGCGTGGCCGTTCCACCGCGCCGCGTGGATCAACCTCCGCCACGGCGCCGCCACGATGGACACGCTGATCTCGCTCGGCGTCTCGGCCGCGTTCCTGTGGTCGCTGTACGCGCTGTTCCTCGGCGACGCCGGCATGCCCGGCATGATGGAGGCGTTCGAGTGGTCGGTGCAGCCGAGCGACGGCGCGGGCAACATCTATCTCGAGGTCGCCTCCGGCGTCACGACGTTCGTGCTGGCGGGCCGGTACTTCGAGACACGATCGAAGCGGCGCGCAGGCGCCGCGCTGCGGGCGCTGCTCGAGGTCGGCGCGAAGGACGTGGCCGTGCTGCGCGTCCCGGCCGGCGGCGGCTCCCCCGTCGAGGAGCGCGTGCCCGTCGGCGAGCTGCGCGTGGGCGAGGAGTTCGTCGTGCGCCCCGGCGAGAAGATCGCGACGGACGGCGTCGTCGTCTCGGGCACGTCGGCCGTCGACGCCTCGATGGTGACCGGAGAGTCCGTTCCGGTCGAGGTCTCGCCCGGCGACGCCGTCGTCGGCGCGACCGTGAACGCCGGCGGACGGCTCGTCGTGCGCGCCACGCGCGTCGGCGACGACACGCAGCTCGCGCAGATGGCGCGTCTCGTCGAAGACGCGCAGTCGGGCAAGGCCAAAGTGCAGCGCCTCGCCGACCGGATCTCGGGCGTATTCGTGCCGATCGTGCTGCTGATCGCCATCGGCACGCTGGCGGGATGGCTGCTCATCGGCGGGTCCGCTCCCATGGCGTTCACGGCGGCCGTCGCCGTGCTCATCATCGCGTGCCCGTGCGCGCTCGGGCTCGCCACGCCGACCGCGCTGCTGGTCGGAACCGGCCGCGGAGCGCAGCTCGGCATCCTGATCAAGGGTCCTGAGGTGCTCGAGTCGACCCGCACCGTCGACACCGTGGTGCTCGACAAGACCGGCACGGTCACGACCGGTCGCATGGCGCTCATCGACGTGGTCGTGGCCGCGGATTCGGATCCGGAAACCGGAGAACGTGACGTTTTCCGGAGCGGCAGCGGCCACGACTCCGGAAACCGCGCGGAAGTCCGAATTCCGGATCCGGTGGAGAAGACGCGGGCGGATGCCGCCCCCGCCGCCCGCCGCGAGGTGCTGCGTCTCGCGGGCGCGGTCGAGCACGCCTCGGAGCACCCGATCGCACAGGCCATCGCGCGCGCCGCGGTCGCCGAGACCGGCGACCTGCCCGCCGTCGAGTCGTTCCAGAACGTGCCGGGCAAGGGCGTCTCGGGCGTCGTGGACGGGCGTGCGGTGCTCGTCGGCCGCGACGTCCTGCTCGCGGACTGGGCGCTGACCCTGCCGGCGCCGCTGGCCGACGCGAAGGCGGCGGCCGAGGCATCCGGTCGCACCGCCGTCGCGGTCGCGTGGGACGGCGAGGTGCGGGGCCTGCTCGTGGTCGCCGACCAGGTCAAGCCCACCAGCCGCGAGGCGGTCGCACAACTGCGCGGCCTCGGGCTCACGCCCGTCCTCCTCACCGGCGACAACGCCGCCGCGGCGCGTGCGATCGCCGCCGAGGTCGGCATCGACCGCGTCACCGCCGAGGTGCTGCCCCACGAGAAGGTCGACGCCGTCAAGGCACTGCAGGCCGAGGGCCGGGTCGTGGCGATGGTCGGCGACGGCGTGAACGACGCCGCCGCCCTCGCGCAGGCCGACCTGGGGCTCGCGATGGGGACGGGGACGGATGCCGCGATCGAGGCATCCGACATCACCCTGGTGCGCGGCGATCTGCGCAGCGCGGCCGACGCCATCCGGCTGTCACGGTCGACGCTCGGCACCATCAAGGTCAACCTGTTCTGGGCCTTCGCGTACAACGTCGCGGCGATCCCGCTGGCGGCGCTGGGCCTGCTCAATCCGATGATCGCCGGTGCCGCGATGGCCCTGTCGAGCGTCTTCGTCGTCGGCAACAGCCTGCGACTGCGCACGTTCCGTTCCCTCCAGGAGAAGAAGTCATGACCGACGTCCAGACGCACGAGCACACCCACCACGGGTACATCACCGACAAGGACAAGTACCTCAACCGCCTCAAGCGCATCGAAGGCCAGGCGCGCGGCATCCACAAGATGGTCGAGGACGAGAAGTACTGCATCGACATCCTCACGCAGATCAGCGCGCTGACCTCCGCCCTCGAGGCGGTCGCCGTCGGGCTGCTCGACGACCACCTGCGCCACTGCGTCGTCGACGCCGCGCGCCTGGGCGGCCCGGAGGCCGACGCGAAGATCACCGAGGCCTCGCAGGCGATCGCACGACTGGTGCGCTGACCGCCTGCGGCACCGTTTGGGCGCGGGCTCGGGCTCGGGCGCGGGCTCGGGCTCAGGCTCGGGCTCAGTCGGCGGATGCCGCGGCCAGGCGCGCGCGGCGGGTGTGGAGCACCGAGTCCACGGTCAGGATGGTGAGCGCGACCCACACCAGGCCGAACCCGATCCAGCGTTCGAGCGGCATCGGCTCCTGGAGGACGAGCCAGCCGATGAGGAACTGCAGGATCGGCGCGACGAACTGCAGGATGCCGATGAGCGTGAGCGGCGCGCGGCGGGCACCGGCGGCGAACAGCAGCAGCGGCACGGCGGTGATGACGCCGGCGAGGCTGAGGAGCAGTGCGTGCTCCCAGCCGCTCGTGCCCATCGTGAGACCTCCGGTCACGCCGACGACGATGAGCACGACCGCGGCGACGGGTGTGAGCCAGAGGGTCTCTAGTGTCAGCCCGCTCACGGCGTCGACCGACGGGCCGACCTTGTTCTTCACGAGGCCGTAGACGCCGAACGAGGCCGCGAGCGTGAGGGCGATCCACGGGAACGCCCCGTAGCCCACGATGATCACGACGACGGCGACCACCGCGATGCCGATCGCGACCCACTGGGCTCGTCGCAGGCGCTCGTGCAGCACCAGCACTCCCAGCATCACGGTGACGATCGGGTTGATGAAGTACCCCAGGCTCGTCTCGATCACGTGCCCGCTCAGGGCGCCGAGGATGAAGACCTGCCAGTTGATGTAGATGAGCACGCCGGCCAGTGCCGTCAGCCACAGCAGACGCCGCTGCCGCATGATCGCGGCGAGCCTGCGCCACGTGCGCGTGACCGTGAGCAGCAGGGCGCAGAAGATCAGCGACAGCAGGATGCGCCACGCGACCAGCTCGAACGGCTCCGTCGGCGCGAGCAGCAGGAAGTACAGCGGCAGGAAGCCCCACAGCAGGTACGCCGAGAAGGCGTACACGCCGCCGAGCGAACGCTCGCGCGCCGACTCGATGCCCGTCGGCGGCAACGTGATCCCCGCGGTGGATGCCGCCGCCACCGCGAGATCGTCGACGCCGGCCTCGGCGCGGTTCGCGGTCGGTTCGGGAGTCACCGATCCAGCCTAGAGCCGGTCCGCCGGGCCGGGCCCGGGCCTGGGTCTGCGCGGGCCCCGGGCCTGCGCGGGCCCTGGGCCTGCGCGGGCCCTGGGCCTGCGCGGGCCCTGGATCGGCGCGGGCCCTGGATCGGCGCGGGCCCTGGGCCTGCGCCGGCCCTGCTGGGCTCGGTCCCGGCTCCGCCCGGCCCGTCGCCCCACGTTGAGGTTGAAAAACCACGTGCAGGTTGAGAACCACTCCATCCGAGGGCGTCTCAACCTACATGTGGTTTCTCAACCTCAACACGACGTCGCCCAGGCGCTCCGGCCCCGACCCCCGGCATCCGCCCTCTCCCGCCGGCACGACACGCCGCGCGCGCCGTCCCACCCCCACGTTGAAGTTGAAAAACCACGTGCAGGTTGAAAACCACCCAATCCGAGAGCGTCTCAACCTACATGTGGTTTCTCAACCTCAACACGACGTCGCCCAGGCGCTCCGGCCCCGACCCCCGGCATCCGCCCTCTCCCGCCGGCACGACGCGCCGCGTGCGCCGTCCCACCCCGACGTTGAAGTTGAAAAACCACGTGCAGGTTGAAAACCACCCAATCCGAGAGCGTCTCAACCTACATGTGGTTTCTCAACCTCAACACGACGTCGCGCGGGCGACGTCGCGCGGGCGGAGACGAGAGGGCGGAGACGAGAGGGCGGAGACGACCGGGCGGTGAGGAGGGGAGACATGCGAAAGGGCCGGATGCCTCGGCATCCGGCCCTCTCGTACGTGCGAAACGCGACTCAGCGGACGACGACCGCCAGGACGTCGCGAGCCGACAGGACGAGGAACTCGTCGCCGCCGAACTTGACCTCGGTGCCGCCGTACTTGCTGTAGATCACGCGGTCGCCGACGGCGACATCCAGCGGGATACGGTTGCCGTTGTCATCGATGCGGCCAGGGCCCACCGCCACGACTTCGCCCTCCTGGGGCTTCTCCTTCGCGGTGTCGGGGATGACCAGACCGCTGGACGTGGTCTGCTCGGCCTCGACCTGCTTGATGACGATGCGGTCCTCGAGCGGCTTGATGGAAACCGACACGGTCTACCTCTTCCTTCTTGAGACTAAGACTCGTTAGCACCCGCACACTGAGAGTGCTAACGCAAGTCTAGGCAACCGGCTGGCACTCTTGCAACGTGAGTGCCAAACGGGGTGTCATGGGCCGTAGGCTCGGCGGGTGGAACTCTCCGAACTCCAGGCACTGCTGACCCCGGAAGGCCTGCGGCTGCTCGACGCGGCACCCCCGGTCGAGTCGGCCGACGACGTCGCCCGAGCCGTGTCACGCCTGCGGAAGGACGGCCACTCCCCCGATCTCGTCTCGGCGGTCGTCGGGCAGGCGCGGCTGCGCACACGCGGCCGTGCGAAGTTCGGCGATCTCGCCGACCGGATGCTGTTCACCCGCGCCGGCCTCGAGCAGGCCACGCGCCTGCCGATCGCGGCCCGCCACGCGGCGCGTTTCCGAGACGCGGGATTCGAGCGCGTGGCCGACCTCGGCTGCGGCATCGGCGGCGACGCCCTGGGCCTTGCCGGCCTGGGTCTGCGCGTGCTCGCGGTCGAAGCCGACGAGGTGACCGCCGCGATCGCCGCCTACAATCTGGCCCCGTTCGGCAGCGACGTCGAGGTGCGCAACGCGACGGCCGAGGCATCCGATCTGTCGCAGGTCGACGCCGTGTGGCTCGACCCGGCCCGCCGCACGGCCGGCCACGCCGACACGGCCCGCACGCGTCCGGAGGACTGGTCGCCGGCGCTCGGCTGGGTGTTCGACCTCGCCGCACGCATGCCGGTCGGCGTGAAGCTCGGCCCAGCCCTCGACCGCAGCTTCATCCCCGACGACGTTGAAGCGCAGTGGGTGAGCGCCGACGGATCGACGGTCGAGCTGGTGCTGTGGTCGGGCGCGCTCGCCCGCGAGGGCGTGCGTCGTGCGGCGCTGGTCATCCGGGGCGGCACCGCCCATGAGCTGACGTCGCCGACGGCGCACACGCCCGCTCCGCGCACTCCGGACGCGCCGGTGCGCGACCTCGGCGCCTACCTGCACGAACCCGACGGCGCCGTGATCCGGGCGCGCCTCATCGGCGACGTCGCGCACTCGCTCGAAGCCGGCCTGCTCGACGAGCACATCGCGTATCTGACGTCGGATGCCGCGCTCACGTCGCCCTTCGTCTCGTCGTTCCGCGTGCGAGAGGTGCTGCCCGCCGACGTCAAGGCACTCGGCAAGGCACTGCGAGAACGCGGCATCGGGCGCCTGGAGATCAAGAAGCGAGGGGTGGATGTCGACCCTGCGGAGCTGCGCACCCGCTTGAAGCTGCGCGGCACCGAGTCGGCGACGCTGTTCCTCACCCGTATCGGCACGCGCCGCACCGCGATCCTCGCCGACCGCCTCTGACGCCGATCAGCCGAGCAGGTCGGCGCGCCAGGCCGCGTACAGCAGCCAGCCGGCGCTGTAGATCATCGACACCGCGCCGATGGCGATCGCCCACACCGCGAGCCTGCGGCTCTCGAGCGGACGGCGCAGCGCGAGGATCGCCGAGACGATCGCCACGATGCCGATCGGGAAGCCCCAGCCCACGAACAACGACACCGCCAGACCGACGACGGCGAACGCCAGCGCCCAGCCGGCGAGCCCTCGATGCAGACCCGATTCCTCAGCTGGGGCCCACACCAGCTGCGGCGGAGAGTCTTCGGTGCCGGGCTCGGCCGGTGCCGACTGGACCGTCACGGCGATCGGAGCCGTCGGCAGCCGGCGGAACCCGCCACGATGCGCACCCGGCAGCGGGGAGGCGTCCTGGGCGAGCTCGATCTCAGGCGAGGGCGGCTCCACCCGCGGCACGGGCTCCCCCGGCGCAGCGCCCGGCCCCACCGCACGCTCCGGCGGCGCCTCCGCTGCGCCGGGCCCCACCTCACGCTCCCGCGGCGCATCCGCAGCGCCCGGCCCCACCGCGCGCCCCGGCGCAGCGCTCGGCCCCACCGCGCGCTCCGGCGCATCCGCTGCCGCCTCCGCACGCGGCTCCGGGCGGGCCGCCGGCTTCGCGTCCTCCGGATCGGTCCCGTCGGCGCCGGGCCGAGGCATCCGCTCGTCGTCGCTCATGCCGACTCCGCGACCTGGATCTCGGTGACCGGGAGCGTCGAGTCCGCGCCGAACTCGAGGGTCGACGCGGGGCGACCCGACATGATGAGCTCCGACGCGAGCGCCGCGATCATGGCGCCGTTGTCGGTGCACAGCGACAGCGGCGGGATCCGCACCGTCACGCCCTCGGCTTTCGCGCGCTCGAGCGCGACGTCGCGCAGCCGCCGATTCGCGATGACACCGCCGCCGAGCAGCAGGCGCGGCACGCCGTAGTCGCGGCACGCGGCGAGCGCCTTCGTGACGAGCACATCGACCACCGCCTCACGGAAGCTCGCGGCGACGTCGGCCACGGGCACCGTCTCGCCCGCCGCCTGCCGCTGCTCGGTCCAGCGCGCGACGGCGGTCTTCAGCCCCGAGAACGAGAAGTCGTAGCGGTGCTTGGGCAGGTCGCTCGCACGCGACAGGCCGCGCGGGAACGGGATCGCGTTCGGATCCCCGGGCGCCGCGGCCCGATCGATCTCGGGACCGCCCGGGTAGGGCAGCCCGAGCAGGCGCGCGACCTTGTCGAACGCCTCGCCCGCCGCGTCGTCCATGGTCTCGCCGAGCAGCTCGACGTCGGTGGTCAGGTCGCGCACCAGCAGCAGCGACGTGTGCCCCCCGCTCACAAGCAGCGCGACAGTGGGGTACTCGAGCGGCGGTGCGTCGCGGTCGAGGATGTCGGCGGCGATGTGGCCCACGAGGTGGTTGACCGCGTACAGCGGCTTGCCGAGCGCCACCGAGAGGGCCTTCGCCGCGCCGACCCCGACCATGAGGGCTCCGGCGAGCCCGGGTCCGCTCGTGACCGCGACGGCGTCGATGTCGGCGAGCTCTACGTCGGACTCGGCGAGCGCGGCGCGGATCGCCGGCTCGAGCGCCTCGAGGTGCGCGCGCGCCGCGACCTCGGGCACCACGCCGCCGTACCGCGCGTGCTCGTCCATCGAGCTCGCGATCGTGTTCGACAGCAGCGTGCGTCCGCGCACGATGCCGATCCCGGTCTCATCGCAGCTGGTCTCGATGCCGAGCACCAGCGGCCCGGCCGCTGAGCCTGCCGAGGCGTTCACGTGCACACCCCGCCTTCCCACCCCGGAGCGGCACTCCGGAAACCGGACTTCGCGCTCGTTTCCGGAGCACCCGCGCCCTCGGCTCCGGAAAACGTGCGATTCTCCAGTTTCCGGATCCGAGATTCGGTCGCCGCCGACGGATGCCGCGCCGCGGTCCACCCGCGCAGATCGAGCTTCATCACCACGGCGTCGATGTCGTCGGGCTGGTAATAGCGCGGCTTGCGCCCGATCTCGAAGAATCCCTCCGAGACGTAGAGCGACTGCGCGACGGGGTTGTCGGCGCGCACCTCGAGGAACACGTGGGCGACGCCCCGGCGGGAGGCCTCCTCGAGGAGCGTCCGCAACAGTGCGCGTCCTCGGCCGCGGCCGCGCGCGGCCTCGGCGAGCGCGATGGTCTGGATGTCGGCATCCGTCGCGTTCTTCACGGCGCGCAGTCCGGCGTACCCGACGATCTGCCCCGCCTCCTCGTCGACCACGTACCAGCCGTGCGGCGACGCGAGCTCCTCGCGCATCATCGGCTCGGACCAGGCGTCGGTCGGGAACGAGGCGCGCTCGAGGCGCATGATCGCCGCGAGATCGTCGGCGGTCGCCGCGCGCAGGGTCATGCCACCACCCGCTTCGGGGCGGACGGCAGCGTGACGTCGGGCGACCGCAGGTACAGCGCCTGGGCGGGAGCGACCGTGCGCCCGGCCGACAGCGCCCGAGCAGCGACGAGAGCCAGCATCGCGGCCGGGATGCGCTCGGCATCGCGCCGCATGGCGCCCGCGTCGGCGAGGACCCGATCGAGCTCGTCGCGGGGCACGAGCGCCGGCTCGGCGACCCGGACCGGGAGCCCGTCGTCGTCGAGGCCGCGGTACAGCGTGTAGGCGAACTCGCGGCGACGCGCGTCGGTGACGACCGCGAACGTCTCGTCGTCGGCGTGCTCGTATCCACCGGTGAGCGCGTCGTGGATGAGCAGCTCGAGCGCGACGGCGTCATGGCTGACCACCGGCACGACGGGTACGCCGCAGCCGAGTGCGAACGCGCGGGAGGCCGCGATGCCGACGCGAAGCCCCGTGAAGGGTCCTGGGCCCATCCCCGCGGCGACATGCGTGACATGGGCGGGAGTGACGGATGCCTCGGCCAGCGCCCGCTCGATGAGCGTGCCGACGACCTCGGCGTGGCCGCGGGGATCGAGGCTCTCGACCTGCGACCGCACGACGCCGTCGGGCTCGACCACCGCCACTGCGGAGCCGAGCGACGTGTCGATGCCGAGGATCACGCCTTCCAGCGTAACCGCGGCCCGTCATCGGGCGAGCGAGATGACCGCGGCGGTGCAGGCGTTTCGACTCGCTTCGCTCGCTCAACGACCGGGGAGGGCGCATGCGGGTGAGGCGAGCGAGACGTGGCGCGGCGGGCCGAGGCGTTTCGACTCGCTTCGCTCGCTCATCGACCGGGGAGGGCGCATGCGGGTGAGCTCGACGACCGGGGAGGGCGCGTACGAACGCTCAACGACCGGAAACCCCGCGCTCGACGACAGGGGATCCGGTCGGTGCGGCTAGGGGTGGCGCGAGATCGTCACGAGCCGCGGAGCGGCGGCGTCGAGCTCGGCCTCGTGCGCGACCCCGGAGCAGGCGTCGTCCTGCCCGTGCCCGTGCCACTCCCGCTCGATCTCGAGCTCCCACCACGTGTCGCGGACGCCGTCGACCATGCCGCGACCCCACTCGACGATCACGACCGAGCCGTCGAAGTCGATGTCGAGGTCGTCGAGCTCGGCCGGCGAGCCGAGACGGTACGCGTCGACGTGCACGAGCGGCGCGCCGCCCACGAGCGAGGGGTGCGTGCGAGCGAGCACGAACGTCGGGCTCTGGATGGGGCCGCGCACGCCGAGCCCCTGCCCGATGCCGCGGGTGAGCGTGGTCTTGCCCGCGCCGAGCGGACCCGTGAGCACCACCAGGTCGCCGGGGCGCAGCATCCGCCCGATCTGCTCCCCCAGCGCCTCCATATCGCCGGGCGAGAGGATCTCGCGCTGTCCGACCAGCGCGTCCAGCCCGCTCATGCGCGCGCCTCCGTTCGGCGAGCGCCGCTCACTGCGTCACCTGCCGGCGGGGCACGCGGGGTCCGATGCGCGTGACGATCTCGTAGTTGATGGTGGCCGCGGCATCCGCCCATTCCGTCGCGGACGGCATCCCGAGCGTGGGGTCGCCGAACAGCACGACCTCGTCGCCGACCGCCACGGGCGCGTCGCCGACGTCGACGACGAACTGGTCCATCGCGATGCGTCCGGCGACGCGGTGCCGTCGGCCGCCGATCACGACCGGCCCGGCGCCGGAGGCCTGCCGGGGCACGCCGTCGGCATAGCCCAGCGGCACGAGCGCCAGGGTCGTGTCGCGCTCGGTGCGGTAGTCGTATCCGTACGAGACACCCTTGCCGGGCGGCACGCGCCGCACCGCGGCCACCGTGCCGCGCAGCGTCATCGCGGGACGCAGGCCGAGGTCGGCCGACGACCGGTCGTCGAACGGCGACAGGCCGTAGATGCCGATGCCGATGCGCACGCAGCCGAGCCGCGACTCGGGCAGGTCGATCGCCGCGTGCGTCGCGGCGATGTGCCGCAGCGGCGGCGCGAGGCCGAGCGACGCGGCGGCGCCGACGCCCTCCTCGAACGCACGCAGCGCGGCGCGGTCCTCGTCGGCCGAGGCGTTGGAGAGGTGGCTGAACAGCGCGACCACGCGCACGCGCCCGATGCGTTCGAGCCGTGCCGCCTCGGCGAACACGACGCGGTAGTCCTCGGGCGCGATGCCGTTGCGCGACAGGCCCGTCTCGAGCTTCAGGTGCACCGCGACGGGCCGGTCGGCGGATGCCGCGGCGGCGGCCCTCTGCAGCTGATCGAGGCTCGAGATGCCGAGCTCGATCCCCTGAGCGGCGGCCTCGGCGAAGTCCGCGCCCGGCGCGTGCAGCCAGGCGACGATCGGCGCGTCGATGCCGCCGCGCCGGAGCGCGAGGGCCTCGGTGGTGTCGGAGACGCCGATGCGCGTCGCACCGCCGGCGAGCGCCGCGGCGGCCGATCGCACGGCGCCGTGCCCGTACCCGTCGGCCTTGACGACCGCGATGACCTCGGACTCGGTGAGACGGCGCAGGTGCCGCACATTGTCTTCGATCGCGCCGACGTCGACGAGCGCCTCGCGCAGCGCGCCGCCGGGCAGGCCGCTCACGCGCCCGGCTCCGCGTCGCCGGCCGCAGGCGCGCCCGCGCCTGCCCCTGCGCCCGCCCCGGCCTCGGCGATGACGTACGCGGCCGCGAGGCCGGCGTCATGCGACAGCGAGAGGTGGACGGTGGTGATGCCGCGACCGGTGACGACCGCCGCCGTCGAGCCGGTCAGCAGGAAGTGGGGGGCGCCGGATGCCGCGGACGCGATCTCGATCTCGGTCCAGTGCACGCCCTCCGATCCGCCGAGCGCCTTGATGAGGGCCTCCTTGGCGGCGTAGCGCGCGGCGAGCGAGTGCGGCTTGAGCAGCCGTTCGGCCTCCGAGAACAGCCGCTCGAGCAGCTTCGGGGTGCGCTCGATCGTGCGCTCGAAGCGAGCGATGTCGACGAGGTCGACGCCGATCCCGACGATCATGTGCTCCTCCTGGACGCCGCGGATGCGGCATCCGTCACGATATCGCGCCCTACTCGACGGTGACCGACTTCGCGAGGTTGCGGGGCTGGTCGACGTCGAGGCCCTTGGCCGTGGCGAGCCCCATCGCGAAGATGTGCAGCGGCACGACGGCGAGGAGCGGCTCGAAGAAGGGTCCGGCGAGCGGGATGCGCAGCACCTCGTCGGCCTTGGGCAGCACCGCCGCGTCGCCCTCTTCGGCGATCGCGATGACGCGCGCGCCGCGGGCACGGATCTCTTCGATCGACGAGATGACCTTCTTGTGCATCTCGGCCGACCGGCGCGGCGACGGCACGATGACGAACACCGGCTGACCGGGCTCGATGAGGGCGATCGGTCCGTGCTTGAGCTCGCCCGCCGCGAAGCCCTCGGCGTGGATGTAGGCGAGCTCCTTGAGCTTGAGCGCACCCTCGAGGGCGATCGGGAACCCGACGTGGCGACCGAGGAACAGCACCGAGCGGGTGTCGGCCATCCAGTGCGCGAACTGCTCGATGCGGGGCTGCTCGCGCTCGAGGATCTGCGCGATCTTGCCGGGAACGGCCTCCAGCTCGCGCACGTGCGCCGCGGCATCCGCCGGCGACACCGCGCCGCGCACGCGGCCGATGTGCAGGCCCATCAGGTACAGCGCCGTGATCTGGGCGACGAACGCCTTCGTCGAGGCCACCGCGACCTCGGGTCCGGCGTGGGTGTAGACGATCGCGTCGGACTCGCGCGGGATCGTCGCCCCCTGCGTGTTGCAGATCGACAGCGTCTTCGCGCCGTGCTCGCGGGCGTACTTGACGGCCATTAGTGTGTCCATGGTCTCGCCGGACTGGCTGATCGAGACGACGAGCGTGTCGGGGCCGATGACCGGGTCCCGGTAGCGGAACTCGTGCGCGAGCTCGACATCGACGGGGATGCGGGTCCACTGCTCGATCGCGTACTTGCCGACCTGGCCCGCGTAGGCCGCGGTGCCGCACGCGATGACGATGATGCGCGACACGTCGGCGAACAGC
This sequence comes from Microbacterium cremeum, assembly GCF_015277855.1. Classification (NCBI taxonomy): domain Bacteria; kingdom Bacillati; phylum Actinomycetota; class Actinomycetes; order Micrococcales; family Microbacteriaceae; genus Microbacterium; species Microbacterium cremeum. The sequence goes on from NZ_CP063812.1 coordinate 2,960,780, forward strand.
TCGTCCATGCCGTCGAGCTCGGGGATCACGACCTCGTCGCCGCGGATGCGACCGCGGAGGGTGTTCGCGACGGCCTCGGGCTCTTCCGAGACCTCCTTGGCCATGAACGACGACCAGCCGCCCTTCTCGGCGGCCGACGCGTCCCATGTCACCTCGAACGGCTCGACCTCGACGGGGTTGCCGTCGAAGTCCGTGACCTCGACGCCCTCGGGCGTGATCGCGACGATCTGGTCCTGGCCGATCGCCAGCGCGTTGCGGGTGTGCTCCACGAACGCGGCGACGTCGGACCCCAGGAAGTTCTCGCCGTCGCCCAGGCCGATGACCAGCGGCGAGTTGCGGCGCGCGCCGACCACGAGGCCGGGCTGGTCCTGGTGCATCGCGAGCAGCGTGAAGGCGCCCTCGAGGCGGGCCACCACGTCGCGGAACGCCGCCGACAGGTCGCCGGTGCGGCGGAACTCGCGCCCGAGCAGAACGGCGGCGACCTCGGTGTCGGTCTCGCTGCGGAACGTGAAGCCCTCGGCGAGGAGCTCGGCCTTCAGCTCGGAGAAGTTCTCGATGATGCCGTTGTGGATGACGGCGAGCCTGTCGTCGTCGGCGAGGTGGGGGTGGGCGTTCCCGTCGGTCGGGCCGCCGTGCGTCGCCCAGCGGGTGTGCCCGATGCCGGTCGTGCCGTCGGCGAGCGGGTGCGCGGCGAGGTCGTCGCGCAGCACCTGCAGCTTTCCGGCGCGCTTGCGCATCCCCAGCCCGCCGTCACCGTCGATGACGGCGATGCCGGCCGAGTCGTAGCCGCGGTACTCCAGGCGCGAGAGACCCGAGACGAGGATGGCCTGGCTCGGCCGCGGGCCCACGTATCCGACGATTCCACACATGGGCTCAATCGTAAGCCGGGGGGTTTGCGAGGATCCCGAACGAACGACGGATGCCGGGGGCCGGCGCCCTGCGACGGGTCCGGGGCGTTTCGTCTCGATCGCTGACGCTCCCTCGCTCAACGACCGGGAAGTCATCGGTCGTTGAGCGAGCGAAGCGAGACGAAACGCGTCAGAGTTTGCGGAGGAGGACGCTCTCGACGGTGTGGTCGGCGGCCTTCTGCAGCACCAGGTTCGCGCGATGGCGGGTGGGCAGGACGTTCTCCTGCAGGTTCGGGAGGTTGATCGTGTTCCAGAAGTGCAGCGCCCGCTCCACCGCCTCGTCGTCGCTGAGCTCGGCGAAGACGTTGAAGAACGAGCTCGGGTTGCTGAAGGCCGCGCGGCGCAGGGCGAGGAAGCGCTCGACGTACCACTGCGCGATGTGGTCGGCATCCGCATCGACGTAGACCGAGAAGTCGAACAGGTCGCTGACGGCCACATCGTTCGGCGACGGCGGCGGCTGCAGCACGTTGAGGCCCTCGACGATGACGATGTCGGGCCGGCGCACGGTGACCACGGCGTCGGGCACGATGTCGTACCGCATGTGCGAGTAGAACGGCGCGCGCACTTCGGGCGCACCGCTCTTGACCTCGGTGAGGAACGAGACGAGCGAGCGCCGGTCGTACGACTCGGGGAAGCCCTTGCGCTCCATGAGCCCGCGCCGTTCCAGCTCGGCGTTGGGGTAGAGGAACCCGTCGGTCGTGACGAGCTCGACGCGGGGCGTGCCGGGCCAGCGGCTCGTCAGCTCGCGGAGCAGTCGGGCGATCGTGGACTTGCCCACCGCGACCGAGCCGGCCACGCCGACGATGAACGGCGTCGTCGAGTCGGATTCGCCCAGGAACGCCGACTCCTCGGCCCCCAGCCGCTTGGTCGACTCGGCGTACAGCGACAGCAGCCGCGAGAGCGGGACGTAGACCTGCGCGACCTCGGCCATGTCGAGCCGATCGCCGAGTCCGCGGATCTGGACGATCTCGGTCTCGCTCAACGGCTGAGTCAGGCCGGCAGCGAGGCGCGCCCAGTCGTCCCGGTCGATCTGCCGGTACAGCGAGAGCACGGGCGCCAGGGTGGCGGCATCGTCGGGGGCGGACATCGCGCCCATCCTATGGGTTCCGGATGCCTCGGCCCGCGGCATCCGTCTCGCCCTGTGAGTAGCTGCCACAGCGAAAGGCCCGCCTCCTGGTGGAGGCGGGCCTCTGTCGCTCAGCCGGAGATCAGTCGGCGTCGGCGGTGTGGTCGTGGCCGTGGTAGCCGCCACCGCCGCTCGCCCACGTGCCCTCGGCACCGGCGGGCTCGGGCAGCATCAGGCCACCCGGCACGTCGACGCCCACCACGCCGTTGACGAGCTCGGTCGAGTACGAGTACGCGAGCACCGCCAGGGCGATGGCGTCGGCGTTGACCTCGAGCGCCTCCCTGCTGATGTTGCCGATGTCGTCGCATGCCTGGTGGTAGCACGGGTCGAGCCACTCGCCCGCCGTGCCGCCCCAGATCGCCGCCTGCTCGGCGGTCTTCTCGTCCTCGGCGCCGGTGAAGAGACCGCCCGCCGGGATGCCGGCGAGGATGAACGCCTCGTAGTCGCTGCGCCCGCTGAACTCGGCGTCGTCGTAGGGCACTCCCACGCTCGTGAAGTAGCTCTCGAACAGATCCTCGATCTCGATGGAGCCCTCGGGGACGACCACGGGGGCCTCCCACGTCGACTCGTCACCGTCGTAGACCATGAAGATGTAGTTCGGCGACGCGACCATGTCGAAGTTCAGGTACAGCGCGATGCGCTCGCGCTCCGCGTCGCTGAGTCCCTCCACGTAGGCGGCCGACCCCACGAGTCCGACCTCTTCGGCACCCCACCAGGCGAAGCGCACGGTGTTCTGCGGCTTCACCTTGCGCATGCTCTCGGCGATGTCGAGGAGAGCGGCCGAGCCCGAGCCGTTGTCGTTGATGCCGGGTCCGGCCGGGACCGAGTCGAGGTGCGCACCGGCCATGACCACGTTGTCGGGGTTGACGCCCGGCAACTCGGCGATCACGTTCTTCTGCGGGTGGTTCTCGAGGAACATGCTGACGGTCGCGGTCGACCCCGGCTGCGCCAGCTGCACGCCGGCGGGGAACGAGGTGGACACCACGGGGATGTCGAGCGCCGTCGGGTTCGCCCCGATCAGCGTCACGTTCGTCATCGGGTCCATGCGATCGGGCGCATTGCCCTGGTTCGTGATGACGACCGCCTCGGCGCCGGCATCCTGCGCGTGGCGGGCCTTCACGCCGAACTCGCAGAAGCCGCGCTGGATGAGCGCGATGTCGGCCGGGCCCGAGAAGTCCAGGCCCGCGAAGTCGGCGACCTCGCAGCCGCTCGTGCTCGCAGCCGGGTTCTCCAGTGCCAGGTCGACCGGGATGACGTTGCCGGTCACGGTCCCGACGCCGGAACCCTCGCGGAAGTACCCCGCCGGGTGTGCGACATCGGTCGGGGTGTGCTGATGCACGGTCGGGATGGGCAGGAAGTAGTCGAACTCGTCGATCGACACCTTCCAGCCGGCGGCTTCGAGCGTCTCGACGACGTAGTCGACGCTCGCCTCGTAGCCCGCGGTGTCGGCGGCGCGGTTGCCGCCGTTGGCATCGGCGATCTGCTGGAACGCCTCGAGGTGCTCCATCGCACCGTCGGCCGACACGCACGCCAGGAGCTTCGCGACGGTGTTGTTGTTCCGGTTGTCGCACGACACGCCGGGAGCGGCGGCGGCCGCCGTCATGGGCGCGAGCGCGAGCGCGAGGGCGGTGGCCCCGGCGGCGCCCAGTCCCACGGCGCGGCGCGCCGAGGTGCGGGATCTGTTCATGTTCTCTCCTTGACGTTCGACGGCCATCGTCGGCCGCCGTGTGCGCGGCCGCCGTCGTCGGCGACCGCCTGCAGGGAACGGGTGCCGGATCGGCGCCCTCGCGCCGAGGCTAGACCGGACGCCCGTCGCCCGGTAGGGGCGGCATCCGCTTCTCATCTTGCGCTCATCCTGGACGGCGGCGGATCGGCCGCTACCCTTGCACCGTGCGCCTCGGAGTCCTCGACATCGGCTCGAACACCGTCCACCTGCTGGTCGCCGATGTCCGGCCGGGAGGACGGCCGCTCGCGACCACGAGCAAGCGCACGGTGCTGCGCCTCATGCGCTACCTCGACGCCGACGGCGCGATCACCGAGGCCGGCGTCGCCGCGCTCGTCGACGCCGTCACCGAGGCGCGCCGCATCGCGGACGCCGAGAGAGTCGACGAGCTGCTCGCGACGGCGACCTCGGCCGTGCGGGAGGCGGCGAACGGCCCGGAGGTCATCGCGCTCATCGAGGATGCCCTCGGCCAGCCCCTGCAGGTGCTCGGCGGCGAGACCGAGGCGCGGTACACCTTCCTCGCCGTGCGCCGGTGGTTCGGATGGGCCGCCGGGCAGATCCTGCTGTTCGACATCGGCGGCGGCTCGCTCGAGATCGCGGCCGGAGCCGACGAGCTGCCGGAGGCCGCGGCATCCGTCCCTCTCGGCGCCGGCCGGATGACGATCCGGTTCCTGCCCGACGACCCGCCCGGCCAGGACGCCGTCGAGCACCTCCGCGCGCACGCGCGGGCGACGCTCGCGCCGGTGGCCGAGTCGTTCGGGACGCTGGCGCGCCCGGATCACGTGGTCGGGTCGTCGAAGGCCATCCGCTCGCTCGCGAAGCTCGTCGGCTACCCGGTGCCGGGATGGTCGGGCATCGAACGGATGCTGCTGCCCCGCGCCGCGCTCAGCTCGTGGATCCCCCGCCTGGCGCGGATCCCGGCCTCGGCCCGGCAGGAGCTGCCCGGCATCACCCCCGACCGCACGTTCCAGATCGTCGCGGGAGCCGTCGTGCTGCACGAGGCGATGCGGGCGCTCGACGTCGACGAGCTCGAGGTGTCGCCGTGGGCGCTGCGCGAGGGCGTGCTGCTGCGATACATCGAGGAGCTGGGCTGGTAACGGACCCGGGTCAGTCGCGTGCCTGCTCGGTGAACGCGGTGTAGACGCCGTACACCGCTATCCCGGCGAGGTGCCACTCGCCGGGCGGCTCCGGGCCCAGCGAGACCACGCGCGGGGCGCCTGCCATCGCAGGATTGATGCGACTGTGATCGCTCATGCCCTCGATCACGGCCATGACCGCCACCGCCAGGTCGCGCTCGGAGAGCCCCTGGCGCATCCTCAGGCCGAACGCGTCGTTGAGGGCGCGGTAGAGCTCCGCCATGCGGTCGAGGTACCGGCCCTCGATCTCCGACAGCAGGGCGCGGATCTCGGAGCCGCCTGGCACCGCGTCACCGCTTGCGAGAGCGGCCGACATCGTCCGGTACGCCCGCCATGCGACGGTGTGCTCGACGGTGACGATGTTGTGGGCGACGGTCACGCGGAGCGCTTCGCGAAGCCCGGCACGCCGGCCCTCGAACGTGCGCATCGGGTCGGCGTTCTCGACGACGGCCCGCTGCAGCAGGTCGCGCGTCTCTTCGTCGAACCCGGTGTCGAAGCCGGGGTCCGCTTCGAACAGGGCCCTCACGAGGTCGGCGATGAAGGCGACGCGATCGGGCCAGATCCGGAACACCGTCGATCTCGGCACTCCGGAAACGCGGATCAGGTCCTCGAGCTCGATGTTGGCGTAGTCGACGAGCAGCCCCTCGGTCTGGACCTTCTCGACCGCCGCCTGCAGCATCAGTGCGCGGGTCTGCCCCGCAGGTCGCCGCGAACGGGGGACGGAAGGGGGCATGCCCCGATTATCCCGCCACCGCCGGTCACCCGCCTGGTCGACACCGGGAGGTCGCGGTGCCGGGGTCCCCAGCCCCGGCACCGACCAGACCGCCGTTGTCGCCACGAGGCGCGCGGATCGTCGCGCCCGACTTCCCAGCGCCGGGCACAGGGCCAACTCTAGAGACTGCAAGTCTCACATCTCAAACTGCCCGGGGGCGAGGGCCTGCGATCCCGTCAGTCGCTGAGCACGACGTGATCCACCATCACGTGACCCCACTCTCCCGTCGCGTCGTCCAGGATCTGGAACTGCGCGGTCCGGCCGGCGAACTCGCGCACGTCCCACTTCACGGGTCGCAGCCGCGGGGAGTCGTCCCCCGTGGCGGTGCGCACGGGCTGTCCGTCCACCAGCAGCTGCACCGAGGTGGCCGGCTCAACCCCCAGCGCGTGGTCGCCCCCGGCGAGCAGGAAGTGCAGGAAGTCGCGGTCGATCGTGAAGCCCGGCGATGTGACGGTGCCGGTGGCGGGATCGCCGCCGGCGAAGGTGTCCGCGACCTGCGCGCCCACCTGCCCGACGAGGTTCGCCGCGCTCGGGCCGGCCGCCGCGAAGGCGCCGGTGGCGGTCCAGCCCTCTCCCCACGTCGCCCCCTCGAAGTCGGCGAGAAGTCTTGCGGGGCGCTGCGCGACGCTGGCGAACTCGGTGATCGTGAGATCCCGGAAGGTCGCGTGCCCGCCCGCGGTGTAGAGAGCGATTCCGTCATCGCCCCGGGGCGCGAAGACCTGGCTGGACTGCACGTAGCGGCCGTCGTCGACGAACACCTCGATCGTGGTGCGATCGACGAGGATCCGCAGGTGCACGGTGTCCGCGGCCCCGTCGAACGGCGTGCGGCTCTCGGTCTTCCAGGTTCCGGCCGGGTACCCGGTCTGGCCGCGGTTCAGGTACGCGTACGTCTCGGTCACGCCGACATCGGCGTGCCGCGAGCCGTCGGACGAACGCCGCAGCTGCAGCCCGACGTTGGTCGCGGTCTCCCACGTCACGTCGGCCTCCAGCTGGTAGGCGTCGCCGCGGTAGTCCAGCGGAAGGAAGCCGTCCACGGTGACGTCGCCGAGCTCGGTCCGCTCGGTCGCGATGTCGGCGAGCGCCGCCACCGGCTGAGACACCAGGCTGAACGACGAGCCGAATCGCTTCAGGCGGATCTCGCGCGTGATCGAGTCGGTGCCGTTGAATCCGTCGGCGGTCCAGGTGGGCGTCGAGTGCGCGTAGTCCCAGTTGTTCATCCAGGCGACGGCGTATCGGCTGTCCAGGGGCGCGTCCGGGTTCTCCCATGTCACCGCGCCGTACCAGTCGAATCCGTGGTCGAGCCACTGCGGCGCGGCGTGATCGAACGCGAAGGACGTGCCGTCGAACGAGCCCGTCCAGTAGGCGAAGGTGGCCGGCTCGTCGGTGGCGTAGCCGTTGGCGCTCACGCCGAAGACCCACTTGAGGGTGCCGTCGTCGGCGCGGATCGGGAACAGGTCCGGGCACTCGATCGTGCCGATGCCCGGGTTCACGTACTCCCAGGTGCGCGACCACGACGTGAGGTCGGGCGAGGTGTAGAAGCTCACGCGGTCGCGCTCGGCGATCAGCGCCACCCAGCGCCCGCGCTCGGCGTCCCACACCACCTTGGGGTCGCGGAAGTCCGCACGACCGCCGTTGGGGATCACCGGATCCTCGCCGTGCGGGCGGAAGTTGCGCCCGCCGTCGGTCGAGTACCAGAGGAACTGCGCCTGCGGCCCGGAGGCGTCGAGCCGCTGGGCGGGAGTGGGGTGGTCCATCTGCGTCACGAGCATCACGACGGCGCCCGCCCCGAATCCGGCGGTGTCGGCGTGGTCGACCACCGCCGACCCCGACCACAGGTCGTAGTTCGCGTTGGTCCCCTTCGGCGCGGCGACGCCCTGGTCGGCGAAGACGACCCCGTCGGAGGACGTGGCCAGCCGCCAGGCCGTCCCGAAGTTGGCGGCGGGGTCCGCGTCGTAGTCGCCGTTGTACAGGTAGTAGTAGTGGAACCGGCCGTCGATGAAGACCGGCCGCTGCGGGTCGTTCTTCCAGTGGTCCGGCACGGTGAAGTGGTATTGCGCGCGGTAGGAGTCGGCGGGCTCGGAGGCCGCGGCCGAGTCCTCTCGCGAGCCGCCGGCGAGACCACCCGCCACCGCCGCACCGGTCACCGCGAGCACTGCGGCAGCGATCCGCACCGGTCCGCGTCGTGAAGCTGACACCATCGTCATCCTTTCTCGGGCGGACACGTGGATCCCGTGGGGACCGAAGCCGGGGCCGTCCGCTGAGCCCCGGCTCCGGCGGGTCAGGCAGCCGGCACGCGGGTGGAGTCCTGGCGGACGAGCCGATCCCCCTCCCACACCACCGGCATCGGGTCGGTGACGCCGCCGGCGAAGGCGCCGTCGTCACCGACGTTGCGGAAGGCGAACAGCAGCCACTGACCGTCGGAGCGGCGGCGCAGCAGCCGCCCCACGTAGAGGCTCTCGTCGGTCAGCGGGTACGCCGCCTCGATGTCGAACGGCCCGAGCAGGCCGTCCGCGGGCACGGCCCAGGTCCCCGCGCCGGCCTCGCGCCGAGCTGCGGTCGCATGTTCGCCGAGACACGAGAAGATGAGCACGGGCCGCCCGTCCACGACCTCGGCCTGCAGCACCTCGAGCTGGCCGAACCCCGCCGGGCTGGGCGCCGTCAGCGGCTCGCGCAGCGTCCACGTGCGCAGGTCGGGCGACCAGGCGTGCCCCACGACGCCGCGGCCCTCGACCGGGCCCTGCGGCGCGCGGGCGGTGATCAGCATGTGCCAGCCGTCGCCGGCGGGATCGGGGAAGACCCACGGATCGCGGAACGCCTCATCGTGCCAGGCGCCGCTCGAGAGCTGTTCGTACCACGGACCCCGGGCCTCCAGCACCGGGCCTCCGGCCTTCGTCCACACGTGCAGATCGGACGACGTCGCGTAGCCGATGCGCTGGACGTTCTTGCCCGACGGTGCGAGCGACGCGCCCGTGTAGAACATGAACCAGGTGCCGTCCGGATGCCGCACCACCGACCCGGTCCAGGTGGCGAGGTCATCGAAGGCAGGGGCGTCGCTGCGCACCAGCGCGTCCTCGACCTGTGTCCAGTGGACGAGGTCGGTCGACACGGCGTGGCCGATGGATGCGCGATGGTGGCGGGCGTCGGGATCGCGCAGCGCGCGCGAGGCGTAGAGGAAGAACAGGTGGTAGCGGTCGCCGTCGTCGGCGAACCAGAAGTCCCATACCCATGAGCCGGGAAGATCGAACACAGCATTCCTTCGAGGTCGTGCGCGCGGATCGCTGGATCGCGCGACGTGCAGATGGTGCGGCCAGGGGCCGCGAGGTCGGTGCGGGCAGACGGTGTGGTCGGACGTGCGGTCAGTCGGTGCCGTCAGGCGGCGCCCAGGGCGAGGAGCTCATCGCGACGGGGCGGATCGGCGCCCGGCCGCGACACGGTGACGGCCGCGGCGAGGGCACCCCGGCCGAGCAGCGCCTCGACGTCGGCGAGGGGGATGCCGCTCCCCCGCGCCCGTACCGGGGCGCCGGGTGTATTCCGTTCGAGGAATCCGTCGATGAGGGCGCCCATGAACGTGTCGCCGGCGCCCACGGTGTCGGCGACGTCGGTCGCGACGGCCGGGACGAAGACCTCGCCGCCGGCGGTCACACCGAGGGCCCCGCCGGAGCCGAAGGTGACGACGACGAGCAGCGGGCCGTGCGTCAGCCACTGCCGGGCGGAGTCGGCGACCTCGCGCCCGGGGTACAGCCAGCGGAGGTCGTCGTCGCTCGCCTTCACGATGTCGGCGAGGCCCACGAGGGTCTCGACCTGCGCGCGTACCCGCGACTCGTCGGCGGAGAGCGACGGCCGGATGTTCGGGTCGTACGTGATGACGGCGTTCGCGCGCGCGGCCCGGACGAGCGCCGCCACCTGCGCCGCACCGGGCGCGAGCACGCCCGCCACCGAGCCGACGTGGACGAGGTCCGCGGTCCGCGCGACGCGGTCCGTGAGCGAGGATGCCTCGGGCCCGAGGTCCCAGTCGAGGTCGAACTCGTACGAAGCCGCCCCCGTCGCGTCCAGGTGCGCGGTCGCGGTCGCGGTGCGCGCCGCACCGGCGGCGACGACCTCGACGTCCGACGCCTGCAGCCACTGCCGTACTCTGCGGCCCCTGTCGTCGTCGGCGAGCCGGGTGATCAGCGTCGGCCGGCGGCCGAGACGCCCGAGCGCGAGTGCCGTGTTCGCCGGGCTGCCGCCGGGGGTCTCGTCGACAGCCCCGGTCGCGCGGTGCACGATGTCGACGAGCGCCTCGCCGACCACGACGACGCGGGGCCCGGCCGGCGCCGCACGCTCGAGGGCTCCGCGCGGCGCATGCGCATCGCCGGGAGCCGGAACCGGGGCCGTCATCCCTTCACCCCGCTCGCCGCGATGCTGCTCACGAACGCCCGCTGGAAGACCAGGAAGACGATGAGCACCGGGATCGTGATGAGCGACGTGTACGCCATCACCTCGCCCCACGCGGTGTTGAGCTGGAAGAAGTACTGCATCCCGACCATGACCGGTCGCAGCTCCTCCTTCTGCACCACCATCAGCGGCCACAGATACTGGTTCCACGCCGGCAGGAAGGTCAGGATCGCGACCGTCGCGAACGCCGGACCCGACAGCGGGACCAGGATGCGGCGATAGATCGTGAACCAGCTCGCGCCGTCGATGCGGGCGGCCTCGTCGAGCGACTTCGGGATCGTCGAGAAGTACTGCGTGAACAGGAAGATCGAGAAGGCGTTCGCGATGAACGGCACGATCTGGACCTCGTACGTGTTCAGCCACCCGAAGTCGTACTTGAGGACACCTCCCTCGATCACGAGGGTGGGCAGCTGCGCGACCCAGTAGACCATCGGCACGGCGATCGTCTCGAAGGGCACGATCAGGGTCGCGATCACGACGGCGAGCACCACGATCCGGCCCTTCCATTCCAGCCGTGACAGGGCGAACCCGGCCATCGAATTCACGATCAGTCCGAGACCGACCGTGAGGACCGTGACGAGCACCGAGTTGAACAGGAACTGCGCCACCGGCACGCGGTCGAAGACGCCGAAGTAGTTGTCGAGGCTGATGTCGCCGACCGGCAGGAAGGCCATCGGCGAGTCCATGTCCTGGAGGATCTGCGCGTCGGGCTTGAGGCTCGAGACGAACATGAACACCAGCGGGAACAGGAAGACGATCCCGAACAGTGACAGCGCGAGGACGAGGAACACCCGCCCCCGACGGCGCTGAGCCTTCTCGCTGCGGACCGGCTGCGGCGCGCGTGGGATGCGCCGCGACGGGCTCGCCGGTGTGGTGAGGGTGCGCGTGGCGGACATATCAGCTCTTCTCTCGCGTGACGCGGCGCTGGATGAGCGCGATGATGAGGACCGCGACGAAGAAGATCAGCGAGATCGCGGCGGCGTAGCCGATCTCCTGCTGCTCGTACCCCTTGCGCACCGCGTGGAAGACGATCGTGGATGTCGAGCCCGTCGGCCCGCCCTGCGTCATGACGTCGATCTGGACGAACAGGCCCAGCGCGGCGATCGTGATGGTCACGAGGACGAACACCATGGTGGGACGCAGCCCCGGCCACGTGACGTTGGTGAACTGGCGCCACGGGCTCGCGCCGTCCATCTTGGCCGCCTCGTAGAGCTCCTCGGGGATCGTCTGGAGTCCCGCCAGCCAGATGATCATGTGGAAGCCGACGGCCTGCCAGATCGACAGCACGATGATGGCGCCGAGCGCGGTGTCAGGATTGTTCAGCCAATCCACGCCCGACCACGCGCCGAACGTCAGCGTGTCGATCATCGAGTTGATGAGGCCGTCCTTCTGGTACATGAACTTCCACAGGATCGACACCACGACGATCGAGGTCACGACCGGGATGAAGAAGATCACGCGGAACGCGGTCACACCGCGCATGCGCCGATTGACCAGGACGGCCAGGAGCAGCCCCAGCCCGGCCTGAACCGGCACGACCACGAGCGCGAAGACCGCGGTGTTCCACGCCGACTGGAGGAAGACCGGGTCGGCGGTGAACGCACGGATGAAGTTGTCCATGCCCACGAACCGCGGCGGATTCGGCGAGATGAGCCGTGCGTTGGTGAACGACAGCGCGAAGGCGAGGATCACCGGAATGATGAGGAAGAGGACGAGGAGGATGCCGGCGGGGGCGATCATCCCGAGCCCCGCCCACGTCTCACGACCCTTGATGGAGCGGAAGCGACGGTAGGCGCGCCGAGGCTGCTCGGCGGCGACCGTCGGAGGAGTGACAGTCATGGCAGATCTCTCTGAAGAGTGCCCCGGCGAGGGCGCCGCCCTCGCCGGGGCGGTCGATCACTGGAAGCCGTAGCCGTCGTTCGACTGGATGTTCGCGTCGATCTCGGCGACCGCGCGATCGAGCGTCTGCTGCACGTCGGCGCCGCTCATGATGTCTTTCGCGGCGGACTCGAAGGTGCTGGAGATGACCGCGTAGGCGGGTGTCTCGGGACGCAGCACCGCGTACTCCTGCGAGAACTCGACGAAGGGGCGCAGGGCACCGTCGTCGCCGAAGTACTCGGATGCCTGGGCCGCGGCATCCGTCGCCGGAATCACGACCTGCTTGTCGGCGAACTCGGTGATGTACTCGTCCTGGAAGCTGAACTCGAGGTATTCGCGCGCGCCGTCGGCGTCGTTGCACTCGGACGAGATCGCCCACTGCCACGACCCGCCGCCGATCTTGGGGCCGTTGCCGAGGTCCGGCGGGGGCAGGATCAGAAGGTCGTCTCCGACGGCTTCGAGAGCGGCGACGGCGTTCCAGACACCCGTGTAGCTGAGCGCCACCTCGTCGTCCACGAACTCCTGGTTGCCGATCGTGCCGCTGTTGCTCGCGTAGCCGTCGGCGAAGAGCCCGGCGAACCACTCCCCCCAGGCGACGGCGTCCGGTCCGTTCAGCGCGCCGTCGGCGGAGAGCATCGAGGACCGGTCGATGAGGTCGCCGCCGAAGCTCTGCAGGAAGGGCGAGTACGCGTACGGCCACCACTCGCCGGTGTCCTCGGCGCCGATGTCGATGGGCGTGTCGTAGCCGGCGTCCTTGAGGGTCGCCAGCAGCTCGCCGAACTCGTCGGCCGTCCACGGCTCGTCGACGGTGGGGATGCGGATCCCGTTCGCCTCGAGGACGGACTCGCGGGCGAAGATGCCGAGCGCGGCATCCCAGTATCCGGCCGAGTAGATCTCGCCGTCCCACGATCCGACCGCGGTGGGCAGGAGCGCGTCGGTGATCGCGGTCGGAAGCTCGAGCGGCTGCAGATACCCGGCCCAGGCCCAGTTGGGCATGATCGGTCCGTCGAGATCGAGGAGGCAGGGCAGGTCGCCGGAGGCTGCGGCGGCGACGATCGCGTCGTTGTAGGCGCCCTGCGGGAAGGACTCGTGGACGACCTCGTAGTCGTCCTGCGAGTCGTTGAAGTCCGAGATGATCCGCTCGTAGACCTCGAGCTCGGCCGGATTGCCGGCCGAATGGGTCCACATGGTGAGCTGGGTGCGACCGTCCGAGGTCGTCGAGTCGCCTTGCCCTGCCTGGCCGCAGCCGGTGAGGGCGACGGCCGCGACAAGGCCGGCCGATGCGAGGATCGGGTTCCTTCTGCGCATTGTTGTGGTTTCCTTTTCTTGGTGACCCACGCCCGCGTGGGTCATCGATCGGGGGCCGCCTGTGGCGGCCGCTCGGTGTGTGAAGCCCGTCGCCGGTTCGGTTTGGCGACTTGCGCCGGCGGCGGGCCCACGGAGTCACGTCGGATGACGGGACACTCCATCAGATGCGTGGCGTCCTCATCCCCTTCCGCGCGGACGCCGAGCGCGACCTCCATCGCCCAGCGGCCCATGTCGTAGTGGGGCAGCGCGATGGTGGTCAAGGGGGGATCCTGTTCCGCGGCGATGAGCTGCTGGTCGTCGTAGCCGACGACGGACAGATCGCGCGGGATGTCGAGGCCGCGGCGATGCGCGGCGATGTAGACGCCGGCCGCCATGCGGTCGTTGAAGCAGAAGATCGCGGTCGGCCGGCGATCCTCGGGGAGCTGAAGGAGCGCATCGGCACCGGCGCGACCGCCTCGTGCCGAGGTCTCGCCGGTCACGTGCAGCGCCGGGTCGACGGGGATGCCGGCCTCGGCGAGCGCTTCGCGGTAGCCCGCGTGGCGGAGGCCCGACGCGATGGGGCCGTCTTCGTCGGTGTCGATGTACGCGATACGACGGTGACCCGCGGCGACGAGTTCGCGGACCGCCGCCACGCCTCCGGCGCGATCGTCGGGGACGACGCTGCGGAAGCCGCCGCCGGCGGGGCGGCAGTCGAGGAAGACCGTCTTGGCGGGCAGGCCGGCCGGGGCGTCCACGACGCGGTGCCACATGCACGCGTAGATCATCGCGTCGACCTGCTGCGCGGTGAGGGCGCTGATGGCCTCGCTCTCGATGGCCGCGTCGCCGCCGGTGTCGACGAGGTAGACGAGATGGCCCTGCTCCCGAGCCGCGTCCTGCGCGCCCGCCAGCATCCGCCCGGCGAACGGCGTGGTGGCGATCTGATCGGAGATGAGTCCCACCGTGCGCGTCTGCTGCGTGCGCAGCCCGCGGGCCACCGAGCTCGGCGCGTAGCCGACGGCGCGCGCCGCCTCGCGGACGCGGCTGCGGGTCTGCTCCGAGATCCGCGCCTCGACGCCGTTCATGACGAGGGAGACAGTCGTCACCGAGACGCCGGCGGCCGCCGCCACGTCAGAGATGCGCGCCCTCGCCATGTCGACACTTCCTTGTGATAAATCGATTTATCGCTCGGAGTCGATTATGAACCGCCGCGCCACCCGGCGTCAAGTGGCAGATCCGGGAGGCGCCGTGTCCCCCGAATGTCCGACATGCGGTCTCGCGTCGGACCTGTCACCATGGAAACGATGCAAATCGATTTGCATCGTTGTTCGACGAAGGAGCCCCCTGAAATGAGAACTCCCCCGAAGCGCGTCCGGCGCGTCCTCACCGGCGGCGTCACGGCGGTGGCCGTCGCGGTGACCGCACTGGTCGGCCTGCCGGCCGCGGCCGTCGCGAGTCCCGCCACCGCGACCGCACTGCCCGACCTCCAGGACGGACCGGAACCGACGGTCCACACCCAGGAGGCGTACGCCCCCGAAGCCGACTTCACCGCCAAGTGGACCCGCGCGGACGCGCGGCAGCTCAAGCGCCTGTCGGATCCGACTGCCGGCTCGAAGCAGAACTCGATGCCGGCCGAGCTCACGATGCCGGCCGTCCCTCAGGACTTCCCCGACATGAGCAACGAGCAGGTCTGGGTCTGGGACTCGTGGCCGCTGACCGATGAGAACGCCGACCAGTACAGCGTCAACGGCCAGGAGATCATCTTCTCGCTCGTGGCCGACCGCAGCCTGGTCTTCGACGAGCGGCACGTGTTCGCGAAGATCGGCTACTTCTACCGCCCGGCGGGCGTGCCCGCCGACGAGCGTCCCGAGAACGGCGGCTGGACGTACGGCGGGCTCGTCTTCGACGAAGGCGTGACCGGCCGCATCTTCGAGGACCAGTCCTACAGCCACCAGACCCAGTGGTCGGGGTCCGCCCGGATCTCCAAGGGCGGCGAGATCAAGCTGTTCTTCACCGACGTCGCGTTCTACCGCGACGCCGCCGGCAACAACCTCAAGCCGTACGACCCGCGCATCGCGCTGAGCGTCGGCAAGGTGCACGCCAACAAGAACGGCGTGAAGCTGACCGGATTCGACGAGGTCATCGACCTGCTCCAGGCCGACGGCACGTACTACCAGACCGGCGCGCAGAACGAGTTCTTCAACTTCCGCGACCCGTTCACGTTCGAGGACCCGGCCCACCCGGGTGAGACGTTCATGGTCTTCGAAGGCAACTCGGCCATGCCCCGCGAGTCCGCGACGTGCGACGCGGACGACCTCGGCTACCGCGAGGGCGACCCCTTCGCCGAGACCGTCGATGAGGTCAACGCGTCGGGCGCGACGTTCCAGATCGGCAACGTCGGTCTCGCGAAGGCGAAGAACAAGGAGCTCACCGAGTGGGAGTTCCTGCCGCCCATCCTGTCGGCCAACTGCGTCACCGACCAGACCGAGCGTCCGCAGATCTACATGAAGGACGGCAAGTACTACCTCTTCACCATCAGCCACCGCGGCACGTTCGCGGCGGGCATCGACGGACCGGAGGGGGTCTACGGCTTCGTCGGCGACGGCATCCGCAGCGACTACCAGCCGATGAACGCCGGCTCCGGTCTCGCACTGGGCAACCCGACGAACCTGAACTTCGCCGGCGGCCAGCCGTTCGCGCCCGACTACAACCAGCCGATCGGGCACTTCCAGGCGTACTCGCACTACGTCATGCCCGGAGGGCTCGTGCAGTCCTTCATCGACACGATCGGCACCGAGGGAGACTTCCGTCGCGGCGGCACCCTCGCCCCGACGGTGAAGATCGACATCGACGGCGCCTCGTCGGCGGTCGACTACTCCTACGGGAACGGCGGGCTCGGCGGCTACGCCGACATCCCGGCGAACATCAACGTCAACCCCGGCGGAAACGAGAAGCCACTGCGCTGACCACGCGGCACACGACGGATGCCTCGGCACGGCCTCGTGCCGAGGCATCCGTCCCCGTCGTCATCGAGGCGCCGGACCGACACCGGAAGGAACCGCCATGCCCGCTCCCGTCACCCCATCCCGGGTCCGACATCGGCGCGCCGCCGTGCTGGCCGCCGCCGTGCTCGCCCTGGTCGCCCTCGCTCTCGGTGCCGTGATCGCCGTCGGCGTGTCTTCGAACGACGCGGGCGAGCGCCCCACCGCGACCGCACCGGCGGCGGACGGTCCCCCGCGACCCGCCGACTGGTCGCCCCACCGGCCGTCGGTGCACCTCACGCCGGAGAAGAACTGGATGAACGATCCCCAGAAGCCGTTCCTCCTCGACGGCGTGTGGCACTACTACTACCTCTACAACGCCGACCACCCCGAGGGGAACGGCACCGCCTGGTACCACGCGACGTCGACGGACCTCGTCCACTGGAAGGACGAGGGCGTCGCGATCGACAAGTACGCGAACGGACTCGGCGACATCTGGACGGGGACCGCGGTCGTCGACGAGGCGGGGACCGCGGGGTTCGGGGCCGGCGCCGTGATCGCCCTGGTGACGCAACAGGTCGACGGCGTCCAACGGCAGTCGCTCTTCTTCTCGCGCGACGGCGGCTACCGCTTCGAGTCGTACGACGCGAATCCGGTGATGGACAATCCCGGCGCCGCCGACTGGCGCGACCCCCGGGTCTTCTGGGACGACGCCGCCGGGCACTGGGTCATGGCGCTCGCGGAGCACGAGCGCATCGGCTTCTACACCTCTCCCGACCTGCGCGACTGGACGTACGCATCGGACTTCGCCACGACGGGCCTCGGAGTGCTGGAGTGCCCCGACCTGTTCCCGATGTCGGTGGACGGCGACCCTGCGCACGTGCGATGGGTGCTCGTCGCGGGGGCGAACGGCGCAGCCGAGGGCAGGACGACCGGCACCGCCTACTGGGTGGGCGACTGGGACGGCGATCGCTTCACCGCGAACGGCGCCGGCCATCAGTGGCTCGACCACGGACCGGACTACTACGCCGCCGTCACGTGGGCCGACCCCCGGCTGGACCGGGACGAGCAGCTGGCCTCGCGCTACAGCATCGCCTGGATGAACAACTGGGCGTATGCGGGCCGCCTCCCGGGGCCGCAGTGGCACGGCGGATCCGACACGCTCGTCCGCACGGTCACCCTGCGCGCCGAGGGCGGCCGGGAGGCGCTGCACTCCACCCCGGCGGCGGAGCTGCGCGAGCTCGAAGGCGCGCCGCAGCGGATCGACGACGCGCGACTCGACCCGGAGCGGACGGTGGACGTCGACGTGCCGGCGTCGGGCGCTTACCGCCTGCGGGTGACGGCCTCCAGCGACGGCGGCGAGCTGCGGGTGAAGGTGCTCACCGGCGACGGGAGCTTCGCCACGGTCGGCTACGACTTCGGCGCCGGGGCGATGTTCGCCGCCCGAGACGCCGACGCGGTCGCCCGGGAGATGCCTGCGGAGTATCGCGAGGTGCGCACCGCGCCGGTGGAACCGGACGACGGCCGGATCCAGCTCGACATCGTCGTGGACGCGTCATCGATCGAAGTCTTCACGCAGGGCGGCGAGGCCTCGCTGACGATGGCGACGTTCGGCACTTCCGGCCGGCGCGGGCTGCAGTTCGAGGCCGCGCGCTCGGTCGTCGCGCTGACCGACGCGAGCCTGACACCGCTGCGCGTGGCACCGATCGAACGCGAGTCCGAGCAGCGGTGAGGCCCCCGGTCAGCGCGCGGGAGCCGCGACCGACCCGCGCTCGACGAGCCAGCCTCGTACCAGGTGCATGCCGTCGCTCATCGCGGGGGCCGTCCCGTCGATGCGATCGAGCAGGCGATCCATCCCCCAGCGCCCCATCTCGGAGTGCGGCAGCGCGATCGTCGTGAGGCCCGGATCCAACGCGTCCGCCACCGGGTGCAGGTCATCGATCCCCACGATGGAGAGGCGGCCGGGGACGGGCATGCCGCGTCGTGCCGCCGCCTGCATCACCCCCATCGCGATCTGATCGTTGAAGCAGATGACGGCCGTCGGCGGGAGGGGCTGATCGAGGAGCCACCCGCCGGCGTCACGCCCGCCCGCGGCATCCGATGGGCAGACGGCCAGCCTGCCCTCCCCGAGCGCGATGCCGGCATCGCCGAGCACCGCGCGCACCCCGATGAGACGCCCGCGAGCCGCGCGCGACTCGTCGGTCGTGCCGACGTAGGCGATGTCCCGGTGCCCCTCGCGCAGGAGGCGCTCGCACGCGAGCGTCGCGATCTGCGCTTCGTCCGGCACGACGGCGTCGACGTCCCACCCGGGTGCGGGAGCGGCGTCGACGAGCACGACGGGTGTGTGGTCGGGGACGTCGGGGCGGACGACCCGCTGGTGGTACATGCGCGCGATGAGCAGCCCGTCGACGCGCTGAGCGAGGAAGCGCGCGACGAGGTCGCGCTCGGCGTCGTCGTCGGCCCCGCTCTCGCCCACCATCAGCAGCACGTCTCGGTCGAGTCCGGCGCGGCGGGCACCCTCGATGATGCGCCCCGCGAACGGGGTCGCGGCGAGGTTGTCGCCGATCATCCCGACGACGCCGGTCCGGCGCCGGCGCAGTCCGCTCGCCACGCGGTCGGGCACGTACCCCAGCTCGCGCGCGACGCGCAGGATGCGCTCGCGGGTTTGGGCGTTGACCGCGCGTGCGCCGCTGAGCGCGTGCGAGACCGTGGTCGGAGAGACTCCCGCCGCGGCGGCGACGTCGCTGACCCGCGCCCGCCCGCTCCCGGGGCTCGCAGCGGTGGACATGCGCCCAGCCTATGACGCGGCGCTCGAGCCACGCGCCCGCCGTCCCGGCGCTCCGCAAGTCCCTCGGTTTCCCGCGAATCGCACGATGACCGCACCGGAGGGCTGCCGCTAGCGTGTGCCTCGGCGCGCCGCTCGTGGCACGCCAGGCAGGAGAAGCCGATGCACCCGTTGGATCTCACGTTCGGCACGTGGTCGCTGTTCGGACAGGGCACCTTCGTCGATCTCATCGCGGCGACGACGAACGCCCTCAACGGTGCGCTGCTCGCGCGGCGGCCCGATCACTATCGCAACTACACGTTCGTCGGCATCGTCCTCATGGCGATCATCGGCGGCATCGCCGGCGGCGTGACCCGCGACGTGATCCTGGGCAATCCGCCCTCCGCGTTCATGAACCCCGCGTACATCACGTTCTGCGTCGCCGCCGGGATCGTCGGGTACTTCCTGGCCTACGCGAGCGGACAGCTGTTCCGCGAGGGCCTCTTCCAGTTCATGACGTCGTTCTCGCTGCCCTGGTACGCCATCATCGGCGCGCAGAAGGCGATCGAGGCGGGCTACCCCATCCTCGGCGCCCTGGCGATCGCCGTGATCGCCCCCACTGCGGGCCGCTTCCTCATCGACCTCACCAGCGGCGTCACACCCAAGCAGTTCGTGCGCGGCGAGTGGTTCGTCGCCACCGCCGTCGGCACCGGCCTCGTCTGGATCGTGCTCGACGAAGTGGGGGTGCCGTATTGGCTCAGCGTCGGGGTCGCGTTCCTCTTCGGCTTCACGTTCCGGGTGCTCGCGCTCTACCGAGGCTGGGAGGAGCCGCTCGCCAAGGAGCCCAAGGGCCTCAAGGTGCACCCCGACAAGCGCCCGCTGCTCGGCCGCAAGCTCGCCGGCAAGTCGCAGGAAGAGCTGCGGATGCTGGGGCTCACGGTCGACGACGTGGCTCGCTGACCCGCGGCCCGCCTCTTTACGCCGCGCCCGCGGGGCGCGAAGATCGCTGTATGGACGGCGTGCAGCGAGTCATTCGCACGCCCGACCAGCGGATCCGGGTGTTCGTCAGCTCGACCCTCAAAGAGCTCGAGGCCGAGCGGCGCGCAGTCCGCGAGACTCTGGAACGCCTGCAGCTGGCACCGGTGATGTTCGAGCTCGGCGCGCGACCGCATCCGCCACGCGAGCTCTACCGCTCCTACCTCGCACAGAGCGACATCTTCATCGGCCTGTACTGGGAGCGGTACGGGTGGGTCGCGCCCGGCGAAGAGATCTCGGGCCTCGAGGACGAGTACCGCCTGTCGGGCAGCATCCCGTCACTCATCTACATCAAGGAGCCGGCGCCCGGCCGCGAGCCGCGGCTCGACGAGCTGCTCGCCGCGATCCGCGACGACGACCGCACATCGTACAAGTCGTTCCACACGCCCGACGAGCTCGCCGCCCTGGTGCTCGGCGACGTCGCGACGCTGCTCGCCGAGCGCTTCGACGCCACGAGCGCGCGCAGCGGCGCATGTTCCGGCGCGAGAGGCCCCCGGCATACCCGCTCCGTACACGGCGCTCATCGGCCGCGAGCGCGAACGGGCCGACGTCGGGGCGCTGCTCGCGCGGCCCGACGTTCGCATCCTCTCGCTCGTCGGGCCGGGCGGCGTGGGCAAGTCGCGTCTGGCGATCGAGATCGCGATGGATGCTGCGGCCGCCGGTCGTGAGGTCGCCTTCGCGGCTCTCGAGTCGATCACGCACGCCGACCGCGTCATCACCGTGATCGCGCGGGCGCTCGATGTGCGCGATCCCGGTGACCGTCCGCTCGAAGACAAGGTCGTCGACGCGGTGGCCGGCCGGGACGTGCTGCTCGTCGTCGACAACATGGAGCACGTGCTCGCCGCCGCGCCGCTGCTGGTGCGGCTCGTGAGCGAGGCCCCGCGGCTGCAGCTGCTCGTCACGAGCAGGACCGCCCTGCGTGTGCGCGCGGAGCGCCGCTATCAACTGGAGCCGCTCGAGGTGCCGGTACCCGACGCGGGTACCGATGAGGCGACCCGGGCATCGTCGGTCGTGCTGTTCATCGAGCGGGCGGTCGCCGTCGAGCCCGCGTTCCGGCTCACACCGGCGAACGTGGCGGCGGTCGCCGCGATCTGCCGGGCGCTCGATGGCATGCCTCTCGCGATCGAGCTCGCCGCGGCGCGCGTACGCACCCTCACACCCGACCAGATCCTGACGCGGCTCGACTCCGCCCTGACGCTGCTGGCGAACGGCGCCCGCGACCTGCCCGAACGGCAGCGGGCGCTCGGCCGAACGATCGAGTGGAGTGCGGATCTGCTGGATCCACAGACCCGCCGCGCCCTCGCAGCGCTTTCGGTGTTCTCGGGTACGTTCTCGGTCGCTTCGGCCGAGCGCGTTCTGCTCGAGGCCGGCGTCGAGGACCCGTATGCCGCGCTCGAGGCGCTCGTGGACGCGAGTCTGGTGAGCCGCGGACACCCGGGTGCCACCCCGGCGTTCCGGCTGCTGGCGCTCGTCCGCCGGTATTCGGCGACGCTGCTCGAGCCGGACGAGCGCGACCGCCCGGTCGCCGCGTGGATCGGAACCTATCGCGCGCTCGCGCACGAGGCGGCGGACGGCCTGCGGGGCCCGATGCAGCTGGAATGGCTCGGTCGGCTCGAGCTCGAGTCCGAGAACCTCGCGAGCGTCATGCGCGCGCTCCTGGACCGCGGCGACCTCGATGCGGCGGCGGAGTACGCGTGGTCGCTCTATCTGTACCTCTGGATCGGCGGATATCTCGGCCTCGTGCAGGCCTGGATGACCGAGCTTCTCGAGCAGGCGGATCGCGCCGGGATCCGCGTCGGCTCGCATGCCCGTGCGATCGCCCTCTATTACGCCAACGCGGTCCGGTTCTGGCAGGATCCGGACTACGACCCGGTCCCCGGCCTGGTCTCGTCGTCCGATCTCTTCCACGCGACGGGCGACGGCTCCGGCGCGGCGCTTGCGGGCGTCTCGATCGGCCTCGCTCACCTGGCGCGAGTGGACGGCCCCGATCTGCCGGCCGCGGTGCACGCACTCGAGAACAGCCTGGCCGACTTCCGCGCTCACGACGACGCGTGGGGCCAGGCGATGGCCCTCGTCATGCTCGGTCGAATCGACCTCGCGGCCGGCAGCATCGAACGAGCGCGCGCGCGGTTCGAAGACAGCTACGCCCTCGCCGCTGCGCAGGGCGAGCGGCTCGGAATCGTCATCGCCCAGAACCACCGGGGTTGGTCGAAAGTGCTCGCCGGCGATCTGGCGGGCGGCATCCACGACTTCGCCGAGGGGCTCGACACGTCGCTCGCACTCGGTCACGATGAGGGCATCGCCTACGGGCTCGAAGCCTTCGTCGGGGTGCGGGCTGCGCAGGGCGACGCCGCCACCGCGGGGCGCCTGCTCGGCGCGGCCCTGCGCCTGCGCCGCCTCAAGGGCATCCTCAATCCGGGCGCGTTCGAGTTCTACACGGTACCGCTGCAGGGCCTGCGCGACGCCGGTCGCGGCGACGAGATCGACCGCGCCGTCGCCGAAGGCTTGGAGCTTCCGGTCGAGGCGGTGCTGGACGATGTCCGGGCGGAATGAGACGGATGCTGCGGCATCCGTCGCATCGCAGCCTCCGATCGGTTCCGACCGCATCTTCCGCGTCACCCGATGGGTGGCGATCGCGATCGTGCCGTTCCTGCTCGCGGCGGTCTTCCTGCTGTTCGTCTTCCCCACGCGCACCGGCGAGCTGTTCGCGTGGCCGATCGATCCGCCGATGACGGCGTACCTGCTCGCGTCTGCGTACGTCGGCGGGATCTGGTTCTTCGTGGGCGTGGCGGCCGCACGGCGCTGGCATCGCGTGAAGCACGGGTTCCCGGCGGTCGCCGTGTTCGCGGGTGCGCTGCTGTGGGCGACGCTGGCGCACCTCGATCGCTTCTCTGCGAACCTCTCGTTCTGGGCCTGGCTGGTGCTCTACGCGACGACGCCCTTCATCGTGACATCCCTGGCGATCGCGCAGCGTCGCGAGGATCCGCGGGTGCCCGACTGCGTGGATGTGCTCCTGCCGCGCGCGCTGCGATGGCTGCTCGCTGTCGTGGGGGTCAGCGCGCTCCTGTTCGGCACGGCGGTTTTCGTCGCGCCGGCGATCGCGGTCGACAACTGGGCATGGCAGCTGACACCGCTCACAGCGCAGGTGACGGGTGCGGTGCTGAGCCTGACCGGGGTGGTGAACGTCGCACTGCTGTGGGACCGGCGATGGACGGCGTTCCGCCTCCTGTTTCAGGCTCAGTCGCTGAGCCTCGCCGCGATCGCCCTCTCGTTGATCATCCGGCGCGACGACCTGCTGTGGGCCCGCCCGATGACGGCGATCTTCGTCGGGCTGGTGGCGATCGCCTTCGTCCTCTACGCGGGTGTCGTGGTGTGGGCGGGCCTGCGCCTGCGCGCGCCGGGCCCGGCTGCGTCCGCGCGGTGAGCGCCCCGAGCGGGCGCTCACGAGCGGCTTGGCTTACAGCGCCAGGCGCTCCCGCACGACGTCGGCGAGAGCCTCGGCATGGCGGCGGGCGTCGTCCTCGCTGCCGGCCTCGACCATGACGCGCACCATCTCCTCGGTGCCCGACGGACGCAGGAGTACGCGGCCCGACATCCCGAGCTCCGCGGTGTGCCGCGCGACGGCGTCCTGCACGATCTCGTCGCCGACGCGCGAGCGGTCCACGCCGCGCACGTTGATGAGCACCTGCGGGTAGACCGTCATCACCGAGGCGAGCTCGGCGAGCGTCTTGCCGGTGCGCGTCATCTCGGCGGCGAGGTGCAGGCCGGTGAGCAGGCCGTCGCCGGTCGTGGCGTAGCGGCTCATGATGACGTGACCCGACTGCTCGCCGCCGAGCGAGAAGCCGCCCTCGGTCATGCGCTCGAGCACGTAGCGGTCGCCGACGGCGGTCGTCTCGACGCGGATGCCGTGCTGGTCCATCGCGCGGTGCAGTCCGAGGTTGCTCATGACGGTGGTGACGAGCGTGTCGTCGGCCAGCCGGCCGCGCTCCTTCATCGACAGGGCGAGGATCGCCATGATCTGGTCGCCGTCGACGACGTTGCCGTCGGCGTCGATCGCCAGGCACCGGTCGGCGTCGCCGTCGTGGGCGATGCCGACGTCCGCGCCGTGGGCGACGACGGCCTTCGCGAGCACGTCGAGGTGCGTCGATCCCACGCCGTCGTTGATGTTGAGCCCGTCCGGGTCGGCGCCGATCACGGTGACGCGCGCTCCCGCATCGCGGAACGTCTCGGGAGAGACCCCGGATGCCGCGCCGTGCGCGCAGTCGAGCACCACATGCAGGCCGTCGAGGCGGTGCGGCAGCGAGCCGAGCAGGTGCACGACGTAGCGGTCCTCCGCGTCGGCGAACCGGCGGATGCGTCCGACCTCGGCGCCCGTCGGCAGCAGCTTCGGGCCCGACATGGCGCTCTCGATGCGCTGCTCGACGATGTCGGGCAGCTTCACGCCGCCGCGGGCGAAGATCTTGATGCCGTTGTCAGGCGCGGGATTGTGGGATGCCGAGACCATGACGCCGAAGTCGGCATCCATGTCCGCGATGAGGAACGCGGCGGCGGGCGTCGGCAGCACGCCGGCGTCGTAGACGTCGACGCCCGACGACGCGAGGCCTGCCTCGACGGCCGCCGAGAGGAACTCGCCCGACACGCGCGGATCACGGGCGACGACGGCGGTGAGTCGTTTGCCGGCGGCGCGGCGCGCCTCGGCCGTACGACCCTGGCCCAGGACGACGGCGGTCGCCTGGGCCAGGGAGAGTGCGAGATCGGCGGTGAGGGGGCCGTTGGCCAGCCCCCTCACCCCGTCCGTGCCAAAGAGCGGCATACGGAAGGTGAGCCGATCAGCGCTTCGAGTACTGAGGCGCCTTGCGGGCCTTCTTGAGACCGGCCTTCTTGCGCTCGATCACGCGGGCGTCGCGCGAGAGGAAGCCGGCCTTCTTGAGGGTCGGGCGGTTGTTCTCGGCGTCGATCTCGTTGAGCGCGCGGGCGATGCCCAGGCGCAGCGCACCGGCCTGGCCCGAGGGGCCGCCACCCGAGATGCGCACGATGACGTCGTAGGCGCCGGTGAGGTTGAGCACCGTGAAGGGGTCGGTGATGAGCTGCTGGTGGAGCTTGTTCGGGAAGTAGTCCTCGAACGCACGACCGTTGACCGTGATGGTGCCGGAGCCGGGGACGACGCGCACGCGGGCGATGGCCTGCTTGCGACGACCGACGGCGGCACCCGAGACCGAGAGCACGGGGCGCTCGGCGGCAACGGCGGCCGTCTCGTCGACCGGGGTCTCGGTCGAGTAGTTGGTGGGTTCTTCGATGTTCGCCACGAGTGTGTCCTTGTCTGTGCGGCGCTTACTGGGCGACCTGGTCGAAAACGTACGTCTTGGGCTTCTGGGCCGCGTGCGGGTGCTCGGCACCGCGGTAGACCTTGAGCTTCGACAGCTGGTCGCGGCCCAGCGTGTTCTTCGGGAGCATGCCGCGGACGGCCTTCTCGACCGCGCGGACGGGGTTCTTCTCGAGGAGCTCCGAGTAGGTGACCGACTTCAGGCCGCCCGGGTAGCCCGAGTGGCGGTACGCCTTCTTCTGCTCGAGCTTCTGGCCGGTGAGGGCCACCTTCTCGGCGTTGATGATGATGACGAAGTCGCCCATGTCGATGTGGGGGGCGAAGGTGGCCTTGTGCTTGCCACGCAGGAGCGCGGCGGCGTGCGAGGCGAGACGGCCGAGGACGACGTCGGTCGCGTCGATGACCAGCCACTCGCGCTGGGCTTCGCCAGCCTTGGGGGTGTAAGTGCGCGTCACAGTAGTGCTGCTTTCTTGATCGAACGGAGAGGTTCGTGAATCCCACTCCGGGGTGGTTCCGCGCGGCTTCGTTCGTTGAGCGAGCGAAGCGAGACGAAACGGAACACGCCAGTGGAGGGCTCACGTTCGTGGTGGCAGGTCAGCAGAGCCGCACACCAAATGTCGAGTCTACGGCATCCGGATGCCTCATCCAAATGCGCGATCGTCGCGATCGATCACCACCACAGCAGCGCGACTCCGACGGCGTTGTACACGACGTGCGCGGTGATCGCGGCCGCGAGACGCCCGGTGAGGAGGGTCAGGATGCCGCAGCCCGCCCCGACCAGGACGGTCCCGGCGAGCAGGCCCGCCGGCGCAGCGCCTCCCGCGGCGACGACGTGCAAACCGGTGAAGGCCGCGGTCGAGACGGTCACGGCGGTCACGCCGGCGGCGACCGGCCCCGCCGCGGCGAGCACATCGCCGACCGCGCGCTGCAGAAGTCCCCGGAAGAACAGTTCCTCGACGAGGGGACTCACCAGCACCGCGCCGGCGAGCGCGATCACGACCGCGGCCGCCCCGGCGGCGCTGTCGGTGCCGAATCCCCCGATGCCGCCCCGGGTCGGGATCAGCACCTCCACGACCGCCCGTGCCGCCAGGCCCACGCCGATGCCGGCCACGAGCGGGACCCCCGTGACGCCGCCGAGACCGGTCGCAGCGGCGACGCGGGCACGCGAGACCCACGCCGCAATGAGGACCGCGCCGATGAGCGGCGCCGACAGCAGCACGAGGTCCAGCAGCGCGAGGAGCGGGAGGGGCCAGCGGACGGCCGCCGTGCGGAGCGGCGGCAGCAGCAGAACGACTGCGACGGCAGCAGTGAGGCCGGCGAGCGCCGCGGCGGATGCCGCCCACGGTCGAGGCCACGCCGGGGCGGGCGCGCCGTCCGCCTCCCGCGGGCGGGACGAGCGCTGCGGCCGGTCTGCACGGCCACCGCGCGGAGGCGACGAAGACCCCGGGCTCTCGCCCGGGGTCTTCGTCGAGTCGGCGGTCAGCGGGTGCCGGCCGCGCGTCGACGGGCGACGGCGGCCGCGACGGCGATGGCGCCGAGGCCTACCGCGCCGACGCCGAGCCAGACGAAGGCTCCGGGCACGGCGCCACCGGTGGCCGGCAGGTCACCCGAGCTGCCGCCCGCCCCCGAGCCCGCCGGGGCGACGTCGAGCGTCACCGAGCCGATGACGGTCTCGCCGTCCGAGATGCTGACGACATACGTGCCGGAGGTCTGCGCGGTGAAGGTGGCCGTGGCCGAGCCGTCGACGACCGGCTTCTCGACGGATGTCCCCGCGCTCGCCAGCACGATCGACGCGAGGGTGGCGCCGGTGCTCGGTGAGACGGAGAAGAAGACGGACTCGAGGTCACCGAGCTCACCGAACGTGATGGTGACCGGTTGCCCGACGACAGGCGTCGTGTCGCTCACGGTGACCGGAGCGTCGACGGGGTAATCAGCGGAGGCCGCAGCTGCGCCCCCGAGCACGAGGAGGCCTGCGACAGCGACCGCGGCAAATGCCTTTTTGAACATGGCGTACAACTCCCGATAAATTGTTCGCGTCATCGGCTGATGGATATCGGCGGAGGAATGCCGACCCGTGTCACGTTACTCCTGCGGGAAGTGCGCCGCGAGGCCTTGGAGTTTCCAGAAAGTAACAAGCTGTCGCATTTGTCCCCCATTCGGGGGACGATTATCGGATACTGGTGATTCGCATCACGATTGTGTCCCCCATTCGGGGGACGCAATTCAGGTCCCGAGTATGCTCGCCGTGAATTGTGTCCCCCATTTGGGGGACACAATTGTTTCACCGCCGTCCCCCTTTTGGGGGACACAATTGTTTCACAGCGTCCCCCTTTCGGGGGACACCATTCGAAAAAGCGCGAGACGTCAGCCGAGCACGGTGCCGAGCACGGCGAGCGCGACGAACGCGCCGTTGTACACCGCGTGCGCGAGGACGGCGGCCCAGATCCTCCCGGTGAGGAGCACCAGGAGCGCGCAGGCGATGCCCAGCGCCGAGAGGGCGACGATCGCGCCGGCGTCGGGACCCGCCCAGATGCCGTGCAGCAGCACGAACAACGCCGTCGACGCGAGAGCCGAAACGAGTCCGGCGGCGAACTTGCCGAACGGCCGGCGCAGCGCCGTGTAGAGCGAGACGAGCACGACGGCCCGGAAGAAGAACTCCTCGATCACCGGCGCGGCGACGACCGGCGCCACGGCCTCGACGATCAGGGTCGACGGGGTCAGCCCACCATCGAGACGCACGAACGACGGGAAGGCCGCAGGAGTGCCGCCGGCACTCGCGATCCAGCCCTGCAGCATGCGCAGGAACACGCCGAGCATGACGCCGTAGAGCAGGTCGAGGGCGCGGAAGCGCAGCAGCCCGACCGGCCGCGACCGGGTGAACGCCCACACGGTGGGCGCCAGCATCCCGATCCCGATGACGGCCGTGGCCGCGGGCGCCGCCCACGGCGAGTCCCACACCGTGACCACGAGGGAGGCCAGGAGCACCGACGCCCCGAGCGACAGGAGGGCGACTGCGAGAAGCTGCTCTCGCCATCGCAGCACGGTCCGGCCACCCAGGCGCCAGTCGGTGCGCGCGAGACGGGATCCGCGCCGAGCGCCTTGCGGCGACGGTTCCGCATCCACAGACCCACGGGCCGGATCGCTCACGTCCGGCTGCTGCGGAGGTTGAAGACTCCACAGATCCACCGGGGTGCCGGCGTCGCTAGTCTGGTCGGACACGCGCCTACGTTACCCGGCCACGGGAGGCATCCGCCTTGTTCGAGATCCTCACGGTCTGCACCGGCAACATCTGCCGCTCGCCGCTGGCGGAACAGCTCCTCCGCGCGCGGCTGGCAGACCTCGACCCCGTCGTCGCGAGTGCCGGCACCCGCGGGCTGCCGGCTGCGGAGATGACCCCCGAGGCGGCCCACATCGCCCACGCCCTCGGTGTTCCGGCAGCCGACACCGCCGCCCATCGCTCGCGATTCCTCACCGAACAGCACCTGATCCAGCCCGACCTCATCCTCGCCATGACGCGCACGCACCGGCGGACGATCGCCGAGCTCGCGCCCACGCGCCTGCGATCCACGTTCACCATCCGCGAGTTCGCTCGCCTGGCGATGGCGGCCCCCGCCGAAGAGCTGCGCGCCGCCACGGCTTCCGCGCCGTCGCCCTCCGGAAAGGTGCGAGCCGCGGCATCCGTCCTCGCGTCGTATCGGGGCCTCGTGCCCCCACCGGATGACCCGGCAGACGACGACGTGATCGACCCCTACCGGCAGCCGTGGGAGACCTACCTCCTGTCAGCGCAGCAGCTCGAGCCTGCGGCGACGGCGGTCGCGGCGACGGTGCGGGCGGCGCTGTCGTAGCGTCGCCCGGAGCACCCGCCAGCCACTGTGGAAGAATGCACGCACCAGACCGGCACTTGCGAAAGGCGACATGGAGCTCACCGACTACATCCGGATCCTGCGCAAGAACTGGGTGATCATCCTCGTCGCCACGCTCGTCGGAGTGGGCGCGGGCGCCGCCTGGAGCGTCACGAGGACGCCGAAGTACGAAGCCTCCAGCACGGTCTTCGTGTCGACCCAGACAGGCTCGACGATCGGGGAACTCCAGCAGGGGTCGAACTTCACCCAATCCCGCGTCCAGACCTACGCCGCCCTCGTGTCGACCCCGCTCGTCATGAACCCCGTCATCGCCGAGCTGGATCTCGGCACCACGGCGGGCTCGCTCGCGTCCAAGGTGTCGGCATCCGCCGCGGTCAACACGACGCTGATCACGATCACCGTCACCGACACCGACCCGATCGAGGCCGCCGACATCGCGAATGCGCTGGCTGCGTCACTGACGGATGCCGTCGAGCAGATCGAGGCGGTGGAAGCTCCTGACGGGAGCCAGTCCAGCCCCGTGCGTCTCTCGCGTGTGCGCGATGCCCTGCCACCGCTCGAACCGTCCAGTCCCAACCTGCTGCTGGACGTGGCGATCGGCGGGCTCATCGGCTTCGCCGTCGGCATCTGCGTGGTGGTCCTCCGGGTGGTGCTCGACACTCGGATCCGTGCTCCGCGCGACCTCGAGGAGCTCACCGATCGGCCAATCATCGGCATGATCGCGTTCGACCCCAAGGCCAAAGAGCGCCCCCTGATCGTCCACGCCGATCCACTCAGCCCGCGCGCCGAGTCCTTCCGGGCGATGCGCACGAACCTGCAGTTCCTCGACATGGGGCAGAAGGCGTCCTTCGTCGTCACGTCGAGCGTGCCCACCGAGGGCAAGTCGACGACCACCATCAACCTCGCGATCGCACTCGCCGATGCGGGCAAGCGCGTCGCGCTGCTCGACACCGATCTGCGCAAGCCCAAGGTCGCGGAATACCTCGGGATCGAGGGCGGAGCGGGTCTCACCGACGTGCTCATCGGTCGCGCAGCACTTGCCGACGTCATGCTGCCGTGGGGCAACCGCCAGCTGTACGTCCTCCCCGCCGGCAAGGTTCCGCCGAATCCGAGCGAGCTGCTCGGCTCGGACCGGATGCACGCCCTGCTCGACGTCTTCGAGCGCGACTTCGACATCGTGCTGTGCGACGCTCCCCCGCTGCTGCCGGTGACGGATGCCGCGATCTTGGCGAAGGCGACCAGCGGTGCGATCGTGATCGTGGCGGCGGGCCGGACCAACCGGCAGCAGCTCGCCGGCGCGCTCGACGCGCTCGACACCGTCGGCGCGCACGTCGCGGGCCTGGCCATGACCATGGTGCCGACGCGTGGGCCGGATTCGTACGCATACGGCTACGGGTACGGCTATCGGTACGAGGAGTCCGCTCCCCAGCCGCGCCGTTGGGGGTTCGGATCGCGCTCGAGCGCCGCTGCGCCGGTTCCCGGCCCGCGCGCGGAGACGGGCGGAGAAGGCCTTGCCGCATCGTCAGGCTCGGCTCCCGCTGCAGGCGGCACCGCCGTGGGCGGCGACGCGAGCGGCGGGCTCTCGATCGACGATTCCCTGCGGCAGGCGGGTGCCGCGCGACGTTCGCAGAATCGCAGCGACTCGCCGAGCTGACGCCCGCGCGCCCTGTCGAGCGCGGAATCCTCGACCGCATGAATTCACGACCGTAATTGCAACGACGGTCGACGCCCCGCGCCGAGAGGCCGCCCTTCAGCGCCTCGGGCACCGCCCCGGCTCGGCGATATCTACTCCGCCCGCTCCGCGCGCCCGACGGAAATACGTCCGGCGTGCGCGTGGGGCCGCGACTGGTTTGAGATGGTCGGCCGCGCCATAATTGCACCGCGGTCTCTGTGGTTGAATGAGCCCGCGCTCGAACTCGCAAGAGCTCGTTCCGCGACAATATGACGAATCCTGACACGCCCTCGCAACATTCGGTTGGTAGCTTGAATTTCCGACCGAAGCGGAGCGGCCAGAAAAGGACCATTGTGACGTCGAACTCCCAGCTCGACGCGACACCGACGTCGCAACCCGGCTCGCCCTCCGGCGAGACCGTCCCCGCGGCGAACCGTCCCGCGCACGCCGGGGCGCGCGCGTCCTGGCGGCGCCTCTACGCCCGCCGCCTGTGGGCGAGCGATCTGTTCATCCTGGTCTGGGCCGTCTACGGCACGCAGCTGCTCTGGTTCGGGTTCGGCAACGCCCAGGTGGCGATCCGCGAGGACTCCCGGCTGAGCGAGGTCTCGTACTGGGCCTTCTCGGCGGGGCTGGTGATCGCGTGGATGTGGGCGCTCACGCTCGTCGACTCGAGGGACCACCGGGTGATCGGATCGGGGAATGCCGAGTACGTCCGCATCGCCCGGGCGAGCCTCGGCCTCTTCGGCGCGATCGCGATCCTCGCATTCCTGCTCCGGGTCGACGTCGCTCGCGGCTACCTCCTCATCGCCTTGCCCCTCGGCATCACGATGCTGCTCGCCGAGCGCTGGCTCTGGCGCCAGTGGCTCATCGCGTACCGCGCCGTCGGCGAATACTCCGCACGGGTGCTTCTGGTCGGCTCGGAGGAGTCCGTCGCACAGATCGCCCGCGAGCTGCGCCGCGCGCCCAGCGCCGGCTACGCGGTGGTCGCCGCCTGCATTCCTGCGGGAGTGGCCGGGCAGGTCGTCGCCGGCACGACGATCCCCGTCGTCGGGAACGTCGACGCGGTCGAATCCGCCCTGGCCGCGACCGGCGCGGACACCGTCGCCATCACCAGCACGGACGACCTTCCCCCTGCCAGGGTCAAGCGGATCTCCTGGGCGATGGAGCCCGGCGTGCAGCACCTCGTCCTCGCCCCGAACATCGTCGACATCGCCGGGCCGCGCATCCATACGCGCCCGGTGTCCGGACTTCCGCTCATCCACGTCGAGACTCCGCGATTCACCGTCGGCCAGCGGGTGGGCAAGCGGGCTTTCGACATCTCGTCGAGCCTCGGACTTCTCGTGGTCCTCTCACCACTGCTGCTCGCGGTCGCCATCGCGGTTCGCACCACCAGCCCGGGCCCGATCCTGTTCGCGCACGAGCGGATCGGCCTGCGGGGCCGTCCGTTCCGCATGCTGAAGTTCCGCTCGATGCGGCAGGGCGCCGATGCCGAACTCGCAACCCTGCTGGCAGCTCAGGGAACCAGCGACACTCCGCTCTTCAAAGTCGCCGACGACCCCCGGATCACCCGCGTCGGCCGATTCATCCGCAGGTACTCCCTCGACGAACTGCCCCAGCTGTTCAACGTGCTCGGCGGCTCGATGAGCATCGTGGGTCCTCGCCCGCAGATCAGTGCCGAGGTGAGCCTCTACACCGACGCCGCCCGGCGTCGTCTGCTGGCCAAGCCCGGCATGACCGGCCTGTGGCAGGTCAGCGGGCGGTCAGCGCTCGATTGGGACGATGCGGTGCGACTGGATCTCTACTACGTCGAGAACTGGTCGTTCCTCAGTGACATGGCGATCCTGCTCAAGACCGTCAAGGCGGTGATGGTGCCCGGCGACTCCGCCCGCTGATGATCCCCCACCTCCGAGGCACGCGAGGGTCGCACCATCCGGTCCGCCCGACGGGTCTCACCCCTCGACCGCACAGCCATCGACATCCCGGGAGCGCGACATGGACATCATCACTCTCGAACGATTCGCTCGGCGAAGCGACATCGACGCGCTCGAGACGACGGCGCGCGAGCACGAGCTGACCAACGTGTTCAATGCGAGTCTGGCCGTCTTCGGCGGCTCGACCTTCATCGCGTTCCGTGCCGAGAGCTTTCCCGGCGAGCGCCCGTTCCGGGCGTATGTGGCCGAGTACGTCGACGGACGTGAGGCCGCTCTGCTCGACATGACGAGTGAGGATGCCGGCCACGGCGTGAAGACCGCGGACCCGAAGCTCGTCGAACTCGGCGACGCGCTCTACGTCACCTACAACACCGGGAACGTCCATGTCGGCGAGAACGACATCTACCTTCAGCGGGTGGCGCCGGCACCGGGACCGGCTCAGCGCTGCGTGCTCGCGGCTCGGCGACCGGTCGAGAAGAACTGGGGATTCTTCACCTCCCCGGATGGCTCGGTGGGCGTGCTCTACTCGCTGGCGCCCGCGAAGGTGCTCGAACTTGCGGCCGGAACCCTCGGGGAGGACGAGGAGCTGGTGTTCACGCCGCGCATCGAGGAGGCGGAGCTTCCTCACCGGTTCCCGCGGCTGCACATCGGATCGCAGCCCGTGATCGTGGGAGGGACGACGGCGCTCGTCGCCGCCAACCAGCAGCGCCCGATCCCGGGTCTGCCGCGAAAGGTGTACTTCGGGCGGCTCGCGGAGTTCGATCTCCGGACAGGGCGTCTGGACAGACTCAGCCGCCGGGGCCTTCTCCACTCCTGGCGTGCCGCGCTGCCGCAGCGCAAGCGGCACAATCCGGGCCTCTTGTCGGCCACGTACTTCGCGGGCCTCGCGCGCACGCACTCCGGCTTCGTTCTGAGCTACGGGGTGAACGACCTCGCGTTCGGGATCGCGCACGTGCCGGAACACGTCGTCTGGAGGTGACAGGCGTGCCGACGGACGACGGGCTCGGGCGGAAGTTCCTGGGTTCGGCAGGGTGGGTGCTCGTCGAGCAGTGGTCGACGAAGATCGTCTCGCTCCTCCTGTTCGCCGTCCTCGCCCGCCTGCTCACACCCGCCGACTTCGGCCTGGTCGCGCTGGCGACATCGGTCATCGCGATCCTGCAGGTCTTCGTGAACTCGGGCTTCTCGAAGGCGCTCATCCAGAAACGGGTGCTCGAGCCGAAGGACGCGACGACCGCGTTCTGGACCTCGCTCGGACTCGCTGCCGTCGTGTACGGACTGCTCGTCCTGTCGTCGCCGCTGCTCGCACAGCTCTTCGGCCAGCCGGAGCTGCAGTCGGTGCTGGTCGTGCTCGGCGCGACCATTCCACTCGCGGCCCTCTCACGCGTGCCCGCCGCCCTGCTGGCACGCGAGTTCGCATTCCGTACGCTCTCGGTGCGGACGATGCTGTCGACGCTGATCGGCGCCGGAATCGCGCTGCCGATGGCCCTGACCGGGTTCGGCGTGTGGTCGCTGGTCGCCCAGGCCCTCGCGGAAAGTGCGATGGCGGTGATCGTGCTGTGGTCTTCGACCACGTGGCGTCCGACGTTCGCCTTCTCCACGGCTTCGCTGAGGTCGCTGTGGAAGACGGGGACGAGTCTCCTCGGCATCGAGCTGCTCGATGCCCTGCAGTCCCAGGTGGACAAGCTCGTCGTCGGGGCGCTGTTCTCGGTGTCGGAGCTGGGCATCTACTCGCTGGCGCAACGGCTGGGGCTCATGATCCAGGAACTCGTCAGCTCCGTGATCACACGCGTCTCCCTGACGACGTTCTCGCGGACACAGGACGACCTTCAGCGAGTGAACCGCATCTTCCGGCAGCTGACGTTCGCGACGGCCGCCCTCAGCTTCCCCGTGTTCGGCCTGGTGGCCGTGCTGGCTCCCCAGATCGTGCCGTTCCTCTTCGGGCCCGGATGGGACGCGGCGATTCCCCTCATCTGGATCATGGCCGGCGGCTGGGCCTTCGCCGCGGTCGCGATGTTCGACCGTTCGGCTCTGGTCGGCACCAACCACGCCGACGCCGCACTGTGGCTCGCTCTCATCCAGAACGTGATCTCGATCGCACTGGTGTTCGCGTTCGCTCCGTTCGGGGTGCTCGGAGTCGCCTTCTCGCGCTTCGCACGCGTGATCACATGGCCGATCCGCCTGTACGCCCTTCACCGCTGCATCCGGCTTCGCGTGTGGAGCTATGTGTGGCAGGTGCTGAAGTGCGTCATCGCCGTCCTTCCGGCGGTCGTGGCGATCGCGATCCTGCAGTCGACGCCGTGGGCCTCCGTGGACGCGGCCTTCTGGGCCTTCGCGGTGCCCCTCGGCGCGCTCGGCATGGCGAGCAGTCTCGCGGCCTGCTATCTGATCGCCGACCCGGGGAATCGACGAGCCGTGCGCATCCAAGCCTTGCAACTGTTCAAGAGACGAGGAGAGAGCCGTGCCTGAGATCGTGCACTGGAACCCGAAACGCTGGGGACGCCTGGGGCGCGGACCCGTGTCCCGCTGGATCCCTGCGAGAAAGGGTTTCGACAACTTCGGCGACCTGCTCGGCCCGATGATCGTCCGCCGCATCCACGAGCGGCGCGCGCTCGGCAGAGCACGGGGACGCACTCCGCGGCTGCTCGCCGTGGGATCGATCATGCGTCTGGCGGCGACCGGGGACGTGGTCTGGGGAGCCGGGATCAACGGAAAGACCGTCGACATCGCACAGTTCCCGGTCGTCGATGTCCGCGCGGTGCGCGGACCTCGCACTGCCGCCGTGCTGCGGTCGTTCGGAAACGAGGTTCCCGATGTCTTCGGCGACCCCGCGCTGCTGATTCCCCACCTGTGGACGGACGCGGAGCTCGGCATCCGCCGCCGTACGTCCGGCACCGTGC
Source organism: Microbacterium cremeum (assembly GCF_015277855.1). Lineage (NCBI taxonomy): Bacteria > Bacillati > Actinomycetota > Actinomycetes > Micrococcales > Microbacteriaceae > Microbacterium > Microbacterium cremeum. The sequence continues at coordinate 2,996,507 of NZ_CP063812.1, forward strand.
TGATGCCCAACTACAACGACCTGAGGACGTGGCCGTCGGGCGCGATCGATCCCCGCGGTGATCCCATCGAACGCGTCAGGCTCCTGGCATCGGCCGAGCGCGTCGTCGCCAGCTCCTTGCATGCGATCGCCATCGCAGAGGCGTACGGGGTGCCGGCTGTGCTCGTCGCCTCCGCCAAAGAGAAGCCCTTCAAGTACATCGACTACTACGAGGGCACGGGCCGGGAAGCGCCCCGTGCCGCGGAGAGCTGGGAGGAGGGTCTCGACACTCCGGGAGCACCGCCCATCAGCGGGTGGAATCACTCCACCCTGCTGGACGCCTTCCCCGACGACCTGTGGCACAGCCGATGAACCGCCGGGCGACACCGCCCGCGGGCGAGGGGACGCCGGTCTTCGCGTGGATCACCGGCGAACGCACGAACGTCGGAGACTCGCTCCTGCGGCGCCCCTACCTCGCGGCACTGCGTCGGGTGGGGCCGGTCGATCTGTGGATCAACCGCAGCACCCCCGACTTCCTCCGTGGGCTCGATCCGGCCCCGGAAGACACGCTGACGCCGCGCTTCGCGCGCTGGTATCCGCGGCTGCTCCGGACCGCGCTGCGCAGACGGACGATCCTCGTGCTCAATGCCGGGGAGTTCCGTGTCCATCCCTCGCGCGTGGGACTGCTTCTCGCGCTCGTGGCCGCGGCGCTCGTCGTCCGGCTGCGCAGGGGCGCGACGGTGTGGATCGGCGTCTCGGTCCCACCTTCCGGCGGCAGGCTGATGCGCTCGCCCGTCCGCTGGGCCGGACGGCATCTCGACGACGTGCGGTGGCGCGACACCGAGTCGCCTCGATCCACGGTGTCGCGCCCGGTCGTGCCGGATTGGGCGTTCGCCGAAGGGACGCCGGTCGGGTCCTGGTCGTCGTCCGAGCGACGGTTGGCGGCGTTCGTCCTCCGGGGCGACCGATCCGACCCCACGCAGGCGTGGTTCGACTGGGCGCGCACGCTGTGCGCCGACCACGGGCTGCGGCCGGTCGTCGTGATCCAGGTCCGTCAGGATGCGGCCCGCGCCGCGGCGGTCGCCGCCGAACTCGGAGGGGACGTGATCGACTGGCCGGCGGCGTCGGCCCACGACGAGCAGGAGCGCGCCGTGCGCGAGGTGTATCGACGCAGCCTCTTCGTCATCGGCGATCGGCTGCACGGCCTCATCATCGGCGCGACGGAGGGAGCCATCCCGCTCGGCTGGGTGGAGTCGTCGCGCGGCAAGATCCGACGCCATTTCGAGGCCGTCGGACTGACGTCTGCCGGCCTCCTCGAAGGCGTCCCCGCCACCGACCTCCCCCGGATCCATCCCCCGGCGGAGCAGGAGATGGCACGGGACCTCCGGCGGTCCGTCAGCGGCGCCCGCTCGTCGCTGGCGCGCGTCGGCGAGGAACTCGAACGGCTCCGTGACGGACGCGGCGTGACGACGCGCGGCGCCGACGCCGTCAGCGCTGAGCGCGGACCCGCGCCTCTCTGAAGGCGCGTGAGTACCGCTCCCCCACCAGTTGCCAGTCGCGGTCGGCGAGCGCGGGCCGCGAGGAGCGGTCGCCCGTGCGCGCGACCGAGATCGCGCGAGCGAGATCGTCGGCATCGATCTCGCCGGTGAAGGTCGTCACCCATCCCGGCCCCACTTCGTCCGCAAGCGCCCGCGTCGAGGGCGTGTCGGGCACCAGCACGGGGCGATCCAGCGAGAGCGCGACCAGCAGGATTCCCGAGTTGTGCAGGTCGCGGTACGGGAGGCACACGAGCTCAGCCCGGGTGATCTCGGTGACGAACTCGTCGTCGGGGACGAAGTCCAGGCGGGACGTGATCCTCGGATCGGTCTCGCCGGCGTGCACGATGGCCTCCCGCAATTCCGGGGTCGGCTTGCCGACGATGCGCAGTGTCAGCTCGTCATCGTCGTGATCCGTGAACGCCGCGATCAGCTGCTCGACCCCTTTGTAGGGCCGGATCAGGCCGGCGTACAGGATCCGGCCTCGCGTCGACGCGTCCTTCGCGTGGTCCGCGAACCGGTCTCGATAGTGGCCGTGCGGGATGTACGCACTCGCTTCAGGAGCCTCATCGGTGGAGTTGATCGCGACGAACAGATCCGTGGCGGCATCGAGTCGCCGCAGCGATCGCGCCACGACGGGGCGAGTGTCCTCGTGCGGGCGCGGATTGTGCAGCGTGCGGATGATCGCCGTGCGCCTGCGTTTGAGGGCGCGGATCCACACGTCGAAGGCCGCGCACTTCGCCGATTCGATCAGGCGCCAGCGGTGGCGAAGCACCATCTCGGGCCAGTGGAAGTGCACGACGTCGTAGTCGCGGGAGAGCAGCTTGCGCGGTGAGATATACGAGAACTGCACGTCCTCGTCAGCGAAGGCGATGACCTGGTCGATGTAGCGCGTGGTGCCGTCGGGCGGGTTGACGGCTTCGAGTACTCGCAGGTTCGTCCGGTGGGAGCGCATCCTTCTCCTCGCGTGGTGGGTGGTCGACGGTGGCCGCCGCTTCCGTCGCCGCTCGCTGGGCGGCCAGGAGATACCCGATCGCGAAGAACAGCAGGACGAGGTACTGCTCGCGCAGCAACCCCCATCCCGTCGACGCGATGACGACGACTCCCGGCACGGCGGCGACGAGTGCGACCGCATACAGACGAGCTGGATTCCGTCGCCCCAGCCGGCGCACGCTCGCGACGACTGCCGCGACGAGCGGAATGCACAGCAGGATGGCTGACACCAGGCCCAGCTCGGCGAGCGCGAGGACGAACGCGGAATGCACAGGAAGCCCGCCCGCCGCCAGCGGATCGTGGCGCCCGACGATGTTCAGATAGTTGTTCGGCCCGACTCCGAGCCACAGCGACTCGGAGATCTGGCGCCACGCGGTGGCCATCAGCAGCGGGCGCGAGCCCCCGTCCGGGTCGTACTCGTTGCGGAGGATGAGCACATCGATGACGGGGAGGGCGACCACCAGTCCGGCGATCGGTATCAGGAATCGCTTGGCCAGGCTGATGCCGGGACCGAGCAGCAGCCAGAGCAGCACGAGGACCACGACCGCCGCCGTGTTCGCGCGGCTGAAGCTGAGCCCGGTGATCGCCACGCCGACGGTGATGGAAGCGATCGCCCAGCGCCTCGCGACCCGGTCCGCCGAACGCGTGATGGGCAGCAGGATCATGATCAGGACGAACATGACCTTTCCGAGGTTGCCCGAATGCCCCGCGATGCCGCTGGCCCGCGTGATGTCGACCTCCCCGGCATCGACGCTGCTCACGGCACGCAGACCGAGCAGCTGGAGCGCGACGGCCGAAGCATGCCACGCGACGATGATCCCGATCGCGACGGCGATCAGTCGCTCTCGTGGCGCGCCGGCGCGTATCGACGAGACGGCGACCGCGCCGCCTACTCCCCAGGCCAGGACGGCCGTGGCCCACTGCAGGAATCCGCTCACCACGTGAGGGGACGTCAATCCTCTCGCCAGCATGAGCACCAGCAGCGAGAGGAGGAACAGCCAGAACCACGGCGAGATGTTGCGCAGGGTGAGCCGAGGGAGTGCGAGAAGTCCCCCGATCAGCGCCAGGTGGTAGCTGACGACGGTGATCGCGGGGGTGGCCGTCGCCGTCAGCACACCGCCGTCACCCAGCGACAGCAGGTCCGTCGTGGTGAGCGCGCAGGCTGCGAGCACCGCGAGGACGGTGGCCACCGCGCCGCCCTTGAAGTGCCAGACGACGAGGAACGCGAGCGCGGCGGCACCGACGACGGCGAGAGCGATCATCGACGCCTCCGCTCGTGCTCCCTCATGCGCCGCTCGCCGACGTGACGTCGCGGGTCATGAGACTCTCCAGCCGGCGTCGGGGCACGATCCCGGCGAGCCCCAGGACGCTCGGCCCGAGCGACGGGACCCGTCGGCGCTGCGCGACGCGACCGAGGACTGCCGACACTCCCCGCCGCGAACGCGCAGTGAGGGCGTAGCGCAGGGTCTGACCCACCACGAAGTCGACGTAGACGGCGTCGTCATCGAGGGTCTCGTCGGCCCACGCGAGCGAGCTCTGCCAGTCGCTCCCCGCGGAGATCGAATTCGACGTGCCGGTCTGGATCCGTGCGACCACGGAGGGGCAGTGAACGAAGGCGACGCCGTCCTCCTTGCCCAGACGGATCAGCCAGTCCCAGTCCTGATGGCGACGGAGGTCTTCCCGCCAGCGCACGGCGCGGGCGAGATCCTGGTGGCACAGCAGGGTCGACGTGTACATCGCGGACCGGCCGATGGAGGGCCGGCGCCGCCGGAAGAGGTACTCCCCCACCGACTCCGACGGGGCGATGAGGGTGGTCGGCCCCGGCTCCGATCCCTCGACGGCACCCGGCGCCACATGGACGTGTCTTCCGCTGACGACGGTCCGGTGGGGCCGGGGAGCGGCCTCGACCACCTGGAGCTGATGGTCGAGCTTCGTCGGCGTCCACTCGTCATCGTCGTCCAGGAAGGCGACGTACCGGCCACCAGCGGCCTCCACTCCTCGGTTGCGGGCATGGCCGCCGCCTCGGCGACCTCCCGTCCACACCACGACGTCGGCATCGACGCCCGCCGTCGCAGAGTCGTCGGGGCTGTCGTTGACGACGACCACCTCGACCTCGACCTCGCCTCGCTGGTCCCGTGCGCTGCGGACCGCGCGGGACAGTTCCGGACGGCCGGTCGTCGGAATCACGACGGAGACGGTCACGGGCGGCGTAGGTTGTGCGAACATCCGGTCTCCGTCGTGGTTCGTATCGAATCCTGCGCAGGGGCGCCAGGTGCGCGGCCCTGACTCCGACGGGCGGCCGACTCGTGCCACCCAGGCGCGCCGTCGGTCCTTCCAGCACAGTACCGCCTCGACCCGGACGGCGGTGCGGGGACGCAGAGGACGAACCGATGCGATCGTCGCCGGCCGCAATATGCGCGACATCCGTCTCTGATAGGAAGTGTCGTGTCGCGTCTCGCCCACCGGATCGGAGAACCATGCGTCTGTCTGTCATCGGCTGCGGGTATCTCGGAGCAGTGCATGCGGCGGCGATGGCCTCGATCGGTCACGACGTCGTGGGGATCGACGTCGATCAGGAGAAGGTCGATGCACTCTCGAGGGGGGAGGCGCCGTTCTTCGAGCCCGACCTCCAGGAGCTGCTCACTGCGGGGGTGCGATCGGGCCGCCTGGAGTTCACGACCGACATGGCGGCGGCATCCGGCGCGAAGGTGCACTTCATCGGCGTGGGGACCCCTCAGCAGAAGGACGGCGACGCCGCCGACCTCACTTACGTGAACGCGGCGGTCGATGGGCTGCTGCCGTTCCTCGCGCCGGGCGACGTCGTCGCGGGCAAGTCGACGGTGCCGGTCGGGACCGCGGCAGAGCTCGCACCTCGCGTCGAGGCGACCGGCGCCGTCCTCGTGTGGAATCCCGAGTTCCTGCGTGAGGGGTGGGCCGTCAAAGACACGATCGATCCGGACCGGCTCGTGGTGGGTGTCGGCTCCGGCGTCGACGGCGAGCGGGCCGCCGGCGTCCTGCGCGAGGTCTACCATCCCGCGATCGCGAAAGAGACGCCGTTCATCGTCACGGACCGCGCCACCGCCGAGCTCGTCAAGGTCGCGGCCAACGCGTTCCTCGCCACGAAGATCTCGTTCATCAACGCGATGGCCGAGATCGCCGAGGTCACGGGGGCAGACGTCACGCAGCTGGCCGACGCCATCGGCCACGATGTGCGCATCGGCCGCCGCTTCCTCGGTGCCGGGATCGGGTTCGGCGGGGGTTGTCTCCCCAAGGACATCCGCGCCTTCTCCGCCCGCGCCGAGGAGCTGGGCCGCGGAGAATCCGTCGCCTTCCTGCGCGAGGTCGACGCGATCAACCTCCGTCGCCGCGAGCGCGCGGTCGACCTCGTCATCGATGCCCTCGGCGGATCGGTGTTCCGGAAGAGCGTCACCGTGCTCGGCGCGGCGTTCAAGCCGCACAGCGACGACATCCGTGACTCGCCGGCGCTCGACGTGGCCGTTCGCCTCCACGGCCTCGGGGCACGGGTCACGGTCACCGACCCCGCCGCGCTCGAGAATGCGCGGCGCCGGCACCCCCAGCTGAACTACGTCGCCGACCGCGACGAGGCCCTCCACGACGCCGACGCGATCGTGCTCGTCACCGAGTGGGACGAGTACCGCCGCGACCTCACCCCCCAGCATGCGTCCACCCTCACCTCGGGGCGCGTCGCCGTCGACGGACGCAACGGGTGGGATGCCGCGGCCTGGCGCGCCGCCGGCTGGAGCTACCACGGCATGGGACGACCGTAGCCCGCGTCGGGCGAACCCGCTCCAGCGGATGCCGCAGCACTCGCCGTATGGTGGATCGATGACCGAGTCGCCGCTGCCCCGCGCCGCGCGCGTCGGCGGTGTCGTGTTCGCGTGGGTGCTCGCCGGCGTCCTCCTCCTCGCCGTCCTGGGTGCCGCGTGGGTCGGCATCCGCGCCACCCTGGCGTACGGCCATCTGCGCGACGCGCAGCAGACGGCCGTCGCCGTCCGCGACAGCCTCGCCGACCCCGCCGCGGCCGGCGACGCGATCGCCGCGCTCGCGGTCGACACCGGCGCGGCCCACGCGCTCACCTCCGACCCTGTGGACCCTCGCCGAGGGGGTGCCGTGGGTCGGTCCCCAGCTCGCCGCGGTCGCGACGGTCGCCGAATCCCTCGACGGGGTCGCCGGCACCGCCCTGCGCCCGCTGTCGGAGGTCGCCGCCTCGTTCCGGGTCGACGCGCTCCGCCCGCAGGGAGGTCATCTCGATCTCGCGCCGCTGCAGCAGATCGGCGCCGCCGCACAGACCGCCGCGGACGGCGTCGGGGCGGCGGCGGCGCCCGTCTCCGCCGTCGATCGCCGTGCCCTCGTGGGCCCCGTCCGAGACGCCGTCGACGAGGTCGACGACCTGCTCAGCGAGGCGGGCGCCGCGACCGGCGCGCTCGCTCGCGCCACCGAGCTCATCCCCTCGATGCTCGGTGCCGGGGGCCCGCGCGACTACCTCGTGCTCTTCCAGAACAACGCCGAGTGGCGTTCGCTGGGCGGGATCCCCGGCGCCATGGCGCTCATCCACACCGACGGCGGCTCGCTGAGCCTGGCCGCGCAGGAGTCCTCGAGCGACTACTCCCGCTACGACGAGTCGGTCCTGCCGCTGGACGACGAGGTCCTGGCGATCTACGGAGACCGGCCGGGCCGGTGGATCCAGAACGTCACGCAGGTCCCCGACTTCGCGGTGAGCGCGGCGCTCGCCCGCGAGATGTGGGCGCGGCAGCACGGCGGCCAGCAGGTCGACGGCGTCCTCACGATCGACCCCGTCGCCCTCTCCTACCTGCTCGAGGCGACCGGGCCGATCACGCTGCCGACCGGCGATGTGCTCAGCGCCGACACCGCGGTGCCGCTGCTGCTCAACGGCGTGTACACCCGCTACCCGAACCCGGCCGACCAGGACGACTTCTTCGCGATGGCCGCGGCATCCGTCTTCGCGAAGCTCACGAGCGGCGACGTCGACCCGGCCGCCCTCGTGGCAGGGCTCACGCGTGCCGGCGACGAGAATCGCCTGCTGCTGTGGAGCGCGCACGAGGAGGAGCAGTCGGTGCTGGCCGGCACGACGCTCGCCGGCGGCCTCCCGGTCTCGGACGACGACGTGGCCCGCTTCGGTGTCTACGTCAACGACGGCACGGGCTCGAAGATGGACTTCTACCAGAGTGCGAGCGCGGCGCTGTCGTGGGACGACTGCGCGCTCGACGCTGCGGGGATGGCGACCGGAGACGCCGTGCTGGACGTGACGATCGAGAACTCGGCACCCGCCGACGCGGAGAGTCTGCCCCCGTACATCACCGGGGGCAGCGGGTTCGGCGTGCCGGCGGGCGTCACCCGGACCGTCGGATACGTCTACCTCCCCGAGGGCTTCGACCTGATCGACGCGACCATGTCGGACGGCTCGGGATTCGGCGGCGGCACGCACGAGGGCCGGCGCGTGCTGAGCTTCACGGTCGACCTGGCACCGGGTGAGACCGCGACGGCGACGGTCACCGCGCGCGCCGTCGCTCCCGTCGCCGCCACCATCGACGCCGCCCTGACTCCCACGCTCACGGCACCCGCCGCGATTGCCGCGGTGTGCGGGGCTGCCTAGACTGCTCGCGATGCCCCTCCTCACTGCGCGACCCGTCTCTCGTGCCCTCCTGGGTGCCACGCTCGCGCTTGGAGCGCTGGTCGCCGCGCCCTCCGCGGCGGGCGCATCGACGATCTACCCGCCGACGGGGTCGTGCACCACGAGCGCGGCAACCGTGCAGCCCGGTGGCAGCCTCACGTTCGAGTGCGCCCCCGAGACCTTCTCGCCCGACGAGAAGATCTCGGTCACCGTCACCGGCGAGGACGGAGCAGGTGCCCGGATCGGCATGGTGCGCCTGGCGATCACCACCGCGAGCGGCACCGCGACATCGGCGCCCGACGGCTCACTCGAGGCCGTCACCATCGGCGTGCCCTCGAACGCGTCGGGTACCTACAACATCGCAGCCGTCTCGCCGTCGTCCGCCGGCGGGACCGCCGCGGTGACCATCACCGGCGCGGACGGTCTGCCGGTGACCGGCCTCGACCAGGGCCTGACGGTCGCCCTGTGGATCGGCGGCGGCGCGCTCGTGCTGGCCGGCGCGGCGCTCGCCGTCGTCGCGGCGGTGCGGCGCTCCCGCGACTCGCGCTGACGCGTCACCGCGCCGTGCGGTCGCGGCGACGTCGCCGTGCCCCGCTATCGTGAGCGGCATGTCGTCGCCCGCGGTCTCGACCTCGCTCGAGCGCACCTACCGCTACCTCCGGATCGGCGTGGCCGGGTCGGTGGTCGTCATCTTCGTCTCGGCCGGGGTGGCGGCGGCATCCGTCGGCTGGCTGACGTCGGTGAGCGACTACTTCTACACGTCCGCGCGCGATCCGTTCGTCGGCGCCCTCATCGCGGTGTCGCTCGCACTTCTCGCGCTGTCGGGTCGCGGCGCCGAGCGGGCCCTGCTCGACGCGGCCGCGCTGTTCGCGCCGCTCATCGCACTCGTGCCGACGACGGTCGCCGCCGGCTCCATCCCCGGCGTCGACGTGACATGCACCGGTCGCTGCTTCCCTCCCGCGTACGAGGCGGATGCCGCGAACGGCGTCCTCACGTACCTCGTCGTCGGCGCGCTCGCGGTCGCCGTCGCCCTGCTGCTCGCCGCGCTGCGCCAGGTCTCGCTGGCGGCGGTGCGCTTCTCGCTCGCCCTGACGGTCGCGGTCCTGCTGGTCGTCGGCCTGACGTGGAGCCTCGCGCGCGACGCCTTCCTGCAGCAGGCGCACTTCGTCGCGACGACCGTCTTCTTCGCCCTGTTCGCCGCCGTCGCCGTCCGCAACGCGTTCCCTCGGCGCGGCGCGCCCCCGCCGACGGTGTTCCGCGTGCTCTACACCGCGATCGCGATCGGCCTGGCCGTGCTTCTCGTCGCCTACGTCGTGCTGCTGCCGCAGGCCGACGGCTCCGGCATCCCGATCGTGCTCATCGTCGAAGCGGTGGCGCTCAGCCTCTTCTTCGCCTTCTGGGTGGTGCAGGGCGTCGAGAAGTGGGCCGACCCCGACCCGGCGATCGTCGCCTGACGACGGTCAGGCGACGTCGATCTCGGCGACCTCGACCTCGCGGCGCACACCCGCCGCGGGGTGCGCCGTGACGAGGATCGGAAGGTGGTCGCTGCGCCCCTGCGGGAGCGTGCGCACCCGGTCGATCTCGAACCCGACCGAGGTCGCGAAGTCGTAGTGGCCGCGGAAGAAGCGATAGCGCGTGTAGGTGCGCGAGTCGCTGAGGTTGAGCTCGTACCCCTGCTCGCGCACGTGCTGTCCGAGGTGCTCCTTGAACACGGGGTAGTTGTAGTCGCCGACCATGAGGGCGGGGAGCCCCTCACCCAGCTGCTGCAGCTCGGCGAGCGCGGTGCGGATCTGGTGGCGCCGCAGCGAGTTCAGCGCGGTGAGCGGTGCGGCATGGAACGAGGCGACGATGACGTCGATGTTCTCGTCGATGTCGTGCAGCCGGACACCCAGCAGTCGTTCCTCGGCGGGTTTGAGCACGCGATCGTGGAGCGACTTCTTCAGGGCGAGCGCCCGCACGTCCACCGCCCGGTACGTGTTCTCGCGGTAGTACACCGCGAGGCCGAGACGGTTGCGCTGGGTCGAGTCCGCCAGCCGCAGCCCCGAGATCTCGGCGGGGATGTCCGTCGTGTCGGCTTCCTGCAGACAGAGCACATCCGCACCGTGACGTTCGACCAGGTGGATGAGCTCCCCCGCGGCGCGATGCTTGCGCAGGTTGTACGAGATGACCTTCATGTCGAGGACAGCCTAGGCCCGCCGGGTTTCGCGCGGGTGGACGCCAGGTGGATCCTCCGATCTCTCACAGCATCCTCATCACGACGTGCCGGCCCGGGTCGCACGCACGCCCCGCTAGAGTCCGTTCGTGGCCACCTCCCGTCGCAGGATCGCCGTGTGGGCGGCGATCGGGGCGATCGTCGCCGCCGCGATCGCCGTGGTCGTCGTCGTCGTCCTCGTCGCCGGCGCGCAGGCGCCCCATCCGCCGGGACCGGGCACGGTGATCGTGGCATCGGATCTGTCGCGGGCGACGGATGCCGCAGCCCGAGGCATCACCGGAACCCCCGCGCAGTCGGCGGCGGAGTATCTGAGCGACCAGCCGACAGCGTATTGGCTGACCCCCGAGGCCACGCCGCCGGGCGAGGTGGAGGAGCGCGTGGCGCATCTGGCGCGCGAGGCGCGCGAGCAGTCCGCGCGGGTGGCGGTCGTGGTGTACGGACTTCCCGGCCGCGACTGCGGCGGCCACTCGGCGGGAGGCCTCGGCGAGGAGGCGTATGCCGAGTGGGTGACCGAGATCGGCGCCGCGCTGCGCCAGGCGGCCGACGTGTCGCCGATCGTCGTGCTCGAACCCGACAGCCTCGCGCTCGCCCCGGAGTGCGGCAACGTCGACGAGCGCGTGCGCCAGCTGCGCGCCGCCGTCGACGCGCTGAGCGGGGAGCGCACCTGGATCTACCTGGACGCCGGGCACTCGCGGTGGCTGCCCGTCGACGAGGTCGCCGAGCTGATCTCGGCCGTGGCGGGAGGCGGCGACGTGCGGGGCTTCGCCACCAACGTCTCGAACTACAACGAGACCTCGGACGAGGTCGCGTACGCTCATGAGCTCGCCGCGCGGCTGGACGGGCTCCACGCCCTGATCGACACGTCACGCAACGGCGCCGGCTCGGACGGCGAGTGGTGCAACCCGCCCGAGGCGCTCGTGGGCGAGCCGGGCGGCACGATCGGCGACGACGTCGTCGACACGAACCTCTGGATCAAGCCGCCGGGCGAGAGCGACGGCACCTGCAACGGCGGCCCGGCGGCGGGGACGTGGTGGCCGCAGGCGGCCGTCGAGCTGACGCGGGACGTGCGGCCGGATTGATGCCCGACCAGGGATTCGGTCTGTTGTGTAGCATCGGGAGTACTTTGCGCATGCGTCGGGGGCCGCAGCTGGGGTCGGTATTCGGCGCAGGTCCGGTCACACCGTCCTGAAAGAGAACGCACGCTTGAGCACCCCTTCCGACGAGCTGAAGACAGCCGTCATCATCGAGGACGACGCCGAGATCCGGCACGTGCTGGCCGAAGTGCTCGAATCGTCCGGTTTCTCGACCGTCTCGGTCGGCAACGGCATCGACGGCGTGCGGGCGGTGCTGACCTACAAGCCGCTGCTGACCACGATCGACGTGAACATGCCGGGGATCGACGGCATCGAGGCGGCCAAGCGCATCCGCGCGCAGTCCGACACGTTCATCATCATGCTCACCGGCCTGAGCGACGAGGCCGACGTCATCGCGGGGCTCGGGGCGGGCGCCGACGACTATCTCCTGAAGCCGTTCCGCCCGCGCGAGCTGCGAGCGCGCGTCGAAGCGCTCCTGCGCCGAGCGCGCGCGGGCGGCGAGGCGCCGGCGACCGCGCCACCCGCCCCGTCGCAGGGCAGTGTGGGTCCGTCCTTCCCCGCCGTCCGTCCCGCGACCTCGAGCATCCCGACCGCGCCGGCCCCCGACCTCGCCGACTCCGCGGGCCCGACCCCGCCGCCGGCCGTCGTGCTGCCGGCGGACGAGGCATCCCTCCCCGCCCCGGCCACGGACGGCGTCGACGGCGAGTGGCTCGAGCATCGCGACCTGCGTCTTCACCCCGAGAACCGGATCGTCCTGATCGGCGGCGACGAGCTCGATCTCACGCGCACCGAGTTCGATCTGCTCGCCACCCTGCTGGAGTCGAAGCGGCGCGTGCGCAGCAAGGCGGATCTGACGCTCGTGCTCCGCGGCGAGTCCTACGTCACCAGCTACTTCGTCGGGGATGCCGACAAGCGGGCGGTCGAGGCGCACATGACGAATCTGCGCCGCAAGCTGGGCGACAGCGCAGCCAATCCGCGCTACATCGAGACGGTGCGCGGCGTCGGCTACAGGCTGACCTCCGAAGTCGTCTGACGCGCGGAAAGCCGCGGCGGAGGCATCCGCTCGCCCCAGACGAGCGGCGGCCTCCGCCGCGGGCTTTCGGTGAGGGCGCCCGCTCCTCCCCCGAGCGGGCCCCCTGCACCTCCTCCCCCACGCCGTGCTTTCCCGCAGCGGCGCTTCCTCCCCAGTTCTGACGCGATTCGGGTTCGCGTCAGACCTTGTATCCGTGCTGACGACGGATGAGCTTGAAGAACATGGACAGCGTCTGGAGCACGGTGACGGCTCCGACGATCGGCCAGCCGATCCACAGGATGGTCGACTGCACCATCGGGCCGAGCATCGACCAGATCACCGCCATCGCGATGATGGTGGCCACGACGACGACGAGCGGCGTCCAGTGGCCGAGTCCGGCACCGCGCTCGGCCTTGGCCTGCATCGCCCAGTTGTCGACCTTCTTGCGCGACAGGAAGCGCGTCCACGACCGGGCGAAGTAGCTGAGGCGCAGCCACATGTACATCTCGGCGGGCACGAGAGTCACGGCGAACAGCACGTCGCGCACGTCGCGGTTCTTCATCGTGAGCGCCATGCGCGTGTTCAGCAGGATCGCGACGACCGGCGGCAGCAGCCACCACGGCGAGAAGACGAACGCCCCGATCGAAAGCGAGCCGGCCAGCAGCACCATGAACGCCACCCGCACGAACAGGTTGGTGAGCATGCCGAAGTTCTCGAGCCAGCGCACCCGCAGGTTCGGGTGGAGCGGCTGGCCCTTGGTGTCGCCGCGCTGTCCGGGCCACATCAGCTCGATCGCGCCGTACGTCCACTTCACCTGCTGGGCGTCCAGCGCGCGAAGGGTGGTCATGCCGCCGACGTCGGCGCGGGCGAACGGGCTGATCTTCGTTAGGTAGCCGGCGCTCTTGATCTGCAGCGACAGCAGCGAGTCCTCGACCTCGGAGTCCTTGACCCACGGCGTCGACTGGTGGTTCTCCTTCATGACCTCGCGCAGCGCGTGCGTCGAGAAGATCGAGAACTGGCCGCCCAGCACCGCCATGTTGCGTCCGCGCAGCAGGTTGTGCAGGTTGAACGCGGCGAACTGGGCGCGCTGGCCGGTGATGAGGAACTTCGCGATGCTGCCTTTGATCGGCTTGTCGTCGATCGAGTAGATCGCCGAGATGCCGCCGATGCGGGTGTCGGAGGTCGCCTCGCCCTCGAGGTACTCGACGGCCTTGGCATCGGCGACCGTGTCGCCGTCGACGCCGAGGAGGTAGTCGTAGCCCTCGACGAGCGTGTAGCCGTAGTTGAGGGCCCCGACCTTCTTGTCGGGGTTCTTTCCGATGTCGTGGACGAACACCTCGGTGAACTGCTCGCCGAGCTCGGTGACGATCTCGTGCGGGCCGGCGTAACCGGACGCGATGCTGACGGTGCGGTCGGACGTGTTGTTGACGACCACGTGGATCGCGTCGGGAACGCGTGTCTGGCCGAGCAGCGACTCGATCACCTGGGCGATCGACTCCTCCTCGTTGTACGCCGGGATGACGCAGCCGATGGTCGAGCGGTGCACCGAGGTGTCGTCGAGCACGGCCTCGAAGTCGTCGGCGTAGCCCTGCGCCGGGACCGCTGCGATGTCGTCGAGCGGGGCGGTCGCCTCGCTGCGCTGCATCGTCCGCGGGCGGCGGGTGAGGACCAGATCTGTCACGTTCTTCGCTTTCGTTCAGGTGCCGGGTTCTCCGGAGCAGGTCCAGCTTGTCGCGCCGACCGCAACGCGCCTTCGAGAGACTGCGAGGGCTGGAGCAAGGTTTGCGCAAGGCATCCGCAAGAGAGCGTCTGCCCATCCCGGCCCGGCGGCTGAAACGCCCGGTGGTGAGGTCAATAGAATCGCCCCATGGCTACCGGGGCGGTTCGACCCACGTTCGCCGTCGGGTCCCCCGACGCGCGCACTCGGTCGATCTGGCTCACGCAGCTGGTGCTCGCCGCCAGTGTGCTCATCACCACGGTGCTCGTGATGGTGGTGGAGCCCGACATCTTCGGCCGCTGGAACTTCCTCATCGGCACGCTGGCGGTCGTCGTGGTGACCCTCGCCACCCTCGCCCTGCCGTGGCCCGGCCTGCCCGCGGCGGCGGTGCTGGCGATCCCCTTCGCCGACGCGATCGCGATCGGCCTGATGTCCACCGACACCCAGCTGCGCATCGGGTTCCTATGGGGCATCCCCGTGATGTGGGTGGCCATGCACTTCCGGGCCACCGCCCTCGCCGCGCTGCTCGTGATGATCGGGCTCATCCTGCTCATCGACTCGGCCCTCACGTCGGGCACCATCGCCGCCCTCCGCGTGTTCGTCGTGCTGCTGTCGCTGACCTTCATCGGCATCACGGCGCACCTCGCGCTGCGCCGGACGCGCTCGCTGCGACGACTCCTGCGGCGTCAGGCGAACCGACTCACGGCCACCTTCACGCGCCGCTCCGATCAGGAACGGCGGACCATGGAGATCCTCAACGGCATCGACACGGGCATCGCGCGCCTCTCGGAGGAGGGCGCGCTCCTCGCCGTGAACCATGCGTACTCCCGCCTCTACGGGCTGGACCCGCTCGACCCGACGCTGCCCGCGCGGTCGGTCGAGTACACCGGACTGCGCGGCATGCCGGTGCCTTCGAGCGAACGGCCCTTCACGCGCGCCGCGCGCGGCGAGACGTTCACGGATGCCTCGGTGTGGCTGTTCACGGCAGAAGGCGAGTGGCGGGCGCTGTCGGTCACCGCGAAGCGCCTCCCGGCGCGAGGCGACGAGGAGTCCAGCATCCTCCTCCTCGTGCACGACGTGACGGCCCTGACCTACGCCCAGCGCGAGCGGGAGCGGTTCACGGCGATGGCGTCGCACGAGCTGAAGCACCCGCTCACGGTCATGATCGGCAACGCCGAGCTGGCGCTCGAGCTCGACGAGCTGACGCCCCGCACCCGCGAGCGCTTCGAGACGATCATCCGCGCGAGCGAGCGCATGCTCACCATGACCGAGGGTCTGGTGTCGACCTCGCGCCGAGGCTTCTCCGGACGAGACGAGGTCGACGACATCGACCTGCGTCAGATCGCCCACGATTCGGTCGCCTCGTTCCGTTCCACGGCGGCGGCCGGCGGCGTCACGATCGAGCTGAGCGCCGACCGGACGATGCCCATCACCGCCGACGGCTTCCGGCTGCGTCAGGTCGTCGACAACATCGTGAGCAACGCGATCAAGTACACGCCGCAGGACGGCAGGGTGAGCGTCGTCGGCACGCTCGAGCGCGACACGGTGGTCCTCACCGTCGCCGACACCGGCATCGGGATCGACGGCGACGACCTGCCCCTCATCCTCACGCCGTACTACCGCACCGCTGCGGCGAAGGAGAAGAGCGGCGGCACCGGCCTCGGCCTCGGCATCAGCAACGACATCGTGAAGGCGCACGGCGGCACGCTGTCGATCGACAGCGAGGCCGGCGTCGGCACCACCGTCACCGTGAGGTTCCCCGTGGCCGACGGCCACGCGGAGGGTGCACGCACGCGCTCCGGGATCGAGGACGCCCATGACTGACCTCCTGGCCGGCTCGGTCGTCGAGCTGGGGATCGCACAGGCCGTCATCGCGACGATCGCGACGATGCTCGCCATCGGCATCGCGTTCCTGGTCAGGCCGGGGCTGCCGACCCTGTACTGGAGCTTCGCGTTCACGTTGGCGATGCTCGCGACGTTCGGCGTGGTCGCGGGCGGGGTGAACGAGATGGAGACGGTCCGGCGCGCGTCGCTCGGCGCACTGATGGGCGCTCCCGCGTTCCTGTGGTCGGGCTTCCGCGCCGCGTGGGGGCTGCGTCCGCACGTCTGGGCGGGTGCGCTCCTGGCCGCCGCGTCGGCGCTCGCGCTGGCGACCGCGCCCGACATGGCGTGGTTCACCGTGACCTACCGCTGGGTCTTCTTCGCGGCATCCGTCTTCGCCGGCCTGTTCGTGGTGGACTGGGCGCGGTCGGCCTCACGACGGAACGACCGGCTCGTGCTGCCGCTGGCGATCGTGTCGATCGCGTTCTTCGTCACCGGCACGGCCACCCTCGTCTCGGGTCTGTTCTTCCCCCCGTCCGGCGGTGACGACTTCGTGCTCGTGCGACTGGTCTCGTCGGCCGGGATGCTGGTGTACGTGGCGTGCGCGCTGCTCGCGGTGGTCGGCACCGCGGCGCACGACAGCGGCCTGGGCCGCAGGGCGACCGTCTCCACCGCCTGGCAGCAGTTCGAGCGCACGGCCGCCGACCGCCTGCTGCGGGCAGCGGGCACCAGCGAGCCGTGGTCGATCGTCTACCTGCAACTCGACGACGCCCTCGACATCCGCCAGACGGCCGGCGCCCCGGCCTTCGCGAACCTCTCGGAGAGGCTCGAGCAGGAGGCGCGAGCGGTCTTCCCGGCCGGGTCCGAGGTCGGCTCGCCGGGGGCCGGTTCGGTGGTGGTGCTGGTGCCGCGACAGGACGCGGCCGTCCGCGATCTGCTGCGCACCCTCCTCGAACGCGTGACGCGCCTCGACGTGGACGGCGCCCTGCCGATCCGGCCGACGGCCAGCGCCGGCTGGGCGCCGGCCTCGGTGCTCGGCTACGACCTGGACGCACTGGTCTACACGGGCCGTGAGGCGGCGCGCTTCGCGAGTGAGAAGGGCGGCGACCGGTGGGAGCGCGTGGGCGCCACCACCGTCGAACGCCTGATCAGCCGGTCAGAGCTACAGTGAGCGTGTCGCTCGCCGTCTGCTTCGCGTACTCGCTCGAGGTCGGCGTGGTCTGCACGAGGTAGTCGTAGGTGAACTGCAGCGTGACCGACGTCGCCTCGGCGGGCACCGGCCCGACGTGGAACGTCTGCGAGTAGCTGTAGGGGTTCAGTACGAGGTAGCCCGGGCTCACGGTGGCCGCGTCCACCTGCGGCTCGAGCGCGGCGAGGGTCCCCGTCGGCGACGACGGCACCGCCGTCATCGTCGCGCGCTGCAGATACACCTTCTGCCCGTCGTCGGGCACGACGGTCGTGGTCATCGAGATGCTGACGGGCTTGATCGCCTCGGCCGTCCACCGGTCCATCGCGAGCGTCGACCAGTAGTCGACGGTGGCGCTCACGGCCCCGGCCGTCAACTCGCGCTGGGTCGCGCCGCTGGACAGGTCGTTGGGGACCGGTGTGGGTACCGAGGCGGTCGGCGCCGCCGACTCCGAGGCACCGGCGTCCATCTCCCACGGGGCGGGGCCGCACCCGGCGAGCGCGGCGACCGCGACCGCCCCGAGCACGGCGATGCCCGCGAACCGTTCGAATCTGCGCATGAGTACCCCCGAATCGACCCCTGCCGGCACGTCCGGTCAGTCTAGCCAGGCCCGGTCAGACGCGGTCGCGCCGTGCGCGGGTCTGCTCGGCGCGCAGCGCCAGCAGGTCGTCCGCGGGGTAGCCGACCTCGGTCAGCGTGAGCCCGCGTGCCGCCAGCACCTTCACCTCGGGGACGCGCTCGCGCGCGTCCCGGATGTCGACGACGTCGTCGGCGTCCAGCCGGCCCTCGCCGACGGCGACGCACGCCCCCACGAGTGCCCGCACCATGCTGTGGCAGAACGCGTCGGCCTTGACGTTGGCCACGAGCACGCCGGCGCCGTCACGGCGCCAGTCGAACTCGAGCAGCGTGCGGATCGTGGTCGCCTCCTCCCGCGGCTTGCAGTAGGCGGCGAAGTCGTGCAGTCCGACGAGGGCGCGGGCCGCGGCATCCATCGCCCCCTCGTCGAGCGTCGCGCGGACCGTGGTGGTGCGATGGCGCTCGAGAGGGTCGTACCCGGCCGTCTGGTCGGCGATGCGGTACTCGTAGCGCCGCCACACCGCCGAGAACCGCGCGTCGAACCCCTCGGGGGCCTCGCGCGTTCGCGTGACCGCGACATCGGAGTAGGCGCCGACGACGCCGGTCAGGCGTGCGGCGAGAGCGGCCACGCGGTCGGCGACGGCATCCCCGCCCCGCCCGCGACGCGAAAGCAGGCGCTCGCGCTGCCCATCGTCGAGGTCGACGTGCGCCACCTGCCCGCTGGCGTGCACACCCGCATCGGTGCGCCCGGCGACGACCAGTCGCGGCTCACGGCCGAGCACGCGGGCGAGCGCCGATTCGAGGGTCTCCTGCACCGTGCGCAGCCCCGGCTGGCAGGCCCACCCCCGGAAGTGCGTGCCGTCATACGCGATGTCGAGCCGGATCCGCACGCCCCCACCCTATTCGAGTGCGCACGTCAGCCGAGCACGCGGCGGCCGTGCGGAAGCTGCTCGCCCACGGCCTGCAGCGCCTCGCGGGCGCGGCGCACGCGGTTCTCGCTCTCGCGCACGATCTCGCGCGCCACGACCGGGTGCGCGCGCACGATGTCGTCGAGCACCTCGACGGGCAGCGCGATGACGTCGACCTCGCTCATCGCGAGCGCGCGGGAGATCGTCGCCGTGCGCGAGAGCGCCGTGAGGCCGACGGCATCGTCCCTGCCGAGCGTGGCGACCTGCACGAACCCCGCGTCGTCGGTCGGGATGCCCAGCTCCACGGTGCCCGACAGGATGAATCGCGTCGCCGCCGGGACCGCGCCCGGGCGCAGCAGCGACTCCCCCGCGCAGTACCGCTCGAGCCACGCGTGGGCGGCGAGCGCGTCGGCCTCGCCCGCCTTGAGGCTCAGCGTCGCGGCGATCTGCCGCAGCGCGTCCTGCAGACGCGTGGTCGTGCGCCAGTCGTCGCTCAGGTCGCCGTCGAGGTGCAGGTCGGCGCGCCGGGCCGCGTACCACAGCCGCGTCGCGAACACGTCGAGCGCGGCGTCCCGATCGCCCGGTGTCTCCAGCGGGATCGCGATCGAATAGCGCCCTCCGGTGAGCGTCGTCGCGGTGGGCTCATGTCCCGGCGCGAGCAGCGGGATGTCGCGCGCGACCGCCACCAGGAGCTCCCGCACGCGGCCGGGCGGGTCGTCGCTGCCGAACGCGACCTCGGTCGTGGCGGCATACGGCTCGGGGTTGCGCGAGAGGTTCACGAACGAGCCGCCCGCGAGCTCGGCCGTCGGCATCACGACCGTGCCGTTGCCGGTCTCGAGGTGCACCGCCCGCCAGTTCACCTGCACGATCTGCCCGCGTGTGCCGCCCGTCTCGATCCAGTCGCCCAGCTCGAACGGCGACTCGAACACGAGGAACAGGCCCGACACGATCGACCCCACCGCGTTCTGCAGGGCGAGGCCCACCACGATCGAGGTGATCCCGAGCGCGGCGAACACGCCGGCGACGTCGGCGTCCCACACCCACCAGAACACCGCGGCGATGCCGAGCACGATGAAGACGAACCGGATGAGGTCGCTGAAGATCGTCGGGAACCTGTCGCGCCACGACCCCTTCTCGGCACGGTGGAAGACGAGATGGTCGATGGCGTTGATCGTCACCACGATCACCAGCAGCCCGAAGATCGTCCACACGACCTTCGGCCACGTGCCGGTGCCCTCCCACGCGCCGGGCTGGCTCAGCAGCACGAGCACGCCGGCGACCGGGACGAGGTAGTTGCGCACCATCAGCACGATCGGGGCGGCGCGGCTTCCGCGGCGGGCGAGGGCGTTGTGGAACTCGGTCAGTCCGATGAGCGCGAGCGGCAGCCCCACCGAGACGATGACGGCGGGCCAGAACCAGGGCTGCGAGACGATGTCGGCCACGGATGCCTCACCCCTCGCTCACGACGATGCTGGGGGCATCGACCTTCCACACGCGCTGCCCGCCGCTCTGCGTCTCGATCTCTCCGGCAGGCTGCACCGGGATCGAGTCGGGCAGCCGGTCGGCGACGCGCTGCGTGATGTAGATGCCGGGTTCGTCGGTGCCGCCCTGCACGCGGTACGCCAGGTTCACGGCATCCCCCCACATGTCGTACACGACGCGGGCACGCCCGATCAGGCCGCTCGTGACCCGGCCCGAGTCGAGGCCGGCGCGCAGCGTCAGCGACACGCCCTGCTGCGCGGAGTACCGTTCCAGGATCGAGTCGAGCTCGAGGGCGAACTCCACCGCCCGGCGGGCGTTGTCGACGCGGGGCGTCGCGAGCCCGCAGCTGGCGAGGTAGCTCTGCCGCGTCGTCCGCACCCGCTCGACGCCGTGCCGTTCGGCAGCCTCGTCGAAGGCGCGGATGAGATCGTTGAGGCGCGCGACCGCCTCCTCGCTCGACAGCGCCAGCGCGAGCTCTTCGAACCCGACGATGTCGGCGTACACGACGGTGACGTCGTCGCTGTCCTGCGTGATCGCCTCGTCGCCGTGCCGGTAGCGGCTGGCCATGTCCTGCGGCATGAACGAGAGGATGAGCTCCTCGTTCGCCTTCTCCTGCTGCGCGATGAGGTGCGACTTGACCTGCAGGCTGCGGCTCATGTCGTTGAACGCGTTCGCGACGTCGGCGAGCTCGTCGCTCGAGCCGGCGTCGACCTGCACGCCTTCGTCGCCGGCCGCGATGCGCTGCGCCGCGGTCTTGAGGCGCCGCAGCGGCCGCACGAACACCTGCGCGAGCACGAGCGAGAGGAGGCAGACGAAGATGATCATGCCGGCCGTCGAGAGGATGAGGTTGCGCGTGAAGTCCTCGACCGGCACCATCGCCTCTTCGGCGGTCTCCTGCGCCACGATGACCCAGCCGAGCCCGTCGATGTCGAGGGGAGCGTACGCGGTGAGGGCCTCGCGGCCCAGGTAGTCGCGCTCGAGGATCGTGCCGCTCTCGCCGGCGAGCGCGCGGGTCACGGCGCCTCCCGTGATCTCCTGGTGCAGCAGGGTGTTGCCGTTGTGCACGCTGAGCGCCGCGGCCGCCGGCGCGAGGCCCGCTGCCGTCGCGGCGCTCGCGTACGACGCCGGATCGTCCTGCAGCATCCGCGAGACCGAGCGCATGTAGCCGTCCTCGCCGACGAGGTACGTCTCGCCCGTCTCTCCGAGGCCGTTGACCTGCCACTCTCCGGCGACGGTCATGACGCCGTTGATGCGATCGATCGGCAGCTCGACCGCGAGCGCGCCGAGCACCTCGCCGCCGTCGGAGATCGGGGTCACCGCCCACCCCGCCGGGGTGCCGAGGCTCGGACCGTACGCGGCGAAGTCGGCGATCACGACGTCGCCGATGATGTTGCGGTCCATCGCCTCGCGGTACGCCTGGGCGAGGTTCGAAAGGCGGTAGGGGCCGTCGAAGAGGTTCGTTCCGAGGTCGACGCCCTTGAAGGCGGTGTAGACGACGTTGCCCTGGGTGTCGATCATCAGGACGTCTTCGAAGTCCTGCAGCTTCGTCATCGCGCGGTAGTACGGGTGGTAGCGGCGGTGAGCCTCGGTCCACGCGCTGCCGTCGCCGGCGCCGTCGCTGAGGATCGCCTCCTCCCACGTCTCGAACGGCGTCACGTAGTGCACCTGGAGGTAGCGCTCGGCGGCGCCGCGCGGCGCGAACGCCGCACCGTCGACGTCTTCGCCCGTGGCGTCCGCGAGCTGTGCGGCGAAGACGTCGCGATAGTACTCGTCGAGCGCGACGGATGCCTCGGCGTCGAGCTCCTCGTCCTGCAGCTGCGTGAACCCGTCGGCGAAGGCGCGCGCGGCGGCCTTGCTGGTGTCGTTGAGCGCGCTCAGCCGGACCGCGTTCTCGATCGAAGCGAAGAGCTGCCCCACCTCGCGGCTCCGATTCTCGCGGATCTCGACGAGCTTCTCGTAGGCGATCGCACGCAGCGCCTCGGTGCCGTTGACGTATCCGATGATGCCGACGACGATGCTCGAGAGCACGCTCACCGACAGGAGCATGATGAGCAGGATCGAGTAGATCGAGAGTCCCGCCCGCGTGCGGGCGTGCGGGGTCCCGACCCAATGCGCGGGCGCAGCGCCCCGCGTCGACCGTGCCGACACGTCGTCCCCCTTCGTGCGCCGTCGCGGCGCAGGAAGCATCCCCGTCCACCCCGGCTCCGCCGAGGCTGGCCCTACAGTAGCGCCGGGACCCTCTCCCCGATAGAGGTGCGCGCGTCCCCGGTGATACCCAGACACCGCCGCGTACAATTGCGAGCTCCCCCCACCTGTGAACTCATGACGTCGACTGCGCCCTCGAACCGCCCCGCGGCCCGCCTCCACGGGCTGGACGGCCTGCGCGCGATCGCGGTGGCGCTCGTGGTCGTCTACCACCTGTTCCCTCCGGCGCTGCTGCCCGGCGGATTCATCGGCGTCGACGTCTTCTTCGTCATCAGCGGGTTCCTCATCACGAGCCTCCTGCTGCGCGAGCACGACGACCGGGGCCGGATCCGGCTCGGCCGGTTCTGGATCCGGCGAGCACGCCGGCTCCTGCCCGCCCTCGTCGCGGTCGTGGCGGTGTGCTCGACGCTCGCGTGGCTCGTGGGCGGCGACGTGCTGGTGCGGCTCGGCGCGCAGATCGCCGGCGTCGCGACCTTCAGCTACAACTGGCTGTCGATCGCGGGTGGCGGCGGGTACTTCGCCGCGGCCACGCCGGAGCTGTTCCGCAACTTCTGGTCGCTCGCGGTCGAAGAGCAGTTCTACGTGCTGTGGCCGCTCGTGCTGCCGGTGTTCCTCTTCCTCCCGCGCCGGTGGCTGCGGGTCGCCGCGGCCGCGGTGCTCGCCGCGGTCTCGGCGCTGTGGATGGGCACACTGATCTCGCGCGGCGACGATCTCACGCGCGCCTACTTCGGCACCGACACGCACGCCTTCGGGCTGCTGCTCGGCGTCGCGCTGGCGTTCCTGCTCGCGCCGCTGCTCTCGCGCCCCGCGGCCGCCGACGTGCCGGCGATGGTGCATGTCCCGGGCGGAATAGACCTCGCACCGGGCTGGCACATCGTGCTGCCGCCGTCGGCGCCCCGGCCCGAGGCCACGCGGCCGCGCTGGGTCGACACCCCGATGGCGCGCCACGTGACCGGCGCCGCGGGGGTGCTCGCGGTCGTCTGGATCGTCGCACTCGCCTCGCTCCGGCCCGCCGACGACGTCGCGACGTTCCCCGGTGCCCTGCTCGGGGCGAGCCTGCTCACCGCGGTGGCGATCGTGGCGGGGGTCTGGCCGGGATCATGGTTCGGGCGCGGGATCGACGTCGCGCCGCTGCGCTGGGTGGGCGACCGTTCGTACGCGATCTACCTCTGGCATTGGCCGCTCCTCGTGCTCGCCGTCGCCGCCGCCCAGGGCACCGCGCCGATCGCGGGTGTGCCGGTGTGGATCGGCCTGTGCGTCCTGGCGGCGACGGTCGCGGCATCCGCGTTGTCGTATCGCTTCCTCGAGATGCCGGTGCGCCGTCTCGGCTTCCGCGCCGCGGCCCGCGCCTTCTTCCGGCGGATGAAGGGGAGCCCGCCGGCACGCCTGCGCGCGGTCGGCGCAGCCGTGGCCGGCGTGCTGGTGCTGGCGGGCACCGGCGCGGCCCTCGCCGCCGCCCCCGAGGAGTCCAGCGGAGCCTCGGTCGTCGCCGACGGGCGCGCCGCGCTCGACGAGGCCGAGCGCAGTGCCGGCGCGTCGCCGTCCCCGACGCCCGTGCCGGCCGAGCCGGTTCCCTCTCCGCCTCCGGCGCTGACGACGGATGCCGCGCCTCCCCCGCCGATCCACGTGCCGGGCGACCAGATCACGGCGGTAGGCGACTCGGTCATGCTCGCTTCGGCACCCGGGCTGCTCGAGCGGCTCCCCGGGATCGAGGTCGACGCCGAGGTGTCGCGGTCGATCTGGGCGGGACCCGGCATGCTCGAGTCCCTCGCCCAGGCCGGGCGGCTGCGACCGCATGTCGTCGTCGCCCTCGGCACGAACGGTCCTGTCAACCGCGAGTCGCTCGACCGGATGGCTGCCGTCGTCGGGCCCGACCGCGACCTGGTGCTGGTCAACGCCTACGCGCCGCGCGACTGGATCCCCGGCGTGAACGCCGACCTGCAGGCCTTCGCCGACGCCCATCCGAACGTGGGCGTCGCGGACTGGTCGGGCGCCATCGCCCCGCACGTCGACCTGCTCGCCGGCGACCAGGTGCACCCCGGATCCGCGGGCGGCCGGATCTTCGCCGACACCGTCGCCGCGGCCGTCGACGATCTCGCCGAGGACCGCCGGGACCGCCGGGCCCAGCTCCTCCGCGACATCCACGCCTACTTCCACGTCGACCTCGACTGACCCCCTCCCCCGGACCTGGTCCCGGTCCCCGTGTCTGCCACCACCCCGGTTGCGAAAACACCAGTCGGTCACGGCGACACGCCGATGACGGATGCCTCACCCCGGCGTGTCGCGTGACCGACTGGTGTTTCCGCACGCACACGGGGTACCCGCACGCGCACGGGGTACCCGCACGCACAGGGGGTACCCGAAGCACACGGGGTGCCGCACGCGCACGGGGTACCCGAACGCAGCGAGACCCGCGGCCCCGAAGGGCCGCGGGTCTCGCGGTGCACAGGTGCCGGGTGGTGGGGCCCGGTGGATCCGATTACTCGGGCTTGTCCTCGGCGGGGGCCTCGACGGCCTCCTCGGCGGCAGCCTCAGCGGCGGCGCCCTCCTCCTGCGACTCCGCGCCGGCCTCGGCGGCGGTGTCGTCGGCGGCGGTCTCGTCGGCCGGAGTCTCCTCGGCCTCAACCGGTGCGGCGGGCGCGGCATCCGTCTTGGCGGCAGCCTTCTTGGCCGACGGCTTCTTGTTCACCGGCTCGAGGACGAGCTCGATGACGGCCATCGGGGCGTTGTCGCCCTTGCGGTTGCCGACCTTCGTGATGCGGGTGTAGCCGCCCTCACGGTCGGCGACCAGCGGCGCGATCTCGGTGAAGAGCTCGTGCACGACCGTCTTGTCGCCGATGACCGACAGCACGCGACGGCGCGCGTGCAGGTCGCCGCGCTTGGCGAACGTGATCAGGCGCTCGGCGAGCGGACGCAGGCGCTTGGCCTTAGTCTCGGTCGTCTTGATCGACTTGTGCGTGAACAGCGCGGCGGCGAGGTTGGCAAGCAGCAGGCGCTCGTGGGCGGGGCCGCCTCCGAGGCGGGGACCCTTCGTGGGCTTGGGCATTTCTCAGTTACTCCAGTGGGAAGAAGTCGGTCGGGGGGACGGATGCCGCGGCCGCGGCATCCACCGGCTCAGACGGTTTCGTCGTCGTAGCCGCCGTAGAAGTGCGCGCCGTCGAACCCGGGGACCGAGTCCTTCAGCGACAGGCCGAGCGAGACGAGCTTGTCGCGCACCTCGTCGACCGACTTCTGACCGAAGTTGCGGATGTTCATGAGCTGCGTCTCCGAGAGGGCGACGAGCTCCGACACGGTGTTGATGCCCTCGCGCTTGAGGCAGTTGTACGAGCGGACCGACAGGTCGAGGTCCTCGATGGGCATCGACAGCTCGTTCGAGAGGACGGTCTCGACCGGCGCGGGGCCGATCTCGATGCCCTCGGCCTCGACGTTGAGCTCACGGGCCAGGCCGAACAGCTCGGTCAGCGTGCGACCGGCCGATGCGACGGCGTCGCGGGGGGCGATCGACGACTTGGTCTCGACGTCCAGCACGAGCTTGTCGAAGTCGGTGCGCTCACCCGCACGCGTGGCCTCCACGCGGTACGAGACCTTGAGCACCGGCGAGTAGATCGAGTCGATCGGGATCTGGCCGGCCTCGGCGTACTCGTTGCGGTTCTGCGTCGCCGACACGTAGCCGCGGCCACGCTCGATCGTGAGCTCGAGCTCGAACTTCGCGGTGTCGTTGAGCGTCGCGATGACCAGCTCGGGGTTGTGCACCTCGACACCGGCGGGCGCCGAGATGTCGGCGGCCGTGACCTCGCCCGCGCCGGTCTTGCGCAGGTAGGCGGTGATCGGCTCGTCGCGCTCGCTCGAGACGACGAGCTGCTTGATGTTGAGGATGATCTCGGTGACATCCTCCTTCACACCCGGGATGGTGCTGAACTCGTGGAGGACGCCGTCGATGCGGATCGACGTGACGGCCGCGCCGGGGATCGACGACAGGAGGCTGCGACGCAGCGCGTTGCCGATCGTGTAGCCGAAGCCGGGCTCCAGCGGCTCGATGACGAAACGGCTGCGGAACTCCCCGACCTTCTCCTCGGTCAGAGTGGGACGCTGTGCGATGAGCACTATGTGTTCCTTTCGATCACGTGCCCGCTATATGACACGTGCGGTGAGTGAGGTGTTGAGTTTTACTCGAGGGATGCCTCGGCGGAGGCATCCGGAAACGAACGGTCGCCGGGGCACCGACGAGGGTGCCCCGGCTCCGAGAGATCAGACGCGGCGGCGCTTGGGGGGACGGCAGCCGTTGTGGGCCTGGGGCGTCACGTCCTGGATCGAGCCCACCTCGAGGCCGGCGGCCTGCAGCGAGCGGATCGCGGTCTCGCGGCCCGAGCCCGGGCCCTTGACGAAGACGTCGACCTTCTTGACGCCGTGCTCCTGCGCCTGGCGGGCAGCGGACTCCGCGGCCATGCCGGCGGCGTACGGCGTCGACTTGCGCGAGCCCTTGAAGCCCACGCCACCCGACGACGCCCAGCTGATGACGGCGCCCGACGGGTCGGTGATCGAGACGATCGTGTTGTTGAACGTCGACTTGATGTGGGCCTGGCCCAGCGCGATGTTCTTCTTCTCCTTGCGGCGCGGCTTGCGCGCGGCGGTCTTGGCCTGTGCCATGTGCGTGTTCTCCTAAACCTGGGGCCGCGCCTTAGCGCGCCTTCTTCTTGCCGGCGACGGTGCGCTTCGGGCCCTTGCGGGTACGGGCGTTCGTCTTCGTGCGCTGACCGCGCACCGGAAGGCCGCGGCGGTGACGCAGACCCTCGTAGGAGCCGATCTCGACCTTGCGGCGGATGTCGGCGGCGACCTCGCGGCGCAGATCACCCTCGACCTTGTAGTTGCCTTCGATGTAGTCGCGGAGCGCGATGAGCTGGTCATCGCTGAGGTCCTTGACGCGGACGTTCTCGTCGATCTCCGTCGCCTTGAGGATCTCGTTCGAACGGGTACGGCCAACGCCGTAGATGTAGGTAAGGGCGATCACCACGCGCTTGTCGCGCGGGATGTCTACGCCGGCCAGACGTGCCATGCGGCTCTCCTAGGAGTGAGTGGAGGTGTGGAGCAGCATCGGTGCCCGGGCCTCCGCCCCGAGGTGTCCCCTCCGGAGAGGTTCTGATGCTGCCTGTAGTCAGGTCCGGTCGGTGAGCGGGCGAAGCGAGACGAGACGCGCTTGCCCGGCGGACCGGTATTCAGTTATGAGTTCTTGCGTCGTGAGGTTTCGACCTGCGAGGTTTCGACTCGCTTCGCTCGCTCAACCTTGATTCGGGATCGCATCAATGCTCGCTTCGCTCGCATTGATCCGACCCGAATCAACCCTGGCGCTGCTTGTGGCGCGGGTTCGACTTGCAGATGACCATCACGCGGCCGTGGCGGCGGATGACCTTGCAGTGGTCGCAGATGGGCTTGACGGAGGGGTTGACCTTCATGATGTGTTCCTGTTCGCTGTCTTCGCCGGGCGTGCTTCGGTGGCTGAGCTTGCTTTCGGTCGCTGAGCCTGTCGAAGCGCGGGGCGTTACTTCTCGACCGGACTAGCGGTAGCGGTAGACGATGCGGCCGCGGGTGAGGTCGTAGGGCGAAAGCTCCACGACGACGCGGTCCTCGGGGATGATGCGGATGTAGTTCTGCCGCATCTTGCCCGAGATCGTGGCGAGCACCTTGTGTCCGTTGGTGAGCTCAACGCGGAACATCGCATTGGGCAGTGCCTCGGACACGACGCCCTCGATCTCGATGACACCGTCTTTCTTCGCCATACGCTCGCTTACAGTTGTGCTGACCGGTCGGTCTGCGGTGGATGGGGTTCGGTGCTACGACACGCCAATAAAGGCGCAACGCACCAAAGATCAAGCATACGTGATATCGGATGCCTCGGCAAATGCCCGCCGACACCCCCGCGCTCTCGTCGCGCACCGCGGCTCCCGGCATCCGTCACCCCCGCTCCCTCGCACCCTCGCACCTTCGCACCCTCGCGCCTTCGCACCCTCGCACCTTCGCACCCTCGCGCCTTCGCACCCTCGCGCCCTCGCGCCCTCGCGCCCTCGCCTCGCCTCGCCTCGCCTCGCCTCGCCTCGCCTCGCCTCGCCTCGCCTCGAGGTTGAGAAACCACGCGCAGGTTGAGACTCTCGCTGCAACGCGGTTCCTCAACCTATATGTGGTTTCTCAACCTCAACGTCCGGGCCGGGCGCGGGTCTCGCCGCTCCTCCCCAGGCGCGGCGGCTGCGCGAGGTGTCCACAGATCCGGCGTCGGCCTGCGGCGAGCGGATGCCGACGGCCGAGCATGAGGCGATGCACGCCGCCTCAGCCACCACCCCTGCGGTCACCGCGCCGGCCGCGGTCAAGCCGTCGCCCGTCGAACTGCATGTCGCGCGCGACACCGCCTTCGGCGCGCCGAGCCTCAGGAATCGCCACATGTACGTACGAGTACGCGCGGGCGTGTACGCGCCGCGGGCGGCGTGGGAGGCGCTCGCGCCGTGGGAGAGGTATCTCGCGCGGGTGCACGCGTACGCGCTCGTCGCGCCCGGCGCGATCTTCGCGTACGAGTCGGCGGCGGCGCTGCGCGGACTGCCGATCTTCGGCGAGCCTCGCGACATCCACGTCTTCGCGCCCGGCCGTACGTCGTCGCGTCGCTTCGGCGACGTGTGCGTGCACACCGGCGTCGACGGGCGGGTCGTCGAGCGGCTACAGGGATTCGCCCTCACGTCGGCCGCCGACACCGCGATCGACCTGATGCGCGTGCTGCCGCCTGCGTTCGGGCTGGCCGTGGGAGATGCGGTCATCTCGCCGGCGCAGGGCGGGAGCGTCGCCCGGGAGTCGCTCGTGACGCTCGCGGAATGCCAGGAGCACCGCCGCGGACGCGGGCGCCTCATCCTGCTCCTCCCGATGCTCGACCCGCTCGCCGAGTCCACCGGGGAGTCCGTCAGTCGCGCCGTCATCGTCTGGTCCGGCTTCGAGCCGCCCGAACTGCAGGTCGTCTTCCGCTCGGACGGCTTCAGCGACCGCGTGGACTTCGCCTGGCGCAGCGTGCGCGGAATCGGAGAGTCCGACGGCTACGGGAAGTACCTCGGCGAGACCCCCGGAGAGACGGTGCGCAGCGTCATGGACGAGAAGAAGCGCGAGAACCGACTGCGGCGCGTGTGCCGCGCCTTCGACCGCTGGGACATGAACGAGGCCATGGAGGTCACGCCGCTGGTGCGCCGCCTCGACGCCATGGGCATTCCGCGCGTCGCGCGCCCCCGCCCCGGCCTTCTCGTGATGACGAACCGCCGCTCCTCCCCCGCCTCCGCGCCCGCGCCTGCGCCCGCGGTTGAGAAACCACGCAAAGGTTGAGGCACCCCGCGCCGCGCGGTTCCTCAACCTACGTGTGGTTTCTCAACCTCCATGTGGTTTCTCACCCAACCTGTGGTTTCTCACCACACGTGTGGCTTCTCACCCCACGTGAGGTTTCTGAGGGCCGGTTGAGGTTGAGAAACCATGCATAGGTTGAAACACCCCGCGCCGCGCGGTTCCTCAACCTACGTGTGGTTTCTCAACCTCCGTAGGGTTTCTCAACGCACGACGGCGCCGGGAGGACGACAGCGGCGACAGCGCCGGAGAGCCGATGCGCGACGGCGCCCGAGAGCAAGGGCGACAGCGACAGCAGCGACAGCGACAGCGACAGCAGCGACAGCGACAGCAGCGACAGCGACAGCAGCGACAGCAGCGGCAGCAGCGACAGCGACAGCAGCGACAGCGACAGCGACGGCGACGACGACGACGGCGGATGCCGGGGGCCGCGGCTACTCGAAGAGCGTCGCGAGCTGGCCGGGCTCGGGCAGTTGGCTGTTCGAGATGACCTCGCCGTTGACGGCGACGGTCGGAGTGCCGATACCCTGCGAGCCCGGCTGCACCGGAGTCTCGGCCGTGATCGCGGTGACGTAGCCGGCGTAGGTGCCGTCGTTGACGCACGAGTCGATCCCGGTCACCCCGACTCCCGCGGCGATCTCGAGGATCTCGCTGTTCGTGAGCCCCCGCGTGCGCTCCTGCGGCTGGTCGGCGAACATCGCCTGGAGGAAGGGCAGGGATGCCTCGGCATCCGCCTCCGCCACGCAGTACGCGGCGTTCGCCGCGCGCGTCGAGAACTGCGTGCCCTGCGACTGGCTGTCGAGGATCGAGATGGGGTGGATGCCGAGGGTGATGGTGCCGTCATCCACCATCGACTCGATCTCGGCGCCGTACAACTGCTCGAACTGGTTGCAGATCGGGCACATGAAGTCGATGTACGTGTCGAGGCGGTCCTCGCCGTCGCCGACGAGGATCGCACCCGTCTCGGCGTCGATGTTCGAGGCCGAGGGCGTCACGACGTCGGTCGGGAGCGGCTTGGGAGCGGAGGAGTTGTTGAGCGCGACGACCAGCACCGCGACGAGCACGAGCGCCACCACGACGCCGACCGTCACCCAGATCGCGAACCAGTTGACCTTGCGCGCACCCTGTGCCATCTCGCGCCTCCTCAGGCGATCTCGCGCGGCGTCACCCCGAACGGGGCCAGGCCCGCAGCTCCGCCGTCGGGTGCCGTGAGCACCCAGATTCCGTCTTCGTGCACCGCGACGCTGTGCTCCCAGTGCGACCCTGCGCTGCCGTCGACCGTCGACACGGTCCAGCCGTCGTCCTCGACGAACGTGGCCTGGTCGCCGATGACGACCATCGGCTCGATCGCCAGCACGAGACCCGGGCGCACTTCGGGCCCGGGATCTGCCACGCGGTAGTTGAACACCGACGGCGACTCGTGCATCTTGCGGCCGATGCCGTGGCCGACGTACTCGCGCAGGATGCCGTAGGCACTGCTCGATCCCGTCGAGGGATCCGGCGAGTTCGCCTCGATGTGGTCCTGGATGGCGGCGCCGATCTCGCCGAGGTGCGTCGCGGTCGTGAGCGCGGCGATCCCCGCCCACAGCGATCCCTCGGTCACGTCCGAGAGCCGCCGGCGCTGTGCGACGACGTCGGGGCGGGTCTCGTCGGGCACCACGAATGTGAACGCCGAGTCCCCGTTCCAGCCCTTGTACTCCGCGCCCGCGTCGATCGACACGATGTCACCCGGGGCGAGAGCACGGTCGCCGGGGATGCCGTGCACGACCTGCTCGTTGACCGACGCGCAGATCGTGTGGCGATACCCGCGCACCATCTGGAAGTTCGACTTCGCGCCGCGGCCGGTGATGACGGCGGATGCCGCGGCGTCGAGCTCGGCGGTGGTCGCCCCGGGTGCGATCAGCTCACGGACGGCTTCGAGCGCCGCGGCCGTGATCAGGCCGGGCTCGATCATCGCCCGCAACTGCGCGGGCGACTTGTAGATGGAACGGCGAAGCGCCACGGTCACGCGGCGGCACCGCGGCCGAGACCGCGAGCCTCGAGCGCCGCGACGATGCGACCGGTGATCTCGTCGAGCGATCCCACGCCGTCGATGCGCTCGACGACGCCCCGGGTCCGGTAGACGTCGAGGATCGGGGCCGTCTCGCGTTCGTAGATCGCCAGGCGGTTCGCGATGCCGTCCTCGGTGTCGTCGCTGCGCCCCTGCTCGGCGGCGCGCAGCGAGAGCCGCGCGATGCTCTCGTCGCGCGGGACGTCGAGCTCGATGACCGAGTCGATGGCCTCGCCGCGCCCCTCGAGGAACTCGTCGAGGTGCATCACCTGGGCGACATTGCGCGGATACCCGTCGAGCAGGAAGCCTCCCGCCGCGTCCGGCTGCGACAGTCGCTCACGAACGACAGCGCTCGTCAGCTCGTCCGAGACGAGGTCGCCCGACTCGATGATCGCCTTGACCTGCTCGCCGAGGGGCGTGCCGGCCGCGACGGCGGCGCGGAACACGTCGCCGGTGGAGATGGCGGGGATGCCGAAGGTCTCGGCGATGCGGACGCCCTGGGTGCCCTTGCCCGAGCCCTGGGGACCGACGATGAGGAGGCGCGCCCCGTCGTGCGAGGTCTGTCGAAGCGTCATCGGAGCAGCCCTTCGTAGTGGCGCTGCTGCAGCTGCGCGTCGATCTGCTTGACCGTCTCGAGGCCCACGCCGACGATGATCAGGATCGAGGCGCCGCCGAACGGGAAGTTCTGGTTCGCGCCGACCGTCGCCAGCGCGATGAGCGGCAGCAGTGCGATGAGCCCCAGGTACAGCGAGCCCGGCAGCGTGATGCGCGTGAGCACGTAGTCGAGGTACTCGGCGGTCGGACGACCCGCGCGGATGCCGGGGATGAAGCCGCCGTACTTCTTCATGTTGTCGGCGACCTCGACCGGGTTGAACGTGATCGCGACGTAGAAGTAGGTGAACCCGACGATGAGGAGGAAGTACACCGCCATGTAGATCGGGTGATCGCCGTTCGTGAAGTACGCCTGGATCCACGCGACCCACGCGGGGATCTCGTTGTCGGCGTTCGGCTGCATGTTGAACTGCGCGATGAGCGCCGGGATGTACAGCAGCGACGACGCGAAGATGACGGGCACGACGCCGGCCATGTTGACCTTGATCGGGATGTAGGTGTTCGTCCCGCCGTACGTGCGGCGGCCGACCATGCGCTTGGCGTACTGCACCGGGATGCGCCGCTGCGACTGCTCGACGAAGACGACGAGCGCCACCACGACGACGCCGACGGCCAGCACCAGGAGGAAGACCTCGAAGCCGCGCGCCTGGGCGATCGCCCACAGCGCGGACGGGAACGTCGCCGCGATCGAGGTGAAGATCAGCAGCGACATGCCGTTGCCGATGCCGCGCTCGGTGACCAGCTCGGCGAACCACATGATGAGGCCCGTGCCGGCGGTCATGGTGATGATCATGAGGAGCTGCGCCCACCACACGTCGTTGGTGAGCAGCTGCTCGCACTCGGGGATGCCCGTCGTGCCGAACAGCTGACCGCTGCGCGCGACGGTGACCAGCGTCGTGGACTGGAGGAGCGCCAGCGCGATCGTGAGGTAGCGCGTGTACTGCGTCAGCTTCGCCTGGCCCGACTGACCCTCCTTGTAGAGGGTCTCGAAGTGCGGGATGACCACGCGCAGCAGCTGCACGATGATCGTCGCGGTGATGTAGGGCATGACGCCCAGCGCGAAGATCGACAGCTGCAGCAGCGCACCGCCGGAGAACAGGTTGACCAGCGACAGCAGGCCTTCAGTGCCTGCGGACTCACGCAGACACGACTGCACGTTCGGGAAGTCGACGAACGGCGCCGGAATGTGCGCGCCGAGGCGGTACAGGGCGATGATCGCCAGAGTGAATGCGATCTTCCGCCGAAGGTCGGGTGTGCGGAAGACCCGCGCGATGGCGCTGAACAAGAGGTTTCCTCCAGTGGGGATGCCGGCAGGCACGGCGACATGCCGACGTCCAGGGTAACCCAGTGGGGGCCGGAGCAAGCTCCGACCCCCACTGTGAGTATTTACTTGACGCTGCCGCCCGCGGCGACGATCTTCTGCTCGGCGGATCCCGAGACCTTGTCGACCGACACGTTGAGCTTCACCGAGATGTCGCCGGTGCCGAGCACCTTGACCTTCTCGTTCTTGCGCACCGCGCCCTTGGCGACCAGGTCGCCGACGGTGACATCGCCACCGGCGGGGTACAGCTCCGCGAGCTTGTCCAGGTTCACGACCTGGTACTCGACGCGGAACGGGTTCTTGAAGCCGCGGAGCTTCGGGGTGCGCATGTGCAGCGGCATCTGCCCACCCTCGAAGCCGACCTTGACCTGGTAGCGGGCCTTCGTGCCCTTGGTGCCACGGCCGGCGGTCTTGCCCTTGGAGCCCTCACCGCGACCCACACGGGTCTTGGGGGTGTTCGAGCCCGGGACCGGACGCAGGTGGTGCACCTTGAGCACGCCGGGGCGCGCTGCCGGGGCATCCTTCTTGGCGGGCGCAGCCTTCTTGGCGGGAGCCTTCTTGGCGGGAGCAGCCTTCTCGGACTTCTCCACCTTCTCGGCCTTGTCGGCAGCCGCCTTGGCGGGCGCAGCCTTCTTGGCCGGAGCCTTCTTCTCGGCGGCGGCCTTGGGCGCAGCCGTCTTCACTTCGGCGGGCTCAGTACGTCGCTTGGCGGGGGCCTTCTTGGGGGCCTCAGCCT
The DNA here is from genome assembly GCF_015277855.1 of Microbacterium cremeum. NCBI lineage: Bacteria > Bacillati > Actinomycetota > Actinomycetes > Micrococcales > Microbacteriaceae > Microbacterium > Microbacterium cremeum. The sequence goes on from NZ_CP063812.1 coordinate 3,030,960, forward strand.
CGACGGCCTCGTTCTTCTCGGCCTTCTCAGCCATCAGTCGATCTCCTCAACCTTGACGAGGTGCGCGACGGTCCGGACGTAGCCGCGCGTCTGCGCGTCGTCGGGACGGACGACCGAGTCGCCGATCCGCTTCAGACCGAGCGAACGCAGCGTGTCGCGCTGGTTCTGCTTCTCGCTCACCTTGGACTTGACCTGCGTGACCTTCAGACGCGCAGCCATCACACACCTGCCTTCGCAGCGGCCGCGGCCTCAGCCTCGGCACGGACGAGACGAGCGGGGGCGACCTGGTCGAACTCGAGACCACGACGCGCGGCGACCGCACGGGGCTCCTCGAGCTGCTTCAGGGCCTCCACCGTCGCGTGGACGATGTTGATCGTGTTCGACGACCCGAGCGACTTCGACAGCACGTCGTGGATGCCGGCGCACTCGAGCACCGCACGCACCGGGCCACCGGCGATGACACCGGTACCGGCTGCGGCGGGACGAAGCAGCACCACACCGGCGGCCGCCTCACCCTGCACCGGGTGCGGGATCGTCGAGCCGACACGGGGGACGCGGAAGAAGTTGCGCTTGGCCTCCTCGACACCCTTCGAGATCGCCAGCGGCACCTCACGGGCCTTGCCGTAGCCGACGCCGACCACACCGTTGCCGTCGCCGACGACGACGAGCGCGGTGAAGCTGAAGCGGCGACCGCCCTTGACGACCTTCGACACGCGGTTGATGGTGACGACGCGCTCGAGGAACTGGCTCTCGTTGCGGTCGCGACCACCGCGGTCGCGGTTGGGGTTGCGCTCGCGACCGCCGCGGCGCGGCTCGCGCTCGCGCTCGGCGGGCGCCGTAGCGGCCTCGGCCGGAGCCTCGGCAGCTGCCTGCTCGGTCACGATGTTCTCCTTGTTGTCACTCACAGGTTCAGACCTCCCTCGCGCGCGCCATCGGCGATCGCCGCGACACGGCCCGCGTAGCGGTTGCCGCCACGGTCGAACACGACGTCCGAGACGCCGGCAGCCTTGGCGCGCTCCGCGAGGAGCTCGCCGACCTTGCGCGCCTTGGCGGTCTTGTCGGCGTCGGTCGCACGCAGATCGGTCTCGAGCGTCGAGGCCGAGGCCAGCGTGTGGCCCTTGCTGTCGTCGACGAGCTGCACGAACACGTGGCGCGCCGAACGCGTCACGACCAGGCGGGGACGCTCGGTCGTGCCGACGACCTTCTTGCGAAGGCGGGCGTGACGACGCGCGCGCGCGTCGGACTTCGACTTCACAGCCATGGTTACTTACCAGCCTTTCCGGCCTTGCGCCGGACGACCTCGCCGGCGTAGCGCACACCCTTGCCCTTGTACGGCTCGGGCTTGCGGATCTTGCGGATGTTGGCAGCCGCCTCGCCGACGGCCTGCTTGTCGATGCCCGAGACCGTGAGCTTGTTGTTGCCCTCGACGGTCAGGGTGATGCCGGCAGGCGGCTCGATCAGGACGGGGTGCGAGAAGCCGAGAGCGAACTCGACCGCGGTGCCCTTCTGCGCCACGCGGTAACCCGTGCCGACGACCTCGAGGCCCTTGGTGTAGCCCTGGGTGACACCGACGATGTTGTTGTTGATGAGCGTGCGGGTGAGGCCGTGGAGCGAGCGCGACGAGCGCTCGTCGTCGGGACGGGTCACGACGACCTGGCCCTCCTCGACCTTGACCTCGATGGGACGGGCCACGGTGAGCGCGAGCTCGCCCTTGGGGCCCTTGACGGCGACATCCTGGCCGTCGACCGTGACGGTCACACCGGCGGGGATGTCGATCGGAAGACGACCGATACGCGACATGTCAGATCACCACACGTAGGCGAGGACTTCCCCACCCACGCCCTTCTGCTCTGCCTGGCGGTCCGTGAGAAGACCGGAGGAGGTGGACAGGATCGCGACGCCGAGACCGCCGAGGACACGGGGGATCTCGTTCGACTTCGCGTAGACGCGGAGACCGGGCTTCGAGACGCGCTTGATGCCGGCGATCGACCGCTCGCGGTTCGGGCCGTACTTGAGCGTCAGCGTGAGGGTCTGGCCGACGCGTGCGTCGCTGACCTCCCAGCCTGCGATGTAGCCCTCCTGCTTGAGGATCTCGGCGATGTGCGTCTTGAGCTTCGAGCTCGGCAGCGACACGGAGTCGTGGTGCGCCGAGTTCGCGTTGCGCAGACGGGTCAGCATGTCTGCGACCGGGTCTGTCATTGTCATTTGTAGATTCCTTTGCTCACGAGGTTTCGGCTGCCGTTACACGACAGACGACCTTCGATGACTGCGATATTCGGTTGTGGGCTCGTTTCGTCTCGCTCCTCGCTCAACGACCGGGTCCCGGCCGTTGAGCGAGCGAAGCGAGACGACACGCGGTCAGGCCTGCTGGTCCTCGTTGCGGAACGGGAAGCCGAGGTGGCGCAGGAGCGCGCGGCCCTCGTCGTCCGTGGTCGCCGACGTCACGATGGTGATGTCGAAACCGCGCACGCGGTCGATCTTGTCCTGGTTGATCTCGTGGAACACGGACTGCTCCTGGAGACCGAACGTGTAGTTGCCGTGGCCGTCGAACTGCTTGCCCGACAGACCGCGGAAGTCGCGGATGCGGGGCAGCGCGAGGTTCACGAGGCGGTCGACGAACTCCCACGCACGATCGCCGCGAAGGGTCACGTGCGCGCCGATGGGCTGGCCCTCGCGCAGCTTGAACTGCGCGATCGACTTGCGAGCCTTGGTGACGACCGGCTTCTGTCCGGTGATCTTGGTGAGGTCGTCGACCGCGCCATCGATCACCTTGCTGTCGCGAGCGGCCTCGCCGACACCGGTGTTCACCACGACCTTGACCAGGCCGGGGATCTGCATGACGTTCTTGTAACCGAACTCCTCCAGCAGCTTCTGCTGGATCTCGGCCTTGTACTTCTGCTTGAGGCGGGGCTGGATCTTGCCAGCCTCCACGGCAGTGGCGGTGCTCATGTTCAGAGGTCCTTGCCTGACTTCTTCGCGTAACGCACGCGGACCGTGCGCTTGACGCCGTCCTTCGTCTGCTCCTCGACGCGGTGGCCGACACGCGTCGGCTTCTTGGTCGAGGGGTCGACGAGCTGGACGTTGGAGATGTGGATCGGGGCTTCCATCGTCTCGATGCCGCCCGTCTTGGTGCCGCGCTGGGACTGGCCGACACGGGTGTGCTTGGTGACGTAGTTCACGCCCTCGACGATGACGCGGTTCTGCTCGGTGAGGACCTCGAGGACCTTGCCCTGCTTGCCGCGGTCGCCGCCACGCTCGGGCTTGGCGCCCGTGATGACCTGAACCAGGTCGCCCTTCTTGATGTTCGCCATGATCAGATGACCTCCGGGGCGAGCGAGACGATCTTCATGAACTTCTTGTCGCGAAGCTCACGACCGACCGGTCCGAAGATGCGGGTGCCGCGGGGCTCCCCGTCGTTCTTCAGGATGACGGCGGCGTTCTCGTCGAACTTGATGTACGAGCCGTCGGGACGACGGGTCGACTTGACGGTGCGGACGACGACGGCCTTGACCACGTCGCCCTTCTTCACGTTGCCGCCCGGGATCGCGTCCTTGACGGTCGCCACGATGATGTCACCCAGACCGGCGTAGCGACGGTTCGAGCCGCCGAGAACGCGGATGGTGAGCAGCTCCTTGGCGCCCGTGTTGTCGGCGACCTTGAGGCGGGACTCGTTCTGAATCACTTGGCCTTCTCCAGGATCTCGACCAGACGCCAGCGCTTGGTGGCGCTCAGCGGGCGGGTCTCGTTGATGAGGACGAGGTCGCCGATGCCGGCCGTGTTGCCCTCGTCGTGCGCCTTGACCTTGGAGGTCCGGCGGATGACCTTGCCGTACAGCGGGTGCTTCACGCGGTCCTCGACCTCGACGACGATGGTCTTGTCCATCTTGTCGCTGACGACGTAGCCACGGCGAGCCTTGCGGTAGCCGCGGGCGTTGACGTCGCGGACGTCGTGCTCGCCGTGCTCGACCTCAGCGGCCTGCTTCTTGTCAGCCATCACTCGGCCTCTTCCTTGGTCGCCTCGTCGGCGGAGTCCGCCTTCTTGGCCTTCGTCTTCTTCGCCTTGGTCGCCGTCTCCAGCGGAGCGGGCGTGGCACGGATGCCGAGCTCGCGCTCGCGGATCACGGTGTAGAGCCGCGCGATGTCGCGCTTGACCGCACGGATGCGGCCGTGGCTCTCGAGCTGGCCGGTGGCCGACTGGAAGCGCAGGTTGAACAGCTCTTCCTTGGCCTTGCGCAGCTCCTCGACCAGGCGCTGGTCTTCGAACGTGTCGAGCTCGCTCGGGGCGAGCGTCTTGGTGCCGATCGCCATTACGCGTCGCCCTCCTCGCGCTTGATGATGCGTGCCTTGAGAGGCAGCTTGTGGATGGCACGGGTCAGGGCCTCACGAGCGAGCTGCTCGTTGACGCCGGCGACCTCGAAGAGGACGCGACCCGGCTTGACGTTTGCGACCCACCACTCCGGCGAGCCCTTACCCGAACCCATGCGGGTCTCGGCGGGCTTCTTGGTCAGCGGTCGGTCGGGGTAGATGTTGATCCACACCTTGCCGCCACGCTTGATGTGACGCGTCATGGCGATACGAGCGGACTCGATCTGACGGTTGGTCACGTAAGCGGGCGTGAGGGCCTGGATGCCGAACTCGCCGAAGGAGACCTTCGTGCCGCCGGTGGCCTGGCCGTCGCGCTTGGGGTGGTGCTGCTTGCGGTACTTGACCTTGCGGGGGATGAGCATTACGCCGACGCTCCTTCTGCCACGGGGGCCTCGTTGCGACGGTCGCCGCGCGGGCCACGGCGGTCGCCGCGCTCACGCGCCGGCTTCTGGTTCGCCTGCTCGCGCGCGAGCTCCTTGTTGGTCAGGTCGCCCTTGTAGATCCACACCTTCACGCCGATGCGACCGAAGGTGGTCTTCGCCTCGTAGAAGCCGTAGTCGATGTTCGCGCGCAGCGTGTGCAGCGGCACACGACCCTCGCGGTAGAACTCCGAGCGGCTCATCTCGGCGCCGCCGAGGCGGCCGGAGACCTGGATGCGGACGCCCTTGGCGCCGGCGCGCTGCGCGCCCTGCAGGCCCTTGCGCATCGCGCGGCGGAACGCCACGCGAGCGGTGAGCTGCTCGGCGATGCCCTGCGCGACGAGCTGGGCGTCGGCCTCGGGGTTCTTCACCTCGAGGATGTTCAGCTGGATCTGCTTGCCGGTGAGCTTCTCGAGGTCGGCGCGGATGCGCTCGGCCTCGGCCCCGCGGCGACCGATCACGATGCCCGGGCGGGCGGTGTGGATGTCGACGCGGACGCGGTCACGCGTGCGCTCGATCTCGATGTTGCTGACGCCGGCGCGGTCCAGCGACGTCGTCAGCAGGCGACGGATCTTGATGTCCTCGGCCACGTAGTCGGCGTAGCGCTGTCCGGGCTTCGTCGAGTCCGAGAACCAACGCGACACGTGGTCCGTGGTGATGCCGAGGCGGAAGCCGTACGGGTTGACCTTCTGTCCCATTACTTGCTCGCCTTCTTGCTCTTGGCAGCCGGCGCCGTCTCCGCGACCTCGGGGGTCGAGAGCACGACGGTGATGTGGCTCGTGCGCTTCTTGATCTGGAAGGCACGACCCTGGGCGCGGGGCCGGAAACGCTTGAGCGTCGTGCCCTCGTCGACGTACGCGTTCTTCACGTACAGGTCCTGCTCATCCAGGTACTCGCCGTCCTTGTCGGCCTTCACGCGAGCGTTCGCGATCGCCGAGGCGACGAGCTTGTAGATCGGCTCGCTCGCGCCCTGCGGCGCGAACTTGAGGATGGCCAGGGCCTCCTCGGCCTGCTTGCCCTTGATGAGGGCGACGACACGACGAGCCTTCTGAGGGGTCACGCGGATGTGTCGCACGCGTGCGATGGACTCCACCATTTCTCTCTCCTCTATGCGTCGCCGCGTCAGCGGCGACGGCCCTTCTTGTCGTCCTTCACGTGGCCGCGGAAGGTGCGGGTGGGCGCGAACTCGCCCAGCTTGTGGCCGACCATGGTCTCGGTCACGAACACGGGGATGTGCTTGCGACCGTCGTGGACGGCGATCGTGTGGCCCAGCATGGCCGGGACGATCATCGAACGACGTGACCAGGTCTTGATGACGTTCTTCGTGTTGGCTTCGTTCTGCGAGACGACCTTGCGAAGCAGGTGCTCGTCGACGAAGGGGCCCTTCTTAAGGCTGCGAGGCATCTTCCTCTACTCCTACTTGCGCTTCTTGCCGGCGTTGCGACGGCGAACGATGTACTTGTCGCTTTCCTTGTTCGCGTGGCGGGTGCGGCCTTCGGCCTGGCCCCACGGCGAAACAGGGTGACGACCACCGGAGGTCTTGCCCTCACCACCACCGTGCGGGTGGTCGACAGGGTTCATGGCGACACCACGGACGGTCGGGCGGACGCCCTTCCAGCGCTTGCGGCCGGCCTTGCCCCAGTTGATGTTCGACTGCTCGGCGTTGCCGACCTCGCCGACGGTCGCGCGGCAGCGCGCGTCGACGTTGCGGATCTCGCCCGAGGGCAGACGCAGCTGAGCGTAGGGACCGTCCTTGGCGACGAGACGCACCGAGGCACCGGCCGAACGGGCCATCTTCGCGCCGCCGCCGGGGCGGAGCTCGATGGCGTGGATGACGGTACCGGTCGGGATGTTGCGCAGCGGCAGGTTGTTGCCCGGCTTGATGTCGGCGCTCGGCCCCGACTCGACGATGTCGCCCTGCTGCAGCTTGTTCGGCGCGAGGATGTAGCGCTTCTCGCCGTCCTTGTAGTGCAGCAGCGCGATGCGCGCGGTGCGGTTGGGGTCGTACTCGATGTGCGCGACCTTCGCGTCGATGCCGTCCTTGTCGTTGCGACGGAAGTCGATGAGACGGTACTGACGCTTGTGGCCACCGCCGATGTGACGGGTGGTGATGCGGCCCTGGTTGTTGCGGCCACCGGTCTTGCTGAGCGGGCGGAGGAGCGACTTCTCAGGCGTCGATCGGGTGATCTCGGCGAAGTCTGCCACCGACGAGCCGCGGCGACCCGGGGTCGTGGGCTTGTACTTGCGAATAGCCATAGTTCTCTAGTCCTCTGTCCCGACCGTCAGCCGACTGCCGTGAAGATGTCGATGGTGCCCGACTTCAGGGTCACGATGGCGCGCTTGGTGTCCTTGCGCTTGCCGGTGCCGAAGCGGGTGCGGCGTGCCTTGCCGACACGGTTGATCGTGTTGACCGCGGCCACCTTGACACCGAAGATCTTCTCGATCGCGAGCTTGATCTCGGTCTTCGAGGCGCGCGGGTCGACGAGGAAGGTGTACTTGCCCTCGTCGATGAGCCCGTAGCTCTTCTCGGACACGACCGGCTTCAGGATGATGTCGCGCGGGTCCTTGTTCACGGCGATGCTGCTCATGCCGAGACCTCCTCGGTGGTGGTGCTCTTCGAGGCGACGAACGCGCCGAAGGCAGCCTTGGTGAAGACGATGTCGTCCGAGACGAGCACGTCGTAGGCGTTCAGCTGGTCGAACGGCAGCACGTGGGCGTAGGCGATGTTGCGGACGCTCAGCACGCTGAGGTCGTCGTCGCGGTCCACCACGACGAGCACGTTCTTGGTGGCGCCGAGCGAGGCGAAGACCGACGCGGCGGCCTTGGTCGAGGGCGCGCCCTCGATGTCGAACGACTCGACGACGTGAAGACGCTCGCCGCGAGCACGGTCGCTGAGCGCACCCAGCAGGGCGGCGGCGATCATCTTCTTGGGCGTGCGCTGCGAGTAGTCGCGCGGCTTGGGGCCGTGCACGATGCCACCGCCGGTCATGTGCGGCGCGCGGATCGAGCCCTGGCGGGCGTTACCCGTGCCCTTCTGCTTGAAGGGCTTGCGGCCGGCGCCCGAGACCTCACCGCGACGCTTGGTCGAGTGGGTGCCCTGGCGTGCCGCCGCGAGTTGCGCGATGACGACCTGGTGGATGAGCGGGATGTTCGTCTTGACGTCGAAGATCGAGGCCGGCAGTTCGACGGAACCAGCCGCCGTGCCGTCTGCCTTCACGACGTCGAGCGCGAGAGTCGAGTCAGCCATGAGTTCAGGCACCCTTCACTGCGTTGCGGACGTAGACGATGCGGCCGCGCGCGCCGGGGACGGCGCCCTTGACGAGCAGCAGACCCTTCTCGGCGTCGACGGCGTGCACCGTGAGGTTGAGGACGGTCACGCGCTCGCCACCCATACGGCCGGCCATGCGCATGCCCTTGAACACGCGGCTCGGGGTCGACGAGGCGCCGATCGAACCGGGCTTGCGGTGGTTGCGGTGCGCACCGTGCGAAGCGGAGACGCCCTTGAAGTTGTGGCGCTTCATGACACCCGCGGTGCCCTTGCCCTTGCTGGTGCCGACGACGTCGACCAGCTGGCCGGCCTCGAACGTGCCCTCAGCCGTGAGCTCCTGACCGAGTGAGTAGTCAGCAGCGTCCGCGGTGCGGATCTCGGTGAGGTGGCGGCGCGGCGTGACGCCGGCGGCCTCGAAGTGGGCCGTGAGGGGCTTGTTCACCTTGCGGGGGTCGATCTGGCCGTAGGCGATCTGGACGGCGTTGTAGCCGTCCTTCTCCGGCGTGCGCACCTGGGTGACGACGTTCGGAGCGATCTCGATGACGGTGACGGGAACGAGCTTGCCGTTCTCATCCCAGACCTGGGTCATGCCGAGCTTGGTGCCGAGCAGGCCCTTGGAAACCTTTTCGTTGATGTGTGCCATGTCGAACCTCAGAGCTTGATCTCGATGTTGACGTCAGCGGGGAGGTCCAGGCGCATGAGCGAGTCGACGGCCTTCGGCGTCGGGTCGACGATGTCGATGAGGCGCTTGTGGGTGCGCATCTCGAAGTGCTCGCGGCTGTCCTTGTACTTGTGGGGAGAACGGATCACGGCGATCACGTTCTTCTCGGTCGGAAGGGGCACGGGGCCCACGACGGTCGCGCCCGCACGGGTCACGGTGTCGACGATCTTGCGTGCCGACGAGTCGATGACCTCGTGGTCGTACGACTTCAGGCGAATGCGGATCTTCTGTCCCGCCATTGTCTGCTCACTCTCTTTCCGCGTCGTACCTCTCGGGCATTGGACGCACATGGCGCTCGCGCGCCGGGCATGTTCCTCGCGGCTGGAGGCCTTCCGGCCGCCGAGCCCGTCGAGGGGCACCGCTGTTCTGCTGTCAATCCGGGGCCGCGCCGAAGCGCCGTTCCCGGCATCCGTTCTCCGCCCGCACGGAACTGTGTCCGCAGAGGGAGGATTGGAGATGTGGTGGTTCTGCTGCCCGCGGCCTAGGACCCTGCGCGTGTGCGCCGCCTATGCACTGCCCTGGCAGTGATCCGGTGCACGCCAAAAGGGGCGCCGGAATGTGGAACCTCACTAGTCTACGTGCAGCCCGGGCGTGTCGCAAACTCGGGCGTGTCGCGCGAGCAGTACGCTCGGCGGCTTCCCAGCCGCCGGCCGGCGCGCGGGAACGCCAGAGGCGGCCGCGCCGGAGCGCGACCGCCTCTGTTGCTGTGTTGCGTCTGTTACGACGCGGTGTGACGACGGCGCACGGCGACGACCGCGAGGGCCGCGATGCCGAGCAGGACCGCGAGGCCTGCCGCTGCCGGGATCAGGGGGCTCACGCCACCGCCGGTGGCCGCGAGGCCGGGCGTCGTGCCGGGAGTCGAGTTCTCGAACGGCTCGCCGCCGCCCACGGGCGGGTTCGCGCACAGCGCGGTGGCCGGCGGGTACTCGACCTCGGTGGAGTACGACGGGTTCACCTCGAAGCGGATCGTGATGCCCTCGCGCGTCCAGGCGAAGTTGCCGTCGGTCTGCGCGTACTCACCGTCGACCAGCTCCCAGCCGGGCCACATCTTCGGCTCGGTCGCCGAGGCGCCGGGCCACAGCAGCGTGCCCGCGAGGGGCTGGCCGGGAACGACGTGGTCGTCGCCGTCGGGGTTCAGGAACGTGATGGTCACCGGCGTCTCGCTGTCGACCTCGTAGCCCTCCGGGAGGATGACCTCGTAGCCGAGGTACGGCACGTCGCCCACGCACACCGACAGGATCTCACCGGGCAGCAGCGGGCAGTCCGCCAGCTCGTCCTGCGTGAGCGGCCGCTCGGTCACCTCGTCCGTCGAAACCGGCTCGCCGAGCACCCAGGTCTCGGTCTCCGCGTCCCAGACGTGCTCGGTGACCGTCGTGGTCGTGGTGACGACGGCGGTCGTGCTGTCGCAGTCGAAGGTGGTCTTGGTGGTCACCGACCGGAGCGGCTCGGGCTTCTCGGGGTCGCCCGACTCGCACCCCTCCGTGAGCTTCGCGAGGTTGGGAGTCGTCCAGCTGATCTTCACGCCGGTCTCGAAGACCGTGCCCGCCTTCGGCACGGCGGTCCACGTGGTCGTCCCGTCCTCGTGCTCCTGCGACGTCCAGTCCGCGTTCTCGCTGCGGGTGATGAGCCCCTCGGCGAGACAGGTCGGCGGGGTCAGCTGGAGATCCGGCACGACGACGGCCGGCGCGGGGGTGGTGCCCTTGCAGACGATCCAGTGCGAGACGTCAGCCTGGTTGTTGCCGTTGGACGGCGATGCGTAGGCGACACCGGCCTCCGGGTGACGGATCACGTTGTTCGTGTTGCCCGCCTTGATGATCAGGGCTTCCCAGTGGTCACCGGGCCACGCGTCCTGGAACGGGACCAGCGTGATGGTCTTCTTGTCGGCGCTGATCGTGCCGTGCGAGGAGCTGCGAGCCCCATCGACCTTGTAGCACTCGGCCTGATGGTCGGCGTACCGCGTCTCCCAGTACGACTCCTGGTTCGCCTCGGGCGTCGCCGCCTCCAGCGTGCCGACGACGCCGACCAGTGCCGGCTCCTCCGCGGCGGCACCATTCGCGACCACCGGGGCCACGATCAGCGAGAATGCGACAGCCGCCCCAGCGACTATCTGAAACCTTTTCTTCGTGCGCAGTGCAGACACAGCGCTCCTTCCCCAAAATTCGGCGCGCGGACGCGCCGTCCCAGAGGTGCGCCGAAGCGCACCCATTCCCAGCGGCGCACCATGGCGCGCCGTACTCCCAGCGACGCACCGAAGTGCGCCGATCTTCCCAGCAGCGCACCGAGGTGCGCCGTACTTCCCAGCAGCGCACCGAGGTGCGCCGTACTTCCCAGCGACGCACCGAGATGCGCCGATCTTCCCAGCGACGCACCGAAGCGCGCCGTACTTCCCAGCAGCGCGCGAACGCGCCGTTACTACTCCCAGCACCGCCGTTGCGTCGGGTGCGTCGGCGGACGACGGCGAACCGTCGGTCTGACACTATCGCGGTCTCGGCCGGGATCGCCAATCGGCACGCGGACGGATGCTGCGGGCGAGGCATCCGTCATCGCCCCGCACAGCACGACTCGAGCCCCCGCGTCACGTCGCGGGGGCTCGAGCGTCATCGGGCACGGCTCGGGAATCCCCCTGCCCAGGCATGGCATGTGGGGGTCCGAGCATCGGAACGGCCCGACAGGTGGGAGAGGACGGGTCTTGGGGGCAACCCGTCCTCTCTCACGCTCAGAGGGCGGGCTTGGCCTCCCCGCGCCGGCGGCGGACGACCACGAGCATCGTCGCGCCGGACAGGAGGGCGAGCAGCCCGAGGATGACCAGGACGGGGGCGGGGCCGCCACCGGTCGCCGGCAGTGCCGACAGGAGCACCGTCGCATCGTCCGCATCACGGCCCGGGTCGTCCGGGTCGCCGAACGTGTGGTAATCCACCACCGCGATGTTGGTGATCGAGCTCGCCTTCGACGCCGGGTTCACCGTCGCCGCGAGCGTGATCGTCGGCGCCGCAGACGGCATCTCGTTCGCTCCCGCGGGCTGCAGGGGCCCGAACAGCACGCACTCGAGCGTGCCGCCGTAGCCTCCGGCACCCTGACCGGTCACCGCGCACGTCTCCCAGTTCGGGAACACGCTGTCATCGCCCTTTCCGGGCCACGACACATCGGTGATCTTGATGTCGGCAGGGATGTCGTCGGTCACGACGACCGACTCGGCGGCAGCGTCGTCGCTCACGTTGGCCACCTCGAGGGTGTACGTGAACGAGTCGCCGGCTGCGGTCTTCTCGATGCTCGCCGTCTTCTCGATCTGCACGTCGGAGTGGCGTGCCACGAAGCAGTCCGGCGTTGCCGGCGGGTACACCACCGCGAAGACCGACATCGGGTTCACGGTGAAGGTGACCGTCGAGTTGAGACGCCAGGCGTAGTCGAGCTCGCTGTCATCGAGGATCAGTCCGTTGAAGATGTAGTCAGCCACATCTCCCGGCGGAATGATGTCGGTCGTGCCCGGGTAGTAGTACTGCAGCGGACTCGAACCGGGGACGATGTCGCTCGCGACGATGGGCCGCCATCCCGGGTAGTCGATGCTCACGCCCGACGGCGTGAACTCGGCGCCCGGCCACTCGATCTCATCCGACCAGGTGGTCGTGCCGCCCGGGTGGGTGATCGCGACCTCCGCGGGATCCGTCGACGCGTCGCCGCTGTCGGGAGTCCACAGGAAGTGGATCTCCTCGTCGATCAGCGACGGCGACTTGGCGATCGTCCAGCCGAGGAACGGGGCGTCCGCCACGCACTCGGTGTAGACGATGGCCGTGATCTCGCGCACCGGGATGGTGACCGTGTCGCAGTTGTTCTCCTCGACCTGGTCGCGCTCCGCCGCGACGCACGCGGTGTTGACGAGCTCGTCGAGCGGCGCGGGCGGCGGGGTCGCCTCCCCCTCCGGCTCGACCGGCGGCTGCGCCGGCGCGGTGAACTCCACCGTGACGGTGATCTCGACCGACTCGCCGACGCCGAGGACCGGCGTGCTCACCTGCAGGACGTTGTCGCCGTCCACCAGGTCGGGCGCGTTGTCGTTGACCCAGCCCATCGGGAGCGTGATGCCGGTGACCTCGACCCGCTCAGGGATCGGGTCGGTGACCACCACGTCGATCGCGTCGCGCGACCCGTTGTTGGTCACGGTGAGCACGTACTCGAACTCCTCGCCCGGCTCCACCGCGTCATCGTCGAGTCCCGTCGCCGTCTTGGCGATGTCGACGTCGTCGAAGTGCACGGTGCCGCACGCGTCGTCGGAGTCCGGCTCGCGGTCGCCGACCGTCAGCACAGCCGTGTTGACGATTCCGATGCCTCCCTCTTCGCCTCCGCAGACGACCGGGTCACCGGGCATCGCCGCCACCTCGACATCGACCGTCACCGTGTAGACGGCGTCGTTCGAGCCGTCGAACGCGGCGAGCTCCTGATCATCGGCCAGCTGCGCCGTGAGCGAGTCGTCGAGATCGAACGATCCCGAGGTCGGACCCGTCCAGGAGGCGCCGGTGTACGTCACGCCTTCGGCCGGAGCGTCCAGAGTGTCGGTGAGGTCGTACTCGATCGGGACGACGACGCTGTTGTTGTGCACCGTGATCTCGTAGATCACGGTCCAGCTGCCATCCTCGTTCTGCACCGAGTCCACGACGTCCTTCTCGAACTCGTAGCCCTGGTCGACGTGACGGTTGACGATCGTGCAGACCACGTCCTCGCCCTTGCCGACCGCCCGCAGCGACGCCGTCGTGGCCGTCTCGTCGGTGAGGTCGATGACCCCGGCGATGTCGGAGACGCAGGACCAGCCGGCGCCCTCGAACTCGTCGAGTCCCGCAAGATCGCCGATGACCTCCTCGGACAGCGCGAACACGTCGCCCGCGACCACCGGTGTGGGTGCCACATCACCGCCCGCGGGATCGGTCACGACCGCCCCCTCGTCGGGGGTCCCGAAGAGCTGCCAGTTGGTGTCGGACACGTCCGCGCCCTGCACCTCGACGACCTTCACGAGCGCGAGGCTCGGACGCTCGGCCGCGTTGGTGAACTCGCACCACACCGCCTGGTTCGGCATCACGAAGGTGCCCGACCGCGCGTCGACGGTGAGGATCGGCGTCTGGTCGGATCCGACGCACACCAGCGTGCTGGTGTAGTCGGATGCCTCACCCGCGACGACCTCGATGAGCTCGCTGACCGTGACCTCGGCGCCGATGAGCGCCTCCTGCTCGATCGCGTTCTCGACGTCGGTCCACGTGCCGACGTCGCCGTTGGACACCGAGGTGCCCTCCGCCGTGGCGACGCCCTCGATCGACAGGTCGGCCGAGTCGCCCTCCTCACCGTTCACCCACGTCTTGACCAGGTGGACTGTCGAGGTCTGCGCCTCGTTGCGGAAGAAGCAGCGGATCTTGCCGTCGATGCTGTCCGCAGCGGTGACGGTCAGCGCGAAGGCCGTGCCGACTCCGTTGCCCGATACCTGACCTCCGCCGAGGCACCCGTAGGTCGAGTCGTACAGACCGCTCGCGGTCAGCGCCTCGGCGATGGGCAGCACGGCGCCGATGCGCGCCTCGACCTCGATGATGTTGATGTCATCCTGGAAGGTCGTCGGTCCGATGATCGTCGACAGCTTGGTCAGCAGCGGCCCGAATTCGGGCGTCAGCTGGAGCTCGGTCTTGTCGCCGTGGATGCCGTCGACCCACCACTTGAAGAGGACGACGCCGACCTTGATCGCCGTGTTCGTGAACGTGCACGTGACGTCGGAGTCGGGAGCGACGAAGTCGAAGTCCCGTCCGTCACCCGTGCCGTTCTCGACGACGGAGCAGGCGTAGACGCTTTCGTACTCGCCGGTGTTGGCTCCGCTGCCGAGCATCTCGTGGATGTTGACGTCATCGCCGACGCGCACGGTGACGACGACCACGTCCTCGTCGAGCTCGTTCGGCGCGCCGCTGGCGCTCGCATCGTTCGTGGTGCCGTTGATCGACAGCGCCGCGGTGTCGCCCTGGAAGGCGTCGACCCAGCGCTTGTCGAGCCGGACCGTGATCTCGTCCGCGGTGTTCACGATGGTGCAGTCGATGTCGCCCACGACGGTGAACTCCGGGATGCTGCCACCCTGGCCGCTCGAACCGTCGGAGCACCACCACGTCGCGGTGTACTCGCCGGTGTTGCCGTCGGGCAGCGACTCACCCAGGGTGACTTCCTCACCCACGCGGACCTCGACCGACGCCATGTTCTCGGTGTCGGTGCTGTTGCCCTCGGTCGCGACCGAGGTCGCAGCATCCGTCGCCGCACCGGTGATCGAGAGATCTGCCTCGTCGCCCGCGAACGCGTTGACCCACTGCTTCGTCAGGGTGACGGTCGCGCGGTCGGCGGTGTTCTCGAACGTGCAGAGGACGTTCGCGTTCGGCATCGTGAGCGTGAAGGAGGTGCCGGTGCCGTCACCGGTCGTCTGCCCCGACGTGCACGAGTACGACGAGCCGTACGTGCCCTGTCCGCCGACGAGCTCGCTCAGCGCGACGGTGTCGCCGACACGCACCGACGTCGTCGCCGTGTTGAGCACGTCGAGCTGGTCGGCGGTGCCGTCAGCGGTCGACGTCGCCGTCGCGGGTCCGGCGTGGAGTTCGGCCGTGTCACCCGCGATCGCGTCGATCCAGCGCTTCTGCAGCGTCACGGTCTTCTCGAGCGCGGTGTTCGTGAACGTGCACTGGACGCCGTCGGCTGATGCCGGCCACTGCGGCACCGTGATGGCGCCGCCGGTTCCGGTGTTGTTCGACACCGTCGCCCCGACGCACATGAGCGTCGACGAGTACTCGCCGGTGTTCGCGTCGGGCAGCGCCTCTGCCAGCGTCAGGTTCGAACCCGGCGCCACGAGGACCTGGATCACCGGGCCGTCGGTCGGCGCGGTCGATGTTCCCGCCGCCGCGGCGTCGCCGCCGATCGAGATGTCGGCCTGGTCGCCTGCGAACGAGTTCACCCACGCCTTGGTGAGCGTCACCGTGGCGTACGGCGTGTTCACGAAGGGGGTCGCGATCGTCGCGTTCGGGACGTCCTGCGAGATCGTGAAGGCCTGCGGCGTCGGGTCGAGCACGTAGTTCGCCGGCGCCACCGTCTCCGTGGCGGAGTACGTGCCGGTCGGCAGGTTCACCACCAGGAACTCGCCCCAGTCGGGATCGGCGTCGTTCAGACCGTTGTCGACGACCATCATCGGGAATCCACCCGCCCAGGGCGCGGCCGCGGCGTCGCCACCGGTCGCGGTGATCTGGAACGTCGCGCCGCCGAGCAGCTGTCCGCTGCGGTCGTGCTTGACCCACGCGACCGACCCGAGCGGGTCGACGAAGGTGACCGTCTCGCTCTCGTTCAGGCCGATGTTGACCTGCTGCGGGTTGTTCGCCGTCGGGAGCAGGTACCCGGGCGGGGCGTCGATCTCGGTGATCGTGTAGTCGCCGGGCTTGACCGTGTGGGAGAACTGGAAGTTCCCGTCGCCGTCCGTCGTGACGTCGACGCTGCCGGTGCCGGTCGTGGGATCGGGCGCGACGGTGAAGGTCGCGCCGGCGAGGGCCTGACCGGCCTCGTTGCGCTTGACGATCGTGAGGCTTCCACACGTCGAGGGCGGATCGACCGTCATCGGTCCGACCCATCCCTTGAGGTTGCCGGTGGGGCCGAAGTTCTGACCCGTGAAGCTGCGCATGTAGAGGGTCGCGTCAGCCGCGGCCGGGCATCCCGGGCGCACGCCGCCGTTCGTGAGGTCGGTGACGTTGAGACCGACCTCGAAGAAGCCGCCCTCTTCGATCGCGGCGCCGAACGGGCTCACCAGAGGCTCGTTGTTCACGGCGCCGATGAAGCCGCCGGTGCCCGACGAACACGTGCCCGGGTAGTCGGCCAGGCTCGTGTACACACAGGCCTGGAGCAGTACCGGCGGGTTGCTGCCGTGCGTGGTGATGTAGAACACCGCGCCGCCGTTGGACCGGTCAGGCTGCGGAACACCGTTGCCGAAGTTCGTGCCGGCGTTCGTGACCTCGATCACGTAGCCACCGGTGCCGCTGGTCTGATCGCGCTCCCAGGCCACGTTGAGGAAGTAGTCGTCGCCGACCGTCTCGGCGTAGGAGTACACGCGCTCGAAGTCGATCTTCGGGGGCGTGCCGCCACCGGTGGACCATCCGCTCGGATTGCTGTTGTCCTTGACGACCTGGTAGGTGCCGACGTTCGCCGTGGACTGGTACGAGACGTTGTTCCAGTCCTTGTTGCCGCCGCAGTCACCCGGTGCGTAGTTGCCGTCGATCTCGAAGCCGCCGTTGAGGCCGCCGCAGACGACGGCGAGTGCGCCGATCTCCGGTTCGGCGAGCGGGGCCGCGAGTGGCGCGATCCGCGCTGCCTCGTCGGGCGCAGCACCCTCCTCGGCCTCCGGCTCCTCGACCGGCGCCGCGGGTTCTTCGGCCGGCGGCTGCTCGACCGCAGGCTCTTCCGCAGGAGGCGGAGTCGAGGCATCCGTCGAGGTCTCTTCAGTGGCGTCCGCCTGCTGTGTCGTTGCCGTGTCGCTGGGCGTCACCTCCTCGGCGACCGCGGGGGAAACCCCCGTGAACACGAGCGAACCCGCGACGACCGCCGCGAGTGCACCCACATACCAGCGCTTCTGAAGAGCGATCTTGCGCTCTTGGGCACGCCCGAACCGCAGACTGCGACGCAGTCCCCCAGCGTTCGAAGCGTGCACGAATGCACGACTGAACATCAACTTCACCCTTGGTCGAAATGACGCAGGGTGCCCCAGGTTGGAGCCCCTCCCAGCACGTCTCGACCCGAGAGAAGGTTGGTCGCTTCCCCAGAAGCTTCGGCGGTCTCCCCAGACACGAGCCGATACGTGTTCCCAGCGCTAAACGTAGGGCCCGGCGCGGGCTACGTCAAGTACCCAATCGGCGACGTCTCCCGGACGACGGTTCTCGGCCATGAAGAAGCGGCCCGGGGAACACCCCGGGCCGCTGCTTCCGATGCCGTGCGCGTCTACTCGTTGCCGACGGCCTTGTCGATGTGGTCTCGCACGCCGTCCACGTGCTGGTCGACGCTGTCGGGGGCGACCTTCTTGACGAAGTCGGCCGCGGCGTCCAGAACGCTGTCGCTGACGTCCTCGGCCTGATCCGACTTGATCACGTCGTCGATCTTGTCCTTGTGCTGCTCCAGGAAGTCCTTGCCCTGATTGACGAGGTCGTCGATTCCCATGTCTGCTCCTTCTCGGTCCCCCGCTGGGGCACTCGAGGACATTCTGTCGTGACGGATGCCGGGCGCAACAGCCCCGGCCCCTCATCCTGAAGACGCGGAAAGCCCCCGGGATCTCTCCCGGGGGCTTTCGCAGGACGCGCGCTGCGCGTCGAAGGGTTACTTCAGGATCTTCGTCACCGTGCCGGCGCCGACGGTGCGGCCACCCTCACGGATCGCGAAGCCGAGGCCCTCCTCCATGGCGATCGGCTGGATGAGCTCGACCGTCATGTCGGTGGTGTCGCCGGGCATGACCATCTCGGTGCCCTCGGGCAGCGTGATGACGCCGGTGACGTCGGTGGTGCGGAAGTAGAACTGCGGGCGGTAGTTCGTGAAGAACGGGTTGTGACGGCCGCCCTCCTCCTTGGACAGGATGTACGCCGTGCCCTCGAAGTTGGTGTGCGGGGTGACCGAGCCGGGCTTCACGACGACCTGGCCGCGCTCGACGTCGTCACGCTTGGTGCCGCGAAGAAGCAGACCACAGTTCTCGCCGGCCCACGCCTCGTCGAGCTGTTTGTGGAACATCTCGATACCGGTGACGATCGTCTTCTGCGTCGGGCGCAGACCCACGATCTCGACCTCGGAGTTGATCGCGAGGGTACCGCGCTCGGCGCGGCCCGTGACGACCGTGCCACGGCCGGTGATGGTGAAGACGTCCTCGATGGGCATGAGGAACGGCTTGTCCTTGTCACGCACCGGGTCGGGGATCGACTCGTCGACGGCGTCCATGAGCTCGACGATCTTCTCGACCCACTCGGCGTCGCCCTCGAGAGCCTTCAGGCCCGAGACGCGCACGACCGGAGCGTTGTCACCGTCGAAGTCCTGCGACGACAGCAGCTCGCGGACCTCGAGCTCGACGAGCTCCAGGATCTCCTCGTCGTCGACCATGTCGGACTTGTTCAGCGCGACGAGCAGGTAGGGGACGCCGACCTGCTTGGCGAGCAGCACGTGCTCACGCGTCTGCGCCATCGGGCCGTCGGTGGCCGCGACGACCAGGATCGCGCCGTCCATCTGCGCAGCACCGGTGATCATGTTCTTGATGTAGTCGGCGTGACCCGGGGCGTCGACGTGCGCGTAGTGACGCTTCGGGGTCTCGTACTCGACGTGCGAGATGTTGATCGTGATACCGCGCTGGCGCTCCTCGGGAGCGGAGTCGATCGACGCGAAGTCGCGCTGCACGTTGGTGGCCGACGGGTACTTGTCGGCGAGCACCTTCGAGATCGCTGCGGTGAGCGTGGTCTTGCCGTGGTCGACGTGACCGATCGTTCCGATGTTCACGTGCGGCTTGGTGCGCTCGAACTTGGCCTTAGCCACTGGGTCCTCCTCAGGACGTTCGTGTAGAAGCTCCGGGCACTGGTTTGCGACCGGTCGTCTACGGGGATTTCTCTAGCTTAGTAGAGGGGTTCTGTTGAAGCTGTGTGAAGTTGTGGAATCCCGGATGCCGCACGAAGCGGCATCCGGGAGGGCTCATTCGCCCTTGTTCTTCTGGATGATCTCGTCGGCCACGGCGCGAGGGACCTCGGCGTAGCTGTCGAACTCCATCGAGTACACGGCGCGGCCCGAGGTCTTCGAGCGCAGGTCGCCGATGTAGCCGAACATCTCGGAGAGCGGGACCAGGGCACGGACGACCTTGACGCCCTGGGCGTCCTCCATCGACTGGATCTGGCCACGACGCGAGTTCAGGTCGCCGATGACGTCGCCCATGTACTCCTCGGGGGTACGCACCTCGACGGCCATGAGCGGCTCGAGGAGGACGGGGTTCGCCTTGCGGACGGCCTCCTTGAAGCCCATCGAACCGGCGATCTTGAACGCCATCTCGGACGAGTCGACGTCGTGCGAGGCGCCGTCCATGAGGGTCGCCTTCACGCCCACCATGGGGTAGCCGGCGAGCACGCCGACGGCCATCGCGTCCTGGAAGCCGGAGTTGGTCGGCTCGATGTACTCGCGCGGGATGCGGCCACCGGTGACCTTGTTCTCGAACTCGTACGTCTTGTCGGCCGTGACCTCGAGGGGCTCGAGCGCGAACTGGATCTTCGCGAACTGACCCGAACCACCGGTCTGCTTCTTGTGCGTGTAGTCGTGACGCTCGACGGTCTTGCGGATCGTCTCGCGGTACGCGACCTGCGGCTTGCCGACGTTGGCCTCGACCTTGAACTCGCGCTTCATGCGGTCCACGAGGATGTCGAGGTGCAGCTCGCCCATGCCCTTGATGACGGTCTGACCGGTCTCGGAGTTCTGCTCGACGCGGAACGTCGGGTCCTCTTCGGCGAGCTTCTGGATCGCCAGACCCAGCTTCTCCTGGTCGGCCTTCGTCTTGGGCTCGATCGCGACCTCGATGACCGGCTCGGGGAAGGTCATCGACTCGAGGACGACCTGGTTCGCGCTGTCGGACAGCGTGTCACCGGTGGTGGTGTCCTTGAGGCCGATCACGGCGTAGATGTGACCTGCGGTGACCGAGTCGACCGGGTTCTCCTTGTTGGCGTGCATCTGGAAGATCTTCCCGATGCGCTCCTTCTTGCCCTTGGTCGCGTTGACGACCTGGGCGCCGGAGTCGAGGTGGCCCGAGTACACCCGGATGTACGTGAGGCGGCCGAAGAACGGGTGCGACACGATCTTGAACGCGAGCGCCGCGAACGGCTCGTCGCGGTCGGCGTGACGCTCGATGACCTTCTCTTCGTCCTTCGGGTCGTGCGCCTCGATGGCGGGCACGTCGAGGGGCGACGGCAGGTAGTCCACGACCGCGTCGAGCATCGGCTGCACGCCGCGGTTCTTGAACGCCGAGCCGCAGAGCACGGGGTACAGCTCGCCCGAGATGGTGAGCTTGCGGATGGCGCCCTTGATCTCGGCGACCGTGAGCTCCTCGCCGCCGAAGTACTTCTCGAGCAGCGCCTCGTCGGACTCGGCGACCGTCTCGAGCAGTTTCTCGCGGTACTCGGCAGCACGGTCGGCGAGATCGGCGGGGATCTCCTGCACCTCGTACTTGGCGCCCATGGTCACGTCGCCCTTGGCGTCGCCGGGCCACACGAGCGCACGCATCTCGACGAGGTCGATGACGCCCACGAAGTCGTTCTCGACGCCGATCGGCAGCTGCAGCACGAGCGGCTTGGCCTTCAGGCGGTTGATGATGGTGTCGACGGTGAAGTAGAAGTCGGCGCCCAGCTTGTCCATCTTGTTGACGAAGCAGATGCGGGGAACGTCGTACTTGTCGGCCTGACGCCACACGGTCTCGGACTGGGGCTCGACGCCCTCCTTGCCGTCGAACACCGCGACGGCGCCGTCGAGGACGCGGAGCGAGCGCTCCACCTCGACGGTGAAGTCGACGTGACCGGGCGTGTCGATGATGTTGATCTGGTTCTTGTCCCAGAAGCACGTCACGGCGGCCGACGTGATCGTGATGCCGCGCTCCTGCTCCTGCTCCATCCAGTCGGTGGTGGCAGCGCCGTCGTGCGTCTCGCCGATCTTGTGGTTGACGCCCGTGTAGAAGAGGATGCGCTCGGTCGTCGTCGTCTTGCCGGCATCGATGTGCGCCATGATGCCGATGTTGCGGACCTTGTTGAGGTCGGTGAGCACTTCTTGTGCCACGGGGTTTCCTTAATCTTGTGGAGGGCTGCGGGGCGTTTCGTCTCGCTCGTTCTTCGCTCGCTCGACGGCCGGACTCGGCCGTCGAGCGAGCGAAGCGGGACGAAACGCGCTGATTACCAGCGGTAGTGCGCGAAGGCGCGGTTCGACTCGGCCATCTTGTGGGTGTCTTCGCGGCGCTTGACCGCGGCACCCAGGCCGTTCGAGGCATCCAGGATCTCGTTCTGGAGGCGCTCGGTCATCGTCTTCTCACGACGGCCCTTGGCGTAGCTCACGAGCCAGCGCAGGGCGAGCGTGTTGGCGCGGTGAGGCTTGACCTCGACCGGCACCTGGTAGGTCGAGCCGCCGACGCGGCGCGACTTGACCTCGAGGGTGGGGCGCACGTTGTCGAGCGCCTTCTTGAGGGTCGCGACGGCGTCCTGGCCGTTCTTGGCCTCGACGCCGCGGAGGGCGCCGTAGACGATCGACTCGGCGAGCGACTTCTTGCCGTCGACGAGGATCTTGTTGACGAGCTGGGTGACGACGGGGGCGCCGTACACCGGGTCGTTGACGACGGGGCGCTTGGGGGCGGGTCCCTTACGAGGCATCTTTCTCAGCCCTTCTTCGCGCCGTAGCGGCTGCGGGCCTGCTTACGGTTCTTGACAGCCTGGGTGTCGAGCGCACCGCGGATGATCTTGTAGCGGACACCGGGGAGGTCCTTCACACGACCGCCGCGGACGAGCACGAGCGAGTGCTCCTGCAGGTTGTGGCCCTCGCCGGGGATGTAGGCGGTGACCTCGGTGCCGTTGCGGAGCTTGACACGGGCGACCTTGCGCATCGCCGAGTTCGGCTTCTTGGGCGTGGTCGTGTACACGCGGGTGCAGACACCCGCCTGCTGCGGGTTCGCCTTGAGCGCCGGCGCCTTGGTCTTCGAGACCTTGGGCGAGCGACCCTTGCGAACCAACTGCTGAATGGTTGGCACGTTCTCTCCTCGTTGTGCTGCACGGTGACAGCGATGGTGTTTTCACCACAGATCCACCGGCACGGCACGATGATGCCGGGCGTTCACTGGTGGATATGCCGTGGGGGTGGCCTGTTCGCAGGCCGTTCCCTGAGAGTGGGCGGCCCCGCGACCGCACCCCGTTCCCGGCATTGCACCGGGCACGGCGGACGGCGCGCGCGAGCGCACACCCGATCAATGATACGCGGGATGCCGGAGCCCGGTCAAACGCGCGCGATCCGCGATCGATCGGCCCGCATCGTGCGGGTGGCCGCGCGGGGGCGATCAGGCGAGCAGCAGGACGAGGGCGACCGCGGCGAGGACCGCGACCACCACGAGCGCGGCCCCGAGGATCAGCAGCCGTGCGCGGGCGCCCAGGCGGCGCGGCCGGTGCGAGCCGGGCGTCGGCGACCCGCCGCCGCTGCGGTCGAGCGACCGCGGCGAGGGCGTCTGAGAGCGCGGCGCGACGACGACCTCGGGCACCCGCGGCTCGCGACGATCGCCGAGGTCGCCGGCGGTGGGCACGTAGGCGGCGCGGTGCGGCTGCGCGGCGCCGAAGGCGGGCTCCGGCGTCGCTGCTGCGGGCTGATCCGTCGTGGGTCGGAACGGCCGGAGGATCGTGTCGTCGACGACCTCGGGCACGGCGGGCGAGGTGGTGGCGCTCTCGGTCTCGGCGTCCGCCCCCGGCGTCGGGGAGCGGCGCGGCCCGACCGTGCTCCCGCCGCCCGGGCCCCCGCGCCGCACCGACAGCGCGGTGGCGTCGTCGGCCGGCCAGTCGTGCCGGGCCGACAGGCGGGTCGCCTCGTCCACCGGCTCGCCGCGCCGCCCCGACAGCGCGGTCGCGTCGTCCGGTATCGATTCGGCGCGACGGGTCGAGATCACGGTCTCGTCATCGGGCTCGGCGTCCGGCACCGGCTCGGCGCGACGGGCCGAGATCACAGTCTCGTCATCGGGCTCGGCGTCCGGCGCTGCCGGTTCGTGCGTCGTACGGCGCCGTGGGGCGGGCGCTGCCGCACCGGCGTCGCCGGGGCCGGTCACTCTTCGCTCCGCACGAGGCGGACCTCGGCATCCCCCATCAGGAAGCGGTCGCCGGCTTCGACCTCCTCGCCGGGCGTCGCCTCGACCTCGGTGCCCATGAGGGTCGCGAACAGCACGCCGTTGGTCGAGTCGAGATCCGTGACGTACCACCGGTCGCCGCGCAGTCGCAGGCGCGCGTGGGTCTTCGAGACGGTCCCGTCCTGGATGCCGACCAGCTGCGCCGTCGGGTACTCCGGGTCGCTGGACGGGCGGCGGCCGAGGATCACGACGTCCGACACCAGGGCGATCGGGTCGCCCGTCGGCGGCACGAGAGACCAGTCGGTGCGCTTGCGGCGCGCGATGATCGTGTGGTCGAGGACGTCGTCCTCGTCGGGGATCTCGGGCTTCGCATGGTGCGCCGACACCGACGAGCGGGCGGCGCGGGGCGCGCCGGCGTCGGGTGCGCCGGCGACGGCGGAGACGGGTCCGGAGCTCTCGGGGAACGCGTCGGCGTCGTCCATCGGGGATCGCGCCGGCACCCAGGGCTCGCGGTCGTCGCCGGACGTGGCGGGCGGGGGCACACGGGTCACCGGCGGCCGGGTGATCCCGCCGCCGGTGGTGGCGGACTCGGGCGCGGTGAAGGCGTCGGGCGTGAACGGGATGGGCTCGGCGGCGGATGCCGGGACCGCCGAGATCGGCGCGGGCGCACCGGGCACAGCGCCGGTCACCTCGGCGCTCAGGTCGGCAGAGTCCGAGGCGAAGCCCTGCCACGGGTCGTCGGGCGAGGCGCCCTCACCGTCGTCGGGAAGGGCGTCGGGCGTGCCGCTCGCGGCGACGGGACGACTCGGCAGGGGCGGCGGCGTAAAGCCCCCGGCGGGCGGGGCCCACCCTTCGACGGGCGGCGCCACCTGCGCCGACGCCTGGAAGCGCGCCGCGCCGGCGGGCGCCGACTCGGCGGACTCCGGCTCGTGGGAGAAGGCCGCGGACGAGGGTGCACCGGTGGACGCCGGAGCGGACGGCGCCGGGGACGGCGTGTACGCGGGCGGCGGCGCGAACCCCGAGAACGGCGAGGAGTCCGACAGCGGCGAGGCGGATGCCGCGTCCCTCGGGTACAGCGGAGCCGCACCCTGCTCCGCAGCGGCCGCGGGGCGGCGGACGGGAAGGGCGGCAGCGGCGGCAGGACGGCGGGCCCGTCGCCCGTCCGGCGAGCGCCGAACGCGGGAGCGGCGGACCGGGCCCCGCGCGCGCTGTGCGCGCCCTGCGCGGGAACCTCCCTGCCGACCCAGCGGGCGCTCCCCCACCCGATGATCGACGCCCACACCGGGAACAGCAGGATGCCGAGCACCGTCATGCCGGCGCCGTAGCCGAACGCGACGCTGATGCGGTAGAGCGCGATCGCGAAGACGACGACGGCCACGAGGTTGAGGACGGGGACGAACGCGAGCAGGACGAGCCACGGCGAGAGTCCCGCCAGCTGCAGCAGCACGATGCTGTTGAGGATCGGCACCCACGCCTTCCAGCCCTCCTCCCCCGACTTGCGGAACACGGCCGACAGCGCGAGCGCGATCCAGATGTACAGGCCGGCGGTCAGCAGCAGGGCGAACAGCACCCCGAAGAGCACGCCGGAGACGTCGGCGGCGGAGGCAGCGGTGGGAGTCATGGCATCGGACGCGCGGGCTCAGCCCGTCGTCTCCCCCTTTCGGCGGTTCGCGTTCGGGCGCCCGGTTCGGACGCCGGCAATCGGAGCAACGATCTCAACGATACGGTCGCGAGCAGCCCGCGCCATACGCCGCGCTCACGCCGGAGGCCGCGGCGCTCGGCGTCGACGGCATCCCAATAGTGCCGAGCCTCGTCGTCGGCGACCGTCGCGTGCGAGAAGACCGCGCGGTCGGCGTCGCGGGCGAGGCCGGTTCCGGACGGCGTCGCGAAGGACGCCGCGAGCTCGGTGCGCGTCAGCGTGCGCGGAGCGTCGCGGCCCGCGTCGACGGCGGCGTCGACGTACTCGTCCCAGGCTCCGGAGATCCGTGCGGCGGGCGTCGGCGCCCGGCGACGACGCCGTCGGCGCCCGGACTTCACGCCGAGCACGATCAGGAACGGGCCGAGAGCGAGGCCCAGCACGAGCAGCACGATGCCCGACGTGCGCAGCGCGGGCCACAGCCAGGCCAGGTCGAGTGCCCCGTCCTCCTCCGCGGGGCGATCGGACGCGGAGTCCTCCTGTGCGGAGTCGGGCGGCACGACCTCCTCGACCGACTCGGGGCGTACCTCGGTCACGTTCTCGGGGTCGCGCTGCTCGGTGACCTCGAGGCTCGGCGACTGCTCGTACTGCGGCGTGACGTCGACGGCGACCCATTCCCCGGCGGTCGACTGCACCTCCGTCCAGGCTGAGAGGTCCTGCGCACGGCACACGCCCTCGTCGCACGCCGCGAGCCCGGGCTCGACGGCCGACAGGCGCGCCCCCAGCACCACTCTCGACGGGAATCCGAGCTCACGGGCCATGAGCGCCACCGCGACGGCGAACTGCTCATCGTCGCCGACCGCCGCGACGTAGTTGCCGGATGCCGCGGCCCTCGGGTCCGACTCGCGCTCGAGCAGGCGCGAGAACATCGTGTCGACGCGCGCGAGCGAGTGGCCCGACGCGCTCGGCTGGAACGTGTAGTCGGGGATCGCACTCGCCCACGACGGGACCCCGTCGCCCTCGGCGAGCCCGTGGCTGAGGTACCCGCGCTCGCGCAGGAGCGACACCAGTCCGTCCAGCGCCGCCCCGCCGGCACCGCTGACGTGCTCGTCCATCCAGGCGCGAAGGCTGTCGGGAGCCGCGGCGCCTTCGAGCTCGCCTCCGGGCGCCTCGAGTCGCGCGAGGTCGGCCGGCTCCGGCTCGACGCCGCGCACGACGTAGCGGTCGCCCTCCTGCAGACCGCCGCCGGCGGTCTGCACCCCCGCCCAGGCCGCGGCGTTGTAGTAGAAGCGGTCGTCGAGCGACGATGCCCGGTCACCGGCGAAGTCGACGTTCTCGAGGCGGCCGATGGTCGGCATCCAGATCCCGTCCCAGCCGTCGATCTCGACTCGCGCCGCGATCGGGTCGCCCTCCCCCGCGTCGAGCGAGGACGGCACGCGCACGAAGCGGCCGGCATCCGCCGCGCCGGCACCGCCGGATCGGAACACCTCCCCGTCATAGGCGTCCAGCGTCGCGACCCGGATGCGCTCGGGGAGCGGCCCCGTCACCGGCTCGACGGTGAAGAGCACCTCGTCGTTGCGGCCCTCGGCGTACAGCGAACGGTACTGAGCGAGCGGGCTCACCTCGGCCGAGAGGTCGATGTCGGGCCCGACCGCCGAGCGCAGCACCTCGCGTTCGGCGCCGCGGGCCGCGAACGGCACGATCCCCACGGCGAGCGCGAGGGCCACGGCCAGCATGCCTGCGCCGAGCGCGGTGCGACGGCGATCGGCGCGGGACGGACGCCGGGACACGCGTACGCCGCTGGACGCCGCGGCGCGCTGCAGCGCGTGCACGCGCTCGTCGTGGGTGCGCCAGGCGAGCCACAGCAGGCTCGCGGCGAGCGCGACGACGCCGATCGCGGTCTCGACGGGGGCGTACAGCACCACCGGTCCGATCCTCACCGGCGCGCTGACCGTGGTCCGGCCGAAGAACAGGCCGAACGACGTCATGCCCAGCGCGACCGGCACTGCCGAGTACGCCGCGCGGTCCTGCCGCCAGGCCAGCAGCAGCACGGCGCATGTGCCGACGAGGAACACGACCAGAGCCGGCACGAGCAGGTTGCGATACGAACCGACGGGGAGGTCGACGGTGATCAGGTCCTTCCAGCCGAGGACCAGGCCGCTCGCGAGCTCGCCGAGCCCGCGCAGGAGCTGCTCGGGCGCACCCAGGCGCGACGGCACGGCGAGCGGGACGCCGAGCACCAGGAGCAGCGCCGCGAGCGTGCCGGCGACGAGCCAGCCGTTCCAGCGCCGCAGCCACGCGAGCGTGGCGACCACGGCCGCCACCGCCGTGGCGACGGCCACGAGGAGCAGGAAGCTGCCCGACCGGTAGATCGGCCACGCGGCGACGGTCGCGACCAGGACGATCAGGGCGCCGAAGACCGTGCCGGCGGCCACGCGAGGCACGAACCGCACGCCGCGCGCGCCGGAGGACCGCGGCGCGGAGACGGCCATCGCGTCACGTACGGCGGCGCTCATGAGGTGGCTCCTCGCACGAGGAGCCCCGACAGGTCGTCGAGGGTGCCGACGGTGAGCACGGTCATGCCCGACACCGCCTGCATGCGGGGGTGGGCACGCTCGTCGCACATGACGCCGACGACGGCCGTGTCACCGGGAAAAGCGAGCGCCGCCTGCTGCAGCCGCGTCAGCGGCACCCGCGAGCCGACCACCACGAACGCGATCGACAGGCGGTCGCCGGACTCCGCGGTCACGCGGCACACGTCGCCGACGGGCATCGTGCTGTCGAGGAGGTCGATGGTGCTGAAGCCGTCGAGCATCGGCCGCGGCGCCGTCGCCGGAAGACGGCGGATGGCGCGCAGGCGACCCCGCACCACCCGGGGGATCTCGGTGGCGCTGACGATCTGCACATCGCGGGCGTCGTGCACGGCGCGCAGGCCGAGCGACGCGGCGCACGACACGGCCAGCTCGAACTCGTCGGCGTCGGCGTACTCGGCCCGCGCCACGGCGAGCACGACCGCCATGTGCGAGCGTCGCGACTCCTCGTACTGGCGCACCATGAGGCGCCCGGTCTTCGCGGTCGAGCGCCAGTGGATCTGACGGCGCGAGTCGCCGGGGGCGTACTCGCGGATCGCGTGGAACGACATGTCGGCGTCCACGAGGCGGCGTGTCGGGCTGCCCTCGAGGTCGCGGATGAGACCCGCGCTCGTCGACGGAAGTCCGACCGTGCGCGGGTGGACGTACACCTCGTGCACGTCGTCGAACGCGTGCTCGCGCCGCAGCAGTCCGATCGGGTCGCTGCGCACGGTCGTCGCAGGACCCACGGTCACGATCCCGCGCCGCAGGCCCGGGATGTCGAGCGGCTGCGCCACCATGTGCCCCGGCCGCAGCAGCGGCACGCCGAACTCGACGAGCCCGGCGCCCACCGGGATGTCGATGCGCCCCGGCAGGGCGATGCGGTGCCCGTCGTTGCGGACCACGATCTCGCCCTCGACGCCGTCGCCGGCGACCACCCTCTCGTGGGTGAGGGCGAGGTCCACCTCGTACGAGCGCGCGCCGAACAGGAACGGCACCGCGGCGGCGAGGAGGAGGACGGATGCCGCGCCCGCCACCATCAGCTCCACCCACCCGAAGACGAGTCCCAGCGCCAGCCCCGCCGACGCCGCGAGCACCACGAGCGCACCCGCGGGGCGGATCGTCTCGGCGGCCCACTCGGCCGCGGCGGCGATTCCCGCGCCCGCCCTCCGCGCCGCGTTCGCCCCCCGCACCGCGGCGCGAACGAGCGCGCGGCTGCGACGCGACGAGGCGACGCTCGTCGCGGTGGCGTGCGTGCGGCCCTCCGTCCCGGTCGAGTGGACGGTGCGGGTGAGGCGGGACTCGACGGCGCTCTCGCCGCCCCGCTGGCGCGCAGCGGTGCTCATACCGCTTCGCGCCTCGCGGGCGGCGCAACGTCGAGCAGCACCTGCCCGACCACGGTCTCCTGGGTGACGCCGTCGAACTCGGCCTCGGGGTGCAGGATCAGGCGGTGCGACAGCACCGGTACAGCGAGCGCCTTGACGTCGTCGGGCGTCGCGTACGTGCGGCCCTGCGACGCGGCGCGCGAACGGGTCGCGCGCGTCAGGGCGAGCGCCCCGCGGATGCTGACGCCCAGGCGCACCTCGTCGGCGGCGCGGGTGGCGTCGACCAGCCGGGCGATGTAGTCCAGCACGAGCGCGTCGACGTACACCTGCGCGGCAAGGTCGGCCATGCCCACCAGTGCCTGAGGCGTGATGATCGGCGGCAGCTCGGCGGTCGCGACCGCGGCGCCGTCGAGGATCCGCACGGTCGCGGCATGGTCCGGGTAGCCGAGCGACGTGCGCATCATGAAGCGGTCGAGCTGGGCCTCCGGGAGGCGGTAGGTGCCGGCCTGCTCCACGGGGTTTTGCGTCGCGAGCACGAGGAACGGCACGCCGACCGGGCGGGATACGCCGTCGATCGTGACGCGGCCCTCCTCCATCACCTCGAGCAGCGCGGACTGCGTCTTGGGGCTCGCGCGGTTGATCTCGTCGGCGAGCACGATGTTCGCGAAGATCGGGCCCGCGTGGAACTCGAACACGCCCTCCTTCTGGTCGTAGACGCTGAGGCCGGTGATGTCGCTGGGCAGGAGGTCGGGGGTGAACTGGATGCGCGTGTTCGTGCCGTGCACCGACTGGGCCACGGCCCGGGCGAGCGAGGTCTTGCCGGTTCCCGGCACGTCCTCCAGGAGCACGTGACCGTCGCTCAGCATCGCCGTGAGGACGAGTTCGACGACGTGACGCTTGCCGAGCACGGCCCGCTCGACGTTGTCGGCGATCTGCCCGAACGTCTGCGCGAACCAGTCGGCCTGCTCCTGCGTGATGGTCATGTGGTGTGTCCTCTGGTCGGTTCAGGGAAGGTGACGGATGCCGCGGCTCACGGCGTGGGAGGCCCCTGGCCGGAGTCGCACTGCGCGCTCAGCCGCTGGGTGGCCGGGTCGAGGTTCCAGGCGGCGTTCCATGACACCGTGACATCGACGCCCTCGACGCTCGTGGCGCCCGCGGGAACGGTCCAGGATCCGGCCGTGTAGGGCAGCACGGCGCCGTGCTTGTCGAGGAACCGGATGTTGGCGTCGGACCATGCGAACGCGCCGTCGCCGTTGCTGGACGATGTGCTCCGCTGCAGCGTCGCGCCGGCCACGCACGAGTCGATCGACCAGCGCGCCTGCACCTGGTACGGAGCGCTTCCCGGTGCGGGCGTCACGATGCCGGGCGCGCTCATCGAACCCCAGAACCGGTGTCGGTAGTACACCTTGATCTCGGGATTCCGGTCGTAGATCGAGGTGCCGGACGACCAGCCGTCGAAGACCACGTCGTTGTTGCGCGGTACGCGCTCGGGCGAGACCGGCGTGTCGACGATCCGCCACCGTGCCTGCTGGCCCTCGATCACCGGCTGCCGTGCGACGACGAACGTGTAGCCCTGCGGGGCCGCCCCGCTCTGCATCGCGCGCACCGCGGCCTCGGCGGTGGCACGGCCGTACGCCGTCTCGCCGTACCAGGACTCGACGCAGACGAAGAACCGGTACTCCTCACCGTCCGGGAGGTCCGGGAACGATGCGCGGTCGCCGCCTGCCGTCGGCGCGCACCGCGATCGGTCGTCGTATCGCACGATGCCATAGCGCAACTGCGAGCCTGTGCCGTTCGGCTGCGCCGTCGCCACGGCATCCACCGTCGACGTCCCGTCGCCGGTCGAGCGCGACGAAAGCGACAGCGTCACGTTCGTCGGAGCTCCCACGCCGTTGGCGTTGATGGTGACCGCCTGGCCCGACGGCTGGCCGCCGAGTCCGGGCGGGAGCGAGAACCGCGAGTAGGGGGTGATGGTCACGGGCGACACCGAGTTGGAGCCGACCCGGTAGCTGCGCACCTCGACGCGCTCGTCGCCGCGACCGATGTTCACCCGCAGTGTCTCCCCCGTCGGGCTCGTGATTTCGAGGGTTCCCGTCTCGGCGACGTCGACACCCTGGATCACGAGCGAGATGACGCCGCCCTCGCCGCTGGTCACGACGGGGAGCCAGCTCACACTCGAGGGAGTGCCCGGCGCGTCGTACGCCCACGCGACGGTCCGGACGCTCGAGCGCGACTCGCCGACGGCGTTGACCGCCCATGCCTCATAGGTGCGCTGCTCGCCGTTGGGGGCGGGGATGTCGGGGCAGACGCCGGCGGCCGTGCACCGCGCGACCTCCTGCCCGCCGGAGCGGACGACGAAGCCCGAGAGCGCCGGGTACGCCTGACGCGCCTCGCCCGGGTCGACGCGCAGCGTGACGGCGCCGTTGGCGTACGCGGTCTGCGCGATGCTCGACGGCGCCTTCGGGTACCCGAGCAGGTCGAGCAGGATGCGGCCGTCGCGCTCGGAGCTCGTGATGCGGCCCTGTGCGTCGCGTACCGAGAAGGTGGCCGTGCACGTCGCGCCCGGGGCATCCTGCGTCCACGTGGCGACGACCGTGGTCGGCGAGGCGACCTCGAAGCCGACGCCGGCGCACGCGCCCGTCGGGCGGACGCCGGCCACCTCGAGCGGCGTGCGCGGCAGCGGGTTCACCTCGCCGGGCCCGCCGATGACCGGGATCGTGCACGACGATCCCGACGCCTGCGAGCACTGCCGCACGACGGACGCGCCCTGCGGGAGCGTCGACGGAGCGGCGCCGACCCGCAGGATCAGGCGCGCCGGGGCGACCGACGGGTGGCTGGTGACGCCGACGAGCGCGGCCTCCTCCGACCCCGGCACCGCCCGGTCGGCCCCGGTCACCGTGAGAACGGAGCCCTGCTGGGTCACCTCGAAGCCCGGTCCGGCGTGGTCGACCCGATACTGGATGCCCGCCCAGTCCTCGCGCAGCTGCCACGTCGTCATGTCGCGAAGGTCGTAGGTGGCCGTCTCGCCCGGCCCGACCGTGATCGACGCCGGCCGCAGCTCCGGCTGCGGGTCGCGCGGCCGCACGATGATGGGCACCGACAGGTAGGTCCAGTCGTCGTGCCCGGTGAGGCGCACCGGCACCTGGCACGCGTCCACCCACGGCGCGCCGGCGCCGGCGTCGTAGCGCACGACGGTTCCCGACTCGAGGGTGCAGGCCGCCTCGAGGCGTGCCCCCGACACCCGCACCTCGGACCCCACCTCGACGCGCGCCCCGCGCGGGCGGGCGACGAGGCCGGCCATGTCGAAGGTGGTCGACTCGAGCTCGGCGACCTCGGGCGACGCCGCGCCCGCCCGCAGCGTCAGGGCGAGGTCGTCGTCTCCGGGGACGCGGAGGAACCCGTACGAGGTGACCTCGCCGGACGCCCCCTCCCCCGTGACGGCGAACGGGATGAGCCGCGTCTTCGCGGGGAGCGCGCCGCGCAGGCGCGAGCCGTCGACCTCCACGCCGTCGGGCTCTCCCCACAGCGTCAGCTCCAGGTCCGACACGTCGCCACCCGACCACGCGACCTTGCCGTCGAGCACCTCGACGCCGCGCGGGAAGTCCTCGCGCGTCTCGACGGTCAGGCTGGTGTCGGACACGACCGGGTAGTCGGGCACGCTCTCGCGCACGACCCGCACGACGATGAGGCCGCGCCCGGTGTTGCCCGACGTCGACTCGACGTCGTACAGGAACGACATGGTCGCGGGCGCCTCGCCCGCCTCGATCACGACGGTCGCGTCGTCGACCGCGGCGATGCGCTCGTCCAGGCGCGCGTACTCGGGGTTCTCGCTGCCGTCCACCAGCGTCGCGGGGGCATCCGGACGGATGTCGGTGACGCGCAGGGTGCCCAGTGTCGGGTCGACGTCGTTGGAGAGCGGGCTGACCCGGATCGTGTTGCCCGCGCCCGCCTGCACCTGCACGTAGTCGGTGAACGTGACCGGGCTGGGATTCGCCTCGCTGTCGAGGACCCCCACGCGCACCGTCCCCTCCGCGGTCTCGCCGAACGCGTCGACGACGCGATACCGGAACGAGACCTGGCCGCTGTCGCCGGGGACGCTCGTGTACAGGATCGACGCGCCGTCGGCCGAGATCGTCGCGGCGCCGCGCTCGGGCTGCGCCACGATCCGGTCGAGCGTCACGACGTCGCCGTCGGGGTCCATGCCGAAGCCGGCGAACTCGATGAGCGCGGACTGTCCGCTGAGCGCGCGGCCCTCGAGCGTGTCGGCGGTCGGCGCACGGTTCGCGTCGTCGTCGATCACGCGGATGCGCACCCTCGCCGTGTCGGCGAGCGCCGGAGCCCCGGTCGTGAAGACCGAGTACTCGACGGCGTACTCGCCCGGCTCGCGGGGCGCCAGGTAGCGGAGCAGATCGTCCGACGCGAACGCGAGTGCGGCATCCGTCGACGACGTCACCGACGCGGGGTTCAGGGTCGGCCGCCCGCCCGCCGGCGAGA
The DNA here is from genome assembly GCF_015277855.1 of Microbacterium cremeum. NCBI lineage: Bacteria > Bacillati > Actinomycetota > Actinomycetes > Micrococcales > Microbacteriaceae > Microbacterium > Microbacterium cremeum. Next base: position 3,064,599 of record NZ_CP063812.1, read on the forward strand.
TGTCGTTGTCGAGCACCGGGATGTCGATCTGGGCGCCCGCGCGCACCACCACGGCGTCGTCGACCGCGATCGGGGCGAGCTCGGGAGCGGGCGGCAGCAGATACACCGTCGCCTGCCCCTCGACGCTCGATCCCGCGTCCTCGGTGCCGTCGCTGACGATGTACGAGACCGTGCCGAGCCGGCCCGGGCCGCCGTCGGCCGTCGTGCCCGACACCCTGAGATGGTTCTGCCCGACCGCGTCGACCGACAGCGTGGCTCCGGCATCCGCCCTCGCCACGACGTCGCTGAGCAGCAGCACCCGTCGAGTGGGGTTCGAGACGGCGTCGAACACCGCGAGCGTCGCATCCTCCTGCGGGTGGACGAACGCGACCACCGGCGACGTCGCGAGCTGCGCCGGCGCATCGGCGGGGAGCACCGTGATCCGAGCCGTCCCGGTGGCATCGCTCGCGCCGTCGGTGACGGTGAAGTCCACGCGGTAGGTGCCGGGGTTCTGAGCCGAGAAGTCGAACGACGTCGACCCGCCGACGACCGTCGCTGTCGCGGCCGCGTCGTCGAGCACGCGCACCGAGTCCAGTGACAGGGTGCCGGCGGTGCCCGTGACGTGCCCTGCCACGTCGACCGTGAATCCCGAGGCGACGGTGTCGACCACTGCGAACGACTGCACCGCCAGCTGCGGCTGCGGCGAGACCTTCACCACGAGGGGCTTGACGGAGGACTGACCCTGCGTGTCGGCGACCGTCACGGCGAGCTCCACGAGCTGCTCTCCGCCCTCACCCGCGTCGCTGTGCTGGTAGACGACCTCGCCCGCGGGCGTGGCGGCCACGCTTCCGATGCCGGAGGTGTTCTCGACCGACAGCAGGAGGAGCGGGTCGCCTTCCGGGTCGACCCATCCCGGGAGCACCGGCACGGTCACCGTGCCGCCGCGCGCCACCTCGGGCTCGGGCCATTCGACCAGGCAGCGGTCGACGCCGCACCACTCGGGGGCGGACTCCGCCGTGGGAGCCACGACGTCGACCGTGACCGTCGTGGGCGCAGATCGCAGCCCGTCGCCGGTGGTGCCGTCGGTCACCGCGTACGAGAACGTGGCCGCTCCGGTCGCGGCGGGGTTCACGCGCACGGCGAAGCGCTGGCCGTCGTCGGTGATGCTGACGGTCCCGAAGCCCGGGTCGAGTCCGGTGACCGACGCGGGGTCGATCGCCAGGACGTCCTCGTTCGGATCGTGGTCGTTCATCAGCACCGGCAGCGACGCGAGCGCCCCGGCGCGCACGCCGAACGCGTCGGGCTCGGCGACGGGCGGCTTGGGGTCGAGCACGACCTGCAGCTGCTCCTCGCTGGGCACGGCGTCGGGGTCGGTCTTGTCGTCGAGCGACCAGTCCTGGCTCGACGTGATGAGTGCACCGTCGGGCACCGACCACGCCCACCCGGAGCGCGTCTCGTTCAGGATCACCGCGGAGTCGTTGGCGACGAACACCGGCCGGCGATCGTCGGGCATCGTCTCGTCGCCGTACTCCAATTCGACGACGTCGCCGCGCGAACGCCACAGCGTGCCGTCGTTCTCGCCCTGCGGCAGCCACGCGGCATACGTCTCGCCGTCGTGCGTGAGGGGCTGGGCGGGCGTGCCGAGCACGGCGCCGGTCCCGCCGAACACCGAGACGGCGCCCGAGCCGTCGACGGGCACCCGCACGAGCGCGGTCTCGTCCGAGAGGAAGACCGCACTGCCCGCCGCGTCGGGCTTGCCGGCCACGACCGCGCCCGTCGTCGGCGCCTGGATCGATGCATCCGCCCCGCGAAGCCACACGTCGCCGTCCTCGGTGTCGACGACCGCCCACGTGTCGCCCGCCGCCGTGATGGCCGGCGCGGCCAGCCCTTCCGCGTCGAGCGGGTCGCGGCCGAGCACCTGCGCCTCGGCGATGTCGAACCGGAGCACCGATCGGTCGGCGCGGGAATAGGCGAACAGCACGCCCCGCTCGTCGACCGCGATGGCGTCGGCGGTGTACTGCGGGGCGTCCTCGTCGCGAGACGGGAACGGGTCGAGCTGCGGCGGCGTCCCCTTCGACAGCAGCCCCGCGAAGACCGCACCCGAGTCGGTGCGGTAGGCCACGTAGTCGTCGGCCGTGGCGACGTCGGTGGTGCCGGGCGGCGTCGACTCGGAGGCCTGCAGCGCCTCCTCGTCGAGATCGGCGGGCAGCGCCTCGTCGATGCGCGTCACCTTGCTGAAGCTGTCGCTGAAGAGGTACGCGGCGTCGGCCGTCTGCACCACCTGGTCGGGGTTGCTGATGCTGCGCACCGTGTCGAGCTCGCCCACCGACGTGTTGACACGCGCGTAGCGCCGGCCCTCGCCGGTCTGCAGCGCCCACACCGATGCGTCGACCTCGGGGGTCTCCTGCGCGTCGAGGCCCGGCCACACCACGCTCACGCCGATGATCACGGCCACCGCCGCGCCGGCGGCGACCAGGCCGGCGAGCGTGCTCCGCCGCATCACCGCATCCCCGCGCGCATCACAGCACCCCCGTGGCGAAGAGCGCCGCCACCACGACGCCGGCGCCGAGCACCACTCCCGCCCCGATTCCGGCGACCCACGGCAGCGCGCCGCGCGCGCCGCGCCGCGCCGGAGCCGACAGCTCGGCATCCTCGTCGCGGGCCAGCGCCGCCACGCCGCTGCTGGTGCGCGCCTTGCGCGTCACGTCGCGCTCCACATGCGAGCGCGTGGGACCGCGCAGCGCGGAGTCGCCGAAATCGACGGGCGCGGATGCCGGAGACCAGTCCGAGTCCGGAACCTCGAGCGGCGTCGGCGACAGGCCCAGCTCGGCCTGCACCTCGCGCAGCGCCTCGGCGAACGCCCGCGCCGACGGGTACCGCCGCGCCGGGTCGCGGTTCATCGCGGTCGCCAGCACGCGCTGCAGCGACGGGGGCACCTCGTGACGGGGGATCTCGACGTAGGTCGCCCGGGCGATGCGGCGGCGCAGCAGATCCTTCGTGTTCTGCCCGCGTTCGCGGCGCTCGAACGGGCTGTGACCGGCCAGCAGCGAGTACACCGTCGCCCCGAGGCTCCACACCTCGCTCTCCACCGTGCCCGTGGTCTGCTCGGCGATCACCTCGGGGGCGCTCCACGGGATGGACATCGCGAGCACCTCCTCGCCGGTGCTCTTGCGCTGCAGCGACGCCGAGATGCCGAAGTCGGCGAGCACGGGCGTGCCGAAGGTGGTGATGAGGATGTTGCTGGGCTTCACGTCGCGGTGGATGAGGCCCGCGCGGTGGGCGGACTCGAGGGCGCTCGCCATCCGCACGCCGGTCGCGAGCACCTCGTCGACGGGGATGCGCTCGACCCGGTAACGCTGCGCGAGCGACCCCGGGCAGAACTCCATGACGATGTAGGGGCGGCCGTCGGCCGAGATGCTCGCCTGATAGACGGTCACGATCGACGGGTGCGCCGACAGGTGCGCCAGCACGTCGGCCTCGGCGTTGAACATGCGCCGCAGCTCGGGATCGCGCACGTCGCTGGGCATGACCTTGACCGCGACGTTGCGGCGAGGCATGTCCTGCTCGTACAGGAAGACGTCGGCGAAGCCGCCGGAGCCGAGAGGACGGATGTAGGCGAGCCCGGGCAGGATCGGAGGCGCCGACGGAAGCCGTGTGGCCACCTCACCTCCCCGCGGGCTGGAATGCCATGGACGACGCATGCCGCGGAGCGGCAGCAAACCTGGCCATGCTAACAAAACCACCTCCGAGTCCCCGCCATCACCCCTCACCCTCGGCCACCTCCGCCGTGCGAAAAGTCACCCTGGTCGAACGACACGCCGGGTCAAGGCATCCGTCACCGGCGCGCCACCGTCACCGAGGTGACTTTCGTCAGGAGGGGCGGGGACGACGGATGCCGCGACCCGGCGCTACCAGGTGAGCCCGGCGACGCTTCGATGGAGGTTACGACCCACGGCGGCGAGCACGGCGCTCTCGACAAGGGGCCAGTCGTGGACGATCATGGCGTAATCCAGGCGCAGCGTGACGAAACCGAGCGCCATGGCCGCGGCATCCCGCACACGATCTCGGTGCCGCGCCGGCCCGTCGTGGGTGTCGCCGTCGGCCTCGATGATCAGGCAGTCGCCGATGACGAAGTCGACGCGCCCGACGCCGGGGATGGGGACCTGGCTCGCGAGGTGGATCCCGTGCTTGTGCAGCCGCAGCCTCAGGAGCGATTCGAGGCCGCTGTCGGCATCGGTGCGCGCGAAGTCGACGAGCCATCGGCACCGCGCCGGAACATGGCGACGCAGTCGAATCCGTCCTGGGGCGTCGACCAGTCCCTGGCGCAGCGCCGACTCGAGCGCCGCGAAGAAGGCCTCCTCGCCGCGGCAGTGGAGGATCTGGACCAGGCACTGGAGGACGCCGACGCGCCCGAGCTCCGGTTCGCCGAGGGGGTGGTCCCGGTGGAAGACGCAGCAGGAGCCCTGGTCGGGTTCCGGGTGGATGGCGACTCGAGTCGTCCGATACCCCGCCCGCACCCAGGTGTGCGTCGTCTCGGCGTCGGTGTCGTCCAGGACCCAGAGGCCGTGGTCCCGCCCCGCGGTGACGCACGCGACAGCGCCCCGATGGCTGAGCGCCTCGATGGTCGCCTCCGATGCGTCGGGCAGGACGTAAACACCGTGCCGCGGCCGCAGCAGGCGCGCCTCACGCACCGCGTGGGTGAGGTCGGCCTTCGCGACTCCGGCCTTCGCGAGCTGTGCCGTTCGTGCGATGCCGCCGGCGCGGCGCACGGCCTCGACTGCGGCATCGACGGACATGTGTTGAGGCTGGCCGACGCCGGAGCCCACCCGAACGGAGTGCGGCCCTCTCTGTGGACAACTGTCGGATCCCGCCGCCTGTGGAGGAGCCGGTGGCTGCGCCAGGCCAGCCGCGGCTGCGAAAAGTCACCTCGGTCGTGCGACACGCCGGGCTGCGGCATCCGTCACCGGCGTGTCGCCGTCACCGAGGTGACTTTCGGCACCCGAGAAGCACTGTCCGCACGGCGGAAGGCAAGAAGGGAGTGACGGATGCCGCACCCCGTCCGGCCCGGGACGAGCGGGTCAGTCGTTGCGGGGGTCTTGGGGATCGAAGGGGGCGTCGAGCGACTTCGTGAGGTCGGCGAGCATCGCCTCGATCTGCGGCTCGACGAACTCGGCGATCGCCGCCTGGATGCGCAGGCGGTGGTGCAGCAGGATCGTGCACACTTCCCGTCCGACCATGTTGGCGTAGTCGTCGGCGAGGCCGACCTCCTGCCGCAGCGCGGCCTTGGCCTCGTCGCTGAGCGGCGGCAGGTCGGGCACATCGGCATCGGACTGTTCGGCCAGCCCCGCGATCGTGAAGAGGAACGGCGCGCCGGGCACCGGATCGGGGTCGAGCGGAAGCCCCTCGAACTCGGGGTCCAAGCCCTCCGAAGGGCGGTAGCTGCGCGCGCGGTTGCGCGCGGCCTGCTGGTCGAGCTCGGACTGCAGCATGGGCAGGTTCACCGCCGTGTACTCGGCGACGGCGCGGTCGACGATCGTCTTGATGCGGGTCGAGAGCCCGTGCTGGACTCCGTGCGGAACGTCGGCGCCCAGCCCCGCGGCCGACAGCACGGGCGAGCCGAAGCAACGACGGCACGGCGCGGTGCGACCGCGATGCGTCGACGGCTCCCACCGCGGCAGCCAGGCGAGCCAGGCGTCCACCGCCTGGCTGACCTGGGTCTCGAGCGACCGCTCCACGGGCTCAACGGTAGTACGGGCAGGCGATCGGCGCCCGGTTTCGCGGGTCACTCGTCGAACTCGTCCTCCCACGGCCAGCGCGGACGATGGGCGCGTGTGCGCACGAGGGCGATGCCCGACCATGCGCACACGAAGGCCGCCGCCGCGATCGCGAGCCCGAACCACGACGTCGCCAGGCGCCCGGCGACTCCCGCGGCCACGCCGAGCCCCGCGCCGGACGCCAGCACGCCGAACCACACGCCTCCGATGTACGCGAGGAAGCACGCGGCCGTCGTCCACGCGGCGCCCCAGAACGACGGATGCCTCGGCCTCGCGGCGCTGCGGCCGACCCCCGGCCGGTCGTTCCGGGCGTCGGCGTCTGCGCGTGCGGCCGAGGCATCCGTCGCCCCCGCGCCGCGGATGGCGGCCCACAGCCCGCCCGCGAAAGCGAGGGTCGTCAGCACCATGCCGGCGATGCCGGGGACCTGGCCGAGCCCGGGGGTCTCGATGATGTCCTGGCTCGTCGCCAGGCTCGTGATGCCGAGGCCGAAGATCGCGAGGGCGACGAACCCGAGCGTGGCGAACACGAGCGCCGTGACGGGGCGGACCTGTCCGCCATCGCGTCCCGGCGCCCCGTTCGTCACGGCCGGACGATCTGCGGCCCAGCCTCGAGCGTGCGCTCGTACTCCCGCTGCGCCTCGACGTTCAGCTCGGTGACGCGCTTGCCGCGCGCCGCCGCCCACGTGCCGAACCAGATGGTGAGCTCGCGCCCGATGACGAACGCCGCGAACGCCATCGGCGTGAGCAGTTCAGCCGAGACGAGCGCCTGACCCTCGCTGAGCGTGAGGTCCCAGAACGGCGCCTGGAACAGCGCGCCGAGCAGGTGGCCGCCGTACGCGGCGAACCCGACCAGCAGGCCGAAGACCACCCACGCGCCCCACCGGCCGCGGTTGATGATGGCCCCGAGCAGCCAGAACGCGAGGAAGAAGACGATGACCGGCACCCACAGCGACCACGTCGCGAGGTGCTCGAGCGCCACCGCACCGACGTTCTCGGCCGTCACGTCGCCGCGGATCGCGCCGACGCCGAGCCACACCGCAAAGTAGAGGATCGCGAACGACAGCGCTGCCAGAAGACCGATCGCGCCCGCCGCGGCGCGGTTGCCGCGGGGTCGAGGCGCTTCGGGCGCCTGCACGAAGATCGGCTGCGGCGCCGCCGTGTACGCGGGCTCCGACACGGGCTCGCTGGGCGTCACCACGGGCGCGGCCACGACGGTGGGAGAGTCGTCGGCAGGCGTGTAGACCGCGGTGTCGCCTGCGGCGTCGCCCGCGGGCGGACGGTAGTCGAGCGATGCCGCCTCGGGGGTGTCCCACGGGTCGGGCTCCGCGGGCTCGGCGGGAGCCGCCGGTGCGGCATCGGGGGTCGGGGAGTCCGGCTCGGACGACGCACGCATCTCGGCGCGGGACGGCGCCGGGGTGTCGGCGCCGGCGTCCGCCGGTTCGGGAGCGGGTGCATCCGCGCCCGCGTCGCGGCGGGCGGCCTCCGCCTCTGCGAGACCCTCGTTGGCACTGCCGACGACATCGTCGACGTCGCCGGGCTCGTCGACGGGCTCGCCGTAGGACGATCTGGGGTCACTCATCGCAAGCACTCCTCACGCGGGCTGGTTTCCCGCAGTGCGAGAGTAGTCCCCGCACCGGCCTGCGCCGCGGAGGCGTGCCGCGGGAATCCGTACGCCCGGCGGCGCGCTGCACGCGGGGGCGGCGACGGATGCCTCTAACCTGGGCGCATGTCACATCCAGCGACGCGGCTCGCGGGCGCCGCCGGAACCCTGGTCCTCGCGATGGGGCTGCTCGCCGCGTGCGCGCCGGATCCTGGAACCGAAACTCCCGGCCCTTCGGCATCGGGTTCCGCGACGTCATCGCCCGACAGCACGGCCACGCCCACGCCCACGCCCACGTCGTCGGCCGCCGCCCGCGTCGAGATCCCGGACGACTGCCGCGCGATCCTCTCCGCGGCAGTGCTCGCCGAGCTCGACGGCGTGCCGCTCAACGACCCCGCGTTCGGGCCCTCCGGTCCGCAGGCGGACGGCAGCCTCATCTGCGTGTGGGGCGATCCCGCCGCTGACACGACGAGCCTCGTCACGACCCTGTCGTACATGTCGCGCGGCCCCGCCCTCGACATGCTCAACGCCCTCGTCGCCGACGAGGGATTCACCTGCTACACCCCCGACGAGGGCACCCGCTGCGAGAAGACCTGGCAGAACGAGTCGTACCCGGTGACCGACGGGCGCACGCTGTACTGGCGCGACGACGTCCTCATCGACTCGCGCTACTCGAACCTCGCCCCCAGCGGATACACCGCCGCGATCGTCGCGAGCCTGTTCGGCTAGCTCTGGCCGCCTCGCGTCGGCGGTGCCGTCATCTGAAGACGTTGCGCTCCAGCCGCGCGCCGTAGTCCTCGGGGTGCCAGCGCGTCTCGGCGCTCGCGAGCCACAGCCCGTCCCGGAGGGTGTGCTCCTCGAGCACCCCGCCCTCGGTGCGCGTGCAGACCAGTCCGGCGGCCGACGACGCGCACGCGAACCCCTGGCCCGCGAGTGCCGCCTCGGCGATCGTTCCCGCGTCGGCGTCGACCCGCGACAGCGTCGTGACGATGCCGCCGTCCGCCGAGCGCCACTCGCACGTGACGACGACATCGGGGGTCACCGCGTCGGAGAACGACGTGGCCCGGGTGACCGGCGCGGCCGCGCTCTGGTCGAGCCGTGAGCCGGCACGCCACATGAGCTCGTTCCAGAGGTCGTCGGGATAGAGGCTGCGACAGTCGATCTGCGCCCCGCCGGCCGCCTGCCGGGCGATCGACTCCTCGGGCGCGGGCGCCGGCTGCGCGGTCGTCGCCTTCCGCAGCGTGTCGCCCACCCACGTCACCGACACGGGGACCATCGGCAGCGCGAGATAGGCCAGACCCGCCACGACGGCCGCGCACGCGAGTCCCGCGGGCACAGCGATCCACGAGTTCCGACCGCCGACGCGCGCCATGGGCCCCCACCTCCGTGTCCACGGTAAGCCGCCATGGCGGCCACTCCGGTGCGGCGCGCAGCACTCGCTCGGGGATGCCCTGGCAAGTGGCATCCGTCTCCCGATCTCGACTGGACCGGAGTCCACCGAGGCCGGAGGGCGCGCACATTACTCCGTCGCCTCGAATCTGGCGACCCCCTCTGCCCCACACGTCGCAGAACGGATCGTGGTTCGCCACGGCGGCGACGGCAGCACCGGAACCGAACGGGCCACCGCGCGTGAGAGTGGAGAACGAGGATGCCTTCAGAGGGAATGGGGCAGCGCACCGACGCCGCCACGAGCGGCGACGGCCTCAAGGAGCGCACGATCGAGACGGTCGCGGAGGTCGACGCGGCCGCCATGCACGTCGCGGACGTGGCCGGCGACGAGGCCGGACACGTCGCTCACGAGGCCGAGAGAGCGGCCCGCGGCTTCTTCGACGAGACGCGGATGCAGGTGACCGAGCAGGCGTCGACGCAGCAGCACCGCGCCGCGGAAGCTCTGCGGACGGCGGGCGACGAGCTGAGCGAGATGGCCGGCGCCGCGCCGGCGGACGGCATGGCCGTGGGACTCGTGCGCGGGCTCGGCCGCCAGACCCGCACCGCGGCGTCGTGGCTGGAGCAGCGCGAGCCCGCCGACCTGGTGCAGGAGGTCCGCGGGTTCGCGCGCCGCCACACCGGTGCGTTCCTCGTGGCCGCCGTCGGTCTCGGCATCGTCGCCGGGCGGCTCACGCGAGCCCTGATGGCCGAGCGTGGCGGCGGTGGCGGCACGAACGTCGCCGGCGGCGGGTCCGGCGGCGGGTACGGCGCGGCGACGGCAGCCACCGGGCAGGGGATGCCCACGACCGGCGTCGGCGCAGACGTCCCGGGCGAGCGCGTTCCCGGCGCGGGCGTCCGAAGCGGCGACACGCCCATCGCGGACTCCCTGGCCGGCGAGCCTGCCGTGCCCGGCGCGGGCATGCCGGCGACTGCCGTCCCCCCGGGCACCGGCGGACCGGACGACACCGGCCAGGACGAGTGGTCGCCGAGCGGTGAGGAACGACGATGACCGACATGCCGACACCGTCGCAGGAGAAGGCGGCCACGACATCGCTCGGCGAACTCGTCGGCGAGGTGTCGCGCGACCTGTCGGAATTGATGCGCAAGGAGCTCGAGCTCGCCAAGGCCGAACTCTCGGACTCCGCGAAGCGGAGCGGCGCCGGCGCCGGTCTGCTCGGCGGCGCCGCCTACGCCGCCATGATGACGCTGCTGTTCCTGTCGATCGCGCTCTGGTGGGCGCTGGGACTGCTCGTCGGCGGCGGGTGGTCCGGCGTCATCGTCGCGGCGATCTGGGCGATCGCGGCGATCGTGCTGTACGCCGTCGGCATGGGGCGGCTGCGCTCCGTCCGGGGCGCGCCGCGCACCGTCGAAACCGTCAAAGCCATCCCCGATGCGTTCAAGAGGAACGAGGAGAACCGATCATGAGCACCCCCGAACAGATCCGCACCGACATCGAGGTCACCCGGGCCGAGCTCGGGCGCGACGTCGACGCGCTCGCCGACAAGGTGACGCCTGACAAGATCGTGGAGCGCCAGAAGACCCGCGTGCGTCGCGCGTTCGAAGACGCGAAGGAGCGCGTCATGGGCGTCGCGGAAGACGTCGGCCAGGCCGCGTCCGACGCAGCCGGCGGCGCCGCGCACGGCGTCGCCGAGGTGCCGCACCGCGCGGCCCGGACCGCGCAGGGCGCCCCCATCGCGGTCGGCCTCGTCGCCTTCGGCCTGGGCTGGCTCGCGGCGTCGTTCGCGCCGCCGACCCCGACCGAGCGCCGACTCGCGAACTCGCTGCGCGAGACCGCAGCGCCGCTCGTCGACTCCGCCGCGCAGGCCGCGAAGGACGTCGCCGAAGGGCTGGAGCAGCCTGCACGCGACGCGGTCGAGCAGGTCAAGGAGGAGGCCGTGGACGCCGCGGAGCGGGTCAGGGACGAGACCCGCGACACCGCCGATCGCGTGAAGGAGAATGTCGGACCGGGCAGCGGCGGCGACACCGGGACGTCGCGGCCGGCCGGCTGAGGCATCCCTCGCGTACGACGAAGGGCCCCGGCGAACCGGGGCCCTTCGCTCGCATTGATCCGAGCCGCGTCTAGTTGTAGTCGGTGGTGAAACCGTCCGTCGAGAAGCTGTCGAAGTCGACGTAGCTCAGGTCGGCGTCGGTGTACGCGCCGTCCGAGGCGAAGATGCGGTTGGGGTACCGCTCGCTCTTGGCCTCTTCCGTCGCCTCGACCGTGACGTTGCGGTACTTCGCAAGACCGGTTCCGGCGGGGATGAGCTTTCCGATGATGACGTTCTCCTTGAGGCCGACGAGCGGGTCGCTCTTGCCCTCCATGGCCGCCTGCGTGAGGACGCGGGTGGTCTCCTGGAACGACGCGGCCGACAGCCACGACTCGGTCGCGAGCGACGCCTTCGTGATACCCATCAGCTCGGGGCGACCCGATGCGGGGCGCTTGCCCTGGGCCACGGCCTCGCGGTTCATGTTCTGGTAGCGCTTGAAGTCCACCAGCTCACCCGGGAGCAGCGTCGTCTCACCGTGGTCGACCACGGTGACCTTGCGCAGCATCTGACGGACGATGACCTCGATGTGCTTGTCGTGGATCGGCACACCCTGCGAGCGGTACACGCCCTGGACGCCGTTCACGAGGTACTTCTGCACCTCGCGAGCACCCATGACGCGCATGACCTCCTTGGGGTCCAGCGTGCCGACCTGAAGCGCCTGCCCCACGGTGACGTGCTGACCGTCCTCGACCAGAAGCGTCGCGCGCTTCAGGACCGGGTAGACGTGCGGCTCGTCGCCGTTGTCGGGCGTCAGGATGACCTTCTTGCTCTTCTCGGTCTCGTCGATCGTGATGCGGCCATCGGCCTCGGCGATCGGCGACGCACCCTTGGGGGTGCGGGCCTCGAACAGCTCCTGCACGCGGGGCAGGCCCTGCGTGATGTCATCGGCCGACGCCGAACCACCGGTGTGGAAGGTACGCATCGTCAGCTGCGTGCCGGGCTCACCGATCGACTGGGCCGCGATGATGCCAACGGCCTCGCCGATGTCGACGATCTTGCCGGTCGCGAGCGAACGGCCGTAGCACTTCGCGCAGACACCGACAGCCGAGTCGCACGTGAGCACCGAGCGGACCTTGATCGACTCGACGCCCGCCTCGACGAGGCGGTCGATGAGGACGTCGCCGACGTCGTCACCGGCTGCCGCGACGACCTCGCCGTTCGCACCGGTCACCTCGGCCGCGAGCGTGCGGGCGAAGACCGAGTTCTCGACGTTCGCGTCGCGCACCAGCGTGCCGTCGGCACCGGGAGCGGCGATCGTGAACTCGAGGCCCTTGGTCGTGCCGCAGTCCTCCTCGCGGATGATGACGTCCTGCGAGACGTCCACGAGACGACGCGTCAGGTAGCCCGAGTCGGCCGTACGGAGGGCCGTGTCGGCCAGACCCTTGCGGGCACCGTGCGTCGCGATGAAGTACTCCGCCACCGACAGACCCTCGCGGTAGGAGGAGATGATCGGACGCGGGATGATCTCACCCTTCGGGTTGTTCACCAGGCCTCGCATACCCGCGATGTTGCGGATCTGCAGCCAGTTGCCACGCGCACCCGACGACACCATGCGGTTGATGGTGTTGTCGGCCGGGAAGTTGTCGCGCATCGCCTTCTGGACCTCGTCGGTCGCCTCGGTCCAGATCTTGATGAGCTCCTGACGACGCTCCGCGTCGGTGGTGAGACCCTTCTCGAACTGCGCCTGGACCTTGGCGGCCTGCTTCTCGTAGCCTCCGACGATCTCGGCCTTGTTCGGCGGCGTGAGGATGTCGCTGAGCGCCACCGTGACACCCGAACGGGTGGCCCAGTAGAAGCCGGCGTCCTTGATGCGGTCGAGGGATGCCGCGACCTCCACCTTCGGGTACTCCTCGGCGAGCTTGTTCACGATCTGCGACAGCTTGCCCTTGTCGGCCTGCTCGCGAACGAACGGGTAGCCCTTGGGGAGCGTGTCGTTGAAGATCGCCTGGCCGAGCGACGCGTCCACGAGGCCGTGGCGCTCGTAGCCCTCGGGGGCCTCGCCCTCGAGGAACGTCAGACCCGGGATGCGGATGCGCACCTTCGCCTGCAGATCGAGGGTTCCCTCGTCCTTCGCGAGGATCGCCTCGCCGACCGAGCCGAACACACGACCCTCACCGGCGGCGCCCTCCTTGACCGTGGTCAGGTGGTGCAGACCGATGATCATGTCCTGCGAGGGCAGGGTCACGGGGCGGCCGTCCGACGGCTTCAGGATGTTGTTCGAGGCGAGCATCAGGATGCGGGCCTCGGCCTGGGCCTCGACCGACAGCGGCAGGTGCACAGCCATCTGGTCGCCGTCGAAGTCCGCGTTGAAGGCGGCGCAGACGAGCGGGTGGAGCTGGATGGCCTTGCCCTCGACGAGCTGCGGCTCGAACGCCTGGATGCCCAGACGGTGAAGCGTGGGCGCGCGGTTGAGCAGCACCGGACGCTCGCGGATGATCTCTTCGAGCACGTCCCACACCTCGGGGCGGGTGCGCTCGACGGCGCGCTTGGCGGCCTTGATGTTCTGCGAGTGGCCGAGGTCGATCAGGCGCTTGATCACGAACGGCTTGAACAGCTCGAGCGCCATCTGCTTGGGCAGACCGCACTGGTGGAGCTTGAGCTGCGGGCCGACGATGATGACCGAACGGCCCGAGTAGTCCACGCGCTTGCCGAGCAGGTTCTGGCGGAACCGGCCCTGCTTGCCCTTGAGCATGTCGGACAGCGACTTCAGCGCACGGTTGCCGGTGCCCGTGACGGGGCGGCCGCGGCGGCCGTTGTCGAACAGCGCGTCGACGGCCTCCTGCAGCATCCGCTTCTCGTTGTTGACGATGATCTCGGGCGCGCCGAGGTCGATCAGGCGACGGAGGCGGTTGTTGCGGTTGATCACGCGACGGTACAGGTCGTTCAGGTCGGAGGTCGCGAAGCGGCCACCGTCCAGCTGCACCATCGGGCGCAGCTCCGGCGGGATCACCGGAACGACGTCGAGCACCATCGAGGCCGGGCTCATGCCGGTCTGCAGGAACGAGTTGACGACCTTGAGGCGCTTGATCGCACGGATCTTGCGCTGGCCCTTGCCCTCCGAGATCTGCAGGTGGAGGCTGTCGGCCTCGGCCTGCAGGTCGAAAGCCTCGAGGCGGCGCTTGATCGACTCCGCGCCCATGTGGGCCTCGAAGTACTGGCCGAAGCGGTCCTGCAGCTCGTGGAAGATCTCGTCCTCGCCCTTGAGCTGGCCGACCTCGAGCGTGCGGAAGTCCTCCCACACGCGCTCGAGGCGAGCGATCTGGTCGTCCGCGTTCTTGCGGATCGAGGCCATCTCCTTCTCGGCGGCGTCCTTGACCTTCTTCTTCTGGTCGGCCTTGGCGCCCTCCTCCTCGAGTGCGGCGAGCTCCTCCTCCAGCTTCTGCAGGCGAGCCGCCACGCGCGAGTCGCGGCGGTCGGCGAGCGTCTTCAGCTCGAGGCGGATGTTGTTCTCCTGCGTGGCGAGGTCGCGGTGGCGCGCGTCCTCGTCGACCGAGATCACCATGTAGGCGGCGAAGTAGATGACCTTCTCGAGGTCCTTCGGCGCCATGTCGAGCAGGTACCCGAGGCGCGAGGGCACGCCCTTGAAGTACCAGATGTGGGTCACGGGCGCGGCGAGCTCGATGTGGCCCATGCGCTCACGGCGGACGGAGGACTTGGTGACCTCCACGCCGCAGCGCTCGCACACGATGCCCTTGAAGCGGACTCGCTTGTACTTGCCGCAGGCGCACTCCCAGTCGCGGGAGGGCCCGAAGATCTGCTCGCCGAACAGGCCGTCCTTCTCGGGCTTCAGCGTGCGGTAGTTGATCGTCTCGGGCTTCTTGACCTCGCCGTAGGACCAGCGACGGATGTCGTCGGCGGTGGCCAGGCCGATGCGAAGCTCATCGAAAGTTGTTGCGTCGAGCACTAGTTCTCCTGTGTCGGAATTCTTTATCGGACCGGCCGGGCTTAGATCTCGTCGATGGACGAGGACTCGAAGCGGCTGGAGATGTTGATGCCGAGCTCCTCGGCGGCGCGGAAGGCCTCGTCGTCGGTGTCACGGAGGTTGACAGCCGTGCCGTCGGCCGAGAGCACCTCGACGTTCAGGCAGAGCGACTGCATCTCCTTCATGAGCACCTTGAACGACTCGGGGATGCCGGGCTCCTGGATGTTCTCGCCCTTGACGATCGCCTCGTAGACCTTGACGCGGCCGAGGATGTCGTCGGACTTGATCGTGAGGAGCTCCTGGAGGGCGTACGCGGCGCCGTAGGCCTCGAGGGCCCACACCTCCATCTCACCGAAGCGCTGACCGCCGAACTGCGCCTTACCACCGAGCGGCTGCTGGGTGATCATCGAGTACGGACCCGTCGAGCGCGCGTGGATCTTGTCGTCGACCAGGTGGTGCAGCTTCAGGATGTACATGTAGCCGACCGAGATCGGAGCCGGGAACGGCTCGCCGGAGCGGCCGTCGAACAGCTGCGTCTTGCCCGACGAGTCGATCAGGCGGTCGCCGTCGCGCGTGGGGAGCGTCGAGTCGAGCAGACCCGCGATCTCCTCCTCGAACGCGCCGTCGAACACGGGCGTGGCGACCTTCGTGCCGGGGGCGGCCTCGCGGGCCTCCTCGGGCAGGCGCGCGGCCCACTCGGGGGTGCCGTCGACCTTCCAGCCCTGCTTCGCGACCCATCCGAGGTGGGTCTCGAGCACCTGGCCGAAGTTCATGCGGCCGGGGATGCCGAGCGGGTTGAGGATCACGTCGACCGGCGTGCCGTCCGCGAGGAACGGCATGTCCTCGACGGGGAGGATCTTCGCGATGACGCCCTTGTTGCCGTGGCGGCCGGCGAGCTTGTCGCCCTCGGTGATCTTGCGCTTCTGGGCGATGTAGACCACGACGCGGCGGTTGACGCCCGAGCCGAGCTCGTCGTCGCCGTCCTCGGCGTTGAACTCCTTCACCGCGATGATCGTGCCCTGCTCACCGTGGGGCACCTTCAGCGACGTGTCGCGCACCTCGCGGCTCTTCTCGTTGAAGATCGCGCGGAGCAGGCGCTCCTCGGCCGACAGCTCGGTCTCGCCCTTGGGCGTGACCTTGCCGACGAGGATGTCGCCGGGGCGCACCTCGGCGCCGATGCGGATGATGCCGCGCTCGTCGAGGTCCTTCAGCAGGTCGGGGCTCACGTTCGGCAGGTCGCGCGTGATCTCCTCCTTGCCGAGCTTCGTGTCGCGGGCGTCCACCTCGTACTCCTCGATGTGGATCGAGGAGAGGGTGTCGTCCTTCACGAGGTTCTGGCTGAGGATGATCGCGTCCTCGAAGTTGTGGCCCTCCCACGTCATGAACGCCACGAGGAGGTTCTTGCCGAGGGCGAGCTCGCCGTTCTCGGTCGCCGGGCCGTCTGCGATGACCTCGCCGACCTCGACGCGGTCACCGGCCGAGACGACCACGCGCTGGTTGTAACTCGTGCCCTGGTTGGAGCGGTCGAACTTGCGCAGGAAGTAGTCCTGCGTGCCGCCCTCGTCCAGTTGCACCGTGACGACGTCGGCCGAGACCTCGACCACCACGCCGGCCTTGTCGGCGGTGACGACGTCACCGGCGTCGATCGCGGCGAAGCCCTCCATGCCCGTGCCGACGACCGGCGACTCCGAGCGCAGGAGCGGCACGGCCTGGCGCTGCATGTTCGCGCCCATGAGCGCGCGGTTGGCGTCGTCGTGCTCGAGGAACGGGATGAGCGAGGTCGCCACCGACACCATCTGGCGCGGCGAGACGTCCATGTAGCCGATCTCGTCGGCGTGGAACAGGTCGACCTCGCCACCCTGGCCGCGACGGGCGAGCACGCGGTCCTGCGCGAACGAGCCGTCGCCCTTGAGCTCGACACCGGCCTGCGCGACGATGTAGTCGCTCTCCTCCGAGGCGGTCAGGTAGTCGATCTGGTCGGTGACCTTGCCCCCGACGACCTTGCGGTACGGCGTCTCGATGAAGCCGAACGCGTTGATGCGCGCGAACGACGCGAGCGAGCCGATGAGGCCGATGTTCGGGCCTTCCGGTGTCTCGATCGGGCACATGCGGCCGTAGTGCGAGGGGTGGACGTCACGGACCTCGACGCCGGCGCGCTCGCGCGACAGACCGCCGGGGCCGAGCGCCGACAGGCGGCGCTTGTGGGTCAGACCCGCGAGCGGGTTGTTCTGGTCCATGAACTGCGACAGCTGCGAGGTTCCGAAGAACTCCTTGATCGCGGCGACGACGGGGCGCACGTTGATCAGGGTCTGCGGCGTGATCGCCTCGATGTCCTGCGTGGTCATGCGCTCGCGGACGACGCGCTCCATGCGCGACAGACCCGTGCGGACCTGGTTCTGGATGAGCTCGCCGACCGCGCGGATGCGGCGGTTGCCGAAGTTGTCGATGTCGTCGATGTCGAGACGGATCTCGACCTGCTTGCCGCCGCGCACGCCGTCGAAGGTCACGTCGCCGCGGTGCAGGCGCACCAGGTACTTGATGGTCGCGACGATGTCGTCGACGGTGAGCACCGAGTCCGACAGCGGCTTGTCGAGGCCGAGCTTGTGGTTGATCTTGTAGCGGCCGACCTTGGCGAGGTCGTAGCGCTTCGGGTTGAAGTAGAAGTTGTCCAGCAGCGCGCGAGCGGCCTCGGCGGCCACCTGCTCGCCCGGACGCAGCTTGCGGTAGATGTCGCGGAGCGCGTCCTCCTTGGTGAGGATGGTGTCCTTCGACAGCGTCTCTTCGATCGACTCGAAGCCGGCGAACTCGGCGAGGATGTCCTCGCTGGTGAGGCCGAGCGCCTTCAGGAAGACGGTGACCGACTGCTTGCGCTTGCGGTCGATGCGCACGCCGACCTGGTCGCGCTTGTCGATCTCGAACTCGAGCCAGGCGCCGCGTGAGGGGATGACGCGCGCCGACACGATGTCCTTGTCGGACGTCTTGTCGGGGGTCTTGTCGAAGTAGACGCCGGGCGAACGGACGAGCTGCGACACGACGACGCGCTCGGTGCCGTTGATGATGAACGTGCCCTTGTCGGTCTGGAGCGGGAAGTCGCCCATGAAGACCGTCTGGGTCTTGATCTCACCGGTCTGGTGGTTCATGAACTCGGCCTCGACGTAGAGCGGGGCCGCATACGTCTTGCCGCGCTCCTTGCACTCCTCGATGGAGTACTTCTCGGGCTCGAGGTAGGGGTTGGTGAACGAGAGCTGCATGGTCTCGCTCAGGTCCTCGATGGGCGAGATCTCTTCGAAGATCTCCTCGAGGCCGCTGATCTCAGGCACGTCGGTGCGGCCGGCGGCCTTCGCGTCGGCGACTCGCGCCTTCCACGATTCGTTGCCGACCAGCCAGTCGAACGACTCGGTCTGCAGCGCGAGAAGGTCGGGGACCGTCAGCGTGTCGGAGATCTTGGCGAACGAGAGGCGGGAAGCTCCGCGTCCGTTCTTAGGGGTGGTGGTGGGGTTGGATGCGTTGCGCGCAGCAGCCAAGGGGATTACCTCCGTGGGCCCCGTCAGGGGCTCGTTTCCTTGTCGTCAGGTGGAGTGCTCCGGTCCCCGAAGTCCATGCGTCGCACACCGCAAACCGAGCGGGGGCACACGGGCACAGCCGACCACCATATGAGGGCAGGGGGAATCCAAGAGCGCAAAGACCCACTATATGCCAGAAGACGCGCCGTGTCCACCTGGATTCTTGAAATGTTCCGGATGCTGCGGTATAAGCCCACCGGAACCCGCGGCGCGGGCGGATCGCCGCCAGCCCGGGCGTCGTTGCGGCGGGCGGGCGGCGATCGCGTGCGCTATTCCTCGAACACCGCGTTGCCGCGGCAGGCCATGCCCGGGTTGACTCCCACGTCGACCCCGGCACTCACGAACATCCCGTAGCTCTGGATGCCGCGGTATCCGTGCTTCTGGTTGCCCCGCATCGCGAGGGCGTCGTCGTCGAAGCCCGGCGGGTTGCCCTCGATGGCGTCCGCCGTGTCCTGCCCCGAGAACGCGCACGCCGACTTGGCGTGTGCCGCCCCCTGGGCCTCTCCTCCGTTTCCGTTGACCTCGCCCGCCATCGCGGCGCCGCCGCCGCCGAGCACGAGCGCGACGGCGACCGCCGCGCACGCCAGTGTCTTCCTCATCGCGTATCCCTCCCCAGAGATGACGCCCGGCGCGGCCCCCATCAGGTCGGGCACGCGGCGACCACTGCGGCGCCGCCGCGCGGCACGATACTCCTGCGCACCCGGCGGCGAAAGGGGCCCGCGGCGGATTTCCTCCGGTCGGCCATGGCGCAACCGCACCGTGCGGGTCCATGATGTGCACATGACCGGGGAGGGACACCCCGTCATCCGCACGCCAGATCAGCGGATCCGGGTGTTCGTGAGCTCGACACTGCGCGAGCTCGCAGAAGAACGGCAGGCCGTGCGCCGCGCCGTCGAGCGACTGCGCCTGGCGCCCGTGATGTTCGAGCTGGGGGCGCGGCCCCACCCTCCGCGTGACCTGTACCGCTCGTACCTGGCGCAGAGCGACGTGTTCGTCGGCATCTACGGGGCCAGCTACGGCTGGGTCGCGCCCGACGAGGAGGTATCGGGTCTCGAGGACGAGTACAACCTCGCACCCCGCGCGATGCCGAAGCTCATCTACGTCAAGGAGACGGTCGCGCGGGACGAGCGCCTCTCCGAGCTGATCGCACGCATCCAGGCCGATGACACCGCCGCGTACCTGCACTTCACGACGCCCGACGAGCTCGAGGACCGGGTCGCGGGGGATCTCGCCACGCTGCTCGCCGAGCGCTTCGATCAGTCCACTGCCCGCGGCGACGCCCCGGAACGCGCAGAGCCGGGGCCCGGGGCGCGCATCCCGGCTCCGTACACGGCGACGATCGGCCGCGAGGGCGAGCTCGCGGAGCTCCGCGCGCTGCTGGCCGGCGGGCAGCACCGGGTGGTGAGCCTCATCGGCCCGGGCGGCATCGGCAAGAGCAGGCTGGCGATCGAGGCGGCGCACGCGAACGCGGATCTGTTCCCCGACGGGACGTTCTTCGTGCCGCTGGAGGGCGTCCTCGAAGCGGGGCTCCTGCTGCCCACGATCGCCTACGTGCTGGGCGTCCGCGACACCGGCGCCGGCGGCACCCTCGAGGACCGCCTGGCCCAGTCCCTGGGCGACCGCCGCGTCCTCATCGTGCTCGACAACTTCGAACAGCTGGTCGAGGAGGCGCCGCTGCTGGTGCGCCTCTACTCCCTCGCACCGCGCGCGTGCTTCCTGGTCACGAGCCGAGCCGTCCTGCGCATCCGCGGCGAGCGCGTGTTCGAAGTGGAGGCGCTCGAGACGCCCGCGCCGGGGTCCGCCGCGACGCTCGCGCAGGCCGAGGGATCCGCGGCGTGCCTGCTCTTCGCCGAACGCGCGGCCGCCGCCCAGCCGGGCTTCAAGCTGAACGCGGCGAACGCGGGGGCGGTCGTCGAGATCTGCCGGCGCCTGGACGGCCTGCCCCTCGCGATCGAGCTGGCGGCGGCGAGGATCCGGCTGCTGTCGCCACAGGACGTGGCGGCCCGACTCGAGCGTTCGCTCGCGTTCCTGTCCACACCGGTGCGGGATCTGCCCGAACGGCACCGGACGATGCGGGCCACGATCGACTGGAGCGTCGGGCTGCTGTCCGACGTGCAACGCAGCATGCTCGAGGATCTCGGGGTGTTCGCGGCCCGGTTCACCCTCGAGGCCGTGGAGTCGGTCGGCGCGACGCGACCGTGGGGCGACGAGGCGATCGAGACCCTCGCCGGGCTGATCGACGCCTCGCTCGTGCAGCGCGTCGACGCGGACGGGCGGTCGGTGTTCTCGCTTCTGTCGATCGTGCGCGAGCACGCCCTCGGAGTCCTCGAGCGCCGGGGCGACGCGGATGCGATGAAGCGGGCGCACGCCGACCACTACCTCGCGCTGGTCCACGCGACGGCGCCCCGTCTGCGCGGCGCCGGGCAGGTCGACGCGGTGATCGAGCTCGGCCTCGAGGTGCCGAATCTCCGCGCGGCCGCCAGGCACCTCGTGCAGACGGGCCGCCTGGACGACGCCGGCGACTTCGCGTGGACGCTGGTGGTCTACTGGTGGATCTCGGGCTACTTCGCAGAGGTCCGCCTCTGGATGCTGGAACTCCTCGCCGCGCAGCGGCCGGTCTCCGATCGCACCCGGGCCGTGGCGCTGTTCTTCACCCTGTGGGCCGAGATGTGGCAGCGTCCGAGCGCCCAGGTCGTGTCGGGGCTCGGCGAGGCGATGCGGCTGTTCGCGCGGGACGGCGACGAGCACGCCGCCGCGATGGCGCTCGCCGCTCAGGCGTCGACGAGGCTGCAGTTTCCCGATCTCGACCCTGCGACGGCGCGGGCCGAGCTCGAGGACGCGGTGGCGAGGCTCCGCGCTCTGGGCGACCGCTGGGCGGAGTCGCTCGCCGAGGTGGCGCTCGGCCAGCTGGCGGTGGTGTGCAGCGACATCCCCGGGGCGAGCGCGCACTTCGACCGTGCGGTCGAGATCGCCGAGTCCGCGCAGGACGCGTTCACCCGCGTGGTCGCGGGGAACAATCGCGCACGCCTCCGCTTCCTGCTGGGCGATCGCGACGCGTCCGAGCCGGAGTTCCTCCTCACACTGCGGCTCTCGACGCAGCTGCACTTCGTCGACGGCGCGACCTACGGGATCGAGGGCGCGTGCGCCTTGGCTGCGGCACGCGGGGACGCCTGGAAGGCCGGCGCCCTGGCGGCCGCCGCGGCGACGCTGCGAGAGACGACCGGCGTGTACGACATCGCAGGCCTCGCCATCCATCTCGAGCCGCTCGCCGCGCTGCGCAGATCCGATCCGGCCGCTGTCGCCGCGGGTGAGCGCGCCGGCCGCGAGCTGAGCCTCGCCGAGGCGATCGAACTGGCGATGCCGGATGCCGATGCCGACCTGCGCCGGGCGGTCGCGGCCTGGTGACGGCCCTCGTCGGAGCAGGCGGTATCAGCGTCGCCGGGCGAACGCTCTGTGACGGAGAGGGCGTGCCGGGTGCATCGCGCCGGGCAGCGCTCCCCCGGAGCTCCTGCCGAGCCTGCGGGGCGGATTGACGAGGGATCGGGATGGATCGCGTTCCGGACGTGCCGCGCGGCACCGTCGAGATCGACGGCGCCGGGATCGACGCGCGGATCGACATCCCGCCGGCCGGAACGGTCGACGCCGGGGGCATCGCACTGCTGGCGGACGCGGTCATCGAGTCCGAGCGGGGCGGAGTGGCCGCGATCCGGGTCCGTGGCGCCGAAGGCGGGCACGTCGCCGTGATCGTGAGCCGCGAGCGCGGCGCGGAGCTCGTCCGCCTGAGTGGAGACGGCACGGACCGCATCGCCCATGTTCGACTCGCCGCCGGCGAGCGCGTCCACGTGTCGGTGGTCGTGAGCGGATCGTGGGCCGGGATCGAATGGCTCGCGCGCCAGGTCTCACGGGGCGGCATGGGCGCCGGCGGCGCGGAGGCGAGCGCGGACGACGGGATGCCGGAGACCGCACCGCCGCCTCCCCCGCCCGCGGCGGAGATCGACCTCGGCGGCGCGGAGGCCGCGCCGGACGGTGCCGCGGCGGAGGAGGAATCGCCGAGGACCGCCGCGCACGTCGACGCCGAGATGCCGGCCCGTGCCGCACCCGGGCAGGAGGTCGCCGTGCGCGTGCGGCTGTCGCGGGATCCGCTCGCCCCCACCCCCGGCGCTTCCCACGACGACGCGGTGATCGCGATCGACGCCGCACGGCCTGTCACCGTCACGGTGATGCCCCGCGGTCTGCGGTTCGCGCGCCGGGTGCGCGCCACCCGCACGCTCCGTCTTCCCGATGCCGGGCGGTCGCCGGCGATGGCGGTCTTCCGCCTGACGGCGCTGGACACCGGGATGGTCGAGGTGTCGGTCATCGTGCGGCAGGAGCCGATCGAACTGCCGCTGGCCACGCTGCGGCTCACCGCGGAGGTCGCGGCGGCCCGGGAGCCGGACGCCGAGCCCCCGGCCCGGACGGCGCGTGCCGCCGTGGCGGGACGCCCCGCCGAACTCGCGGGGCTCCCCACGATCCGCGTGGACGAGTCGATCGCCGGCGGGCGCTCGACGCTGCGGGTGGCGGCGACGATCGGCGGGGAACGCGCGGAGCATCGCGCCGACCTCGGCGACAAGGCGCGCTTCGTCGACCTCCTGTACCGCGACCTGCGCGGCATCCGTGAGCATCTCGACGGCTTCCGCGACGACGCGGAACGGGCGAAGGCCGCCGAGGGGAAGCTCGCCGATGTCGGCGGACGGCTGGCGCGGCGGATCCTCGGACCCGACGTGCGCGCCCTCCTGGGCCGCCACCGCGGGGAACTGGACGGCCTCATCGTGCAGACCTCGGCCGAGGTCGACCTGCCGTGGGAGATCGTGTGCATCGCCCCGCCCGGCGCCGCGTCGCCCGCCCTGTTCCTGGGCGACGCCGGTCTGGTGCGGTTCGTGTACGACACCGCCCATCCGCAGCGCATCACGGTCTCGCCCGACCGGGTGCTCACCGTCTCACCCGCGTACGTCGACCAGAGGCTGCGGCTCGAACGCACCGCCGAGGAGGTCGCGGAGCTGCGCGCGCGCTTCACCGGGATCACGCCCGCACCCGAGGACCGCGGGCAGCTGAGCGCGAGCATCGCGGCCGGGTTCGACCTGCTGCACTTCGCCGGACACGGCCGGTGGCGTCCCGACGACCCGGCCTGCCAGGAACTCGTGCTGGCGTCGTTCTCGGAGCCGGTGGCGCCCGACGGCTCCAGCTACGCCGAGACCGACGCCCGCCGCGACCTGCCCGACCGCGGGATCGTCGAGCCCGAGACGCCCGGCCCGTTCGTGTTCCTCAGCGCCTGCGACGTCGGCCGGCTCCAGTCCGGGGCCGCCGGCCTCGGCGGGTTCGCCGAGGCGTTCCTGCGGGGCGGGGCGGCCGCGTTCGTCGGCTGCGGCTGGGCGGTGCGCGACGACGTCGCGTCGCGCTTCGTCACCACGCTCTACCGCGCGCTCCTCGACGACGGCCTGCCGCTCGCGCAGGCGACGCGGCTCGCTCGTGCGGCCTGCCGCGACGCCGGGGATCTCAGCGCCTACGCCTTCGCCGTGTTCGCCGATCCGCGCGCACGGATCAGCACGCCGTGACCGACCGAGACCAGCACACGACCGACGGGAGCCGACATGCCCTCCACCACACGCACGCGCGCCGAGGCGCCAGAGACGAGCCCGGATGCCGCGGGCACCGGAGCATCGCGCGGCGGGCTCACGCCCGCACAGCTGGCGGCGCTGCGCCCGCACGTCGTCGCCACCGAGGACGGCGAGCTGGCGAAGACCTCGACGGCGCGCCCGAAGACCGTGGCCGAGTTCGCCACGACGGCAGCCGACATCCGCCGCATCTTCTCCAAGGACCTGCCCGCATTCCTCGCGGCGCACCCCGAGGCGCCCGTGCCGATCGTGATCTACGCGCACGGCGGACTCGTCGACAAGGCGGCGGGGCTTGCGACCGCCCACGCGCAGGTCGACTGGTGGAAGGAGAACGGCGCCTTTCCGATCCACATGGTGTGGGAGAGCGGACTGTTCACCGCGCTCGCGGATGTGATCATGCGCCGCCGGCCCGGCAAGCGCGGTTTCGCCGACTACACCGACGGCGTCATCGAGGCCGCCGCGCGACTGCTCGGCGGCACGCAGGTGTGGGGCGACATGAAGCTCGACGCCGCGGCCGGGTCGATGGACGGCGGCGGAGCGAGCGTGCTCGCCGACGAGCTCGCGAAGTTCGTCGCGGCGCACCGCGACGACGTGACGGTGCACGCCGTCGGGCACAGCGCCGGATCCATCTTCCACGCCCACTTCGTGCCCCGCGCGCTCGCGGCGGGGGTGCCGAGGTTCGACTCCGTCTCGCTGCTCGCGCCGGCGGTGCGGGTCGACACCTTCGAGCAGACGCTGCTCCAGGCCGCCGAGGACGACCGTATCGGCGAGCTGTCGGTGTTCACGATGACCGACGCCAAGGAGCGCGACGACAACTGCTTCACGCTCTACCGCAAGTCTCTGCTCTACCTCGTGTCGCGGGCGTTCGAGCCGGAACGGGATGCCGCGATCCTCGGCATGGAGAAGTACCTGCGCGGCAGCCGCCGCAGCGTCGAGTACCTCAGCGCCCACGCCGATCGCCTCGTGCTGAGCCCGGTCGCCGGCCCCGCTCGGCGCAGCAGCAGCGCGACCAGCCACGGCGGGTTCGACAACGACCCTCCGACGATGACCGCCGTCGCGCTGCGGGTGACCGGCGGCGACACGGTCACGCCCTTCCCGGCCCGCCCGCGCGAGGTCGAGATGCCTCCTCTCCCGGTGGACACCGGCGGCGGCTCACGGGGAACGGCACCGGCCAAGCGCGCACTGTGCATCGGCGTCAACGCCTACGAGGAGCTGGGCGACGTGCTGCACGGCTGCGTCGCCGACGCCACCGCGTGGTCGCAGGCGCTCGGCGCGGCGGGCTTCAGCACGGACGTGATGCTCGACGCGGAGGCCACGCGCACCGGCATCCTCAGCGCCATGCTCGACATCGTCGCCGAGGCGAAGGCCGGAGACGTCGTCGCGATCCAGTACGCGGGGCACGGCACGTACGTGCCCGATCTCGACGGCGACGAGGACGACGCGGCCGGGCCGACCGACGAGGCCCTGTGCCCGGTGGACTTCCGCCAGGGCCGGCTCATCATCGACGACGACCTCGCCCAGATCTGGGACCTCATCCCCGAGGGCGTCGCCGTCACGCTGCTGTTCGACAGTTGCCACTCCGGGACCGCCAACCGAGGCGGCCGTCCCGACCCTGCTCCGCCCGCGCCGACCGCACGGGCGCGCCTGGTCCGGCCCGACAAGGAGCTCGAGCGGGACTACGCCCGCAGCCGCGGCGTGCCCACCGGCGACGAGCGCCGGGAACGGGCCCGCGACGTCGTGATCGCGGCGGAGCCCGCCCGCAGCCGCAACACCACGCACAACCGCCCGACCGCGGTCCGCCGCGAGGTGCTCATCAGCGCGTGCCTTCCCAACGAGGTCGCCATGGAGCGCGACGGCCAGGGGGTGTTCACCGCCGCGGCCCTCCAGGTGCTCGCGCGCGGCGAGTCGCTCACCAACCGCGGCTTCGTCGACGCCGTGATCGCACAGCTCGGCGTGCGCACGCAGACTCCGCAGCTGACCGCCGACGACGTGCTGGCGGCGCGGCCCCTGCTCGCGTCCGCGATCGACGCCGTGACGATCGCGGCGCCCGCAGCCGCGGTTGCCGGGGCACGTGATCGGGACGGAGAGGGCAAGCGCACCGCGGCGATCGTCGCGATCCTGCGTGCGACGGCCGATCTGCTCGAGGACGACGGCGTGGGCTGATCCGCCCTCGCTTCGCGGCAGCGCCCCGTTCGGCCGGGGACGGGGGCGACGGATGCCGCGGACCGGGCCGAGGGCACCGGTCCGCGGCATCCGTGATCAGCGCCCGCTGCGCCGCAGCCGGGCGGTCGTCATCGCGAGCGCACCGGCCAGAGCGAGCACGGCGGCTCCGGCGAGGGGCCCGGCGACGTCGGCGCCGGTCGCGGCGAGAGCGCGCGCGGTGGCCGCTGCCGGCGCGGCATCCGCGCCGTCGGGGTCGTCCGTCGTCGCGGTCTCGTCGTCCGAGGGAGTGACGGGCTCGGTCGGCATCGTGGGACCCGCCTCGAACGGGTCGATCGGGTCCGTCGGGTCCGTCGGGTCCGTCGGGTCCGTCGGGTCCGTCGGGTCCGTCGGGTCCGTCGGGTCCGTCGGGTCCGTCGGGTCCGTCGGGTCCGTCGGGTCCGTGGGGTCCGTCGGGTCCGTCGGGTCCGTCGGGTCCGTCGGGTCCGTCGGGTCCGTGGGCTCGACCGGGTCGGTCGGGTCCGTCGGGTCGCCGACGGGAACGATGTCGACGGTGAGGAGGCTCGTGACCGAGCCGGTGCCGTCCGACACGCGCACGGTGAGAGCGCGCGTGCCGACGAAGTCGACCGGCGGGATGTAGCGGATCCCGGTCGGGTCCGAGTGCCACTTCTCGCCCGGAAGCGCGGGCGACACCCCGCCCAGCACCGACACCGTCAACGCATCGCCCTCGGCGTCGAAGTCGTTCGCGGTGAGATCGGCGTGCACGAGGGTCAGCTGCGTGTTGACCGGCGTCGAGGCGACGTCGTCCGCGGCGACCGGCAGCGTGTTGACGGGCTCGGCCGGGGGCGGGCCGACCACGATCGTCACCGTCGCCCGTTCGGCGCTCTGGATCGTCCAGTCCCAGCGGTCCATCGCGACGTATGTGAAGGAGGCGACGCCCGAGAACCCGGGGTGCGGTGCGAAGTCGAACGTGCAGAGCTGGCCGTTCGCGCCCACGATGGCGCCTCCGACGATGTCCTGCACGAACCCGGCACCGATGGGATCGCCCTCGGCGTCGGTGTCGTTGGCGCACGGCGACAGCGTCACCTCGGTCTGGTACGGGATCTCGAAGTAGTCGTCGACGGCGACGGGCGGCGTGTTCGCCGCGACGGGCTCGTCGTCGGCGCGGGCCGGCAATCCGACCGCGAGCGCCGAGGCCGTGACGGCGCCGGCAGCGGCGACGAGGGCGCCGATGCGGATCGCGTCCGGCAGAGCGAACCGGCCGGGTCTGCGCGGTGTCGTGGGGGCGAGGTTCATGGTGTTCCTTGTCATCAGGTCTGGGCGTGCGGATCCGCACGTCGTCCACCTTCGCGTCCGCGCTTCCCCGCGGGATGGGGGACGCGTGCTCAACCCGACGGGCTGCGACTACTCAGCTGCGCCGGCGCGCTACTCAGGCGGCGACGGATGCCGCGGCACGCGGCATCCGTCGATGATGACTGCGAGGGCGCTGCGGCCCTAGAATCGCGCTCAGCGGCTGGGGAGCCACGAGGAGGACCGATGGTCGGGGAAGCCACCGAGCAGGCGTTCGCGCCCTGGCCGCTGACCGGTCGCGACACCGTGGTGTCGCGGGCCACGACGGGTCTGCGGGGCCGCGTCCGCACGATCCTCATGTGGGGAGCGTCCGGCGTCGGCAAGAGCCGCACCGTCGAGTCGGTGGGCGACGCGCTCGCGGCCGAGGGCTGGACCGTGCTGCGCGCCTCCGCCACCGCGATCATGTCGCACGTGCCGCTGGGCGCACTCCTCCCGCTCTTCCCGACGGGCAGGGCGCAGCTGACCGACACCTCGATCGACCCCGGCGCGCTGCTGGATCGCGCCATCGACGCGCTCGAGACGCGCGGCCCCGCGCCCCGCCTCCTCGTGATCGACGACCTCGGACTCCTCGACCCGCTGTCGGCGACGCTGGTCGCCCAGCTCGTCGCCGTCGACGCGCTGCGGCTCGTCGCGACGATCCGGTCGGGCGATCCGCTGCCCGATCCGTTCGTGTCGACCTGGAGCCCCGACCGCTCGCTGCGGGTCGAGCTGTCACCGCTCGACGTCGACACGATCGGCGACCTGCTGACCGCCGTGCTCGGCGGCCCCGTCGCGCATCGCACGACGAGCGATCTGCACCGCGAGAGCGGCGGCAACCCGCTCTACCTGCGCGAGCTGGTGGTCGGCGCGCTCGAGTCGGGCAGGCTGGCCGAGGAAGCCGGCGTGTGGCACCTCACCGGCGCGCCCGTGGGGTCGTCGGCGCTGCGCGACCTCATCCTCGCCCGCGTCGCCCAGCTCGACGCCGACGAGCGCGACGTCGTCGACCGGCTCGCCGTGTGCGGCGAGCTGCGCGCCGCGCATCTGACCGCGCCGGGCGCCCGGGCGGCGCTGGCGCGGCTCGAGAACGCGGGCCTGGTGCACATCGGCGACCGGCTCGACGTGCGCCTGTCGCATCCGCAGTACGTCGCGGTCGTGGCATCCGCGGTCCCGCGTCTGCGCGCCGCCGACCTGCTGCTCGAGCAGTCCGCCCTCCTCGACGGCGACGGCGCGACCGCCGCCGACGCGCTGCGCGCGGTGACGTGGCGGCTCGCGGCGGGGGCGGATGCCGACCCTGAGATCCTCGCGAGCTCTGCGCGGCTGGCACGGCAGGCCGGCGACCACCGCACCGTCGAGCGGCTGACGGCGGCAGCCCTCGCCGCGGGCGGCCCGCGTCCCGACCTGCTGCTGCTGCGCGGGGAGGCCCTGCTGCGCATGGGCCGCGTCGCCGAGTCGCTCGACGTGCTGCGGTCGGCCGACGCGCTGGCCCCCGAGGGAGAGCTCGCGACGGCGATCGCCGCGACCACCGCGATGGCGCACGTCAGCGTGCACGAAGGGCTCGCCGATGCGCTCGAGGTGCTGCGCCGCGCCGACGCGGGAGAGCATCCCGACCCGTCGCTCGACTTCATGCGCGCGCTCGTCGAGCTGTACTCGAACAACGCCGCCGAAGCGGACCGCATCGTCTCGGCGCTCGCGGGCGGCTTCGGCGACTCGCCGGCCGAGCAGGCGATCATCGCCGCGGCGCGCGCGCAGCCGCTCGCCGCCCTCGGCGCACCGACGAGGCGATCGCCGCCGCCCGGACCGCCCTCGAGTTCGCGCGGGCGACCGAGGGTGCGGCGATCCCGGGGCACACGGTCGCGAACGCGCTCCACACCCTCGCGACGGTGCTGCTGCACGCGGGGCGCGTCGACGAGGCCCGCGGGGCGGCCACCGAAGCCCTCGTCGAGGCGATCGACGCCGACGACGAGATCGTGTCGCGCTCCATCGAGTTCCTGCTGGCGCGGATCGCCGCCGACGCGGGGCGCCTCGAGACCAGCGCCCGGTGGTGTCGCGACACGATGAGCGGGGCCATGACCGCCGGACCGATCAGCCTCTACATCCCAGCGCTGGCGAGCCTCGTCATCGTGCTGGTCGCGCACGGCGACCTCGACGAGGGCCGCGCGCTGCTCGCGACGGTGCCGGCGGAGGTCGACACCGGCCCGGGCGGCGTCGTCGCCCGCGCCTGGATCGCCGCCGCCGAGGGCGACACCGCGACGGCCCGGCGCCTGCTGCTGAGCGAGGCCGAGGCCATGACCGCATCCGGCCACGTGTTCCTCGCGGGCACGTTCCTGCTGCACCTCGCCCGCCTGGGCGGGGCGGATGCCGCAGCCGCACCCCTGGCGCGGCTCGCGGCCGCGCATCCCGGCGAGCTGCTCGCCTGCCAGGCGGCCCACGTGGCGGCCGAGGCCGCGGGCGACCGCGCCGGGCTCGAGGCCGTCGGAGACCAGTGGTCGCGCTCCGGCGCGCACCTGCTGGCCGCCGAGGCCTTCGCCTCGGCCGCGCGCGTCGCGCGCGCGGACGGCGAGCAGCGCGTCGCCGTGGCACTGCAGGCGCGCAGCGACGAGGAGGCCGCGCGCTGCGAAGGCGCCGCGACGCCGCTCCTCAAGTTCACCGAGGAGCTCACCCCGCTCACCCGGCGCGAGCGCGAGATCGCCGCCTTGGCCGCCGAGGGGGCGAGCTCGAAGCAGATCGCCTCGAAGCTGTTCCTCTCGACGCGGACCGTCGACAACCACCTGCAGTCCGTGTACGGCAAGCTCGGCATCAGCGGGCGGCACGAGCTCGCTCGGCTCTGAGCCGCCGTCCCTCCCGCGGGCCGTGCCGTCAGGCCGAGACGGCCGTCACGACCTCGCCGCGCAGCGCATCGAGCCGCTCCCGCACGCGGGCGACGACGTCGTCGTCGGTGCCGAGGTCGTGCAGCGCGACGGCGAGGTGCTCGACCACGGCGTCGAAGGCCTCGGACGTGATCCCGAGGTGCGCGTGAGCGGCATCCAGTCCCCGTCCGGTGAACAGCTCCGGCCCGCCCAGCGCGGCCGCGAGGAACGCCCGCTGATGCGCCTTCAGGCGCGTGAGGTCGACGTCCTGGAACCAGGTGGCGAGTTCCGGGTCGGACGTCACCCGCTCGTAGAACACGGTGACCGCCGCCTTCACTGCGGGGGCGCCCCCGATCTCGTCGTACACGCTCACGGCGTCCTCCGTTCTGTGGAATCGCTCGCAGACTATCCGAGCGCGCCACCTGCTCACCTAGGCAACGACTACTCAGATCTGCGCGCGTGGCGGAACCGGATGCGAGTGCCCGGCCGAGCCTGCGCGACGAGGTCGAGCGCGGCATCCGTCACCACCGCGATGACGGGGTAGCCGCCGGTGACCGGCCCGTCGGCGAGGAGGATCGTGGGCCGGCCGCTCGGCGGCACCTGCAGCGCGCCCGGAACCATGCCCTCGCTCGGCAGCTCGTCGGCGCGCACGCGCGCGAGCTCGGGGCCGTCGAGGCGCGCGCCCACCCGATCGGCCGCGTGGGAGACCGTCCACAGCGTGTCGAAGAGGGTGCCGAGCGCGTGCGCGGCGAACCAGTCGGCGCGGGGCCCCGGTGCCAGCTCCAGCTCGAGCTCGTCGTCGTGCGGCGCTCCCCACGGGCTCGGCGGCACCGCCGGGATGGGCATCGCCGCATCGGCGCGCACGCCCACCACGTCGCCGGCCTGCAGCCGGCCGGGGCCGAGCCCGGCGAGCAGGTCGGTCGAGCGCGAGCCGAGCACCAGGCGGCCGTCGAACCCGCCGCGCACCGCGACGTAGGCGCGGGCGCCGTGCGCGAACCAGTCCACGTGCAGCTCGGTGCCCGCGCGCCACTCGTGCGCCTGGTACGGGTCGACCTCGCGCCCGTCCAGGCGCAGCGGACCCCATGCGCCGGTGACCGCGACCCACAGGTCCGCCTCGGCGACCGCACGCAGCCCGCCCATCGTGACCTCGATGCCGGTCGCGCCCTCGGGATTGCCGAGCAGCCGGTTCGCGGTGCGCAGCGCCGTGCGGTCGAGCGCTCCCGACACCGCGACGCCGACGGATGCCGAGCCCTCCCGCCCGAGATCCTGCAGGGTGGCCAGAAGCCCGGGCTCGGCGATGCGGATTCCCGCCCCGGTGCCGGTGCCCGGGGCCGTGACCGTGCCGGTGCTTGTCGCGAGATCAGGTGATCTCGCGGAGGCAGGAGGATTCCGCGCCGAATCTCCTGCGTACGCCAGATCACCTGATCTCGTCACGGTGGCACGGGGCCGGAACCGCACGCGGGTGCCGGGGACGAGAAGGGCAGGGGTCCTTCCGCCCTCTCCAGCCGCCGGCGCGTCGCGCGGAGCCTCCGGGTGCGGGGGCGCGGGCGCATCCGGGTCCGGGGGCGCGGGCGCATCCGGGTCCGGGGGCGCGGGCGCATCCGGGTCCGGGGGCGCGGGCGCATCCGGGTCGAACAGGCGCGCATCGGTCGTGCCGATCAGGCGCCAGCCGCCCGGCGTCTCGCGCGGATACGCGCCCGTGAAGGGTCCGGCCAGCCCGACCGAACCGGCCGGCACGCGCGTGCGCGGCGACGACAGGCGCGGCACGTCGAACGGCCAGTCGTCGCTGACGAGGTACCCGAACCCCGGCGCGAACCCGGTGAACGCGACCCGCCACTGCGCGCGGCTGTGGCGGGCGACGAGCTCGTCGACGTCCAGCCCGAGCACCGCGGCCGTCTCGGCGAGGTCGGCGCCGTCGTAGGCGACGTCGAGCTCGACGAGCGGCCCTTCCGCGGTCGAGTCGCGCGTGGCCCCGGCGGCCGTGCCGAGCGCCCACGTGCGCGCCGACGACACCGCGAGCCGCCGCGGGTCGACCCGCACCAGGACCGTCCGGGCGGCCGGCACGAGGTCCACGACGCCAGCGGGGCGCGAGGCGCCGAGGGCGGCGTGCACGGCGAGCACGTCGTCGAGGGCCTCGACCTCGAGGAGGAACGCCCGCTCCCCCATCGGCCGTACGATCGCCGTCACCACGGTGCGCGCACCT
Organism: Microbacterium cremeum; assembly: GCF_015277855.1. Classification (NCBI taxonomy): domain Bacteria; kingdom Bacillati; phylum Actinomycetota; class Actinomycetes; order Micrococcales; family Microbacteriaceae; genus Microbacterium; species Microbacterium cremeum. Next base: position 3,097,102 of record NZ_CP063812.1, read on the forward strand.
CCACGCCCTCGGCGTCCAGCGCCGCGCGCACCGCGCGCGCCATCGCGACGGCCGCGGGCGAGTCGCCGTGGACGCACAGCGACGCCGCCGTGACGGCGATCGACGTGCCGTCGGCGGCCTCGACGACGCCGTCGCGCGCGAGCTGGACGGCGCGCGCTGCCGCCGCGGCAGGGTCATCGAGCACGGCACCGGGCTGCGTGCGCGGCACGAGCGTTCCGTCCGCGAGATACGCGCGGTCCAAGAACGCCTCGTACACGAACGGGAGGCCGACGGATGCCGCGGCCCGCGCGAACTGGCCGCCGAGGCCGAGCAGGGGCAGAGGCCGGCCGGCGCGTGCCGAGAACGCCGCGACGGCGCGGGCCACGGCATCCGCCATCTGCACGTCGGCGGTGACGGCGTGGTAGAGCGCGCCGTGCGGCTTGACGTAGCGGACGTCGGCGCCCGCCGCGGCGAGCGCCTCGAGCTGCCCTTCGACGACGGCCTGCAGCGGCCCCGCGGCGATCGCGACAGGCACGCGTCCGAAGTTCGCGCGATCGGGGTAGGACGGGTGCGCCCCGACCGCGACGCCGAACCGGTGCGCCCGATCGACCGCGTCCCGCATCGAGGTCGCGTCGCCGGCGTGGCCGCCGCAGGCGACGTTCGCGCTCGAGATCACGGCGAACATGGCCTCGTCGTCGGCCGTGGGCCGGCCGTCGACCGTCTCGCCGAGGTCCGCATTGAGGTCGATCGCCGCCATCTCTCCACGGTACTGCGGCGCGGTCGCGCCGTCCGCGACTCTCGCCCACCCTCATCCCGCGCTCCCGTTACGGATGAGTAAAGGCTGGGCCGGCACCGGTGCGAGACGCGGCGCCAGCAGGCAGGATGGAGCGCATGGCCCGAACCCACGAACGTCTCGCGGCCGGAGCGCCGCTGCTCCAGGTGCGTGACGTCGCCGTCGAATTCCAGACCATCGACGGCCCCGTCCACGCCGTCGAAGGCGTCGACCTCGACCTCGCCGCCGGCGAGACGCTCGCGATCGTCGGCGAGTCCGGCTCGGGCAAGTCCACAACCGCGATGGCGGTCATCGGGCTCCTCCCCGGCAACGGCAAGGTCACCCACGGCAGCATCATGTTCGAGGGCGAGAACATCGTGGGCGCACCCGAGAGCGTCATGCGCACGATCCGCGGCCGCTCCATCGGCCTCGTGCCGCAGGACCCGATGTCGAACCTCAACCCGGTCGCCAAGATCGGCTCGCAGATCGCCGAGACGCTCCTGGCCCATGGGCTCGCGACCCGCAAGGATGTCGACCGCAAGGTCGTCGAGACGCTCGCCGCGGCAGGGCTCCCCCACGCTGAGGACCGAGCCAAGCAGTATCCGCACGAGTTCTCCGGCGGCATGCGCCAGCGCGCGCTCATCGCGATCGGCCTCGCGTGCGACCCGAAGCTGCTGATCGCCGACGAGCCCACGAGCGCCCTCGACGTCACCGTGCAGAAGACGATCCTCGACCAGCTCGAGCGCATGACGAGCGATCGCGGCACGGCTGTCATGCTCATCACGCACGACCTCGGACTCGCGGCGGAGCGCGCGTCGCGCGTGGTCGTGATGAACCGCGGGCGGATCGTCGAGCAGGGGCCCGCGCAGCAGATCCTCGAAGACCCGCAGCACCCGTACACGCAGGCGCTCGTCAAGGCCGCGCCGTCGGTGTCGGCCGTACGGCTGCGGCCGGAGGTCTTCCGGCCTGCGGCTGCGGCTGCGGTCCGACCCGACATCGCCCCGGCCGAGCAGGCACCGGATGCCGCACCCGCAGTGGTCTCCGAGCCGGCGGCCGAGCAGCCCGAGGCGGCGGCGCCCGCTGAGGCGGCGACCGTCGACAACATCGTCGAGGTCGAGGGGCTCACGAAGGTCTATCAGGTCCGCGGGTCGAAGGAGGACTTCGTCGCCGTCAAGGACGTGTCGTTCGCGATCCCCCGCGGCGAGACGGTCGCGATCGTGGGCGAGTCCGGCTCGGGCAAGACCACGACGGCGCGCATGATGCTCAAGATCATCGAGCCGACCGAGGGCTCGATCCGCTTCGACGGCGAGGACGTCGCGACCCTCAAGGGGCGACAGCTGCGAGAGTTCCGCCAGCGCGTGCAGCCGATCTTCCAGGACCCGTACTCGTCGCTGAACCCGATGTTCTCGATCGAGCGGATCATCTCGGAGCCGCTGGAGTTCTACAAGCGCGGTTCGGCGAAGGACCGTGCCGCGCGCGTGCGCCGGCTGCTCGACGACGTCGCGCTTCCCCAGGCGATGCTCCGCCGCTACCCGTCGGAGCTCTCGGGCGGCCAGCGCCAGCGCGTCGCGATCGCGCGCGCCCTGGCCCTCTCGCCCGACCTCATCGTGTGCGACGAGCCGGTCTCGGCGCTCGATGTGCTCGTGCAGGATCAGGTGCTCACGCTCCTGCGCGACCTGCAGCGCGAGTACGGCCTCAGTTACCTCTTCATCTCGCACGACCTCGCGGTCGTGCGCCTCATCAGCGACTACGTATGCGTCATGAAGGACGGCGAACTCGTCGAGGCGGCATCCTCCGAGGAGATCTTCACCAACCCGCGCGACCCCTACACGCGGCGCCTGCTGGCCTCGATCCCCGGCAACGAGCTCGACATCGCGGTCTGACCCCCGAATCCACCACGCGTGCGTCCTCCACACGCGCGCCCTCCACACGCGCGCGTCCTCCACACGCGCGCTCGACACGCGCGCCCTCGCCCTCGCGCCCCCTGTGCCCTCGCCCTCTGTACTCGCGCGCCCTGCCCTCGCCCTCTGTACTCGCGCGCCCTGTACTCGCGCCCCCTGTACTCGCGCGCCCTGAGCGCGCGCCTCTGTGCGCGCGCCCTGCCCTCGCGACCCCTCCGCGCGCGCCTCTGTGCGCGCCCTCTACCCTCGCGCGCCCTGCCCTCGCGCCCCCTCCGCTCCCCAGTCACATTCCGCGCCTCGTTCGGCCCCTAACCTGCAGAACCTGACTGCGGAGCAACAGCCCCTTCTGCTCCGCAGTCACATTCCGCGCCTCATACGGCCCCACCCCGCAGAACCTGACTGCGGAGCATCAGAGCGCGGAGCGCACGACACGGCGAGCCCACCCCTCCGCTCCGCAGTCACATTCCGCGCCTCGCGGCCACTGCGCACCGCAGAAACTGACTGCGGAGCACCAGGACCCCGCAGCCCACGACGCGGCGAGCCCACGCCTCGCTCCGCAGTCACATTCCGCGGCCCTCACGGCCTCCGCACCGCAGAAACTGACTGCGGAGCGGCAAGACCTCGGAGCGGCAAGGCCTCGGAGCGTCAAGACCTCGGCGTAGCCGGGCGCGGGGGGTGCGCGGGGAGCGGGGCGGGGGCGACGGATGCCTCAGCGGGCGCGCGTGCGCGGGTCCATGGCCTCGCGCAACGACTCGCCGAGCAGCGTGAAGCCCAGTGCCGTGACCGTGATGCAGATGCCGGGCAGGAACGCGATCCACGGGTTCACGGCGAGCTCGAGCTGCGCGTAGCTGAGCATGCGGCCCCACTCCGCGGTCTGCGGCACGCCACCGCCCAGACCCAGGTACGACAGGCCCGCCGCCTCGATCACGGCGGTGGCGAGCGTCAGCGTGGCCTGCACGATGACCGGTCCGACCGCGTTGGGCAGCACGTGGGTCATCGTGATGCGCCCGCGGCCGAGGCCGAGGGTCGCCGCCGACAGCACGTAGTCGCTCGAACGCTGCTGCAGCATCGACGCCCGCAGCAGTCGCGCGAAGATCGGCACCTGGGCGGCACCGATCGCGATCATGATCGCGAGAGGCGTCTGACCCATGATCGCGGCGATCGACACCGCCAGCAGCAGCGACGGCACCGACAGCAGGATGTCGACGAACCGCATCACCAGCGTGTCGACCCAGCCGCCGAACGTCGCCGCGATCAGGCCGAGGAACATTCCGCCCACGAGGCCCACGAGGGTCGACACGATGCCGATCACGAGCGACGCGCGGGCACCCCAGATGAGCTTCGACAGCAGGTCGCCGCCGAATCGGTCGAGGCCGAGCGGGAAGCCGGGCACCTCGCCGGGGCCCGGGATGTGCCCGGGCGTGATGTACTCGCGGCCGGGCAGCGCCTCGGGCCCGTACGGCGCGAGCAGGGGCGCGAAGATCGCGACGAGCACGAAGATCGAGATGATGACGGCGCCCACCCATGCGCTGGGGTTGCGGCGCAGCCGACGGAAGACGTCGCGCCAGAAGCCGCCGCCGCGGGTCTTCGCCGACAGCAGCTCGCGGTCGTCGACCGAGGTGTCGTCGACGGGTCCGCCGCTGGGGGCGGGGGGAAGCATCGCGGATGTCATGCCGCGCCTCCGTTCTGAGTGCCTGGGCTCGGCATCACTGCACCCGCACTCTCGGATCGATGAAGCTGTACGACACGTCGACGGCGAGGTTGATGAGCGCGTACAGGATCGCGATGAACAGGATGAACCCCTGCAGAACGGGGAAGTCGCGCGTGAAGATCGCGCGGGCGAGGAACGAGCCGATGCCGGGGTACGCGAACACCGACTCGGTGAGGATCGCCCCCGACAGGAGCAGACCCACCTGGAGCCCGATCGTCGTGACCACGGGGAGCAGCGCGTTGCGCAGGATGAAGCGGCCCCGGATCGTCGATCGCGAGATGCCCTTCGCCATGCCGGTGCGGACGTAGTCGGAGTTCTGCACCTCGAGCACCGACGCCCGCGTGATCCGCACGATGATCGCGAGCGGGATGGTCGCCAGCGCGATGCCGGGAAGGATGAGGTGCTGGAACGCGTCCCACGCGGCATCCCACTCCCCCGTCATCACGCCGTCGAGGACGTACAGGTTCGTGTAGTGCGTGGCATCGAGCCGTGGATCCTGCCTGCCGTCGGAGGGAAGCCATCCCAGCTGCACGGCGAAGATCCACTTGAGGATGTACGCGAGGAAGAACACCGGGATGGTGATGCCGAGGAGGCTGGCGAAGACCGCGAAGTGGTCCCCCGCCTTGCCGTGGCGTCGCGCCGCCCAGTACCCCAGCGCGATGCCGAGGCCCACGGCCAGGACGATCGCGAAGACCGTCAGCTCGAGCGTGGCCGGAAAGCGGCGCGCGAACTCCTCGGTGACGGGGCGCTGGGTCTGGATCGAGACGCCGAAGTTGCCCTGCAGCAGCTGGCCGAGCCATGTGAAGTACTGCACGACGAGCGGCTGGTTGAAGCCGTACAGCTCGTTGATCTCGGCGATCCGCTCGGGCGTCGCCCGTTCGCCGAGCAGGGCGACGGCCGGACCGCCGGGCAGCGCGCGCACCCAGAAGAACAGCAGGAGGGTCAGGCCGAACAGGGTCGGGACGAGCAGCAGGATGCGCCTGCCGATGGTGCGTAGCACGAGATCTCCGGGGTGCGGGCGCGGCGTCATCGCCGCGCGACGTACGAGCGGGTACAGGTCGTCCCGGCCAGGCGTTCACGGCCGGGCCCGGGCATGGCCCCCGCGCCCGAGGCTCCGCGCACCGCGCCGGCGGTGCGTGGACGGGCGCGGGGGCCGTCCGGGTTCAGCGCGTCACTCGCTGAGCTCGACCATGTTGTAGACCTCGTCCTGCACCGGGCTGGCCGGGTAGAACGTCACGCGCTCGTCGAACGCGAGGGTCGGGACCGGGTGGGCCAGGGGAACGCCGGGCAGGAACTGCATGATCTGCTCGTTGATCGCCTGGTACGCCGCCTCCTGCTCGTCCTCGGTCGCGAGACCGCGCGCTTCGGTGAGCGCCCCGAACAGCTCGGGGTTGTCGAAGCCCCACTCGTTCGTCTGCAGGCCGAAGAACGTGCCGACGAAGTTGTCGGGGTCGTTGTAGTCGCCCGTCCAGCCGAGCAGGTGGATGCCGTGATCCGAACCGCCCTGCATGAGGTCGAGGTACTCGACCCACTCGTTGGTGACCGGGTTGACGACGATCCCGACCGCCTCGAGCTGGCTCGACAGGTTGGTGAAGATCTGCTCGGGGTTGGGCATGTACGGCCGCGAGATGTTCACGGGGTAGTTGAACGTGATCGTCAGCGGGTTGGACTCGTCGTAGCCCGCCTCGGCGAGGAGCGCCTGCGCGGCCTCCGGGTCGTACTCGTACTGGGTCACGTCCTCGTTCCAGCCGATGACGGCCTCGGGCATGAACTGCGTCGCTGCGACCGTGCCCTCCGGGAGCACCTGCGTGATGAGCTGCTGCTTGTCGACGGCGTGCGCGATGGCCTGGCGCACCTTCGGGTCGGACAGCCCCGGGGCCGCCTGGTTCATGCCCAGGTACAGGACGTTGAACGGGTCGCGGTTGACGAGCGAGAACCCGGCGTCCTCGAGGGACTGCAGGTCGGCGGGGGCGACGAGGTCGTAGCCGTCGATGCTGCCGGACTCGAGCGCCTGACGACGGGCCGTGGTGTCGCCGATGACGCGGAAGATGACCTCTTCGACGACGCCCTGCTCACCCCAGTAGTCGGGGTACGCGGTGAGCACGGTCTGCTCGCCGGGCGACATCGATTCGAACACGAAGGGTCCGGTTCCCGTGGGGTGGGCCTGGCCGTACTCGCTCTGGACCGGTGCCTCCTCGGTGCCGCCGACGTCGTCGGCGCCGTACTCCTCGAGGGCCGTGGGGCTCTGGATCGAGAACGACGGCAGCGACAGGGCGGGGATGAACCCGGCGAACGGCTCCTTCAGCGTGATGGTCGCCTGGTAGTCGCTGTCGGCGGTGCAGCCGCCGTAGATCGAGTCGTCGCCGAAGCCACGCATGATGACGCCCCAGTAGTACGCCATGCTCTGCGACGCGGCCACGCCCGTGAAGGCGTTCTGACGGTCGAAGTTGAAGCAGACGGCCTCGGCGTTGAAGTCGGTGCCGTCGTGGAAGGTCACGCCTTCTTCGAGCGTGAACACGTACGTCGTGTCGTCGGGCTGCTCCCAGCTCTTGGCGAGGAGCGGCGCCGGGTCGGCGGTGCCGGGCACCGTGCCGACGAGGCCCTCGAACATCTGGCGTGCGACGCGGAACGTCTCGCCGTCGCTCGCGAACGCGGGGTCGAGGCTCGCGGGGTCGCCGGACGCGCCGAAGACGAACGTGGTGTCGACGTCGCCGTCGCCGTCATCGGTCGCGCCGCCTCCCTCGCGCTGGCTCGCGCAGGCGGTGAGGACGACCGCACCGACGGCGATCGCCGCGGCGCCGGCGAGCCAGCGCCTTCTCGATGTGTGGAGCATGTGCTGTGCACCTTCCATATCGTGTGGGCCGCGCTGCACGTCGTCGTGGAGCCCGGGTGCGCTCAGCCCTCATCGGGGTGTGATCCTCCGACGCTACCCGGACGCGATGGCACCGACGATTACACCTGTGTCTCGATTATGTTTCGACACGGAAGGATGCCGGTTCCCGGGCGATCTGCGCAGCCATCCGACCGATCGTTGAGCGAGGAGCGCAATGGCCGGGTCACATGGGGCATCGGACGATAACGTGGTGGCCATGGCGCGGGCGAGGCAGACGGGGCCGCGCACCCGAGGCTCCGCGCAGCACGGAGCCGTGCGTGCGGACGGCGCGGCAGCATCCGATCCGTCCACCCGGCTGAGCGACGGCACCCTCGCACGCGTCGCCCCGTCGGCGTTCGGCGGAGGGTGGGAGCTCGACGTCGACGGCACCCCACAGTCGCACGTCGACCTCGACGATCCGACGCACCTGCACTTCGAGTACGTCGCGCGCATGGCGGCGGTGATCGACCGGCTGCGCATGCCGGGGCAGCCGTTGACCGCCATCCATCTCGGCGCCGGGGCGCTGACGATCCCCCGCTACATCCAGGCGACGCGGCCCGGATCCCGTCAGCAGGTGATCGAGCTCGAGTCGGCGCTGTGGGACCTCGTGCGCGAGAACCTCCCGCTGCCGCGCGGAGCGTCCATCCGCGTGCGGATCGGCGACGCGCGCGACACGCTGCGACGACTGCCCGCGGGCCTGGTGGGCACGGCCGACCTCGTGGTGTCGGACGTGTACTCCGGCGCGCAGACCCCGGCTCACCTGACCACGGTGGAGTTCTTCACCGAGGCGGCGCGGTTCCTGGCGCCCGACGGAGTCCTGCTCGTCAACGTCGCCGACGGCGCGGGACTGGCCTTCGCACGCCGTCAGGTCGCCACCGTGAAGGCGGTGTTCGAGCACGTCATCGTGCTGGCGGAGGTGCAGACGCTGAAGGGCCGCCGATTCGGCAACCTCGTGATCGCCGCGTCCCCCACCGCCCTGCCGACGGAGTGGCTGCCCCGGCTGATGGCCGCCGGACCCCACCCGGCGAAGGTCGCGGAAGGCCGAGAGATCGACGACTTCGCGCGCGGCGCCCGGGTGGCCACCGACGCCGACTCGACGCCCTCGCCGAAGCCCTCGGCATCCGTCTTCGATCGCTAGACGCGCGCCCGCCCCGATGCGGGTGACGACGGATGCCGAGACCGGCGTGGCACGACCGGGTGCACGCGGGCGGAGGGCACACTGGAAAGGCGATCCGCAGCGCTGGCGAAGGGAGTCATCGGTGAGCTACATCCGGGGGTACGACCCCGACACGCTTCGCGAGCAGGTGGATGCCCGGCAGTGCAAGGAGCGCCTCGAAGAGATCGGCGAGCAGCGCAGCCTGCCCGCCCTCCTCGAGCGCGTCTGGCTGCTCAAGGTGCTCGACCGCACCGAGGACGCCCTCGTCGTCTCGGAGCAGTCGGTGCGCGTGGCGCGCATGGCCGGCACCCGAAAGGACCTGCTGCGCGCCCGCATCCTGCATGCGACGGTGCTGCAGGCGCGCGGCGCCTACGCCGCCGCCGATCAGGAGCTGACCACGTGCGCCGAGGAGGCCGAGGGCCAGGGCTGGGCCGGCATCGCCGCGTTCGCCTACCAGCACCGCGGCAAGGTCCACTACGACGACGGCGACTACGAGTCGGCCCGCAAGGACTTCAAGCGGGCGCTGTTCCTGCGCCAGGAGTCCGGTGCGACCGACGATCAGCTCGAGTCGACGCTGCTCGCCATCGATGCCGCCGACCGGCGCCGGGCCGCGGCATCCGTCGCCAGCTGAACCCCCGCGCCCGAGTGTCGTAGATACGTTCTATTCTCCCGTACATGTCGGAACTGCATCGCGTGCGGCATTGGGCCGAGGCCCTCATCGCCGCCCATCTGGACTCGTCGTGGACGTTCGCGTTCGACAACGCCAAGCGCCGCGCCGGGCTGTGCGACTACACACACAAGCGCATCAGCGTCTCGCGGTACCTCGCCGCGCGGTACGACGACGACACCAACCATCAGACGCTGCTGCACGAAGTGGCCCACGCGCTCGCCGGGGCCGGAGCGGGCCACGGCCCGCGCTGGAGGGCGGTCGCGCGCGACCTCGGGTACGTCGGGGGCACGACCCATCACGGCGAGACGGCGACCGAGCTCGCACCGTGGATCGGGGTCTGCCCCTCGGGCCATGTCGCGTACCGCCACCGCAAGGCGACGCGGCCGACCTCGTGCGCGAAGTGCGCCCGGGTGTTCGACGAGCGGTTCCTGTTCACGTGGACCCGGCGCGAGATCACGCCCGCGGCGCGCCTGGCCGCGATGACCCCGCGCTAGCACCGCCCGGTCGCGCGCGAGGCGGAACGGGGCGGGTTCAGTACGCCGCGAACGCGCCTTCGCGAAGCACCGGGACGACGGATGCCGCGTCCACCGCGGCCGCGTCGAGCACCTCGTCGCGGCGGTCCAGGTCGAGGAGCTCCTGCCCCGAGCCGCTCGCGGTGAGCAGGTGCCGCACGGCTCCGCGAAGCCCGCGGAACACCTCACCGGCCGCGGCGGCCTCGGGAGACGTGTGGCCGATGCCGAGCGCTCCGAGGGCGTCGACGAGCGCACCGGCGCCGAGCTGATCCTCGACCGCGAAGCGCAGCGGAGCGCCGGGCTCGCGACGGCCCGCCTCCTGAGCCCGTCGAAGCTCCCCCGCCGCGATGATCGCGACGCTCGTGCGCGCGCCGCGGCGCTGCTGCTCGGCGAGGACCGCGCGGGCGACGGCCGACGCGTTGCGGAGGCATCCGAGCATCACGACCGCACCGGTGCTCGCCGCCGCGGCCGCCACCGCGGCGCCGTTGAGCGACACCGCGTGCGCGGCGTCGTCGAGCGCGAAGCTGCGGCCCTGGGCGACGGCATCCGTCACCGTCGTCGAGAACCGCAGAACGTCGACGACCACGACGACATCGGCCGGAGCGAGGCGGCCGAGGCCGTCCGCGCCCCACTCGTGACGGACCTGGTACCGGTGCTGGTCGAACGCACTCTCGGGCATCCGTCCAGCGTAGGCCGCGGCATCCCCTCCCGCCGTCGATCCTGAGGACCGAAGGCGCGACGCCGCCGCAGGCCGGGTGCGACACTGGAGCATGCGGATCCTGCTGAAGCTCGTGATCGACTGCGACCCCGACTCCGCGTGGCGGGCGCTGCACTCCCCGCGCGCGGTGGCCGAGCTGTACGGTCCCTTCCTCGACCTCGAGCCCCTCGTGCCGAGCGGACTGCCGACGTCGTGGAGCCCCGGCGACGATGTGCCGGTGCAGCTCACCGCGTTCGGCGTGGTGCCGATGGGACGACAGTTGATCCACACCAGCGACCGCATCGTGGACGAGCCGGGCGGGGTCGTGCGGATCTTCCGCGACAGCGGCATCCCGCTGACCGGCCCGCTCGCGAGTCTCGACGTGTGGGATCACCAGATGGCGATCTCACCGGCCCCTCGCGCTCGCGGCAAGACGCTGTGGCGCGATCGGCTCGTCATCGGCGGGCCGACCGCGCCCGCCCTCTGGCCCCTGCTCTGGACGGTGTGGCAGTGGCGCGCGGCGCGGATCCGCGCCCTCGCCCCGACATGGGCGCACGACCCCGAGCTCGCCGGCCAGGAGCCCGGGCCCGACGCCGGGTGGAACCCCGACGCCGGGTGAAACCCGTCAGTCCTGCGGGATCACCGTCAGCACGCGGGTGGTGTACTCGAGGAACTTCCGCATGAACGTGCGCAGGAACTCCTCGGTGTCGGGCACGCTCACGGCGCCCTCGTCGTCGATCAGGTCGGGCGTGAAGTGGATGTACGCCTCGGGCGCGGTCATCTGCCGCGCGTTGAGGTAGCTCAGCGTGCTGCGCAGCGTCTGCTGCCCGACCGCGGTGCCGATCTGGCCGGACGATGCCCCGATCACGGCCGTGGGCAGGTCGGACCACGCGTTGTCGCCGTAGGGCCGGCTGCCCCAGTCGATCGCGTTCTTCAGCGCACCGGGAAGGGAGCGGTTGTACTCCGGGGTGACGAACAGGAGAGCGTCGGCCGAGCGGATCGACTCCTTGAAGTCCCGCGCCACCTGCGGATAGTCCGCGTCGAAGTCGCGGTTGTACACCGGAAGGTCGGAGTACGAGATCTCGAAGAACTCGAACTCCGGCGGGGCCACGCGCTGAAGCGCGGCCGCGAGGCGTCGATTGATCGATTCGCGCGACAGGCTGCCGATGATGACACCCACACGGTAGGGCGGTTCGTGCTGCATGATCTCGATGTCCATGACCTCAGCGTGCGTGCCGGCCCGGGGTTCGCGCACCCCCCTTGCGCGACGGCGACGGATGCCTCAGCACGAAGCCCGTGCCGAGGCATCCGTCGCCCGTCCCGCCCCGCCCCGCCCCAGCCCCCGCCTCAGCCCCTGCCCCTGCCCCAGCCCCGGCCCCCGCCCCCGCCCCAGCCTCAGCCTCAGCCCTCGCCGGTCCCCTTCCAGAACAGGTGATCTGGCGTACGCAGGACGATTCCCGGGTGGAACGTCCTGCCTTCGCCAGATCACCTGTTCTCGGAAAGGGCCGGGCGTTGCGGGAAGGCGCCGAATGTCGGCGGGGGTCAGTCCGCCAGGGCCTCGACGGGGGCGACGCGCGTCGCGAGCCGCGTCGGCACCACCGCCGCGACGAGCGTGAGCACGGCCGTCGCGAGGACGATGACGGCGACCGGGATCCACGGCACGGCGGGTGCGACGAGTGTCGGCGCCGAGAACGACGGCGGGATGGGCACAGCACCCAGCAGCGACTGCGCGCCCGCCCAGCCGTAGGCGATGCCGAGCACGAGTCCCGTGGCGGTGGCCGCGATCGTGACGTGGGCGGCCTCGAGCAGCACCATGCGGCGCACCTGCCCGGTCGAGACACCCAGTGCCCGCAGCAGACCGAGCTCGCGGCGCCGCTGCACGACGCCGATCGTGAGGAGGTTCACCAGGCCCACGGCCGCGATCACGGCCGAGACCGCGACCAGGCCCATCATGACGGCCGAGAAGGTGTCGATGAGCGTGTTCAGCTCGTCCGGGGCGTCGCCGCCGGCGGACATCGTCAGCACGACCTTCACCGTCTCGAGGGCGACGGCGAACATCGTCACGAGCGTGACGCCCATCACGACACCGATCGCCATGCGGCTGGAGCGCTCGGGATAGCGCAGGGCGTTCTCGGCCGCGAGGCGGGCCGTCGCCGAGCCGCCGAACATGCGGCCCACGAGCCGCAGCACCGGGGGCATCACCAGCGTCGCCCCGAGCGCGAGCCCGGTGAACGAGAAGATGCCGCCGAAGAACGCGACGATGACGCCGAGCGGCGTGATGAGCCCGAGCACGATGCCACCCGCCAGCAGCGCGGCGCCGATCGCGAACAGCGCGATCGCGGCGCCGTTGCGGCGCCCGCGTCGTGAGACGGCGTCGTGGGATGCCTCGACCGAGCCGCCGAGCGCCTGCAGCGGCGTGACGGTGAGCACGCGGCGTGAACCCGCCCACGCCGCCGCCCACGTCGTCAGCGCGACCACGACCGCCGGCAGCACGAGCACGGGCTGGAGCACCGCGTACTCGACATCGCCGGTGCCGAGGAGCGGTCCGGCGACGAGCACACCCGCCCACGACGCGAGGGTCCCCGCGACGAGCCCCACGCCGGCGCCGATGACGCCGACCACGAGTCCCTGCCGCGCCACCTCGGCGCGCTGCGAACGCGCGGAGGCGCCGATCAGGCGCAGCAGCGCGATGCGGCGGGTGCGGCCGGCGATGACCGTCGCGAAGGTGTTGGCGGTCACGATCGACGCCACGTAGACGGCGACCCCGATGAGCAGGACCGACAGGATCGCCAGCACGACGGCGAGGGTGCCGCTGTCGCCGATGTACGGGTCGGCGCGCATGATCGCCGCGATGTAGCCGGTGGCGCTCAGCAGGACGGCGCCGAACGCGCTGGAGATCGCGGCCACCAGGATGCTCGCGCCCATGCCGCGCTCCCGAAGCCACGCGAGAGGTGCGCGCGTCGCGGAGTCGCTCCGGGAGGAGAGGGGGGATGCCGGCGCTGCGGTGCGCGGCCGGCGCGGGTCGTCGCTCCCCGATCCGGCGGCGGGGTGCCCCGGCATCCGGCTCGTCCCGGTCGCGGTCGTCACGACGCCACCCCCGTCGCGGCGGCGACCGGCGCCGCCCCGAGCTCGGACGCCAGCATGTAGGCCGAGATCTCCTCGGCGCTCTGGCGGGGCTTGTCGGCGACGATGCGCCCGTCGCCGAGGAACAGCACGCGGTCGGCGTGCGACGCGGCCACCGGGTCGTGCGTCACCATCGCGATGGACTGGCCGTGCTCCCGGCTCGCCACCGCGAGGAGCGCGAGCACCTCGCGCCCGGAGCGCGAATCGAGGTTGCCCGTGGGCTCGTCGGCGAACACCAGGTCGGGCGCCGTCGCGAGCGCGCGGGCGATCGCCACCCGCTGCTGCTGGCCGCCCGAGAGCTGGTGAGGACGGTGGCCGAGGCGCGAGGTGAGACCCAGGCGCTCGATCAGCCCGTCGATGCGGGCACGCTCGATCGCCGTCGGGCGACGCCCGTCCAGGTCGAACGGCAGGAGGATGTTGCCGAGCGCGTCGAGGGTCGGCACGAGGTTGAACGCCTGGAAGACGAAGCCGACGCGGCGCCGGCGCAGCACGGTCAGCTCGAGGTCGGAGAGCCCGGTGATGTCGGTGTCGCCGATCCACGCGCGCCCGCTCGTCGGCGCGTCGAGCCCGGCCATGATGTGCATGAGGGTCGACTTGCCCGAACCCGACGGCCCCATGATCGCGGTGAACTCGCCGCGGCGGATGCCGACGCTGACGCCGTCGAGGGCGCGCACCGTGCTCTCGCCGGTTCCGTAGGTCTTCGTGAGCTGCTGCACCCGGGCCGCCAGGCCCAGGTCTGTCGATGAGAGTTCCATGCCTTCGACGGTATGGACGACCCGGTGTCGCGCGCGTCGCCCGTCAGAGGCATCCGTCTACATCGGAAGGATGACTCGCGCCTCCCTCTCGCGTCAGCCCTTCATCGCGCACACCGCGTGCGGCGACGAGGGGCGTCGGCCGGCTACGTCAGGCCGTGCTCGAAGGCGAAGACCACGAGCTGCACGCGGTCGCGCAGCGACAGCTTCGTGAGGATGCGGCTGATGTGCGTCTTCACCGTGGCCTCCGAGAGGTACTCGCGCGCGGCGATCTCGGCGTTCGAGAGCCCGCGGGCGGCGAGCGCGAAGATCTCGCGCTCGCGCTCGGTCAGCCCCGCGTACGCGGGTGGCACCGGCGCCGGCGCGGCGCCTGCGAAGTGGGCGAACAGGTCACGGGTGGCGGATGCCGCGATCACGGCCGAGCCGGAATGCACCGTGCGGATCGCCGCGAGCAGGAACTCGGGGTCGGCGTCCTTCAGCAGGAAGCCGCTCGCCCCCTGCCGGATCGCGCGCGCGGCGGCCTCGTCGAGGTCGAACGTCGTGAGCATGACGATGCGCGGCGGCTCGGCATCCGTCAGCAGCTCCGCGGTCGCGGCGAGCCCGTCCATGACCGGCATGCGGATGTCCATGAGGACGACGTCCGGCCGCGCCGCGCGCACCACGTCGAGCGCTTGACGTCCATCGGATGCCTCGGCCACGACCTCGAGGTCGGGCTGCGAGTCGACGAGCATGCGGATCCCGGCGCGGAACAGCGCCTGGTCGTCGACGAGCGCGACGCGGATCATGCGGAGGCTCCGATCGGGATCACGGCCGAGACGAGGAACGACCCACCGGGGTGGGCACCCGCCTCCAGCCGGCCGCCGGCCAGCTGAGCCCGCTCGCGCATGCCGATGATGCCGTGTCCGCGGGCCGGGTCGGCGCCGGTCGGCGCGCGCTCGGCGAGCCCGTTGCGGACGGCGACCTCGACGCGGTCCGGGTACCACGACAGGCGCACGTCCACCGGTTTCCCGGGAGCGCCGTGGCGCAGGGCGTTCGTGAGCGCCTCCTGCAGGATGCGGTACACCGCGAGTTGTGCCGCGGCCGGCGGCGCTCCGGGCGGCACGGGGTCGACGTCGACCCGCAGCGGCACGCCCGCTGCGCGCACCTGCGCGTACAGCGCCTCGAGATCGGCGAGGGTCGGCTGCGGGCCGTCGCTCTGGCTGTGACGCAGCTGCGTCAGCAGCAGGCGCACGTCGGCGAGGGCGGCGCCGGCAGTGCTCGAGATCGTCTCGAGCGCCGCCGCCGCAGCCGCCGGATCGGCGGCCGCCGCGTAGCGCGCGCCGTTCGCCTGCGCGATCACGACGGTGAGCGAATGCGCCACGACGTCGTGCATGTCCCGGGCGATGCGCACACGCTCCTGCTCGGCGATCGCCTCGGACTCGGCGCGCTGCTGCGCCTCGCGGGTCTCGCGCGCTCGCACGGCGCTGCGCACGAGCGCGCCGATGGTCCACGACAGGCCGAGCGCGAAGCCCGCCGCGACCAGCATGAGCAGGGCGGAGGGGATGGCATCCCACGACGGCATCCCGTTCGCGAAGCCGGGGCCGGCCATGAGGTAGACCGTGATCACGAGCGCGCCCACGACGGTCGAGGCGAGGCCGGCGCGCGACACCCCGCGCGAGCCGTAGGCCGCCGTCGTGTACAGGACCGCGAAGATGGCGAGGTCCGAGAAGCTGGGCGAGCGGCCCAGCGCGATCTGCACCAGGGCGCCGGCCCACGCCAGGCCCAGCGCGAGCGCCGGCGACAGCCGTCGCATGGCGAGCGCGCCGCTGAACAGGAGGGCGGTGACGAACGCGGACAGCATCCTCCACGCGTCGGCCGACGGGGAGCCCGTGCCCAGGTAGCCCCCGCCCATCACCGCTTCGACCGGCGTCGCGACGAGGAAGAAGACCACCGCGAGCCCGACGTCGACGACGAGCTGGTAGGGCTTCATGCGGCGGAACACCGTTTCACGGTACGCGAGACCGCGTGCCCCGGCATCCATCGCGAGATGTATCCGGGCGTCACCTGCTTAAGGTCTGCCGGGCCGACCATTGCCTCCCGGGCCGGGAGGCTTTACTGTCGCGTCACAGGGCGAAACCGACGGGAAATGTCGGGTCGACAGGATCAGGGAACGGGGCTGCTCCATCGATCCCACCCCGTCGGTCCCGCCCGGAGGGACCCAGCCAAGGACGGACGGAGAACCATGACCACGGTACGCGCGGCCATTTCGCAGACCACCTGGACCGGCGACAAGGAGTCGATGCTCGACAAGCACGAAGGGTTCGCGCGGGATGCCGCAGCCCAGGACGCGCAGGTCGTGTGCTTCCAGGAGCTGTTCTACGGCCCGTACTTCGGGATCACGCAGGACAAGAAGTACTACCGGTTCGCAGAGCCCGCCGACGGACCCATCGTGCAGCGCTTCGCCGCGGTGGCGAAGGAGCTCGGCATCGTGATGGTGCTGCCGATCTACGAAGAGGCCGAGACCGGGGTCTACTACAACACCTCGGTGCTCGTCGACGCCGACGGGAGCATCCTCGGCAAGTACCGGAAGCACCACCTGCCGCACCTCGACCGGTTCTGGGAGAAGTTCTACTTCCGCCCCGGCAACCTCGGCTACCCGGTGTTCGAGACGGCCGTGGGGCGCGTCGGCATGTACATCTGCTACGACCGGCACTTCCCCGAAGGATGGCGCGAGCTCGGCCTCGCCGATGCCCACATGGTCTTCAACCCCAACGCCACCAAGCCCGGCCTGTCGAACCGGCTGTGGGAGGTCGAAGGCCCGGCCGCCGCGGTCGCGAACGGCTACTTCGTGCTGCAGCCGAACCGCGTCGGACGCGAGGACAACGAGTACGGAGACCTCGCCGTCGACTTCTACGGCACGAGCCAGGTGATCGACCCGCGCGGCAACTTCGTCGGCGAACGCGGCTCGGGCGAGCACGAGGAGCTGCTGGTGCGCGACCTCGACCTGGAGATGGTGCGCGAGATGCGCGACGACTGGCAGTTCTACCGCGACCGGCGCCCCGACTCCTACACGAAGATCGCGAAGCCGTGATGGAGCCATCGGTCGTTGAGCGAGCGAAGCGAGACGAAACGCCCGAGACCTGCGAGGTGAGCTCGGCGCGTTTCGTCTCGTCGCTTCGCTCCTCGCTCAACGACCGGGTGGAGAGGAGAACCACGCAATGACCACCACACTCATCAAGGGCGGGACCGTCGTCTCGGCGACAGGGCGGGGCGAGGCCGACGTGCTCATCGACGGCGAGACCATCGCCGCGGTGCTCGCACCCGGCTCGCAGCTGCTGGGGACGGATGTCGCAGCATCCGTCGACACCGTCGTCGACGCGACCGGCAAGTACGTCATCCCCGGCGGGATCGACGCGCACACCCATATGGAGCTGCCCTTCGGCGGCACCAACGCGTCCGACACGTTCGAGACCGGAACCCGCGCGGCGGCGTGGGGCGGCACGACGACCATCATCGACTTCGCGGTGCAGCGCTATGGCGAGCGCGTGCAGGACGGACTGGCCGCGTGGCACGACAAGGCCGCGGGCAACTGCGCGATCGACTACGGCTTCCACCAGATCGTCGGCGGCATCGACGACGACTCGCTCGCGGCGATGCGCGGGCTCCTCGACGAGGGCATCTCGAGCTTCAAGCTCTTCATGGCGTACCCGGGCGTGTTCTACTCCGACGACGCCCAGGTGCTGAAGGCGATGCAGGTCTCGGCCGAGACCGGCCTGCTCACGATGATGCACGCCGAGAACGGCCCGGCCATCGACGTCCTCGCCGCGCAGTTGGCCGAGGTGGGCAAGAAGGCGCCGTACTATCACGGCATCGCCCGCGCCTGGCAGCTCGAGGAGGAGGCGACCCACCGGGCGATCATGCTCGCGAACCTCACCGGGGCGCCGCTGTACACCGTGCACGTCAGTGCGAAGCAGGCGGTCGAGCAGATCGCATGGGCGCGCGACCAGGGCTGGAACGTGTTCGGCGAGACCTGCCCGCAGTACCTCTACCTCTCGCTCGAGGAGCAGCTCGGCGCATTCAGCGAGGAGTGGGGGCAGTTCGAGGGCGCCAAGTGGGTGTGCTCGACGCCGCTGCGCAGCCGCACCGAGGGACATCAGCACCACATGTGGCAGGCGCTGCGCACCAACGACATCCAGATGGTCTCGACCGACCACTGCCCGTTCTGCATGAAGGGCCAGAAGGAGCTGGGGCTCGACGACTTCCGCGCGATCCCGAACGGGATCGGCGGGGTCGAGCACCGCATGGACCTCATGTACCAGGGCGTGGTGACCGGCAAGCTCACCCTCGAGCGGTGGGTCGAGCTCACGAGCACCACGCCGGCGCGCATGTTCGGCCTGTACGGCCGCAAGGGCGTGATCCAGCCCGGCGCGGACGGCGACGTCGTCGTCTACGACCCGCACGGCCACACCACGATCTCCGCGGCATCCCACCACATGAACATGGACCACTCCGCGTGGGAGGGCTTCGAGATCGACGGCCACGTCGACACCGTGCTCTCGCGCGGCAAGGTGATCGTCGACGGCGGCACATACCTCGGCGCCAAGGGCGACGGCCGGTTCCTCAAGCGCGGCCTCAGCCAGTACCTGACATGACAACCTCGCCGCGTTTCGTCTCGCTTCGCCCGCTCAACGACCGGGACCCCTCGGTCGACGACCGGGACCCCTCGGTCGTTGAGCGAGGAGCGCAGCGACGAGACGAAACGCCCCCGAACTAGGAGCACACATGGACTTCGGCGTCGTTCTGCAGACCAATCCGCCCGCGGCGCGCACCGTGCAGCTGGCCAGGCTCGCGGAGGCGCACGGGTTCAGCCACGTGTGGACCTTCGACTCGCACCTGCTCTGGCAGGAGCCCTACGTCATCCACTCGGCGATCCTCGCCGAGACCAAGCGCGTGATGGTCGGCCCGTTCGTCACGAACCCTGCGACGCGCGATTGGACGGTCACGGCATCCGTCTTCGCCACCCTCAACGAGATGTACGGCAACCGCACGATCTGCGGCATCGGCCGCGGCGACTCGGCGGTGCGGGTGACCAACGGCAAACCGGTCACGATGGCCGAGCTGCGCGAGTCGATCCACGTCATCCGCGAGCTCGGCAACTCGCGTCCCGTCGAGTACAAGGGCTCGACGCTGCAGTTCCCGTGGAGCCGCGGGTCGCAGCTCGACGTGTGGGTCGCGGCGTACGGCCCGATGGCGCTCCAGCTCACGGGCGAGGTCGGCGACGGCTTCATCCTGCAGCTCGCCGACGTCGACATCGCCGCCTGGATGATCAAGACGGTGAAGGATGCCGCGTCCGCCGCCGGTCGCGACCCCGAGTCGCTGTCGTTCTGCGTGGCGGCACCGATGTACATCGGCGAGGACTGGGCGCACATGCGTGACCAATGCCGCTGGTTCGGCGGCATGGTGGGCAACCACGTCGCCGACATCGTGGCGAAATACGGCCACCACGGCGCGATCCCCGACGCCCTCGCGGACTACATCGAAGGCCGCCGCGGCTACGACTACAACACGCACGGCAGGGCCGAGAACGACCACGTCGACTTCGTGCCCGATGAGATCGTGGAGCGCTTCTGCATCCTCGGCACCGCCGAGCAGCACATCGCGAAGCTCGAGCAGCTTCGCGCGCTCGGCGTCACCCAGTTCGCCGGCTACCTGCAGCACGACAACAAGGAAGAGACGCTGCGGGTCTACGGCGAGACGGTGATCCCGGCCCTGCAGACCCACGTGGACGCCAAGAGATGACGGCGGCGCGATGAAGCCGGTCGGCTGGTCGGCGAGACGACAGGGCGAGGTGCGCGGGTGGATCGCCGCCGGCTGGGGAGCGCTCGGCATCGTGGCGGTGGTGCTGCTGTGGGAGCTGTACAAGCTCCTCGGGCCGGCGGAAGGCGTGGTGCTCGGGGCCGTCGAAGGCCGGTCGGGCTCGGGCGTCATGATCCTGCCGCGCACGCACGACCGCGCGATGCCCCACGTGTGGGACATGGTCGCCAGGCTCTTCGCTCCCACGAGCGGCGGCGACACCCCGCCGCTGTGGGTGTCGGTCGCGGGCGCTGCCCTCCTGACCCTCGGCATCGCCGCCGTCGGGTGGCTGATCGGCGTCGCCGTCGGGGCGGTGCTGGGCCTCGTGATGCAGCGGTGGCGCCTGCTCGAGTGGGGCCTGCTCCCCTGGATCGTGGTGAGCCAGATCGTGCCGCTCATCGCGTTCGCCCCCGTCGTCAACGCCATCGGCAACCAGATCGACCGCGGCGGCGGCATGTGGCCGCAGTGGCTGTCGGTCGCGGTCATCGCGTCGTACCTCGCGTTCTTCCCGGTGGCGGTGGGCATGCTCCGCGGGCTCGCGTCGCCCGACCGCATCCACCTCGACCTGATGAACAGCTACGCGGCCGGCTACTGGCCGACGCTGCTGCGCCTGAGGCTGCCGGCCGCCGTGCCGCATCTGCTGCCCGCTCTGCGCCTCGCCGCCGCCAACGCCGTCCTCGGCGCAGTCGTGGCCGAGGTCTCGATCGGCATGCGCGGCGGCATCGGCCGCATGCTCATCCAGCTCGCCGGCCAGGCGTCGAGCGACCCCGCCGCGCCGTGGGGCCCCACCTTCGGCTCGATCGCACTCGGGCTCATCGCCGCGGGATCCGTCGCCCTCATCGGCCTCGGACTCGCCGACTACCGCAGAGGAGAGGCCGCCGCATGACGACGAGACCGGTTGCTGCCGTCCGACAGGCCCAGGGTCCGAATGAGCCATGGGCCGTGCGCGCCTCCGGCGTCGGGAAGGTCTTCCCGACCAGGACCGGCGAGGTCATGGCGTTGACGGATGTCGAGCTCGCGGTCGGCGCCGGCGAGTTCGTCTCCCTCATCGGACCGTCGGGCTGCGGCAAGTCGACGCTGCTCCGACTGATCGCAGACCTCGACCAGGCCACGAGCGGGACGCTCGAGATCTTCGGCAAGCCGGCGAAGCAGGCGCGTCTCGACCAGGACTACGGCATCGCCTTCCAGCAGGCGGGACTGCTGCCGTGGCGAACGGTGGCCGCCAACATCGGGCTGCCGCTCGAGCTGCACGGAACCGGCAAGCCGGAACGGGCGGCGAGGGTGGCGGAGCTGGCGGAACTCGTCGGACTGACCGAGTTCATCGATCGGTACCCCGACCAGCTCTCCGGGGGGATGCAGCAGCGCGTCGCGATCGCGCGAGCCCTCGCCGCGCGGCCGAAGCTGCTCCTGATGGACGAGCCGTTCGGCGCCCTCGACGAGATGACCCGCGAGCGACTGCAGTCGGAGCTGGTGCGCATCGCCGGTGAGACCGGGGCCGCCGTCGTCTTCGTGACGCACTCGATCCCCGAGGCGGTGTACCTCTCGGACCGCGTCGTGGTGATGAGCCCGCGACCCGGCCGCATCACCGACGTCATCGAGATCGGGCTCGGAGACGATCGGGGCGAGGCGCTGCGCGAGTCGCCGGAGTACTTCGAGCGCGTCACCGCGGTGCGCGAGGCGCTGCACGGCGTGCCGGTGGAGAGGGCGAACGACCGATGACGGTCCCCACGCCCACGATGCTCCCGGCGCGGCCCGGGCGCCGCGACCGTCCGCCCGCCGACGGCGCGCTCCCGGGCTTCCTGCGCTGGGTCGCGCCGGTCGCGGTGGGCGTCGTGATCCTCACCGCCTGGACGATCTGGGTCGACGTGCTCGGCACCGCGCCGCGGATGCTGCCGAGCCCGGTCGCGATCGCACAGGAGTTCGTCCTGCGGTGGCCGATCATCGCGCAGGACATGATGATCACCGCCACCAACGCGCTGGTCGGGCTCGCGGTGGGCTCGCTCCTCGCGCTGCTGTTCGCAGGGCTCGCCGCGGCGGCGCGGCCGATCGACGGGATGATCGCACCGCTCGTGTCGGCCCTCGCGGTGATCCCGATCGTGGCGATCACGCCGATCCTCAACACGATGTTCGGCGCGTCGAGCCAGTTCGGGCGGCAGGCGGTCGCGACGATCGCCGCCTTCATCCCCGTCTTCGTCAACGTGCTGCGGGGCCTGCGCCAGACCCGGCCCGTCCACCGCGACGTGCTGCGCGCATCGGCGGCGTCGGGGCTGCAGACCTTTCGCGTCCTCACGCTGCCCAACGCGCTCCCCTACCTGATGACGGGCCTGCGGATCGCGAGCTCGCTGGCCGTCATCGCGGCGCTCGTCGCCGAGTACTTCGGAGGTCCGGCCGACGGCATCGGCACGGCGATCGCGACGTACGCCAAGTCGGGCCGTGCCGCGCTCGCATGGGCGTACGTGGTGGGCGGCATGCTCATCGGCCTCGTGTTCTTCCTCGCGACATCGCTCCTCGAGCGGCTGGCCGCGAGGCGGTCGCCGGCCTGACCGGCGCGTCCGGCGGGCCTCCCGCCCATCGGATCCAGCACCACCAGATCAGCAGCACCAAGAAAGGAACGCCATGAGACACAGCACCATCCGGCGCGGCCTGGCCGCGGCATCCGTCGCTTCCGTCACGGCTCTCGCGCTCGCCGCGTGCTCCGGCTCGTCGACCCCCGACCCGTCCGGCGGCGAGGACTTCGAGCCGCTCACGTCCATCCGGCTGCAGCTGCAGTGGCTGCCCCAGGCCCAGTTCGCGGGCTACTACGTGGCCCTGGAACAGGGCTACTTCGAGGAGGAGGGCTTCAACGACGTCGAGATCATCCCGTCGGGCGGCGACATCGTGCCGCAGGACGCCCTCGTCGCCGGCGACGCCGACTTCGCCATCGCGTGGGTCCCGAAGGTGCTCGGCACCCTCGAGGCCACCGGGGTCGAGCTCACCGACATCGCGCAGGTGTTCCAGAAGTCGGGCACCCTCCAGGTGTCGTGGAAGGGCGACGGCCTGACCTCGGTCGCCGATTTCGAGGGCAAGCGCATCGGCTCGTGGGGCTTCGGCAACGAATGGGAGATCTTCGCGGCGATGGCCGCCGAGGACCTCGACGCGACCACCGTGTCGATCACCACGCAGGACTTCAGCATGAACGCCCTGCTCGACCGCGATGTCGACGCCGCCCAGGCGATGACCTACAACGAGTGGGCGCAGATCCTCGAGGTCGTCAACCCCGACACGGGCGAGCTGTACCAGCCCGACGACTTCGACGTCGTCTCGTACGAAGACACCGAGGGGGCGATGCTGCAGGACGCCATCTGGGCCGACACGCAGCGTCTCGCCGACGACCCGGCCTATGCCGACGCCGCCGTGCGCTTCCTCAAGGCCGTCACGAAGGGCTGGGTGTTCGCGCGCGACAATCCCCAGGAGGCCGCGTCGATCGTCTACGACATCGCATCCAACGCCGAGGCGGCGTTCCCCGTGGGCCCGGTGCACCAGGAATGGCAGATGAACGAGGTCAACAAGCTCATCTGGACGGGCGCGCCCTTCGGGCTGATCGACGAGGCCGCGTGGGACAAGACCGTCGCCGGCGCGCTCTCGGCGGTCAACCAGGACGGGCTGGAGCTCATCACGACAGAGCCCTCCGACACGGCATGGTCGAACGAGTACATCGAGCAGGCTCTCGCCGAGCTCGAGGAGGAAGGCGTCGTCGTCGACGGCGAGTACACGCCGATCGAGGTGACCCTCACCGAGGGCGGTCAATAGCCGCACGGCGCCGGACACTTCGTCCGCAATCGTCGCTCGACGACCGGGATCGCCTCTTGACCCCCGGTCGTCGAGCGACGAACGTTACCTGACACGCCCCCGATCCGGATTCGGAGCCAGCGGATGACCGAAGACCTCGATGCCCTCGCGAAGCAACTCGACCGCGACCACGTGTTCCATTCGTGGTCCGCTCAGGCGGGACTCGATCTGCCCGTCATCGCGGGCGGCGAGGGCGCCGTGGTGTGGGATCACGCCGGCCATCGCATGCTCGACTTCGCCAGTCAGCTGGTCAACGTCAACATCGGGCATCAGCATCCCGCGGTCGTCGCCGCCATCCGCGCGCAGGCCGCCGAGCTCGCGACCATCGGACCCGCGACGGCCAACCTGCAGCGCGGGCGGGCGGCGCAGCGGATCCTAGGCAAGGCCCCGGACGGGTTCGCCAAGGTGTTCTTCACCAACGGCGGCGCCGACGCCGTCGAGAACGCGATCCGCATGGCACGCCTGCACGGCGCTGCGCGCGGGGACGCCGGTCGCGACACGGTGCTGTCGACCTATCGCTCGTACCACGGCAACACGGGCGCCGCGATCGTGGCGACGGGCGACTGGCGACGGATGCCGAACCGCTACGCACGCGGACACGTGCACTTCTTCGGGCCCTACCTGTACCGCAGCGAGTTCTGGGCGACGACGCCCGAGGAGGAGTCCGAGCGGGCGCTGCGCCACCTCGAACGGGTCATCCAGTCGGAGGGACCCTCGACGATCGCGGCGATCCTGCTCGAGTCCGTGCCGGGCACGGCGGGCATCCTCGTGCCGCCGCCCGGCTACCTCGCCGGCGTCCGCGCGCTGTGCGACCGGTACGGCATCGTGCTGATCCTCGACGAGGTGATGGCCGGCTTCGGACGCACCGGGCGGTGGTTCGCGTTCCAGGGCTACGACGTCGTGCCCGACCTCATCGCATTCGCGAAGGGCGTGAACTCGGGGTACGTGCCGGTGGGCGGGGTCATCGTCTCGGAGGCGATCGCCGCGACCTTCGACGACCGCGTCTTCCCGGGCGGGCTCACGTACTCCGGTCACCCGCTGGCTGCGGCATCCATCGTCGCCGCCCTCGACGCGATGGAGTCCGAGGGGATCGTCGACCACGCCCGGCGCGTGGGCCAGGAGGCGATCGGTCCGGGCCTGCGGGAGCTCGCCGAGCGGCACCCGCTCATCGGCGAGGTGCGGGGCGAGGGCGTGTTCTGGGCGATCGAGCTCGTCGGCGACCGCGGGACGCGCGAGCCGGTGGGCGCCGAGGTCATGGCCCGGCTCAAGAAGGAGCTCACCAGTCGCGGCCTGCTGCCGCTCACGGTCGACAACCGCATCCACGTCGTTCCGCCGTGCGTCGTGACGGACGCCCAGGTGGCCGAGGCCCTGGCGATCTACGAC
Organism: Microbacterium cremeum; assembly: GCF_015277855.1. Lineage (NCBI taxonomy): Bacteria > Bacillati > Actinomycetota > Actinomycetes > Micrococcales > Microbacteriaceae > Microbacterium > Microbacterium cremeum. The sequence goes on from NZ_CP063812.1 coordinate 3,122,290, forward strand.
GAGGCGCTCACTGCGGTCGCGCGAGAGTGACAGGCGCCTCGGCCGTGGGCTCGTCGGCCGGCGGGCTCAGATCCAGCCGTTCTCCCACGCCTTCTCGGCCGCCTCGTGGCGCGAGGACGCGTCGAGCTTGGTCATCGCCGACGACAGGTAGTTGCGCACCGTGCCGGGCGCGAGGTGCAGGTGCGCGGCGATGCGCTGGACCGACAGCGTCGACCGGCTGTGCCGCAGCACGTCGAGCTCTCTGTCGGTGAGCGGACTGCGCTCCGCTGTCAGCGCCGTCGCGGCGATCTCGGGGTCGATGTAGCGCTTGCCCGCCGCCACGTCGCGGATCACATCCGCCAGCTCGTCGGCGGGGGTGGACTTCGGGACGAACCCCGAGACCTTGGCCGCGAGCGCCCGGCGCAGCACACCCGGGCGCGCGTGCCGGGTCACGATGATGACCCGGGCGGGCACGGTCGCCAGGATGCGGGCGGCGGCCTCCACGCCGTCGGCCTCCGGCATCTCGAGATCGAGCAGGCACACGTCGGGGCGGTGCCGCACCGCCTGTTCCACCGCCTCCGCGCCGTTCTCGGCGGTCGCGACCACGTCGATGTCGGGTTCGAGCGTCAGCAGCGCGACGAGCGCGCCCCGAATGAGGTGCTCGTCGTCCGCGACGAGCAGACGGATGCCGCGCCCCTCGGTCCGCCCGCCGGTCACGCCGTCACCGCCGCCGTGAGGGGCACCCGGGCCCGCAGTGCGAAACGGCCATCCGAGATGCCGCTGTCCAGGGCGCCGCCGACGGACGCGAGACGCTCGCGCAGCCCGGCGATGCCCGAGCCACCCGAGGCACGTGGGCCGGCGTCGTCCATGACGCCGTCGTTGACGATCTCCAGGACTCCGTCCTCGCCGTCTGTCGAGAGCACGATCGACACCTCGGTCGCCTCGCTGTGCCGAAGGATGTTCGTCGTCGCCTCGCGCACCACCGAGGCCAGCGCACTGCGCGACGCCGCATCGGACGGCAGCACGGCGATCTGCAGCGTGCACCGTGCGCCAGTGGCGGTGAGCACCTCGCGGGCGTTCTCCAGCTCCTCGTCGAGAGCGACCTGCCGGTACCCGGCGACGAGCGACCGCGTCTCTTCGAGCGCCTGCTTCGCGATGAGGCGCACCTCGCGGATGTTCTCGCGCGCGGCATCCGGATCCCGCGACAGCAGGCGCTCGGCCAGCTCGGCTTTCAGCGAGATCACCTGCAGGTGGTGCCCCTGGATGTCGTGCAGGTCCGACGCGAAGCGCAGCCGCTCCTGCGCGACGGCCAGTTGCGCGGCCGCGCGACGGTTGCGATCCAGCTCGACCACGATCTCCCACCACCACAGGCTCGTGATCACCATGAACGGAAGCAGGAGCGCATAGACACTCGTCGCCCAGGCACCGCCCGAGGCGGCGAAGGCGAACGGCGCGCCGGTCAGCGCGGCCGCGAGCAGCGCATGCCCGAGGAGCATGACCGCGCCGAGCGCGAGGAGCAGCCACCGCCCTCGCCGCGGGACCAGGCAGGCGATGAGGCACGTCGCTGCCCACAGCGACGCCCCCGCGGTGAAGCCGAAGCCGTCGGGGAGCAGTCCGAGTACCCATACCGCCGCCGCGGGCGCGAGGAGCGCCGCCGTCCACCAGCCCGACGGCAGCCCGCCGCCGCGCCCGACGCGCAGGAACCAGCAGTACCGGATCTGCACGGCCCCGGCCACCAGCTGCAGCACGATGATCGCCGCGGTGAGTGCGCCCGATTCGGCGGCGAACGTCTCCAGCATGAGCAGCGCCACGAAGACGGCGAAGAACCCGACGAAGAACACGATCGACCCGAGCGTGTACAGCCAGGTGTGGCGCACGCTTCGCGAGTGCGTGCTCGACGGCGAGCTGTTCGGCTCGCTGCGGGCCGCCGCACCGCCGGTCTCCTCACGTGGCATGGCTTCGACAGTAGACCAGTGACAAATGTCACCGACGCGCTGTGCGATTGCTCCCGCGAAGACGTGATGCCGCGGCACTGCCGCGACACGGACGCCGCTCGAAGGATGGAGTCATGCTTCGAATCGAGGCATCCGGAAATCCCCCGAAAGGACGCAGCATGATCGACGCTCTCCAGGACTTCGCCTCCTCCTTCCCCGAGTACATCCAGTGGCTGGGCGTCATGCTCGTCTCGGCCATCCCGTTCGTGGAGTCGTACTTCGGCTCGATGATCGGCGTGGTGATCGGACTGCCGCCGGTCGTCGCGATCGGAGCCGCCGTGATCGGCAACGTGATCTCGATGATCGTGTTCGTGCTCTCGGCGCACGGCGTGCGCACCAAGGTGGTCGCCGGGCGCGCTGCGCGCAGCGAAGGCGGGGCCACCGTCGCGGAGCGGGAGCCTGCGGAGTCGCCGCGCCGGCAGAAGCTGCGCCGTGCGTTCGACCGGTATGGCGTGGCGGGCGTGAGCCTCCTCGGCCAGACGATCCTTCCCAGCCAGATCACGTCGGCGGCGATGGTGTCGTTCGGCGCGCACCGCAACCTCGTGATCTTCTGGCAGATCATCTCGATCACCCTCTGGGGTGTGCTGTTCGGGGTGCTCGCGACGCTCGGCATCCAGCTCACCCGCTGATCGCCGCGTGCGGGGGCGCCGTCGAGCGATCTGAGGGTTGCGCGACGGCTCCTACGGCGCAGACTGGTAGCTGGCCCCCACGAAGGGTCACCCGATGGAGAGGACGATGATGACCGACACCACGACACTGGAGCGCACCGACGAGGCTGCCACGACCACGCTCGACCACTGGGTGGGCGGCGCCGCCTGGGCAGGCGCCTCCGACCGCACCGGACCGGTCTACAACCCGGCGCTCGGGACCGTGCACAAGCACGTGCGGTTCGCGTCGACGACGGATGTCGGTGCTGCGGTCGACGTGGCGTCGGCGGCGTGGACCCAGTGGCGCGACACCTCGATCGCGAAGCGCCAGGCCGTGCTGTTCTCGTTCCGCGAGCTGCTCAACGCGCGCAAGGACGAGCTCGCCGAGATCCTCACGACCGAGCACGGCAAGGTGCTCTCGGACGCGCTGGGCGAGATCGCTCGCGGCATGGAGGTCGTCGAGTTCGCGTGCGGCGTCGGCCACCTCACCAAGGGCGCCTACACCGAGAACGCCTCGAGCGGCATCGACGTCTACACGATGAAGCAGCCGCTGGGCGTGGTGGGCATCATCAGTCCCTTCAACTTCCCGGCGATGGTGCCGCTGTGGTTCTTCTCCGTCGCGCTGGCGGCGGGCAACGCGGTGATCCTGAAGCCGTCCGAGAAAGACCCGAGCGCGGCGAACTGGATGGCCGCGCTGCTCACCGAGGCGGGGCTCCCCGACGGCGTGTTCAACGTCGTCCACGGCGACAAGGAGGCCGTCGACGCGCTCCTCGAGCACCCCGACGTGCGCGCGATCTCGTTCGTCGGATCGACCCCGATCGCGAAGTACGTCTACGAGACGGCGACCTCGCACGGCAAGCGCGTGCAGGCGTTCGGCGGCGCCAAGAACCACATGCTGGTGCTCCCCGACGCCGACCTCGACCTCGCCGCCGATGCAGCGGTGAACGCCGGCTTCGGCTCGGCGGGCGAGCGATGCATGGCGATCTCGGTCGTGCTGGCCGTCGACACCGTCGCCGACGAGCTCGTGGCGAAGGTCGCCGAGCGCATGAGGACGCTGCGCACCGGTGACGGCATGCGCGGGTGCGACATGGGGCCGCTCATCACCGGACAGCACCGCGACAAGGTCTCGTCGTACATCGACGTCGCCGGGGCCGACGGCGCCACCGTGGTCGTCGACGGCCGTGGAGTGGAGCCCGACGGCGATCCGAACGGCTTCTGGCTCGGCCCCACCCTGATCGACAAGGTGCCGACGTCGTCCACGGTGTACGGCGACGAGATCTTCGGACCCGTGCTGTCGGTGGTGCGCGTCGAGGGATACGAGGACGGCCTCGAGATCATCAACTCGAGCCCCTACGGCAACGGCACCGCGATCTTCACGAACGACGGCGGCGCGGCGCGGCGCTTCCAGCGCGAGGCGACGGTCGGCATGATCGGCATCAACGTCCCGATCCCGGTGCCGGTCGCCTACCACTCGTTCGGCGGCTGGAAGGCGTCGCACTTCGGCGACACCAAGGCGTACGGTCCGCACGCGTTCGAGTTCTTCACGGCCGAGAAGGCGATCACCTCGCGCTGGCTCGACCCCTCGCACGGCGGCCTGAACCTGGGCTTCCCGCAGCACACCTGATCCGCCCGCACAGGCGTTTCGTCTCGCTTCGCTCGCTCAACGACCGCCTCGGTCGTTGAGCGAGGGAGCGCCGGCGACCGAGACGAAACGCGCTCAACGCCCCGGAGCAGTCGGTCGTTGAGCGAGGGAGCGCCAGCGACCGAGACGAAACGCGCTCAACGATCCGCGCGCGGTGGCGCGAACACCGTCACCGCGCGCGGGATCGCGGCGCAGCGCAGCGCGAACTGCGCACCCGGCCGCTCCTCGAGCTCGCCGTCGTGGACGAACACCGACGGATGCCCCGGCTCCGGCCGCACCGTGATCTGGAACTCGCCCACCACGAGGCGCTCGACGTCCGACCGCGGCGGCATGAGCCGCAGCGCGCGCAGCACCGCGGCCGTGCGCCGACCGAACGCGAGGGAGGCCACGGCACGGGCCCTCGATCCTCGGGCGTGGTGGATGCGCACGTCGAGCACCGCCTCCTCGAGGTGTTCGCGCTGCATCGTCGCGACGCGCAGCGGGTCGTTGCGGCCGACGCCGACGAACACCGACCACACGCGAGCGCGGCGGCCGTCGCGCACGATCACGAGGGGCTCTGCATCCCGGAGCGCGTGCCACGCGGCGACGACCCCGCCGAGCCACTTGCCGAGCCTCGGACGCCGCCGCTCGCGCTCGTCGATCAGCTCGGGATAGGCCCCGACAGAGACCGCGTTGAGCGCGAGGAACGGGCTCTCGCCGTCGGCGCTGACCTCAACGGCACTCACGTCGACGGTGGTCCCGGCCTCCAGCGCGTCGATCGCGGTGTCGACGTCCGTCAGCCCGGCGGATCGTGCGAAGTGGTTGAACGTTCCTCCGGGCATCACCAGCAGCGGCCGGCCATGACGCCGCGCGAGGTCCGCCATGCGCGACACCGAGCCGTCGCCGCCGTAGACGCCGAGCACGGCGGGCGCGGCATCCGTCTCCATGGCCGCCGTCACCACGCCCGCGAGCTCGTCACCGTCGTCGAGTTCGTGCACGACCGCGTCGGGCAGCCGGTCTGCGAGGACCGCCGCGGGATCCGCGCGGATCACCGCGGTGCCGGACTGCGCGTTCCGCACGATGAACACGCCGCGACCGGCCCCCGCGGTCGACCCGGACCGCTCCGAAGGCATGGCCCGAGCGTACGCCTGGCCGCACCCGCGCGCCCCCTGAGGTTGAGAAACCACGTATAGGTTGAGAAACCGCCGCAACCGTGGGTTTTCAACCTACGTGTGGTTTCTCAACCTCAACGCGTGTCTCACGCTACGCGGGGAGGACGGGGCGGTTCTCGTAGAAGGTCTGCAGCACGACCGTCGTGCGGGTGTTGACCGACGCGGCGGAGCGGATGTCGCGGATCAGCGACTCGAGATGCCGCGGGCTCGCGACCCGCACGAACAGGATGTAGCTCGCATCGCCCGCGATCGAGTGGCACGCCTCGATCTCGGCCAGGTGCTCGAGCAGGTCGGGCGCGTTGTCTGGCTGACCGGGATCCAGCGGCGTGATCTCGATGAACGCCGAGAGCGGCTTGCCGACGGCCTCGGCGTCGATGGTCGCGCGGTAGCCGGTGATGACGCCGCGCGCCTCGAGGCGCCGCAGGCGGGTCTGCACCGCCGACACCGACAACCCGACCGCAGCCGACAGCTCGGCCAGCGTCGCGCGCGCATTGAGCGAGACCTCCTGCACGATGCGCTGATCGACAACATCCTCCATGCATGGAAGAATATCGGTGATCTGCGGCATCGGCCGTAAATCTTCCTGTTCGCACCACTCTCTTCGAAGATCGGAGGTTCCCATGTCCATGACCGCGCACAACGCGAAGTCCATTGTCGGAGAGCCCGAGGTCGTCGAAGACGCCCGCACCCTCGCGCAGGACGTGGAGTCCAGCGCGGCCTGGCTGTCGCTCAAGCAGGCGGCGACGGCGCTGCAGACCCTGCAGGTGCAGGACGGGTCGGTTCCGGATGCGGCGGCCCACGCCGCGGCGCGCGCACACGTCACCGCGATCACGGCGGCCATCGACGAGCTGCGTCCGCAGTTCCCGCACGACGACGCCTACCTCCAGGCATCCGTCCGCGATTTCGAGCGCTGGGCCGACAGCGGTTTCGGGGTACCCGACTTCTACGACTCGCTCGTCGCGTTCCAGCCGCAGCAGCACCGGGTCGACGGCATCCGTCATCTCGTCGTCTTCCCCATGTACACGCAGAACGGGTCGCGCGACCGGCACGTCGAGGCGGTGCTCGTCGAGGTGATCTGGCCCGAGTTCATCGCGCAGCTCGAAGCGGGCGATTACGGCAACAAGCTGTTCGTGTCGCTGCGGTTCCTCGACTTCACGCCCGGGTACGACACCAACAGCGCCGTGCTCTTTCCCGAGACCGTCGCGATGCGCGAGATCCCGACGTTCACGTGGGGCGCGATCTTCCAGGACCGCGAGGCCGCCCGCTACCGCCGCGTCGTGCGGGCCGCCGCCGACATCACGAAGCTCGAACTGCCCGAGGACGCCGCTCGCATGCTCGACGATCAGGCGCTGACCGAGAAGACGTTCGTGATGTGGGACATCATCCACGACCGCACGCATATGCGCGGCGACCTGCCGTTCGACCCGTTCATGATCAAGCAGCGGATGCCGTACTTCCTGTATTCGCTGGAGGAGCTGCGGTGCGACCTCACCGCCTTCCGCGAGTGCGTCGCGATCGAGGGGCGCCTGGCGGCTCGTGCCGAGTCCGGCGAGGAACTGGACGCCGCCGAGGCCGAGATGCTCGAGCACGCGAAGCTGGTGCAGTACGCGGTGATCTTCGACCGCATCTTCCGCTTCGCGATCACGGGCTCCCGCGTGCGCAACTACGACGGTCTGGGCGGCCAGCTGCTCTTCGCGTGGCTGCACCAGCGCGGCGTGCTGCACTGGACCGACACATCCCTCGCGTTCGACTGGGACGAGGTGCCCGCCACCGTGATCGCGCTCGGCGCCGCGATCGACGAGCTCTACTGGCGTTCGATCGACCGGCCCAAGACGGCGCATTGGCTCGCCGCCTACGACCTCGTGCGGGGCACCGTCACGCCGAATCCGGCGTCGGCGTGGGCACGTGGCCTGCCCGACGAGATCCTCGCCGGCGCGCCGAAGGGCTACACCGACGCGGTCATGGACGACGAGTTCCCGCTGTCGATGTTCTTCGAGGCGCTCGACAAGAAGATGAAGCCCGTCATCGAGTCGACCACGGGAATCACCGGACGCGATGCCTGACGACGCTTCGACAGGCTCGGCGACCGGGCTCGGCTCACGGCCCGAGCCACCGGTCGTCGAGCGAGCGAGGAACGAGCGAGACGAAACGTCAGGAGTCTCCGGGCGCCTGGTGCTGATCGCGGGCGCGACGAGCGCCTCCGGCCTCGCGGCGACGCGCACCCTGCTCGCGGCCGGGGCGCGCGTCGTCGCCATCGGGCGCAACGCCGCGCGTTTCGACTCGCTCCGCTCGCTCAACGAACGACTGGTCGAGCAGGGCCGGAGCGCGGCCCGGCTCGAGGTGTGCGACCTCACCGACGACGACGCCGTGGGCGCGCTCGCCGAGGACATCCACGCCCGCGGCGACGCGGTCGACGGCGTGCTGCACCTCGTCGGCGGCTGGCGCGGAGGCGGCGGACTGGAGGGGCAGACCGACGAGGACTTCCGCTTCCTCGAGGGCTCCCTCACCGCGCTCCGGCACGTGAGCCGGGCGTTCGACGCCGATCTGCGCGCATCCGACGCCGGACGCCTCGCGGTCGTCTCCTCGACGGCGGTCGCGCGGCCGCTCGCGGGAGGCGCCAACTACGCGGCCGTGAAGGCGGCGACCGAGGCCTGGGCGCGCGCCGTCGCTCACGGGTTCGCGAAGGCCGCGCGCGATGCGGGCGCGCCGCTGGCTGCGGCATCCGTCATCTATCGCGTGAAGTCCCTCGATGGCCTCGAGGAGGCTCTCGCGCAGCGTTTCGCCGACCTCTGGTCGGTGGACGCCGCCACCGTGAACGACACGATCGTCGAGCTCACCGACCCCACGCTCTGAACGAGTGAGGCGCGAGGCGTTTCGTCTCGCGGAGACCCGCGCTGAGCGAGCGAAGCGAGTCGCGGTGCCGCGCGACGACCGGCATCCCAGGAACTAGATTGGACACCCGTGACCACGATCCACGACCCGAACCTGCGCGGCTTCGCCTCCGACAACTACTCCGGCATCCACCCCGAGGTGCTCGCGGCCATCGCCGCCGCCAACGACGGCCACCAGGTCGCCTACGGAGAGGACGTCTACACCGAGCGACTGCAGGAGGTGTTCGCCCGGCACTTCGGCGAGGGCGTCGAGGCGTACCCGGTCTTCAACGGCACCGGTGCGAACGTCGTGGGCCTGCAGTCCATGCTCCCGCGGTGGGGCGCGGTGATCGCGGCGGGCACGGCGCACATCAACGTCGACGAGGGCGGTGCGCCCGAGCGGGTCGCGGGCATCAAGCTCCTCACCATCCCGACCGACGACGGCAAGCTCACGCCCGAGCTCATCGACCGCGAGGCGTGGGGCTGGGGCGATGAGCACCGCGCGCAGCCGCTCGTCGTGTCGATCACGCAGTCCACCGAGCTCGGCACTCTGTACAGCGTCGACGAGATCGCCGCGATCGCCGACCACGCCCACAGCCTCGGCATGAACGTGCACCTGGACGGGTCGCGCATCGCGAACGCCGCGGCATCCCTCGGCGTGCCCTTCCGCGCGTTCACGCGCGACGTCGGCGTCGACGTGCTGAGCTTCGGCGGAACCAAGAACGGCGCGATGCTCGGCGAGGCCGTCGTCGTGCTGAACCCCGAGGCGTCGCGGGGTCTGAAGTTCCTGCGCAAGCTCGACATGCAGCTCGCCTCGAAGATGCGCTTCGTGTCGGCGCAGCTGCTCGCGCTGCTCGAGGGCGACCTGTGGCTGCGCAACGCCTCGCATTCCAACGCGATGGCGCAGCGTCTGCGCGCGGGCGTCGAAGCGGGGCTCGCCGACGGCTCGATCCGCGGCGTCGCCTTCACGCAGCCGACGCAGGCCAACGGCGTGTTCGCGACCCTGCCCGACGGCGTCGCCGACCGCCTGCGCGCGTCGTTCCGCTTCTACGACTGGGATGCCGCGAAGAACGAGGTGCGCTGGATGTGCAGCTTCGACACGTCCGAGAACGACATCGACGCCTTCATCGCCGCGATCGCCCGCGAGACGTCGGCCGCCTGACCGCGAGCCTCCGGTCGCCCCTCGAAGGACGCTCCAGCGCCCGAGACAGAACGCCCCACCACCGGTCGTTGAGCGAGCGTCAGCGAGCGAGACGAAACGCCGTGAGCCGCCGGTCTGCGCCGGGTTCGGAGCGTTCGACTCGCTTCGCTCGCTCAACGCCCGATAGGACTTACGAGTCCGCCGGCTCGGACGCCTCGGCCGGGGCGCCGGTGGCTGCGTCGATCTCGGCATCCGCCGACTCGCTCTGCTCGACCAGTTCGGCGAGTTCGGCGTCGACATCGTCCGCCGACACGTCGTCGGGCGACGACTCCTGGGGCACGGCCTCGACATCGGACTCGACGTCGGACTCGGCCTCGATCTCGGACTCGTCGGCCCCAGCCTCACCGGAGGCGTCGGGGGCGGCATCCGTCGTCGTCTCGACGTGCTCCTCGACGTCGACGTCACCCTCGGCGTCGGCCTCGTCCGTCGCCGAGTCGGCGTCGATCGCGACCTCAGACGCCTCGCGCGGCTCGTCGGCGAGGACGGATGCCTCGGCGGCGGTGTCCGCGGCGGGCGCGGCATCCGTCCCGTCGTCCTCGGCAGGCGCGAGGGGCGCCTCGGGACGGATGAGCTCCTTCACCTCGGCCATGAAGCTCGTGAGCTGATGCTGCTGCCAGCGCAGCTGGCGGGTGCGGTCCTCGGCATCGCGAAGCACCGCCTGCGAGTGCGTCGTGACGAGCTCCATGATGCGCTGCGCCTTCGCACGCGCCTGGTCGAGGTGATCGCGGGCGCGCATCGCGGCGTCGGCCTCGATCTGCTGCGCCTGCGCCCGGACGAGCCGCTCGAAGTCGTCGGCCTTCGCCGACACGCGCTGCGCGTGCTCGAGCGACGCGGCGACCTGCTCGTTGGCGTCCTGCGTGATGCGCTCGGCGTGGGCGACGGCCTGATTGTGCAGCACGAGGAACTCCTGGTGCGCGTCGTCCTGACGGCGGCTGAGGGATGCCTCGAACTCCAGCGCGCGCACGCGCAGCTCGCGCACCGCCTCCTCGGCCTCCGAACGGTCGCGCGCGGTCTCGCGCGCCACCATCGACCGCAGCGCCGCCGCGCCCTTCTCGGCCTCGGAACGGATCGCGGCCGCCTCGCGCTCCGCCTGCGCCACCTTCTCGGCGGCGTGCGCGGCCTCCCGCTCGATGCGCGCCTGGTGCGCCGTCAGCTCGGTGTCGATCCGCAGGCGCACCTGCTGAGCCTCGTGCTGGGCCTGCGAGACGATGCCGTCCGCCTCGGCCTGCGCCGAGCGGCGGCGGTTGTCGACCTCCTCGCGCGCGGCTTCGAGCAGACGGTCGCCCTGCACGGTCGCGTTGCGGATGAGGACGCTCGCCTGGTCTTCGGCGACGCGCAGGATCTCTTCGAACTGAGGGCGGCCCGCCGATTCGGTCGAGGCGCCGATCAGCTCTTCGCTGAGCGCCTGGACCTGCTGCTCGGCATGAGCCGTCTGGGCGGCCGCGGCGGCCAGTTCCGCGCGCAGGCGCTCGACCTCCTCGCCCTCCTGGGAGCGCGAGACCGCGAACTGCTCCTTCAGCCGCTCGATCTCGTCACGGTGCCGGGCCTCGATCTCGGCGAGCTGCGCGCGCAGCTGGTCGGCCTCGCCGCCGCCCTGCGTCCTGGCGGCATCGAGCTCGGCCTCGAGCCGCTCCGCCTTGGCGCGGCTCTGCGCCACGGCAGCGCCCGCGCGGCGCTGGTGCTGCTTGAGCTGGGCGACCTCGTCCCCGGCGGCGCGGATGCGCGCGTTCAGCCCGGCGATCGCCGCGTCGACCTCGTCCTTGTCGTAGCCGCGGAACGCCGTCGCGAAGGCCGCACCGAACGACGTCGTCGCGGTGTCGCCGATCAGGCTGTCGAACGGATGGGGGGCCTCGGGGGTGCCTTCGGCCGGTGCGGCGTTGTCGGACATGTGCGTCTCCGGTTCTCTCAGAGTTGTGGGACCACAAGCGCGAGGGCGTCCTCCGCGCTGTGCTGCCGAGGGCGGAGCCGACGACGCTCACCGCGCAAAGGCACGCTCCAGGACGACACCGGGGGGGGATCGTGTCGCAGGATGTCTGCGCTTCGGGGGTAGGTCGAAGGATACCTCCCCCGTCTATGTCTCGGAAACACTCCGGGATCCGGCCCTTCGCGCTTCTTCTGCAGGAGTGCGGCGTCGCTCCGAGCGGTGCTGCGAGACCCGGGAGGAGCCGTCACCCGCCGGCGAGCCACCGGCGGTAGGCGTCGAAGGACGACGGCCGACCCAGGAAGGCCTCCACCATGTCTTTCGCGTCGCGCGATCCTCCACGCTCGAGCACCTCGGTGCGGTAGCGACGCGCGGCCTGCGGGTCCATGAGCCCGTTCCGGAACCCGCTCAGCAGATCGCGCGCGATGACGAGGCTCCACTGGTACGTGTAGTAGCACGCGCCGTAGCCGGTGAGATGACCGAACCCCGCATAGGGGTGCAGACCGGGCAGCGGCTGGACCGGGCTCGTCGAGGAGTAGAGCCGCTCGGTCTCGCCCTGCAGGTCGGCCGGCCGGTCGACGTGCAGGTGGTACGAGACGTTGGCGTGACCCAGCTGACGGCGGACCTCCAGCGCACGGCCGAACGCGTCGGCCGTGCGCATGCGCGCGACGAGGTCGGCCGGGATGGGCGCCCCGCCCGCGTCGGCCGTGAAGGACGCCAGCACGTCCGCGTCCCACGCCCACTCCTCGAGGAGCTGGCTCGGCGCCTCGACGAAGTCCCACTCGGACTGCACGCCCGAGAAGCGGGCGAACCGCTGCCGACCGCCCAGGATCTCGTGCACGAGGTGCCCGAACTCGTGGAAGAACGTCACGACCTCGTCGTGCTCGAGCAGACCGCGCGAGAAGTTGCACAGGAGCGCGGCCTCGGGAAGGACGCGGCCGCGCACGCCTGGCGCCAGCGGGAAGCACGCCGCGTGACTGAACTTGCCGTCGCGCGGATGCAGATCGAGATGGATGCGACCGATGCGCAGCCCGTCGCGCACCACGTCGTAGGAGCGCACGTCCTCGTGCCATGTCGGCATGTCGACGGGCACGTACTCGACGTCGAGCAGTCGCCCGGTGACCTCGAGCACGCCCTCCACCACGCGCTCGAACGGGAAGTACGAGCGCACGAGCTGGGGGTCGACGCCGTGGCGCTCCGCCTTCAGCACGCTCAGCAGGTGCCAGAAGTCCGCGATCGTGACGGTGTCGGCATCGGGCACGTCGCGCCGCAGCCGCTCCAGCAGCAGCGGGTACTCGGCCTCGGCCGCCTCGCGGGAGGCCTCGTCGAGGCGAGCCAGGAAGACCGGGATCTGCGCGCCGCCCCCGATCATGCGCGTCTCGGTCTCGTAGTCCGCCCAGTCCGGGTAGCCCAGCAGACGGGCGCGTTCGGCCCGCACCTCGACCAGCTCCGCGAGCACCGGCTCGTTCTCTGGCCACGCCATGTCGTTGTAGGCGCTCACGAGGGCGACACGGGTCGCGCGGTCGGTCGCGTACTCGCGCACCGGCATGAGGTCGGGGTAGTCGGTCGTCAACGTCACGAGGCCCCGCTCGTCGGCCGGGTGCGCGTCGACGAAGTCCTGCGGCAGCCCGGCGAGCCCGGCGAGCGGCACCGTCACCTCGCGGCGTCCTTCTCGGATGTTCCGCGAGAAGGCGAGCGACAGCTCGGTGTCGCGGTCGGCGAGCTGCCGGACGCGCTCGCGCTCGGCATCCGTCAGCTCCACTCCCCCGCGCCGGAAGTCGCGGAGCAGATGCTCCAGCAGTCGTGCCTCGTCGGCGTCGAGGCCGTCCGCGGGGGTGTCGGCGAACGCGCGCCAGAGTTCGCGGTCGAGCAGCCGCGACGCCGCCACCGACTCGACCGCCTGCACCTGCTCCTCGGCGATGGCCCGCACCGACGCGTCGGGATGCGCCTCGCTCACCACGTACGCCTGGCTGAGAGCCTCGTGCAGTGCGATGTCGGCGTCGTTCCACAGCTCGAGACGCTCGACTGTCGTCAGTCCCGGCTCGGTCCTCAGCCGGGCATCGACCTCGGCGACGCGGGCCAGCCGCTCGGCAGGGCGGTCGGCGGCGAAGGCGGCCCAGCCTGCGGCATCGGTCGGGAACGGCAGCGGCTCGATGGTCACCGTCCGAGCCTATTGCCGCGCCGCGACATCGCGTCGAGCGTCAGGGCAGCGCGCCGACGCTCGCGAGCGCGAGACGGATGAGCGTGCCGCGCCCGCCCTCCATCTCGGCGGAGAGCGCGTCGGATGCCGCTTCCGCGGGCGTGAGCCACGTCACCTCGAGCGCATCCTGGCGCGGCTCGCACGTGCCGGTGACGGGAACGACGAACGCGAGCGACACGGCGTGCTGCCGGTCGTCGTGGAACGCGCTCACACCCGGCAGCGGGAAGTACTCGGCGACCGTGAAGGGCACCGGCTGCGGAGGGAGCATCGGGAACGCCATCGGGCCGAGATCGTTCTCGAGGTGACGGAACAGCGCGTCGCGCACCGTCTCGCCGTAGCGCACCCTGCCCGACACGATCGTGCGGGTGATCTCGCCCACCGGGGTGGCGCGCAGCAGGATGCCGATCTCGGTGACCTGGCCCATGCCGTCGGTGCGCACCGGAATGCCCTCGACGTACAGCATGGGCAGCCGCCGGCGGGCCTCTTCGAGCTCGATGTCGCTGAGCCAGGCGGGGTTCGAGACGTTCCCGGACGGCGGGCCGAACGGCTCGTCGCCCGCCGGCTCGGGGTCGGGGGTGCGCACGGACATGCCTCCTGTATACCCCTTCGCCCGGCGTTGCGGTCGCGCCACTGCCACATGCGGGGCTGTCGTCAGTACGCTGACTCCCATCCGGATCGGAGGACGAGATGAACGCAGAGCCTGACAGCCGCTTCACCCGCATCCAGGACGTCGTCGGTGTGTTCCTGCTCTCGATCACGGCGGTCCTCACCGCGTGGTGCGGCTTCGAGTCGTCGAAGTGGGGCGGCGAGATGTCGATCGCGTTCAGCCAGGCCTCGTCCTCCCGGATCCAGGCGGCCAGCGCCGCGGGAGAGGCCCGCTCGGCCGAGCAGTTCGACCTCACCGTCTACGCGCAATGGGTCGTCGCCACCGCCGACGGCAAGACCGAGCTGGCCCAGTACATCGAGGATCGCTTCACGCCGCATTTCGCCACCGCCTTCGACGCGTGGCAGGACGATGGAATGGCAGAGAACGGCCCCTTCGCCCGGGAGGAGTACGTTCCGCCCGGACAGGTCGAGGCCGAAGAGCTCAACGCCCGCGCCGACGCCAAGTTCGCCGAGGCCCTCGCCGACAATCAGCGCGGCGACAACTACTCCCTCCTCACGGTGCTCTTCGCACTGGTGCTGTTCCTCACCGCGATGTCTCAGCGCGATGTCAAGACGTGGATCGGGCGCGCCCTCCTCGGCCTGGCGATCGCGGTCGACATCGTCGCGATCGTCATCCTCTTCACGTTCCCGATCAAGATCTGAGGCGCGTCCCACGCGTGCGGTGCACGCCTTGTCGCGGACCGGGTCCGGGCGTAGCGTGCGAGCTGCCGGCCCATCCCGGCGCCGGCCCGACAGGAAGTGAGGACACACCATGCGCAAAGCCACTCGCGCCGCGCTCGCCACGGCGGCGATCGCGGTGCTGGCTTTCGGAGGGGGCGCCGCCGCCAGCGCGGCACCGGCGATACCCGTCAACAACGGTCAGGAGACCACGGGCGCCGAGGGCGGCGCACACGGGTTCTTCTCGTACACGATCGACGGCGACGAGTTCTGCTACACGCTCGAGGTCGAGGGGCTGACGGCGCCCGCCGTCGCCGCCCACATCCACGTCGCACCGCGAAAGGTCGCGGGGCCGATCGTGGTGCCGCTGATCGTCCCGAACGCGACGACGTTCGACATCAGCGGATGCACGACCGCCGATCCCGCCGTGCTCGCGGCGATCGCCGCGAATCCGCGGGACTACTACGTGAACGTCCACACGCCCACGTACCCCGGCGGTGAGGTGCGCGGCCAGCTGAAGTGACGACGACGTCCGAGCGGCGAGGCAGGATGGAGGCGTGAGTCCGCACGAGCCTCTCGATTCCGATGCCGTCCTGTGGTCGGCCGAGCCCGCGGAGCGAGCCGGCCGGCCGCTGCTGGTGCTGCTCCACGGCTACGGGGCCGACGAGCGCGATCTGTTCGCCCTCGCGCCGCACCTGCCCGGCGATTTCGTCGTCGCGGCCGTCCGCGCACCGCTCGCTCCGCCGTTCCCGGCCCCCGGGTATTCGTGGTTTCCCATCGAGGGCCTCGAGAGCAGGGATGCCGCGCACGTCACGTCCGCGGCGCACCGGCTCGTCGCCTGGACGGATGCCGCGGCCGGCGCGTCCGACCGCATCGGCCTCCTCGGCTTCTCGCAGGGCGGTGCCGTCGCCCTGCAGGCGATGCGCCTCGAGCCGCAGCGATACCGGTTCGCGGTGAACCTCTCGGGCTATGTCACGCCGGGCGGACTGCCCCGCGACGCCGAGCTCGCCGACCGCCGCCCGCCCGTCTTCTGGGGACGCGGCACCCATGACGACGTCATCCCGCCCTTCCTCGTCGAGCACTCGACCCAGTGGCTTCCCGACCACGTCGACCTCAGCGGGCGCGTGTACCCGGGACTCACCCACAGTGTCTCGGAGCAGGAGCTCGCCGATGTCGTGACCTTCCTCGACAAGCAGCTGGAGCAGCTCGCCGACGACGCCGGCTGACCTTGCGGCCGCAGCGCCTGTTCCGCGGCGGGGCGGCATCCGCTATCGTGGCTGTCGGCCTTTGTCCCCCGAGGTGAGGAACTCCCTTGAAGCTGATCGACGCGACCGCGCTGTAATCGCGCTGCTCCGTCGTTCCTCGACGCCTCAGCGCTCCATGATTCCGCGCTGGCGTCGATCGGCCGTTCCGGCCCCGGTCTTCTGAGCCCGTCATCGGGCGCGATCCCGGGCATGCCACGGCTCCGGTGTCAGCGCATGACTGACTCAGGAGGCCTCATGCCTGCACACACCCTCACCCCATCGATCGTCCTCGATCGCGTCTCGTTCTCGTGGCCCGACGGCACGGTGGCGCTCTCCGACCTCTCCGGGTCGTTCGGCACCGGCCGCACCGGACTCGTCGGCCGCAACGGCTCGGGCAAGTCGACGCTGCTGCGTCTCATCGCCGGCGAGCTCACGCCGTCGACGGGCCGCATCACGGCGACGAACGCCCTCGACCCTTCCGGAGCGCCCCGGTCCGTGGGCCCGGTCGCGTACCTTCCGCAGCGGCTGACGCTCGACGTCGACCGACCCGTGGCCGACCTGCTCGGCGTCGGCGCGCCGTTGCGCGCGCTGCGCGCGATCGAGTCGGGCGACCCCGACCCGCGTCACTTCGACGCGGTCGGGTCGGACTGGGACATCGAGGCGCGCGCGCACGCCGCCCTCGCCGAAGCCGGGCTCGCGCCCGACATGCTGGACCGCTCCGTGGGTCAGCTCTCGGGCGGCGAGGCGGTGCTGACCGCGGTCGCCGGCATCCGTCTCGGGGCAGCGCCCATCGCCCTGCTCGACGAGCCGACCAACAACCTCGACCGCGACGCCCGCGCGCGCCTGCACGAGATGGTGCGATCGTGGCGGGGCGCGCTCGTCGTGGTCAGTCACGACACGGCGCTGCTCGAGCTGATGGACGACACCGCCGAGCTGTACGACAGCGAGCTGTCGGTGTTCGGCGGTCCGTACTCCCAGTGGCGGGCATGGCTGGATGCCGAGCAGGGCGCTGCGCGCGATGCCGAGCGCGCCGCCAAACAGGCGGTGCGCCGCGAGAAGCGGCAGCGCATCGAGGCCGAGACGACGATCGCGCGTCGCGCCGCGATGGGCCGGAAGGCCCAGCTCGAGAAGCGGGTGCCCAAGATCGTCGCGGGCGGCCGGAAGATGGCTGCCCAGGTCTCGGCCGGCAAGCTCCGCGGCGAGAAGGCCGACCGGGAGGCGAGTGCTCGCGAGGTGCTGGACGCCGCCGAGCGCCGCGTCCGCGACGACGACACCGTCAGGATCGACCTGCCCGACCCGGGGGTTCCGGCGTCGCGCCGCATCGCGACCATCGGCGACGGCGAGCGCTCGTGGATCGTCCAGGGCCCCGAACGGGTGGGCCTGATCGGGCCGAACGGCGCCGGCAAGACGACGCTCCTCGAGACGCTGGTGGCCGGAGCCGTCCCGCACGCAGGGTCGGCACGCACGAGTCGCGGGTACGAGCCCGGAATCGCGCCCCTCCCCAGCCGTGAAGGCTCGCCGATCCTGACGACGGTACGGGCGGAGCTGCACACGGACCGCGTCGGGTACCTGCCGCAGCGGGTCGACGGGCTCGACGACGCGGCGTCGGTGCTCGAAGTGGTCGCCGCGGCGGCGCCCGACGTCGGCACGGTCGAGTTGCGCAACCGCCTCGCGCGGTTCCTCATCCGGGGCGCCGCCGTGCAGCGCCCGGTCGAGACGCTGTCGGGCGGCGAGCGCTTCCGCGTCGCGCTCGCGCGGCTCATGCTCGCCGATCCGCCGCCGCAGCTGCTGGTGTTCGACGAGCCGACGAACAACCTCGACCTCGACACGGTCGACCAGCTGGTCGCCGCCCTCGCCGCCTACCGCGGCGCGGTTCTGGTGGTCAGCCACGACGACGCGTTCCTGCAGCGCATCGGCGTCTCGCTCGTCCTCGCACTCGACCGCGACGGCACGCTCACCCAGACGCAGCTGTAGCACGCGGGCGCGGGGCCGCGGCATCCGTTCTCCGGAAAGGGGCGGATGCCGCGGCTCGCGCCCGGGACGATCCGGGGGCCTGCACCCCTGCGCCGAGACCTCGCGCGGCGGGATGATGGAGCCATGAACGCACTCGTGAGGCCTCAGAGAGGCAGATTGATCGCCGGTGTCTGCGCCGCCGTCGCGGCACGGTTCGGCTGGAACGTCACCCTGGTGCGCATCCTCACCGTGATCGCGGTCGTCGTCTTCGGCCTGTCGCTGTGGGCGTACATCCTGCTGTGGATCGTGGTCCCGAGCGAGCGCTGAACCGCCTCCGGCGCCCGGCTCAGGGCTTCTTCGGGTCTTTCGTGCGGCCGGGGGCCGTGCCGCTGTTGCCCGGGCCCGTCGGCGGCTCCTCCCCCACGACGGGCGGCGGGCTCTCAACGGGATCCGGCTCCGGCGGGACGGGCGGCTCGGTCACCGGCTCGTCGGGTGCGGCATCCGTCGGCGTCGTCGCCTCGACGGTCGGCGTGGGGGTCGGCGTCGGAGTAGGGGTGACGCGCGGCGTGACGCGCGCCTCGGACGCGGGAGCCGGCTCGGGAAGAGCGGGCGGCCGATCGTCGGATGCCGCGAAGATCGACGAGACCACGACCACGAGCGAGAGCCCGAGCGCGCCGCACAGCGCGCCCAGACCGAACGTCTGGGTCCGACGGGAGCGCAGCCAGGGTCGGTGGAGCGCCGGGTTGGTGCGGCGGGTGAGCGGAGCAGGGTTCTCGGGCCCGCTCGAAGGCGTCGGTGGCATCACGGTCCTCGGCAGAGACGCGTGCGGGGGGACACACGCGATTCGGAGCATACGCGATCGGCCTGGACCAGGCCCACCCCGATGTCGCCGATCCCGACCAAGATGGAGGCATGGGCGACGTCCTCGAGCGGTTCGGTCCTGCGACGCAGGACTGGTTCCGCGGCGCGTTTGCCGCCCCCACGAACGCCCAGACCGGCGCGTGGGAGGCGATCTCGGCCGGCAAGCACGCGCTGGTGGTCGCTCCCACCGGGTCGGGCAAGACGTTGTCGGCCTTCCTGTGGTCGATCGACCGGCTGTTCCACGAGAAGCCGGTCCGTCCCGACGGCGCCGCGAAGCGCAGACGGGATGCCGGATCCCCCGCGACCCGCGTGCTCTACATCTCTCCGCTCAAGGCGCTGGGCGTCGACGTCGAGCGCAACCTCCGGTCGCCGCTGGTCGGCATCGGGCAGTCCGCGCGGCGCCTGGGTGTCGCGGTGCCCGACGTCACGGTGGGCGTGCGGTCGGGCGACACGCCGTCGGGCGATCGCCGCAAGCTCGTGCAGAACCCGCCCGACATCCTCATCACGACACCCGAGTCGCTGTATCTGATGCTCACGAGCCAGGCGGGCGAGACGCTGCGCGACGTGCACACGGTCATCGTCGACGAGGTGCACGCGGTCGCCGCCACCAAGCGCGGCGCGCACCTGGCGGTGAGCCTCGAGCGCCTCGACGCATTGCGGCGCGCGCACGATCCCGGGGCTGCGCCGGCGCAGCGGATCGGCCTGTCGGCGACCGTGCGCCCCATCGACGAGGTGGCGCGGTTCCTCGGCGGCGCCGAACCCGTCGAGATCGTGGCACCGCGCGCGTCGAAGGCGTTCGACATGCGGGTCGTGGTGCCGATCGACGACATGCTGAATCCGCCGCCCCCGCCGAGCCCGTACCGGTCCGGCGACGAAGAACCGGTCGCCGCGCCCGGCGACGCCGAAGCATCCGACGCCGACGAGGCGCCGGTCGACGAGGACTGGTTCGCCGACGGCTCGGCCGGCGGCGGTCGCCGGGCATCGGGGGCGCCCGAGACCGCGGTCACCGGCTCGGTGTGGCCGCACGTCGAAGAGGCGATCGTCGACCGCATCCTGCAGCATCGCTCCACGATCGTCTTCTGCAACTCCCGGCGGCTCGCCGAGCGGCTGACCGGGCGGCTCAACGAGATCTACTCCGAGCGGCTCGGGCTCGAGCTGCCCGCCGATCGGCAGGCGCAGGAACCGCGGAGAATGCCGGCCGCGATGATGGCGCAGGCCGGGGCGACGGCCGGCGCCGAGCCGGTGCTGGCGAAGGCGCATCACGGTTCGGTGTCGAAGGAGCAGCGGGCGCAGGTCGAGGAGGAGCTCAAGTCCGGTGCGCTGCGCTGCGTCGTGGCGACCTCGAGCCTCGAGCTCGGCATCGACATGGGCGCGGTCGACCTCGTGATCCAGGTCGAGGCGCCGCCGAGCGCGGCATCGGGTCTGCAGCGCATCGGCCGCGCCGGGCACCAGGTCGGCGAGGTGAGCCGGGCGGCCCTGTTCCCCAAGCATCGCGGCGACGTGCTGCACACCGCGATCGTCACCGAGCGCATGCTCGCGGGGCAGATCGAGGCGATCGCGGTGCCGCAGAACCCGCTCGACATCCTGGCGCAGCACACGGTGGCCGCGGCATCCGTCGGCCCTGTCGACGTCGAGGGCTGGTACGAGACGCTCAAGCGCAGCGCGCCCTTCCGCTCGTTGCCCCGCTCGGCGTACGAGGCGACGCTCGACCTCATCGCGGGCCGGTTCCCCTCCGACGAGTTCGCCGAGCTGCGGCCGCGCGTCGTATGGGACCGCGACCTCGGCGTCCTCACCGGCCGGCCCGGATCGCAGCGCATCGCGGTCACGAGCGGAGGGACGATCCCCGACCGGGGGCTCTTCGGCGTCTTCGTCGCGGGCGAGTCGCAGAACGCGCGCGTGGGCGAGCTCGACGAAGAGATGGTGTACGAGTCCCGCGTCAACGACGTGTTCACGCTGGGCACGACCAGCTGGCGCATCGTCGAGATCACCCACGACCGCGTCAACGTCATCCCGGCGTTCGGGCAGCCGGGCAAGGTGCCCTTCTGGCACGGCGACGGCATCGGCCGGCCCGCCGAGCTCGGCGAGGCGCTGGGCAGGTTCTCGCGCGAGGTGTCGACCGCGAAGCCCGGTAGAGCCGACGAGCGCCTGCGCGAGGCGGGCCTCGACGAGTACGCGCGCGACAACCTGCTGGCCTACCTCGCCGAGCAGCGCGAGGCCACCGGCACGCTGCCGACCGACCGGCAGCTCACCGTCGAACGCGGCCGCGACGAGGTCGGCGACTGGCGCGTCATCCTCCATTCCCCGTACGGCATGCAGGTGCACGCGCCCTGGGCGCTGGCGGTGAACGCGCGCATCCGCGAGCGATTGGGCGTCGACGGCTCCGCGGTCGCGAGCGATGACGGCATCATCGCGCGGATTCCGGATGCCGCGGCCGAACCTCCCGGCGCCGACCTGTTCGTGTTCGATCCCGACGAGCTCGACCAGCTCGTGACCGAGGAGGTCGGCGGCTCGGCGCTGTTCGCCTCGAGGTTCCGCGAGTGCGCGGCGCGCGCGCTGCTCATGCCGCGGCGCAACCCCGGCAAGCGCACGCCGCTGTGGCAGCAGCGGCAGCGGTCGGCGCAGCTGCTGGAGGTGGCGCGGCGCTACCCGACGTTCCCGATCATCCTCGAGACGCTCCGCGAGGTGCTGCAGGACGTCTATGACGTGCCGTCGCTGCTGCGGCTCATGCGCGGCATCGGCGACCGGCGCATCCGCCTCATCGAGACCGAGCCGGCCCAGCCGTCTCCGTTCGCGCGCGACCTGCTGTTCGGGTACGTCGGCGCCTTCATGTACGAGGGCGACTCCCCGCTCGCCGAACGCCGGGCAGCCGCCCTGTCGGTCGACCCGGCGCTGCTCGGCGAGCTGCTCGGCAAGGTCGAGATGCGCGAGCTGCTCGACCCCGACGTCATCGCTCAGTTCGAGCGCGAGGTGCAGCGGCTCGATCCCGACCGCCGCGCCCGCGGTCTCGAGGGCGTCGCCGACCTGCTGCGCCTGCTCGGGCCCCTCGATGCCGCCGAGGTGGCGGCGCGCCTCCAGCCTTCGGACGCCTCGGCACGCGGCGCGGATCCTGAGCCGGTCGACGAGCGCACAACGGCGGGCGAACAGACCGATCCCCCGAGCGACTCCGGGCACGCGACCGGGGCCGAGGCCGCCGGACTGCTCGACGAGCTCGTGTCGGCGCGGCGCGCGATCCCGGTGACGATCGCCGGCGTCACGCGCATCGCGGCGATCGAGGACGCCGGGCGCCTGCGCGACGCGCTCGGCGTGGCGCTGCCGGTCGGCATCCCGACCGCGTTCCTCGAACCCGTCGCCGATCCGCTCGGCGACCTCGTGGCCCGCTACGCGCGCACGCACGGTCCTTTCACGGCGGATGCCGCTGCCGAGCGTCTCGGCGTCGGCGTCGCGGTCGCCCGGCTCACGCTGCAGCGACTCGAGTCGCAGGGGCGCGTCACGAGCGGCTTCTTCCTCCCCGAGGGATCGGCGCCCGCGACAACCCGCACCGACGACGCCGAGTGGTGCGACACGGAGGTGCTGCGCCGGCTGCGGATGCGGTCGCTCGCGGCGATCCGCGGCAGCGTCGAGCCGGTCCCGCAGGACGCCTACGCCCGGTTCCTGCCGGTGTGGCAGCACGTCACACGGCCGCTCGAGGGGATCGACGGCGTCGCCGCCGTCGTCGAACAGCTGGCGGGCGTGCCGATCCCGGCGAGCGCATGGGAGTCGCTCGTGCTGCCCGCGCGCGTCGCGGACTACACGTCCGGCATGCTCGACGAGCTCACGTCGACCGGCGAGGTGGTGTGGTCCGGGCACGGCAGCCTCCCCGGCCGCGACGGCTGGATCGCGCTGCACCCCGTCGACGCCCTGCCGCTCACCCTCACGCAGCCCGACGCGGCCGACGACCCCGCGCCGGGGTCCCTCGACGCGCAGCTGCTCGCCGCGCTCGAGGGCGGCGGCGCCTACTTCGCGAGCCAGCTGCGGCAGACCGCCGGCGCCGAGAACGAGCAGTCCGTCGTCGAGGCGCTGTGGCGCCTGACATGGGCGGGCCGCGTCACGAACGACACGTTCGCACCCGTCCGCACCCTCGTCTCGGGCGGCTCGCAGGCGCACCGGGTGTCCAGGCGCACGCCGCGCGCACGCCTGTACCGCGGGGCGGCGGTGAGAGCGGTCGCCGCGGCGGTCCCTCCCCGTCCGCCCGCGATCGGCGGCCGGTGGTCTCTGCTCCCGGCGCCCGAGCCCGACGCGGCGCTGCGCGCGACGGCGTCGGCGAGCCTGCTGCTCGACCGGTACGGCGTGGTGACCCGCGGGGCGGTGCAAGCTGAGGGCGTGCCCGGCGGGTTCGCGCAGACCTATCGCGTGCTGGCGGGTTTCGAAGAGGCCGGGCACTGCCGTCGCGGCTACGTGATCGAGAAGCTCGGCGCGGCGCAGTTCGCGGCCTCGCCGACCGTCGACCGGCTGCGCGAGTTCGCAGGGCTGCCGGATCCGCCCCCGCTGCGTGCGGTCACGCTCGCGGCGACCGACCCGGCCAACCCGTACGGCGCCGCCCTCGCGTGGCCGGCGCTCGACGGCGTCGGGCATCGCCCCGGACGCAAGGCGGGCGCCCTCGTCGTCCTCGTCGACGGCGCACTGGCGCTGTACCTCGAGCGCGGAGGCAAGTCGGCCCTGGCGTTCACCGGCGACGAGGGAGTCCTCGCTGCCGCGACGCGAGACCTGGCGGCGACGGCTCGCGGCCGCCACCTCGACACCCTGACGATCGAGCAGGTCAACGGGGCGTTCGTGTACGGCACCACCGTCGGCCGTGCCCTGCGTGGAGCCGGCTTCGTCGAGTCGCCGCGCGGCCTCACGCTGCGCCGGCTCACCGCCGGCGATGCGCTGCGCGAGGGCGCTCGTGCCTGAGGGCGACACCGTCCACCGAACGGCCCGCCGGCTCGACGCCGTGCTCGCGGGCGCGACCGTGACGCGGTTCGAGCTGCGCGTGCCGCAGGCCGCGACCGTCGACCTCCGCGGCGAGACCGTGCACGGGGTTCGCGCGCGGGGCAAGCACCTACTCCACCGCATCGGCGAGGTCACGCTGCACTCGCATCTGAAGATGGAGGGCGAGTGGCACGTCTACCGCCGCGGCGAGCGATGGCGCGCGCCCGCCTTCCGGGCGCGCGCCGTCATCGGCGCGACGGCCGCCGGCGGCGCCGAGTGGGAGACGGTGGGCTTCGACCTCGCCGAGATCGCCGTCGTGCCCACGCGCGACGAGGATTCGCTCGTCGAGTACCTGGGGCCCGACCCGCTCGCCGACGACTGGGACCCTGCCGAGGCGGCGCGGCGCCTCGGCGCCGACACCCGCCCCGTGCACGTCGCACTGCAGGATCAGCGCAACATCGCCGGATTCGGCAACGAGTACGTCAACGAGATCCTGTTCGTGCGCGGCATCCTTCCCACCACCCCCGCGAACGAGACGGATGCCGCAGCCGTCGTGGATCTCGGCGCCCGCATGATCCGCGCCAACCGCGACCGCGTCGATCGCACCTTCACCGGCGACGCACGCCGCGGGCAGACGACCTGGGTGTACCGCCGCGAGGGGCGGCCGTGCCGCCGATGCGGCACGCTCATCCGCGGCGGCGCGCTGGGGGCCGACCCGAGCCGGGAGCGCATCGTGTTCTGGTGCCCGACCTGCCAGCAGTGACCGCCGGCCGTGGTTCATCACGATCGCGCAACGGACGATCTGTCGGCCGCGGCTCCGGCATCCGTCGCCGTTTCAGCGCGTGTGCGTTGAAACACCGCGTTTTCCTGCCCGTTACACACACCCGGACGATCTGTCGCACCCGAACCCGGCGGACCGCGGATCGTCCGGTTCAGCGGTCGATGCGTTGCCCGCGGACGCCGCCGCGATATTGAATACCTCACACACTCGACCGCGCATCGCCGCGCGGCCCCGCGATCAGGAGGGCGTCACCAGGTGACCACTGCGACCGAGGCGGACCCGACCGCCGCGACCACGGCCACAGACTCGCGCGGAGCCGTCGTGCTCGCGGGAATCACGAAGTACTACGGCGACCAGGTCGCCGTCGACGACCTGTCGCTGACGATCGAGCCGGGCGAGTTCATCTCGCTGCTGGGCCCTTCGGGCTGCGGCAAGACGACCACGCTGCGCATGATCGCCGGGTTCGAGCAGCCGGATGCCGGAGACATCCGCATCTCGGGACGTCCGGTGCGCGGCGTGCCGCCGTATCGGCGCGACGTCAACACCGTGTTCCAGGCGTACGCCCTGTTCCCGCACCTCTCGGTCGCCGAGAACGTCGCCTACGGGCTGCAGCAGCGACGCACCCCCAAGTCCGAAGTGCGCGAGCGCGTGTCGCAGGCGCTCGACCTCGTGCAGATGCGCCGCTTCGGCGACCGCAAGCCGACGCAGCTCTCGGGCGGCCAGCAGCAGCGCATCGCACTGGCCCGGGCGCTGGTGAACCGCCCCGCGGTCCTCCTCCTGGACGAGCCGCTCGGCGCCCTCGACCGTCAGCTGCGCGAAGAGATGCAGCTCGAGCTGAAGCTGCTGCAGTCCCGCCTCGGCATCACGTTCGTGTTCGTCACCCACGACCAGGGCGAGGCGCTGTCGATGAGCGACCGCATCGCCATCATGCGTGCGGGTCGCATCGAGCAGCTCGCCGACGCCGACACCGTGTACGCGCGCCCCGCGTCGGCGTACGTCGCGGCGTTCGTGGGCCAGCAGAACTTCTTCCGCGGTCCGGTGGCCGAGGCCGGAGCGGCGATCAGCTCCGCCCACGCTCTCGTGCGCGCCACGTCGGCGACCCTGACGACGACGAATCTCGGCGAAGCGGCGGTGCGCCCCGAGTACATCCGCATCGAGAAGGACCCGTCGGCAGGTCCCGCAGAGGGCGGCTCGGAGACCACCCCGGGCACGTTCTCCGACGCCAACGTCGCACGCGGCGAGCTGATCGGGGTGTCGCACCTGGGCGACACGATGCAGTACCTGGTGCAGCTGGGCGACGACCAGAGCCTCATCGTGCGACGCCCGACGCCCGACGCGCCCTCGCTGACCGTGGGCGATCGCGTGGTGTGCACGTGGGCCGCCCATCACGTCCTGCTGTTCCCCGCCGACGACGCCGCGCAGGAGGGCGGCTACATCGCCCCGCCGACCGCCTGATCCGCACCCGCCGCACCCGCGCCGACCTCAGCCGCGGCATCCCGAACTCCCGCCGGCTTGCCGGCCCCACAGCACAGCCGCCTCACCGGCTCCGACCCGAACCAGGAGACACCGATGAACGAGTCCCGCAACCCCCTCCGCATCCTCGCCCCCGAGGCCGGGGCGCCCGTCATCATGCGCGAGCTGTCGCGCCGCCGCTTCCTCAGCTTCGCCGCGCTCGCCGGCGGAGCCACCGTCCTCGCCGCGTGCGCCCCCGGCGGCGGCTCGTCGCCGGCGCCGCAGGCCACCGGCGGCGACCTCGAGGGCAGCCTGTCGGTGTACACGTGGGGCGACTACGACTCGCCCGACGTCGTCTCGGGCTTCACCGACGAGCTCGGCCCCAAGGTCACCCTCGACTCGTACTCGTCGAACGAGGAGCTCATCGCCAAGCTCGTCGCCGCGAAGGGCACGTCCGGCTACGACATCGTCGTGCCGACGGGCGTCTTCATCCCGCAGATGATCGAGAACGGGCTGCTCGAGAAGTTCAACAAGGACCTGCTCCCGAACATGGCGAACATGGACCCCGCCTTCCTCGGCCGGTCGTGGGACCCGACGAACGACTACTCCGTCTGCAAGGCGTGGGGCACCACCGGCTACGTCTACGACAAGACGGTGATCACGCGCGAGCTGACGACGTGGGCGGACTTCTTCGACGCCGCCCAGAACGAGGCCAGCGGCAAGACCTCGATGTCGGACGACCCCGCGGGAGTGGTCGGCTCGTACTTCTGGGCCAACCACATCAACTGGAACACCGAGGACCCCGACGAGCTCGAGGCCGCCCGCGCGTTCCTCGTCGAGACGATCGCGCCGCACATCTCGGCGTTCGACTCGTACCCCGGAACGAACGCCATCCCGCAGGGCACCCAGGTGCTCATGCAGGCGTGGAACGGCGACGCCCGCCTGGGCATGCTGGAGTCGAGCGATCCCGAGCGCTGGCAGTGGGTGCTCCCCGGCCCCGAGACCGAGCTGTGGATGGACAACTGGGCGATCGCCGCCGGTGCGCCGCACCCGGAGGCCGCGCACGCGTTCATCAACTACTCGATGACGCCCGAGAACCTGCTGCTCAACCTCGACTACATCGGCTACAACGTCGGCGGCAAGGACATGGAGCAGACCGCGATCGACGCCGGCGTCGAGATGCCCGAGCTCATCTTCTTCGATCCGGCGATGCTCGAGATGATGTACGAGCAGGAGCTCAACGACTCGCAGACCACGCGCGTCGAGATCTGGAACGAGATGAAGGCCGCGGCCGGTGCGTAGCCGCTCGGCGGGAGCCGCGCTGGCCGTTCCGGCGTGGGCGTGGCTCCTGCTGTTCTTCGTCGCCCCCGTGGCGATGGTGGTGTGGTTCAGCTTCGGCTACAAGCCGGGGGTGTTCGGCACGCACGCGAACGACATCCTCTCGTTCGACCGGTACGTCGAAGCCGTGTCGCCCACGTTCTTCGCGACGTTCCAGAACACCCTGTGGGTCGGCATCATCGGCACGGTGCTGTGCTTCCTGATCGGCGCCCCGGTCGCGTACTGGATGGCGTTCAAGGTCAAGCCGCAGCGGCGTGGCCTGCTCATCGCGCTCGTGCTGGTGCCGTTCTGGACGAACTTCCTGGTGCGCACGATCGGCTGGCAGGTGATCCTGGCGCCCGAGGGGTGGCTGTCGTGGCTGCTGCAGTCGATCGGCATGCTCGACGGCCCGCTCGACCTGCTGTACACCCGCACCGCCGTCGTCATCGGCGTGGTCTACAACTACTTGCCGCTCATGATCCTGCCTCTGTTCGTCGCGTTCGACCGCGTCGGGCCGGCGCTGCGCGAGGCATCGAAGGACCTCGGTGCGGGAAAGATCTCGACGTTCTTCCGCGTGACGCTTCCGCTGTCGCGGCCGGGCATCGTGGCCGGCGTGCTGCTGGTCTTCATCCCGTTGATGGGCGACTACATCACCGCGACCGTCCTGGGCGGCGCGAAGGGGAACATGGTCGGGCAACTCGTCGCGAGCCAGTTCCAGACGGCGCAGAACTGGGCGCTCGGCTCGGCGATGGCGGTGCTGCTGATGCTCGTGATCATGCTGACGATCGGCGTGGCCGCGGTCGTCATCTGGCTCATCGCGCTGCCGTTCCGTTCGCGCAGCCGGCTGGTGCTGGGCCCCGCCCCCGAGAAGGAGACGACGACGGATGCCGCGATCCCGGCCCGCGTGGAGGTGACGACGTGACCCAGGTGACCGAGACCCAGACTCTCCTCCAGTCGCGCGAAGGGTCGGACGTTCCGCGCGCTCCGCGCCGCCGCGCGCACCGCCCGTGGTCCGACGTCGCGTTCGGCGTGTGGGGAGTGCTGGTGATGCTCTTCCTGTTCCTGCCGATCATCGTGATCGTCATCTACTCGTTCAACACCGGGCGCCTCCTGGTGTCGTGGGACGGCTTCGGGTTCGACGCGTTCGCGACGATCCTCGAGAAGCCGGCGATCCAGAACGCCGTGAGGGTGTCGCTCATCACCGCGTTCATCGCGGCGATCATCGCGACGGTTCTCGGAACCCTGGCCGGCATCGCGATGGCGCGTCACCCGGGCAAGTGGGTGTGGTGGTTCCTCGGGCTCCTGCTGCTCGTCTCGGTGACGCCCGAGATCGTCGACGCGGTGGCGCTGCTGCCCTGGTTCGTGTTCCTCGGCCAGGACGCCGGGATCGGGATGTTCAACGACGGCATCGTGCGCCTGTCGATCGGCTCGTCGCTGTTCGCCACCGCCGTGGTGTCGTACATCGTGCGCGCACGGCTCGTGGGTCAGGATGCCAATCTCGAAGAGGCATCCGCCGATCTCTACGCCAATCCGTTCACGACGTTCCGTCGCGTGACCCTCGCGCTCGCGATGCCGGCGGTGCTCGCGGGCTTCCTGCTCGCGTTCACGCTGAGTCTCGACAACACCATCGTCGCCGCGTTCGTGCAGGTGTCGGGCACGACGCCGTGGCCGGTGTACGTGCTGTCGGCGGTGCGGTCGGGCCTGCGCCCCGAGATCGCGGCGGTGTCGACGATCATGCTGCTGCTGACGCTCGTCGCCCTCGCGCTCGTGGCGCTCGTGCTCCGGCGCGCCGGCGACTCCGCGACCCAGATCGCCCGCACCATGACCGGCGGCTGACCCCCACCCGCAGCATCCCCCCTCTCCCTCTCTCCCCCTCCCCCTCCCCCTCTCCCACCTCACCCAGCCGCGAGAGTGCAGCTGGTGGACGAGGGGCAGGGAAGCTCCCTCTCCCTCGTCCACCACATGCACTCTCGGCGAAGAAGGACCAGACCTATGCCGTACGCCGATCTCGTCTTCACGGGCGGGCCCGTCTTCACCGCGGACACCGTGCGCTCGCGCGCCGGCTCCGTCGCGGTCAAGGACGGCCGCATCATCGCCGTCGCGCCCGGAGACCTCACCGACCTCGTCGGCCCGTCGACCGAGACGATCGACCTGCGAGGACGGATGCTGATCCCCGGGTTTCAGGACGCGCATGTGCATCCGGTGTGGGGCGGGCTCGACATGCTGCGCTGCGACCTGGCCGAGTACGCGACCGCCGACGAGTACCTCGCGGCGATCACGCGCTACGTCGACGCCCACCCCGACGACGAGTGGATCCTCGGGGGCGGGTGGCAGATGTCGGCGTTCCCCGGCGGCACGCCGACCGCGGCCGTGCTGGACCGGGTGACCGGTGACCGGCCCGCGTTCTTCCCGAACCGCGACGGTCACGGCGCCTGGGTGAACTCGGCGGCCCTCCGGCTGGCGGGCATCGACCGCGACACCCCCGATCCCGCCGACGGCCGCATCGAGCGCGACGCCGACGGTGCGCCGTCCGGCACGCTGCACGAGGGCGCGATGAGCCTCGTGAACCGGCTACTGCCCGAAGAGTCGCTCGAGCGGCTCACCGAGGCGCTGCTCGTGGGTCAGCGCTACCTGCACTCGTTCGGCATCACGGCGTGGCAGGACGCGATCGTCGGATCGTACGGGGATGCCGGAGACCCGGGTCCGGCCTACCTCCAGGCCGCCGCCGACGGCACGCTGACGGCACGCGTGGTGGGCGCGATCTGGTGGGACCGCACGGCGGGGCTCGAGCAGATCCCGTCGATCCTCGAGCGCCGCGACCGCTACCGCGGCGGGCGCTTCGCCGCGACATCCGTCAAGGTCATGCAGGACGGCGTCGCCGAGAACTTCACCGCGTCCATGCTCGAGCCCTACTGCGACGGCCACGGACACTTCACCGACAACTCCGGGATCTCGTTCGTCGCGCCCGAGATCCTGAACGAGGCCGTGCCGATCCTCGATGCCGAGGGATTCCAGGTGCACTTCCACGCGATCGGCGACCGCGCGGTGCGCGAGTGCCTCGATGCCGTCGAGCACGCGATCGCCCGCAACGGCCGCGGCGACAACCGTCACCACATCGCGCACATCCAGGTGGTGCACCCGGAGGATGTGCCGCGGTTCCGTGAGCTCGGCGTCGCCGCGAACATGCAGTCGCTGTGGGCGACGTACGAGCCGCAGATGGTCGACCTGACCCTGCCGTTCCTCGGTTCGCCGCGCGACGCGTGGCAGTACCCGTTCGGCGACCTGCTGCGTGCCGGCGCGGTGCTGGCGGCCGGCAGCGACTGGTCGGTGTCGACGCCCGATCCGATGGCCGCGATCCACACGGCGGTCAACCGCAAGGCGGCGCCCGGGCACGAGGAGGGCGAATACGACGCGTTCCTCCCCGAGCAAGCGATCGATCTCGCCACCTCCTTGACGGCTTACACGGCCGGGTCGGCGTGGGTGAACCACCTCGACCAGGTCACCGGCACGATCGAGGTCGGCAAGTACGCCGATCTCGCGGTGCTGGACCGCGACCCGTTCGCCGGACCTGCCGACGAGATCGGGGCCACCCGTGTGCTGCAGACCTTCGTCGAGGGCGAGCGCGTCTACGCCGCGCCGGATTCCTGACGCGTTTCGTCTCGCTCGTTCCTCCCGTGCGCGAGCCCCCGGTCGTTGAGCGAGCCCTCGGTCGCTGCGCGAGCCCCCGGTCGTTGAGCGAGCGAAGCGAGACGAAACGCAGAGACGAAACGCAGAACCGAACCGCGGAACCGAACCCTCGTAGCGGTTCTAGGCTGTAGCGGGTGACCCGGCTGCTGCTCCTCATCGACATCCAGCGCGACTACTTCCCCGGCGGACGCCATCCGCTCGTCGAACCGGATGCGGCGGCCGTCGCCGCGGCGCGTCTGCGCGACGGGTTCCGCCGCGCACACGAGCGGGTCGTGCACGTGCAGCACGTGTGGGATGCCCCGGATGCCGCGTTCTTCGCGCCCGGAACGCCCGGCGTGCAGATCGACCCGCGCGTGGCGCCCCAGGGCGACGAGCATGTCGTCGTCAAGGCGCACCCCAACGCCTTCCTCGGCACCGGCCTCGAGGCGCTGCTGCGCGCGGCCGATCCCGACGAACTCGTCGTCGGCGGGATGATGTCGAGCATGTGTGTCGATGCGACGGTGCGCGCGGCATCCGATCTCGGCTTCCGTGTCGCGGTCGCGCACGACGCGTGCGCCGCACCCGACCTCGAGTTCGCCGGCGCGAAGGTGCCCGGCGCCCAGGTGCACGCGGCGTTCATGGCCTCGCTCGGCAGCTACGCGAGGGTGACGGATGCCGGCACCCTCGTCGCCGAGGTCGCCGCCCGCTGACGCCGCCGCCGCGCACGCTGCGACCCAGGTCGACGCCAGCTCCCGGGGCCTGCGCGTGTCGCAACTCCTCCTCGTCCTCCGCGGTGTTCCGCGCTCGCGCCCAGGTTCCGTAGCCCGCATCCATCTGCCGGCCGGTTCAGGCGGAGTTGCGACACGCCCGCGCGCCCCGTCCGTCGAAGTGCGCCGCCGCCGAGCCCCGGCCAGTCAGTCGTCGCGTCGGACACGTCGCGTGCCGCAACGCCGCCTCCCCAGTGCTCGCGCGACGCCCTTCGACGGACTCCTGCGGGCCGCGCTCAGCTGACGGCCGGTTCAGGCGGAGTTGCGACACGCGCAACCTTCCCCACAGCCCGACACCCCCGACAGCCTGTCCGGCGGCACCCGAAGTCCTGACAGCGACCGGATGCCGCGGCCGGCGCCCGCGCGGGAGGATGGACGAAACCCTACGCAACGGAGTTGATACCCCTTGGGCACGACCGTCTTCGAACGACAGCGGCCGGCAGCATCCGTCGTCGACCACTCCCTCACGGGCACCGCGCACTCGGTGTTCTGGCGCGACGACCTTCCCGATTCGCTCACGCCCGACCGTCCACCGCTCGTCGGCACGCACCGGGCAGACCTGGTCGTGGTCGGCGGCGGCTACACCGGGCTGTGGACCGCGCTGCTCGCGAAGGAGCGGGATCCCGACGCCACCGTGGTGGTCGTCGAGGCGCAGCGCGTCGGCTGGGCGGCCTCGGGCCGCAACGGCGGTTTCTGCGAGGCGAGCCTCACGCACGGCGACGAGAACGGCCAGTCGCGGTGGCCCGCCGAGATGCCGACGCTGAAACGCCTCGGACTCGAGAACCTCGACGCGATCGAGGCGGCCGAGTCCCGGTACGGCATGGACTTCGAGTTCGAGCGCACCGGGCAGCTGGCGCCGGCAGTCGAGCCGCACCAGCTCGAGTGGCTCGAAGAGTGGGCCGCCGAGGGCGAGGAGGGCGTGGTCTTCCTCGATCGCGCGGCGGTGCAGGCATCCGTCGCCTCCCCCACGTACCTCGCGGCGGTGTGGGAGCAGCGCACCTGCGCGCTCGTGCATCCGGCGCGGCTGGCGGCCGAGCTCGCGCGCGTGTGCGAAGAGCGCGGGGTCGAGATCTTCGAACGCTCGCCCGTCACCGGCATCGACACGTCCGGTCCCGGAGTCACCGTCGCGACCGAGGGCGGGAGGGTCGAGGCATCCCGCGCCGTCCTGGCGACGAATGTGTTCCCGTCGCTCCTCAAGCGCAACCGCCTGATGACGGTGCCGGTGTACGACTACGTGCTCATGACCGAGCCGCTCACCGACGCGCAGCTGGCGTCGATCGGCTGGCACGACCGGCAGGGCATCGGCGACATGGCGAACCAGTTCCACTACTACCGCCTGAGTCGCGACAACCGGATCCTGTTCGGCGGGTACGACGCGATCTACCACTACGGCCGCAAGGTGAAGCCCGAGTACGAGAACCGGCCCGAGACGTGGCGCAAGCTCGCGAGCCACTTCTTCACGACGTTCCCGCAACTCGAGGGCCTGCGTTTCACGCACCGGTGGGCGGGGGCGATCGACACGTCCACGCAGTTCACGGCGTTCTTCGGCACGGCGCGCGAGCGTCGCGTCGCGTACGCCGCAGGCTTCACAGGACTCGGCGTCGGCTCGACGCGGTTCGCCGCGGACGTCATGCTCGACCTGCTGGACGGAGTCTCGAACGAGCGGACCGAGCTCGAGATGGTGCGCAAGCGGCCGCTGCCGTTCCCGCCTGAGCCCGCCGCCGCGATCGGCATCAACGCCACGCGGTGGTCGCTCGACCGGGCGGACCACAACCGCGGCCGGCGCAACCTGCTGCTGAAGACGCTCGACGCGCTGGGGCTGGGGTTCGACTCGTGAGCGGTCCGTTCGACGGCCTCGAGCCCGGCACGGTGACGGATGCCGCGACCCTCGCCCTCGCGCACGAGTCGGTGCCCGGCGAGCAGACCGTGGCCGGTTCCCCGAGCACCGGGTTCGTCGAGCTGACGGACGCGATCGGGGTGTGGGAGATGTCTCCCGGAGCCATGCGGGATGTCGAGGCGGACGAGGTGTTCGTGGTGCTGTCGGGCTCGGCGACGGTGGTGTTCGACGAGCCGCCGCTGCCGCCTGTCGAGCTGCGACCCGGATCGGTGGTGCGTCTCACCGCCGGGATGCGCACGGTGTGGACCGTGCACGAGACGCTGCGCAAGGTCTACGTCGCGGGTTGAGTCGCGAGCCTGGTCTCGGACTCCGAGGCCGAGGCCGGCGCCGCGGGCCTGGTCTCGGGCTCCGAGGCCGGCGCCGGATGAGAGGATGTCGCGGTGCGAGCTGTCGTGTATGACGCCGTCGGCGCGAGGCCCGAGGTGCGGGATGTCGCGGCACCGAGCGCGCCGGAGGGCGGAGTCGTGGTGCGGGTGCACGCGACCGGTCTGTGCCGGAGCGACTGGCACGCGTGGGCCGGGCACGACGAGATCGCCCTGCCGCACGTGCCCGGGCACGAGCTCGCCGGCGTGGTCGCCGAGGTCGGCACGGGCGTCGCGAAGTGGGCGGTCGGCGATCGCGTGACCGTGCCGTTCGTGTGCGGCTGCGGGGCGTGCGAGTGGTGCCTGCGCGGCGAGGCCCAGGTGTGCCCCGATCAGCAGCAGCCCGGCTTCACGCACTGGGGCTCGTTCGCCGAGTACGTCGCTTTGCACGCGGCCGACACGAACCTCGTCGCGATCCCCGAGTCGGTGAGCTTCGAGGCGGCCGCGGGCCTCGGGTGCCGGTTCGCCACCGCGTACCGCGGGCTCGTCGGCCGCGCGCGGCTCGCGTCCGGGGAGTGGATCGTCGTGATCGGAGCCGGAGGCGTCGGCCTCAGCGCGGTCATGATCGCGAAGGCGCTCGGCGCCCGGGTCGTGGCCGTCGACAGGGGTGCGGGCGCCCTCGCCGCGGCCCGATCGCTCGGAGCCGATCACGTCCTCACCGCCGATGGCCGCGACATCCCGGCCGCCGTGCATGAGCTCACCGGCGGCGGCGCGCACATCGCCGTTGACGCGGTCGGGAGCGAGCAGACGTGCGCCGACGCGATCCACAGTCTGCGCCGTCGGGGCCGCCATGTGCAGATCGGGCTCCTCCCTCCGGTCGAGGGCGATCCGCGTGTGCCGATGGCGCGCGTCATCGCGTGGGAGCTCGATGTCTTCGGCAGCCACGGCATGGCCGCCGCCGACTACCCCGGTATGCTCGCGCTCATCGAGAGCGGCGCCCTCGATCCCGAGCGGCTCATCGAGCGGGTGATCGACCTCGAGGAGGCGGCCCGGGTGCTGCCCGCCCTGGCCGACTCGGCGCCGGCGGGCATGACGATGATCGACCCGCGGCGCGCCTGACCCCGCGGACTCTGCCACGGTGTCGGACCTCCGTCGAGCCCGCGGCGCGGGTCAGCGGCCCGCGGAACGTCTCACGAGCAGCGCGAGGTGCAGCGCGGTCTGGGTCTCGCCGTCGTCGAGGTCGGTACCGAGCAGCTCTTCGATGAGCGCGATGCGCTGGTAGAAGACCGATCGCGACAGATGGGATGCCGAGGCCGCGGCGGTGCGGTTGCCCGGGTGCGCGAGCATGGCCTCGAGCACGTCGAGCAGGTCGCCCGACCGGGAAAGGTCGTGCGCGATGAGCGGCGCGAGCATGCGCTCGCCGTGCTCGAGCACGCGATGGTCGTCGCGCAGCGCGGTCACCAGCTGCACGAGCGGCCGGTTCTCGGCCCGCCGCAGGTGCGGGCCGCGCCCGGCTCTCCGGCGGCGCCCGCGCGCGAGGCCCACCGCCTCGTGCAGCGAGGTGAGCGCCGCCTCGATGCCGTCGGCACGCCGCCCGACCGACACCGTGACACGGTCCAGGTCTGCGGGGTCGACCAGGGCGCGGGCGAACGCGACCACCGCGTCGTCGTCGAACACCACCTCGCCCGGAAGCGAGAGCAGCATCACCGCCGACGGCGCCGGGACGCCCTCGGGAGCGGATCCGGCCAGGGCGCGCCCGCGGAGGGCGCGAGCCGCGGCATCCGCCCGCTCCGCAGCGACGGCGGCGCCCGACACCACGACGCCGTACAGCCCGGCACCGCGCAGTGGCAGGCCGGCCGCCTCGATGCGCGCGGCGGCGCCGCCGACGCCGGCGAAGCGCCCGGCGAGAAGACCGTCCACGAGCCGGCGGCGGCTGATGCTGGCCCACTCGTCGGTGTCGCCGTCGGCGAGGCGGCCGACGGCCAGGGCGATCGCGCCCTGCTCGAGCACGGCGGTGCGTCCGGCGGCGTGCTCCGGTCCTGGCAGCGCGATGAGATTGCCCCAGCGGATGCCTCGTGCCTCGACCGGGACGATGAGCCAGTCCTCCACCCCCGGCGCCCCGCCCTGCCGGCGGCGCTGCTCGGCGCGGCGATGCGCGGACCGCGACCGCAGCTCCCACTCGGTGAAGAGCTCCTCCTCCAGCGCGAGCGGCACCTCTGACGCCACTACCTCGTAGGCGAGGTTCTCGAGGATCACCGGGGCGCCGAGGGTCTGGGCCAGCTGGTGCACGATGAAGTCAGCGGGCGAACCGCGCAGCACCAGCGCGGTGAATCGCTCGCGTACTTCGTCACGCGCCCGCAGCGCGTCGGTCTGACCCGTGATGATGCGGCTGTGCACGGCTTCGGTCAGGGTCACGAACTTCACTTCGCGGTGCAGCACCACCAACGCGAGCCCGCGCTCGCGCGCCGCCTCGACCACGACGGCGGGCACGTAGTGGTAGTGCGTTCCGAGTTCGAGCACGAGGCCCGACAGTCCGGCGTCCGACAGTTCGCCGATGAAGCGGCGGAGGTCGGCGGGTTCGGCGGGCCACGACGATCCGGTCGACAGCAGCAGCTCGCCGCCATCGAGGAGGCGCGCGACCCCGGCGCTGTCGGACACGTGCAGCCAGCGCACGCGGGCATCGAGCGCTTCGTCGCCGACGAGCACCTCGGGCACGCCTTGCGCGACCGCGTCGAGCGCGATCACCTCGCGCACCGTCGGCAGGGTCTCGTCGGCGAATCGATCACTCGGACGATCCGTGTGGATCATCGAATCTTCGCGACGGTCGGGCACCGTGATCGCCTCTTCTTCTCTGTCAGGCTGGGTTTCGCCAAGCCTACGTGATCACCACACGATCTGTCCGAAAGTTGAGAGGACGACCTATGACCATCGCCGAGACCACCATCGCCGACGCGGCGCCGGACGCCGCCATCCGGGTCATCGGACATTGGATCGATGGGGCGGAGCGCGCGTCGGCGAGTGGTCGCACGGCGCCGGTGTTCAACCCGGCGACGGGTGCGGTCAGCGCGCAGGTCGCGTTGGCCGATGAGGCGGAGGTGGATGCTGCGATCGCGTCGGCGGTGCGTGGCTTCGAGGTGTGGTCGGGCTACTCGGTGGCGCGGCGGCAGGGGGTGCTGTTCGCGTTCCGCGAGTTGTTGAACGCGCGCAAGGCCGAGCTCGCGGCGATCATCACGGCCGAGCACGGCAAGGTGCGCTCGGACGCGATGGGTGAGATCCTCCGCGGCCAGGAGGTCGTGGAGCTGGCCACCGGGTTCCCGCACCTGATCAAGGGCGCCTACTCCGAGAACGCCTCCAACGGCATCGACGTGTACTCCATCAAGCAGCCGCTCGGCGTCGTGGGCATCATCAGCCCGTTCAACTTCCCGGCGATGGTGCCGATGTGGTTCTTCCCGATCGCGATCGCCGCCGGCAACGCCGTGGTGCTCAAGCCCAGCGAGAAGGACCCGTCCGCGTCGCTGTGGCTGGCGCAGCTGTGGAAGGAAGCGGGGCTTCCCGACGGCGTCTTCACCGTTCTTCAGGGCGACAAGCTCGCCGTCGACGGGCTCCTCACCAGCCCCGACGTGCAGTCGATCAGCTTCGTCGGGTCGACGCCGATCGCGCAGTACATCTACGAGACCGCCTCGAAGCACGGCAAGCGGGTACAGGCGCTCGGCGGCGCGAAGAACCACATGCTCGTCCTTCCCGACGCCGATCTCGACCTGGTCGCCGATCAAGCGGTCAACGCCGGCTACGGCGCCGCCGGAGAGCGCTGCATGGCCATCTCGGTCGTGCTGGCCGTCGAGCCGGTCGCCGACGACCTCATCGCCAAGATCCAGGACCGCATCGGCAAGCTCCGCATCGGCAACGGTGCCGGCGCCGACGGTGTCGAGCCCGACATGGGCCCGCTCATCACCGACGTGCACCGCGACAAAGTCGCGTCCTACGTCGATATCGCCGAGCAAGACGGCGCGACGATCGTCGTCGACGGCCGCGGATACACCGTCGACGGACACGAGGACGGGTTCTTCTTCGGCCCCACCCTCCTCGACCGCGTCCCCACCAGCAGCCGCGCCTACACCGAGGAGATCTTCGGACCGGTCCTCTCCGTCATCCGCGTCGACTCCTACGACGAAGGACTCGACCTGATCAACTCCGGCCAATTCGGCAACGGCACCGCGATCTTCACCAACGACGGCGGCGCCGCCCGCCGCTTCCAGAACGAAGTACAGGTCGGCATGATCGGCATCAACGTGCCCATCCCCGTCCCCGTCGCCTACCACTCCTTCGGCGGCTGGAAGCAGTCCCTGTTCGGCGACGCCAAAGCCTACGGAATGCACGGCTTCGACTTCTTCACCCGCGAGAAGGCCATCACCGCCCGCTGGCTCGACCCCGCCACCCGCAGCCTTTCAGATACCCGCGGCATCAACCTCGGCTTCCCCCAGAACCACTGACCCGCATCGTCTCGCTCGTTCCTCGCTCGCTTGACGACCGAGTGCACCGGGAGGCCTCGGTCATCGAGCGAGCGAAGCGAGACCGAACGCAGCAACCGAAGGACACCCCCATGACCGACACCGTTCTCACCGGACTCCAGCCCGATCTCGAGGCCGATGCGCGCGTGCGCGCCGACGACCGCGGGCACGTGTTCCATTCGTGGAGCGCGCAGGCCCTCATCGACCCGCTGCCGGTCGCCGCGGGCGAGGGCTCGACGTTCTGGGACTACGCCGGCAATGCCTACCTCGACTTCAGCTCGCAGCTGGTGAACCTCAACCTCGGGCATCAGCATCCGGATCTCGTCCGCGCCATCCAGGACCAGGCGGGCCGACTCGCGACCATCCAGCCGTCGATGGCGAACGACGTGCGGGGCGAGCTCGCGCGCCGCATCGCCGGGGTCGCGGGCGACGGGTTCGAGAAGGTGTTCTTCACCAACGGCGGCGCCGACGCGAACGAGAACGCGGTGCGCATGGCGCGCCTGGTGACCGGCCGTCGCAAGGTGCTGTCGATGTACCGCAGCTACCACGGCAACACGGCGACCGCGATCTCGCTCACGGGCGACCCGCGGCGCTGGCCGAACGAGCCCGCCGACGGCTCGGTCGCGAAGTTCTTCGGGCCCTACCCCTACCGCTCGGCGTTCCACTCGTCGACGCCCGAGGAGGAGACCCAGCGTGCGCTCGAGCACCTCGAGCAGACGATCGTGCTCGAGGGCGCCTCGACGATCGCCGCGATCGTCATCGAGACGATCGTGGGCACCAACGGCGTGCTCGTACCTCCGCCCGGGTATCTCGCCGGCGTGCGCGAACTGTGCGACCGCTTCGGCATCGTCTACATCGCCGACGAGGTCATGGTCGGGTTCGGCCGCGTGGGCGAGTGGTTCGCGTTCCAGGCTTTCGACGTCGTGCCCGACCTCATCACGTTCGCGAAGGGCGTGAACTCCGGGTACGTGCCGCTCGGCGGCGTCGTCATCTCGGACCGCATCGCCGCACACTTCGACACGGTCGCCTTCCCCGGCGGTCTGACGTACTCCGGACACCCTCTCGCGTGCGCGGCGGGCGTCGCGACGTTCGAGGTCTTCGAGCGCGATGGCATCCTCGAGCGCGTGCGCGACCTCGGCTCGCGCGTCGTCGAGCCGCGCCTGCGCGACATCGCCTCGCGGCATCCGTCCGTCGGCGACGTGCGCGGAATGGGCCTGTTCTGGGCGATCGAGCTGGTGAAGGATCGCGATACCCGCGAGCAGCTCGTGCCGTTCAACGCGAGCGGGGCGGATGCCGCACCCGTCGCGGCCGTCGCCGCGGCGTGCAAGCGGGACGGGGTGTGGCCGTTCACCCATTTCAACCGCGTGCACGTGGCCCCGCCCCTCGTCGTCTCGGAGGACGAGCTCGTGCGCGGCCTGGACGTCATCGACCGCGCCCTCGCAGCCGCCGACGAGCACGCCGCCCGCTGATCCTCCCCCTCTCGTCCCACTCCCCCTCGCTCCGCAGTCACTTTTCGTCCTCACCCACCCCCTCGCACCCGCCGTTCCTGACTGCGGAGCGGAAGGGCCCGGGCCCGGTGCGCGGCGGCCGATGCGCAGGGGCCGATGCGCGGGGCCCGATGCGCGGGGGCCGGTGCGCGGGGGCCGGTGCGCGGGGCCCGATGCGCAGGGGCCGATGCGCGGGATCCGATGCGCGGGAATGAAACGACGACGCCTGTGGTTATCCATGTACTCAGCCCTATGCCGGGGCTGCAGGAGGGGACAGTGGGCAAGAACTACGTCGACATCGAGAACGACCGTGGCGAGACGCTGCGCTACCGCAAGCACGTGAACGGTCGGGGCCTCATCGCGCACGGCGCGAAGGTGCACCCGAGCGCGATCGTCGAAGCGGGCGCTTATGTCGAACCGGGCGTTCAGATCGCCGCGGGCGCGCATGTCGGCCGCGGCGTATGGGTCGAGTCGGATGCGGTGATCGGTCCCGACGCCGAGATCGCGCCCCACGCGCACATCGGACCGCGCGCGGCCATCGGCCCGCGCGCCAAGATCGGCGTTCGCACCCAGGTCGGCACCGACGCCCGCGTCGCTGGGGGCTCGCTCATCGGCGACGACCAGACCATCGCCGACGGCGAGCGCGTCGCCACCGACCGGCGAGGGCTGCGGCTCGCCGCCTGACCCACCGGTCTGCGGACAGCCCGGCGGACGGCGAATCTCCGCGGTGCTGGGCTAGCCTGGCGCGATGGCGTCCGCACGACCCCGCCGCAGCGGCGCGACCTTCGCGGTCGCCCTCGTCCTCGCGGTGGTGGTCGCGGTCGTCTGGCTCGCCGCGAGCGGACGGATGCCGTGGGCAGAGGCCGGCCCGACCGCGAGCAGCGCTCCTTCGAACGCGTCCGCTGCGCCGGCCGACGGCCTCCCGTCGCGCCCCGGCGACGCCTTCGCGCTCACTGTGACGTACGTCTTCGACGGCGACACCATCGAGGCGCGCATGCAGGAGCCGAACGAGGTCGTGGCGACGTCGAACCCGATCCGCGTCCGGCTCATCGGCATCGACACGCCCGAGGGCACACCCTCTCCCGAGTGCTGGGC
This sequence comes from Microbacterium cremeum, assembly GCF_015277855.1. NCBI lineage: Bacteria > Bacillati > Actinomycetota > Actinomycetes > Micrococcales > Microbacteriaceae > Microbacterium > Microbacterium cremeum. Next base: position 3,163,495 of record NZ_CP063812.1, read on the forward strand.
GGACGAGGCCCGTGCGCATCTGGCCGAGCTGCTGCCCGAGGGGTCCACGGTGTGGGCGGCGCCCGACACCGAGACGTGGGACCGCTACGATCGCGCGCTGTTCAACCTGTGGACCGACGACGGCCGCTTCGTGAACCACGAGCTCGTCGCGGCGGGCGACGCCGAGGCGATCCGGGTGTGGCCGAACGTGGCGTTCTACGATCTGCTGGCCGCCGCGCAGGCCCAGGCCGAGGCATCCGGTGCCGGCAGGTGGGGCGCGTGCGGCTGAGCCCGCTCTACGCGAACAGGTACAGCACGAACCCGATGAGGGGCAGCGTGCCCTGGAGGAGTGCCGGACGCAGGTACTTCATACCGGTCGTGAGCAGCACGAGCGCCGCCGCGACCATCGAGCCGAGGCTGAACAGCACGAGGGCGAGTCCCGCTGCACGCACGCCGCTCTCGTCCGCGCCGGTGAGGAAGAGCACGATGCCGAGCACGGTGCCGACCGCGAGGAACAGGTTGTAGAACCCCTGGTTGTACGCCAGGGGTTTCGTCGTCTCGGCGGCTGTCTGGTCGGCGAGGCCGAAGCGCCGCCAGATCTTCGGCTGCGTCCACTGCACGCTCTCCATGACGAAGATGTAGACGTGCAGCAGTGCCGCGAGCGCGGCGAAGGCGGTGGCGAGGATCGCGATCATGAGCGAACGATAGCGCCCGGGATACGCTGAGCGATATGGCGAAGGGCAGGAGCGGCGGACGACAGCCGCGACGGGATGCCGCGCCCCGGCGCCGTCAGGGCTCCCAGGGATCCGCGGCGCCGCGGCCGCAGCGCACGCCGCGCCCGTCTCCTGGGCCGGCGCCCGCGGCTCCCCGTGAGCCGGTTGTCGCCGAGCCGAGCACATTCCGCCTCGGTGCGATCCCCGGTGCGACGCCCGGCAAGTGGATCGACGTGTGGAAGGAGCGGATGCCGCGCACGGCGCTCGAGCTCGTGCCGCTGTCCGTCGCCGGTCAGCGCGAGGCGCTCGACGAGGCCGAGGCCGACGCCGCGCTGGTGCGGCTGCCGATCGACGACCACGGACTCCACGTCATCCCGCTCTACGACGAGGTGCCCGTCGTCGTGTGCGCGAAGGACTCGCACCTGACGGCCGCCGACGAGCTGGAGCCCGGCGACCTCGAGGGCGAGGTGCTGATCGTGCCGCAGGACGACGTGCTCGGCATCCGGATTCCGGCGACTGTGCCGCCCCGCTTCGATCCGCCCTCCGACACGGCCGAGGCGATCGCGACCGTGGCTGCGGGAGTCGGGATCGTGGTGGTGCCGATGTCGCTCGCGCGGCTGCATCACCGCAAGGACGTCGAGCACCGCGCGCTGCGCGGGGGCCCGGTCTCGACGGTCGCCCTGGCGTGGGTCGCGGACCGCACCACGCCCGCCGTCGAGACGTTCGTCGGCATCGTGCGCGGGCGTACCGCGAACTCGTCGCGCGGATGAAGCGAAGGGGATGCCGCGCGTTCCCCTCGCTGCGGCATCCCCTCGCGGAACGGCTGCGAAGACGACGCTCCCCAGCCGCGTCCCCGATGTGATCGCCGTCTCGGCGCCCAGGCCCCCAGAGCCCGGACGGCGCGAGCCGTTCCATGATGCGAGGAGTGTGCGGCGCCTGCCGTGATACATCCGGACGGAAGGAAACTCAGAACCCGGCGCCGTACACCTGGAACGGGGCCATGATGCCGGTGCGCTCGGATGCCGCCGCCAAGGCCTCCGACGGACCGGTTCCCGCTGCGAGCCGCTCATGCATCGCACCGAGCAGCTCGCAGGCCTCGTCGTCGGCCACCACCACCGGCGCGGCGACCACCGCGCGCGTTCCGGCGTGGAGCCACACTCGCGCCATGCCGACGGCCTCCTCGCCCCAGCGCACGGATGAGCGCCCGACCTCACAGGCCGAGAGGACCACGGTGTCGGGCACTCGGTCGATGAGGTCGATATCGTACCCGAAGAGTGTGCCGTCCACGAGTTCGAGACCCGAGAACATCGGGTTGTCGACCGCGTGGCGGCCGTGCCCGGCGGCATGAAGCACGTCGACCTGCGAGGCCAGCTCCGTCACCGCAGACACCGTGGCGTCGCCGTCCCGCAGTGTCGGCGCACTCGGCCACGAGCCTCGCGCGGCCGCTACTTCCTCGCTCGCACGGGGAACCCTCGGACCGATCACGAAGCCTGCCGACGCGAAGCGGAACACGCCCCGAGGGCGGCTCCCGGCCCACGCGGACGCCGACCCCGGCACGGTCAATGCCCGGCCGCTGAGCGCCGGCAGCATCGACCAGGGGATGCCGGAGAGCACACCCGGGGCGAGCACCACGATGCGGCGTGCCGAGTCGATGCGCGGCAGCGCCGGCCCCACGAGCAACGTGGAGAGGCGTTCGACGCGCGCACGCAGGCTGTCGCGCACGAGCGTGGACATCGGTCCCGACGTCACCCGCGCAGCCACGTCGAGGTCGGCTCGGAGGCCCGTGAGCAGGCCTCGGACGTCACTCCACTCCAGCTCGGCGATCGAGGCCGAGCCTTCGAACAGAGTGAGCGCGATCAGCCGATTGCCGTCGAAGACGTAGGCGATCAGCGCCTCCCCCGCGCCGAGGCTGTCGAGGGCCTCACTCATCCCGATCCTGCCGGTCGCCCCGCCGGCCGTCGTCGAGGCCCACTGCCGGTCCCGGATCCGTCGCTCGAGAACATGCGCACGGGGGTCGGCGAGCCAGTCGTCATCGCCGGCCGCGGCCCGGATGGTCCGCAGCTCTGCGAGATCGGCAGCCAGATCCTCATCCCGCGGGGGGCGAAGCGGCACAACGTGCTGACTCATCAGGCGGGCGCGCTCCGACCAGTCGAAGATCACGTCCGGGCGGCCCGAGCGCAGCGCGGAGGAAAGTCCTTCTGTGAGCAGTCCACCCGCCCGCATGGCGGAGCTGGTCTGCAGGTCGAGGCTCCCGAAAGCGCTCTGCGCGCGGATGAGCGCGTCGAGCCCCCTTGCCGCGTGCCGCCGGCAGTCGCCCTCTCGCCCCTCCACCGCTGCGACGACTGCTCGGGTCTCGTGCGCCAGCGTCGTGACCTCCAGGGGCATGCGCGGTGGGATCCGCACCGCCGCGGGCACCGGCCGCCGGTGCAGGCGAACCCGTGCGCGCACGTCCGCCAACCGGAGCGCCTCCGCCTCCGCGACCAGCCGATGCCGTCTCAGCGCGCTCACGACAGCGTCCACCGTCGCCTCCGAGGGCAGCCGGTGTCCCTGCCGCACCGGTCGCCCCGACCTGTCGATCCGCCCCACCGCAAGCTGTGCGCGCAGCTTGATCGCCTCGGCGCGGAGAGCCCAGCCGTCGCTTCCGAGTGCCCGGAACCGCCGCGCGGCGACGCGCGCAGCGATGACCGCACGATCGGGATCGTGGTTCAACAGTGAGCGTGCCAGCTGATACTCGGCGCCCGCTCGCTCGCGGGGCGCCCGCTTTCGGCCGAGCACGACAGCCGCCTTCTCGAGCAGCGTCTCCGCCTCGGTCACGAGGCCGGCGTCGCGGAGCACTTCCGCCCGGTCGAGCTCGTTGATGGCAGCCCACACATCGGAACCCTCGTCGAGGGGATCGCGGACGCTCTGCATGGTCTTCAGCGCGGTCAGCACGTCACCGCGTCGCATCGCGAGATATCCCAGGTTGTGGACGGCCTGGTTCGTCTCCTCGGCGAGACCCGCGGCACGATAGATGCCCTCCGCTTCCTCGAGGTCCGCCTGGGCCGCGTCGAGGCGTCCGCGATCCATCTCGACGAGACTGCGGTTCATCAGCACATTGGCGCGACGAACAGGCTCGTCCCGCAGCCCGTCTGCGCCCTTCGTGAGCCACTCGACCGCTTGATCCGGAAGCCCGCGCTCCAGTGCGAGCGCTCCGAGCTGACCGTGCAGCTGAGCGACCGTCACGTCATCGAGTCCCTCGCGGGACAGCATCTCGATGCACAGTCGCTCGCCCTCGTCGACGTCGCCGAGCCGCGCGAGCACATACGCGACGGTGCCGACGACGCGAGCCATGAGGTTGACGTCGCCCGCCGTCTCTGCGGCCTCGTACGCCGCAGCCAGCACGCGCCGCGCGTCCGAGTAACTACCGCGGTTGGCCAGATCGACGCCGCGCCGGTGCTTCGCCGCGGCCTCGCCTCCGATCCCCATCTAGCAATCATGGCCCGATCCACGAGGATCGGGGGGCGCACGTGGGCGGCTACGCGGTCAGCCGTGACCCGTCATTCTGCTGCAGCGCCTTGAGCGCCTTCTCGACGGCGTTCGAGGCGCGTGCGGCCTTCGCGTCCTGCACGAGAGAGGGCGCGAGCTGCGCCGCTATCGTCGCCGACACGAACGGGGCCGCGAACGAGGTCCCGCTCCATACCGCGAACCCGCCAGCGGGCCCACCGGAGAAGTCGTCGGGATCGAGGCTCTGGCGCCGTCGATCCCCCTTGTCCGCGCGCGAAGCAGCCTGCATTCCACCTTCGAACGACGGGAAGACGCTCAACACCGACGTGCCGGGGGCGTACGTCGTCACCCAATCACCCACATTGCTGAAAAGGGCGACCGAGGTGCCCTGCGGGTTGAGCGCCCCCACGGCGATGTGGCGCGCGGCGCCCGTCGGCTCGTCGAAAGTGAGGTCGGGGTCGCCCCAGTTGTACAACGCCGCCGGGAACGCGGGGCGCTCCGTCGCGTCGTTGCCCGCGGAGCAGACGACCACGCACCCCCTCGACCGAAGCGCACCGAGCGCCTCGAAGAGGCGCAGACTGAAGCGTCCGTCCTCCGGAGTCTCGTGGTAGTAGCCGAGCGAGAGGTTCAGGACGTCCACGTGGTGGGGATCGTCGTCCGTGCCCGCATCGATCCACTCCGCGAGCTCCTCCAGTGCCGTGATCAGCTCGCTCTCGAGGACACTGCCGTTGCTGTCAGCCACGCGGATCGCGATCAGCTCGGCGTCGGGGCACACCTGGCGGAGGATGCCTGCCACGAATGTGCCGTGCCCGGCAGCGTCGTCGAGGAACCCGTCCAGCGGTCCAGAGAGGTCCCCGTACTTCTCGGGGTCGCTCTGTGGGTCATCGACCCCGATCACCCCGCCGCTCGCCGAATGGATCGTGCGCACCACCGTGCGCTCGTCGGATGTCAGCCACGGATGCTCGCCGCAGCCCGTGTCGGCGAAGGCGATGACGGGTCGGCGACCACCTTCCGCGAGCGCAAGGCGCTCCGCCGGCGGCGGACCGACGAATGTCACCAACTCGAGTCCACCGGACCCGGGGTAGGCGTAGCCTTCGGTGCCGGCAGGGTTCGTGCGCCCGTGCGGGTTCGTGCGCCCGTGCGGATTCGTGCGCCCGTGCGGATTCGTGCGCCCGTGCGGGTTGAGGTCGATCGGGTCGACGCCGAGGACGTGGTCGAGGCTCACCTGAGCGATGACCGGATCGTCGACGACCCTCGGCGCGCGGGAGCGCGCCGACCCACGGCGTGCGGCGGCGATTGCCGCGCGCTGATCCGGGTCGTTCGCGATGGATGCTTCGAGCGACACCGCTCGCGTCGCATCGGTTCGAGACGAGTTGTCATCGGCATCCGCCGACCGCTTCCGCCCACCGTCGGCGAGCCGCTCGGCGACAAGCTGGTCGCGGCGCGCCTGCTGCAGCAGCCGCCACGCGTCCACCGGCGGGACCGGCTCGTCGTCGCGCCCCTCGCGCGGCGCCTGTACGATCCGTGCGCGACTCAGGGCGTCACCGCCGTTGCGCGTTCGGACCGTCTCGAGCTCGACGTCCCACCCGAGCTTTCCTGCCGCATCCTTCAACACTCGCGTCGCGGCGGCCGGGTCACCGGACACGACGAGGTGGCTCGGGATGTAGACCGTGCCATACGCCTGGAGTCCAGGGACCGGCTCTCGGCGCGGGTCGAGGACGACACCTTTCGGCTCGCCCGCGACCTCGCGTTCGCGCCAGGTGCGTCGTGGGGTGCTCTCTTCTCCGGGCATGCGTTCTCCTCACAGACAGCGGAATCCGCGGCCACCACGGCCGCGGCATCCGGATTCTTGATCGTGCGTGTCAGACCTCGAACTGCGGGGTCTGGAAGTCGCGCAGCTCGCCGTCGGCGGCCCGCACGACCAGGCGCAGCCGTGCCATCCCCGGTGAGACCTCCTCGAAGGCGAAGCGGCCGTGCTCGCCAGGATCGGCGGCCCACTCGCGCTCGCCCTGCACCAGCCGGATCGCCAGTGCCGTGGCATCCACCCATCCGTCGACGCGGCGGCCGCCGTCCTCGGTGGCCGTCACGTGCAGCAGCACGCTCGTCGTGCCGTCGCTGAACTGCAGCGTCGCGGTGTCGCTCTCGCCGCGCACGGCGGCGAACGAGCCCTCGACGAGCGTCAGCAGGGCGTACTCGCGCGAGAGGTCCTCGACGGCGACGGCGGCGACCATACGGTCGACGAGGTCGGCCGGCACGGGGTCGATCTCCTCCCACATGTGCCGCATGCGCGCGAACAGGGCGGCATCGGCCGCGAAGTCCTCAGTCTCCATCGTCGTCCCTCCATCCGTCGCCTTCGAGTGCGGCGCGGAGCTTCGCGAGACAGCGCTGGCGCGTCGGTCCGATCGACCCGATCGGCATCGCGAGGTCTTGGGCGATGCGCGCGTAGTCGGGACGGTCCTCGAACGCGACGATCCGCAACAGGCGCTGGCATCGTTCGTTGAGCGTTCCGACCGCCGTCCACAGGCGACGGGTCTCGTCGTCGTGCGTGGCGGTCTGCTCGGCGGATTCGTGGACCGGAAGATGGGGTTCGAGCGACTCGGCCTCGGTCGGGTCGGCTCGCCGGTGCTGCTTTCCGACGCGCCACGCCTCGCGGCGCGCGCACATCGTGAGCCATCCCGACACCGCCTGCGGGTCGTGGATGGTCTCGTGCCGGCGCACCAGCGTCAGCCACGTCGTCTGCACCACGTCCTGGGCGAGGGCGTGGTCGAGTCCGTACGCGCGTACGACGTGCCAGAGCGGCGGCGACATGAGACGGACGAGCTCGTCCATCGCACGGCCGTCTCCCTCGCGCCATCGCACGAACAGCGCCGCGGCACGCTGCCATCGCGTCGGCTCGACGGTCTCCGCCGGCTCCCCGCGCACCGCCGACGCGTCGCGCGGATCCTCCGGCTGCAGCCGCCCAGCCTCGGCGTCCGGTTGCGTCATGACGCCCATTGTGTCCACACCATGCCCGAGTGCGATAGAGCGTCCCTGATACGTCCCTCCTCGGCCCATCCGCGAGAGTGCAGCTGGTCGCCGAGAGTGTGGGTGTTACCCAGGGTCTCGGCGACCAGCTGCACTCTCGCCGGTCCGGCCTAGAATTCGTGACATGACGACGGCGCCCCTGCTCTACGTGTGCGTGCGGCCGCAGGAGGGCGCCGCGGCTGCCGAGTACGAGTCGTTCCGATCGGCGATGCGAGTGCCGGAGCACGAGTTCGCCCGACACGATCTCGTGCGCGAGCCCCTCCCCGCCGATGCGTTCGAGCGATACCGCGGGTTCCTCGTCGGCGGGAGCCCCTTCAACGTCACCGACCCCGAGTCGACGAAGACGGACGCGCAGCGGCGGCTCGAGGCGGACCTCGCCCTCATCGCCAGGGCGGCGGCGGCCGGGGGCGGCCCGGCGGCGCTCTTCACCTGTTACGGCATCGGCGTCGCCACGCGCGCGCTCGGCGGGACGGTCAGCCGCGCGTTCCCCGAAGACACCGGTCCGGTCTCGATCGCGCTCACTCCCGCGGCGGCGGCCGACCCGGTGTTCGGCGGACTCGCCGATCGGTTCACGGCGCTCAGCGCGCACAAAGAGGGCACCGAGTCCCTCCCGCCCGGCGCACGGCTGCTGGCGACCAACGACGCGTGCCCGGTGCAGGCGTACACCGTCGGCGACCGGCTCTACGCGACGCAGTTCCATCCCGAGCCGACGACCAAGGCGTTCACCGAGCGCATGGCGGTCTATCGCGACGACGGATACTTCGAGTCCCACGCGTACGACGAGGTCGCCGGACGCGTGCTCGCGGCATCCGTCACCGAGCCGTCGCGACTGATCCGAGCCTTCGCGGACCGCTTCGGCGCCGCCGCCGGCTGATACACGCCTCGCCGCCGCCGCCGGCTGATACACGCCTCGCCGCCGCCGCCGGCTGATACACGCCTCGCCCGCCGCCGCCGCCGGCTGAGTCACGCCTCGGCGTTGCGCACTTCGATGACCTGCTGCCCGACCTTCCCGACCACGGGCGTCATCACGACGATCACGGCGGCGACGATCGCGGCGACGCCGATCCCGGGGTCATGGGGGTCACCGGTCAGCCGTGCGACGGCGATCCAGACGAGCCCCCACCCCATCGCCAGCCCCGGCGCGAGGCGCCACCGGCTCCACCAGGCGATCACCACGCCGACCGCCGCGATCAGCACCACCGTCGCGATGCCCCATCCGGTCGCGCTCCCGCCGCCTTCGCCCGTCGCCGGCGCGCCCCACGCCGCGATGTTCGCCACCGTCGCCACGGTCACCCAGCCGAGGTGCAGCCCGGTGACGCCGTCGATCAGCACGCTGTCGGCGACGCCGCGGCCCGGAAACGCCATGGACACGTGGAACGTCACGGCCAGCGCGATCAGCAGCAGCACGATCACGAGGACGGTCAACGGCAGCGACGCGAACTGCGCCGCGGCCAGCCACAGTCCGTTCAGCACCATGGTGCCCGCCACGAGCATGCCGAGCGCCCGCTGGCGTTCGCGGGAACGCTGGCGGGGGGACACCTGCCACGCCGTATAACCCAGCAGGCCGAGGTAGATGACGCTCCAGATCGAGAAGGCCGGGCGCGCCGGCGCCAGGTACGAGCCGTCGGCGTCGAGCGCGCCGTCCTGCACGTCCTGGATCGGGGTCCCGCCGAACACCCCCACCCCGACCAGTGCCGCGACGATCATGAAGCAGAACGCGCAGATCACCACCACCTGTCGCGTGGCGTCCTTCCTGCGCTCGCGCTCGGGGGCGAGCGCAGGTTCTGCCGGAGTCTCCATTCGCTCACGGTAGGGCGCCCGCGCCGCCGCTCGCAGCGGGTTGACAGCGGCTCGCCCGCACTCTAGGCGAACTCTCACGGGTGCGATCGGCGTCGATCATGCGAAAGTGGGGTGATGAGGACGAAACGGCGCAGACTGCTCTCCGCCTCGACCGCCGGCGTGATGCTCGCGGCCGCCGGGGTCTCGATGCTGGCAGTGAACGGGGCGACCGCCGCGCCGGGCGACACGATCGGACCGATCAATCCGGTGCGTCAGCCGCTCGACGGCCACCCCGCGAACAGCGGGTTCCTCATCTTCATCGAGGGCGACTCGACGGTCAACGCGGATGAGTCCGAGGGCACGCTCGCCACCGGCGGCGACCTGAACATCGTGAGCGGCTACAACATCGCGGCCGGCGCGGCACCGTTCCTCCCGACCTATCAGGTGCCCGGCGATGCGGCCCCGACGCACCTGCACGTCGGGGGCGGGCTGGTGTTCCCGTCGCTTCCGGCGAACCTCGAAGTGCACAACGGCGGCTACGCCAAGGTCGCGGACACGTCGACGTACACGGCGCTCACGACCGACAGCAACGGCACGCCCGACCTGCCGACGCACCTGGTGCCGGTGGGGTCCGCGTACGAGGACTCACCGCGCGTGGAACTCCAGGTGTCACAGCCTCCGGCCTCGGTGGGGGATCTGGCCGCGACCGCACCCTTCATCGACATCCCGGGCGCCTTCGACCTCTATCGCGCCACCAGCACCACGCTCGGGACCTGCACGCCCACCACCCCGCTCCTCACCCGCGACGACAGCCAGCCCCTGCCCTTGCCTGCCGCCCCCGACGCCAACGCGCGCATCACCCTCCTCCCCGGCCAGACGAACGTCGTCGAGATGACGACGGCCGATCTCGAGAACATCGCCGAGATCACCTACACGACGCCGCCGACCGCCGACACACCCCTGCTGGTCAACGTGTACGGACCTGCCTTCGAGGGGCGGATGCCGGGCAGCGCCGGCATCGCCTCGCCGCAGGCGCACTTCATCCTCTGGAACTTCGTCGACGCCACCTCCGTGGTCGTCACCGGCGGCGACACCCTCGAAGGCACGGTCTTCGCACCGCGCGCCGACCTCAACTGGCAGGTCACGCAGAACATCGAGGGCAACGTCATCGCCGCCTCGTTCATCCACGGTCCCGCACCCCTGCCTGGGCCGACCCCGCGCGAAGTCCACGACTTCCCGTTCCTCCCCGACCTCACCTGCATCGAGGACATCGGCCCCACACCGACGCCCACCCCCACACCGACGCCCACCCCCACACCGACTCCGACGCCCACTCCCACCGTCGCGCCCACCCCGACGCCGACCGGCGGAGGCGTTCTTCCCGCGACGGGCGGCGGCCCCGGCATCCTGCCCATCGTGGCGCTGCTGACCCTCGGAGGCGGCGCGGCACTCGTGGTGACCGACGCGGTCGTAAGGGCGCGGACTCGCCGCCGCTCGTGAAGCGGGGACGCCCCTCCCCCCGACGGGCCCGGCGTCAGGCGCCGGGCGGCGGCTCGAGCAGCAGCCCGATCCGCTCGTCGAGGTAGCGCTCCAGCGGCACGAAGCCGCCCGCGGCGCTCCAGCGGATGCTGACGACCCCGTCGACGGGTGCGAGAGGGCCGGATGCCTCACCCCGGTCGACGGCGTCGGGATCCAGCATCCGCCAGCCGATGTGGACGATCTCGCCCTCCGCGAATCCCCCGCGGCGGGCGGCTGCGGCGAGCTCGGCCCGGCGCCGCTGCGACTCCGCCGTGTAGCCGCGGCGGGCCTCCTGTCGCGCTCGCACGATGTCGCCGGTCGCGAGCACCGCGTCGTCGGTGAGCAGCAGAACACCCAGATGCCAGGCCTCGCTCCGGCGTGCGATACGCGGCTGGCGCGCAACGCCCAGGATGCGGCGCAGCTCGACGAGTTCGCCGAGAGCCTCGCGGGGAGCCGCGCGCAGCCGCTCGCGCGCGGCCGTCAGCAGCTCCCTCGCGGTCATGCCATGTCGTCCTGCATCGAGTCGCCCGCGCGCACCTTGTCGCCGCGAAGCGCCATGCCCAGGAGCGGGAACAGCAGCACCGACAGCATGCCCGTCGCGACGAGCACCGCCTGCTGCGACGACGACAGGATGCCCTCGTCGACGCCGATCGCCGTCACCGCAACGATGATCGGAAGCCCCGTGGCCCCGAGGAGCGCGATCGAGAAGCGCTCGCGGCGCGAGGACCCCTCGGGAGCCGCGAGCATCGACGGCAGGCCACGCACCGCCAGGAGCGCGACGAGTCCGACGGGCAGCAGCAGGAACAGCACGGGATCCTCGAGCAGGGACTGCAGGTCGAACGTGACACCCGTGTAGATGAAGAACACGGGCACGAGGAAGCCGAACGCGACGCCCTCGATCTTGCTCTCGACCGCCTCACGGTCGTGCTCGGACGCGTCGCGCATGAGGAGGCGCCAGATGACGCCGGCGGCGAAGGCCCCGAGCAGCATGTCGAGGTCGAGCACGATGCTCAACGCGATCAGCGAGCACAGGATCAGGAAGACCACACGGATTGCGAACTGCCCCGATGTGTGCAGCGTCGAGTTCACGAAGCGGTGCATCGCCCCACGGGGCAGCTTGAACGCCAGCCAGATCGCGAGCCCGGTGATCGCGATGAAGCCGACCAGCACGACAGTGGCGAGACCCAGCTCACGTCCGCCGAGGAAGAGCGAGATCGCGATCAGCGGCCCGAACTCCCCCACCGCGCCGATCGCCGCCACCGCCTGGCCGAACGGCGTGCGCAGCTCTCCGGAGTCCCGCAGGATCGGCAGCAGGGTGCCCAGTGCGGTCGAGCAGAGGGCGACGCCGATCACGATCGCGGCCTCGCCCGGGGCGAGGAGGAATCCGGCTGCGACGCCGACGGCGAGGCTCAGGAGCCACCCGAGCGAGGCACGCCGGCCGAGGCGTCCTCGGAACGAACCGAACTGGATCTCGGTGCCCGCGACGAAGAACAGCAACGCCAGGCCGAAGTCCGACAGTGTCGCGATGAACGCGTGCTCCTGCGCCCACCCCAGGACCGCAGGACCGATCAGGATGCCGAGCACGAGCTCGAACACGACCACCGGGATGCGGACCCACCGCCCGACCCCGCGCGCGAGGAGGGGCGCGAGCACCGCGAGCAGCGGGATCAGCAGGAGCATCAGCGGTTGGGGCTCTTCCACGCGATCAGACTAGCGACGAGCGGGCCCTTCCACCGTCGTGCAGATCGCGCGGAATCCTCCCGCTCAGTCCCCGGTGCGCTCGAGCTGCGCCGCGGGCGGGGCGAGCTCGGCCCGGCTCCGCCGGTGCCCGAGGAGCGCGAGGGCGATGCCGGCGACGAGCCACGCACCCAGCACCGTCCACTGCGCCGCGGTCGCGGCATCCGGGAAGTACGTCACCGACCGCAGCAGCGTCGCCGACGCGCCCGGCACGAACCACTGGCCGATCGCGCCCCACGGCTCGGGGAGGAACTGCGGCGGGGCAGCCGCGCCCGCGATCGGGTTGGCGATCAGGAGCGTGATGATCGCCGCGACGGCGATGCCGGGAGGGCCCATCACGGCGGCGAGCCCGATGACGAGCGCGGAGGTGGCGCTCACCCCCAGCCCGATGACCGTCGCGTTGAGGAGCCAGTCGCCCTGCAGGATGCCGAACCACGTCTGCATCACGAGGGCGATGACCACTCCGGCCATCGCACCGAACACCACCAGCCCGACCAGGCGTCGCACGACCCCCTGCACGAGCAGCGTCAGGAGGATGCCGCCGATCATCCCGCTCAGGACGAGGGGGAAGACGGATGCCGCGAGGCCCGCGCCCGTCCCGTCCCCCTCGGCGAGCGGAACGAGGTCGGTGACGGTCACCTGAGGCACCTCGACGGCGGCGCCGGGTGCTGCGCCGCCGGGGAGCTGGGGTCGCTGGCCCGCCTGCAGCGCGCCGACGACGGCGGTGAGCTGATCGGCCAGCGCGGTCTGCGCACGCCCGTCGATCTGCAGCTGCAGCTGTGTCGCGACGCCGCGGAGAGCCTGCGCCGCGACAGGGCTCGCCGCGGTGGCGATCAGCACCTCGGGCTCGTCGCCGAGGAGGATCGCGCCGTAGAGCTCCCGCGACTCGATGCGCGAGACCGCGTCGGCCCGCGAGTCCACGTCGTGCAGCTGGAAGGGCTCGGGGTCCTGTTCGGCGAGCACCGCCTCGACGGCGGCGACGGCATCCGCGGGTCCGTCGATGCCGACCGGCAGGTTCTGGGCCTGCGACGTGGCGGCGGGCCACACGAAGGCCATGACGATCACCGCGACGACCAGGGCGCCGGCCAGTCCGAACAGCGCCGCGAAGCCCCACCGGGTCGGCGGGACGGGCGTGCGGCGCGGGGTTTCACGAAGAGCGGCCATCGCGACCTCCTAAAGAGAATGAGCGTTCTGTTTTGGAGAATAACAGAATCGGTATTCTGTTTCCATGCCCAGAGTGTCGGAGGAGTACCGCGAGGCACGGCGCGACGAGATCGCCCGTGCCGCCCTGCGCGTGCTGGAGCGCAAGGGCGTCCGAGACACCTCGATCGCCGACATCGTCGCCGAGTCCGGACTGTCGACCGGGGCGATCTACTCGCACTTCACGAACAAGGCGGAGCTCGCCCGCTACGTCGTGGGGCGATTCCTGCTGCCGCGTCTCGACACGCTCGAGATCGCCGGAGCCCGCGGTGACATGGTGTCGCCCCGCGACGCGCTCCTCGGCATGCTCTCGACGTTCCGCGACACCGGGCTGCCACCCGCCCTCGTCATCCAGTTCTGGGGAGAGGCGATGGTCGACGCCGAGCTGCACGCCGAGATGCTGCGCACAGCGGGGCGCCTGCTCGACTCGCTCACCATCGCCATCACGCCCTGGACCGGCGCCCAGGGCACTGCCGCGGCGGATGTCGCCGGACAGGCGTCGCGCTGCGCTCGGACCATCGCGGCGCTCGCCCAGGGCTATGTCGCGAACGCCGCGGTCTTCGGCCCGCGCGACATCGACGAGTACGTCGCAAGCGCGGCCGCCGCTCTCGCGAGCTGACGACCGTCGCCCTCGCGGGCTCAGACCGGGCCGGCCGCCGAGGGCGCGGCATCCGTCGGCGCAACGGGGCGCTCGGCACCCCTCGTGAGCGCACGCGGAACGCCCTGTCCGTCGCCCGAGGGCGCCTCGGTCTCGCGACCGCGGATCACCGGCGAGCCGCTTGCCAGGTCGCCCACGGACCGGCCGCGGATCTCGCCGTGGAGACGCTCCATGCGCTCATCGAGCTCGGCGGCCGTCTCCGCGGCGTCCTTGAGGCTCTCGAGCAGCTCGTCGGGCACGCGCGTGGCGTACTTGTAGTAGATCTTGTGCTCGAGACTCGCCCAGAAATCCATGGCGATCGTGCGGAACTGCACCTCGACCGGCACCTCGATGCGCCCCGTCGACAGGAAGACCGGCACCTCGATGATCGCGTGCAGGCTCTTGTAGCCGTTCTCCTTCGGCGCGGCGATGTAGTCCTTGACCTTGATGACTCGCACGTCGTCCTGCTCGGTCAGCAGGTCGAAGAGGCGGTAGACGTCGGCCACGAAGCTGCACGTGATGCGGATGCCCGCGATGTCGGTGATGCTGCGGCGGATCGACCCGAAGTCGGGGTCGATGCCCTTGCGCTGCACCTTCTCGACGAGGCTGTCGGGCGACTTCACGCGGCTCGACACGTGCTCGATCGGGTTGTAGTCGTGCGTGAGCAGGAACTCGTCGCGCAGGATGCCGATCTTCGTCTCGATCTCCTGCAGGCCGAAGCGGTACTCCATGAGGAACCGCTGCAAGCCGTCCCGCATCTCGCGGAGCTCGCCGGCCGACACCGTGATCTCGGCATCGTCGTCGGGGGTGGTCACGGGCACGAGGGGGGCGGGGGTCGCCATGTCCTCCACGCTAGGCAGGCCGGCTACGAGAGTCCTGTGAAGACGGATGCCTCGACCTGCGTCTGCGCGTCGTCAGAGCTCGTCGAGCGCACGCTGCGCGCGGTCGGCCTCGCGCGCCGCCTCCTCCGCCTGCGCGGCGGCATCGCGATGCTCGCGCTCGATCGCGGCGAGCTTGGAATCGGCCGCAGCGGCCTCCTCCTCGAGCCGCGCGAGGTCGCGGCGGAGGTCGCCGATGCGCTCCGCGAGGTGGTCGGCCCGCTCCTGGGCCTTCGCGCGGCGGTCGTCGATGCGCGAGAGCACGCGCTCGGCCTCATTGGCGAGCCGCTCGGCCTCGCGGGAAGCCTTCTCGGCGGCCCTGCGGGCGCGGCGCTCGGCGAGATCGTCGCGCGGCGGCGGGGCCACGACGCCCGGCACCGACCCGCCGACCGCGTCGGCCAGAGCCTCGGGCTCGATGGCGCCGGCCTCCAGCGGCTTGACCAGACGCCCCGTCATGACGGCCGCGGCGGCTGCGGCATCCATCACCGCCGCATTGATGGTCTTCTCGACGTCCTCGCGCGCTGTCGCGCCGACGGCGACCCCGGCGTCCTTCGCGAGATCGACGGCCTGCTTCGCGAGCGCCGCGACGAGCTGCCGACGCTGACGCCCCAGCCGTGACATCTCGGCGGCGTCGAGGTCGTCCTGCGCTTCACGCAGCGCCGCCGACAGCTCGAGCGCGTCGCCGAGCTGCCCCTCACGGGCGAGCAGGTTCACCGCCCACGCCGCGACGGTCGGCTTGCGCAGCGCCTTCACCCGGGTGCCGACCGCGGGTGGGGCGAGCCCGGCGCGCGCGTTGCGCGCCGCCGTGAACTCCCCGGGAGGCAGGGCGTAGAGCTCGGCGGCGATCACGTCGAGCTTGTCTTCGAGGTCGGGCTGCGGCATCCGCCCCATTCTCACGCATCGTGTGGTCGGAACTCCTGAAATCCGGCCCCGCGCCCGCGGGCGGATCGCGGAATCCCGGCGCTCGCGCGCGGGAGGCCCGAGGATCTCAGGAGTTGCGCACGCGATCCCCGCCGGCCTCAGGCCCGCAGCACGGATGCCGCCTGCCGCGCGGCGCCGAGCGCGACGTACTCCCCCGGCTCGGGCACTTCCACCGGCAGCCCGAGCACGAGCGGGGCGATCTCGCGCACCGCCTCGGACTGCGCGCCGCCGCCGATGAGCAGCGCCCGCTCGAGCGGGACGCCGAGCGCGCGAAGCGCCTCGAGTCCGGCCGCGAGCCCTGAGAGCATGCCCTCCACGGCCGCGCGTGCCAGGTTCTCGCGCGTGGTCGAAGCGAGGGTCATGCCGGTGAGCGAAGCGGTGGCATCGGGCAGGTTCGGCGTGCGCTCGCCCTCGAAGTACGGCACGAGCGTGAGCCCGCCGGCGCCCGGCTCCGCGGTGAGTGCGAGGCGTGACAACTCGGCGTGGTCGACGCCCAGCACCCGCGCGATCGCGTCGAGCACGCGCGCGGCGTTGAGCGTCGCGACGAGCGGCAGGAACCGCCCCGTGCAGTCCGCGAAGCCAGCGACGGTGCCCGACGAGTCGACCGTGCGATCGTCGCTCACCGCGAACACCGTGCCGCTCGTGCCGATCGACACCACGACATCGCCCGGCCCGGCACCGAGGCCGAGAGCCGCGCCCGCGTTGTCGCCGGCACCCGGCCCGACCCGCCGGCCGTCGGCATCCGTCACCCACTCGGCGGGGGCGAGCACGCGCGGCAGCACCACGTCGTGGCCGAGCGCCGCGACCAGGAGTTCGCGGTCGTAGTCGCCGGTCTCGGGGTTCCAGTAGCCGGTGCCCGACGCGTCGGAGCGGTCCGTCACGAGCTCGTCGAGCACGGGCCCGCGCGGCGACTCGCCGGCGGGGCCGAATCCGCGCAGCCGCCACGTCAGCCAGTCGTGCGGCAGGGCGACGGCGGCCACGCGTGCAGCGTTGTCGGGCTCGTGGTCGCGCAGCCACCGCAGCTTCGTGACGGTGAAGGACGCCACGGGCACCAGTCCCGTGCGCCGCGCGAGCTCTTCGGCCCCGAACTCGCGGGTGAGGTCGGCTGCGGCATCCGCCGATCGCTTGTCGTTCCACAGCAGCGCGTCGCGGATCACGCGGCCGTCGGCGTCGAGCGCCACCATGCCGTGCTGCTGGCCGCCGATCGCCCACGCCTCGACGCCGCTCAGCACCGCGGAGTCGTCGGCCGACGCGTCGGCGAGCGCCGCTTGCAGCGCGTGCCACCACGCGTTCGGATCGACCGACGTGCCGTCGGGGTGCGCCGAACGCCCCTGGCGCACGACGTCGCCCGTCGCGGTGTCGACGACCACGACCTTGCACGACTGGGTCGAAGAGTCGACCCCCAACACCTGCGTCATCCGCGGTGTCCTTTCTGCCCGGGCCGCGAGAGTGCACCTGGTCGCCGAGGGGCAGGGAGGTTGCCTACCCCTCGTCCGCCAGATGCACTCTCGCGGTGTCGAAGCGCCGCGGGAGGGCCCACGACGACGGTGACGGATGCCTCAGCCGCGGGCGCCGAGCAGGTGCTCGGTCGCGAGCTGCTGCAGGCGCACGAACCCGAAGCCCTTGCCGCCGAGGTACGCGTCGGCGTCGAAGTCCTCGTAGGCGGAGCGGTCGGCGAGGAAGTCCTCGTACGACTCGCCCGGGTTGAGCGTGGGGACCGCGAGCTCGGGCACACGGGCGGCCTCGAGGGCCTCCTGCACCTCGGGGTCGGCGCGGAACGCCGCGGCACGCTCCTTGAGCAGGAGGTACGTGCGCATGTTCGCCGCGGCCGACTCCCACACGCCCTTCTCGTCCTCGGTGCGCGAGGGCTTGTAGTCGAAGTGGCGCGGGCCTTCATACGCGGGCACGCCGCCGGGGCCGCCGTTCTCGAGCAGGTCGACGAGCGCGAACGCGTTGTGCAGGTCGCCGTGGCCGAACACGAGGTCCTGGTCGTACTTGATGCCGCGCTGACCGTTGAGGTCGATGTGGAAGAGCTTGCCGTGGTACAGCGCCTGCGCGATGCCTGCGGCGAAGTTCAGGCCCGCCATCTGCTCGTGTCCGACCTCGGGGTTGAGGCCGACCAGCTCGGGGCGCTCGAGCGAGTCGATGAACGCGATCGCGTGGCCGAGGGTCGGCAGCAGGATGTCGCCGCGGGGCTCGTTCGGCTTCGGCTCGATCGCGAAGCGGATGTCGTAGCCCTTGTCGGTGACGTAGTCGCCGAGCAGGTTCACGGCCTCGCGGTAGCGCTCGAGCGCCGCACGGATGTCTTTCGCGGAGTCGTACTCGGCACCCTCGCGGCCGCCCCACATGACGAACGTCTTGGCGCCGAGCTCGGCACCGAGGTCGAGCTGGCGGAACACCTTGCGCAGGGCGTAGCGGCGCACGGCACGGTCGTTCGAGGTGAAGCCGCCGTCCTTGAAGACGGGGGCCGAGAAGAGGTTCGTCGTCACCATCGGCACGATCAGACCGGTGTCGGCGAGCGCGCCCTTGAGGCGATCGATCTGGTTCTGGCGCTCGGCGTCGCTCGAGCCGAACGCGAACAGGTCGTCGTCGTGGAACGTGAGTCCGTAGGCGCCGAGCTCAGCGAGCTTCTCGACGACGTGCACGACGTCGAGCGCGTTGCGGGTCGGGCCGCCGAAGGGGTCGGTGCCGTTGTAGCCGACGGTCCACAGACCGAACGAGAACTTGTCGGCGCGGGTTGGGGTGGGCATGACGCTCCTTTGCGGTAAATGTTGTTGACGACAACCTATACCATGGCCGATGCCGAGTCCACCCACCGATCGAGCGTATTTCGGTTGGATTCTCGGGAGTTTCGAGGAGGTAGCATCGCTCCATGGCAGACGGACAGCGCATCACGCTCGCCGAGATCGCCGCCGAGGCGGGCGTGTCGCTCGCCACGATGTCGAAGGTGCTCAACGGCCGCACCGACGTCGCACCCGCGACCCGTGCCCGTCTCGAGGAGCACCTCGCGCGTCACGGCTACACCCGGCGCGGCATGCGCCAGCGCAGCGACTTCGTCGAGCTGGTCTTCCACGAGCTCGAGCCGAGCTGGTCCATGGAGGTGATCGAGGGCGTCGAGGACGTCGCGCACGCGGCGGGGCTGTCGGTGGTGCTGACGGTGAGCGGCGACCGCCACGCACCGTCGGCGGACTGGATCGACGGCGTGCTGCGGCGGCGGCCCGTCGGAGTCGTCCTGGTCTTCTCCGACATCGCCGAGCGCTTCCGCGAGAAGCTGCGCTCCCGCGGCATCCCGTTCGTCATCGTCGACCCGGCGGGCGACCCCTCCCCCGACGTGCCCTCGGTCGGTTCGGCGAACTGGTCCGGAGGGCTCATGGCCACGCGCCACCTCATCGAGCTCGGGCACCGGCGGATCGCCGCGATCACCGGCCCCGAAGACATGATGTGCTCCCTGGCCCGCGTCGACGGCTACCGATCGGCGATGAACGCGGCCGGCACCCCGATCGATCCCGACCTGATCCGGTTCGGCGACTTCCATCCCGGCGGCGGCGAGCGCCACGCGCGCGACCTGCTCGCGTTCGCCGACCCGCCGACCGCGATCTTCGCCGGAAGCGACCTGCAGGCACTCGGCGCGATCGCCGCCGGCGCTGCAGCCGGGCTCCGCGTGCCCGACGACCTCTCGGTGGTCGGGTACGACGACATCGCGCTCTCGCGCTGGATGAGCCCTCAGCTGACCACCGTGCACCAGCCGCTGCGGCGCATGGGCGAGGAGGCCACGCGGCTCGCGCTGCGGCTCGCCGACGGCGCCGCCGTCGACACGCTGCGCATGGACCTCGCCACGCACCTCGTGGTCCGCGGGAGCACCGCCGCCCCGCGCGCCTGACCTCTGACCCACCGGCGCCGTGCCGCACGGCGACGCCGTGCCGCGGCATCCGTCACCTCGCAGCATCCGTCGGCCCGCGGCACCCGTCACCCCGCAGCACCCGTCACCCCGCGGCATCCGCCGCCCCGCGGCATGCGTCGTCCGGGTCATCCGTCGCCCGCGGCATCCGTCGCCCGCGGCATCCGTCACCCCGAGCATCCGCCGCCCGCGGCATCCGTCGCCCGCGCCATGCGCACGAAAACAGGTGATCTGGCCTACGCAGGACGATCGACCCGCCAAACGTCCTGCGCTCGCCAGATCACCTGATCTGAGAAACACGGATGCCGCACCACGCGCCGCAGTCACCCGAGGGCGGGCAGCGGCCGGAAGGCGAGCGCCGCCCCGCGACATCCGTCACCCCGCCGCATCCGCCGCCCCGCCGCATCCGTCACCCCGCAGCATCCGTCACCCCGCGGCACGTGCACGAAAACAGGTGATCTGGCCTACGCAGGACGATCGACCCGCCAAACGTCCTGCACTCGCGAGATCACCTGATCTGAGAAACACGGATGCCGCACGACCGCGCGGCGCGGAGGCCCGAAGACCTCCGCACCGCGCGGGTCGGAGCCAGGACTACGGCGTACTGCGGCCGACCGCGCGGACGGTCACCGTGAGCGGCTCACTGAGAGAGGGCGCGACGCCGTCGACTCCGGCGCTCTGCGGCGTGACGCCGGAGAACTCCGCGACCAGTTCGTGCGTCCCCGCCTCGAGCGGGCCGATCACCACACGCGCGGCGCCCTGGTTGTCGAGGGCCACCGGTTCGCCCAGCGCCTCGCCGTCCACGAACAGCTGCACCGTGGCACCCGCCACCGGCAGCGGCGCCGCGACCTTGACCGTGACCGGCACCTTCTGTGCGGCCACGACCTCGGTGCGGGGTACCGACACCGTCGTCTCGGACACCTCGTACCGCGGCACCGCGATGTCGGTCCGCATCGCGGGGAGCGGCGCTTCGTCGCCCAGGTAGAAGCTCGCGAACCCCACCTGGTCGTAGCCGTTGTTCTTCGCGGCGACGCCCAGGCGGTACATCGGGTCGTGCATCAGCGTGCGGATGCCGTACTCGGTGGGCGCGAGCGTCGTGACGATGCCAAGGCGGTTGCCGCTGGCCCGCAGGATGAGCTCCTCGCGCCAATCGCCGAACATGTCGGCCTTCAGCGTCGGGGTGCTCTTGTTGCCGGTCGAGGTCATCCCCGTCGCGAGGTACGAGGATGCCGCGAAGGTCAGATCGTCGATCCGGTTGACCGTCGCCCCGTTGACACCCATGTGCGTGAGGCCGGGGCCGAACCAGATGGCGTTCTGGCCCTGTGCGATGCCTCGCGCCGTGCCCGTAGTCGTCAGGATCTCGCCGGTGACCATGCTCCGGACTTCCCGCGTGGATGCCGCAGACCCCGCCTGCACGCCGGGCCACCGGTTCGAGTAGTTGCCGGCCACGCTGCCTTCATCGTCGCTGGCCTGGTAGACGCCGAAGATGAGGGAGTTCTCGTCGACGACCTCGCCCTGTTCGTTGAGCCGCCTGCCCTTCATCGGGTCGTGAGCCTCCGGGCCGGGGATCCAGCCCTCGTGCCGACCGGTGCGGATGTCGTCGAGCAGGTGCTCCTCGCTGCCCGACCACATCATGATCTTGTCGGTCTTGTCGACCGGCAGCAGCGCCGTCCTGTCACCGTGGCGCAGCGGCGCCCACACGTTGAGCGGGTTGTCGCGCACCTCATCCGTGGCGAACTGGAACTGGCCGACCACGGGGGGAACGCCGTCCAGGCCCTCGATGGTCGGCATCACGTCGCCGTTGAGCACCTTCGGAAGGATCTTGGTCTTGTCGGCGTTCAGGCCGAGGACCATCGCCTTGATCACGACCTCGTCCCAGCCGTCGCCATCGAGGTCGCCGGCCTTGGTGTCGTGGTTGCCGCGGTTCTGGTAGTCGTAGGCGCTGCCGCCGAGCGACCAGAATTGCGGGTCGGCCGAGTCGAAGCTCGCTTGCAGGTTGACCTCCCCGTCCACGATGTTGAAGGCGGCGAGCGTGGTCCGGTGGTAGTAGCCGCGCTGTGAGACGGCGTACTGGTTGACGCCGTCGAGTGCTGCGACCACCCCCACATACCGGTTGGCGCGGTTGCCCTGCGCGTCGCCCCACGAGGCGGCCTTCCACGGGTGCTCGAGCCAGTACGCCTCGGACTCCGCCATGATCTGCGCCTTGTAGTCGCTCGCGGACGTGCCCGCACCCGGGCCCGGATAGGCCAGGTACGAGTAGTTGCCGCGCTGAGTCGCCGGCGTCATCGCCCAGTTCTCACCGTCGACGCTGCCCTGGTAGGTGTGCGGGTACCGCTCGCTGTCGATGAGCGTTCCCTGCGCGGCGGCGGCGTCCCACTCGAACGCCGAGAAGAACTCCTGGTCGTCTTTCGCCGGGCCGATCGGTCCGACGTGGTAGGTCTTGATCCACCTCTTCAGCGCCGGGTCGTTCGGCCCGTCGTTGCCGCCGCCTGCCGTGGGGCTGCGGTAGCTGATCGTGAAGCTGTTCAAGAGCGACCAGTACGTGTCGAGGGCCTCCTCGTCACCGGCTGCGAAGTACTCCTGGAACTTCACGCTCGTGGCGTTCAGTCCGTCCTCGCCGCCGACGACGGTCTCGAGCGTATCGGGGTAGACGACGCTCTGCGACGCCTCGTCCCAGTTTCCGATCCGCGTGCCGAGCGCCGTCTTGAGCATGAGCTCCGCGCGGCCGTCGCCGTCGAAATCCTCGGCGAACAGCGTCGTCTCGTGGTCGTTGGCGGCTCGGACGTTATAGCCCATGTCGACGCGGAACAGCAGCGTGCCGTCCTGCTTGTAGACGTCGACGTACTCCGGGGCGGTCGTGGTGTTGCTGCCGCCGAAGATGGGCTCGGAGTACATCGGGTCCTGCTGGGTGCTGCGCCACTTCACGACGATCTCGTACTCGCCGTCGCCGTCGAAGTCGCCCACCGTCATGTCGTGCGTGGAGTAGGGAGCGCTCTGCGAGGTGTGGATTGCCCCCGCCTGGGTCTTCGCGTACGGCAGCCTGGTTCCGCTGTCGAGGTTCTCGACGTACTGGATGAACTTGCCTTCGAGCTCGGCGTACAAAGCGTCGCCGATGACACCGTCGCCGCCGAGCTGGGCGCTCGGCTGCCAGGTCTCACCGTTGTGCGCATTGAGCTGGTCGACCCAGTCGCCCAGCTGCTCGGCGGTCACCGGCGTCTGGGCGTCGTGCGGCTCGCGGAAGGCCCGCAGCAGGTTCATGTCGACGACGTACCAGTGCTGTCCGCCGGTGTCGGGGATCTGCATGTTGGCCGGGTTCAGGTTGGTTCCCGGCCCGAAGCGGAATCCGCGGTACGTGAAGTGCGCGAGCGGCACCGGTGCAGGCGCGGGCTTGAGCGGGATGTAGTGCACGGCGCCTCTGCCTGCCTGGCCGGCCTGACCGGACAGGCTCGACAGCATCGGTGCGCTCATGCCCTCGCGCGCACCCTCGACACCGTCGATCACCGGGGCCACCTCGTAGATCGAGGTGACGGAGCCGTCGGGGTCGACGTGGTTGGACGGGGTGCTGTTCTCCTTCACGACCCCCGGGTTCGCCGGGTAGTCGCTCTCGGGCTGCACGTCACGCGGCGCGACGGTGGCGATCTTCGCGAAGTCGGCGTCGCCGTCCTTGCGGTAGACGTTCCACGAGAGGCCGTCCGGCTCGTCGCCGAGGAACCGCCAGCTCAAGAACACTCCGCCGTCGACCACGGCGGCGACGAGGCCGCGCGTCAGGTACTCCACGGGACGGAGTTCCGTCGCGGCGCCCGGCGGAGACGCGGCGACGACGGCCGTCGCGGGCGGGCTCATCCCGAACAGGGACAGTACCACGGCCGCGGCCAGGGTGAGGGTTCCGATCTTCGACAACGGCTTTCGCACGTCACACTCTCCTTCGAGCGATTTTCGGATGCCGGGACCCACGGGATCCCGGAAGCAGCCGCCGCGAAGTGATACGTTTCATCCTCCGACCGCATCCCCATCGAAGGATGGGCAACCGCTTTCCCATATCGTGCCCCGTTCAGCGCGATCGCGCAAGACCCTGATTCACGGCATCCGTCGCCCCGGGGCACCCGTCGCCCCCGGCATCCGTCGGCCCCGGGGCACCCGTCGCCCCCGGCATCCCTCGCCCCACGGCATCCGTCACCCCGCGGCATCCGTCGCCCGTGGTATCCGTCGCCCCGCGGCATCCGTCGCCCCCGTGGTATCCGTCGCCCCGCGGCACCTTCACGAGAACAGGTGATCTGGCCTACGCAGGACGATCGACCCCCGAAACGTCCTGCGCTCGCCAGATCACCTGATCTGAGAAAGACGGATGCCGCGGCCACGTGCCGCAGTCACTCGAGGACTGACTGCTGCCGGAGGGCGAGCGCCGAGTTGCGACATCCGTCGCCCTGCGGCACCCGCCGCCTCGCCGCACCCGTCGCCCCGCGGCACCTTCACGAGAACAGGTGATCTGGCCTACGCAGGACGATCGACCCGCCAAACGTCCTGCGCTCGCCAGATCACCTGATCTGAGAAACACGGATGCCGCACGACCGCGCGGCGCGGAGGCCCGAAGGCGTCCGCGCCGCGCGGCGGCGGAGGTCACCGAGCGCTGGGCCCCACCGCCCGCACAGTGACGGTGACCGGCTCGCTCACGGAGGGCGCGACACCGTCGGCGCCGGCGAACTCCGCCGTGATCTCGTGGGTTCCGGGCGTGAGCCGGCCGAGGGCGACCGTCGCGCGCCCGTCGGCGTCGAGCAGCACCGGGCCAGTCGCCGCGACGCCGTCGACGAGCACCCGCACCGACCCGCCGGCGACGGGGAGCGCCGACGTGACCTGCACGTGGACGGGCGCGTGCTGGGTCGAGACGAGGCTCGTGCGCGGCATCCGTACGGTCGTCTGCGAGGGCTCCCCCGGCGCGACCGCGGGTCCGATGAGCTCGCCCACGCCCCACCGCGCCGTCGACTGGTAGCCGAGCCCGGTCGGGTCGGCCCAGTTGCGGATCGAGGTGCGCTGGCCGCCGGCGGCGTCGTTGACCTGGAAGTCGAGGCCATGGACGGTGCCGGCGCCGCCGTACTCCAGCAGCGAGATCGCCGCCTCGACGACGTAGCCGCCGTCGACCACCGCCGAGGCCGACTGCACGCGCGCCGCCTGGAACGCCTCGTCACCGGTGCCGAACGACACCCCGTTCTCGGCGCTGATGCGGATCTGCGTGTCGTCGTAGCGGTACGCGCCGTTCTTGGCGTTGCCCGCGTCGACGTAGATCTCGACGGAGTCCTGGATCCACGGATCGGAGCCCGACACGTCGATCACCGGGTCGGCCACCTCGGCGAGGACGTACAGCGTGTTCCCGCGCCACATCGTCCGCACCGTGGCAGTGGCGCCACCGGTGCCCGACACCTGCTTGCCGGTCGTCACTGGCACCGCATCCGCCCACGCGTCATCCACCGCGCCGTCGATCACCGGGTCCGCCGAAGCCTCGACGACCTCGGTGAACGACAGCTCCTCGACGAGCGTCAGCGTGCCGACGGCGCCCGGGCTGTTCCAGCCCGCCGTGTCGGTGCCGTCGGTCACCCGCACGTCGGCCGAGAGCGTGCCGCCGAGCGCCGCGGTCACCGGCAGGTGCGCCACGACGTCGTAGCCGCCGTCGCGCTCGGCCACGACCGCGCCCGCGGCGCCGCTGCGCGGCACCCGGTGCTCGGCGCCGTCGATCTCGAAGACCACCGCGTCCGAGGCATCCGTCGTCGTGTCGTCGACGGTCGCATAGGCCGTGAGGTGATCCGGTGCCCAGCGCAGCTGGAACGACGCGTCCTGCCCGACGGCGTGCAGCGGCAGGCGCCGCCACTGCGGGGATGCGGGCGCGTCCGCGTCCAGCGGCACGTCTCCGGCGAAGACGTTCGCGGTGCGCCGCAGCTGCGGCAGGTCGTGGTCGACCGTGCCGTAGTACGCCGGCTTGGCCTGGTACCCGTCGTCGAACAGCAGCGGTGCGCCGTTGCCCGAACGCCATGACCGGCCGTCGGTGAGCCCCCACACGGTGACCGAGTAGAGGCTGCCGGCGTGCTCGCGGAACACCCGGAACGCGTCGCGGTAGTAGTAGCCCTGCTCGATGAGCCGCGCGTCGGTGACCGGCGTGCCGGTGGTGACGTCGAGCTCCGTGACGACCTGCGTCAGCGGCAGGTCCTCGAACCGCTCGATCGCGGTCTCGAGCGCGGCCACCGGCATCGCGAGCGACACGTGGAACTGGTGCCCCACGCCGTCGATCGGCGTCTCCGCCGCCAGCAGACGTTCGACGAGGGCGCGGTAGCGGTCCTGCTTGCCGCCCTGCTCGGTGTTGTAGTCGTTGATGAACAGCGTCACCGGGCGGGATGCCGCTTCCGCCGCGTACTCGTCGTTGAACGCTTCGTCGGCATACTGGAACGCGAGCCGGATGAACTCCTCGCCGAGGATGCGGTACCACTCGCTGCGGCGCAGCCCGTCGGCGAACTCGCCGCTGTCGGAGACGACCTCGTTGACGACGTCCCACGCGACGACCGGGTTGCCGGCGCCGAACTCGCCGTACTCCTCGGCCATCCACTGAGCGATCGCGAAGATGTGCTCACGCAGCCGCTCGCGCAGGATCTGCTTGTCGGCCTCGGAATCGGTGAGCGCCGCCCCGGCTGCGTCCTGGAAGAACCATTCCGGTGTCTGCGAGTGCCACACCAGCACGTGGCCGTAGACGTGCAGGTCGTTCGCCGCGGCGAAGTCCATGAGCGCGACGGCCTCCGGGTGCGGGCGGAACTGCCGGTTCTCGTCGTACCAGGCCTCGGGCTTCATATGGTTCTCGCCGGTGATCTGGTCGAAGTGACGCAGCAGCAGATCGGCGGCGGCACCGGCGGTCTCACGACTGTCGATCGCGACGCCGACCGGGAAGTCCACGGTGCTCTTGAGCGGGGTGAGGTCCTGGACGATCGGCGGCTCGGGCACCGAGACGACGATGTCGTCGACGAGGAGGTCGCTGGTGTTCGCGCCGTTGTAGTTCGTCTCGAGGTACAGGAAGGCGCTGTCGGCCGCGCCCATGAGGAACGACGCGGTCACCTCGGTCCAGCCGTCGTTGCCCACCTCGGTGAACTGCGCGAGCGTCGAGTACGACGTCGCCCCGTCGACCGTACGGGCCATCGACAGCCACACGGCGTCGGCCGGCTGCCCGGCCGGGAAACGCACCTGCGCCGAGAAGTCGTACGTGACGCCCGGCGTCAGGACGCCGGTGACGTCGTGACCGATCCCGTCGCCCTGCCCGTCGCGGCCGGTGACGATCGCCGCCTGGGCGCCGCTCACGGCGTCATCGGTCGTGAGGGCGACGGTGGGAGTCGTGGCGTCGCCCGCGCGCGGCTCCCAGCCGTCGAGACCGGACTCGAAGTCCGTCGTCAGCACGGGGCCCGCGAACGGCGGCGTGCCGACAGGGAGGGTGAACTCCCAGCCCGCCGCGAGCCGCTCGGTCACCACGGTCTCGACCGCTGCGAGCGAACCCGACCGGTCGCCGCCGCCGTCGTGCACGAGCACCAGCTGCCCGTCGACCATCGCCGAGCGCAGGTTCGAGGTCAGCGTGGCGACATCCTGCGTCTCCCAGTCGAAGATGACGTTCGTCACGGCCAGCGGCTGCATGCCGAGGCTCACCGCGACCTGCGGGGTCTGGCCCCACGAGCCGTTGGGCGCGCGCCAGAACGGCACCTTCGCGTTCGGGTCGCCGAGCGCATCGCGGATGATGCCCAGGTTCGCGATCATGTCGGCCTGCACCTGCTCGGCCGTCCACGATCCCATGTCGGCGAACGACGTGGAGTGGTTGCACAGCACGTGGCCCTCGGCCACGATGCGACGAAGGATGCCGGCGCCGCCGGTCTGCTGGATCTGCTGCCCGATCACGCAGAACACGGCCTTCAGACCCTTCGCCGCGAGGAAGTCCAGCAGCGGCGGCGTGGTCTCGAGGTCGGGGCCGTCGTCGAAGGTCAGCGCGGCCACCGGTGCGCCCGGGCTGCCCGCCTGCGCTGCCGATACCGGAGTGGCGACGGGACTCACGGCGCCGCCGGGCACGAAGTCGGGCGGGATGCCCGGTCCTCCGCCGGCGGTGCCGCCGGAGATGCCGATGCGGTCGACGAGGTACGCATAGGGCGCGTCGAGGGCGTCGGTCCCGACGTAGAACTGCAGGCTCCCGTCGGCGACCGCCGTGTAGGTGCCCGACACGGTGGTCCAGGCATCCGCCGTCATCGAGGTGGCGCCCACCCACGCGTAGTTTCCGGCGTTGTTGGCGACCACGCGCACGCCGGCGCTGCCGGCGGTCCCCGCGGCGAGGCGCACCACCGCCTCGATGTCGAACACCTCGCCCGCGGTGACGGTGGTGGTGTACTGGATGCCGTCCCAGTCGTTCGCCCGCCCGGAGACCTGGAGGGCGCGGTCGCCGCCGCCGAGGTCGACGACCTCGAGGGCACCCCCGCCGTTCTGGATCCAGCCGTCGGCACCGGCCCACGCGCCGAGCGGCTGCCCGTCGAAGTCGAGGACGGTGTCGATCGGGGCGGCCGCCGCGGGGACCGCGCCGGCGGCCACCAGTCCGGCCGCCACCAGGATCCCCAGGGCTCGTAGTCGCTTCTTCATCACTGCGCTCCTTTGCGCTCAGCAGGTGTGTCGTCGTGCGATGGTGTTGCGGTGGGTCAGGCGGCGCCGAGGCGCCGGAGGTCGGCGGGTCGGCGGCGGAGATCAGTGGCGGACGATCACCTCGGGGCGCAGCGCGCGGTCGCGGCCGACGGGTCGCGGCGACCCGGTGAGGGTGACGGTCCACGACGACGCGAAGTCGCCGCTCGAGCGCCC
Organism: Microbacterium cremeum; assembly: GCF_015277855.1. Taxonomy (NCBI): domain Bacteria; kingdom Bacillati; phylum Actinomycetota; class Actinomycetes; order Micrococcales; family Microbacteriaceae; genus Microbacterium; species Microbacterium cremeum. Next base: position 3,192,115 of record NZ_CP063812.1, read on the forward strand.
CGCGCTCAGCACGAGCTCGCCGGGCTCGACGACGCGCACGCCGTCGCGGCCGGTGAATGCGGCGAGGTCGGCGCTGACGGTGAACGACACGTCGGCGGATGCCCCGGCCTCGAGCTCGACGCGCGCGTAGCCGATCAGCCGCTGCACGGGCTGCACCACGCTCGCGACCGGATCGTGCAGGTACAGCTGCACGACGTCGGCGCCGGCGCGCTCGCCGGCGTTGGCGACCCGCAGTCGCAGCGTGAGCGCGCCGTCGACGGGCACGGCCGATGCATCGCCCTCGAGCGGCGTCCAGTCGAACGTCGTGTACGACAGACCGTGCCCGAAGGGGAACGCCGCGCCCGGGTCGACGTTCGACACCCCGGTGCGCTGCGCGAGCGGCGCGGCGAGATACGTGCCGGGCTGGGCGCCGGCGGAGGCGGGGATGCTGACGGGCAGGCGCCCGGACGGGTTCACGCGCCCCGACAGCACGCCGGCGACGGCGGTGGCTCCCTCTTCGCCCGCGAAGAACGCCTGCACGATGCCTGCGGCGGTCTCGGCGGCGCCGCCGAGGGCGTACGGACGGCCGGCGAGCATCACGACGACGACGGGCGTACCGGTCGCGAGCACCGCGTCGAGCAGCTGCTGCTGCGCGCCGGGCAGCGCCAGCGACTCGGCGTCGCAGCCCTCGCCGCTCGTGCCGCGGCCGAAGAGGCCCGCCCGGTCGCCGAGCGCGAGCACCGCGACCTCGGCGTCCTGCGCGGCGGCCACCGCTGCCGCGATGCCGTCGGTCTCGCCGCCGTCCACCGTCGTGCCGGTGGTGTGGGTGACCGCCGCCGCGGGGAACTCCTGCTGCACCGCCTCGAGCAGCGTCGGGATGCGGATGCCCATCGCGACTCCCGGATGCTGCGTCACGACGTGGGTCGGGAACGAATAGCAGCCGAGCATCGCGTACGGGTCGTCGGCGTTGGGGCCGACGACGGCGATCCGAGCGGGCGCGGCGAGCGGCAGGGTGCCGTCGTTGCGCACCAGCACGACCGCCGCCTCGGCGATCCTCGCGGCGAGGTCGCGGTTCGCGGGAGGATCGAGGTCGATGCTGCCGCGCAGCGCCTCGGGATCCGACAGGTCTCGGCCGGCGAGGGCCGGCGGCACCGGCGACCATTCGGGGTCGAGCAGGCCGAGTCCCGCCTTCTGGATGAGCACGCGCCGCAGCGCGGTGTCGATGAGCGCCTCGTCGATCGCGCCCTCTTCGACGGCCCGCCGCAGCGGTTCGCCGAACGTGTTGACGGTGGGCAGCTCGACGTCGATGCCGGCCGCGAGAGCCTGGCCCGCGGCATCCGCCCACGTCTCGGCCACGCCGTGCAGGAGCTTCAGGAACGCGATCGAGAAGTAGTCGGCGACCACCGTGCCCTCGAAGCCCCACTCGTCGCGCAGCAGCTCGGTGAGCAGGGTCCGGTCGGCGGCGGTGGGGATGCCGTCGATGTCGGCGTACGAGTTCATGACGCTGCGCACGCGGCCGTCGCGCACCGCCATCTCGAACGGCGGAAGCAGCACGTCGTCCAGCTCGCGGCGGCCGACCGATACGGGGGCGAGGTTGCGGCCGGCCTTCGAGGCGGAGTAGCCGACGAAGTGCTTCAGGGTCGCGACGATGCCCGCGGACTCGAGACCCTCGACGTACGCGGTCGCGACCGTGGCGACCAGGTGGGGGTCCTCGCCGATGGTCTCTTCCACGCGACCCCAGCGCAGGTCGCGCACCACGTCGAGGACGGGCGCGAGACCCTGGTGCACGCCGACCGACCGCATGTCGTCTCCGATGCGGCGCGCCATCTCGCCGACCAGAGCCGGATCGAACGTGGCGCCCCACCCGAGCGGCACCGGGTACGCCGTGGCGCCCCACGCCGCGAAGCCCGCGAGGCACTCCTCGTGCGCGACGGCCGGGATGCCGTGACGGGATGCCGCACGGATCCGCTGCTGCGTGCGCAGGAGGCTGAGCGCGCCCATCGCCGGGTCGATCGGCTTCGTGCCGAACGGCCGCGTGAGCTGACCGAGGCCCTGCGGGATCAGGCCGTCGAAGTCGATGTCCTGATCCATGTCGTGCTGGTGCGGAGCGACGTCGCCGCCGGCATCGTCGGCGCCGACCCACACGCCGTACAGCTGTGCGATCTTCTCCGGCAGCGTCATCCGCTCGATGAGGCCGTCGACATCCGTCTCCGCCGTCACCGTCGCGAGGGTCTCTACGCTCTGTTCCACGGTCATCCCTTCACCGCTCCGGTCAGTCCGCCGACGATGCGCTTCTCGGCGAGGAGGAAGAACGCCAGCGCCGGGATCATCGCCAGAGAGGTGTAGGCGAGGATCGCGCCGGTGTTCTGCGAGTACTGGCTGGAGAACTGCGTCACCCCGAGCGGGAGCGGCCACAGCTCCTGCGGGAGGCTGCCGGTGCTGATCACGAGCAGCGGCAGCAGGTAGCCGTTCCAGCTGGCGACGAACGCGAGGATCCCGACGGTGATGAGGCCGGGCTTGGCCAGCGGCAGCATGATGCGCCAGAAGAACCCGATACGCGTCGCGCCGTCGATCATCGCCGCCTCCTCGAGCTCGGCCGGGATCGCCCGCAGGAACGGCACCAGGATGATGATCGTCGTGGGCAGCGCGAACGCGATGCCCGGGATGATCACGCCGAGATACGTGCCGTGCAGGCCGAGGGTGCGCAGCAGCAGGGTCAGCGGCAGCGCGGCGACGGTGAGCGGGAACATGAGGCCGGCGGCGAACAGCGTGTACAGACCCTGGCGTCCGCGGAACTCGTAGCGTGCCAGGACGAAGGCGGCCATGATGCCGGCGATCACGACGCCGACGGTGGTCGAGACCGCCAGCACCGTGCTCGCGAAGACGTTGCCCCAGAACCGGGGCGCGCCGAGGACGTCCGCCCAGTTCTGCAGCGTCCAGGGGTCGGGCAGCCCTGCCGGGTTCGCGTTGATGTCGGCCGTGGTGCGCAGGCCGCCGAGGAAGACGTAGAGGACGGGACCGACGGCGATCGCGGCGATGACGAGCGCGACGAGGTAGACGAACGGCTGGCCCCAGTCGAACCCGCGGCGGACCGGCTGGACCTCGCGCGGCGCGGGGCTGCCGGTGACGATGGTGGTGGTGGCCGACATGTCAACGCACCTCTCTCTTGCGGCGGGCGCCCAGCTCTCGCCGGCGAGGTGCACGGGACCCGGTGATCGATCCCGCGAGGTCGCGGTGCAGTGCGAAGCGCTGGTACACCAGCGCGATGACGAGCGAGATGACGAACAGGATCACGGCGATCGCGCTGCCGTAGCCGGGCTGCCCGGCGAACTGCCCCTGCTGCACCATGTAGGTCGCCATGGACTCGGTGCCGATCCGCCGCACCGCCGGCGAGACGGTGACCCAGATCATGTCGAAGACCTGCAGCGAACCGATGATCGACAGGAAGGCCCAGATGCGGATGGTGGGTCCGAGCAGCGGGAGCGTGATGTACCGCTGGATCTGCCACCAGCTGGCGCCGTCGATCGCGGCGGCCTCGGCGAGTTCGTCGGGAACCCCCTGCAGGCCCGCGAGCATCAGCAGGATCGCGAAGCCGATGTACTTCCACGTGAGGATGAAGAAGATCGTCCACAGCGCGAGCGTGGGGTCGGCGAGCCAGTTCTGGGCGAGGGCGCCCAGACCGATCGCCTCGAGTGTCGTGTTGACGGCGCCGGCGGGCTGCAGGATGAGCCGCCACGAGAGACCGGCGATCACCTCGGCGAGCACGTAGGGCACGAAGATCAGCAGGCGGAAGACGCTGCGGCCGCGCAGGCGCCGGTTCAGGAGGAGGGCGATGCCGATCGCGATGGGCCCCTGCACCAGCAGCGACATGATCAGGATGAAGAACGTGTTGCCGATCGCGCGCTGGAACTCGGGCGTGGTGAGCGCGCGTACGTAGTTGTCGAGGCCGATGAAGCGCGCCGAGTCGGCGAGGTGCGACCACTGGAAGGCGGGCGGCAGGTTGTAGAGGCTGTACACCGCGGCGAGGATCACCGGCAGGATCACGAAGCCGAGGAACAGCACGAGGGCGGGCGTGACGAAGAGGACGATCTCGAGGCGCTTGCGCGACTCGCCGCGCCGGGACCGGCGCACGGGTGCAGGGCCCGGGCCCGCGGTGACCGCGGGCCCGGGAGTGGTGAGAGTGGTCATGGCCTACAGGGTCGCTGCCGCGTCCTGCATCCGCTGAACGATGTCCTCGGGCGAGCCGGTGCCGGCGAACAGGTTGACGATGCCCTCGTTCATCGCGTTGCCGACGGTGGTGCCGAACGCGGTGTCGAGCCAGAGCTGCACGAAGGATGCCTCGGCGAGGCCCTCCGCGACGGCCTTCAGGTTCTGGTCTTCGAGCGAGGCCTGCGCGGCGGGAACCGTCGGGATGCCGGAGCCGCTCTCGGCGAAGCGCTTCTGCACGTCCTCGCTCATGATGTACGCGAGCAGGTCCGCGCACTGCGGCGGTGCCTCCGCCGAGCAGCCGAAGCCGTCGCCGCCGCCGAGTGCGGCGGTCGGGTCGCCGGCGGCGCCGGAGATGCCGGGGACCGGGAACCAGCCGAGGAACTCCGGGACCTGCTCGTCGGGGGTGAGACCGCCGACGGTGCCGGCGTTCCAGTGGCCCATGAGCTCCATGGCGGCCTGACCGTTCGCGAGCATGCCCGCCGAGCTGCCCGCGCCCTCCTGCGGCACGGTGCCGAGGAAGCCGTCCTGGAACGGCTCGATGCCGAGGAAGTCCTGTAGCTGCTCTCCGGCTTCGACCCAGCACGGGTCGCTGAAGTCGTAGTCGGTCTCGGCCGCCGCGAGGGTCTCGGGCGAGCAGGACTTGAGCGCGAACTGGTACCACCAGTGCGCGGCGGGCCAGCCGGCGCCGGCGCCGACCGCGATCGGCACGACACCCGACTCGCGCAGCGCGCCGACGGCGTCGACGAGGTCGTCGAACGTCTCGGGCACCTCGACGCCCGCCTCGTCGAACATGTCGGTGTTGTACCAGAAGCCCTCGATGCCGAAGGTGAAGGGGATCGCGTAGGTCGCGCCGCCGACCTGCCACGGGTTCACCGTGGCGCCGACGCTCTCGATCGTGTCGGGGATCGCGTCGTCGAGGGGCATGAGGTAGCCGTTCTCGACCTGGTCGCGCAGCTCGCCGCCCGGCCACACCTGGAAGAGGTCCGGCGGGTCGCCCGCCGCGAGCGCGTTGGGGATCAGGGTGCGCTGCAGCTCCTCGTTCTGGTAGCCGGTCTGCTCGACGTTCACGCCGGGGTTGGCCTCTTCGAACTCGGCCGCGACCTCTTCCCAGACGTCCGGGAGCGGGCCGTTCGTGGCGTTGTGCCACCAGGTGATCGTCACCTCGTCGCCGTCGCCGTCTTCTCCTCCGCCGCCGGCGGAGCATCCGGCGAGCGCGCCGGCCGCGATGCCTGCGGCGGCGATGCCGGCGAAGACGCGCATGGTGCTGCGTGTGTTCATCTTCGAACCTCTCGAAAGTTTCGACGTCAACGTCGAAAGTGATGTGGACGTGGCAAGAGTACGACGCGACGTGATTTGAGGTCAAGAGCAACAAATACCGATTCGGTCACACTCCAGCCCGTATGGTGAGAGTCGTGAGCGATCCGACCCCCGCCGAAGGCATCCGCCAGCGAAACCTCGCCCGCCTTCTCCGGCTCGTCCACGTCGAGGGCCCGGTCTCGCGGGCCGCGCTCACCGAGGCGACCGGCCTGAACCGCTCGACGATCGCCGACCTCGTCGGCGAGCTCGTGCGCGAAGGGCTCGTGATCGAGCGCGCCCCCGACCCCTCACGGCGCGTCGGCCGTCCCTCCCCCGTCGTCGTCGCGGATCCCGCGGTGGTCGCGATCGCCGCCAACCCCGAGGTCGACGCGCTCACGATCGCCGCGGTGGGCCTGGACCGCGGCATCCGTCTGCGCGAGCGGCTCGAGGTCGACCACCTGCTCACGCCCGACGAGACCGCGCGGCTCATCGCCGAGCGCATCGCGCAGTGGCGCGGCGGCGACCTCGCCGACGCGCGCATCGTCGCCGTCGGGCTCGCCGTTCCCGGCCTCGTCCGCGCCGCCGACGGGCTCGTGCGCAACGCGCCGCACCTGCGCTGGACCGACGCGCCGGTGCGCGACCTCGTCGCCGACGCAACGGGCCTGCCCACGGCCGTGGGCAACGACGCCACACTCGGCACGATGGCCGAGCATCTGTTCGGCGCCGCGCAGGGCATCGACCATGTCGTGTACCTCAACGGCGGCGCGAGCGGCATCGGCGGCGGGCTGGTCGTGCACGGGATGCCGGTCTCGGGCGCCGGCGGCTACGCGGGCGAATTCGGGCAGAACCGCCCCGGCATCGCCGCGGAGGCGGACCGCCGCGCCGACCACGGCGTGCTCGAGGACGAGGTGAGCCGCGCCCGCCTCCTCGAGGCCGTCGGGCTGCACTCCGCCGACGAGCCGACGCTCGCGACCGCGCTGGCGGCGGCGGGCGATGCCGCGGCCGACGAGGTCGCCCGGCAGCGCCGCATCCTCTCGACCGCGCTCGCCAACGCCGTCAACGTGCTCAACCCGTCGGTCGTGGTGCTGGGCGGGTTCCTCGCGACGATCGCCGACTCCGACATCGACGGGCTCACCGCGCTCGTGCGCGCCCAGTCGATGGCGGCCAACGGTGACGAACTCGAGATCAGGGTCGCCTCGCTCGCCGAGGACCGTCTGCTCATCGGCGCCGCCGAGGCCGCGTTCGCCGACCTGCTGCGCGACCCCACCGCCTGACGCACGCGTGTCGTCTCAGGTTCATGTGGCGCGACACGCGGGGTGCGTGAACCCATTCCGCGTGTTGTGACACCCGAACTGCCGACCGCACCCCGCACCCCGCACCGCCCGGCCCCACATTCATGTGGCGCAACACGCGGGGTACGCGAACCCATTCCGCGTGTTGTGACACCCGAACTGCCGTCCGCTCCGCCGCAGCGCCGCACCCGGCCCCACATTCATGTGGCGCGACACGCGGAGTGCGTGAACCCATTCCGCGTGTTGTGACACCCGAGCTGCCGACCGCTCCGCCGCACCGCCAGCCCCACATTCATGTGGCGCAACACGCGGAGTGCGTGAACCCATTCCGCGTGTTGCGACACCCGAGCTGCCGACCGCACGCCGCACCCCGCTCCGCCGCACCGCCGGCCCCACATTCATGTGGCGCGACACGCGGGGTATGTGAACCCATTCCGCGTGTTGTGACACACCCGAGGCGCCGACAGCACGCGCGCGCACGCCGTTCAGCCCGTGCGCCACTCCGACGCGGGCGTGAGGGGTACGAGGGCGGGCCGGGCGACCGTGGTCGTGAGAGGCTCCTGCACGCCCGACGCCGCCGACTGCTGCAGCCGGGTCATGATCTCGAGCACGTGCAGCGCCATCGCTCCGCTCGCGCGGCCGGCGCCGGCGGCGAAGTCCACGAGCCCGACGCCGCGGCCCGCACTCACGTACCCGGCGGACGGCTCGAGCACCTCCCACGCGCCGCCGCGGCGATGCAGCCGCACGTCGCCGGCGAACTGGTTCGGGTCGGGCACGATCAGCGAGCCCTCCACGCCGTGCACCTCGATCGGCGCCGCGGTCGAAGCGACGCCGTCGAAGCTCATGGTCACGGTCGAGATCGCGCCCGACTCGTGATGCAGGATGCCGGTGAGGTGCGTGTCGACCTCGACGCCGACCCTCTCGCCCGCGCGCGGCCCCGACTGGATCACGCGCTCGTCGCGCGACCGCGACGCGGCGCCCGAGACCGCCCGCACCGGCCCGAGCAGCTGCACGAGCGACGTGATGTAGTACGGGCCCATGTCCAGCAGCGGTCCGCCGCCGGTGCGGTAATAGAAATCGGGATTCGGATGCCACGACTCGTGGCCCGGTGACACCCACATCGCCGCCGCCGACACGGGCCGGCCGATGAGGCCGTCGACGATCGCTGCACGCGCGGTCTGCACGCCGGTGCCCAGCACCGTGTCGGGCGCGCACCCGAGGCGGACGCCTGCGGCGGCTGCGGCATCCGTCATCCGCTCCGCGTCGGCCAGCGACGCCGCGAGCGGCTTCTCGCCGTACACGTCCTTGCCGTGGGCGATCGCGGCCAGGGCGATGTCGGCGTGCGCGGCGGGGATCGTCAGGTTGAGGACGACGCCGATGCCGGGGTCGGCGATCAGCTCGTCGGTCGTGAGCGCGCGGCAGCCGGGGATGCGCGCCGCAGCGGCCTGGGCGCGCGAGGCGTCGAGGTCGGCGACGGCGGCGATGCGCACGCGCGGCGCCGCGAGGAGCGTGTCGAGGTACTGGCCCGAGATGACGCCGAGTCCGACGATGCCGATGTCTGTCACCGTGCCGCCCACAGCAGCCCCCGTTCGATGATGGTGCGGACGTTGTGATCCTGCAGGACGTCGAGACTGTGGCCCGGCGTCGCGACGAAGATGCGGCCCTCACCCCACTCGCGCGTCCACACGGCGGGCGAGACGATCGGCCGGTGCCACGGGTGGTAGGGCTGCACCGGATGGGTGGTGGTGGCGAGCACGTCGACGAGGTCGTCGTGGAGCACCCAGTACTGCTCGGTGCGCAGGGTGAAGTCGTCGAGGCCGGCGGTGATCTCGTGGCGGCGGCCGAGGGCGGTGATCTCGACGGTGTAGTCGAGGTAGTTGTCGGTCTCGTCGCCGTGGACCTCGCCGGGGGCCTTCGACGGATGCGTCGCGAACTGCCCGCCGACCAGCTGCAGGTAGTCCGAGCTGGCGCGGAACGAGTCGGCGATGCCGCCGTGCCAGCCGGCGAGACCGGTGCCCGCCGAGACGGCGTCACGCAGGCCGCGCAGGGCGTCGGCCGAGATCTCCGACATCGTCACGCACTGCAGCACGAGGTCGGTCGCCGCCATGCGGGACGCGTCGGCGTACACCTCGGGGCTGCTCTCGATGGCGACCTCGAACCCGCTCTCGTGCAGGAACGGCACGAACAGGTCGGTGGCTTCGACGGGGTGGTGGCCCTCCCATCCGCCGCGGACGACGAGAGCGGTGCGGGGCATGCGCGAATCCCTTCGACGGTGATGGGGGTGAGTTCCCGGGGTTCGAGGATGCCAGCGCGGGGTGCGGGCGTCGATGAACTTGCGCAAAACTGGTCGCATGCACCGGCCCGCCACGCTCGCCGCCGTCGCCGCCCGGGCCGGCGTCAGCGTCGCGACCGCGTCGCGCGCGCTGAGCGGTCGCGGCGACCTGGCCCCCGCGACGCGGCGCCGCGTACTGGCGGCCGCGCGCACCCTCGGCTATCGGCGCGACCCGGCTTCGGGCGGGCGACGGCCGCGGTCGGCGGGCCTTCTCGACCTGGTGCTGAGCGGGTACCACAACGCGTACTCCGACGAGGTGACCGCCGGCGCCCGCAGCGCCGCCGCAGCGGCGGGGTACGACCTCGTGCTGACCGAGGAGCGCGACGATCCGGGCGACGACTGGCCGCTGCGGATCCGCCGCCGGGGCTCGGCCGGAGTGGTGCTGGGACTCATCTCGCCGACCGCGTCCCAGCTGGCGGTGCTGACGGATGCCGGCATCCCGGCAGTCCTCACCGATCCGCGGTCCGAGTCCACCCACGGCCTCGCCAGCGTCCGCACGACCGACCGCGACGGGGGCTCGGACGCCGCCGTGCACCTGTCCGAACGCGGCGCGACGCGCTTCGCCGTCGTCGTCGGCACCCCGTCGTACCGCTACGGCCGGGCCCGCCGCGAGGGCTTCCTCGAGGGCGTCCGCGCGACGCGGCCCGGAGCGGAGCCCGCCGTGGTGAAGGCCGACTGGAGCGCGTCCGGCGCCCGCGAGGCGGTGCTGCCGCTGCTGCGCGGCCTCGGCCGCGGCGAGCGCCTCGGGGTCTTCGCGTGCTCCGACGAGATGGCGGCGGGCGTCTACGCCGCGGCCGCGCTCGCACGCCGGGCGATCCCCGGCGACGTCCTCGTCGTCGGGTTCGACGACGTGCGCGGCGCCCGGTGGCTCACCCCGGGACTCACCACCGTGCACCAGCCGATCCGCGAGATGGCAGCGGCTGCGGTGGCCGCCCTGGCGGACGCCGCCGCCGGGGGTCCGCTCGCCGCGAAGCCGATCGTGCTGCCCACGGCGCTGGTCGTCCGCGGCTCAACCTGAACGAGGGTCCACCCGACCGTCGTCCCGTCCGGATGCCGCGACCGCGGCATCCGGACGGACCGGTGCCTGCGGCATCCGAACAGGACGAACCGTCGCACCACGCGCCACGGGGCACGCGAGTAGCGTGGGAGCACGTCCCGACGGAAGGCCACACATGTCGATCGCGACCGAACGCCACCCCCGCACCGAGCGCCCCGCGAGGAGCGAAGCCGAGCTGCAGCAGATGGCGAAGGACCACCTCTGGATGCACTTCGCCCGCCAGTCCGTGATGACCGACGGGCCCGGCGTGCCGATCATCGTCAAGGGCGAGGGCCATCACATCTGGGACTCGCAGGGCAAGCGGTACATCGACGGGCTCGCCGGCCTCTTCGTGGTCGCCGCCGGGCACGGCCGCAAGCGCCTGGCCGAGGTCGCGGCCAAGCAGGCGGAGGAGCTGGCGTTCTTCCCGATCTGGTCGTACGCCCACCCGGCCGCGATCGAGCTCGCCGACCGGCTCGCGGACTACGCCCCCGGCGACCTCAACAAGGTGTTCTTCTCGACCGGAGGCGGCGAGGCCGTCGAGACGGCGTTCAAGCTGGCGAAGTACTACTGGAAGATCCAGGGCCAGCCCACCAAGCACAAGGTCATCTCGCGCTCGGTCGCCTACCACGGCACCCCGCAGGGTGCGCTCGCGATCACCGGCATCCCCGCCATGAAGTCGATGTTCGAGCCGGTCACCCCAGGCGGATTCCGCGTGCCGAACACCAACTTCTATCGCGCGGCCGACATGGGGGCGCCCACGAGCAGCCTCGAGGAGTTCGGCGTCTGGGCGGCCGACCGCATCGAGGAGATGATCCTCTTCGAGGGCCCCGACACCGTCGCCGCGGTCTTCCTCGAGCCGGTGCAGAACTCCGGCGGCTGCTTCCCGCCGCCGCCCGGATACTTCCAGCGCGTCCGCCAGATCTGCGACAAGTACGACGTGCTGCTGGTCTCGGACGAGGTCATCTGCGCCTTCGGCCGCGTCGGGCACATGTTCGCGTGCGACGCGTACGGCTACGTGCCCGACATGATCACGTGCGCCAAGGCCATGACCAGCGGCTACTCCCCCATCGGCGCGACGATCGTGAGCGACCGCATCTACGAGCCGTTCGCGCACGGCGACCGCGCTTTCTATCACGGCTACACCTTCGGCGGGCACCCGGTGTCGGCGGCGGTGGCCCTCGAGAACCTCGACATCTTCGAGGAGGAGGGTCTCAACGAACGCGTGCGGGAGTACTCGCCGCTGTTCCGCTCGACGCTCGAGAAGCTCACCGACCTGCCGATCGTCGGCGACGTGCGCGGCGACGGCTACTTCTTCGGCATCGAGCTCGTGAAGGACAAGGCCACGAAAGAGACCTTCGACGACGACGAGTCCGAGCGGCTCCTGCGCGGGTTCCTCTCGAAGGCGCTCTTCGACGCCGGCCTCTACTGCCGCGCCGACGACCGCGGCGACCCCGTGATCCAGCTCGCGCCGCCGCTCACGATCGGCCCGGCCGAGTTCGACGAGATCGAGCAGATCCTCCGCAGCGTGCTCACCGAGGCCTGGAGCCGGCTGTAGCCCGGAAATCCTCGGTGGGGAAACCGCCGCACGAGAGTTAGGGTTGCCCCGTGGGAACGATCTATTACGGCGGCGGCGCGATGCCGATCCATATCGAAGACCGGGCACTGGCGCACCTCAAGGTCGTGATCGCGACGAAGCTCCGGCGCGACGAGAGCTTCACGGTGTCGTGGCGTCACCCCGACGACCAGCCGCGGGGCCGCAGCACCCTCTGGCTGCACCCGTCGATCCCGCTGCGCTTCGTCTTCGACGACCCCGAGCCGGCCGATCTCAGCCGCGAGTGGATCGAGGAGCTCGCGAACTCGGCCAACTCGACCGGTGGCATCATGCTCATCGCCGAGCACTTCGACACCGGGCCGGTGCCGGTGCCCGTGAGCGAGGGCGACGCCGAGACCGAGACCGACAAGGTGACACTCGGCTCGGTCGAGGTGGAGACCCTCGAGATCGACAAGCTGACGGTCGCGGGCAACGACGTCGGGTCCGCCGAGCTCTCGAACTCGAACTGAGCCCGGTCAGCCCTCGACGGGCGGCGTCTCGTCGTCGGCGGGCTCCGGGACGATGCTGAGGCCGCTGGGTCCGCTCGCGGCGAGCATCAGCTCCTCGATCCAGAGCCGGTTGATGCGCGGCTGACGGCTGCCGAAGAAGTGGAACTGCAGCGCCACCGAGGGGTGGATCCAGAAGCTGCGACGACCGCTGCCGTCGCCGATCTCCACGTCGAACATGAACGGCTCCGAGCGGCGGAGCTTGTTCATCATGACGATTCTCAGGTGTGCGAGAGTGCGGTCGTCGATGTCGACGGACGTGCTTGACGCGTCATAGATGAACCTGCCCATGGCAGGAGCTTATCCCGCTCGGCGCGGCGCGAACGCCGCATGGAACAGGGCGCGCGCGCGTGCCGCCACGGCGGGCCGGGAGGCGGCATCGGTGCGTGCGAGCTCGGTCGCCAGCATCCCGGTCGCCATCGTGACGTCCTCGGTGTGGATGTGCGCGCCGACCCGGCCGGCGTCGCGGTCGCGCGCGACGAGGCGCTCCACGAGCGCGAAGTAGCGCTCGCCCAGATGCGCCACGCGGGGATCGGACAGGTCGGCGGTGATGAGCTCGATGAACGCGGTCGAGACAACGGCCTGCTCCACGACGCGGTCGAGGAGGTCGTCGATCGTGCGGTCGGGGGCCGAGGTGTACTCCTCGAGCTCGCGGACGTTGTCTTCGAACACCGCGACCGCCAGAGCGGTGCGGTCGGGGAAGTGCCGGTACAGGCTGCCCTGACCGACTCCGGCTCGCTTGGCGACGGCGCTGAACGGCGCGCCCAGCCCGCCCTGGGCGTACACCTCGCGCGCGGCGGCGATCAGGGCACGACGATTCTCGGCGGCCGCGGCGGGGCCGCGGTTGGTTCGCGCGGCGGCCTCCGCGCCAGGGGCAGCGATGCTCGGCACGGGTGTAGCCTAATACCGGACACAGGTGTCCGGTAGAAAGGATCCAGCATGCGCACCACACCCCTCACCGGCGACTCCTCGATCGCCGACTGGCTCGCCGATCCCGCGGGCAACGCCATCCTCACCGAGCTGCTCGCGCAGTCCGGCCAGACCCCCGACGTCTTCAAGCCGGTGCGCCGCTTCGCGATCAAGCGTCTCGTGAAGCTCAGCCGCGGCGCGTTCACGCAGGAGATGCTCGACGACCTGGTGCGCCGCGCCGCCGCAGCCGACGCCCCGGGGAGCGCACCCGCAGCCGCCGCCGGGCCGTCGGGCGAGGCATCCGTGACCGACACCGCCGCCGGCGACGCGGGTGCCGCCGTCGAGCCGCGCGAATGGACCGAACGCCTCGACCGGGGCCGCTTCGACGGCCGGACCGTCATCGTCACCGGCGCTGGCTCGGGCATCGGCCGCGCCACCGCGTCGCGCGTGGCGCGCGAGGGCGGCCGCGTGATCGCTGTCGACGTCAGCCAGGAGCGCCTCGACGAGTTCGTGGCGGAGCACCCGGGCCTCGGAGTGGTCGCCCTCACCGCCGACATCACCGACGACGCGGGCGTCGCACGCATCGTCGAGGCGGCCGGTGACACCATCGACGGCCTCGCCAACATCGCCGGGATCATGGACGACATGACGCCCGTCGGCGAGGTGACGGATGCCGTGTGGCAGCGCGTCTTCCGCGTGAACGTGGACGGCACGATGAAGCTCATGCGCGCAGTCATCCCGGTCATGCTCGCCCAGGGCGGCGGCTCGATCGTCAACACCGCGTCGGAGGCCGCGCTCCGCGGGTCGGCAGCCGGCGTCGCCTACACCGCGTCCAAGCACGCGGTCGCCGGCCTCACGAAGTCGAGCGCCTTCATGTACGGTCCCAGCGGCATCCGCGTGAACGCCGTCGCTCCCGGCCCGACCATCACCAACATCGAGGCCGCGTTCGCGTCGCCGCTGGGCGCGGAGCGCGTGCAGACCGCGATGGCGGTCATGCCCGACCCCGTCGAGGCCGATGCGCTCGCCGCGTCGATCACGTTCCTCCTCAGCGACGACGGCGTGAACGTCAACGGCGTCATCCTCGCGAGCGACGGCGGCTGGTCGGCCGCCTGACCCGCACCGCGAAGCCCCGGCCGACCCGAACGGCCGGGGCTTCGCGCAGCCGCGTCAGAACGGCCAGATCAGCGGCACGTAGAGCACCGCCACCGCGAGGAAGAAGAGCGCGAGCGGCAGCCCGAGCCGCCAGTAGTCGCCGAAGCGGAGGCCTGCCGGCTCCATCACCATGAGGTTCGCCGGCGTCGCGATCGGCGTGAGGAACGCCGCTGCACCGACGACCGTGAGCGCCATCATGAACGGCTGAACCGACAGGGCGAGCGCCTGCGCGACCGCGATCGCGATCGGAGCGACGATGAGCACGGTCGCGGTGTTGCTGATCAGCTGACCCAGCACGATCGCCAGCACGCACAGCGCGAGCAGGGCGACGTGCGGCCCCGCACCGCCCAGCAGCCCCAGCATCCCTCCCGCGACCAGATCGGCGGTGCCGGTGCTGATGAACGCGGTCGAGAGCGGGATCATGCCGGCGATGAGCACGATCGTGTTCCACGAGATGGAGTGGTAGGCCTGCGTGACCGACACCGTGCGGGTCAGCACCAGCGCGCCGGCGGCGAGGAGGGCTGCGACCGCGGGCGGCACGGCACCCGTCGCCAGCAGCACGATCATCGCGATCAGGATGCCGATCGAGCGCTTCGCGCCGCGACCGAGCGGAATCGACCGGCGAAGCCGCTGCGGGTCGTCGACGACGAGCATGCCGGCATCGGTCGAGTGACGCGAAAGGTCGTCCCACGTGCCCTGCAGCAGCAGCGCGTCTCCCGCCTGGACCAGGAACTCCGGACCCGTGAGGTGCTCTTCGCCTCGGCGCGCGGCGAGCACGACGAGGTCGCCGTCGGGCGTGGTCATCCCGGCGCAGACGCGCTGGCCGATCAGCGGCGAGCGCGGCGCGACGACCACCTCGGTGACGCCGCTGACGGGCCCGAGCAGGGTGCCGGTGTCGAGCGTCAGCGAGTACTGCTGACGCAGCAGCCGTGCGTGCCGCACGAGATCCACCGGCATGAGCGCTCCGGTGCGCTCGGGGATCAGCCGTCCGCCGAGCAGCAGGATCGCGACCGTCCCGGCGACGACCGGGATGCCGACCAGCGCGAACTCGAAGAACCCGAACGGGCGTCCTCCCGCTGAGGCTGCGAAGTCCGAGACGAGGATGTTCACCGGGGTCCCGGTGAGCAGCAGCAGCGACCCGGCCGACGCCGCGAACGCCAGCGGCAGGAGCAGCTTCGACGCTGCGACGCCCGCACGGGCGGCCACCACGACCACGAGCGGCAGCAGGGCGGCGACGGCGCCGTTGATGCTGATGAGAGCTGTCAGCACCGCCACGAGCAGCGCGATGACGACGACGAGCCGCGCGGGCTTGGTGCCGGAACGGCCGATCACCTGCTGCCCGGCCCACGCCGTCACGCCGGTCGCGTCGAGCGACTCGCTCACCACGAAGAGCGCGGCGATGAACAGCACCGTGGGATCGCCGAAGCCGGCGAGCGCCTCCGGCAGGGTGAGCACGCCGGTGAAGAAGAGCGCCAGCGCGACGCCGATCGCGACCACCGCGATCGGCACGCGATTGCTCATGAACGCCACGACCGCGAGGACCAGGATGACGAGCGTTGCGGCGACGGGGTCCACGCACACAGCGTAGCCAGTGACTGCGGCGGGGCGGTCAGCCGCGCAGCGCGGTGAGGCCCGCGACGTCGTAGGCGAGCTCCACGGCCTCGAAGATCGCGGCGTCGATCGTGCGGGGTGCGAACGCGTCGCCGATCGTGACGACACGGGATGCCGGGGTTCCGGCGGCCCCGACTGCTCCGGCGCCCGCGAGCCCGGCGATGCGCACCGACGCGCGCGGCTCGATCGCGACGACGGCGTCGAGCCCTTGGAGCACGGCCGTCTCGCCGGTCAGTGCGTCGCAGACCTCCAGCTCGCGCACGCCGACGCGCTCGACGCGGTGCGCCGCGCGCCGTCCGAGCCCGCCGTGCGCGGCGAGCCGCTCGAGCAGCAGCGGGCGGTCGTACCCGGCGCCGATGTGGGGGAAGGCGGTCTCGAACGGGGTCACGAGCTCGAGCGCGTCGACGTGCGGCAGCAGCGTCAGCACGATGCCTGCCGCATACGCGGTGCCGTCGGCGTCCACCACGGCGATACGCCGCCCGAGCGAGGCGGGATCGGATGCCGCGGCGAACGCGTCGACGGTCGCCCCGGCGGGCATCCCGCCGGCGTCGGCGCCGCCGAGCGCGAGCGAGGTCGTGGCGGGCGCGACCGCCCCGGTCGCGACGACGATGCCGTCGGCTCGTTCTGCGGCCAGGAGCTCCGCCGTCGCCAGGACGCCCAGGCGCACGTCGACGCCCACCGCCGCCAGATCGCGCACGAGGTCGTCGACGAGGAGCCCGACGCTCTCTCGTCCGGGAACGCGCGCCGCGAGCAGCAGCTGTCCGCCGAGTCGGTCCTGCCGCTCGATCAATGTCACGGAGTGCCCGTCCGTCGCGAGCTCGACGGCCGCGCGCATGCCGGCGGGCCCGCCGCCCACGACGATCCAGCGCTGCGGCGTCGCGGCGGGGGGTCGCTCACCTCGCTCGAGCTCGCGCCCGGCCAGCGGGTTGACGGTGCACGACATCGCGAGTCCGCGGCTGCCGCGGCCGAGGCATCCTTGATTCAGGCGGATGCAATGACGGATGCCTCGCCCGGCGCCGTCGGCAGAGTCGAGGCCGAGCAGCTTGCGGCCGAGGTCGGGGTCGGCGATCTGCGCACGGGTCAGCGCGACCATGTCGGCCACACCCGACGCGACGACCTCCTCGGCGTCTTCGACGGACCGGGCCGCGCCCACGCCGAACACCGGCACGTCGGGGTTCGCCGCCTTCACCGCGGCGACGTCGTCGCGCAGCCAGGCATACGGCATGGGCGACGACGGGAAGACGTAGTGCACGTTGTGGTAGCCGCCGGCCGCGAGATCGAGGAAGTCGATGCGGGCCTCGGCGCGCAGCCGCGCGATCACGTCGCGCATCGCGGCGCCGTCGAGGCCGTCGGGATGGAACTCGTTCGCGACGATGCGGATGCCGACCGTGAAGTCGTCGCCCACACGCGCCCGCACGGCCCGCAGCACCTCGCGCGGGAACCGCGTGCGGCCCTCGAGATCGCCGCCGTACTCGTCTTCGCGCGCGTTGTAGAGGGGCGAGAGGAACTGGTGCAGCAGGTAGCCGTGCGCCATATGGATCTCGACGCCGTCGAACCCGCCACGGCGCGCGTTGTCGGCCGAGACCGCCCACCCCTCGATGAACGCGGCGATGTCGTCGTGGTCCATCTCGCGCGTCGCGTGCGCGGTCGACGGCGAGAGCATGCGGGAGGGGGCATATACCGCGCGGGGGCCGTCAGGTCCGTCGGGCTGCGCTTGCGCGCCGTGGTGGTTGAGCTGCACGAAGATACGCGCGCCGGCCTCGTGGACGGCATCCGTCATGCGCTTCGCCGCCGCGACCGACTCGGGGCGGAACGCGTCCTGGAACCCTCGGATCGAGCCGGTCGGATGCACGAAGTGGTTGCCCGCGACGAACAGCCCGCACCCGCCCCGCGCCCGCCGCACGTAGTAGGCCGTCTCGCGCTCCGACTCGACGCGGTCGGAGTACTGCTTCGAGTGCGCCGTCTGCATGATCCGGTTGGGCACCTCGACGGCACCGATGCGCAGCGGCTGCGCGAGGACGGACGAACGGATGCCGGTGCTCGCGGTCATCCTCCGAGCCTAGGACTCGGCCCGCCGCGTTTCGTCTCAGAGCCGCGCGAGCGCCTGGTCGAGGTCGGCGAGGAGGTCGGCGGCGGTCTCGATGCCGACCGAGAGGCGCACGACCTCCGGCGGGACGGCGAGCTCGGTGCCGCGCACCGACGCGTGCGTCATCTCGTCGGGGTAGTTCATGAGCGACTCGACGCCGCCGAGCGACTCGGCGAGCTGGAACAGGCGCGTCGACTCGGCGAAGCGGCGCGCGGACGCCGCATCGGCGAGCGCCACCGACACGATGCCGCCGAATCGCGACATCTGACGTGCCGCGAGCTCGTGACCGGGGTGCGAGGCCAGCCCCGGGTAGTACACGCGGGCGACGGCATCGTGCCCGTCGAGGAACTCCGCGACGGCCTGCGCGTTCTCACTGTGCCGCTGCATGCGCAGCGCGAGGGTCTTGATGCCGCGGGTCGTGAGCCACGCATCGAGAGGACCCGAGACGGCGCCGACGGCGAACTGCAGGAACTTCACCTGCTCGTACAGCGCGTCGTCGTTCAGCACGAGTGCCCCGCCGACGACGTCGGAGTGACCACCGAGGTACTTCGTGGTCGAGTGCACGACGACGTCGGCGCCGAGGGCCAGGGGCTGCTGCAGCGCGGGCGAGGCGAACGTGTTGTCGACCACCACGAGCGCGCCGGCGTCATGGCCGAGCCGGGCGAGGCCGGCGATGTCGGTGATGCGCAGCAGCGGGTTGCTGGGCGTCTCGACCCACACGATGCGCGCCGGGCGCTCCTCGAGCGCCGCGCGCACCTGGTCGAGGTCGCTCATGTCGACGACGCGCACGCCGATGCCCCACCCGCCGAGCACGCGGGCGATGAGCCGGTACGTTCCGCCGTACACGTCGTTGCCGAGGAGCACCTCGTCGCCGGGCTGGAGCGCGGCGCGCAGCAGCGCGTCCTCGGCGGCGAGGCCCGACGCGAACGAGAGCGCGTGCGCGCCGCCTTCGAGCGCGGCCAGCTGCGTCTCGAGCGCGGTGCGCGTCGGGTTGCCGCTGCGGCCGTACTCGTACCCCTCGCGCAGCCCGCCGATGCCGTCCTGCGCGTAGGTCGTCGAGAAGTGCACCGGCGGGATCACCGCCCCGGTCGTCGGGTCGAACGCCTGGCCGGCGTGCACCGCCGCAGTCTCGAAACCTCGGTCGCTCGTGGGCTCGGTCACGCGGATGCTCCTTCGTCGGTGGTTCGGGATGATCTCGATGCGCGCGCGGAGCGCGCACTCGATCCGGCGGCCTCGGCGGCGGGCTGTGCGCCGGGTGCGGGCGTTTCGTCTCGCTGCGCTCGCTCAACGACCGGGGGCTGCGCTCGGTCGACGACCGTGGGCTGCGCTCGCTCAACGACCGGGGGCTCGGCTCGGTCGACGACCGGGGGCTCGGGCGCGGCGAAGCCGTGGTCGTGCATCCACTGGTCGTCGTAGAAGCGGTTCAGATATCCGCGTCCGTGATCGGGAAGCAGCACCACCACGAGATCGTCGGCGCCGAGGCCGCGCGCGGTGCGCAGCGCCGCGGCGACGGCCATGCCGCTCGAGCCGCCGACGAGCAGGCCCTCTTCGCGCGCCAGGCGCCGGGCCATGTCGAAGGACTCGGCATCGGGGATGCGGTGGATCTCGTTGGGGACCGAGTGGTCGTACGACTCGGGCCAGAAGTCCTCGCCGACGCCCTCGACGAGGTAGCCGTGGATCGGCCCTCCCGAGTAGATCGAGCCCTCCGGGTCGGCGCCGACCACGCGCACGGCGCCGTTCGACACCTCGTGCAGGTAGCGGCCGGTGCCGGTGATCGTCCCTCCGGTGCCGATGCCCGCGACGAAGTGGGTCACGCGGCCGTCGGTGTCGCGCCAGATCTCAGGGCCGGTCGTCTCGTAGTGAGCGAGCGGGCCGTTCGGGTTCGCGAACTGGTTGGGCTTGAACGCTCCGGGGATCTCGCGGACGAGCCGGTCCGACACGCTGTAGTACGAACGCGGGTCATCGGGCGGCACGCTCGTGTCGGTGACGACGACCTCGGCGCCGTACGCCCGCAGCACATCGACCTTGGGACCGGCGAACTTGTCGGGCACGACGAAGACCATGCGGTAGCCGCGCTGCAGGGCCACGAGCGCGAGCCCGACTCCGGTGTTGCCGCTGGTCGGCTCGACGATCGTGCCACCCGGTTTCAGCAGGCCGTCGCGCTCGGCGGCGTCGATGATGCGGGCGGCGATGCGGTCCTTGGCCGAACCGCCGGGATTGAAGTACTCGACCTTCGCGAGCACCGTGGCGGCGATGCCGTCGGTGACGCGGGTCAGCTGGACGAGAGGGGTGTTGCCGACGAGGTCGGCCACGCTCTTGGCGTAACGCACGGATGTGTCCTCGGTGTTGCCGCGCGGGTGCGCGGGGAGATCTGTCAGGGGTCGGAGATGGCTGCGAAGGGGTGCTTCAGCAGGAGCGGCGACAACAGCGACAGGTCAACACGCGGGCCAGTCTAGAGGGTCGACGCAGGATCGCGCGAGGCTCCCCCGCGCGCACGGCCCGGAGCGCGCCGCGACCGGGCGACCGGACAGCCGTCATCGAGCCTAGGTCACAGCGCACAGCGATGTGCCGGATCATCTGGCAATTGTGAGCCTCTGCAGAACCGGGTCTGCGCAGGATGCACACAGTGATTCGAGGACGGGCCATTGACCGCGCGCCGGTGTTACCGCTAGAACGGGGGCACGTGACGGCTCTTGAACGCACCAGCGGGTAAGTGCCGGCACCGCCGGAGTCCTCTTCCTGCCGCATCACCTCCCTGACCCCGGCGCTTCGCACACGCAGAGTGAGCGCGCATCACACGGTCACCACAGCACGGGTCCGCTATGCAAGGGAGCAACAGGCACATGTCCACCACGAAACGCAGGAAGCTGCTCGGGGGAACGGCGATCACCGCCGCGCTCCTCGGGCTCACGCTCACGACGATCTCGCCCATCGGCAGCGCCGTCGGGTCCGAGCCGATGCCCGACCTCACGCGGTCCGCTGACGAAGAGGTCAGCGTCGTCGAGGTCCAGCTGCCGGACCACACCGAGCTCGATCGTCTCGTCGCGACAGGCATCGACCTCGACCACGCCGCCCATCTGAACCCCGACGGCACCATCACCGCTCACGCGGTCGCGACCCCCTCGCAGGTCGCCGGGCTGAACGCCCGCGGCTTCACGATCGGCGACACGGTGCACGAGGAGGACGACACCGTGCAGGTGCTCCAAGAGCGCGAAGCGGGCATCGCCTCCGCCGTCGCCGAGAACGAGGCGTTCCTCGAGGCCGCCGAGGCCGCCACGGTGTCGGATGTGAAGATCATCCGCGCCGACTACTACACGTCGTTCGGCGTGGGCTACCTGTCCGTCGAGGCGAAGTGGGCCAACGGGCAGACCGCCGGCTCGGCGCTGACCGTCCAGCGCGACAGCGGGCCGGGCACCGAGATCGGAAGCGGCGGCAGCCAGAACATCTCACGGTTCGTCGACGCCGGCGTATACCTTTACCACCGCGGCGCCGCGGTCGTGCCGACGCGCCCGGACTACGTCCGGATCACCAGCCCGAGCGGCGACACCGCGACCGCGAAGGTCGTCGACTGGCTCCCGCTCGAAGGAGAAGGCGCCGGCGGACCGGCCTACCAGACGGACTTCATCACGTCGTACCTCACGCCGACCGAGCTCTACGACCGCATCGAGCTCCTCGCGGCGGAGTATCCCGAGCTGTCGGAGATCGTCGAGCTGCCGCACCAGACGAACGGCTACCGCCGGCTCGCCCAGGGTGTCCTGGGCACGGCGAACGCGAGCCGCGTCGGAGTCGACTCCCGCGCGTGGGGCCACGAAGGCGGCAACGGCATCACCGTCACCGCTGCCGCCCCGGGCGCTACGGACTCGCCGCTGTCGGTGACCGTGTCCGGAACCGACATCCGGGTGTCGCTCGCGACGAACGCAGCCGGGGCGGTGACCAGCACGGCCGCGGAGGTCGTCGCCGCGATCAACGCCGAACCTGCGGCATCCGCGCTCGTCGTCGCCTACACCTATCGGGGCAACCCGGGCGCAGGCGTGGTCGCCGCCGGCAGCATCACGCTGACCGACGGTCTGTCGGCGCCTGCCGGCGTCTCACGCGACCCGCACACGGTGTACGCACTGCGCATCGGCAAGACTCGCGACGGCTCGAAGCCGGGCGTCCTCGCCTACGCCCAGGAGCACGCCCGCGAGTGGGTGCCGCCCCTGGTGACGATCGAGGCCGCCGAGCGCCTGCTGCGCAACTACGCCCAGGATGCCGGCAGCAAGAAGCTGGTGAACAACCTCGACATCTGGATCGTGCCCTCGGTGAACCCCGATGGCGGTCACTTCTCCTTCTACGACTTCGCCTCGCAGCGACGGAACATGACCAACCACTGTCCGCTGACGGGCAACGCGGACTACCTCGCTCGCACGTCGTGGGGTGTCGACAACAACCGCAACTACGACATGTTCAGCCTGGCCGACGGGTACAGCGGTGCTTCCGACATCTGCACCAGCGACGTCTACGCGGGCCCGGGCGAGCTGAGCGAGCCCGAGAGCGCCAACATCGACTGGATCGCGGCGAACAACCCGCACATCAGGTTCTCGATGAACCTGCACAGCTCGGGCAACTACTTCATGTGGTCGCCCGGCTCCTACCAGACGCCGGGCCGCATCTCGGCACCCCGCCCGAGTCTTGAGGACGAGGCGTACTTCTGGGGGGCGTCCTCGCGCATCCTCACCGAGATCAAGCGTTACCGCGGCATGTCGGTGACCCCGGCGCGCACCGGCCCGATCTCGGACGTGCTGTACTCGGCCGCCGGCAACTCCGGCGACATGCTGTGGTACAAGTACGGCATCTACGCCTGGAACTTCGAGGTCGGAACCCAGTTCCAGCCTCCGTTCCAGAACTCCAACCCGAACGGCGCTTCGGCCCATGCCGAGTCGCAGGAGTACGCCAACGGCCTCATCGAGCTGATGCAGGTGGCGTACGACTTCGACAAGGACTCGCAGCGCCCGGAGAGCACGGTCGTAACGGCGCGGGGCGGCGTGCCCGGGACGGTCGAGGTGACCTTCCACGTCACCGAGCCGGCCTCGGTGTTCTACACGCTCGACGGCTCGACACCGACGTTCGACTCGACGCTCTACGCGTCCGCGGGCATCCGCGAGGGCGCGGAGGTGCTCACCGTCCCGGCCGGAACCACCATCCGCTGGTTCTCGGTCGACGCGGCGGGCAACGTCGAGAAGAACTACAAGCCCGACGGCACGGGCAAGAACTACAACAAGAAGACGGTGGGCTGAGATCGAAGCGGTCCGGCCGCGGCGCCCCCCGGTGCCGCGGCCGGACCGCTGGTCTTGTGGGCTACGCCACCGCCGACGCGGTGAGGGTGGCCGGCTCGGGGCAGGGCGCGCACGCGTTGCGCGCTCCCCGCAGCAGCTGCTGCAGCACCCCGATCGTCATGACGTCCTTGCGCGGGCCGATACCCCCGAAGTGCGGGACCCCCAGCACCTCGTACAGGACCGGCCGGCGCAGGCCGAAGAACCGCTCGAGGTCGTCGATGCCGAGCCGCGTCGGCAGCGCGCGCGTGAGCTCACGGGCGAGCTCGGGCGCGGCATCCGTCTGCGCCATCCATGCCCGGCGGCGCAGGTGACGGCGGAACTCGGCCTCCGGCACGAACCAGCGCCGGCCCAGCCGGTAGCCGGGCAGATCGCCGCTGCCGAGTCGCCGCAGGAGAGTGGCCGGGGTGAGGCCGGCGAGCCGCGCCGCAGCCCCGACGGTCAGGAAGGGCGACCCGCCGCTTCCGCGACGCGTGGGGGTGGTGTCGATGCTCACACCAGTCAAGACGCAGGCACCAGCGTTTCATGACGCGCGGGTGGAGAATTCTTCCCGTGCGGCTCCGACTCCACGCGGATCGCATGATTCCCCCGTCGAACGCGAGCCATACGATGCCGTCAGACGCGACGACAGGAGACCGGATGCCGCACCCTCGCCCCTCCCGCGCGGTCCCGCGCCGCCGGGCCCCGCGCATGCTGGCCGCCGCCGCGATCGCGGCGGCGGCGCTGCTCCTCGCCGGCTGCGGCGACGGCACGATCACCCTTCCGACATCCCTGCCGACGTCGCTGCCCAGCGGGCTGCCGACCTCCCTGCCGAGCGGGCTGCCGACCTCGCTGCCCAGTGGACTTCCGACGTCGCTGCCGAGCGGGCTGCCGACCGCTCTGCCGAGCGGACTGCCGACCTCGCTGCCAACCGGTCTGCCCACGCGTCCGCCGGCGCCATCCCCCGAGCCCGAGCCGACGACGCCGCAGCCGGTGCCCACCGAGGCGCCCGACCCCACGACCCCGCCGGAGCCGGATCCCACCCCGACGCCGACGCCGACCGTGGAGCCGACGCCGACCCCGACGGCGAGCGCGTCGGCCACCCCCTCGCCCACGGCTACGCCCACACCCACGGCTGCGGCGGGCGACACCGACGTCTCGGCGGCCTCGTGGGCGCCGTGGATCATCGGGCTCGGCGTGCTCGCCGCCGGTGCCGTGACGTTCCTCGTGGTGCGCCGTCCGCGGCGGCCCGGCACGACTCCCCCGCAGGGCTGAGCGGATTCAGCCTCGCAGCGCGAGGACGAACGGCAGCACCTCGGTGGCGCCGCCGCGCCGGAGCTCGCGCGCGGCCACGGTGAGCGTCCAGCCGCTGTCGACGCGGTCGTCCACGAGCAGGACCGGCCCTTCCGGAAGCGTCAGGCCCGCAGCCGAGAACCGCTGCCACACGCCCGCCAGCCGGAACGCGCTGTTGCCTCCGGGACGCCCGGCCGGGCCGCCGTCGACCAGGTCGAGACTGCCCAGGAACGACAGGCGTCCGATGTCGGCGATGCCTCGTGCGAGCGAGTCCACCAGCAGCGGCCGGGAACGCGAGGGCATCGCGACGACCGCGACCGGGCGCCGCTCCCAGCCCCAGCCGGCGAGCACGCGCACGCATGCCCCGAGCAGGTCGGCGGGCACCGGTCCGTCGGCGGCGCCGGCCGCGAAGAGCTCGCGCAGCGGCCCGCCCCAGCCGAGATCGGTCAGTCGCGCGAGCGCCCGGCCCTCGGCGGCCTGTTCGTCGGCGGTGATGCGGCCCTTGACCGGCACGCCGAGCCGATCGGCGCCGGTCGGCCACTGCCGCCGCGGGTCGATCGGGACCCCGACGCGATCGAGTGCCGTGGTCGCGGCATCCGTCGCCCCCGCCGCGATCTCGGTCGCGAACCACGTGCCCGCGCAATTGTCGCAGCGCCCGCACGGTGCGGCGGACTCGTCGTCGAGCGCGCGCTGCAGGAACTCCATGCGGCAGTCCGCGGTCTCTTCGTACTCGATCATGTGCTGCTGCTCGGCCACCCGGGCGGCGGCGATGCGCCGATAGCGCTCTTCGTCGTAGACCCACGGCTCGCCGGTCGCGATCCAGCCGCCCCGCACGCGCTCCACGGCGCCGTCGACGTCGAGCACCTTCAGCAGCAGCTCGAGCGGTGTGCGGCGGATGTCGACCACGGCCTCGAGCGCGGGTGTCGACAGCGGGGAAGCCGCAGCCGTGAGCGCGGCGAGCACGCGCTCGGCGCGTTCGCGGTCGGGCATCGACGCGGTCGCGAAGTAGTGCCAGATCTCGCGGTCCTCGACGCCGGGCAGCAGCAGCACGTCGGCCGACTCGGTGGCACGGCCCGCGCGCCCGACCTGCTGGTAGTACGAGACCGGCGACGAGGGGGCGCCGAGGTGCACGACGAAGCCGAGGTCGGGCTTGTCGAAGCCCATGCCCAACGCGCTCGTGGCCACGAGAGCCTTGACGCGGTTCTCCTTCAGCAGCGCCTCGGACTCCTCGCGCTCGTCGGTGTCGGTCTGCCCGGTGTAGGCGCGGACGTCGTAGCCCCGCTCCCGCAGCAGGCGCGCGGTGTCGTTCGCCGCGGCGACGGTGAGCGTGTAGACGATGCCCGAGCCGGGAAGGTCGCCGAGGTGAGAGATGAGCCACGCGAGGCGGCTCGGTGCGTCGGGCAGCCGCAGCACGCCCAGCCGCAGCGAGGTGCGGGCGAGCGGACCCCTGATCGTGAGGACTCCGGATGCCGCCGCCGACGTGTCGCCGCCGGCCTCGAGCTGCTCGGCCACATCGGCGACCACTCTGCTGTTCGCGGTCGCGGTGGTGGCGAGCACGGGCACGCCGTCGGGCATGCGTGCGATGAGGTCGCGGAGCCGTCGGTAGTCGGGGCGGAAGTCGTGACCCCAGTCGCTGATGCAGTGCGCCTCGTCGACGACGAGCAGACCCAGGCGCCGCACGAGCTCGGGAAGCTGCTCGTCGCGGAACGACGGATTGTTCAGCCGCTCGGGCGAGACGAGCAGCACGTCGACCTCGTCGCGGTCCAGCTGCGCGAGCACGTCGCTCCACTCGTGGGCGTTCGTCGAGTCGATCTTGACGGCGCGCACGCCCGCACGCGACGCGGCCGCGATCTGGTCGCGCATGAGGGCGAGCAGCGGCGACACGAGCACGGTCGGCCCCGCCCCGCGACGGCGCAGCAGCAGTGTGGCGACGAAGTACACCGCGGACTTGCCCCAGCCGGTCCGCTGCACGACGAGTGCCCGGCGGCGGCCGTCGACCAGCGCCTCGATCGCCTCGAACTGCCCGTCGTGGAAGGCGGCGTCGTCACGGCCGACGAGAGCGCGCAGCACGTCGAGGGCTTCGGTGCGGGTCTCGGTCACGCCCTCCACCTTGCCCCATCCCCCCGACACCCCGCCCCGCGCGGCGCCCCGCGCCCGGCGCCCCGGTTGCTCCGCGGCGCGGCGCCCCCGTTGCTGCGCGGCGCCGGTTGCTCCGCAGTCACATTCCGCCGCTCCCCGCACCTCTCACGCGCAGAAGCTGACTGCGGAGCGCCCGCGCCGCGGGCCGGGCGCGGCGGAGTGCCCGCGCCGCAGGCCCCGCGCCCGGCGCAACGGACGCGCGGCGCCCCGGTTGCTCCACGGCGCGGCGCCCCGGTTGCTCCGCAGTCACATTCCGCTGCTCCCCGCACCTCCCACGCGCAGAAGCTGACTGCGGAGCGCCCGCGCCGCAGGACCCGCGCCGCAGGACCCGCGCCGCAGGACCCGCGCCGCAGGACCGGCGCCGCGGGCCCCGCGCGGCGGGACGGGTCGGCGCCGCGGGCCCGGCACCCGTCGGAGCGGGCGTGTTAGCGTGATCGCGGCGGAAGGAGGCGCGCGTGCTCGAGTCGATCGGCCTGATGCTGCGCCTCATCGCGGAGTTCGCGGGCCTCGCCCTGCGCCCGCTGTTCGAGCTGGCGGGCACGGTCGCCGCGCCGGGCTCCGGCGTGGTGGCGATCGCCGCGGCATCCGCCGCCACCGCCGCGCTGGCCGCCCTCGCACTTCTCGCCGTGGCGATCACCGTGTCGGCGCGGCCGGCGCTCGCGCTGGCGAGCGCCCCGCACCCGCGCCGGGCGATCGACGATGCGACGCGGCTCACCGAGACCCATCCCGACGCCCCGGGTCATTCTCGTCCGCGCGCACCCGGGTACGCGGCCTCGGCCGCGTAGCCCCGCCGCA
Organism: Microbacterium cremeum; assembly: GCF_015277855.1. Taxonomy (NCBI): domain Bacteria; kingdom Bacillati; phylum Actinomycetota; class Actinomycetes; order Micrococcales; family Microbacteriaceae; genus Microbacterium; species Microbacterium cremeum. The sequence goes on from NZ_CP063812.1 coordinate 3,219,635, forward strand.
CCCGGCGCCCCGCTCCTGCGAGCGGGTGCCTCCGTGTCCGCGTGCGCTCGTGGCCAGACGCCACGACCGCACCGACGAACGGACACCCATGGACCTCTCCGCCTTCCCACCCATCGCCGCGATCCTCGACGCGGCCTACTCCCTCCTCATGGGCCTCACCGCCCTGCTCAAGCCTGTCGCCGGATCGGCGGCGGCCGCGGCATCCGTCATCGTCCTCACGCTGATCGTGCGGGCCGTGCTGATCCCCGCCGGCATCGCGCAGGCGAAGGCGGAGCAGACGCGCAGCCGCCTCGCACCGAAGCTCAACGAACTGCGGCAGCGCTACAAGCGCAACCCCGAGCGCCTGCAGCGCGAGACGATGAAGCTCTACGCCGACGAGAAGACCTCGCCGTTCGCGGGGTGCCTGCCGATGCTCGCGCAGGCACCGGTCGTGGCGATCGTCTACGCGCTGTTCCTGCACGCCTCGATCGCCGGGCACGCGAATTCGCTGCTGACCGAGCAGCTGTTCGGCGTCGCGCTCGGCACGAGCCTGGCCGGTGCGGCGGTGTCGGGCACCGTCACCGTTGCCACGGTCGCCGTGTTCGCGGGCGTGCTCGCCGCCATTGCGGGCGTCGCGGAGGCCACGCGGCGCGCCTTCCGCCCGCCGGTGAACGACTCCGCGGATGCCTCGCTGCCGGTGGGCGCCGGGTTGGCACGGCTCGCCGGCGCGCTGCAGTTCACCACCGCGATCGTCGCGATGTTCGTGCCGCTGGCGGCCGCGCTCTACCTGGCGGTGACGGTCACGTGGACGCTCGGCCAGCGTCTCGCCCTGCGCCGCGTGTACCCGCTCGCGTGAGGTCCCGGGTGCTCCGCAGTCGCTTTCTGCTGATCCGCGTGCCGTCCCACGCGCAGAAACTGACTGCGGAGCACCGGCGCCGCAGGCGCCTGGACTGGGGGCACCGGCGGCGGAGGCACCCGGGCGGCGGAGCGCCTGGACTGGGGGGCACCGGCGTCGGAGGCACCCGCGCGGAGGAGCACCGGCGGCGGAGGCACCCGGCGGCGGAGGCACCCGGGGCCGCAGGAACCCGCGCGGAGGAGCGCCGACGCCGCGGGGCGCGGGGGGACGAGGACCCGAGCTTCTCCTGAGCTTTTGTCAACCCGGTTGTGGTGCCCGAGGCGACTGCCTAGTCTGGCGGCACATGGCTGGGGAGTTCCATGCCGCTGGGGACCGTTGTGCACCACCGATCTCCAAGGAATGGCAGGCCCATGAACACTCCCGCATCCGCCACCCCGCGCGCTCGATCCGACCGCCGCCGCATGCTGCTCGCCGTCATCGCGGGCGGCGTCGTGCTCGGCGTCGGCACCGCGATCACGCTCGCGGTCTGGAACGACTCCGAGTTCGCCACCGGCACCTTCTCGTCGGGCCAGTTCGACCTCGAAGGAAGCACCGACGGCTCGACCTTCGACAGCTCCCCCACCGCGCCGGGCAAGACACTGACCTTCGAGCTCGACGCCGACGCGCTGTCGCCGGACGCCGTCGTGTACGCGCCGTTCGCGGTGCAGCTGTCGAGCGACTCGGACTATTCGGCATCCGTCACCCTCGCACAGGAGATCGGCGGGACGATCGGCGCAGACCTCAGCTACTCGGTGTACGACGTCGGCACGTTCGGCGCCACGTGCTCCGCGGCGTCGCCGCCGTCGGGCACGGCGCTCGTCGCCGATCGTGCCGCGACCGCGCCGGGCACCGTCGACGCCTTCGAGCTGACCGCGGCCGCGACGCCGGTGAACCTGTGCTTCGTCGTGACGGCCGGCAGCGACCTGCCGCAGGGGGCCACCGGCACCATCACGTGGGAGTTCGCAGGGACGTCGGGCGCGACGCTGCCCTGAGGGCGGCCGTGATGCAGACCAGGCGCGCGCGGCGCGCGCGCATGCACCGCCGCCGTCTCCAGGCCGTGCTGGCCGCCGGGATCGTGCTGGGCGCCGGAACGGCGGTGACGCTCGCGGCGTGGACCGACACCGAGAACGCCACGGGCGGCTTCGGTTCGAGCGTGTTCGGCACCGAGTCGCAGTCGCAGGGTTCGCCGACGTACGCGAGCCAGACGACGGCGCCCGGCGCGACGCTGACGTTCAACGCGACCGCGATGTCGCCCGGCACGTCGTTCTACGCATGGCTCAACGTCCGCACCACGCCGGCGTCCACGGTGGGCGGCACGGTGAGCCTGACATCGATCGCCCCGTCGGGCGGTCTCGCGTCCGCGCTCCAATACCGGGCGGTGCGGATGCCGGGGGCCACCCCCTCGTCGACGTGCAACGCGGCCGCGTTCACCGGGACGCCGGTGTTCGTCGCGGGCGCCGCCGCGTCGTACCTTCCGGTGTCGCAGGTGCCCGCCACCCCCGTCGCGAGCCCCATCGGCGCTGCCGGCGCGGAGCTCGGGTTCTGCTTCGAGGTGCGGATAGCCCCGGGAAGCGCGGACTCCTTCCAGGGCCAGACGGGTTCGGTCACCTGGACTCTCACGGCGACCTCGGCCGGCTGACATGACGCACGACCGGGTGGCGCGACGGCGATGGGCGAGCGCGGCGGATGCCGGTCTCGCCGTCGCGGCGACGCTCGGCGCGGTGTGCATCGTGCTCGCCGTCGCGGCGGTGCTGTTCGACGTGCGGATCGTGCTGTTCCGCACCGGGTCGATGTCTCCGACGATCCCGGCCGGGTCGGCGGCCGTCGTCCATGGCATCCCGGCCCCCGAGGTCCGGATCGGCGACGTCGTCATGGTGGAGCGGGCAGGACAGCTGCCGGTGACCCACCGCGTGGTCGGCGTCGACCGCGTCCCCGGCGCGGACGACGCGCGAAGCATCCGGATGCGCGGCGATGCGAACGCGGTCGACGACCCGGAGCCGTACCGCGTGACCGAGGTGCGCCGGGTCGTTCTCGCTCTGCCGGGCGTCGCGCCGGTGCTCGTGGCGCTCGGCTCGCCGTGGGTGATGGGAGGGCTGACCCTCGCCGCGACCGCGCTGATCGTCGTGGTGTTCTGGCCTCGGCGTCGACGGGATCGCGGCGAGCCCGACGCCGGCGAGTCGCGCGACGGCGCGCCGCCGCCGGGCTCGCGTCGCGCGCGTCGCACCGCGGGCGTGGGGGCAGCGGTGGCGCTCGTGCTGACGGCCGCGGCGGCGGCCGGCACGCCCCAGCCGGCGCGCGCCGCGACGGGCGTCGCCGAGACGGTGATCCAGGGTTCGGTGATCCGCCTGGTGTCGATCGAGGAACCGGCGATGCGCTCGCTCGTGCCGGGGCGTACCGCGGTATGGCAGGTGGGTGTGACGGCGGATGCCTCGACCCCCGGCACCATCACCGTCACGCTCGCGGGCACCGGCGCCGATGCGGCCGGCCTGCTGCTCGAGGTGCAGGGCTGCGCGCGGCGCTGGGCAGCCGGGACATGTCCCGCGCCCGAGCTCCTCGTCCCCGCCGGGCCGATCCGCGTCGACGGCGTCGCGAGCACGCTCGGCACCCTGCGCGACGACGAGCAGCTGTGGCTGCGTCTGGCCGTGACGATGCCGCAGGATGCCGGGACAGCCGAGTCCGATGTGCGCCTGGTGGTGCGGGCCACGGGTGTCGGCGACGACGTCTCGGCGGAGCCCGGCGGCGGGCTCGCGGTCACCGGCGCGGGCCCGCGCTGGGCGCTCGTGGGCGCGGGCGCCCTCCTCGCGGCGACGGGCGTCGGAGATGCTCCTGCGCGTGCGGAGGCGCTCGTGAACCGCCGGGGGCGCGCTGCGGCGGCGTCGCTGCTGCTGGTGGGAGTGCTGTGCGCGGGCGCGCTCGCTCCGGGCTCGACGGAGGCCGCGTGGGTCGACCGCGAGGTCGCGAGCGCCGCGACGCTGACGGCGGGGACGGTGACGCCGGTGACGCAGATGACCTGCTCCGCCGGCCTGCTCCAGCCGGTGACGTTCAACTGGACGGCGCCCACCGGAGGGCTGCCCCGGTCGGGATACCAGTGGACCGTGACCGGCGGCATCAACGGCTCGGGCACCCTGACGGCCGGCGCGACGAGCGTGACCCTGACCACCGGTCTGCTCGGCATCGGATCGGGCACCTTCTCGCTGTACGCCGTCGGTCCCGGCGGCTGGCGATCCGTCGCCAAGACAGGGTCGGTGTCGTTCGCCACGGTGGTGCTCGACGTCCTGTCCTCCTGTTCGGTGACGTGACCCACCCGGCGCCGCCAGAGGGGAGGATGGACGCATGCGCAGCCTCGCCTCCCTGAACGACGACGGTGCCCGGTTCATCTCGGACTACCACCTGGCGACCCTGTCGACGATGGCGCGGGACGGCGGCATCCACGTGGTGGCCGTCGGGTTCACCGTCGACGCCGGCGTCGTACGCATCATCACGTCCGATCGCAGTCAGAAGGTGCGCAACGTCGAGCGAGACCCTCGCGCGACCGTGGCGCAGGTCGCGGGGCCGCGGTGGCTGAGCGTGGCGGGTCTCGCGACCGTCGAGCGCGATCCCGACGCGGTCGCCCGTGCCGTCGCGCTGTACTCCGACCGCTACCGCCCGCCGCGGGTCAACCCGAAGCGCGTCGTCATCCGCATCGACCCGGTCACGGTGATGGGGTCGGCGGATCTGTTCGATCCCGCGTGAGCCCCTCGGGCCCTGCGGCGGGACGCGGCGTCAGCAGTCGCTCGAGCAGTTCCAGCGCGGCGTCCTGCGGCGCGTCCGCGTCGAGCAGCCACTGGGTCTGCAGGCCGTCGGAAGCCGCGATCACGAGGGCGGCGACGGCTTCGGGGTCGACGTCGGCGCGGATCCGGCCGGACTGCTGATTGTGCCGTACGCGCGCCGCGAGTTCGCGGCGGCTGCGGGCGAAGCGCTCGGTCGCGAACTCGCGGGCGGCGGGGTGGCCCTCCTCGAGGGCGGTGGCCACGAGGGTCGAGTACAGCTGCACGAGTCCGGGCACCTCGTGGTTGGCCTCGGTCCAGTCGCGCATGAGCTCGACCGGGGTCGCCTCGGGATCCTTCGGCTTCCCCGGCGCCTCATGACGCTCGGACTCGCGGTAGACGGCGACCAGCAGCTCCTCGAGCGATCCGAAGTAGTGCTTCAGTGCGGCGTGCGTGACGCCGACCGCCTCGGCGATCGCCCGCAGGCTCGTCTTGTCGGACCCCCGGCGGGCGAAGACCTCGATCGCGCGGTCGAGGATCTCCTGGCGGCGTGCGACGCCCTTCGGGTATGAGCCGCGTGCGGCTGGGGGGCGCTCCTCCGGCATGCGCGCCATCCTATCCGGCCGATCCGGACAAAAACCTCCGCGTGGAGGTTTTATGCTATCGTCGTGCCACGACGGACGGCAGACCTGCGCCACCGTCCCCACCGTCGCCGAAGACACGAAGGAGCGCGACCGATGCCGGTCCAGACATCCATCCAGCTGTTCACCGTCAAGACCGCGCTCGAGGCCGATCTCGACGGCACGCTCGCCGAGGTCGCGGCCCGCGGGTTCACCGCCGTCGAGCCCTACGACTTCGTCCGGCGCGCGGACGCCCTCGCCGCCGCCCTGACGGCGCACGGCCTCGCTGCCCCGACCGGCCACGCGTTCCTCGCGTCGACCTCGTTCGTGAACCCCGACGGCAGCGGCACGACGGTCCCCGTCCCCGCACCCGACGTCGTCTTCGAGGCCGCGAAGACCCTCGGCATGACCACCGTCATCGACCCGTACACCGAGCCCGCGCGCTGGCAGAGCATCGAGCAGATCGAACAGACCGCCCGCCTGCTGAACGCCGCCGCCGAGATCGGCGCCGGGCACGGCATCCGTGTCGGCTATCACAACCACGCCCACGAGCTCGAGGCGACGTTCGACGGGAAGACCGGTCTCGAGGTGCTCGCCGACCTGCTCGACGAGCGCGTCGTGCTCGAGGTGGACCTGTACTGGGTCGCGCGCGCCGGGGTCGACTCCCCGACGCTGCTGCGCACGCTCGGCGACCGTGTGATCGCCGTCCATGTCAAGGACGGCACGCTCGACCCCGAGGCCGTCGCCGCCTACCCGCCCGCCGATCAGGTGCCGGCGGGCCACGGAGTCGTGCCCCTCGAGGAGGCGCTGGCCGCGGCATCCGCCCTCGAAGTGGCCATCGTCGAGTTCGACCACTACCCCGGCGATCTGTACGACGCGATCGAGCAGAGCCGTCTCTTCGTCGACGCGCAGCTCGCCGAGAAGGCGGTCCGCTGATGGCGGGCGCGCCCGTCGGCGTCGGGCTCATCGGCGCCGGCAACATCAGCGACCAGTACCTCACGCACCTCACGAGCTTCCCCGACGTGCGGGTGCTCGCCGTCGGCGACGTGCTCGAGGATCGCGCACGCGCCCAGGCCGAGAAGTACGGCGTGCCGCGCGCCGGAGGAGTCGGCGTCGTCCTCGACGACCCCGACATCGAGATCGTCGTCAACCTGACCATCCCGGCCGTGCACGTCGAGGTGTCGGAAGCGATCATCGCCGCCGGCAAGCACGTGTGGACCGAGAAGCCCATCGGGATCGACCGCGAGGAATCGCAGCGCCTGCTCTCGACGGCGGATGCCGCAGGCCTGCGCGTCGGCGTCGCGCCCGACACCGTGCTCGGCCCGGGCGTGCAGACCGCCAAGCGCGCGATCGCGCGCGGCGACATCGGGCGTCCGCTGTTCGCGACCACGACGTTCCAGTGGCAGGGACCGGAGCTCTGGCACCCGAACCCCGCGTTCCTCTATGCGAAGGGCGCCGGCCCGCTCCTGGACATGGGCCCGTACTACGTGTCGACGCTGCTGCACGTGTTCGGTCCGGTCGCCGCGGTCGCGGCGCTCGGCCTGCAGGGGGTTCCCACGCGCACCGTGAAGGCCGGCGAGCTCGCCGGCCAGGAGTTCCCCGTCGAGATCCCCTCGACGCTGTCGGTGCTGATGGAGTTCGAGCAGGGCGGTCAGGCGCAGAGCCTGTACAGCACGGACTCCCCGCTCCTGCGCCACGGCATCGTCGAGATCAACGGCACCGAGGGGACTCTCGTGATCCCCGACCCGAACACGTTCGGCGGCGACATCACGATCACGCGGCCGCTCACCGACGTCTCGGTGCGCGAGCAGGAGATCATCCAGGTTCCGCAGGAGGGCGTGGTCGCCGGCCGAGGCCTCGGCCTGCTCGACATGGCGCGCGCGATCCGGGAGGGTCGCCCGCATGTGGCGACCGGCGAGTTCGGCTACCACGTGCTCGACACGCTGCTCTCGATCGAGGAGGCCGCCGAGTCGCGCAGCTTCGTCGCGGTCTCGAGCACCCTCGACGCGGTGGGCTCGCTGCCCGAGGGCTTCGACCCGCTGGCCGCGACCCTCTGACACCGAGCCGCGGGGCTCGCACGGCTTCGGCCGGGCGCTCAGCCCGCCGGCGCGTCGCCGGCCGGCCCGTCGGCGGCCGGCCCGTCGCCGGCCGGCCCGTCGGCCGCCGGCGTGCGATGCGGGATGGGTGTCGGCCGCTCGGCGCGTGCCTGCTCGCGGGACGGATTCGGCGGCACGGGCGGCGCGGCGGACGACTCGAACGCGAGCGCGGGGCCCGCACGTCCGCCCGTCTTCGCGAAGCGGCGCCCCGTCACCGTCTGGGCCGTGAGCTTGATGGCGAAGAGCTTGTGCGTCGGGCTCCACGAGCGCAGGCGGCGAACGCCGCTCTCGCGCAGCTCCGCATCGTCGTCGACGCGTCCGATCGGACCCCGCACGACGACGCTCCATCGGGTCGCCTCGGTCTCGCCGTCGATCTCGAACGCCGCGACCGGGTGATGCGCGATGTGCAGCAGCTTGCTGTCGCGAGCGGTGCGGATGTACAGCGAGCCCTCGTGCGTGAGGTAGTTCACGGGAAAGATGTCGGGCGTGCCGTCGGCGCGCACGAGGGCGAGCCGTCCGAGCGGCGTCTCTTCCAGCAGTCGCCAGCATTCCGCGGTCGGCATGTGCTCGACGGCGCCCGCGGGTTCTGCCACGGGCGCCCCGGTCACCTCGTCGCTCTCGGCGTCGTTCGGTCCGTTCTCGGCCATCGTCACTCCCTCTGGTCCTTCTCCGTCCTACCCCGACTCGCTGCGATTGGGAAGTGCCGCAGCCATCCCGACGCTGTCAACCCGCTTCCGCGACGGGCTCCGCACGTCGAGAATCGGCGTCAGGGTCGCGACCGGAACCTGGGGGGTTGCGACGGACGCCTCGGGATCGCGACGGACGGAGGACGACATGCAGCCGACGTTCGGCATCGAGGAGGAGTTCGTGCTTCTCGACCCCGCCACGCTCACCGCGACCGACCGCGCACCGGAGGCGATCGAGGCCCTTCACGCGCACGGCGGCGGAGCCGTGGGCAAGGAGTTCTTCCCCTCGCAGCTCGAGTTCGGCTCACCCGTGCTGTCGTCGGCGGCGGAGGGCCTGGACGCGGTGCTCGGATTCCGTGCGCGGCTGCGCTCGTGGGCGGATGCCGCGGGCCTGGTCGCCGCCGGTGCCGGCACCCCGTTCCGCACGCAGCCGCGCGCCGGGATCAGCGCGGACGCGCGTTACGCCCACATCGCCGGCGACATCGCCGGGGTGACGCCCGATCATCAGATCAACGGGCTGCACGTGCATGTGGGGATCCCCGACCGCGAGTACGGCATCCGGGCGTCCAATCTGCTGCGCGACTGGCTGCCGACGCTTCTCGCGGTGTCGGTCGACTCGCCGTTCTGGCACGGTGTCGACACCGGCTTCGACAGCTGGCGCTCCATCCACGGGCGCCGCTGGACGACGTACGGGGTGCCGCCGCGCTTCGCCGATGCCGACGAGCACGATCGCGTCCGCGCGGCGCTGAGCGGGGTCGGCGCGACCTCCGACCCGGGGACGATCAACTGGAACGTGCGCCTGTCGGCCCGCTACCCCACCGTCGAGGTGCGGGTCTTCGACGCCCAGCTGGACGGCCGGTCGAGCGTGGCGCTCGCGCTCCTGACGCGCGCGATCGTGGCGGCCGCCGAAGAGGCGCCGACGGGCGGCGAGGGCGACATCGACATCACGGATGCCGCACTCTGGCACGCCGCACGCTACGGGGTGCGCGAGACTCTCGTGCACCCGCTGTCCTCCCGGCTCGTGCCCGCGCGCGAGGCCCTGGACGCGCTGCGCTCCTTCACCCGGCCCCACCTGGCCGACGGGACCGAGCGGGAGCTCGTCGACGAGCTGCTCGAGCGGCTGCTGCGCGACGGCTCAAGCGCCGAGAGGCAACGGACTGTCGGCGCGGCCGGTGTCGACGGGCTCGCCGAGCTGTATCGTCGCGAACTGGTCGCGGGCCTGCGACCCGAGCGTCGCCGGATGACGCGGCGCGTCTTCGCCCCCTGAACCGGGCACCGGAGCGTTCGATCCATTGAGCGTGATTTTGTTCTTGTTTTCAGTTGTTGCGCCCGATAGTCTGTCGTACAGAGATTCGATGCTGAGGCAGTCCCCTCCGACGGGGAACGAGAACAAGTGCGGCGATTGCGCCGCGGAGTGATGAGCGGGTGCTGGCGCGGAATGCGCGCAGGAGTCTCCTACCGTTCGTGCCGTCCTGTCCTCTGTGAGCGTCCATGTCATCGCATCCCTCGCCCGGATCCGCTTCGGAATCCACGCCTGCCGGCCGCATCGTCGACGCGTTCGAGGTCGGCCGGGCGCGCCGCGCCGCCGAGGACGCCGCCGAGATCCGGCTGCTGGCGCACGCCGCGGCGGGGGTCTCGACCCCGGCGGGAGCGAGCATCGAGCTCCGGTGCCGGCTCGAGTGGGATCGTCGGGCACTGATCGCCGAGCTCGCCACATCGACGCGCGTGTCGGAGTGGACGGTCGCGCGGCTGCTGTCGGAGTCGGCCGACCTGTGCGCGCGGTTCGCGCTCGCGGTCGACGCGCTGGAGCACGGCAGGATCTCGCGGGAGCACCTCACGGTGATCCACGACGTCGGAGACCCGATCGACGACGAGCACGCCCGCGACCAGTTCGTGCGGATCGCGATCGACCGGGCCGAGGCACTCACCCCCAGACGTCTCGCCCCCGCACTCACGGCCATCGCGGAACGGTTCATCGAGCGGCCCGTCGAACGACGGCACGCCGACGCCGTCGCCACCCGGGACGTTCGTGTCATCGACCTGGCGGACGGGATGGCGACCCTCGCCGTCACCCACGAAGCCGTCCTCATCCACGGCATCCATGACCGCCTCACCGCGCAGGGCCACTCCATCCTCGCCGCCCGCGCCGCGAACAGCGACAGTGCGGCCGGCAGCTACGGTGGGGCCGGCGGGATCGACGCGGCCGCGAGCGACAGCGCGGCCGGCAGTGAATGCGCGGCCGGCGGGGACGGCGCCGCCGGCGGGGCCAGCGCCTCGATCACGAGCGACGCCTCACCCGGGGCCGGCGCGCCCGGCAGTACGGACACCGGCGCCGACACCCGCACGATGGACCAGCTCCGCGCCGACATCGCCACTGACCTGCTGCTCACCGCCGGTCCCGACGACTGCGTCGCCGGGACGGGCCTCGCGGCGATTCGGGCCACGGTGCAGGTCACCGTCCCCGTGCTCACCATGACCGGCGTCTCCGACGAGCCGTGCCTGCTCGCCGGATACGGGCCCATCGACCCCGGCACGGCCCGCGCTCTGACCGCCGCCGAGCCCCGCTGGGAGCGCGTGATGACCTCCCCCGTCACCGGCAACGTGCTCGCGGTCGACCGCTACCGGCCCGGCGCGTCCCTGAGCCGGTATCTCGGCGCACGCGACGAACACTGCCGCTTCCCGGGCTGCCGCATGCCGGTGCGGCGGTGCGACCTCGACCACACGATCGATCACGCCCGCGGCGGCCCCACCAGCCACCGGAACCTCGCCCACCTGTGCCGGCGACACCACGTCCTCAAGCACAGCACCGCATGGACGGTTCAGCAGACCACGCCCGGTGTGCTGGTCTGGACCAGTCCCGCGGGCCGCAGGCACACCGATCGCCCCGAGCCGACGGTACGGTTCGTCCCCGATCCCGACCTCATCGACCGCCGCCGCATCCTGCGAGAACCCTGGCTGTTCCCGGTCGACGACCCACCCTCGACGGGCGAACCACCCTTCTGACCGCGCATCGGTCGGCCTCTGACGGAGCCTCGATCAGCTCACTGACCGAGCTTCGCTCACCACGCGGTCGACGAGCCGTCGCGCGCCTCGAGCTCCGCGCGGGCCGCGGCGAGCGCCTCCTCGTTGGCCGAGTAGCCGTGCTCGGGCGCAGGGAATGCGCCGCCGCGCACCTCGCGGGCATACGCCTGCACTCCCTCGACCATGTCGTCGCCGATGCGCGCATAGCGCTTGACGAACGTCGCGGCCTTCCCTTCCGTGATGCCGAGCAGGTCGTGCAGGACGAGCACCTGTCCGTCCGCGCGGCCGGCGCCGATCCCGATGACGGGGATGCCGATCTCGGGCAGCACGACGTCCACGACCTCCGCCGGCACCGCTTCGATCACCAGCAGCGCGGCACCGGCGTCCTGCACGGCCAGTGCTTCGCGCACGAACCTCGCGGCCGAGTCGGCCGTGCGGCCCTGCGCCCGCAGACCTCCGAGCGCCACCGCCGTCTGCGGAGTCAGCCCGACATGTGCGACGACCGGGATGCCGGCATCCGCGATCGCCCGCACGCGGCTGAGGCGAGCCCGCCCGCCGCCTTCGATCTTGACGGCGTCGGCGCCCGCCTCCTTCACGAAGCGCATGGCGGTCGCGACGGCCTGCTCATCCGAGATCTCGGTCGAGCCGAACGGCAGGTCGCACACGACGAACGCCGACTGCACGCCGCGGCGGACCGCCCCCGCGAGCACCAGCATCTCGTCGACCGTCACCGCGACCGTCGAGTCGTGCCCGAGCACCACCTGGGCGCCCGAGTCGCCGACGAGCACGACGTCGACCTCCGCGCGCTCGGCGACACGCGCCGTCGGGAAGTCGTATGCCGTGACCATCACGATCGGCTCGCGCCCGGCCTTCATCTCGGCGAGCCGTCGCAGCGTGACCTTCTTGCGCATCACGCGCCTCCCTCGTGTGCCGAATCTGCCGGACGCCCCGAATGCGCCGGCTGCCGCACCGGCTCGAGCACGACGTTGTCGATGAGCCGCGTGCGGCCGACGCGCGCGGCGATCGCCACGAGCACCGGGCCCTCCCGCACGACGACGGGCTCGAACGACACCGGGTCGACCAGCGCCACGTACTCGGGCTCGACGCCTGCGCCGGCAAGCACGGCCCGCGCCTCGGCACGCAGCGCCGCGGTATCGGTGACACCGGCGGCCGCGGCATCCGTCACCGCCGACAGCGCCCGCGGAATCGCGATCGCCCGGGCACGCTCGTCGGGTGCAAGACGCGCGTTGCGGCTCGAACGCGCGAGGCCGTCATCATCGCGAGACGTCGGGCACACGACCACGCGCACCGGGATCGAGAGGTCCGCCACGAGGCGGCGGACCACCGCGACCTGCTGGGCGTCCTTCGCGCCGAAGTACGCCGAATCGGGCAGCACCGACAGCAGCAGCTTGCACACCACCGTGGCGACGCCGTCGAAGTGCGCCCTGCCGCGCTGCGCGCCCTCGAGCGTCTCGGCGACCGGGCCGCTGACGCTCACCACGGTCGAGAACCCGCGCGGGTACATCTCGGCGGCGTCGGGCGCGAAGACGACGTCGACGCCGGCGCCCTCGGCGACGGCCAGATCGGCCGCCTCGGTGCGCGGGTAGGCGGCGAGGTCGGACTGCTCGTCGAACTGTGTCGGGTTCACGAAGATCGAGAGCACGAGGGTGTCGTTGCCGCCACGGGCGGCACGCAGCAGCGACACGTGCCCCTCGTGCAGCGCGCCCATGGTCGGGACGAAGCCGATCGTGCCGGTGCGGCGGTCGCGCAGCGCGGCACGCAGGTCGGCGACCGTGCGGACGACGATCATGACGGCACCTCCGACCGAGTCTCGTCCGCGCCCGCGCGCGACGCCGGACGCGCGGCCAGCTCTCGCGTCGCTGCGGCGAGCGCGTCGAACAGTCCCAGCCGGTCGGGCGTGCGTTCGGCCACGGCTGCGCGCTGGCGCGCGACCGTGGCCTCGTCGCCGCGCGCGATCGGACCCGTCAGCGAGGCCGCGGCGCCGTCGCGCTGCCAGTTGTCGACCGTCGCCCGGACCAGCGTCGCGAAGGCATCGCGCCTCACGCCCGCCGAGGCCGCGAGGTCCTCGGCGAACGACTCGAGCGTCAGCAGGAAGTTCGACGCGATCGACGCGGCCGCGTGATAGGCAGCGCGGTCGTCGTCTGCGACCTCGAAGGGCCGCATCCCCACTGCGCGGGCGAGTGCGGTCGCGGCGGCAAGGGCGCGGTCGCTCGACCCCGCCACCGCCGCCGGCAGGCCGTCGAACGCGGCGCCGGCCCCGGTGATGGTCGTGAGGGGATGGATGCTGAACCCGTCGTGCTCCGCGAGCGGCTCGAGTGTCGTGGCGCCCGAGAAATGGCCGACGAGGGTCGCCGGAGCGACGAGCGCGGCGGCCGCCGCGATCTCGGCATCCGGGACCGCCAGCAGGACGACGGCCTCGCCGTGGGTGCTCGCGTCACGCCTGAGGGGTCCGCACACCTCGATGCCGGCATCCGTCAGCGCGGCGGCGACGGCCCGGCCGACGCGGCCGTCCCCGACGATCGCGACGCGCTCGATCGTCGCCTCTCGCCCCTCGGCGCGCGCCGAGTGAGGATCGCGATCCGGCATCGTCGTCGTCTCCTGTCGTGCGCGGCTATGACGGCCCCGTACGAAACTACCCTGTGCACGCGGCACGGCCCCCACGGGAGGATCCCGTGGGGGCCGTGCACCGCGGCAGGCTAGGCGTGCTGCGGCAGCTTGTACGCGATGTTCACGCGCTCGATCGTGCCGTCGAACGCGAACGGCATCTTGTCGACATAGGCGCGAGAGACGGCGCCGCCGTACGCGCGGCCGATGTCGAGGCAGTCGTTCGCCGAGAACAGCAGCGGGGCGCTGACCGGGACGACACCCGAGGCCACCTCGTCGCCGTTCACGCGCAGCGTCACGTTCAGCGGACCGCCCGGCTTCGGCTCGACGTACGTCGTCTCGATCTCGATCTGCACGTCGCCCGCCGGGAGCGGGGCGGATGCCTCGATCTTGGTCCGCTGCACGAGGAACAGGTTGTACTCGTACTTGAGGACGCCGTCCTCAACGAAAGCCGTGAGACCACCGCCGGCGCCGCCGAGCTTGTAGAGCACGCCGTTCGCGCTCTCGCCCACGTTCGCCTGGATCGTCACGACGTTCGGCTTGTTTCCGAGCGCCGGCGCACAGAACTCGGGCACCCGCACCGTGTCGCCGCCCATCTCCCACTGGGTGTACGGCACCGAGATGCGGTACTCGGGGTGGTAGACGGGCACCCACAGGCCGGCGCCGACCGGGAGCACCTCGTTCTTCGCGGCCTCCATCGCGAAGAGCTCCTTCATCTCGGCGAGCTTCTCGGGGTTCTCCGCGGCGAGGTCGTGCGCCTGGCTCCAGTCCTCGTCGAGGTTGTAGAGCTCCCACTTGTCGGCGTCGGGCGTCCACGTCGCGATCCCGGGGGGCACCCCGGGCACCCACGGCAGTCGCGGACCGGTCGTCGACGCCATCCACCCGTCGGCGTAGATGGAGCGGCTCGCCATGATCTCGAAGTACTGCGTGCGGTGACGGCCCTCGGCCGTGGCATCCTCGACGGCGTAGGCGAAGCTCGTCCCGTCGATCGGATCCTGGTGGATGCCGTTGACCTCTTCGGGGTGCGAGATGCCGAGGACCTCGTAGATCGTCGGCGCCAGATCGATCACGTGGTGGAACTGCGTGCGAGGCTCCGGGTCGTGCTCGATGTGCCCCGGCCAGCGCAGGAACATCGGGTTGCGCGTGCCGCCCAGGTGCGAGGCCATGAGCTTCATGCCCTGGTACGGCGACGAACCGGCCCAGGCCCACGCGGCGTGGTACTGGTTGTCGGTCGCGGGAGTGCCGAGCGCGTCCAGACCGCCGAGCTCCTCGAGCGCAGCGATGTGCTGGTCGATCGTGGTCGGGATCATGTTCTGCGCGAGCAGCTCGCTGATGGTGCCGTTCTGTCCCTCACCCGACGAGCCGTTGTCGCCCCAGATGTAGACGACGAGCGTGTTGTCGGCGTAGCCGAGCTCGTCGAGCGTGTCGACCAGGCGGCCCGCCTGCACGTCGGCGTGCTCGCCGAAGCCCGCGCACACCTCCATGAGACGCGCCTGGAACGGCTTCTGGTGGTCGGGGATGTCGTCCCAGCCCTGCAGGCTCTCGGGACGCGGCGTCAGCACGGCGTCCTGCGGCACCCATCCGGCGGCCTTGGCGCCCTCGAGCGCCCGCTCGCGGTAGACGTCCCAGCCGTCGTCGAAGGTGCCCTTGTACTTGTCGGACCACTCCTTCATGATGTGGTGCGGCCCGTGGATGGCGCCGGTGGCCCAGTACATGAAGAACGGCTTGTCAGGCGTGAGCGCCTTGTGGTTGCGCAGCCACCCGATCGCGTCGTCGGCGATGTCCTCGCTCAGGTGGTAGCCCTCTTCGGGCGACTTGGGCGGCAGCACCGACGTCGTGTTGCGCACCAGGTTGGGCTCGTACTGCGAGGCCTCGCCGGCGAGGAAGCCGTAGAAGTACTCGAAGCCGTACCCGGTGGGCCAGCGGTCGAAGGGGCCGGCCTTCGTCGTCTCCTCGGCGGGGGTGTTGTGCCACTTGCCCCACGCGCCGGTCGAGTAGCCGTAGTTGCGCAGCACCTCGGCGATCGTGGCGCTCGTCTTGGGGATGTGGCCCGAGTAGCCGTCCCAGTCGTTCGCCAGCTCGGCGATCTGCCCCTGGCCGATGCGGTGGTGATTGCGCCCGGTGAGCAGCGACCCGCGGGTCGGCGAGCACATCGCGGTCGTGTGGAACCGGTTGAAGCCGATGCCTTCGCCGCGGAGGCGCTCGAGGGTGGGCGTCGCGACCGCTCCGCCGAGCGGCGCCGGCAGCGCGGGGCCGGCGTCGTCGATGAGGATGACGAGGATGTTGGGCGCGCCTTCGTTCAGATGACTCTCCGGCGGCAGCGGCGAGTACGTGGACTCGCCGAGGGTGCGCCCGGCGAAGCTCCCCGAGGGCTTCGGCGGGAACGGGAGCGTCCGCGCCGGCGGCAGCGGCGCTCCCACGATCGAATTCGAAGTTCCGTCCGGCATGCGCGTCTCCTGTCGTCCTCTGCTCCGGGTCCCCCGAGCAGGCCGCCACACGGCCTGGATTCGCCCTCGACGAGAACGTCGAGGTCCCGACCGCGCTGCGGCCACGATATCGCCGCGCGCGAAACAGCGGCATCGTGCGAATCGCGTGAAGCGCTCCACGCCTCCGGCGACGGGCCGCCACGGGCCCTGCGACGCGTCGATACCATCACGTATCACGCGATCTGCATGGTGCGCGGACACCGCTCGAAGTGGTCTGCTCGGTGCATGACGGCGCGATCCGACCGCAACGGCGGCGAGGTCGACGCGATGGAACTCCTTCGGCGCTTCTGCATCGACGATCCACGCGTCGAAGGCACATCGGGAGGGGCATGGGCGCAGGCCCTCGATTCGCGCACGGCTGCCCTGGTGCGGCTCGGCGCGCTCATCACGGCATCCGCTCCCACGGCATCGATGCGGTCCGCCGTCGACGACGCGATCACGGCAGGTGTCTCGGTCGGCGAGATCATCGGAGTGCTCGACGGAATGGTCGCGATCGCAGGGCTGCCGCGCGTCGTCGCGGCCGCGCCGCGCATCGCCGCGGCCCTGGGCTACGACGAGGAGCTCAGCCCGGACGACCTGTGACCGGGCGCCAGCTCAGCCGCCGAGGAGCCCGAGCGAGATCGACCGCTCGACGGCGGCGCCACGCGTGGTGACGCCCAGCTTGCGGTAGATCGAGCCGACCTCCGAGCTCACCGTGTTGCGCGAGATGAACAGCCGCTGGCCGATCTCGGCGATGGTCAGATGCGTCTGCAGGTACGGCAGCAGCCGCAGCTCGGCGGGAGTGAGCGGCACCGAACCGCCGGCCGAGGGCTGCCCCTGCATCGACGTCCGGAACTCCTCGACCTGCGTCGACAACGCACCGACGTCCGGGCGCTTGTGCAGCAGATCGTCGATCTCGCGCAGCAGATGCCACGCCGCCGAGCGATCGCCGGATGCGACGTGCGCCTTGGCGAGCTGGAGGCGCACGCTCACCGAGAGGTACGGCAGCAGGTGGGTGCACCCGACGCGCGCACGCATGCCCCGCGCGAGCAGTCGCTCCCCGGTCTCGCGATCGCCCTCGCGGATCGCGACGCGCGCCGCGACGGCGAGCGCCAGGGCCGTCGTCGCGTAGCCGTCCATGTGGCTCGCGTCGATCATGGCGACTCCCCGCCGGGCGTGCGTACCGGCGAGAGACCAGTCGCCGCGGTCGATGGCGAGGAGGGCGAGCTCGGGTTCGCTGAGGATGACCGTGTCGGGATTGCCCATCACGGTCGCCACCTCCACGGCCTCCTCGAACGCGGCGCGGGCTCCGGCGGCGTCGTCCGCGAGGAGACGCACGGACCCCCACAGATGCAGGGCCTGGTCGCGCCACGGGCTCGAGGCGGGCTCGTGCTCGATCGCGTACGAGGCATCCTCCGCCGCGCTCTCGTACCCGTCGACGCACATCGCGGCGCGCACCATCGCGCGAGCCGACTCGAACAGCACGCGGTCCGCGTCGGGGAAGCCGCTCGCGTCGATGTCGTCGAGCGCGCGCGCCCAGCGTTCGCCCGCCGCCACGTCGCCGAGCAGCACGGCCGTCCACGTGATCGACACCACCAGGGCGGGACTGGCGCGCACGACGTCCTCACCGAGCACCGTGAACCACCGGCGCACCGTGGAGACCTGGCCCTGCCCGTAGAGGGAGAGCGCGAGATCGGCGATGCGCTCGGCTGCGGCCTCGGTCTCGCCCGCCTGCAGCAGGTGCTCCACCGCCACGGCCGGCGCGCCGTGCTCCTCGTGCCACGCCGCCGCCTGCCGGTGCAGCGCCGCCACCGCGCCGGCCCCCTCGGCCCGTTCCAGGTCGGTCTGCAGGAACTCGCGGAAGAGCGCGTGGTAGCGGAACAGCCCGCGGTTGCGGTCCATCGGGATGAGGAAGAGGTTCGCGATCTCGACCTCGTGCAGACGCGCTCGCGAGTCCTCGATGCCGAGCACGGCATTGCACGCCGACGGCGACATCGCGTCCAGCACCGAGGTCCGTCGCAGGAAGTCCTGCATGTCGGCGGGAAGCCGTTCCAGGCACTCGCGGTACAGATAGTCCGCGAGATAGCGATCGTCGCCGGTGACGGATGCCGCGTCCCCGCCGCTGCGGGCGACCAGCGCGCAGAGGTACAGGCCGGTGGGCCAGCCCTCGCACTTCTCGAGGATGCTCTCGAGCTCGGCATCATCGACGCGTTCGACACCGGCCCGGTCGAAGATCGCCCGCGCTCCGGCGTGATCGAGCGACAGGTCGGCCACGCCCACCTCCCAGACCTCGCCCGCCGCGCGCAGGCGGGCGAGCAGGGGCGCTTCGCTGCGGCTCGCCACCACGATCTGAGAGCCGCGCGGCACGCGCGCGAGCAGCACCTCGAGCACGTCCTGGCAGTCCGCCGAGGACGCGCGGTGCAGGTCGTCGATGAACAGCACGAAGTCCGAGGGAGCGGCGGCCAGCGCCGCCGCGAGGAGGGGCGCCGCGCGGCCCAGCGCCGAGGCTCCGATGCCCCGCATGTCGGCGACGACGGATGCCGCGGCCGGCGACAGCGGCGAGCTCGCGGCGGCGATCGCCGACAGCAGCGAGGCCGGGTCGTCGTCGGTCCGGTCCAGCGAGACCCAGGCGACGTTCCGGGACTCTCGGGCTGCCCATTCGGCGAGCATCGTCGACTTGCCGTAGCCGGCGGGAGCGGTGACCGCCACGATCCGCGCCCCGCTCGCGCGGGCACCCTCGATCAGCCGGTGCCTGCTGACAGCACCATCCTGTACGGGTGGGATGTGGGTCTTGCTGCCGAGAAGCACCGCTTGGAGGTCCGGTCCCCCCAGGACCGTTTCGCGGGGCACGTGGGCATCCTAGCGCTGGATGGTGTCGCTCGGGCGCACCCCCGAACCTCCTGCGTTCCCCTGCCACTTCCAGGATAACGGGGGCAGGGGGCCTTGCGGCAAGGCCCCCTCGACGGCGCATACTTGTCGGTCGCGACGCGCCGCACGTCGCGATGATGTCAGGAGCCGATGCCGTGAATCCCGTCGAGACCAGCCCTTTCCATCTGCCCGAACGCCTCGCTGAGAAGGCCGACCCCGCTCTCATCAGCGATGACGAGCGCCACTTCACCGCCGTCGCCGAGGCACTCGACCGCTCCATCGCGGCGCTCACCGCGCGTCTCGACGACGTCCGGCGCCAGGCCGGCGGCCGCGGTCAAGCAGCCCTCGACCGCGATCTCGAGGTGCACCGGCTGTCGGCGCGGCTGCGCGCGCTGCGCCGCTTCTCGCTCGATGCGTGTCTGGGGCGCATGGTGCCTGCCGACGGCTCCGCGCCGATCTACATCGGACGCTTCGGCCTCAGCGCCGATCCGGGCGACGGGCTCGACGCCGAGGCAGCACACCGGCGACTCCTCGTGGACTGGCGCACACCGGCTGCCGAGCCGTTCTTCGCCGCGACCCACGCGAACCCGATGGGGCTCGCGAGCCGGCGACGGTATCGCTGGACCGGCGGTCGGGTGACCGACTACTGGGACGAGGCTTTCACCCTCGAAGGGCTCGAGCGCGGCGCCGCGCTCGACGATCAGTCCGCGTTCATCGCGAGCCTCGGCGCGAGCCGATCCCCGCGCATGCGTGACGTGCTGGGGACGATCCAGGCCGATCAGGACGCCATCATCCGGGCGGACTCGCGCGGTGCCCTCGTCGTCGACGGCGGGCCCGGCACCGGCAAGACGGTGGTCGCGCTGCATCGCGCGGCGTACCTCGTGTACTCCGACCCGCGACTGGGCACCGGTCGCGGCGGCGTCCTGTTCGTCGGGCCGAGTCCTGCGTACCTGTCCTACGTCGAGGACGTCCTGCCGAGCCTCGGCGAGGAGTCGGTGCAGACGTGCACGCTGCGCGATCTCGTGGCCGAGGGGGCGCAAGCGCTCCCCGAGCCCGATCCGGCGGTCGCGCGGCTCAAGTCCGATACGCGACTGGTCGAGGCGATCGAGCCGGCCGTCGCCCTCTACGAGGAGCCGCCCGCACAGGCGCTGCTCGTCGAGACGCCGTGGGCCGACCTGTGGCTGAGCCCCGACGACTGGGCCGAGGCGTTCGCCTCGGCCGAGCCGGGAACCCCGCACAACGAGGCGCGCGACCAGATCTGGGAGACCGTGCTCGACATCCTCGTCGACCAGGTCGACCCCGACGAGGTGCCGCCGCACCAGCTGCGCCGGGCGCTCGCAGGCCACGACGAGCTGACGCGCGCTTTCGCGAAGGCATGGCCGCTGGTCGAGGCATCCGTCGTCGTCGCCGACCTCTGGTCGCTGCCGGCGTATCTGCGGCGCTGCGCGCCGTGGCTCACCGCCGGCGAGGTGGCGGCGCTGCAGCGGGCCGTCCCCGACGCGTGGACCGTGTCGGACCTGCCGCTGCTCGACGCCGCGCGCACCCGCCTCGGCGACCCCGAGGCGTCGCGACGGAGGAGGCGACGCGAGGCGACGCTCGCCGCGGAGCGCGCCTACATGGCGCAGGTGGTGGACCGGCTCAAAGAGGCGGGCGACGAGATGATGCAGTGGCTCGACGGAGAGGATCTGCGCAACAGCCTCGTCGACGAGGCGGTGGTCGCGACGCTCGACCCCGACCTGCTCGCCGGCCCGTTCGCCCACATCATCGTCGACGAGGCGCAGGAGCTCACCGACGCCGACTGGCGGATGCTGCTGTCGCGGTGCCCGTCGCGCAGCTTCACGATCGTCGGCGACCGCGCCCAGGCACGGCACGGATTCGGCGAGTCGTGGCAGGAACGGCTCGAGCGCGCCGGCCTCGCGGACGTCTCGATCGCGTCGCTGAGCGTCAACTACCGGACGCCCAGCGAGGTGATGACCGAGGCGGAGCCGGTGATCCGTGCCGCGATCCCCGACGCGAACGTGCCCCTCTCGATCCGGTCGAGCGGCGTACCGGTGCGGCACGCCCTCGTCTCCGAGCGCGACAGCGTCGTCGACGAGTGGCTCGCCGCTCACCCCGACGGCACGGCGGTCGTGATCGGCGACCCCTCGTTCGAGCCGCGCGACCGCGTGCGCTCGCTCACCCCGGAACTGGCGAAGGGACTCGAGTTCGACCTCGTCGTGCTCGTGGAGCCCGAGCGCTTCGGCGACGGCATCGAAGGGGCCGTCGACCGGTACGTCGCGATGACCCGGGCGACCGAGCGCCTCGTCGTCCTGCACTCCGGGGCACCGGCGCAGGGCGCCGCTGCGTAGCCCTTTCGCGGACGCGCTGCAACCCCGTGTGCCACTGGGAGGGCGAGGGGTAGGACTGGACGTGTGAAGAGGATCATCTACGCGGGCAGCGAGTTTCTGACGGGGGACGAGATCGCCATCGCGCTGTTGCGATACAGCGCGGCATTGGCGGAAGTCGGGGAAGCCGAGACCGTGACGATTCCCGCTCTCGACGAGGACGGCGCGATCGGCTCCGTCGACATGCTGGTCGGACCGGCCAGTCAGATCGTGGCGGTTCCGGCCGCGCGAGGCGTGACGGAGCTGGTCGATCCCGGCGTGCTGGCGGAACTGGATGCGCGCACGCGGCGCCTGCACCCGGTGGCCGTGGTCGATCCGGCGCCCCCGGTGGACCTGGACTTCGATCGGGGCCCCTGACCGGAGTGACCAGAGGCAGCGGAGCGGACGGACGCTGGACGCTTCAGCGTGCGACGCGGCACACGCGCGCGTGTCAGCCGGCCTCGACCTCGGTCGGCGCCGCGGCGGCGTCCGAGGCCGTCGAGTGAAGGTGCATGAGCGTGACGGCATCGCGGAGCGCGCCCGTGGGCGTCTCGACCGGCGCGTAGTGGTGCGTGAACCCGTGCTCGTCGACGACGGTGATCGTGACCATCGCGAAGCCGCGCCGGGGCAGCTTGGAGTCGATGCGAGCGAGGCGAGCAGACTTCATGCTTCACAGGCTATGGGCACGCACCGACATTCGATCTGAGGCGAGGTCCTGTGTCGACGAGCCGGCTTGCGAGGTGTTGCCCCGAGACGCACCCGCTGCGGCGTTGCGCTCTCGGCGCGGGCGCCGCGGCCGCGAAGATGCTCGAATGAGCGACGGCGCATCGCACGTGACACGCGCGGCATACGACGAGGTGGTGTCCTCGCCGCGCGTGGCTGAGGGGCGGGCATCGCGTCGGGCGGTTGCGACTCCCCTGCGGCCGCGCGGCACGCACGGAAGCCCCACGTTCTCTGGCGGCTGCCAGGGAACGCGGGGCTTTCGTCCGTGTCGTGAAGCGTCACGTCAGCTGATCTTCTTCCGGTAGATCGACATCGCGATGAAGTACGCGACGACGAGGATGCCGACGCACCAGGCGAGCGCCACCCACAGGTCGGAGCCCACCGGCTGCCCGCTGAAGATGGCTCGCAGCGAGTTGACGATCGAGGTGACCGGCTGGTTGTCGGCGAACCACTGCACGGGCGCCGGCATCGAGTTCGTCGGGACGAACGCCGAGCTGATGAACGGCAGGAAGATGAGCGGGTACGAGAACGCGCTCGCACCGTCGACCGTCTTCGCTGCGAGGCCCGCGATCACCGCGACCCACGTCAGCGCCAGCGTGAACAGTGCCAGGATGCCGATCACGGCGAGCCAGTCCAGCACGCTCGCTCCGGTGCGGAACCCCATGAGCAGCGCCACGCCCACGACGATCGCGAGCGACACGAGGTTCGCCACGAGCGAGGTCAGCACGTGCGCCCACAACGAGCTCGAACGGGCGATCGGCATGGACTGGAACCGCTCGAAGATCCCGCCCTGCAGGTCGAGGAACAGCCGGTACGCGGTGTACGCGATGCCCGACGCGATCGTGATGAGCAGGATGCCCGGAAGCATGTAGTCGATGTACGACGTCTTCGAGCCGAGGTCGATGGCGCCGCCGAACACGTACGTGAACAGCAGCATCAGGGCGACCGGGGTGACGGCGGTGGTGATGATGGTGTCGGGGCTGCGCAGGATGTGGCGCAGCGAACGGCCGGTGAGGATGGCGGTGTCGCCGAAGAAATGCGTGGTGGACATCATCGCTCCTTCGTGGTCTGAGCGGGAACGGCGGCCTCATCGGTGGCGCCGTCGTCTCCGGTGATGGCGAGGAAGACCTCCTCGAGGGTGGGCTGCTTCTCGACGTACTCGACCTTCGCGGCCGGCAGCAGCTGCTTCAGCTCCGCGAGGGTGCCGTTGACGATGATGCGGCCCTTGTGCAGGATCGCGATCCGGTCGGCCAGCTGCTCGGCCTCGTCGAGGTACTGCGTGGTCAGCAGCACCGTGGTGCCGTTGTTCGCGAGCTCCTTGACGGTCTGCCACACCTCGATGCGCGCCTGAGGGTCCAGGCCCGTGGTGGGCTCGTCGAGGAAGATCACCGGCGGGTTGCCGATGAGGCTCATCGCGATGTCGAGCCGGCGGCGCATGCCGCCGGAGTACGTCGCGGCCTTGCGGGCGCCGGCCTCGGTCAGCGAGAACCGGGCGAGCAGGTCGTCGGCGATCTTGCCGGGGTTGCGCAGATGGCGCAGCTTCGCCACCAGCACCAGGTTCTCGCGGCCGCTGAGGACCTCGTCGACGGCGGCGAACTGCCCGGTCAGGCTGATCGACTCCCGCACGCTCTGCGACTGCGACGCGACATCGAACCCGTTCACACGGGCGGCGCCCGCGTCGGCCTTCAGCAGCGTCGAGAGGATGCGGACCGCGGTGGTCTTGCCGGCGCCGTTCGAGCCGAGCAGGGCGAAGATGCTGCCCCGCGCGACGTCGAAGTCGACGCCCCGCAGAACCTTCACGTCCTTGTACGCCTTCTCCAGGCCCTTCACCTGGATCGCGGGTGCTGTTGCGGTGGTCATTTCGTCTCCTCACGCTCTGCGGCGTCGATCGCCTTGATGAGGCGCTCGCGCTCCTTGTCGATCCAGTGACGCCCGCTGTACGACTGGGCGAAGGTCTCGGCGAACTCGATGGGGTCGTCGCCGACGATCTCGCGGACGGGAGTGCCGTCGGCGGCCGCGCGGTCCCACAGGTCGGCGAGATCGCCGAACATGGTGACCATCGTGTCGCCGTCGGTGACGCCGCCGTAGTACATGAAGTACCGGTGGAGCGCCTTCGCCGCGGTGCGGTACGGTTCGGGAAGGCCCTCGATGCGGGCCATGGTCTGCTTGTACTGCTTCTTCTGCTCGAGCGACCCGGTGAGGGTCTCGATCCACTTGGCGGCCATCAGTTCTCTCCTTCTTCGGTGCCTGGTGCGGTGTCGGTGTGGAGCTGTTCGATGCGTCCTGCGAGGAAGCTCCATGTCCTCCAGAACTCGGCGAGCTGGTCCTGTCCCTGTGCGTTGAGGGAGTACACCTTTCGCGGTGGACCCTTCTCGGACGGGACCTTCTCCACGTCCACCAGGCCCCTCTGCTCGATCCTGACCAGCAGCGCGTAAACCGTCCCCTCGACGATCTCCGAGAAGCCCAGCTCTCGAAGTCGTGCCGTGATCTCGTATCCGTACGCGGGTCGTGCCGCGAGCGTCGCCAGCACGATGCCTTCGAGCGTGCCCTTGAGCATCTCGGTCAGCTGATTCGCCATCGTGATCACCTCCTCCTAACTACTCGGTGTTGCTGAGTACCACTAAACGGTAACACTAGGTACCGGTACTTGGCAACACTGAATAGTGAGTTTTTTCGGCGCACCGCGAAGCGAGCTTCTTCGGCGCACCACGAAGAGAGGGACGGGGGTGTCAGCGGGCGGCGTCCCACCACTCCAGGACGCGCGTGCCGAACAGCGTGAGCCAACGCGAGGGCTCGCCCTCGCCGGCATCGACGCCGAACCACGTGCGACCCCGCAGCGGCGTCGTCTGCAGCCACGTGCCGTCGGGCTGCCGGGCGGCGCGCACCGCGTCGACGGCGTCGGCGAGACGCGGATCCGGCGCGGTTCCCTCGAGCAGCGCGGCGTCGCGGAAATGGTCGAGTGCGGCGAGCGCGCTGTAGCGATGCCGATTCGGGTGGACGAACCTCGTGACGAAGTCCCCCACCACCTCGCCGGTCGACGCGCGGTACATCAGCCGGCGCGACAGCAGGTACTCCTCGCCGCCGTGGCGGGCGGCGCGCATGCGCGTGTCGCCCGTGATCCGCTCGTAGGCGAGCAGGCCGCGCACGGCGTTGAGCGTCGAGTGGAACGAGGACCGCACGGAGTCGCCCTCCTCGGCCTCGCAGTTCCAGCCGCCGTCGGCCAGGCGATGCGCCGGGAACCACTCGACCAGTCTCGAGACGTCGGCGCCGAGCCACGCGCCGGAGGCGAGCGTGTAGGAGTTGATGCAGACGTCGACCTCGCCGCCCCAGTACGGGAGGTCGTCGTACTCCCACCGGCTGTGGCGGGCCAGTCGTTCGGCGGTGCCTTCGAGGGCGCCGGCGTCCAGCCCCCACTCCCGGAGGTCCTTCAGCACCCACGTGGTGGCCGTCCACGGCTGACCCGGCTCGTCGGCCTCGGGGCTGCCGAAGAACCCGGCGGGGAAGAACGCGCCGCCCGCCCACTGGCCGTCGTCGTCCTGCTCCGCCAGCAGGGCGGCACCGAATCCCTCGGTTGCGACGCGGGCACGGGTCGCCTGCCACGTCTGGGGCGGCGCCCCGAGGAGGTCGCGCTCGACCTGCCACCGCAGGGCGGGGTCGGAGTCGAGCAGCCAGTCGAGCAGACGCCGGTCCGTGGTCATGCGATGCACAGTAGCCGTCGGCCCCGACGCCCGCGCGCTCAGGCGCCGATGGTCTCGGCCGCCACCGCGTCGCCGACTTCGCCCGCCGCCCGCTCGCGCCGCGTCGCCACCACGAAGCGCCACAGGAAGAGGAACCCGGCCAGCGGCATCAGGATGTCGGTGTAGAGGATGCTGCCTGCGTTGCCCTGCGCCTCGTTGCCCGCCGTGATCAGCTGATGGATGTGCCCGCCCGCGGCGCCCCACAGGAACAGCGCGGGACCGACGAGTGCCGCGAGCTTCACCATCCACCCCTGCCGGCGCGGGAACGCCAGGAACCCCACAGCCGCGAACCCGAGGCTCGCGAAGGCCACCTCGAGCTGGAACGGACTCTGGTCCCACCCGATGATCTCGGCGGTGAAGTCGCCGAACACGCTGTGCATGACGAAGTTGTAGAGGTAGCTGACGCCCACCGACAGCAGCAGGAAGTGATCGAGGAGCCTTCCCCAGACGACGGATGCCGTGAGCCGGGCGCGGCGCCGTGCCCGCAGCATGCCGATCCCCGCCGTGATGAGCCCGAGCACGAAGAGGGTGACGGTGAAGTTCGAGAGGAGGAGGGTCGTGACGTCGGTGAGGGCTGCTTCCATGACATCTCCCAGGTCGGGCCGCGAATCGGCGGCGGTCGCGGTGATTGCACTGTAGCGGCGTGGGCGGCCCGACCGGTGGCCCGCCGCGCGGCGCGCCGGGTTAGGGCCGGGTCAGGGCCGAGGCGAGAGATCGGGCAGCGCCGATGTGCCGAACTCGTGGCGCAGCGCGCTCAGAGCGGCGAACCAGCCGACGAGCCCGTGGACGCCGGGGCCGGGGGCCGCGGAGGCCGAGGCCAGATAGAGCCCCGGCACGGGCGTGCGCCAGGGGTCGGGGCTGAGGACGGGGCGCCGCACCAGCTGACGCAGCATCGGCGCTCCCGCCGCGATGTCGCCTCCCGGGTAGTTCGGGTTGTGCCGCTCGACGTCGACCGCCGTACGCGAGCTCGTGGCGAGGATCGTGTCGCGGAATCCCGGGGCGAACCGCTCGATCTGCGCGATCACCGCCTCCTCGCGGTCGGCGGGACTCCCGGCGGGGACGTGCGTGTACGTCCACAGCGTGTGCCGGCCCTCGGGCGCGCGTCCGGGGTCGAACAGCGACTGCTGCCCCACGAGCACGTACGGGCGCTCGGGCAGCCGCCCGCGGTTCACCTCGTTCTCGGCCGCGGCCATCTCGGCGCGGGTGCCGCCGACGTGCACGGTGCCCGCCTGCCGCACCGCCGGATGCGTCCACGGCACCGGCTCGCTGAGCGCGAAGTCGACCTTGGCGACACCGCCGCCGTAGCGGAAGCCCTCGAGGGCCCGCCGGTAGGGCCACGGCATCCGTTCGCCTGCGAGGCGGAGGAGCGCACGCGGCGTGACGTCCAGGAGCGTGGCCCGCGCCGACGGCAGTTCGTCGAGCGACACGATGTCGCGCCCGAGCACGACCTCGCCGCCGTGCGCGCGCAGGTCGTCGACCATCGCGTCGACGATGGCCTGGCTGCCGCCGATCGGGATGGGCCAGCCCCGCGCGTGCGCGTAGGTCCCGAGCGAGAGCCCTGCCCCGGCCGCCGCGATGCTCGGCTGCGACAGGATCGTGTGCGCGGCGACCCCGGTGAGCAGGGCGGGAGCGGCGTCCTCGCGGAACCTCGCGTTCCACACCGCGCTCCCCTGCTCGAGCGCCCGCAGCCCGAACAGCGCCGCGGCGATCGGATCGCGCGGCAGGCGGAGCAGCGACGATCCGGTGAAGTCGGCGACGCCCGACGCCCGCTCGACGAGCGGGCGCATCAGCCGCTCGTACGCACGGCCGTCGACGCCGAGCCCATCGCGCGTGCGGGCGAGGTCGCGGTACGCGATGCCGGCGCGCCCGCCGTCCAGCGGCTGCGCGAACGACACCTCCGGGACGGCGAACTCGACGCGCGAGGGCAGGCCGAACTCTCGGAAGAACCGCGACTCGAAGGCGAGCGGATGCACCGCCGAGCACACGTCGTGCCGGAAGCCCGGCAGCGTCAGCTCCTTGGTGGCCGCACCGCCGCCCGCCTGGTCGGCGCGCTCGTACACGTGCACCCGCAGCCCGGCGCGCGCGAGCGTGACCGCCGCGGCGAGGCCGTTGGGTCCGGCGCCGACGACGACGGCGTCGAGCTCAGGGCGGGGTGTCGTCATGGCACCATCTCATCGGGCCCGGGCTCGTCCCCCGCGACCGGCTCGCCGCCCCGCGCCTGTTCGCCGCTCTGCGCCATCTCGCGCTGCGCCGTCGTGGCGCGGGACTGCGTGGCCGCCATTCCCTCGGCGAGATACGCCAGCCGGTGCAGCGTCTCGGCGTTGCGCCAGTGCAGCACCACGTCCATCAACGGGGCGGGCACGTAGGCCGCCGGCCCCGCCACCGCCTCCTCCTGCATGCGCACCACGCTGCCGTCCCCTCGCGCCTTCACATCGATCGTCACACGGGCCTCGCCCAGCGGCCACCCTCGCGCCTTCATGACGATGCGGCGCGGCGGATCGCACGCCTCGACGGCCGTCGAGTCGTCGATGAGCGCCGGCCACGTCCCGACCGAGTGATGCAGCCTCGCACCCGCGGACGGCCACGCCTCGTCGACCTCCCGCATGCGCGACGCACCGACCACCCACGACGGGTACAGCCAGCCATCGCGCAGCACCCGGAAGACGTCCTCGGGCGCGCATTTCAGGACCCTCACGTTGCGCGACATGGTGCCGACGCTACGACGACGGATGCCGGGGCCACAGGCCATTGCGGCAGGCCAGAGGTTGTACTAGCCCTCGTCAGCGCACGAGGCCGAGCCGGTAGGCGAGGATCACGAGCTGCACGCGATCGCGGGCGCCGAGCTTCTGCAGCAGCCGCCCGACGTGGGTCTTGACCGTGGACTCCGACAGCACGAAGCGGGCGGCGAGCTCGTCGTTGGTGAGGCCCTCGGCCACGGCGACCAGGAACTCCCGCTCGCGCGGGGTCAGCACCTCGAGCACGGCGGATGCCTCGGCGGCGGCATACGTCTCGTCCCTGCCCTGCGCGAACTGCGCGAGCATGCGCCTGGTCACGCTCGGCGCGAGCGCCGCGTCGCCGCGGTGGACGGCGCGGATCGCGCCGACGAGCTCGGCGGGGCGTGCGTCCTTGAGCAGGAACCCGCTCGCGCCGGCGCGCAGCGCGGCGAAGGCGTACTCGTCGAGGTCGAAGGTGGTCAGCACGATGATGCGCGGCGCACCCCCCGGGTCCGCGATCTGCCCGGTGATCTGCTCCGTCGCGGCGATGCCGTCGGTTCCCGGCATCCGCACGTCCATCAGCAGCACGTCGACGTCGCCGCGCTGCGCGATCGCGATCGCCCCGTCGCCGTCGGGCGCCTCGGCGACGACCTCGAGTTCGTCCTCGGCGTCGAGCACGAGCCTCAGGCCCAGCCGCACGAGCTCCTGGTCGTCCACGATCCCGATCCTGATGGGCTGCGTCATCCGTCGTCCTCTCCGTGCAGCACCGCGTGCACACGCCATCCGCCGCTCGGGCGGGGGCCGGCGTCCACGGTCCCGCCGTACATGAGCGCCCGCTCCCGCATGCCGATGAGCCCCCGGCCCGACCCGGTGGTGCGCGGCGCCGCGTGGGCGACGGCGTCGTCGTCGACGGTGATGGCCACCTCGTGGTCGGTGCACGTCACCGTCACATCGACCCGTGTCGCGGCGGGGGCGTGGCGCAGCACGTTCGTGAGCGACTCCTGCACGATGCGATGCACCGCGAGTCCGAGCCCGGGGTCGGCGGGGACCGTGCCCGAGGTCGCCAGTCGCACCGGCATGCCCGTCTCGCGGAAGCGCTGCACGAGGTCGTTGAGGTCGCCGACGCCCGGCTGCGGCGTCAGCGGCGACGAGTCGCCCGGCTCTGCCAGCACGCCCAGCAGCCGCCGCATCTCGGCAAGGGCGCTGCGGCCGGTGTCGGCCACGCGTCGCATCGTCTCGGCACCCCGCTCGGGGTCGCTCGGCGTCACGGCTGCCGCCCCCTCGGCGAGGGTGACCACGACGGTGAGCCCGTGCGAGACGATGTCGTGCATCTCGCGGGCGATGCGGGCGCGCTCGGCGGCCGCGACGAGCTGGGCCTCCTGGTCGCGCTCCCGGGCGAGATCGCGCGCGCGGGCGACGAGCGAGTCGACGTAGCGGCGGCGCCCCCCGACCGACACGCCGATCAGCACCGCGACCAGTGCGAACAGCACCGCGAGCACCGCCGAGGTGATCCGGCCGGCGAGGCCCACGTCGTCGGGCGCCGTGCTCACGAGGTTCGCGATCACGCCGGAGGCAGCGGCGATGCCGAACCCGATCCACACCGTGCGGCCGGCCGCGTACGCGCCGAGCGCGTAAAGGGCGGCGACCAGCGGCAGCACGCCGCCGCCGCTCATCGGCGACGGCAGTGCCGAGACGACGGATGCCACGACCACCGGCAGCAGCGGCCACCGGCGTCGCCACAGCAGCGAGACGGATGCCGCGGCCGCCGCGGCCACGAGACCCGCCGCCGCCCACCACGGCACCTGGGCGAGCGGGCCGAGAGCGATGCTCGCGACGAGCGCGGGGAGCCCCGTGACGACCACGACCAGGATGTCGACGAGCCGGGGATGCGCCGCCCAGAACCTGCGGAGAACGCCCGGCGGGCGCGGGAGCGCGAGTTCGGGTGCCTCCTCGGCGGCGTCCACCGCGTCCTCCCGCGTGCGCCGATCCCCGGCTCCCCCCATCGGGGAGCCGGGGATCGAGGACGCGCCGGTCATACAGCGACCCTATGCGTCGCGCCGGAGGACCACCGCCGCGGCGCCCGCCATCGCGACAGCCGGCCACGCGATCGTCACGAGCAGGTCGCGCCAGAAGTCGGCGTCGACCGCCTGCGCCGCGGCCAGGCCCGGACCCGACGACGCGAGCGTGTACAGGCTGACGTCCTGCACCCACTCGACCGGGATCGCGCCGAGCACCATCGGCACCACGAGCAGGAGGCCGAGCACGATCGCGATCGCACCGGCGCCGGCGCGCACGATCGCCCCGACGGCGAGCGCGAAGACGCTCAGGAGCGCCAGGAAGAGAGCACCGCCCAGGATCGGCAGCGCCACCTCCGTGCCGAACTCGGTGAACTCGACGGACTGGCCCATGCTCGCGAACGCCATCGAGCCCGTGACCGTGGCCGCGACGATGATCGCGAGGCCCACCACGAACGCGGTCGTGAAGAGGACGACCGCCTTCGCGAACAGCGCGGGCAGACGCCTCGGCACGGCCGCGAACGTCGAGCGGATCATGCCGGTGCTGTATTCGCCGGTGATGAAGATCGCGCCCAGCACGCCGAACACCAGCTGCGTCAGGAAGATGCCGAACGTGCCGAGCTGGCCGACCGTGATGGTCATCGCGAGCTCGTCGGGACTCGTGAGACCGCCGATCGCGAGGGCCGCGAGCAGGCTGATGCCCACCGACAGCACGAACGCCGCGCCCAGCGACCAGTAGGTGGAGCGCAGGCTCCAGAACTTGATCCACTCCGAGCGCAGCACGCCGCCGAAGGCAACATCGCGGCCCAGCCGGGTGGGGGTGAGGGTCGTGGCGGTCATCGCGTGGTCTCCGTCCGGTACTCGACGGCGTCGACGGTGAGGGCCATGTAGGCCTCCTCGAGCGACGCGCGCTGTGGGGTCAGTTCATGCAGGGGGATGCCGGAGCCCACGGCGAGCTCGGCGATCCGGGCGGCAGCGAGGCCGGTGACCTCGGCGAGGTCGTGCTCGAGCGCGACGACCGTCGCACCCTCGGCCTGCAGCAGCGGGCTCAGGGCCGAGGCATCCGTCACCCGCACCCGCACGGTCTGCCGCGACGCGCCGTCGACCAGCTCGCCGATCGGCGTGTGGGCGAGCACCCGGCCACGGCCCAGCACGATGACGTCGTCGGCCGTCTGCGCCATCTCGCTCATGAGGTGCGACGAGAGGAAGATGGTCCGCCCCTCCGCGGCGAGCGCGCGCACCAGCTGACGCACCCACAGCACGCCCTCGGGGTCGAGGCCGTTGACCGGCTCGTCGAGGATCAGCGTGTGCGGGTCGCCGAGGAGCGCCGCCGCGATGCCGAGGCGCTGTCCCATGCCGAGCGAGAAGCCGCCCACGCGACGATCGGCCACCGAGCCGAGACCGGTGAGGTCGATCACGGCCTGCACGCGGGAGTTCGGGATGCCGTGGGTCGCGGCGAGCGCGCGCAGGTGGGCCCGCGCCGAGCGGCCCGGGTGCACCGCCTTCGCGTCCAGCAGCACGCCCACCTCGGTGAGCGGCGCGGTCAGCTCGCGGTACGGGCGGCCGCCGACGGTCGCGGCGCCCGCGTCGGGGCGGTCGAGGCCCACGATCATGCGCATCGTGGTGGACTTGCCGGCGCCGTTGGGGCCGAGAAAGCCCGTCACGGCGCCGGGACGCACCTCGAAGCTGATGTCGTCGACCGCCGTCTTGGCGCCGAAGCGCTTGGTCAGGTTCTGCACGGTGATCATGCGTTCCACGCTAGGAAGAGGCACCCGTCGTCCGCGTCGGAGCGGAGACCGATCTTCGCCGGCGCCGACGTCGTACCACGGTGCCATCGCGCGACGATGCGGTGGCCCGGCAGTCGGGCCACCGCATCATCGAGTCAGCCGCAGGAGTGCGCCGCGAACTCCGCATCCAGCGGGGCCGACACCGGTTCGCCGGACACCGTCGCGGTCGCCTCGCCGGTCACCGCGCCCGCCGCGATCGACGCCTGACGCGTCGTGAACGCGTACGACGCCGACGTGTCGGCCGCGAGAGCGGAGACCGTCTTGGTGCCGAACGGGGTGGCCAGGGTCAGCGACACCGGCACGTCCTCGTCGTTCGAGACCCGGACCGTCAGCACCGTCTTGCCCACGACGCACCGCGCGCCGGTCGTGATCGACACGTCCAGCGTCGGTTCCGGCGCCTTCAGCACCCCGAGGCGTGCCAGCTGCAGGCTGAGCGCACGCTCGGGCGCGTCGATCTGGTTCTGCGTCCCGACGGCCCCGGCGCTCACCGCTTCGGCATCGGCGAGCAGCTCTTCGAGCTCCGCCCACTCCGCCTCGGGGTAGTCGGCCGCCTCGAGCGTGCCGGCGTGCGCGATCGCGGCATCCAGGTCGCTCTTGTCGAGCGGGAGGCCCTGCGACGTCAGCGTGTCGCTGAGCAGGTAGTGGTCGAAGTCGACGTGCCCGCCCGTCTGCTGCGTCGCGTACGAGAACAGCCCGACACGGTGCCCCATGAAGTGGGTCAGCGTGCCGTCCAGGGTCTGCGGCCCGACCCGGTTGCCGAGCTGCTGCCACGTCACGCCGTCGAGGCTGTAGAAGAAGGTCGTCCACAGCTGCCCGGCCGGGCTCGCGAAGTCGAGATCCGCCTTCAGATGCACCTCCGTCGCACCGCCCAGGTCGGCCGTCGTCCCCGGGAGGAACGTCTCGACCGCCGCCTGGTCGATCGTCGCGGGGAACGGCTGGACGCGGTTGACGACGCCGACCGTGTCGACCCCGTTCACCCGCTTGACCGCGACGTAGGAGAAGCCGCGGTTGTAGGCCGCGAGGCCCGCCACGTCGCCGTCCTTCATGCCCGAGATGTCGAGCTTCGTCTCGGCGGACTGCCGCGGCCCGAAGGTGCGCTGCGACAGCGTGTTGCGCGCCTCCTCGAGGAACGTGACCTCGTCGTCGTTCGCGAGCTTGAGATGCTTGTACGTCCCGGTGACCACCTTGCCCGAGGTGAGCCGCAGCCACCCGTCCCGGTCGGTCAGCGACCAGTACCGGTTGTCGGGCGCGTGGTTCCACTCCCACGGCAGCGCGAGACGCGAGCCGTTCGGGGCGATCTCGTCGGGATGCGCCAGCTCGGTGGTGAGCGGACGCCCTTTCAGCGAGACGTCATCGACGAGGAAGTCCATGAGGTGCGTGTCGGGGGCGGCCTGCGCGTTGGCATTGCTCGTCCACGGCGTCTCGACGAAGATCCTCATCGACGACAGGCTCTGCGAAGCCGGGACCGTGAAGCTGCCCGTGATCGTCGCCCACTGGCCCCGGGTCGCGGTGACGCTGGCGAGGTTCGTGAACGTGCTGCTGCCGTACCGCGCGGTGACGAGGAACTGCTTCGTCGCCGGGCTCGCGGGGTTGACGTACTTCACCTTGGCGGAGATGTCATAGGTGACGTGGTGCTGCACCTTGCCGGTGACGTCCTGCGCAGGACCCGATCCGGTCGTGGTGCGGCCCGACGCGAGCAGCGAGCCGGCGCCGGTCGCGGCATCCGTCGACGCCGTCAGCGTCGCCGTGTCGTTCACCGTCCAGCCCTCGGTGCCGTTCTCGAACCCGGGGTTGGCGAGCAGCTCGACACCCAGCAACGACTCGTCGACGTCCGGCGGAGCCGGGATCGTCCACTGCTCGTCCATGTACGCGCGGTGCGGAGCGTCGTTGTCGAAGTCGTCCGAGACCACCACGCTCTTCTGCCGCTCGTACAGCTCCTGCTCGGGGCTGAGCCGGATGGGGTTGTCGAACGCGCCGTTCACGGGCACCGAGCCGGCATTGCCGAACGTCGGCCAGCCGTCCGACCACGTGGCCGGGATCAGCGCCGGGATGCGCCCGATCGGGAAGGTGTCGCGGAAGAACATGCCCCACCAGTCGGTGCCGCCGTCCTCGCGGGCGATCGGCACCAGGCTCCCCTGCGCGAACCCGTTGGAGTTCAGCACGCCGCGCGCCTCGTACGGGTTGCTGCCGTCGCCCGTCGCGTGACGCCCGAGCAGCTCGTCGGAGCGGAAGAGCACGACCTGGCGCCCCTGGCCCGACGGCCACGTGATGATGACGATGTAGTACTTGCCGTCGATGTACTGCACCTGCGCGCCCTCGAAGAGCCCGCCGAGGAACGGCGACCCGGGATAGTCGGAGGTCCGCAGGATCTGCGGGTACTCGGCCACCACGGTCTTCATGTCGCTGCTCAGCTTCACGGCGCTGGTCGACCCGGACCCGTAGAAGATGTACGGCGTCCCGTCGACGTCGAAGAACAGCGAAGGGTCATGGAACGCGCGTCCCAGCGGGATCCGCTCCCAGGAGCCTTCGTCGATGTCGTCCGTCACGTAGATGTAGGAGCCGCCGAGGTTGTTCGTGTTGAACGCGACGTACCACTTCCCGTCGTGGTACCGCAACGACGACGCCCACTGACCCTGCCCGTACGAGCTCTGCCCGTTGCGCAGCGAGAACGCGTCGCTGATGTCGGCCCGATCGAACACGTAGTTGACGATCTCCCAGTTCACCAGGTCGTACGACTTCATGATCGGCGCACCCGGGCTCAAGTGCATCGTCGTGCTGATCATGTAGTAGAGGTCGCGCCCCTCGTCGTTGTCGGACGCAGGCACGCGCTCCACCGACACGTCGGGGACATCGGCGTTCAGCAGCGGCACGGTGTACGTGCCGTCACCCTTGTCGGTCGACGTGAAGCCCGAGTCGGGCTGCCACGTCTCAGCCGCCTGCGAGGGCGGGGCGGCGAGCAGCAGCGCGGCGGCGACGGCGGCCGCGCTCGCCAGGGCGAGCGGCCGCATCGCGCGGAGGGCGGATGTCGTAGGCACGGTTCCTCCTCAGTCCCTCGGACCGCCGGTCACTGTGCGTCTTCCCACAGGGTCAGGGTGAGCGTCGCGGAGTAGCTGCCGGGTGCGACGTCGCGCGGGGTCTTCAGGTACAGGTCGGCGTTGGCGTTCCAGGTGCCGACGGCGCGCGCCTGACCGGAGTCGAGCGCCAGCGAGAGGAGTTCCTCGCCGGCGAGTCCCACGTTGTTGGGGCCCTCGTCGAAGACGGTGCCGACCTCCGGCCCTTCGGCGACCTGTCCGTCGTCCACGGTGAGCAGACGCGGGACCCAGCCCAGGTGCTCCGGTCCGATCTCGGGCACCCCGGGCGCCGAGAACGACGACGACTGACCCGTGATGTACCACGACAGGTCGGACGGCACCTCCTCGCGGTCGTCCGAGACCGTCACCGTCGGGAGCAGTCCCGTGAACTCTCGGAGCTCCGGGTCCGTGGAGTCGACCTCGGTGAGGCCGGTCGCGTTCGCCGCGACCGACATCGTCAGGGCGCCCACGGGCGGCAGCGCCTCGATGTCGACGCTCACCTGGACGTCGTCGTCGCCGAGCTCGTCGGCGACCGCGGCACCGGCGGCGCCCAGCAGCAGCATCCCGCCGAGCACGCCCGCTGCCGTGCGGACGAGGGTTCCGTTGGTCTTCATGCGTTCTTCTCTCTTCCCGGCGGGCGACGTCGCCGCGCCGTATCGCTGTGCAGCCGGACCATCCGGCCGTCATCGGTTCGGGGGCCCGGGGTGGCGGTCCGCGCTGCGGACCGCCACCCCGGGCGGGTGTTCTCAGCCGCAGCTGTGCGCCGCGTACGGCGCGGGCACGACAGCCGAGACCTGCTCGCCGGCGA
This sequence comes from Microbacterium cremeum, assembly GCF_015277855.1. Lineage (NCBI taxonomy): Bacteria > Bacillati > Actinomycetota > Actinomycetes > Micrococcales > Microbacteriaceae > Microbacterium > Microbacterium cremeum. Next base: position 3,255,854 of record NZ_CP063812.1, read on the forward strand.
CCGTGGCGGTCGCCGTCACCTCCGCGGCTCCTGCCGGAGCGGCGGTGAGACGCGTCGTGAAGGCGTTCGACACGGACTTGCCCGCACCGACCGTCACCGACGTCTTCGTGCCGTAGGCGGTCGAGACCGAGACCGAGACCGGCACGTCCTCGCCGTTGGAGACCTTCACCGTGAGCACCGACTTGCCGGCGACGCACCGCGACGCGGCCTCGGCGGTCACGTCGAGCGTCGGCGCGCTCGCCTGGGCGAACGACCACGTGTCGAGCTCGAACAGGTCGCCGCTGCCGCCGCGGTACGTGAAGAAGAGGTCCTGCGTGCCCGTCGCGCCGTTCAGCGCGCCGGTCAGCTCGGTCCACTCCCCGACGGTTCCGCTCACCGGGATCGTGCCGATGACCGCACCGGTCTCGCTCCCCGTGCGGACGTCGATCGCGCCGCCGGCCTGCAGCGGCTTGACCTTCACCGTGACGGATGCCGCACCGGCGTCGCCGAAGGCCACGGCCGACAGCCCGGTCCAGTCACCGTTGTCGATGTCCTTCACGACGAGGTTCGCAGCGGCCGGACCGAACTGCGTCGAGCCGCCGTCGATCTTCTGCGTCGCGATGCCCTTGCTCCAGCCGAACGTCTCGGCCTCGAACGTGCGGAACGGATCGAAGTCGCGCACCTGGTCCACGCCGGCGTAGTCGCCGACGACCTGCTGGATGGTGCCGTCCTCGTTGAACGTCATCTCCTGGATGTGCGGGCTGCGGTAGCCCTGCGTGGTGTTCCCGTTGATGCGCTTGTTCAGGGTCGGGGCGTGGTAGGTGAAGTAGTACTTGCCCTCGAACTCGAACACCGACTGGTGGTTGTTGCCGCCCGTGCCCGCGCCGAAGAACTGCGACTGGTTCGGGAAGAGCAGACCGACGTACTTCTCCTTCGGGAAGTTCGTGGGGCTGTCCGACATCAGGTACGGGATCTGCCCGCCACCGGGGTATCCGGGAAGCGGCGTCTGGTTGCCTCCGAAGTCGTTCCCGCCGAAGTGCGACGAGTAGCTGAGGTAGTACCTGCCCTCGCGCTCGAAGACGTGCGCGGCCTCGAACGAGACGGGGGTGTCGACGACCATCGCCGAGCCCTGCGTGTTCACCATGTCGTCGGCGAGCTCGATGACGCGGATGTTCTTCGGGTTGTTGTACCGCTCGGCCGCCGGCATGCTCGTCGAGGCCGGACCGCCACCGAAGTAGAGGTAGGGCGTGCCGTCCGTGTCGACGAACGGGGCGGGGTCGAACTTCCACGCGACGGCCTCGGCGCCCGGCGTGGAGCCGTTGATGAGCGTGCTCGTGCGCTCGCTCTTCCACGGTCCCAGCGGGCTCTCACCCGTGATGACGTTGCTCGAACCGCCGCCGTTGGCGTAGTAGAGGAAGTACTTCTCCTCGCCGTTCACGACCTTCTTCGCGAAGCCCGGAGCCCACGAGTTGCTCGTGAACGGGGCGATGCCCTGGGGTCCGGCCACCTGGATCTCGCCGTGGTCGGTCCAGTTCACGAGGTCCTCGGATGAGATCAGCGTGATCTGGTTGATATTGCCGTAGTTGATCTGCGGCGAGACGCCCGTCACGGGGTCGGGCATGTACCCCTGCGTGTCGTTCGTCATGAACATGTAGACGCGGCCGTCCTCGGCGTAGCCGAACCCGTCGGCGCCGAACTTGTGGCCGATCAGCGGGTTGTGCTCGCCGGGCAGCTTGCCGACGACCTCGATGGTCTTCGACGGCGGCGGGGGCGGCGGCGCTCCGACGAGCGACACGTCGTCGACGACGAAGTCCATGAGGTGCGTGTTCGGATCGGCCGAAGGAGTGCTCGTCCACGGCGTCTCGATGAACAGTCGGGCCGTCGCGGTGCTCTGGCCGGCGGGGATCGTGAAGGTCGAGTTGATGTAGCCCCACTGACCGCGGGCGGGCGTGGTGCTGCCGAGGTTCGTGTAGGTGCCGCCCCCGTAGTGCATGGTCGCGAAGAACTGCTTGGTGGCCGGGCTGCTCGCGTTGTCGTACTTCACCCGCGCCTTGATCGTGTAGGTCTGGCCGGACTGCACCTTGCCGGTCAGATCCTGCATGGGGCCGGAGCCGGTCGTGGTGCGGCCGGTGACCTTCACCGCGGACGCGCCGGCGTACGCGTCGTCCACGATCGAGAGCGTGCCCCCGTCGGCGGCGTTGCCGTTGTTCACGAACCAGCCTTCCAGTCCGCTCTCGAAGCCGCCGTTCACGATGAGCTCTTCGTCGGCGGCTGTCGCCGGCATCGCGAGCCCGCTGACGATGAGCGCCGTGGCGGTCACCGCGGCGCCCAGCACGCCGGCCATCCGGCGGCGTCTGGCCGCGGGACGGATCATCTCCTTGGTCAAGGTTCCTCCTCATTGATCGATCAACCTTGGTCCGCCTGCACCACGTACAGACATGGGAAGCGAGTGGGCCGATGGGCGACCCGAGCTTTCGGCGTGCGTGAGCACGGCTGCGTGCACGGCATCCGATGGGCGGACGCTTGCATGTTAGCGGTCACAGAATGAGCCCGCAAGAGATCTCGCCCAAGTCCTGTTCGCGCTATCACGACAGCACCGCGTGTGCACGCCGCACTCTGTGCCGCATGCGGGACCCTCCCCCGCGGATAGAGTCGCTGTAGCCCACCGGCTCAGATCGAACAGACGCGGATGGAACGACCACAGATCCCGCACGCCCGCACGCACGTCACGATGCAGGACGTCGCCCAGAAGGCAGGCGTCTCGGCGCAGACCGTGTCGAACGTCGTCAACGGACGCACCGAACGCGTCGGCGCCGAGACCATCGACCGCGTCACGAAGGTCATCGACGAGCTCGGGTACCGCCTCAACCAGGCGGCCCGCTCGCTCCGCAGGGGCACGACCGGGATCGTCGGACTCGGGGTGCCGGTCCTCGCGTCGGAGTACTACGGCGAGCTCGCCGAGCGCCTGTCGCACCGGTTCCGAGAGAGCGGCATCCGTCTCGTGACCGAGAACACCGGCGGCGCGATGACCGCCGAGGTCGAGTCGCTCGCAGCATCGCACCTCGAGACGTACGACGGGTTCATCCTCGCGATCGCCGCGAGCGAGTCGGCCGATCTCGACCGTTTCCACCCGACGACGCCGATCGTGCTCCTCGGCGAGCGCGCCGTGCCGACGCGGTTCGACCACGTGCTGATGGACAACATCGGCGGCGGGGCCCTGGCGACGGGGCACCTGCTCGACCGCGGCGCCCGCGCCGTCGTCGCGCTGGGCGGATCGAACGCCGGGAGCCCCTCGGTGCAGACGCTGCGCACACAGGGTTACGTCACGGCGCACCGCGAGCGCGGGGCACCGGTGCGATCCGACCTCATCGTGAACGCCGGGCTCCACCTCCCGGACGGCTACGAGGCGATGTCGCGGGTCATCGCCGACGGCACCGAGTTCGACGCGGTCTTCGCCTTCACCGATGCCAGCGCACTCGGCGCGCTGCGCGCGCTCGCCGATCACGGCATCCGTGTGCCCCACGACGTGCAGGTGGTGGGATTCGACGACGTCCGCGAGAGCGCGTACAGCGTGCCCCGGCTGACGACGGTCGACCCCGACAACGACGCGATGGCCGACGAGATCGTCCGGATCATGCTCGCCCGTCTGCAGGCCCGCACTCCGGGCCCCGGAGGCGCCGCTGCCGGCGTCGCCGGCGAGGAGCCCGTGCGACGCGTCATGCCGACGAGGCTCATCGTGCGGGAATCGACCCGCTGACACCGTGGGGCACGGGTGGGGGCGCCCGCGCGGCATCCCCCACCCGTACGTTCAGCGGCTACACGACAGCGCCCCGTACGCGGCGTCGTACACCGAGTGCTCGCGCTCCCCTGCGTCGTCGGCCCACACCGTCACGGTGGCGGACCCGGCAGGCACCGACGCCTCGCGGGTGACGAAGGACGGCGACACGCGCTCACCCGGTGCGAGCGACGCGACGTCCTTCGTCCCGTACGCGGTCTCGATGCGCACCTGGACGGTGCGCTCGTCGGTGTTGACCACCTCGACGGAGAGCGCGACCTTCTTGCCCGCGCAGCGTTCGGTCACCGCTGCGGTCGCGTTCACCGCGGCCAGCACGTCGAACGACGCCGCGGCCTGGGCGGGGAGCAGGATGTCGAAGCCGAGGAACTCGGCCGTGACTGTCTGCGCGCCCCGCTCGAGTCCCGCCGGGATCGTGGCCGAAGCCCGGCCGTCCTCGAGGAGGACGGTGTCGGACCAGTCGCCGACGCTGAAGCGCACCTGCCCGCCGGTCTCGAACCCGTCGGCGGCGGTGACGGATGCCGTGACCTGCCCCTCCTCGTTCTCGACGACGTCGTCGACCGAGACCTCGACGGTGGTCGCGACATCCTCGTTCTCGATCCCGCGGATGCTGTTCCACTCGCGGAGGGTGATCGGGATGACGGTGCCGTGCCGCGGCCGCGGCACGCCCGCGTTGGTCATGGTGATCGTCTTCGGCTGCCAGGTCGGCGCCTCGATGTCGGCCTCGCACGCCGCCTGGTATCCGCCGCCGTTGGTGTACCGGTCTCCCCACAGGTAGAACTGGCCGGGGCACGCGGTGTCGCCGGGGTTCGCCTCGAAGATCACCGGACCCTCGTACCCCGCGTTCGGCTGCCACGTCGTCCGGCCGAGGGCCGGCGCGATGAGCTGCCAGGCGTGGATGTCGCTGTCGAGGAAGTCGGTGTGCTTCTCCGAGAAGAGGTCGGACCCGGCGTTGCCGGCCTCGTTCTTCGTCACCCGGTAGTACTGGTCGCCGACCTTGATCGCCGTCGTGTCGATGCGCGACTGCGGGGCGGGGTCCTGCCAGACCTGCGGCTCGGAGAACGTCTGGAAGTCGCGCGTGATGTTGTACCACATCTGCGCATTCCCCTGCCCGGTGCGGTTCAGCGGATCGTTCCACAGCGACTGCGCCCAGAACACCGCGTACGCGCCGATCTCGTCGACCCACAGCGACTCCGGCGCGAACGCGTTGCCGGCGTTATCGGGTGCGACCTTGACGTGGCGCTGCGGGGTCCAGTTGACCAGGTCGTTGGACTCGAACACCTCGATGTACTGGGTGTCGTTGATCGCGTATCCGCCCTGGTCGTACCAGTTCAGGTCGGTGGCGATCATGTAGAACGTGTCGCCGTCGGGCGACCGCACGATGTGCGGGTCGCGCAGCCCCTGGTCGCCCAGCTGCGAGACCAGCGACGGCCAGCCGCCGGTGAGACCGGTCCACTCCAGCGCGTTGTTGCCGTTGGACGTGGCGAACATGATCTGCTCGCCGTCGGCCATGCCCTCGCCCTTGAAGTAGCCGAGGAAGTAGCGCTCGTTCTCCTCGTGGCGCGGCAGCGGCTTGACCACGACGTCGAACGCCCTCTCGACCGACGCTCCGCCCTGGGCGATGGTCGCCGTCAGCGTGGCCTCGACCTCGGGGTGCCCGTACGCCGGGCGGGTCACCTCGCCGGTCGGCGAGATGAGCTCCGAGCTCGACTCCCACGTGATCTGCGAGCCCCAGCGTCCCTCGGTGGGCAGCGTGATGTGGCCGCGCACGTCGTCGGTCTCGTACAGGTCGAGGTCGAGCGCGTCGCGGTCGACGGAGTGGGCCGCGTCGAACTCGGCGGGCACGGTGATCGCGATCTCGCGCACGGCGACGGACTGACCGCCCTTGCGCAGGGTCGCGGTCAGCACCGCCGTCGCGTCGGGCTCGCCCAGCGCGGGCCGGCTGATCACGCCTCGGATCGGCACCTTGCGTGCGCTCGTCACCGCGGGCGGGTTCACCACCTCGATGACGGAGGAGTCGGACGACGCCCAGGTGATCGTCGAGCCCGCGACCGTGCCGAGCTTCGGGAGCACGAGGTCTTCCACGACGGCGCTCGTCAGTCCGAGGTCGATGGCCGCGGCATCCGCCTGCACGCCTTCGGCGTTGCCCGGCGCCGCGCGCAACGCGACCTCCGCCGGGTCGAGGCCCCGGTCGTACACGCGGAAGTCGGTCAGCGAGCCGCGGAACGAGTAGTTGCCGGGCACCTGCGAGCGACCGAGGAAGTTGCAGTTCGTGCCCGCGGCGTTGACCGACGGCGGCGTCGTGATGGCGGTCGACTGCGCGTGCTGCACGCCGTCGACGTACAGCGTGCCGGTCCACGTCGTGCCGTTCGCGTTCGGCGTCTGCGTGTAGGTGACGTGCTTCCACACGCCCTCCGGAAGACGCACGCGGTTCTGCTGCACGTTCACCGAGCCGGCGGCGACCCGCAGTCGCTGCGTGTTGGACGAGAAGAGCTGCCCCTGCTGGCCGCCGGCGGCGTCGCACGACACCTTGTTGCCGAGGCTCCAGATCTGGTGCTCACCGACGTTGGCCGGGTCGATCCAGATGTCGTAGTCGATGGTGATCGCCTGCATCCCGGCCGTCAGGTCGCTCGGCAGCCGCACGTAGGCGCCGCTCAGCGCGTCGGCGTAGTCGTCGGGGTTGAAGCGGATGCCTGCGCCGTCGCGCGCGGCCTTGTCGGGGTTGACGAGCACGGCGTCGGCCGCGCTCCCGGCCGAGCCGGTGTTCGACACGACGGTGCCGGACGTCTCATCGAGGGCGAAGTGGTGGACGAGGCCGTCGACGACGTCCTGGTCCTCGGCCTGTGCCGCGATCGGTGCGGCGACGACGACGCCGACGCACAGGGCGGCTGCGGCGAGGGACGCGGTGGCGCCGCGCCGGCGCGTGCGACGGGTGAGTGGACTGAGCATGGGAAGGGATACTCCTTCGTATCTGATTCGTATCTGGCTGTCGCGGATCCGGCGCGTCGCCGTCCGGAGGGACCGCCCCCGCGCCGGAGGTTTATCGATCAATCTGGATGTTAGCGGTCACAGCAGAAGAGCCGCAAGAGTCTGCTCCCGGCCGGCGTGACGCTGACCGCGCCTTCGTCGTTGCGGAACGTCAGAGCGCTGCGACCACGGCGTTGTCGAGCTCGTCGAGGTCGACGCCGGGGCGCTCGGCCCGGTTCGTCATCAGCACGAACGCGACTCCGGCCGACGGGTGCACCCAGAACTCGGTGCCGGCCCAGCCGCCGTGCCCGTACACGTCGCGGTCGATGAGGCCGGGCGCGCGGGTGCGGAGGTTGAAGGTGAAGCCCCAGTCCTGCCCCCGTTCGGCGACGTACGGCTCGAGCCTGGGGATGTCGCCCGTCAGCGGCCGCCGCATCATCGCGAGCGTCGCCGGCTGCACGATCCCGCCGGTCTCCCCCTGCCCGATGCGCAGCAGGGCCGAGCCGAGCGCGAGGAGGTCGGAGGCGGTGCCGATCATGCCGGCGCCCGGGTTGCGCAGGCGCGCGAAGCTCCGCAGGTCGAGGCCCTGCTCGGCGGCGTCGACCACGGCGTGCGGTTCGACGGACGCGTCGAGGGTCAGCCCGGTCGCCCCGGCAGCCCCCGCCCACGCCGCGAGGTCGGCATCCCACTCCCGCCCGGTGGCGTGGTGCACGAGCGCGGCGATGCCGTCGAACGCCACCGTCGAGTAGCGCGACGCCGTGCCGGCGGCGAAGTCGCGACCGGGCGCGAGCAGCGCGGCACGCAGGCCCTGTGCCGGGTCGAGACCGGGCTCGGGGATGCCGGAGGTGTGGCTCACCAGATGCCGCAGGCGCACGACATCGTCGCGAGCCGCCCCGAACTCGGGGATCGCGTCCGACAGCGGCGTCTCGGTGGTGAGGAGGCCCCGCTCGACGGCGCGCGCGGCCGTGAGCCCGGTCAGCACCTTGGTGATCGAGAACAGCCAGTACGGGTCGTCCACCCGCGCCGGCCGGCCGTCGGTCGCCCCGAACGCGTCCAGAGCGACCACGCCGTCGGCCGTCGCGATGCCGAGCACGGCGGTGGGCAGCCGTCCCGCGTCGACGTGCCGTCGCGCCCAGTCGAATGCGGCTCCGTACGGGGTCATCCGTTCCCTCCGTTGTCCCGGCGCAGCGGCAGTCCGGTGCGGCGGCAGTTCTCTGTCGTGGCGCAGCAGATCTGGTGCGCCACGACAGGATTCTGGCGCCGCGCGATCATCTGCGCGGTTCGTATCGTACGAGAGAGACGGATGCCGCGACCGCGCGCCGCAGGTCCTCGAGCGTCGCGCCGGGCCCGAACCAGCCGTGGGCGCGGGCCTGCACGAGCACGTTGCCGAGAGCGGTCGCCTCGACCGGACCGGCGAGCACCGGCAGCCCGCAGCGGTCGGCCGTCGCCTGGCAGAGCAGGCGGTTGAGCGCTCCCCCGCCGACGATGTGCACGACGTCGATCTCGCGCCCCGTGAGGCGCCCGGCGGTCGCGACCGCGTCGGCGAAGGCCTGCGCGATGCTCTCGACGATCGTCCGCGCGAAGGCCTCGCGCGTCGCGGGGACGGGGGCGCCGGCCTCGTCGAGCACCGCGGCGATGCGCGCGGGCATGTCGCCGGGGGCCGACAGGCGCGCGTCGTTCGCGTCGAACAGCGCGATGTCGCCGGTGACGGATGCCGCGGCATCCAGCAATCCCGGAAGGTCGATGGGCGCGCCGTCCTCGGCCTCCCACGTGCGCACCGACTCGCTCAGCAGCCACAGTCCCGTCACGTTGTGCAGGAACCGCACACGGCCGTCGACGCCGCCCTCGTTGGTGAAGTTCGCTTCGCGCGCCTCGTCCGTCACCACCGGCTCGTCGAGTTCGACGCCGACGAGGCCCCACGTGCCGCACGAGATGTAGGCCGCGTTCGGCGTGCTGAGCGGCACGGCCACGACGGCCGAGGCGGTGTCGTGCGAGCCGACCGCGATCACCTCGAGCGGCGCGCCGACGCGCTCGCGCGCCTCGCCGCGGAGGGCGCCGAGCCGTTCGCCGGGGTCGACGAGCGGGGGAAGGACGGATGCCGGGACCCCCAGCCGTGCGATGAGCTCGGCATCCCACTCCCCCGTGCGGACGTCGACGAGGCCGGTCGTGGATGCGTTGGTGCGTTCGGCCGCGCGCGCCCCGGTGAGGAGGAACGCCACGAGGTCGGGGATGAGCAGGGAGGCTTCGGCGTCGGCGAGTCGCAGTTCGACGGCGTACTGGTAGAGGGTGTTGAACGGCAGGAACTGCAGGCCGTTGCGGCGGTACAGCTCCTCGAACGGCGTCACTGCGTGCGTGGCTTCGACACCACGCGCGGCGCGGTCGTCGCGGTAGTGGAACGGCTCACCGAGCAGCTCGTCGCCGTGCACCAGCCCGTAGTCGACCGCCCAGGAGTCGATGCCGACGCTCGCGATGCCGGGTTCGCGCCGGACTGCTTCGGCGAGCCCCTCGAGGATGTGACGGTACAGCGCGGTGAAGTCCCAGTGCAGTCCGTCGGCGCCGGCCACCGGACCGTTGGGGAACCGTGCGACCGCCTCGAGGCGCAGCATCCCGTCGCCGACGTACCCGAGCATGACGCGACCGCTCGTCGCCCCGAGGTCGACGGCCGCCACCACCCCGCGGGTCATCGCAGGACTCCGCGCGTTTCGTCTCGGTCGCTGGCGCTCCCTCGCTCAACGACCGCTGGGCTCCGGTCGTCGAGCCCGCGGAGCGAGACCCCCCGGTCGTTGAGCGAGCGAATCGAAACCCCCCGGTCGTCGAGCCCGCGGAGTGAAACCCCCCGGTCGTCGAGCGAGCGAAGCGAGACCCCCCGGTCGTTGAGCGAGCGAAGCGAGACCCCCCGGTCGTTGAGCGAGCGAAGCGAGACGAAACGCATCGAGCCGCCCTTCATCGCAGGAACGCCGCCGCGACGCCCGAGTCGACCGGGATGTGCAGGCCCGTCGTGCGCGAGAGCTCGGGGCCGGTGAGCACGAACACGGCGTCGGCGACGTTCTCGGGCACGACCTCGCGCTTGAGGATCGTGCGGTTGGCGTAGAACTGGCCGAGGTCCTCTTCCTTGACGCCGTAGGTCGCGGCGCGGTTCGCGCCCCAGCCCGACGCGAAGATGCCCGAGCCGCGCACGACGCCGTCGGGGTTGATGCCGTTCACGCGCACGCCGTGCTCGCCGAGCTCGACCGCGAGCAGGCGCACCTGGTGAGCCTGGTCGGCCTTGGTCGCCGAGTACGCGATGTTGTTCGGGCCGGCGAACAGCGAGTTCTTCGACGCGATGTAGACGATGTCGCCGCCGAGGCGCTGGTCGATGAGGATCCTCGCGGCCGCCTTCGACACCAGGAACGAGCCCTTGGCCATGACGTCGTGCTGCAGGTCCCAGTCCTTCTCGGTGGTCTCCAGCAGCGGTTTCGACAGCGACAGCCCGGCGTTGTTCACCACGAGGTCGACCCCGCCGAACGCGAGCACGGCCTCGTCGAGCGCCGCCTGCACCGCGGCCTCGTCGGCGACGTTCGCGGCGACGCCGATCGCGACATCCGTGGTGCCCAGCTCTGCTGCAGCCGCCTGCGCCTTCTCGAGGTCGAGGTCGGCGACGACGACGCACGCCCCCTCGGCGGCCAGGCGCGTCGCGATGGCCTTGCCGATGCCGGATGCCGCGCCCGTGACGAACGCGATGCGGCCCTGGTGCGACTTCGGCTTCGGCATCCGCTGCAGCTTGGCCTCTTCGAGGGCCCAGTACTCGATGCGGAACTTCTCGGCGTCCGAGATTGGAGTGTACGTCGACAGCGCTTCGGCGCCGCGCATCACGTTGATCGCGTTGACGTAGAACTCGCCCGCCACGCGCGCGGTCTGCTTGTTGGCGCCGTACGAGAACATGCCGACGCCCGGCACGAGCACGATGAGCGGGTCGGCGCCGCGGATCGCGGGGCTGTCGGCGGTCGCGTGGGCGTCGTAGTAGGCCTGGTAGTCGGCGCGGTACTGCGCGTGCAGCTCCTGCAGGCGGGCGACGGATGCCTCGACCGTGGCGTCGGCGGGCAGGTCGAGCAGCATCGGCTTGACCTTCGTGCGCAGGAAGTGGTCGGGGCAGCTGGTGCCGAGCTCTGCGAGCGCGGGCGCCTTCTCGGACGCGAGGAAGTCGAGCACCTCGGCGGAGTCGGTGAAGTGGCCGACCATCGGCTTGTCGGTCGACGCGAGACCGCGGATCGTGGGGGCCAGGGCCGCCGCGCGGGCGCGGCGCTCGGCATCCGGAAGCGCCTCGTAGCCGGCCCGCACGCCGCCGAACGGATCCTTCCGGCCGTTCTCGACGAGGTACGCCTGCGCCGTCTCGATGATCCACAGCGAGTGGCGCTCGGCCTCCTCGGACGTGTCGCCCCACGCGGTGATGCCGTGCCCGCCGAGGATGCAGCCGATCGCCTGCGGGTTCTGCGCCTTGATCTCGGCGATGTCGAGGCCCAGCTGGAAGCCCGGGCGGCGCCACGGCACCCACACCACTCTGTCGCCGAAGATCTCGGCGGTGAGCTCCTCACCGTCGGCGGCGGTGGCGATCGCGATGCCGGAGTCGGGGTGGAGGTGGTCGACGTGCGCGGCGTCGACCAGGCCGTGCATGGCGGTGTCGATCGACGGCGCGGCGCCGCCCTTGCCGTGCAGGCAGTAGTCGAACGCGGCGACCATCTCGTCCTCGCGCTCGACCCCCGGGTACACGTCCACGAGCGCGCGCATGCGGTCCAGGCGCAGCACCGCGAGTCCTTCGGGCTTGAGCGTGCCGAGGTCGCCGCCCGAGCCCTTGACCCACAGCAGCTCGACGGGCTCACCCGTCACCGGATCGGTGTCGGTGCCCTTCGCCGACGTGTTGCCGCCGGCGTAGTTCGTGTTCTTCGGGTCGGCGCCGAGGCGGTTCGACCGCTCGATCAGCTGCGCGACGGTCTCGTTCTTCATGGCGTGTCCTTCGTGGTTCGGATGCTCCGCAGTCACGTTCTGCGGTGTCAGGGGGTCGCAGCGCGCGTTTCGCGACTGCGGAGCGGATCGGCCCTCCGCTCCGCAGTCACGTTCTGCGGATCGGGTGCGGCTTCAGGCGCAGAAAGTGACTGCGGACCCGAGGCGTGGCGTACGGTGGGGGTGGCGGGGAGAAGCGACGCGAGGCGGGCCTCGAAGCGGGCGAGGGTGACGGATGCCGCGGCCTCCTGCGGACGGTTGAGGTGACCGTGATGCGTCCCGGGCTCGGCGACGACCTCGACGGGGCGCCCGGCATCGCGCAGCGTCGCGGCGAACGCCTCGGCCGAGACGCGGAGCTCGTCGACGTCGCTGTTGACGATGAGCGTGGGCGGGAAGCCGGCGACCTCGCCCGGGGTGGCGAGCCCGGGGATCGCGCCGAGCGGCGCACCGTCGAAGCCGCCGTCGAGAGGTGTTCCGAGGTAGTTCGCGTACATCGCGCGCACGACTGCCGGGCCGAACCGGTCGGCGTCGGGGTTGGCGTCGAGCGCGGCCCGCAGCGCCGGGTCGGGCGCGGGCTGCACGGCGAGGAGCGTCGGGTAGGCCAGGATCACGAGCGCCGGGAGCGTCGAGAGCCCGGCCTCGAGCAGTCGCAACGTCGCGCCCGCGGCGAGGTTGCCGCCCGCGCTCGCGCCGCCGAGCGCGAGACGCTCGGGTGCGATCCGCAGCCGGGCGGCGTTGTCGACCGTCCACGACCACGCCGCGAGCACGTCGTCGGATGCCGCAGGGTAGTGGTGTTCGCCGCGCGCCGGGCGCGCGGCATCCTCCCACCCCTCCGGCACCGGCGCGAGGCGGTAGTCGACCGCCACGACCGTCGTGCCGCGCGCCGCCAGCTCGCGCGCGACCCAGTCGGACTCGGGCATGTCGAGCTCGCCGAACGCGAAGGCCCCGCCGTGCACCCACACCAGGCCGGTGCCGTTGGGCTCGCGCGCGGGGTACACGCGCACGAGCCCGTCGGCCCCGGCGTACGGCTCGCTCATCTCGTGCTCCTCCGGATCGGATGCTCCGCAGTCACTTTCTGCGGTCTCAGGGTCGTGTTGTCCCGCAGAAAGTGACTGCGGAACGGCGGGGGCGGGTCGGGGTCGGGGCGGGGGGGCGGATCGGGGTCGGGGTAGGAGTGGGGGTTGGGTGGGAGTGGCGCGGGGCGGGTCGGGGCGGGGGCGGCGGACCTACGCGCCCCAGCCGGCCTGGGTGCCGCCGACGCGGTCGGCGGCGATCCGCTGCTGGTGGCCGGATGCCGCGTATGCGGCCATCGGGTCGGCGGCGAGCCCGCGCGACTCGCGCCACTCAGCCAGCGCGGGGCGCACGTCGCTGTAGAACGCGTCCATGAAGATCGCGTTGGCGGCGAGCACGTCGTTGGACTGCTGCGCCGCGGCGAGGGCGTCGCGGTCGACGAGCAGCGCGCGCGCCGTCATCTCCTGGACGTTCAGCACCGAGCGGATCTGCCCGGGGATCTTGTCTTCGATGTTGTGGCACTGGTCGAGCATGAACGCCACGTCGGGGTTGCCGAGGCCGCCGCCGCGGACCACCTCGAAGATGATGCGGAACAGCTGGAACGGGTCGGCCGCGCCCACGATCAGATCGTCGTCGGCGTAGAAGCGCGAGTTGAAGTCGAACGAGCCGAGCTTTCCGAGCCGCAGCAGCTGCATCACGATGAACTCGATGTTCGTGCCGGGCGCGTGGTGGCCGGTGTCGAGGCACACCACGGCGCGGTCGCCGAGCGCCGCGACCTGCGCGTACGACGTGCCCCAGTCCGGCACGTCGGTGTGGTAGAACGCCGGCTCGAAGAACTTGTACTCGAGCACGAGGCGCTGCTCGTCGGACAGGCGCGCGTAGATCTGCTGCAGCGAGTCCTGCAGACGGTCCTGGCGGGCGCGCATGTCGTTCTGGCCGGGGTAGTTGGAGCCCTCGGCGAGCCAGACCTTGAGGTCGCGCGACCCGGTCTGGCTCATGATGTCGATGCACTCGAAGTGGTGGTCGATCGCCTTCTGGCGGATGCGGTCGTCGTGGTGGGTGAGCGCGCCGAACTTGTAGTCCTCGTCCTGGAACGTGTTCGAGTTGATCGTGCCGAGCTGCACGCCGAGGTCTTCTGCGTGGCGGCGCAGCGCGGCGTAGTCGTCGACCTTGTCCCACGGGATGTGCAGGGCGACGCTCGGCGCCAGCTTCGTGTAGGCGTTCACCTGTGCGGCGTCGGCGATCTTCTCGTACGGATCGCGCGGCGTCCCGGCCGTCGTGAAGACGCGGAACCGCGTGCCCGAGTTGCCGAAGGCCCACGAGGGCAGCTCGATGCCCTGGCCTTCGAGCGCGGAGAGGATCTGGGGAGACAGCGTCGTCATGGTGCGGTGCTTTCTTCGCGGGCGGATGCCTCGGCATCCGCGATCTGGTCTTCGAGGTGGAAGATCTCGGTGAGCGGGGTGGCGGCCTGGTCGGGGCGGCCGTCGAGCCCCACGAAGAAGCGGCTCATCTCGTCCTCCCACCGGGCGGCGACGGGGGATGCCGCGAGATACGCCTGCGCCGCGGCGTCGTCGTCGGTCTCGTAGTAGCCGAGGAGGCGGCCGCCCTCGCCGAGGAACAGTGAGTAGTTGCGCCGCCCGGCGGCGGCGATCTCGGCGAGCATCTCGGGCCGCACCGGCGTGTGCCGGGCGAGGTACTCGTCGAGCAGCTCGGGCTTGACCTGCAGCTCGAAGCAGACCCGCGTCGTCGCGGTCTCACTCGTCATGGGATCGTCCTCGGTCTCAGTGGTGGTGCGTGAATCGTTTCAAAGCATAAACGATCGCCCCCGGTCGCGCAACGAGACAGCGCTTGCTCGTCGGATACGCCGCGTGACGCGAGGACGCGGTAGCGTTTCGCGCGAGGAGGTGGCTCGGATGACGGTGAGCGTGCGGGACGTCGCGGCTGCGGCATCCGTCTCGGTGGGCACCGTGTCGAACGTGCTCAACCGGCCGTCGAAGGTGTCTCCGGCGACGGTGGAGCGGGTGATGCAGGCCATCGAGGAGCTCGGCTTCGTGCGCAACGACGCCGCCCGGCAGCTGCGCGCCGGACGCAGCCGCAGCATCGCGCTGATCGTGCTGGATGCCGGCAACCCGTTCTTCGCCGAAGTCTCCCGCGGCGCCGAGGACCGGGCTGCGGAGTCGGGGATGAGCGTGCTGATCGGCAACAGCGACGAGCGCAGCGACCGCGAGGGAGCCTACCTCGACCTGTTCCGCGAGCAGCGGGTCAACGGTGTGCTGGTGACCCCCGTCGGCGGAGACCTGGCACGGCTGCAGCGTCTGCACGACGGCGGCGTGCCGGTGATCCTGGTCGACCACGAGGACGCCGGGCACGTCTTCGCGTCGGTCTCGGTCGACGACGTCGAAGGCGGCCGCCTCGCCGCGTCGCACCTGCTCTCGACGGGCCGTCGGCGCCTCGCGTTCGTGAGCGGGCCGCTCAGCCTCCGTCAGGTCGCCGATCGCCTGGAGGGGGCGCGGCGGGCGGTGGACGAGGTCGCCGGCGCAACGCTCGAAGTGATCGAGATGCCGGCGCTGTCGGTGCTGCAGGGGCGCGCGGCCGGCGAGGCGATCCGCGCCCGGCCGGCGGCGGAACGCCCCGATGCCGTCTTCGCCGCGAACGACCTGCTCGCCGTCGGCGCGCTGCAGGCCTTCACGCTCATGTCGGACGTACAGGTGCCGCGCGACATCGCCCTCATCGGCTACGACGACATCGACTTCGCCTCTGCGACGGTCGTGCCGCTGAGCTCGATCCGCCAGCCCGCGCACCTCATCGGCTACACCGCCGTCGACCTGCTGCTGAAGGACCTCGACGATCCGGACGGCGAGCACGAGCGCACCGTGAGGTTCCAGCCTGAGCTGATCGTGCGGGAGTCCACGGGGGCCTGACACGCGCGCCGCCCCGGCACCGGACTGTGCAGGTCCGGCACCGGGGACGGTCGCGTGACGCGCCCTGCCCGCTAGCGCCCCGTCGCGAACGCCTCGTAGGGAACCGTCGTGGTCTCGGTCACGGATTCGCCGTCCACCGTCGCGGTCGCCGTGACGATCGCCTCACCGGCCTCCACCGCGGCGAGCTTCGTGTTGAAGGAGGCGCGAACGGTCTTGCCGGGCTTGACGTCCTCGATCGTCTTCTCGCCGTACGGCGTGACCACGACGACATCCATCCGCACGCTGTCGTCGTTGGTGACCGAGACCGAGAGGCGCACCTTCTTGCCCCGCGTCTCGGGCGTCGCCTCCACCGAGACGGCCAGCACCGGCGAGTGCGCTGCGACGAGCCCGCCCATCGCGGCGACAAGGGCGGCTGTCCGCTGGTCGACGGTCTCCTGCGTGGCCGATTCCGTGCGGAAGGTCGACTTGGCGCTCTCCAGCGCGGACAGCACCGCCGACATGCTCTCGAGCGTGTAGTCGGCGCTGTTCAGCCCGTTCGCCTGCTCGACCGCCTGCACGAGGCCGGCCTTGTCGGCGGTCACGGTCACCGGACACCATGCGAGTTCGTCTCCCGCGCTGTGCGTGATGAGCACCGACGTGGCGCCCGCGCGTCCGGCGCTGCCCTCGACGTCGATGCGGCCTCCGTCGCCGGCGCGTCCGGCGCCGGAGACGCGGACCACCTCGTCATCCAGCGAGTACGCGCGGAACTCCGCGTCGCCGGGCACGGGCCTGACGTTCGCCGAGATCGTGGCGGTGCTGCCCGCGGGCGTGCTGACCGCGGCGGCGCACTCGAGCGTGAAGCCCCCGTAGAGCTCGATCTCCCAGATGTTCAGCCCGTACTGAGTCGCCGGCAGGCCGGCCACCCGGACGAAGCGGATGTCGACCGGCGAGAAGTCGTGGGTGTGCGTCAGCGTCGGCTGCGCCGCCTCGACCCTGGCCAGCTGCATCCAGGTCGTCCCGTCCGCGGATCCCTCGATGCGGTAGTCGTTCGACGTCCCGGTCTCCCAGTGGACGATCGCGCGAGACACCGAGCGGACGCTCTCGAGATCGATCTGCAGCCAGTGCTCAGCCCTCGCCCGCGCCGACGACCACTTCGTCGCCATCGACCCGTCGTTGGCCTTGGACGCGACGATCGTCGCGTTGCCGTTGTACACGCTGTCGGCGGTGGCGGGGCGGTTCAGCGCCAGATTCTCCACGCCCGTCGCCACCGTCGGCGCGTCCACCACGGACGTGTCGGCGAAGACCTCGAACTCCCACAGCGAAGGGCCGTAGTTGAGCGCTCGCTTGAGGGTCTGCATCCGGACGAAGCGGGCGCTCGTCTCGTCGAAGGTGATCACGTCGATGCCGCCGTCGCTTCCCGCGCTCGGCGTGGCATAGGCGTCGCGCCAGTTCGTGCCGTCGTCCGACAGCTGGATCTTGTACGACTTCGCGAAGGCGGCCTCCCACGACAGGCGCACCGCCGCGACGGTCTGCGGGCGACCGAGGTCGACCTGGGCCCAGGCTCCATCGGAGTTGTTCCCCCGCCACCGCGTGGCGGGGTCGCCGTCGGCGAGCAGGTGCACGAGGTTGTACCCCGAGTACCCGGAGGCGCGCGTGGCGCTGTCGGCGGCCAGGTTCACCCCGGCCTCGACACCGAACTCGCGGATCGCGAACGCCTCGGCGTCGCTTTCGAGCAGCAGGATGCGCACGAACGTCGCGGGGGTCGGGGTGATCGCGACCTCGGTGGTCCCGCCGGTCCCGTCGACGACATGGGTGTGATCCGTCCAGGCGGCGCCGTCCTGCGACGTCTGGATGAGGAAGTCCCGCGCGTAGGCGTCGGCCCAGTCGACCGTGACCTTCGTCACCCACGAACCACGGGCGAGTCGCTTCGAGACCCACACCGGGCCCTCGGCGTCGGCGGCCCACACCGTGTCGGCGTCACCGTCGCCGAGCGCGGCCACCGACCCTCCGTCGGCGGTGGCGCCGGCGGAGTAGACGGATGCCTCGGGCGCGCTGCCCGCGACGAGGTCCGCGGTGACGGTCCTGCCGAGGTTCGCACCCGAACCGAGCAGGAACGTGCCGTGCCAGTCCGCACGAGGGCCCGTCAGCCCGACCGTCACGGTGAGCCCCGGTCGATCCGGGTTGGCGACGCTGACCTCGGGGGTCTCGCCGCGCTCGTCCACGAGGACGATGCTCGGCTGGTCGACCGTCAGAGTCCGGCCGCCGCCGACCTCGAGCGAGCCGGCACGGTAGAACGCGGCCATGGTCAGTTCCCGCTCGTCGTGACGGACCGCCTGCACCTCGGTGTCGTTCCGGATGGTCCGCACGGCGGGGTCGGCCGCGTACGCCTCGACCTCGGCCGAGGTCGCGGCGGGCAGCACCGTGTAGTCGTAGCTCGCCGAGTCCGGACGGTTCCCGTGATCGACGTACAGCGTGAAGGCATCGCGGGTGACCGCGTCCTCGTCGATCCAGTTGCCGGTCTGGGGCTTGTTCGACACCTTCACGTCCTGGCCGGGCGCGAAGACGTACCCGACCTCATCGTTGTACGCCCACGTCGCGTCGCCGATACCCTGCGCGTCGGCCGGTTCGAGGGCGTTCCCGCCCACCGCGGCGTTCGGCTTGGCCGCTGCCTGGTTGATCGTCGTGTGCACCGCGGCGTCGCTCGACGAGCGGATGCCGGCGCCGAGGGCGACCATCTCGTCGTCGAACAGGAAGTAGCTCTTCTGCGCGGTCGTCGCCGCCGTGTCGAGCGTCAGGACGTTCGCGCCGTACTCTCCGTTCGAGACGCCGCCGGTGAACCCGGCCCCGTCGCCGTTGCGGGTGCGGTTCTCGAACCCGCGCTCGGTCCGCTTCTCGTAGGGCGCGGTCACGCCGGGGTAGTGCCACCAGTCGAAGGCGGGGCCGAGGTCGAGGTACTCGCGGTTGGTGACCTGGATCGCGGTCGCCCCCATCGAGTTCCAGTAGACCGGGTTGCCCAGCTCCGGGCGGTAGGCGGTGCGGAGCTCGCCGCCGAAGGTGCGCGACGAGTTCAGCCGGGTGAAGATGCCGTACTCGTCGCGGAGGTGAGAGCTGAACTCGGACCGCCAGAAGTACTTGTCGCCGGTGATGCCGTTGCTGCGCGTGTTGCCGAGGATGCCGTCCAGCACCGCCTGGTAGCTCGTGGCGTAGAGGGCATCGGTGCGCACCATCCGCTCGAGCGGCTCGATGAACTCGGAGGCATGGCTGGTCACGCCGGCGATCGTCTTCGGGGGCCGGTAGTTCAGGTACAGCATCCCGATCTCGCCGCGGATCAGCCACCGGGTGCCGTTGACGATGTAGAACGCGATCGAGTCCAGCTGATCCCGCGAGAACGCCAGGCTCGTGCCCCTCGCCACGTCCGCCCACAGCGCCGCGTACGTGAAGAGCACCATTCCGTAGCCCTCGCTGTACAGCTGGGCTCCGTGCGCCCAGAAGCTGGCATCCGGCTGCACCGCTTCGTTCACCGCTCCCGAGTCGTCGACGGCGATCGTCGCCACGATGGTCTGGAAGCCGGTCTGGATGCGGGCGATGTCGCGGGTCGCGAGTGCTTCGAAGATGTAGTTCGACGTGCGCCACGCGCCGTTGGCCCCGACGGGATCGAGCTTGCCGGTGTTGTGCTGGAGCGTGACGGCGAACGCCTCCTCGCTCAGCTCCTCGCCGAGGAAGATCGAGATCCGCCCCATGGCGATGGATTCGCCGATCTCGGTCTCCCACCAGTTCTGGTTGCCCGGGTTCACCGCGTCCCAGTGCACGAGCGCCCGCTCGACGGCAGCGAGCACCGCGGGATCGCCGTATCCCTGCGCATCGGCATCCCGGTACGCCTGCGTCAGTGCGAGCATGCGGTACAGCGCGATGTAGGCCGACCAGGTCGACCCGTTCGCAGAACTCGTGCGATCGGCATAGTCGACGTCCGACCAGGACCCGTCGGCGTTCTGCGACTGGACGTAGTCCAGCGCCTCCGACGTGCGGGCCAGATAGATGCCGTTGGCCAGGAGGATCTCATCGCCCTGGCTGAGGTAGTACTCCTGCAGCCGCGATTCGATCGTCCGGACGTCCTCTTCCGGCGTCGCCGCCGCCGCGGGCGCGGCGACGACGGCCGAGAAGACGAGCGCCAGGGCGAGCACGATCCCCGTCATCGCCTTGAGGTTCTTCATGATGCGTCAGTTCTGCGCGGCGAGCGCGTCGATCTCGTCGGCGGCCTGCTGCATGACCTCGGCGAGGTCGCCCTGGCCCGACATGACCGCTTCGCTCCAGGCGTCGCGGAACGTCTGCCAGATCTCGGTGGCGCCGGCGATGTTGGGAACGTCGACGGTGAGCGGCACGGACTCCGAGAACGTCTCGAGCACCGGGTTGGCGGCCAGGTAGTCCGCGGCGATGTCGGAGATGTCGGAGCGGATCGGGAACTGGCCGGTCGTCTCGAGCAGCGCGAGGTCGTTCTCGGCGTTCATCGTGAACTTGACGAAGTCCCACGCGGTCTGCTTGTTCTCGCACGATGTGTACAGACCGACGTTCTTGGAGTCCCCGAACGTGTAGGTGTCTTCGGGCGCGGTGCCGTTCGCCGTCGGAAGGGGGACGATGCCGTAGTCGACCTTGCCGTCGAACTGCCCCGCTCCCCACGGCCCGGCGATGCCCATCGCCGCGACACCGTCGGCGAACGGACCGGCCCAGGCGTCGCCGCTGTACGCCTCGGCCGACGAGTAACCCTCGGCATACAGCGTCTGCCAGAACTCCAGCGTCTCCATGCCCTCGGCGCCGGTGAAGGCGGCGGCGTCGTCCTCCACCAGCTGCGTTCCCCCGGAGTTGGCGAGGAAGAACGGGTAGAAGTCGAACAGCGCGTTCGTGTAGTCGCTCGACGCCGGCGGGTAGAGGATGAAGTCGGCGGCGCCGGCCTCCTTGATCGCCGCGGCCGCTGCCAGCACGTCGTCATACGTCTCGAGCTGCGGGTCCTCGGCATCCAAGCCCGCCTGCGCGAACGCATCCTTGCTGTAGTAGAGCATGAACGGGTTCGCCTTCCACGGCACCTGGTAGAGGTCACCGTCGGGCGAGCGGAATCCCTCGGCCGCGTCGCCGGAGCGCTCGGCGATGAACGACTCACCGTCGTCGAAGGTCGTCGAGATGTTCACCAGCCCGCCCTGCTTCTGGAAGGCGGGGACCGCTGCCGGCGCGGTGTTGTAGACGAGGCAGGGGGTGTTGCCGGCGGTGATCGCCGCCGAGATCGCGTCCTCCGACGACTTGCCGGACGGGATCGCCTCGGCGGTGACCTGCTCGTCGGGGTTCTCGGCGTTCCATGCCTCGACGACGGCCTCCGCCCACGCCATCTCCTGCTCGTTGGTCGAGTACCAGATCTTGATCGGCCCGGAGCTGAGCCCAGACCCCCCGGCGTCGGCCTGTCCGGCCGATCCGCACGCCGCCAGCGGCAGTGCGATCACGGCGAGTGCTGCGACGCCCGCAAAACGCTTCATTGCAAGGAACTCCTTCGTCCGAAAGCCGCCTCGGCGAGCCTTCTGCTGTTTCATGGCACTTCTTGTCCGTGTGTCACTTCGCACGGGTGATCAGCATCGGGATGCACCGATCACCAGTAGTAAACCGGTTCTGGTCAACTGTGTCAATGGTTCTGGGAAACTGAGGCGTCGAGCGTGATTCCGCCTTGATTTTCCGCCAGTTCCGGAGATCAACCGCCCACTAAATCCCACTAAACTCGGCAGTCGGCAAGGGCGACCGCCCCGACCGCTCAGCCCCGGACGAGCTCCGCGACGCCGATGGACGAGTCCGCCATCCCGTAGAAGACGAAGCGACGATCCCCGATCGTCTCGATCGCGGTGGGGAACACCACGTTGCCGAGCGTTCCTTTCACCTCGTGCTCCGTCTCGGGCTCGAGCAGCGGCGCGGGAGACCGCGCGAGCACGCGGCGCGGGTCATCCGCGTCGAGCAGCATGGCACCGGCGGAGTAGCGCGAGCCGTGGGCGAGTTCGAACCCCTTCGGAACGGGGCCCGAGACTCCGTGATGCAGCAGCAGCCACCCCTCGGGCACGCGAAGCGGGGCGGGCCCCGCGCCGATCTTCGCGGATTCGTACGGCGCTTCCGGTGCGGCGATCATCGACGAGTCCTCGACGAAGGTCAGCGCGGACAGGTCTCGCCTCGCGGCCTCCAGATCGACGTACCCGATCCAGATGGACAGCCGGCCGTCGTCGATCCCGGCGGGAGTGCGAGCGCCCTCGCCGGGGCGCAGCCAATCCAGGTCCCACATCGGCCGGTGCAGCAGGGCGAGCCTGGGCGCACCATCCGGTCCGGGCACGACCTCCGGGAAGAACACGATGTCCTTGTTCGGGAACAGGTTCAGATCGGTGTCGAGCTCGGGCTGGTACGCGAACCGCAGCGGGCCCAGGCGCCGCCAGGAGACCGTGTCGTGCGAGACGGCGATCGCGGGCTTCGGGCCGAGCGGACCGTACGCGATGTACGACATGACGTGCACGCCGAGGGGTTCGAGGAACGTGATCCTCGGGTCCTCCACCCCGGCGTTGCGTCGCCCGTGCTCCCACCCCTCGTCCGGAGACAGCACGATGCCCAGTCGCTCCACTCCGACCGGGACCCCGTCGCGCAGGATCACGCGGGCGCGGGCGATCCGCGAGACGTTCCCCGCGGCGACCACGCGCGGGAACAGGTACAGCTCACCGTCGCCGCCCCACGCGGTCGCCGGATTGAGCACGCCCTCCGCCTCGAAGGGGTCGTCGACGTCCGCCGTCATGAGCGTTCCGATCCGGTCCAGCGTGTACGGGAGGGTCGCGGTCGGAGGGACGGTGTCGTACGTGGTCATGCGGATACCTCGGTGGTCGTGGGCAGGGTGCGGCCCGGATCGATGGATGTCGGGCTCAGCCTTTGATGGCCGAGCCCAGGTTGGCGGACGTGAAGTGGCGCTGGAACAGCAGGAACAGCACGACGACGGGCACGGCCAGCACGCACGCCCCGGCGAGCACGGCACCCGTCGGGTTCGCGAGGAACGAGCCGTTCGACTGCGAGAAGTTCGCCAGGCTCACGGCGAGCGGCTGCATGGCTGCCTGCTTCGTGACGAGGAACGGCCAGAGGAACTCGTTCCATGGACCGATGAACGTGACGAGCATCGCCGTGAGCACGGCAGGGCGTGCCAGCGGCACCGCGATCGACACCAGGATGCGCACCTCGCTCGCGCCGTCGATGCGGGCCGCGTCGAAGACATCCCGCGGGATCTGGAGGAAGTACTGGCGGAAGACGAGGACGGCGACCGAGTTGATCGCGAACGGCAGGATCATTCCCACGAACGTGTCGGCGAGGTTGAAGTAGCGCACGATCATCACGTACAGCGGGATCATGAGCAGCTGGAACGGGATGGCCTGCACGAGCAGGACGAGGGCGAAGACGAGACCCCGGCCCCGGAACGAGAGCACGGCCAGGGCGTACCCGACGAGGAGCCCGAAGACGAGGGTGCACGCCACCACGCCGGCGGTCATGATGAGGGAGTTCAGCAGCGACTGCAGCAGGTTGATCGACTCGTTGATCTCGCCGAAGTTGTCGAGCGTGAGAGTGCCGGGCAGCGGGAGCAGACCGACGAGGCTCGTGTCGCGCTCCTTCTGCAGCGCGCCGATGACCATGTAGTAGAACGGCACGAGTGCGACGAGCGCGCCGGCGAACAGCAGCGCGAACCGGAGCCCGGCCAGAGGTCCGCCTGCGGCCGGCGCCCTCCCCCGCTTCGCGTCGGGTCGTGTCGGCACTCGGAGGGAGGCGGTCATGAGTTCTTGCCTTCCGTGATGCGGCGGGCGATCAGCGACAGGATCATGACGGCCAGCACCAGGACCATGCCGATCGCGGCGGCGATGTCGGGCTGACCCTGCTGGATGCCCTTCTGGTACATGAGCAGCGCCGGCGTCATCGAGGCGCCGTTGGGCCCGCCGCCGGTGAGCAGATACGGCTCCGTGAAGATCTGGCCCGTCGTGATGATCGAGAGCAGGATCACGAGCGAGGTGACGGGTCGCACTGCCGGGAGCGTGACCGACCGGAACCGATCCCACCGCCCCGCTCCGTCGAGCTGTGCCGCCTCGTGGAGCTCTTTCGGCACGTTCTGAAGGGCGGCGAGGTAGAGGAGGATGTAGAACCCCAGGTTCTTCCACGTCACGTAGACGGCGATCAGCGGCATGATCAGCACCGGGTTCGCAAGCCACGAGGGCACCGGCGCGAGGTCGCCCAGCAGCGTGTTGACCACCCCGTTGCCGCTGAACAGGAAGATCCACACCGCGATCGTCGCGACGGAAGCCGTCACATAGGGGATGTAGTACGCGACACGGAAGAAGCCCTTCCAATGCACCACCGCATCGAGCCCCGACGCGAGCAGAAGCCCGAACCCGACGGTGAGCGGGACGTTGATGACGAGGAAGATGCCGAGGTTGAGGAACGCCTGACGCACCGCCGGGTCCTCGAAGATCGTCACGTAGTTCTCGAGGCCCACGAACGGATGCGGGACCTCGACGCCGGGCGCCGTGAAGTAGAAGTCGTGGAACGACATCCAGATGCCGTAGCCGAACGGGACGATGAAGATCACGAGGACGAATGCGGCATACGGGGAACTGAGCAGCAGGCCCAGGGGGCTCTCCCCGAGCCACAGCCTCAGGCGGCGTCGCCGCGTGCGCTCGGGGGGTGTGGTCGAGGCGTCGGCGCTCACGCGCTCCGCTGGACTCTCCACTCCGGCACGCACCATCGCGTTCATCTGCTCGGGCCCCTGTCTGCACGTCGCTTCAACTCGGGTGGCGCCTGTGGCTCACCCCGGGACGGCGACCCTAGTAAACCGGTTTTGGTCTCGATCGTCAACTGAGCGACCTGGGCCGACTCTTCCGTGGACAATCCGCGCAACCTGCACGGGTCCGCGCCTCTAAATCGCGCTAAACAGTGCGCTAGGATCGGCGATGTGAACGCACGCGCCGGTGAACCTCCGTCCCCTCCTGCGTCGACGGAGACAGGCAGCCCGCGGTCGGAGCGTCGCGCGACCATCGGCGATGTCGCGGCGCGAGCGCAGGTGTCCAAGAGCGCGGTGTCTTTCGTGTTCAACGGTCGTTCCGGCGTCGGCGAGGCGGCGCGCGCGCGCATTCTGCAGGCCGCCGAAGAGCTGGGCTGGCGCCCGGACGCCCGCGCCCGGGCTCTTTCCCGCAGCCGCGCCCAGGCCCTGGGCCTCGTGGTCCGCCGCGAGCCGGAGCTGCTGAGCACCGACCCGTTCTTCCCGCAGTTCGTGGCGGGGGTCGAGAGCGGACTGTCCGAGGTCGACTACGCCCTCGTCCTCCAGGTCGTGGACGGCGAGCAGAGCGAGCGCGACGCGTACGTGAGGTTCGCGCACGGGGCGCGCGTCGACGGCGTCTTCCTCACCGATCTGCGCACGACCGACACCCGGCCGTCCGAGCTCGACGCGCTCGGGCTGCCGTTCGTCCTCGTCGGACCCACCACACCCCAGGGCACCGGGCTGGATCCGATCGGCGTCGACGACGAAGCCGGCGTCCGTCGAGCCGTCCGGCACCTCTACGCGCTGGGCCATCGGCGCATCGCTCACGTCGCCGGAGCGCGACGATACGTTCATTCGAGCGTCCGCCGCCGCGCGTGGATCGCCGAGATGTCGGACCTCGGCCTCGAGCCCGGGCCGATCATCGACGCCGACTTCACGGGGGCCTCCGGCGCGCGAGCGACTCATGAGCTGCTCGACCTCGCCGACCCGCCGACCGCGATCGTCTACGCCAACGACCTCATGGCGATCGCGGGGATGTCGGCGGCGTCCGACCGCGGCCTGCGGGTCCCGGCGGATCTCTCGATCGTGGGATTCGACGACATCCCGCTGGCGCCCTACATCGTCCCTCCCCTCACCACCGTCCGGCAGGACGTGTTCGCATGGGGTGCCGTCTGCGCGCGCACCCTCGTCGCGATCGTCGAGGGAACCCCGCCCGCGCCGAGCCCGCTTCCGCCCGTGGAGTTCGTGGTGAGAGGAAGCACCGGACCCGCCCCGGTCCGGATCGCGGGCGCCTCGGGTTAGGAGGCGACGGCCTGGCGCCGCCTCGCCGCGCGCTCGCGCGACGAGGTGGCCACGGCATCCTCGACGAGAAGCTCGACGAGCCGCTCGTACGGCGTGCCCGCCGCCGCCACGAGGCGCGGGAAGTGCGACTCGCGGCGCAGTCCGGGAATCGTGTTGACCTCGTTGAGCAGGATGCGTCCCGTCGCGTCGACGAAGAAGTCGATCCGGGCGAGGCCGCGGCATCCGAGCGCGGCGAAGCAGCGCAGCGCGGCGTCGCGCAGTGCCGCGAGAACGGGCCCGGGGAAGGGTGCCGGGATCTCGAGGACCGCCCCCGCCCCTTCGTACTTGTGGGCGTACGTGAATCCGCCGGCGTCGCCGCCCTCGGGGTAGTGCAGGCGCGACGCACCCGTCGCCCGGGCGGCCTCCCCGTCGCCCCACACGCCGACGCTGACCTCATCCCCCGTCATCCGCGGCTGCACCAGCGCGAGATCCGCGTGCTCGAACGCCTCGGCGAACGCACCCCGCAGCGACTCGCCGCGCCCCACCATCCGGACGCCGATGCTCGACCCGCCGGTGTCGGGCTTCACCACGAGGTCGCCGTCGAACGACCGGCGCACCATCCCGGCGACCAGGTCCGGATCGGCGACGTAGCGCGCGCGGCTCACCGAGGCCGTGGGGATCACGCCGACCCCGGCCGCTGCGCACAGCCGCAGGCACTCGATCTTCGACAGCGCTCGTGCGGAGGCATCCGATCCGCTCCCCACGAACGGGATGCCGCGGCTCTCGAGCTCACCCTGCAGGCCGCCCCCTTCTCCCCAGCCGCCGTGGAGCGCGGGAAAGACGACGCAGTCCCGCGGCGTCTCGTCGAGCACCTCGTCGAATCGCAGCGCCGGCGCGGTCTCCGATCCGACGTGCCACCAGCCCTCGCGATCGACATGCACGTCGAGGACCGAGTGTCCTGCCAGTCCTGCGAGGGCGGCCGACACGTCCCTCCCCGACGCGACCGACACGTCGTGCTCGGTGCTCGCACCGCCCGAGACGACCACGACCCGCCGCATCATGCTTCGGCCTCCTGCCCGACCACACGCGCTACACGCGATCCGAGGCCGGTGAGCACCTCCTGCGGGATGGTGCCGAGGATGAGCGACCATTCCCGAAGGCTCGGCTCGCCGAGGCCGGCGTCACCCACCAGCACGACCCGGTCGCCGACCTCGACATCCGACCCGCCGACGTCGACGACGCATTGATCCATCGAGACGGCTCCCACGAGCGGATGCCGCAACCCGTTCACCGAGACGGTCACCCCGGGCCACGCCGACCGCGGCACGCCGTCGGCGTACCCGACGGGCAGCAGCGCGAGCCGCCCGGCGCGCGCGGTGCGGTACTGCTGCCCGTAGCCGACCGCCTCGCCCGCGGCGACGTCGCGCACCTGGACCACGGTGGTCTCCCATCGCGCCGCCGTCGCGAGCCCCAGCCCTCGCGACGGCACCGGCTCGATGCCGAACAGCGCTGCGCCGACGCGGACGAGGTCGAGCCGCGCCGCCGGGCTGACGACGGCGGCGAGAGACGATGCGGCGTGCCGCCGTCGCGGTCGCAACCCGGCGCCGTGCGCTGCGGACCACGCGGATTCGAGCCGCGCGAGAGGCTCGGCGAAGACGGCCGGATCGTCGTCGGTGCCACCGAAGTGCGTCCAGACCCCCACCACCTGGACGTGGCCGTCGTGCTCGGCCTTCCGCGCCGCGGCACACAGCGCGCCCCAGTCCGCCACCGCGCATCCGGAGCGATGCATCCCGGTCTCGACCTCCAGCTCGACACGCGCTCGGATGCCGGCCTCCTCGGCGGCCGCGACGACCAGCTCGAGCATCCGCACCGAAGCGCACGAGAGAGTGATGTCGTCGCGGATCGCTTCGCCGAGCGGCGCCCCGGCGTGGAGCATCCAGACGAGGATCGGAGCCGAGATCCCCGCCGTCCGCAGCGCGAGAGCCTCATCGCACGTGGCGACGCCGAGCTCGCTCGCGCCCCCGGCGAGAGCGGCCCGGGCGACGGCCTCGGCGCCGAGCCCGAAGCCGTCCGCCTTCACGACCGCCATGAGCGGGGTGCGGCAGTGCTCCCGGAGAAGTGCGGTGTTCGCCGCGATCGCCGCGGCCGAGACGGTGACCGCCGATGGTGCGCGATGTCGTGGCAGGGCGGGGGCGAGGGGCAAGGCCATGTGCCTAAAACTACGCATCGCGACATATCGCCGGTGTATGGACGAGCGGGGCTGTGGAGAGCGTCGCGCACCACGAACGTGCGGCACCACGAGAGTGCGTTCGGACGTTCGGCCGAACCCTCATCGAGAGAGTTCATCCGAAAGGACGAGACGACGCCTCGTACGCGCCATCGCACGCACGGCATCCAGCCAGCCGCCTCGAACGACCAACTAGTGTCATTCGCGTGAGCGTGACCACACCCGACACCGCTCCGACGCGCAAGAACAGCCGTCCGACACTCCCACCCGAACGTCCGCTCGACGATGACCGGATTCTCAGCACGCGACGATCCGCGGTGGTGCTCGCCCTCACCGTCTTCGTGACGACGACGATCCAGGTCCTCGTCCAGCCGCTTGCGGCCCTTGCCGATGGCCGGGTGGAGTGGACACTCGCACTCCCACCGCCGCTGATGATGTCGGTCCTCGTACTCGGGTGCGCGGTGCAAGCGGCTGCCTTCTTGCTCAGCGATCAGTGGCGCGAAGTCACGGTGCTGATCAGCGCAGGGGTCTACATCGGTCTGGCGACGGGGCTTTCGGTGCCGACGTGGCTGATCGGCATGTATCTCGTGATGGCACTTGCGTTGTTCCTGCTCGCGACGCGGAGATCGCTCACCGTGTCGATCGTCTGGTTGGCCGCTGTCGTGCTGATCACGACCGGCGTGCTGTTCCTCTGGACGATGACGCTCGGGTTGACGGTGAGTGTCGCGGTCACGTTCGCGACGGCCGAGGCGGTCCGGATCGCCGCGCCCGCGATCGCCGGAACCGCGCTCGGCGCGTGGTGGCGGAAGCAGACACGCCGCGTCACACTGGCCCGGCTGCAGGCCGAGACCGCGAAGCGGGAACACGACAAGCGCGTGGAGGAGGCCGAACAGAACGAGAGAACGCGGATCGCCCAGGAACTGCACGATGTGGCCGGACAGCATCTGGCGGGCCTGATCACGTTGGCGGACGCCGCTCTGACGATCGCGCCCGCTCGTCCTGACGACGCGCTGGAACTCGTCGAAGAGGTCCGCGACGAGGGGCGCTTCGCGGCCGCGAGCCTCGCAGGAGCTCTCGCCGATCTTCGCGCAGTCGGCGCGACGCCACGGGAGTCGACGCGAGATCTGCGAGAGGCGGACCACCTCGTCGACTTCTGGCAGAAGCGCGGGATGAACATCCGGCTCGTCACGAGCGGGCCCGTCGAAGAGCTCCCTGCCGTCGTCTCGGCCACCGCGTACCGGTGCATTCAGGAAGCCCTCACCAACGCCGCCACACACGCACCCGGCTCCGAGGTCGACGTGCAGATCGCACGGTCCCACCGGCTCGATGTGACCATCGCGAACGCGGCGTCACCGCCGGGAAGTCTCCCCGTCACCGGCCTCGGTCTGGGTTGGGGTCTCAGCGGGATCCGCCGTCGCATCGACCTGCTGAGAGGCACACTGGTGTTCGGTGCGACTCCGGAGGGCGGCTGGACGGTGCGGTTCGTCATCCCGGTCGCCCAACCCGACGGAGAGTGAGACGATGACGCCCCGACCCTCGCCGATCCGAGTGCTGATCGCCGACGACAACCGGTCCGTCCGTAAAGGTCTCCGGCTGCAACTCGAAGCAGCAGGCGGCGTGCGTGTGATCGGTGAAGTCGCCAACGGACTGGACGCGGTCACCGTCGCCCGCCGCGAACGAGCCGATGTCGTGCTCATGGATCTGCAGATGCCCGGGATGAACGGCGTGAAGGCAACCCGGGAACTGGCCCAATCGACCACCGAACCGCCCATCCCGGTGATCGTGATGACCAGTTACGCCATCGACGGCTACGTCACCGAGGCTCTCGACGCTGGGGCGATCGGATACCTGCTGAAGAGCCACGACTCGGATCAGCTGCTCGCGGCGATTCACTCCGCGATGCGCGGGGAGGCCCTCCTCTCCGGTCGCATCGCCACCCCCGTTCTGCGCGAGTTCGTTCGGCGCGGAGCCGCCGACCCTGACGGGCTCGACCGGCTCTCGACTGCAGAACGGCGCGTCGTGTCCGTGCTCTGCGGCGGCACCACCAGCAACGAGAGCATCGCGGAACGACTGAGGGTGTCGGTCCACACGGTGCGCTCGCACATGCAGTCCGCGCTGAAGAAGCTCGACCTCGAGGATCGCACGCAACTCGCCCTGTGGGGCGCTCGCAACCATTTGGACCGCGAGTCACTCAGATGAGTGAATTCCGGGCAGCGGACCGATAAGTGGAGAGCGTCGCGCACTATCGGGCGTGCACAGCGCTGAGATCGAGGTGGCGACGGGTCGCGTCGATCGCGAGCCTCGCGTGCTCTTTCGGGCCGACCTGCGCCACGAGCGTCGCGCGCGGGATCTCGAGGGCATAGGGGATGCCGGAGGGCAGGGCGCTGAGGACGCCGGCGATGTCGAGGCCGCCCTCGCCGGGGAAGAGCCGCTCGAAACGCGCCGCGTGGATCACTCCGGCGGTGGTCGCAGGAGCCTCCGGCGGCGCGTCGCAGACGTGCGCGTAGTGGAACCACTCCGGCGGAAGACCCCGCAGATCTTCGATGCGGGAGTGCGATCGGGCGAAGTGGAGCAGATCGACGAGCAGCCCCGCATTGGGCTGATCCACCGCTCGCAGCACCCGCGTGGCCTCGTCGAGGTTTCCCGTCTCGGTCCACGAGGGGAACTCGAGGTCGAGCGTCAGACCCAGGGGCCGTGCCAGTTCGCACAGCTCAGCGAACCGGTCGGTCTTGCGCGAGAAGTCCGAATCCGGCAGCTGCGTGATGACGTGGCGCGCTCCCAGTTCCGCACCGGCCTCGAGGAAGCGCAGGTAGTCGCGGGGACTGTCGCCCGACGTGATGCGCGCGAGCTCGATGTCGAGCACCTCGATGCCGGTCGCCGCGAGATGCGTCTTCGTCGCGCGCATCAGAGCCGGATCGTACGCCAGTGGGTAGTGCGGCTCCTGCGCCGTGACCTTGGTCATGCGCAGGCCGACGTAGCGGTACCCGCCCGCGGCCGCGGCATCCACCAGCTCCGGCGGTGACAGGCTGAGGGCGGTGAGGTGGGCGAGCGAATAGTCGTGCCGGTGCTCGGCCGTGACCTCGGCCGGATCGCTTGCCAGGGTGCGCAGCCGCTGCCGGCGGTGGGCCGCCATGCGCAGCGGCACGCTCCGGGGGTCTCCGAACGCCGAGTAGCCGTCGACACGCTGAACCACTTCGAAGAAGACCCGCGCCCCGAGCATCTCGGTGAAGAAGTGCAGGAACTCGCCCTGCTCGTCCCTGTCGTACAGCACCGAGTTCTCGCGCAGGCTCGCCACGAATTCGGGCGGCAGCGAGAGTCTGGCGTCGAGGTCGTCGTAGTAGTTCGCGGGCATCTCCAGGATCGGCGCCCCGTGCGCGCGCATGATCCTCGCGCACGCGATCGCGTCCTCGGCTGCGAACGCGATGAGCTGCGGGCTCGACACCCCCGGCGCCCAGTCGCCGCGTCGCAGCGGGTTGGTGCTCAGAGCGATCCGGACGCTCCCCGCCGGATCCGTCGCCGACCAGCTGCGGATCAGGCCGAACGGAGCGGTGATCTCGGTCGACTCCCCCGGCTCGAGACCGAGCACGGAGCGGAAGAACAGCGCCGACTGGTCGAAGTCGTCGAGCGATTCGGTGATCGAGAGGTGGTCGATGCCCCTCACCAGCGGCGAGGGCCCGGCCACCGCCCCGGTCGGCCGGAAGTCATCGAGCCAGTGCGGCCCGGCGGTCGAGTCGCAGAAGAACAGTTCCGTCCCGTCCGGAGTCGCCACGGAACCGAGGTCGCTCTCGTCCGGCCCGCGGCGCCGCGCGAGCTTCGGTGCCAGGAGCCGCTCCGCCCTGCGCATCGAGGCGGCCGCGTCCGAGGTCTGCACGGCGATCGCGCAGATCGCCGCCGTCGCAGGATCGATGGAGCGCTCCGGTGCGAGGTTCAGGAGCACCCGGGCATCCCCCTGCTCCCACAGCTGAACGGGCTTGGAATGATGCTGCCCCACGTGCACGAACCCGAGACCGGCGAGCGTGCGCGACACCAGCGGCGACGACACCTCGTCGACAGCCAGTTCGGCGAACGCGTATCCGCGGAGTCCCGGAGCGGCAGGCAGCTCGCCGGCCGGGAGCAGCGCGGACGCCGACGGCAGGCCGGCGGCCACCGCCTCGACGAGGGTGCGCGTGGAGCGCATCGCATCGGTGGCCGCGTGCCGCGGGTCCTCCTGCTGATAGACGTCGTTGAACACCTCGAGAGCGATCGGGCCCGCGTACTCCATCGACAGGATCTCCCGGAGGAAACCCGCGACATCGAGCGAGCCCTGTCCGGGGAACATCCGGTAGTGGAGACTCCACTCCCGGACGTCCAAGTTCAGCCGCGGCGCATCGGCGAGCTGGACGTGGAACACCTTGTCGACGGCCACCTCGGTGACGGCGGCGGCGTCGTTGTCGGCCGAGAGCACGTGGAAGCTGTCGAGGCACAGCCCGAGCGCAGGATGATCGGCCTGCCGGACCAGCCGCCACGCATCCTGAACGGTGCGGACGCGTCCCCACGGCACCGCCTCGTACGCGAGGCGCAGTCCGCGCTGCTCGGCCCGGTCTGCGAGCGTGCGCAGCTGCTCGGCCGCGCGACCGTCGTCATCCAGTCCGTGCTCGGTCTTCGACGAGCAGCAGACGAGGACGCGCGCGCCCAGCTCGCACAGCAGGTCGAGTTTCCGCTCGGCGTGACGCAGACTCGCCCCGAACAGATCAGGCGGCACCGTCTCGACATGGAAGGGCTGGTAGACCTCGAGCGACAGGCCCAGGTCGGCCGCCTGACCGGCGAGGCGCCGCGCGGACCACGTCGACATGACGAGGTCGTACTCGAGCATCTCGACGCCCGCGAACCCGGCGGCAGCGGCCGCCCGCAGCTTGTCTTCGAGCGTCCCCGACAGGCACACCGTCGAGATCGATATGCGCTGCGCGCCCGGTGCGGGGTTCATGACTGGACCATCTCGGAGGATCGGTGCGGGCCGTCAGGGAGTGGCGACGTGCTCGATCGCCTCGCCCGGCGAGTAGATGTCGAGGATGTTCCAGTGCCCCGTCGTCGGCGTCGGCACGTTCACCATCGACACGTCGATCACGACCGGAGCCTGCAGCGCGATCGCCCGCTCGAGGGCCGGCTTGAACTCCGCGGCGGTCTCGACCTTGATTCCGGTCACCCCGTACGCCTCGGCGATCGCCGCGAAGTCGGTGTACATCGGGTCGTCGCCCTTGCCGAACACCGTGCCGTAGGTCGTGTCGAACGCCGCCTTCTCCAGCCCCGCGATCGTGCCGAAGGCGTTGTTGTTCATGACGACCCACACGACGGGGACGCCCTCCTCGCGCGCGGTGGCGAGCACGGCGGGGTTCTGGCCGAAGCCGCCGTCCCCCACGAGCGAGACGACGACGCGGTCGGGTCGCGCGATCTTCGCGCCCACCGCGGCAGGCGCGCCGAAGCCCATCGTGGCGAAGCCACCCGGCGTGAGGAAGGTGCCGGGAGTGAGGATGTCGAACTGCTGCCCGACGCCGTTCTTGTTCCAGCCCACATCGGTCGTGATGATCGCGTCGGCCGGCAGCACCTCGCGCGTCTCGGAGAGGATGCGCTCGGGCCGCATCGGCCAGGCGTCGGAGACCTGCGCGTCGGCGTTGTGCAGCTTGACCGTGGCGCGGTTCGCCGCGATCTGCGACAGCAGCTCGCTGCGCGCCACTCCCGCCGGCGCCAGTCGGCGCGCGACACGGACGAGCACGGTCAGCGCTGCCTTGAGATCGGCGAGCGCGCCGATCTCGAGCGGGTAGTTGCGACCGAGCTCGGTGGGGTCGATGTCGATCTGCATGAGCTTGGTGCCCGGGATGTCGAACGTGTACTCGGGGTACCACGAGCTCGAGTCGGCCTCGGCGAACCGGGTGCCGAGCGCCAGGATCCAGTCCGCGGTGCGGGTCGTCTCGTTGGTGAACGCCGTCCCCCAGAAGCCCGTCATCCCCAGGACCAGCGGACTGTCGTCCGGCACCGCCCCCTTGCCCATCAGGCTGTGCGCGACCGGGATCGACAGGAGCCCGGCGAACTCGGCGAGCTCCTCCGCCGCGTCGGCCGCGACGACGCCGCCTCCGACGTAGAGCACCGGGCGCTCGGCATCCAGCAGGTTCTGCACGATGCGCTCCGCGACCGCTTCGTCGAGGGAAGGCCGTGCGAGCGAACGGGTGTTGCCCATCACCTTGTCGAACAGCGCGACATCGACCTCTGCGGAGAAGACGTCCATCGGCACGTCGACCAGGACGGGACCGGGGCGTCCGCTCTCGGCGAGCGTGAAGGCCTTGTCGAGGACCTCGGCGATGAGGTGGGGCTGATCCACTCGCCAGGCGCGCTTGACGAAGGGGCGGTAGATCTCGTACTGGGCGGCGTCGGCGTGGAGATTGATCTCCTGATGCGGGTGCTTGCCGAAGTAGTGCGTGGGCACGTCTCCGGCGATCACGACGAGGGGGATGGAGTCCAGCGCCGCGTTCGCCACGCCGGTCGTCGCGTTCGTCAGCCCGGGGCCGAGGTGGGTGAGCACGACACCCGCCCGCTGGGTCACCCGCGCGTAGCCGTCGGCCGCGTGGGCGGCGATCTGCTCGTGACGCACGTTCACGAACGAGATGAGCTCGCTCTTCTCCAGCGCTGCGAGCAGAGCGATGTTCGTGTGTCCGCACAGCCCGAAGACATGCTCGACCTCGCGTGCCTCCAGGTACCGCACGATCTGGTTCGACACCAGGTCCTTCATGAGGTTGTTCCTCTCTCGTCTGCCGGCGGCACCGGGCGGCGGCCCGGTCCGGTGTACGTGTAGCCGATGGATTTGGGCATCGGGCCCTTGATGCGGCCGCCCTGCGTCATCTGCTCGCTGGCGTGCGCGAGGATGCCCACCGAGCGAGCGAGGATGAAGACGCCGCGCCCGAGTTCGGGCGTCAGCCCCAGCTCGCAGTAGATGACAGCCGTCACGCCGTCGACGTTCATCGGGATGCGGCGGGGCCTGCCCTCGCTGATCGCCTCCTCGACGGCTCGCCCGATCGCGGCGAACCGGCCGTCCACCGTGCCGTCGGCGGCTGCGGCGTCGACGAGCGACAGCAGCCGCGGCGTGCGCGGATCGAGCGGATGGAACCGGTGGCCGAAACCCGGGACGTAGCGCATGCCGGTCTCGCGGTGCCGCTGCAGCACGATCCGGGTCGCCGCGCCGAGGTCGTCCGTCCGATCGAGCTCCGCATCGATCTCGAGGTACAGCTGCATGCACTGCTGCCCCGGGCCCCCGTGGACGTCGTCGAGCACGTTGATCGCCGATGCCATGGCGCCGTTGATCGGCGACCCGCACGTCGTCGCCATCCGGGCGATCGCGATCGACGGCGCGTGCGGCCCGTGGTCGACGGATGCCACGAGCGCCGCCTCGAGGAGCTCGGCGTGGGCCCGCGACGGCAGCTCGCCCCGCAGCATGAGCCACACCGTCTCGACGAACCCGGCGTTGCCGATGAGCTCCTGGATGGGGTAGCCGCGAAGCGAGATCTCGCCGGGGCGGACGTCGATGATGTCGGTCTGCCACCAGCGCCGCGCCTCGTCGACGAGCTCTTCGGCCGACTCTTGCGCATTCGGGCCGCCGGCCCCCTCGGCGGCGCTCACGGCGCGGTGGCCAGGGTCGGGTCGGCGGACTCGAGCGCCGCGTCGTAGAAGTCGCCGAACAGCTCTTCGTCGGAGGGCCGGTCCTCCGCGATCGTGCGCGAGACCCATGTCGTGTTCAGGTAGTGACGCAGCGACACGTTCTCCGAGGTGATGTTGCCGCCCCACGTGCCGCATCCCATCGACGAGGTCATCGGCATCCCGTTCGTGAAGGAGCCGGCGTTGGCCTTCGAGTTCGGCTGGCGGACCATGATGCGCGAGACGGGCATGTGCCGCGCGAAGAAGTCGATGTGCGCATCGTCTGTCGACGCGATGCCGCACGAGTGCCCCTTGCCTCCGATGTCGTAGAGCTGCTTGGCCAGCTCGACGCCGTCCTCGAAGCCGCCCTCGTAGGCGTGCACCGCCATCAGCGTCGTGAGCTTCTCCTTGCAGAACTGCCGGTCCTCTGCGATGCCATCGCCTTCCACGACGATGAATCTCGCGTCGGCCGGGATGCCGAAGCCCGCCGCCTCCGCGAGGACCTGGGGTGACACGGCCACCGTGTCGGGCAGCCGGTGTCCCTCTTCGTCCCACATCGCCCGTTGCAGTGCGCTCCGTTCCTCCGCCGTCGCCAGGTAGCCCCCTTCGGCCTGGAGCGCATCGAGCATCTCGCGGTACCGCGCCGCCGGGACCAGGATGTTCCCGTCCGCGGAGCAGCCCGAGCCGAAGTCCGAGGTCTTCGAGATCCGGCAGTTGCGCGCTGTCTCCCGGATGTCTGCGGTCTCGTCGACGAACTCGGTGGCGTTGCCCGCACCCACTCCGTAGGCGGGCGTCCCCGAACTGTAGGCGGCGCGCACCAGGCCTTGTCCGCCCGTGGCGATGACGAGATCCGCGCGGCGCATGATCTCCTGCGACGCCGCCAGGCTCGGCCGGGTGATGCACTGCAGGATGTCGGCGGGAGCGCCCTCGGCCTCCAGCGCCTCGCGCATCAGCCGGACGGTCTCGAACGTCGTGTGCTGCGAGCGCGGGTGGGGCGAGAAGACCACCACGTCGCGGGCTTTGATGGCGTAGATCGCATTGCCCGCGGGGGTCAGATCGGGGTTGGTCGTCGGCACGATGCAGCCGATGATGCCGACCGGCTTGCCGTACTTGACGAGGCCTTTCTCGGCATCCTCTTCGATGATCCCCACGGAGGGGCTGCGCAGCGCGTCGCGGAGGACCCCGCGGATCTTCATGCGCTTGTTCATGCGGCTCTCGAAGTCGCCGAGACCGGACTCCGCGATCCCCATCTGCACCAGCCGGTGGAAGGTCGAGCGGTTCGCCACCGCCCACGCGACCGCCCGGATCAGGCGGTCCACGCGGTCCTGGTCGAAGGTCTCGATGATCGCGAGCGCTGCCCGCGCACGGGCGAACACCTCGTCGAGTTCCTGCTCCTGTTCGAGCGACAGGGATTTCGATGCTGAAGCAGCCATGACAACTCCGTCCATGGGCGTGGGGCCGACTGCCGAATGCTAGGCATGCGCCGTCTTCGCCGACAAAGGGTGTCCCACTGGGCAGTTCGGCCGTCGGGATCCGGCCGGGGCGGAGGACGAGCCGGCCCGGGTTGTGCCACTCGGTGGGCCGCACGGTTGCCCGGTCCGACCCCCGGGGTTAGCGTCCGAGCGCCGGCCGCAACGGGCGGCACGCCGGATCGAAGATGATCAAGGAGCAAGGGATGCGCAAACGACTGACCACGAGGTGGGGAGCTGCGGGAATCGGTGCTCTCGCGCTGGCACTCGCCGTCGCCGCCTCACCCGCCTATGCACTCGCACGACCCGCCGAACCGATTCCTCCCGCCGGGCTGACCGGCCTCGAACCGACCGGGGCGAACATGCCCACGGTCGGCGGAAACCTGGGCAACCAGCACTACTCCGGGCTGACGCAGATCACGCCGGAGAACCTCGACCGGCTGGCGCCGGCCTGGCGCACGCACGTCTCGGCGGTCGCGCCCGCCAGCTCCCACACCGGACAGCAGACGACGCCCATCGTCATCGACGGCGTCATCTACCTCGACACCCCGAGCGGCGGAGTGATCGCGGTCGACGGCGTCACGGGCGACCCGGTGTGGAAATGGGAGAACACCGTCTACGGACTGT
Source organism: Microbacterium cremeum (assembly GCF_015277855.1). Taxonomy (NCBI): domain Bacteria; kingdom Bacillati; phylum Actinomycetota; class Actinomycetes; order Micrococcales; family Microbacteriaceae; genus Microbacterium; species Microbacterium cremeum. Next base: position 3,293,538 of record NZ_CP063812.1, read on the forward strand.
CGGGAACGCGCCGCGGAGTGTCGGCCGGCGACGGCCGCATCTACACGCTCGCCGGCGGCAACCGCGTCGTCGCACTCGACCAGGCCACGGGCCAGGAGGTCTGGGCGGTGCAGCCGACGGGCCCGGACGGCGAGGACCTCGGCCGCGTCGGAAAGGTCGCGACCGTGTACTTCGACGGCATCGTCTATGCGCACGCGGCCGATGGCGACCGCGGAGCCGTGGTGGCGCTGGACGCGAGCGATGGATCGTACAAGTGGCACTTCTTCGGCGGACCGAAGCGCGGCGAGCTGTTCACCGGACTCGACGGCGTGACCTTCGACGCCTCAGCGACCTGGGGGCCCGTCCTCCCCGACGGCACCGACTGCTCCGAGGAAGGCGGCGCGACGTCGTGGATCCATGGCGCCGTCGACCCCGATCTGAGCACGTACTACATGACGTTCGGCAACGCGCGCAGCTGCACCTCGTCGCAGAACGGATCCCTCCGCCCCGGCGACAACCTGTTCTCGAGCACCCTGGTCGCCGTCGACGCCGCGACCGGCGCCTACCGGTGGCACTACCAGTCCATCCATCACGACGTGTGGGACATGGACAACGTGCACCCGCCGACCCTCGCCGACATCGTCGTGGACGGTGAGGAGCGGAAGGTCGTGTTCTACGGCAGCAAGTCGGGCCACCAGTTCGTGCTCGACCGGACGAACGGCAAGCCCGTGCTGCCGGTGACCGAGAAGGAGATGATCACCGACTCGCGGCAGGCGCACACCGCGACGCAGCCGTTCCCCGAGCAGCGTCTGCTGCCCGAGTGCCTCGTCTGGGAGAAGCTCGATCCCGCGAACGTCCCCGGCGACCCGTGGCGCGCGGTGCCGAACTACAACGGGTACCAGCCGGACGCCGACGGCGACCTGGTGTTCAACCCCGACAGCTACGTCGCCGTGGACGAGCCGTTCCTGACGTACCCCGACGGTCACGTCGGCCACCGCGAGGGCTGCATGTACGACCCGCAGTGGGACGTGCCGATCCTGTCGACGACGAGCCAGAACGGCGGCGGCGACTGGTCGAACCACTCGTACAGCCACAGCACGAACCTCGTGTACTTCCCCTACGGCACCAACCCGGTGGCGCACTGGAACGGCGCAGCGGCCAACGGGCAGCGAGCCATGGGGCAGTACCAGACGGGCGGCATCCTCGCCTACGACGCCTCGACCGGCGAGGTCGCCTGGCAGAACCATCTGGGAACGGACATGTCGCACGGCCAGGGACCCTTGACCACGGCATCCGATCTGCTGTTCGTCGGCCAGATCGACGGGCGCCTTCTGGCGATGGACGCCGTGACCGGCGACGTGCTGTGGGAGTTCCAGACCGGCTCGGGCATCGCCGCGGCACCGGTGACGTACGAGGTCGACGGCGAGCAGTACGTCGCGATCTTCGCCGCCGGCTCGACCAACCCGTACGGCAGCTCGGTCACGCAGGGCGACTCGCTGTGGGCGTTCAAGCTCGGGGGCGACTACATCACCGAGTCGGGGAGCCAGGAGGGTCCGATGACCGCGCCCCTCTCGATCCGCCGGCCCGTGAGCGGCGCGGCGGTCGAGGGCTCGACGGTCGGCAACACCGTGCTTCTGGCCCGGAGCAGCCGCACCGCCGACACCGCGGCGGCACGTGACAGCGTCGCCCAGAACGCCATGCAGCCGACCCATCTGCGCGTGCCCGTCGGCACGACCGTGACCTTCCGCAACCCCGGGGCGGAGACCTTCCCGAACTTCCCCAACCAGAAACCGCACTGCGCGACGCAGTTCTTCGAGGGAGAGTTCAACGCCAGGCTGCAGCCCGGAGAGACCTACCAGCACACGTTCGACCGTGCCGGCGAGTACTTCTTCAACGACTGCACCGACCCCCGGCCGACGGGCAAGATCGAGGTCTACCTCACCCCGAAGGACCAGCCGGGAGCGGTGTCGTTCGAGCGCGGCACGCTCGATCTCGGCTCGGGGACCGGCTTGTTCACCGGCGTGAACGGCAAGGTCAAGGCCAAGTTCGAACTGCCTGCCGGTTACACGTACGACAGCGGCGCCGTGCTGCTCACCCCGCTCTCCTCGACTCCGATCGAGGCGTCGAAGGTGACGGCCAACAAGAACCGCATCATCGTCCAGTTCGAGGCGGACGCCGTCGACAACAACGTGCCGACCGGAGAGGTGACGCTCACCCTGCGGGCGAACGTCCTGAACGCGGCGGGAGTCCAGGAGCAGCTCACCTCGGCCGCGACCGTGACGGTCACGAAGTAGCCGGGACCGCACCCCGCCCGATCCGTCCCCGCCACCCGACGGGGGCGGATCGGCGCGTCCGGAACGGCGTCCGCACTCGTGTCCTGTGCCGTGTCCCATTCGGCGAGACTCGTCTTTGCAGGCAGACGTGCAGCGACCAGAGTCACAGAGGCGACGCGTGCACGCTCCGCCCGGCATCGACAGAGAGGTTGGCAATGCACCCTGACACCCTGGCGGCGGCGCCATGACGGACCAGCCCGGCGCGGAGCCCGAGAAGGGCCGCGAACCCGGAGACGCCCCCGAGAAGCCGGCGGAGCCGGGCGTCGGCGACTCGATCTTCCCGCACACGAACACCTACTACACGGCCCCCAAGCTCAACCAGGGCGTTCCGGCCGATCCGGCATTCCTCCGTGTGCTCTCGGCGATCGAGATCACCATCGGCGTCGCGCTGTTCGCCTTGATCGTGTTCGGGGTCATGTACCAGGTGCTCGGACGCTACTTCCCCTCCGTCGGGTGGGTCGGCGCCGGAGAGATCGCACTCATGTCGATGATCGCGATGACCTTCATCACGACCGGCTACCTCGTCGGCCGCAACGGCCACATCGTGCTCGAGATCTTCGATGAGCTTCTGGCCGGGACGAAGCTGTTCGTCGCCCTGCGGGTGATCTCGGCGGTCATCATGGTCGCCACGAGTCTCGCCCTCGCCTACGAGGCGTTCGTGAAGCTGGACGCCGAATGGGGCCGGCTCAGCGCCGCGATGAACCTCCCCATCGGGATGCTGTACGCCTTCGCCCTCGTCGGCTTCGTCTCGGCGGCGATCCACTCCGGATTCAAGATCCCCTTCGCCCACCGGCCGGAACGCAAGCTCGACATCGGCGAGATGGAAGGCTGATCCTTGGACCTCTGGCTCTACATCCTGCTGTTCGTCGTCTTCCTGCTGCTGCGCGTTCCCGTCGCGTTCTCGATGATCGCCGCGAGCATGCTGTACTTCTACAGCCATGGCCTGTCGGCGGGCTACGCGATCTCGTCCGTCGTGAACGGCATCAACAGCTTCCCGCTGCTCGCCGTTCCCCTGTTCATCTTCGTGGGCACGATCGCGAACAATCTGGGCATCGCGACGCGGCTCTACGATCTCGCCCGCGCGCTCCTCCCCCGGCTTCCCGGCAACCTCGCCTACGTCAACCTGGGCACCGCGATCGGGTTCTCGTGGATCAGCGGCTCGGCGCTGGCCGACGCCGCGTCCACGAGCAAGGTGCAGATCCCGCAGATGCTCAAAGCGGGATACCCCTACGGCTTCTCCGCCGGTCTGACGGCGTCGGGGTCCCTCATGAGCACCGTGATGCCGCCGAGCATCCCCGCGGTCCTGTTCGCGGCGACCGCGTCCATCTCGACCGGCGCGCTCTTCGCCGGCTCCATCATCCCGGCGATGCTCATGGCGCTGGGCCTGGCGGTCTACACCTTCTTCTGGGTGAGGCGCCATCCCGGCGTCGCGGTGGGCAAGCCGTTCGTCGGATCGATGCTCGCCAAGGCCGCCGTCCGCGTGATCGGGCCGGCGATGCTTCCTGTGATCATCCTCGGCGGCATCTTCAGCGGCTGGTTCACACCCACCGAGAGCGCCGGCATCGCCGCCGTCTACATGCTGATCCTGGGGGTGTTCTACCGCACGCTCACGTGGCGGGTGTTCTGGAAGGCCGCGAAGGAGACCGTCGTGATCTCGAGCGGCATCCTCCTGATCCTCGGCGCTTCCAATCTCATGGGCCAGGTGCTGGCGCGGGAGCAGGTGTCGCGCGCGCTGGGCGAGTGGCTCACCGGCCTCACCGACAACCCGCTGGTGTTCCTGCTGATGCTCAACCTGCTCCTGATCCTGCTGGGCATCCCGCTCGAAGCGCCGCCGGTGATCCTTGTGCTCGTGCCGATCCTGATGCCGATCACCGCACAGTTCGGCATCGAACCGGTCCAGTTGGGCGTCATCATGATCATCAACCTGATGATCGGTTCGCTGACGCCACCGGTGGGCGCTGTGCTCTTCGTCGTGGGCTCCATCACGCGAAGGCCGATGGGCGAGCTGTTCCGCGGCATCCTGCCGTTCCTGGTTCCACTGGGCATCGTGCTGCTGCTGCTGACGCTGTTCCCGGTGATCGTCACGATGCTGCCGACGCTGCTCGGGCTGATGTGACGCGAGGGGAGGAGGGATGACGCGCAGACTGTTCGTGCTGAACGGTTCGAATCTCAACATGCTGGGCGTGCGCGAACCCGGAATCTACGGGACCGCCACCCTCGAGGATGTTCGCGCGGACTGCGAGCGGGTCGCAGCCGAATGCGGCTTCGACCTCCGGTTCGCGCAGTCCAACGCCGAGCACGAGCTCGTCGAGCTGGTGCACGAGGCATTCCGCCAGCAGGCCGTCGTCGTGATCAATCCGGCCGGATTCAGCTTCGGCTCGGTGCCCCTCCTCGATGCGCTCCACATGCTGACCACGCCGATCGTCGAGGTGCACATCACCAACATCCACGCCCGAGACGCCGTCCACCGCGACTCGCTGACCTCGACCGTCGCGCAGGTCGTGATCGCGGGGGCCGGCGTCTACGGGTACGAGCTGGCGATCCGGGCTGCGGATCGGCTCGCGTCCCCGGCGGCGTGAGCCCCGCGGCGGGGCATCACCCTCCGGCTGCGATGGCATCGGCCGCCGCTGCACCGAACGCCAGCGCCTTGGTGAGGGCGGTCCCGGTCATGTAGGAGGCGCCGTGGAAGCCGCCCGCGACCTCTCCGGCGGCGTACAGCCCGTCGATACGCGAGCCGTCCACGCGCAGCACGGCCGTGTCGGCGGCGACACGGAGCCCGCCGAAGGTGGATGTCATCGCCGTCATGGCGGCATACGCGTAGAACGGGGCGGTGCGGATCGGAGTCAGCTCGCCGACGGCGCCGACGAGGCGGGTCCGGCCGAGCGGGTCGCGGCCGGACGACACCGCCTCGTTGTACTGCGCGACGGTGCGCTCGAGGGCCTCCGCGGGGATGCCGGTCTGGCGCGCCAGCGCCGAGATCGTGGGGGCGCTCACCAGATGGCCGAGCTCCTCGAGGCGCTCCATGTCGGACAGCGGAACCCCCGGCCTGGAACGCGCCCGCACCACCGAGTCGAAGATCTGGAACGCCGTCCCGCCCGGCTGGCTCATCACCGCCGAGCCCAGCACCTTGTAGGACTGGGACTCGTCGGCGAAGCGCTCGCCGAGCGCATTGACGAGGATCGCGCCGAGGTAGTTGGCGGTGAGCAGCTCGTGCTCGTCGTCCGTCGTGTCGGCGTGCTGGCCGTAGGTGCCGCTGACGTGTCCGATGTCGGCGAGCCCGGCTCCCAGCAGCCAAGCCATGCGCAGGCCGTCTCCCGTGTTGCCGACGCCGCCGTACGGCATCGCCGCGGCCTGGTCGGGCACGAAGAGCTCGAGCAGCTCGCGCGACCGTGAGAATCCTCCGCTCGCCAGCACGACCCCCGACCGCGCGAGCAGCGGCCCCTCGTCCGTGCGGATGCCGGCGACGAGGTTCCGGTCGGTGACGAGCCCGCGCGCGGATCGACCGGGGAGGATCACCGCTCCTGCGGCGAGCGCCTCTGCCTCGAGGTGCGCCAGCAGGTCTCGGATGCGCACGAGGTGCGCCCGAGCGACCGTCATGCCCGCGCTCACCTTCAGCTCGTCCGTCCACGCGGCCGCTCGCTCGATCGTCTGGACCACATCGCCCTGGCGTCGGACGAGCGCGTGGAGCAGCGACTCGTCGGCGTACCCGCCGCCGGTCTCCCGCATGTCGGCGAGGAAGAGGTCGTCGGAGTCGTGCACTCCCGCGCGGCGCTGGAGCGCGGTGCCCGACAGCGCGAACCAACCCCCGCTCAGCATCGAGCTGCCGCCGAGGCGTTCGTTCTTCTCGACCAGGGCCACCTGCCGCCCCTGCGCAGCGAGGGTGCGCGCCGCCGCGAGTCCGGCCAGGCCTCCCCCGACGACGATCGCGTCGTACTCCCGACCGCTCCGGCCGGACGACGCCGCTGCGCCGCCGGTCCGGTTCATGGCCGCTCCCCTGCCTCCACCTCGGCGCGGAACTGCGCCACGTCGACGCTGCGTCGCGTCCGGGCGGCGAGCGCGGATGCCTCCACCAGCGCCAGCGTGTGCGCGGCGTCCTGCGCTGAGACGAGTGGGTCGGCGAGGCCGCGCGCGACGTCGGCGAAGTGGTCGAGCTGCGCCTGGAAGGACCCGCGCGGGGAGACCGGGAGATAGGTGCGCGAGAGAGGCGAGTGCCAGTCCGCAGGGACGCCCTGCTCATACGCGTACTTCGCGAGATTCGGCACGGACAGCGCCGCGCGGGTGCCGACGATGCGGTACGCGACGCCGTCCGGGAGGAACGGGAAGGCCGCCGTCTCCTCGGTCGCCTGGTCCCAGCCCCACGGCGACACGCCGGCATCCGACGCGAGGAAGCTGCCGACCGCACCGCTTTCGAACCGCAGGTTCAGCGACACGGTGTCTTCGACCGCGAGGGCGCGGGCGTGCGAGCTGTGCATCGCCTGGATCTCGGCGACCTCACCGCAGAGGTGGCGCAGCAGATCGAGGTCGTGCACGACGTTGAGGAGGGTCACGCCCGCGCCGGGCAGGCGGTGCCAGGGGATCTCGGTGAAGTACGCGTCCTCCTTGCGGGCAGACCACAGGCCGCTCACGGCGACGACCTGCCCGAGTGCGCCGCTGTCCACGGCGGCGCGGGCCCGGGCGACGGCGGGATGGTGACGCCGGTGGTGACCGACGAGGAGCCGTCCGTCCAGACGCTGCACCGCCCCGACGAGCCGGAGGGACTCGGCGTAGTCCAGCGCCACCGGCTTCTCGAGCAGGACCGCCGCGCCGGCCTCGAGGCATTCGATGGCGGTGTCGACGTGCAGCGCGTTCGGATTGGCGATGATGACCGCGTGCGGGTGCTCGTGCTCCAGCATCCGTCCGGCCGCATCGTAGGTGCGGGTGCCGAATGCACCATCGGCCACGACCGGATCCGCGACCGCGGCCAGCGAAAGTCCCGGAGCCGCCCGGATGAGATCGATGTGCTGGCGCCCCATGAAGCCGGCGCCGATCACGCCCATGCGCAGTGCGGCGCTTTCTGATGCGGTCACCGAGCCTCCCTGCCTGAGCGGCGTCCACGCCGATCGGCACCGAGCGTATGCCTCCGCGGAACGGCGCACGGTGGTCGTTCCATTCAGCGGCGAAGACCTGCGGGCCACGGCGCGTTCCACTCGACGGGACATCGCTTTGCGAACCGTTCGATCTCGGTAAGAGTCGGCACTGCCACCGGACCGGAGACGTGACAGCGTGGTCGATGACGATCTCGCCGCGAGCGAGCGCCTCGACCGGATGTCCCGCTCCGGCCACCGAATGACACGTCATCGCTTGCACAAGGACGTGCGCACAATCAGAGGAGAGTCCCATGAGCACAGCCCGCTCGACGCGCCGAGGCCGAATCGCCGCGTCGGTGCTCGCCGCCACCGCCCTCGTCGTCACCGGCTGCGCCGGAGGCGGCGGTACCCCCGACGCGACCGACGACGGCGGTGCGTCCGAGAACGATCCGGTCACCCTCACCGTCGCGACCAGCCAGAACGAGCAGACGCCGAACTACTTCTGCGGCGTCGAACTGCTCAAGGAGCGCCTGGAGGAGGCCGACATCGGCTTCACCGTCGAACTGTATCCGGCCAGCCAGCTGGGCCCCGACGCGGACCGCTTCCCGCAGGTCCAGGCGGGTGACATCGACATCGACCTGCAGGGCGCGTCCGCGCTCAGCGCCACCTACGAGCCGATCGGCGTGGTGGACGCGGCGTACGCGTTCGACGACGTCGAGCACGCGTTCCAGTGGATCGACGACAGTTCGGAGGAGCTGTTCACGGACTTCCACGAGGCGACCGGAGTGAACATCGTCGATGGCTGGTTCTTCGGCAACCGCACGTTCACGACCAAGGACGTCGAGGTGACGAGCCCCGACGACCTCGCGGGCGTCCCGATCCGGTTCCCGAACTCGCCGATCTTCCTCGCGAACGCCGAGGCGCTCGGCGTGACCAACCCGGTGTCGGTCGCCGTGGAGGAGGTCTACACCGCCCTCCAGCAGGGGATCGCCGTGGGGCAGGAGAACCCCATCGTCGCCACCCACTCGTCGAGCTACGACGAGGTGCTCAACACTGCCATCCTCAACAACCACAACGTCGGCATCCACTGGATCCTCGTCAGTGACAAGACGTACGAGAAGATGAGCGAGGAGCAGACGGCGCTGCTGGAGGAGACGATCCGCGAGATCCGGCCCGAGAACCGCGACTGCGTCGACGAGGCGACCGAGGAGATCCTCGACGAGTACCGTGCGGACGACGCCTTCACGGTGGTCGAGCAGGAGGACATCGACATGGATGCCTTCATCAGCCAGGCCGAGGAGTTCTTCGAGGGCTACTTCACCGGCGAGAGCCTCGAGGCGTACCAGGCCATCCGCGAGACCGCGGGCTGAGACCGCAAGCCGGCGAACGGGGCGGATGCTGAGGCATCCGCCCCGTTCGTGCGTCCGGCGTCAGTCGTGAGGACCGGGGTCCATGCGCCGGCTCAGTGTCAGCGCGGCGGCGCGGACGGCCGGACCGAGGCGGGTCGCGACGATCTCCGACGCCGCGCCCGCCACCGAGATCGCGGCGACCGGCTCACCGCGGGGTCCGAGGACCGGGCTCGCCACGCACGCGCGGCCGGCATGGCACTCCTCGTTGTCGGCTGCCACGCCGAGGCGGCGCACGTCGGCGAGCTCCCGTGCGAGGCCGGCCGGATCGCAGATCGTCGCGGGCGTGCGCGAGGGCAGTCCTGAGCGGACGAGCTGCTCCACGACGCCACGGGGCGAGTACGCCAGGAGCGCCTTCCCGAGCGCGGTCGCGTGTGCCGGCAGACGGCCGCCGACCCTCGCCGTCGGTGCGGCGGTCGCCTCGCCGCGGATGATCGCGATGAACAGCACGTCCGATCCCTGGAGGACGGCGAGCCGCACGCTGTGCCGGGTGACGTCGCGCAGTTCGTTCATCACGGGCAGAGCGACGTGGCGGAGCCGCCGCGGCAGCTGGACGGTCTCGGCCAGTTCGAAGAGGCGCACGCCGAGGTACAGCCGGTCGCCGTCGCGATCGAGGAAGCGCTGCGCGACGAGGTCGGCGGCGATCCTCGAGACCGTCGACTTCGGAAGGTGGGCGCGCCGGGCGAGTTCCGAGATCCCGAGACCTTCGTCATCCTCCCCGAAGGCGTCGAAGACGGCCGTCACCCGGTCGAGCACGCTGACCGAGTCGGTCCAGGCGGCGGTGCGCATCGCCTACGCCGCCGCCGTGAGCCGGCGGGTGACGTTGGTGCCCGCGGCACGCACGAGCGGTGCGATCCGATCGGGGTCCATGCCGCCGCTGGGCCCCGCGACCGAGATCGCGCCCACGACGACGCGATCACCGGACAGGACGGGGCTTGCGACAGCGAGGATGCCGGGATACGAGTCCTCCATGTCCGTCGCGACCACGGCCGATCGGACGTGCAGGAGCTCGTCGCGGAAGTGGTCGGCGTCGGCATCGGCCAGCGACGCACTCACGCGATCCACCACACCGGGATCGGAGCAGAACGCGAGATAGGCCTTGCCGCTCGCGGTGGTCAGGGCCGGCGTACGCATGCCGGCGCGCGTCGGAAGCATCGGCAGCCGCCCGGCGACCGCCGCCACCGACACCATGTCGGTGCCCTGGTGCACCCAGAGCCCGACGCGCTCGCCCGTCATCTCGCGCAGCTGCCTGATGACCGGCGCGGCCGCGCCGATGAGGCGGCGGGGCAGGCTCGCGCGTGCGCCGAGCTCGAACAGGCGCATCCCGAGGGTCACGCCTTCCTGCGTGCGCTCGAGGTAGCGCTGCGCGGCCAGCTCCGCGACGAGTCGCGAGACGGTGGACTTCGGCAGACCCGTCTGCTGTGCCAGATCGGTGACCGAGAGCGATCCCTCCGACGCCTTCACGGCGTCCAGGATCGCGACGATGCGATCGAGCACCGAGACCGGCCCGCCCGTGCGAGCGGGAAACGTGTTCCATTCGGCGAGACTCCCCATCGAGCATCCCCTCCCAGCGGCTTGAATCGTCATCGATCGCCTTTGCTTCGAACGTACTAGTTAGTACACAACCCTGCAATGCTGTTCAGAGAATCATGCGAGTACCAGCGCCGGTGCTCCAGAAAGGCGCCATGCGCACATCGATCGCCACGGTCTGCTTGAGCGGCACCCTGGATCAGAAGCTCGTCGCGGCGCACGAGGCCGGCTTCGACGGCGTCGAGATCTTCGAACCGGATCTGATCGCCTCGCCCCGCTCCCCGGAGGAGATCCGCGCGCGGGCGGCAGGGCTCGGGCTCTCGCTCGACCTGTACCAGCCCTTCCGGGATTTCGAAGGGGTCGGTCCCGAGCTTCTCGACCAGAACCTCCGTCGCGCGGCAGCGAAGTTCGGCCTCATGAACCGGCTGGGCATCGACACGATGCTGCTGTGCAGCAATGTGGCGACGGCGCGCAGCGGCGATGAACAGCTCGCCGCCGCTCAACTGCGCCTCCTCGGGGATCTCGCCGAACGCCACGGAGTCCGCGTCGCCTACGAAGCCCTCGCGTGGGGTCGTTTCGTCGACGGCTACGAGACGGCGGCGCGCATCGTCCGTCTCGCCGATCACCCGCGCATCGGCCTCTGCCTCGACAGCTTCCACATCCTCTCCAAAGGCCACAGCCCGGAAGCGATCGAGACGATCCCGGCGGAGAAGATCTTCTTCGTGCAGATGGCGGACGCACCGCTGCTCTCGATGGACGTCCTCTCGTGGAGCCGGCATCATCGGCTGTTCCCCGGTGAGGGGGGCTTCGACCTCGGCACGTTCATGGCGCACCTCGCCCGCACGGGGTATACCGGTCCGGTCTCGCTGGAGATCTTCAACGACACGTTCCGCCAAGCCGACCCCCTCGAGACCGCGATCGACGCGAGGCGCTCGTTGCGCTGGCTCGAGCACGAGGCGGCGGTGTCGCTCGGCGCCGAGGCAGGGGGCGGCCGTGCAGCCCGCATGCCCATCGCGTCGCTGCCCCGGGTCGAACCGCCCGCCGACGTGGGCTACGTGGAGCTGAGGACGACGGAGCTGCCGGAGCTCCGGCGCCTCCTCGGGCAACTGGGCTTCCGCTCGCACGGCGAGCACCGCACCAAGACGGTCGAGCTGTGGTCGCAGGGCGACGCACGGGTCGTCCTCGGGGAACCGGGCTCGGACCGGCCACGGCCGACCGTAGCCGGCCTCGGGCTCTCGGTCGACGATCCGGCGACGTCGCTGCGCCGGGCGAGGGAGCTGTTCGCCCCCGAGATCCCGCGCCAGCAGGATGTCGGCGAAGAGCCGCTCGTCGGTGTCGGCGCACCGGACGGCTCGGAGGTCTTCTTCGGCGCGGCGCGCGGGCCCGAGCCGAGATGGGTGAGCGAGTTCGGCGCCGCCGCCGATGGGGAGCCGCCCATGATCGAGCGGGTCGATCACGTCAACCTCGCCCAGCCCTGGCAGCACTTCGACGCGGCCGTGCTGTTCTTCCACTCGGTCCTGGATCTGCGCCCCGACCCGTCGGTGGAGGTCGCCGCACCCGTCGGTCTGGTGCGCAGCCAGGTCCTGCGCAGCGCCGATGGAGTGGTGCGGATCGCGCTCAACCTCGTCCCCTCGGCCGCCGCCGGCGACGCGATCCTGCCGCAGCACGTCGCGTTCGCCTCCGCCGATGTGCTCGCGCTGGCGCGCGCGGCGCGGGGGCGCGGCTTCCGTCCCCTCGACATCCCCGCGAACTACTACGACGACATCGAGGCGCGATACCAGATCGAGCCGGGCCTCCTCGCGGAGCTCAGGGAGTTGAACGTCATGTACGACCGGGACGAGTCCGGCGAGTTCCTCCACTTCTACACGCACCCCATCGGCACCGTGTTTCTCGAGGTCGTCGAGCGACGCGGCGGGTACGCGGGGTACGGCGCGCTCAACGCACCCGTGCGCCTGGCCGCTCAGTACCAGCACCGTCGGGCCGCGCGACAGGGAGCCGGCGCGTGATCCGCCGCGTCGCCGTGTTCCGGTTCGTCCCGGAGCCCACCGAGACGCTCCGCATCTCTCCGCGCGTGAAGGCGTCCCTCGCGACCGTCGACGTCGAGCTCCCGGAAGCCTCGTGACCGACGTGGTGCAGCATCCGCCCGAGCCGCCTCGACCGCGCCGCTACCTCGTCGGCCTGATCGGCGAGGGGATCACGGCATCCCTCACGCCTGCCATGCATGAGACCGAGGCCCGCGAGCTGGGACTGGACTACGAGTACCGCATCCTGGATCTCATCGTGCTCGGCCGGCGCCCCGCCGACCTCGCCGCGCTCCTGGCCGAGACGCGGTCGGCGGGCTTCGCCGCGATGAACATCACGCACCCGTGCAAGCGGCTCGTGATCGATCTCGTGGACGAATTGGACACGGATGCCGCGCACCTGCGGGCGGTGAACCTCGTGGTGTTCGCCGACGGTCGCCTGATCGGCCACAACACCGACTGGATGGGATACCGCGACGGTCTCGAGTCGGGCCTGCCCGGCGCCTCGTTCGACCGTGTCGTGCAGATCGGCTGCGGGGGTGCCGGCGCCGCGACCGCGTATGCCCTCCTCTCCCACGGCGCGGCGAGACTCGACATCTCTGACGTCGACCCGGCCCGGGCGGAGGACCTCGCCGTCCGCATGCGCGACCTGTTCCCCGCGCAGGACGTCGCCGTCCTCGGGCCGGACGAGCTTCCGGACGCGATCGCCCGCGCGACCGGGGTCGTGCACGCCACACCGCTGGGCATGCTGCACCGACCCGGTGTCGCGTTCGACCTCGAGCTGCTGCCGGCCGGCGCCTGGGTGTCGGACGTCGTCTACCGGCCGCTGGAGACCGAGCTCGTCCGGCGGGCGCGCGAACGGGGCCACCCGGTCCTCGACGGCGGTCGCATGGCCGTGGGGCAGGCGTGCGCTAGTCTCCGAATCATCACGGGGGCCGTGCCCGATCGTGAGCGGATGGAGCGACACTTCCGTGCGCTCATCCGTGCCGAGGAAGACACCGGCGGCGAAGGGAGCCTGCGATGACGGGTGGACTGAGCGAGGTGCGGGACAGCGGCATGACCGAGCGCGCCGCCCGGACGCAGGACGACATCCTCGAGGTGGCCACCGCCGAGTTCGCCGCGAACGGGTACTCCGGCGCGCGGGTCGACGAGATCGCCGCGCGCACGCGCACCACGAAGCGCATGATCTACTACTACTTCGGCTCGAAGCAGGGACTGTACCTTGCGGTGCTGGAGCGGGTCTACGCGCAGATCCGACGCGTCGAGCGCGGCATACACATCGACGAGCTGTCACCGGACGACGCCCTGCGCACGCTCGCGGAGGCCACGTACGACCACCACACGACCCACGAGGCGTTCATCCAGCTCGTGAGCATCGAGAACATCCACCGCGCCGAGCACCTGCGCCGATCGCAGACCATCCTGCGCGAGAACGCCACCGCCATCACGGTGCTGCAGGAGGTCATCGAGCGAGGGGTTCGCGATGGCATCTTCCGCGACGACGTCGATGCGCTGGACGTGCATATGGTGATCAGCGCCTACGCCTGCTTCCACGTCGCCAACCGGCACACCTTCGCCGCGATCTTCGGGCGGGACATGCTGGATCCGGCGCTGCAGGACTCGCACCGCCGCCTCATCGGCGACCTGGTCGTGTCGACGATGACCGACCGCAGCGCACCTGCGCCCCGTGAGATGAAGCCCGGCTCAGACGTCGCGCCCTCGTAGCCGGAGGCGACGGGCGACGGCGAGCGCCGCCGCATCGACGGCGCCGGCGGCGCGATCGACGTCGAGTCCGTCCGCCCACCCCGAGACCGCGAGTGCCGCGACCACGCGCCCCGACGAGTCGACGATCGCGACGGCGACCGCACGGACGCCGCCGAGCCCGGAGTCGTGTGCGACGCCGGCGCCCGGACCTCGACGACAGCCCGGCCGAGCGCCGTCGTGTGCACGGGCACCCGCCCGCCGGTGCGCGGGATCAGCGGAGGCGCCCCGGGGGCGCGCATCGCGGCCAGGCAGACCATCTCGTCACCGTCGCGGATCGCGAGCTGGGCGTTGCTGCCGGTCCGGTTGCGGAGCTCCGCCAGGACGGGCAGGGCCGCGATCCGCAGCTCACGCGGCTGCTCGGCGAGCTGACCGAGTTCGAACAGCCGCAAACCCAGGTGGATCCGCTTCCCGTCGCGTTCGAGGTATCGCTGCTGGACGAGCGTCGCGACCAGCCGGGAGACGGTCGACTTCGGAAGACCCGCGCGCACGGCCAGTTCCGACAGTCCCAGTCCGCGATCGTCCTCGTCGAACGCCTCCAGGATGCATGTCACGCGGTCGAGGACGCCGATCGCGTCCGAGGGCTTCGCCGCGTTCATGGATCAGGCGACCCGCGACGCGAGCCGATGCGTGAGCACGAGGGCGGCGTGACGCACGAGAGGCGCGACCCGGCTCGGATCCATGTCGGCGACCGGCCCCGCCACCGAGATCGCGGCGACCGGGAGGCGGTCCGGCGAGAGGATCGGGCTCGCGACACCGACGACCCCGGGGAACGTCTCGCAACGGTCGATCGCGACCGCGTCGGCCCGGACGCCGACCAGCTCCCGCTCGAAGCGGTGCCGCGTCGACGGGTCGAGCTCGGCCAGCACGGCACGAAGGACGTCCTCGTCCGTCGTGTGAGCGAGCACCGCCTTGCCGAGCGCGGTCGTCACCGAGGGCACGCGGACGCCGGCGCGCGAGGGCACCGGCCGGAGCCGTCCACGCACCGAGATGATCGAGAGCATCTCGCAGCCCTCCTGCACGGCGACGTTGAGGTGCTCGCCGGTGGCGTGGGACAGCTCGGCCAGCACGGGGAGAGCTGCGACGCTGAGGCGCCTCGGCGTGCTGGCGCGTGCTCCCAGCTCGAACAGCCGCATCCCGATCATCACGCCGCTCTCGCCGCGCACCAGGTACCGCTGCCGCACCAGGTCTGCCACGAGACGCGAGACGGTGGACTTGGGGATGCCGGTGGCCACGGCGAGCTGGGTGATCGTGGTGGAGCCGTGGGACTCCCGGACCGTGTCGAGGATCGCGAGGATCCGGTCGAGCACCGAGACGGGCTCGCCTCCGTGAGCGGATCGCATGTGGGCAGTATCCGACGAGTCCCGAGGGGCGGCAAGGAACTCCTTCTCAGAAGGAGGGCCGGTCCCGCTCAGTGGAACGAACGGGACCGGCTGCCGTGCCGCGCGAGCGAGTGGGCCCGAACCCGCCTCCCGCAGGCTCGGGCCCTCGCTCGCATCGGCTGAGGACGACTGGGTTTTCAGGCCGAGCAGAAAGGCTTGATCCCCATGGCGCTCTCCAGCCCCTCCATCACGTGCTGCTGGAAGAACTCGTCGCCGGCCAGCGGCGCATCCGTCCAGGCCGCGACATCGTGCCCGAGGGTCGTCAGCCACGCCCGCCCGCCGTCGTAGTACTGGCACCAGCTCACCGGGTGGTGCTCGCCGTGCCCGGCCGGGGTCGCCTCGCTCGTGGCCCGGTCGACCTCGAGCAGGACGTTGACGAAGCTGGGATACGGCACCAGGTTGTACCACTCGTCCTTGAACGCCCACGTGTCGGGCAGGAAGGACGTGGACACGTCCTGGTGGTTGATCGTCTCGACCGTGCCCTCGCGGTTCGGCCCGTGATTGTAGAAGTTGGCACCGCCGAGCAGGCCCTCGTAGTACTCCCAGTGGTACTCGGCGCCGAAGGCGTTGTGAATGCCGACGAACCCTCCGCCTCCGCGGATGTACTGCATGAGCGTGGTCTGCGCGGTGTCATCGAGGGTGTCGCGGTTGGAACTCAGGAACACGACTGCCTGGTAGTTGTTCAGGCGGCTGAAGTTCGCCAGGTCCTCGGTGTAGTCCACCGCGATCCCACGTTCCTCCGCCCACGCCTTGAGGGCGGCCTGTGCGACGTTGTTGGCGTTCAGCGGCGGGTTCATTCCGGCGCCGAGTGGCGTGCCGAGGTGCGCGTGACGCGGTCCGGCGGTCCGGCTCCAGATGAGGATGCGCTTCTGCTCCCCCTCCGTCCAGCCGTTGCCCCACGCGTTGTAGCACTCGGGGTCGACTCCGCGACAGACGCCGTAGTCCTTGATGTCGTCGAGGTAGATCTGGCTGGCGGTCGCGGGCTGCCCGCCGAGTCCGTTCCCGTTCCCCTTGTCGGTGCTCACGGCGGTCGCCCCGACCACCATGGTCGCGCCGAGCGCTGCCGCGGCGACGAGGGCGACTCCGGAGCGTATGAGCGATTTCATGTGATCTCCTTTGATCGATCCTGCAGGCCCCTCGGGCACGCGAACCGCATCCAGCCCCGGGACTGGTGCGAATCTAGGCTCGCGCCGAGAAGCCGCGCAAAAGTCGTTCCACCCAGTAAGCCGCCCGGGTGCGGGCGGCGCAGCGGAGCCGTGTCGTGACGTCAGGGTCGGCCGTGTGAGGGAGGATGCTCTCATGCCTCCCCCACGTCAGCACCGCGCCAAGGCGACGGCGGGTGTCGTCGCCGTGCTCGCCGCCGTTGCGCTCGGTGGATGCGCATCGGTGACGCCGGGCACGGCATCCGCCGACCCCGACCGGATCGCCGAGCGTGCGAGCGCCCTCGGCGTCGCGCCGGAACTCGTGTACACCACCGAGGTCGAGGGCTACGACCTGGCGCCCCAGTCCGTCGGGCCGGGTGCTGCTGAGGGGATGTCGGCCACGTGGTTCAACGCGACCACCGGAGCCATGGTGACCATTCGCACGGACCGAGGCGGGATGACCGCAGCGTCCTGCGTCGAGATGCCGCTGTGGGAGGCATCCGACGAACCGGTGACCTGCACCGACGAGGACGGCGTCTGGCACCGATCCGGGGGCGGCGTCCACGAGTACGTCGCGGTCCGGGACGGGGCGCTCATCCGGGTGACTGGAATGAACGACGCCCCGCGTGCGGATCTTCTGGCCGCCGCGAAGGCCGTGCAGGTGCCCTCGGACGCCGAGCTGGAACTCCTCTTCTCCGACGCCCCCACGCCGCCGGCCGAGCCGGTCGAGCGCGGAGATCTGCCCGAGAACGGCGACGGGGCGCCGATCGATCCGGTCGGCCCGGGCGGCTGACGCACCGCGGCCGGTCGGGAATCGCTCCGCTCCTGCCGGACCGCACCTTCGATGCCCTCACCCGCAAGCAGTTCGGCTATGCCTGAACTCCGCCCGCCTACAACGCTCCATCTGCGGCCCATCGCCTACCAGAACGCTCCGCTATGGGCTCTGCCGCCCGAACTGCGTGACGACTCGATCGGGGTACCGCGCCGAAGGAATGGAGTGCTCGGCCTCACGTAGTTCGTCGAAGGCCGAAGTCACGGCCGCTAGGCGGCGCCGAGGACGAACCTCGCACCACGAGCGTGGGAGGGACGCTGCGGTACCAGTCGGAGTGATCCGGATCGGCGAGACGCCGGGCAGCGGCCTCCAACCCGAGTCGTGCCATCAGCTCGGGATTGGGCTGGACACTGGTGAGGTCGACGAACGGAAGCCGCGCGACAGTACTGTCGTCGAACCCGACGATGGAGATGTCCTCTGGCACGCGCACTCCTTCACGCAGGAAGGTCTCCATCACCCCGAACGCGCACCGGTCGTTCGCACAGACGAGCGCTGACGACCGGCTGTCACGGTGGAGAAGTTCCTGCGCCGCGGCGTATCCCGCCTCCTCGGTGTAGTCCGCCTCGATCGCGTCGATGGCGTGGTGGAGACCCTGGGAACGCATCGACGTCTTGTAGCCCTCCAGTCGTTCCGCCGCATTCGGACCCGCAAATGGCCCGACGTAGGTGATGCGGCTGTGCCCGAGTTCGACGAGGTGGCGCACGGCGAGCGCCATGCCTTGTCCGTTCTCGACGTGCACCTCATCGTGCCGACCGGTCGCTTGCGGGCCCCCGAGGAGGACGATCGGTACGCCGGAGGGCAGTCGCCGGATGATGCCGTCGCGAGACTCGGTCGTCAGGACGATGAGGGCTTCGATGCGCTGTCGCATCAGCTCATCCAGCGCGGTACCTTCGGACCGTCCCAGCCCGACGGTGCTGAGGACCAGCCGGTATCCGTAGTCCGCGGCCTGTCCGTACAGTGCATCGACGAGGTCGACCTCGAACGGTTGCCGCATCGTGAAGAGTACGCCCAGCTGTCCGCTGCGCCTTTGACGAAGGAGACGCGCAGATTCGTCCGGGTAGTAGCCCAGTTCGCGGGCAGCTTCTATGACCCGTTGCCGCGACGCCTCGCTCGCTCCCTGCGCGTTGCGCAGAACGATGGACACGAGTTGGCGCGACATCCCCACATGCTCGGCGATGTCCTTCATGGTCGGACGCTCTCGCGCCCTCGCCCCCGAGACCGATTCCCCGCTGTCATCCGTCATGTCTGCCTTGCCTTCTGGCCGATTGTTCCAGATGCACTCGGGCCGGGGCGGCATTGCCGTCCCGGCCCGAGATCGCGGTTCACCATGAGGTCAGATCACACCGCGGACGCCGACGCGCCTTCGTCCTCGGCGCGCAGCGCGGCAGGGATCGCGTCCGCCTCACGTTCGATCTCGCGAACGACGTCCGACTCGGCGCCCATGGTTCGCTCGAGTTCGTGCGCGAGGGACTCGAGTTCCGCACCGCCGGCCATCAGACTGGTGAGTTCGGCCAGTGTCAGATCCTTCTTCTCGTAGTCCCCCAGGCTGGTGCCCCGATTCAGCAGGAGGAAGCGGTCGCCGACCGGGTACGCGTGGTGCGGGTTGTGCGTGATGAAGACCACGCCGAGCCCGCGGTCCCGCGAGCGGGCGATGTACTTGAGCACGACGCCGGACTGCTTGACCCCGAGGGCGGCCGTCGGCTCATCGAGGATCAGGACCCGAGCTCCGAAGTAGACGGCGCGCGCGATGGCCACGCACTGTCGCTCTCCACCGGAGAGAGTCCCGATGGGCTGGTCGACGTCGCGGAGGTCGATGCCCATGTTCGCCAGTTCGACGTAGGTGATCTCCTTCATCTGCTTCACGTCCAGACGGCGGAACGGCCCCCAGCCCTTGGTCAGCTCCGAGCCGAGGAAGAAGTTCCGCCAGACGGGCATCAGGGGGACGACGGCGAGGTCTTGGTAGACCGTGGCGATACCGGCGTCGAGTGCATCGCGCGGCGACGAGAACGTGACTGGTTCGCCGTCGAGGAGGATCTCGCCTTCCGTCGGAGCGTGCGCGCCGGCCAGCATCTTGATGAACGTCGACTTTCCAGCGCCGTTGTCGCCAAGGACGCACGTGACGCGGCCGGCGCTGACGACGGTGGAGACACCGTGAAGCGCGTTGATGGCTCCGTATCGCTTTGCGACGTCGCGAACTTCCAGGACCGGCGTATCGGGTGTGGCAGTCGTTGTCATTTCGAAGCTCCGCTCGCGCGCAGTCGGACCCAGTGATTGAGGAACACGGCAAGCAACAGCATTGCTCCCAGGAATGTGCGGAGCCAGTTCGTGTCCCACTGCGCGAAGGTGATGCCCTGGAAGACCATGCCGTAGATGAGCGCACCGAGAGCCGCGCCGATGGCGGAGCCGAATCCGCCCGTCAGAAGACAGCCGCCGACCACAGCGCAGATGATGTAGATGAACTCCTGTCCGACACCGGTGTTCGCCTGAACTGTGGAGGTCCGGAAGAGGGAGATCATTCCGACCAGCCACGCGGCCCCCGCGGTCGTCATGAACAGGCCGATCTTCGTCTTGAGGATCGGCACGCCGACCTGGCGCGAGGAGTTGGCAGCACCACCGACCGCGAAGATCCAGTTTCCGGCGCGCATGCGAAGGAGAACCCACGTCGCAATGGCGGTCACGATGAACCACCAGAGCACCGAGATGTAGAACGTGCCGGTTCCGATCCTGATCGAGGAGCCGAAGAGGGGCTGGATGGTTTCGTAGAACGGGACCTTCGTCATGCCCTGGATGGCCACCTGGCCGGTGATGAGCTTGGTGACCGCGAGGTCGATGCCCGCGATGACGAAGAACGTACCCAGGGTGACGATGAAGCTGGGGAGTCCGGTGCGCATCACGAGATAGCCGTTGAGTGCGCCTACCGCGAGCGCCGCTACGAGAGCGACGAGCACGGCCACCCAGATGTTCAAGCCGTAGTGGGTCGTGAGCACGCCGACGATGAGAGCGGTGAAGCCGGTCATCACGCCCGCGGAGAGGTCGAACTCGCCACCGATCATGAGCAGCGCCACGGCGACGGCCATGATCCCGAAGGTGGAGGCCGACTCGAGCCAGACACCCGCGCCCGCGAGGGTCATGAACTTGTCGGTGTACACCGAGAAGAAGATCATGACGGCGAGTGCGGCGACGAGGGCGCCGACCTCGGGGCGTGCGAGGAGGCGGCGGATCGGTTGCCGCTCGAGCCGTGGTCGGTTCGCGATGGTGACGATGTCTGTCGTAGTCACGTGTGGGATTCCTTTCAGCCATTCGGTCGGGCGAGGTGTCCCTCGCCCGACCGATGTTCGACTAGCGCGTGCCGTTCGCGGCGAACTCCGCGACCTGTGCGGCGTTCTCGGACGTGACGAACGCGGGGCCGGAGTAGATCGGCTGGCCGCCTCCGAGGTCGTTGCCGTTGAGGCTCTTCAGGTACAGCGCGGTCACGCCCATGAAGCCCTGAACGTAAGGCTGCTGGTCGACAGCGAACAGGATCGTCCCGTCTTCGACTGCGCTGACGACGTCTTCTGAGAGGTCGAAGGTGGCGACCTTCGCGCTGCTGCCCAACTCTTCGACAGCGCCTACCGCGTCGATTCCGTACTGGCCACCCAGGGTGAGAACTCCGTCGATGGAGGGGTCGGCCTGCAGCTTGGATTTGATGGTCGCCTTCACCTCGGCGTCGTTGGTGCCGTCGACCTGAAGGTTCTCGACGGTTCCGCTGAACGATCCGGCGGTCGCGCGGCACCGCTCCTCGAGGGCGACGTTTCCAGCCTCCTGGATGACGCATAGGACGTTGGTGAGCCCTTCGTCGCTCAGGCGCTCGCCCACCGCGGCGCCCGCGATGCTCTCGTCCTGGCCGACGTGGGTCAGCGCGCCGAACTCGGCGGATCGGCTCATGCCGGAGTTGATGGTGACGACGGGGATGCCGGCCTCGACGGCAGCCTCGATGCTCGTCTGGAGACCGTCCGGGTTGGCCATCGAGACGACGATGCCGTCCACGCCCTGCGCGACTGCGTTGTCGATGAGCTGCGACTGCTTGGCAGGGTCGGGGTCGTTGTTATAGAGGACCTCGGCTCCGTAGTCGCGGCCGGCCTGCTCAGCGCCCGAC
Organism: Microbacterium cremeum; assembly: GCF_015277855.1. Lineage (NCBI taxonomy): Bacteria > Bacillati > Actinomycetota > Actinomycetes > Micrococcales > Microbacteriaceae > Microbacterium > Microbacterium cremeum. The sequence continues at coordinate 3,315,125 of NZ_CP063812.1, forward strand.
TTGACGCGATCCCAGAAGGCGTCGCCGGGGCCCGAGTGGGTTACGACCGCATACGTGAATCCCTTGGATTCGCTGGCGGTGTCGTCGCCGCCGCCATTGTCGGTCTCCTGGCCGGTGCCGGAACAAGCGGTGAGGGCCAGGGTGGCTGCGGCGGCAAGTGCGATGCCGCTCCACAAGCGCTTCTTCATGTGATTTCCCTTTCGGTGAGGACGAATCGACGTCGAGTGCTCCTCGGGCGACGTCTCTGTCGTGGGTCGAGTGTGAATCACTGGAGTCTATTTGTCAATACATTCTGTCAAGAATGCTGGCACGTGCTAGTTTGAAGTGCTACAACACCCGAGAGATTGCTCGACGACGACGTCCCTCATCCGCGTCCTAGTCCTGGGCAGTCGCCTCGGTCAGGCACAGCGGTCCCGGTACGGCGATCGCGATCACCGAAGGGAGAGACGTGGCCTGCCCATTCACGCTTGCCGCCAATGCCGAGATGCTCTACGGGGAGCGCCCGTTCCTGGAGCGAGTAGACGCCATCCATCAAGCCGGCTTCCTCGTTGAGATCTGGGACTGGACGGCGAAGGACATTCCCGCCCTCGCCACGAGCGGAGCTCAGTTCTCGTCCATGACCGGATACATCAGCGGTGATCTGATCGACGTCGATGGGGTCGAGGCCCTACTCAGCTCTGCTCGTCGCTCCCTCGAGGTCGCAGCCGAGCTGGACTGCCCGCGGCTGAACGTACACGGCACCGGCCTTGATGACCGTGGACTGCCGGTGGCCCCGCGTTGGAGCACGTCGGGGAGCGATTGGCTCCGGGCTGTCGACAGTCTTCGCCGACTCGCCGAGCTGGGAGAGGAGGCGGGGCGCACTTTCACGCTCGAGAACCTCAATACACGCGTCGACCACCCGGGCACACCGTTCGCTCGCTCGGAGGAGACCGTCCAACTGGTCCAGGCAGTGAACAGCGCGGGCCTGCGGATGAACTTCGACCTGTACCACGCACAGATCGACGAGGGGAACCTCATCGAGCGGACACGTGAAGTGCTCCCCTGGGTGGGCGAGATCCAGGTTGCCGACAATCCGGGCCGCTTCGAGCCCGGCACTGGCGAGATCAACTACCGGAACGTGGCGAAGGCGCTCACAGGGGCCGGCTACGACGGCGTCGTCGCACTGGAGGCGTGGCCCTCGGGCGACTCCGATGTGGCACTGGAGCGCTTCCGCGACGCGTTTACCGTCGCTGGGTGACCTCGTCGATCAGCGGCACTAGCACGTGCCAGATCTTCGTGCTATTGTCAGGACAAAGGTAGGAGCCTTTACCGAAAGCGGCGTGAACCGCACCAGGGTGTCGATGTCGACGGTCCCCGTCGCCGGCGCCGGAGACAAGGAGACCTCAATGAGCCAGACCACCACGCAGGCGTCCAGGGTGGACGAGCGGTCGGGCACGGTACGGCTCGGGCTTATCGGCTCGGGCTGGATCGGCAAGTTCCACGCCGAGACCATCGCGCAGCGTATCCCCGGCGCCGTCTTGGAGGCCGTCGCAGATCCGCAGCCGGGCGCGGCCGAACGCGTCGCTTCGCCGCTGGGCGTTGCCAAGGCCTACCTCGACAGCGCCGACCTGCTCGCAGACACAGCGGTCGACGGCGTCGTGATCTCGTCGCCCGCATTCACGCACACTGACCTGGTGGTTGCGGCCGCGCGCGCTGGTAAAGCCGTCTTCGTAGAGAAGCCGATGGCGCTGACGCTCGAGGATGCCGACCGCGCCATCTCCGCGGCTGCCGAAGCTGGTCTCCCCCTACAGGTCGGCTTCAATCGCCGCTTCTCCACGGACTTCGCCGCCGCGCATGCGGTCGTCGAAGGCGGTGGCGTCGGTACACCCCAGCTGCTGCGCTCGCTGACCCGCGATCCGGGGCTTTCCAATCCCGGTGCCGTCAAGCCGTGGACGATCTTCCTGGAGACACTGATCCACGACTTCGACACACTCAATTGGCTCAACCCCGGCGCGCACGCCGTCGAGGTCTTCGCCAAGGCGGATGCGCTGGTCGCCCCCGAATTCAGAGAGGCGGGTCTGCTCGACACAGCGCTCGTCACCATCCGCTACGACAACGGCGCACTCGCGTCTGCCGAGGCGAACTTCTCGGCTGTCTACGGCTATGACGTCCGAGGTGAGGTCTTCGGTTCCGCCGGGATGGTCACCGCAGGCGATGTGCGCTCGACGAGCATGCGCCACTACTCCGCCGCGGGCCAGGAGACGACGACGACGCGCTTGAACATCGACCTGTTCCACCAGGCATACACGGATGAACTGGTTTCGTTCGTCGATGCCATCCGGACGGGAGCCGTATCCGGCGCGCGCGGCGAGGACGCCCGTGCCGCGCTTGCCATCGCCCTCGCCTGCATCACCTCTGTCGAGAAGAACCGGCCGGTGGCCCTCGAGGCCTGACCGATCTCGAGTAGGTCTGCGCGGGCGCTCATCGGCCGCGCAGGCCTACTTCGCGACGAGCGTCGTCTCGAAGCTGTACATGTCGGGCCGGTAGCAGTGGTGTCCGAACTCAACCGCTCGGCCAGCGCTGTCGAACGCGATCCGCTCCATTGTGAGGACGGCACCGCTCTTGTCGATGCCGAGCAGCTCGCTCTCGTCTCCGGTCGCACGTCGGGCGCCGATCTTCTGCTTCGCGATCTTGATGGTCACTCCGCGAGCGCGAAGGATCTGGTACAGGCCGCGAGACTCGAGCTGTTCAGTCGTGATGTCCGAGAACTCCCGCGGCAGATAGTTCTCGAGGACGGCCACGGGAACGCCATCGGTGCTGCGCTGACGGCGGACGAACACCACTTCGTCACCCTGAGCGACACCCAGCCCCGCTGCGACCGTGTCCGTTGCCGGCACGAGCTCGTGCGCAAGGACCCTGGTCCCAGGCTCGTGGTGGGCTGTCTGGAGGTCTTCGTAGAGACTTGTCAGCTCGACCTGGCGGGTCACCTGCCCCTGCACCACCTGGGTCCCGATCCCGCGGCGGCGCACCAGGAGGCCTTTGTCAACGAGCTCCTGAATCGCGCGCCTCACCGTGGGTCGAGACAGCCCGAGACGCTGGCCGATGGCTATCTCATTCTCAAGTCGCGCCCCCGGCGCGATTCGTCCCGAGCGAATGGCGTCTTCGAGCCGCGTGGACACCTGGAAGTAGAGCGGCACAGGACCCGTACGGTCCAGGTCGGCGAAGAGCTCGTGGGGCCACACTGTCTCGTCGTTCGCCATGGTGTTCCAATTGGATAGGGCTTATTGTCGGGACAATCTTACACAGTCACCGCTTTGTCATACGTATCGGCACGAGCGAAACGGTTGACGAGAATCACTCATGTGTTATTGTTAGGACATATGGCGCCACGCGTCAGAACCGACCGCACTTCCCGCAAGAGAGAGTTGTACAGCGGAGTATGACTGAGTCGCAGAAACCCTTCGACGTCCTGGCCATCGGCCGGCTCGGCGTGGACATCTATCCGCTGCAGTCCGGCGTGGGCCTGGAAGACGTGCAGACCTTTGGGAAATACCTCGGTGGCAGTGCCGCGAACGTCTCGGTTGCCGCAGCCCGGTACGGCCGCGACTCCTCGCTGCTTTCGCGAGTGGGAGACGACCCGTTTGGTCGCTACCTGCTTCGTGAACTCGACAACCTCGGAGTGGACAACCGCTACGTCAGCACGGATCCACACCTCCCTACCCCGGTCACCTTCTGCGAGATCTTTCCCCCTGACGACTTCCCGCTCTACTTCTACCGCGAGCCCATGGCCCCGGACCTGAACATCACGCTCGATGACATCGACCAGGGCGTCGTTCGATCCGCCCGTGTGCTGTGGTTCACGGCAACGGGACTGAGTCAGGAGCCGAGTCGCGCCGTCCACAAGGCCCTGCTTGCGTCACGCGGCCGCAAGCCACTCACGATCTTCGACCTGGACTACCGGCCCATGTTCTGGCCGAACCGTGACACCGCTCACGCGCAAGTGTCGGCCGCTCTCGCCTTCGCGACGGTCGCAGTCGGCAACCGCGAGGAATGCGAGGTTGCTGTCGGGGAGACCGATCCCCATCGCGCAGCCGACGCGCTCCTGGAGCGCGGTGTCCAGCTTGCTGTCGTCAAGCAGGGTCCGCGCGGCGTCCTCGCAAAGACGGCAACCGAGACCGTCGAGGTTCCGCCGTATCCGGTGGACGTCGTCAACGGCCTCGGCGCGGGTGATGCGTTCGGGGGCGCGCTGTGCCATGGACTCCTCGCGGGATGGGAGCTGGAGCGAGTACTCCGCTTCGCCAACGTGGCCGGCGCGATCGTCGCCGGTCGCCTCGAATGCTCCACAGCGATGCCCCACGAGTCGGAAGTGGCCGCCATTCTCGAGACGGGAGCGCGCGCATGACCATCGGCATTCTCACGGCGGAGGACTTCGAACGCCTGCGTGATGTGCGGGCGAAGGATCCGGAGATCATCAAACGCGCGCTTTCGGAGCGGACGCGGCGAGAAGTACTTCGCGGAGACGACAGGCTCTTCATCGTCGCCGCTGACCACCCTGCGCGAGGCGCACTCGCGGTCGGCCCCGACGCTTCCGCAATGGCCAACCGCTACGACCTGCTCGAGCGCCTGGCAGTCGCGCTCAGCCGCCCCGGAGTGGATGGTGTGCTCGCCACCCCCGACATCATCGACGACCTCGCCGCACTGTCCCTACTCGACGACAAGCTCGTCGTCGGGTCCATGAACCGAGGCGGGCTGCGCGGGGCGAGGTTCGAGATGGACGACCGCTACACCGCCTACGACGTCCCCCGCATGGTCGAGTCCGGAATCGACTTCGCGAAAGCCCTCATCCGAATAAACCTCGAGGACCCGGCCACGGCTCCGACACTGCAAGCCACCGCGGATGCTGTCACGGCTGCGGCTGCTGCGGGCCTTCCCATCATGCTCGAGCCATTCATGAGCCGCTGGGAGGAGGGTCGCATCGTCAACGACCTGTCCGCGGACGCCGTGATCCTGTCGGTTGCCATCGCGGCCGGGCTGGGCGCGAGCAGCACCCACACGTGGATGAAGCTGCCCGTCGTTCCGGACATGGAACGCGTGATGGAGTCCACCACCCTCCCCACCCTGCTTCTTGGCGGAGATTCCGGCGCCGACCCGGACGAGACCTTCTCCGCCTGGGAAGACGCCCTCGCCCTCCCCGGCGTTCGCGGCCTCACGGTCGGCCGAACGCTCCTTTACCCGCCAGATGGAGACGTCGCAGCGGCCGTCGACACTGCCGCGGGGCTCGTCCACACCGCCGGTGTGCACGCGACCCTCTGACCCCCTATCCCCACTCTCTAAGGAGTACCCATGACTATCACCGCAGACTCCGCCGCGGCATCGGACACCACCACGTCAGTCACAATCGGACATTGGATCGATGGGGCGGAGCACGCGTCGGCGAGTGGTCGCACGGCGCCGGTGTTCAACCCGGCGACGGGTGCGGTCAGCGCGCAGGTCGCGTTGGCCGATGAGGCGGAGGTGGATGCTGCGATCGCGTCGGCGGTGCGTGGCTTCGAGGTGTGGTCGGGCTACTCGGTGGCGCGGCGGCAGGGGGTGCTGTTCGCGTTCCGCGAGTTGTTGAACGCGCGCAAGGCCGAGCTCGCGGCGATCATCACGGCCGAGCACGGCAAGGTGCGCTCGGACGCGATGGGTGAGATCCTCCGCGGCCAGGAGGTCGTGGAGCTGGCCACCGGGTTCCCGCACCTGATCAAGGGCGCCTACTCCGAGAACGCCTCCAACGGCATCGACGTGTACTCCATCAAGCAGCCGCTCGGCGTCGTGGGCATCATCAGCCCGTTCAACTTCCCGGCGATGGTGCCGATGTGGTTCTTCCCGATCGCGATCGCCGCCGGCAACGCCGTGGTGCTCAAGCCCAGCGAGAAGGACCCGTCCGCGTCGCTGTGGCTGGCGCAGCTGTGGAAGGAAGCGGGGCTTCCCGACGGCGTCTTCACCGTTCTTCAGGGCGACAAGCTCGCCGTCGACGGGCTCCTCACCAGCCCCGACGTGCAGTCGATCAGCTTCGTCGGGTCGACGCCGATCGCGCAGTACATCTACGAGACCGCCTCGAAGCACGGCAAGCGGGTACAGGCGCTCGGCGGCGCGAAGAACCACATGCTCGTCCTTCCCGACGCCGATCTCGACCTGGTCGCCGATCAAGCGGTCAACGCCGGCTACGGCGCCGCCGGAGAGCGCTGCATGGCCATCTCGGTCGTGCTGGCCGTCGAGCCGGTCGCCGACGACCTCATCGCCAAGATCCAGGACCGCATCGGCAAGCTCCGCATCGGCAACGGTGCCGGCGCCGACGGTGTCGAGCCCGACATGGGCCCGCTCATCACCGACGTGCACCGCGACAAAGTCGCGTCCTACGTCGATATCGCCGAGCAAGACGGCGCGACGATCGTCGTCGACGGCCGCGGATACACCGTCGACGGACACGAGGACGGGTTCTTCTTCGGCCCCACCCTCCTCGACCGCGTCCCCACCAGCAGCCGCGCCTACACCGAGGAGATCTTCGGACCGGTCCTCTCCGTCATCCGCGTCGACTCCTACGACGAAGGACTCGACCTGATCAACTCCGGCCAATTCGGCAACGGCACCGCGATCTTCACCAACGACGGCGGCGCCGCCCGCCGCTTCCAGAACGAAGTACAGGTCGGCATGATCGGCATCAACGTGCCCATCCCCGTCCCCGTCGCCTACCACTCCTTCGGCGGCTGGAAGCAGTCCCTGTTCGGCGACGCGAAAGCCTACGGAATGCACGGCTTCGACTTCTTCACCCGCGAGAAGGCCATCACCGCCCGCTGGCTCGACCCCGCCACACGCAGCCTTTCAGATACCCGCGGCATCAACCTCGGCTTCCCCCAGAACCACTGACCGGTGGGTGCCGCGGCCGCAGCCGCGAGGACTCGCGGCCGCGGCATCCGTCCACGACAATCGACGCACGAGAGACCACATGAGCACTTCCGAGCAGCGCTGGTTCCATCGCCGAGGCGACCTCTCCCGCGACGGGTGGGAAAGTGTCGTCGACGCAAGGACGCCCGGCTGGCAGCACACTGGAATTCGCGTCGCCAACGTCGCCGACTCTGAGCACCTCGCCCTGGAAGCCCGAGATGTCGAGCGGATCATCGTCCCACTCGCGGGGTCCTTCGCTGTGACCCACCATCACTTCCCGGGCGAGTGGGAAACCAAACTGCACGGTCGGAAGTCCGTCTTCGACGGTCCCACGGATGTTCTCTACCTGCCGGCGGGAACGACCGCCGAGATAAGAGGACGTGGTCGGGTCGCGGTGACCGAGGCCCCCGCTATGGAGTCCCGCCCGTGGCAGTACATCTCGGCGTCCGACACTCCCATCGAGCTGCGCGGGTCTGGTCGCTCCAGTCGCCAAGTCCACAACTTCGGCACACCGCAGGCGTTGGATGCCGCCAAGCTCATCGTGTGCGAGGTGGTCACACCGGCGGAGAACTGGTCGTCGTACCCACCGCACAAGCACGATGAGTACATCCCGGGCCATGAGTCGCGTCTGGAAGAGATCTACTACTTCGAGACTGCGCCGGCCGCTGGCGCGAAAGCCTCCACGGATGCGTCGTTCGGAATGTTCTCCACGTACTCCTCGCCCGCCGGTGACATCGACATCAATGCGATGGTGCGCACGGGCGACATCGCGCTCGTGCCCTACGGGTACCACGGTCCGGCGGTAGCTGCACCCGGGTACGACCTGTACTACCTCAACGTCATGGCCGGACCCGACCCCGAACGGGAGTGGCTGATCAGCGACGACCCCGCCCACTCGTGGGTGCGTGACACCTGGGCTGGGCAGGACGTAGATGACCGGCTTCCGTTCACCGACGACAAGAAGGGCCACCGCTGATGAGCTCGACCAAGCGGATGACAGTCAGTCAGGCACTCGTGGAGTTCCTGGCGCACCAGTGGACCGTTGACGGGGATATCCGGGAGCGGACCATCCCCGGCATGTTCGGCATCTTCGGGCACGGGAACGTCGCGGGTGTTGGGCAGGCGCTCAAGCAGGTGAATGTCGAGCAGCCGGATCTGATGCCCTACCATCAGGCCCGAAACGAGCAGGCCATGGTGCATCAGGCGGTCGGATACGCGCGCATGCACCGTCGCCGCGGAACCTATGCGTCCGCTGCTTCCGTAGGCCCCGGGGCCGCCAACATGCTGACCGGCGCAGCGCTGGCCACGACCAACCGGCTCCCGGCACTCCTGCTTCCGAGCGACACGTTCGCCACGCGGGTCGCCGACCCGGTCCTACAGCAGCTTGAGCAACCGTGGGACATCGGGATTCAGGTAACGGATGCCTTCCGCCCCCTGTCGCGATTCTTCGACCGGGTTCAGCGTCCCGAGCAGTTGTACTCGATTGCGCTGGCAGCAATGCGCGTGCTGACGGATCCCGCAGAGACCGGCGCTGTGACTATCGCGCTCCCCGAGGACGTCCAAGCGGAAGGACTCGATGTCCCGCTCGAGTTCCTTCAGGACCGCGAATGGCACATCCGTCGCCCCCTGCCCGAGCGTGCCCCGCTCGCCCGGGCCGTAGCAGCCATCCGGAATGCCAAGAACCCGTTCATCGTCGCCGGAGGCGGAGTCATCTACTCCGGTGCGGAGGAGCAGCTGCGCGCTCTGGTGGAGGCAACCGGTATCCCGGTCGGCACTTCGCAAGCAGGCGGAGGCGTGCTCAACTGGGATCATCCGCAGTACCTCGGCGGCGTCGGTGCGACTGGAACTCTGGCCGCCAACCGTCTTGCCGCCGAAGCTGACGTCATCATCGGCATCGGTACGCGATACAGCGACTTCACGACCGCCTCACGCACGGCATTCCAGAACCCGGACGTGCTGTTCGTCAACATCAACGTCGCCTCGTTCGATGCGTACAAGCACGGCTCGCAGCTTCCGCTTGTCGCCGACGCGCGGGAGACGCTCAGCGAACTGTCCATCGAGCTCGAAGGTTTTGAGATCGCCCCCGAGTACAGCGAGAGCATCGCTCGTGAGAAGGCGAAGTGGGACGCGGCCGTGGATTCCGCCTTCCAGCCGTCGGGCCGCGAGCTTCCTGGTCAGCCGGAGATCATCGGAGCCGTGCAGTCGAGCACCGCGCCCCGGGACGTCATCGTGCAGGCCGCTGGATCTCTGCCGGGCGACCTGCACAAGCTCTGGCGGGTACGCGATCCGCTCGGCTACCACGTCGAGTACGCGTTCTCATGCATGGGATACGAGATTGCGGGCGGTCTGGGCGCGAAGCGCGGCCTTCTCGCCGACGGAGACGACCGCGACGTCATCGTCATGGTCGGCGACGGCTCTTATCTCATGCTCAACACCGAACTGGTGACGGCTGTCGCCGAGGACATCAAGCTCATCGTCGTCCTCATCCAGAACCACGGGTTCGCCTCCATTGGGCACCTCTCGGAGACCGTCGGGTCGGAGCGGTTCGGCACCTGGTACCGGGAGTACGACAACGAAGCCCGCAACTTCCAAGGCGAGAAGATTCTGCCCGTCGACCTCGCTATGAACGCCCGTGGCTACGGGCTCGATGTCATCGAGATCGAGCCCGGGGCGTCGGCCATCGACGATCTGAAGAGCGCGGTCACCAAGGCGAAGGCCTCCGAGCGATCCACATTCATTCACATCAACAGCGACCCCCTCGTGTACGCACCCGATGGCCTCGGGTGGTGGGACGTTCCGGTGCCGGCAGTCTCGACGCTCGAATCCACTCAGCGCGCACGCGAGGAGTACCTCGCGCAGCGGACGCCGCAGCGACCCCTCCTCGGCTGACCCTTCAGAGAAGAACGGTGAACACATGACATACACGATTCGCGAATGGCTTAGGGCATGAAGGCTACAGTCGCGGGCGCTCCCGTCAGCTTCGGCGTGTTCGAACTGACCCCTGACGGTGCGCCCACCATTACCGCAGATGAGATCGGCGAGATTCTTCAGGCGACCGGCTATGCCGGTATCGATCTCGGTCCGGCAGGGCTTCTCGGCCGGGGGGACGAACTGCGCGGCAGGCTCGACCGTTTCGGCTTGGATCTTGCCGGCGGGTGGATCCAGATCCCGTTCACCGACGACGAGGCGTTCGAAGCCTCCATCCCCGGTCTCAGGGAGACGCTGCGTGCGTTCTCGGAAGCGGCCGAGCGGGGGCCGGGGAGACTGCCGCTGCCGACGCTTGCGGACGACGGATCGGCCCTGCGCGTCGCCAACCCCGGGCGCGGAGCCGAGAAGGACCCGCTGTCCACGCACGCGCGTGAGCGTCTCCACGCGAACGTGGACAAGGCGGCGAGCATCGTCCGGGACGCCGGTTTCGAGCCGACCTTCCATCATCACGCAGGCACGTTCGTCGAGTCTCCGGAGGAAGTCGACCTCTTCCTCGAAGGGACCGACGTGGGTCTTACCCTTGACACCGGCCATCTCTACATCGCGGGTGGTGACCCCGTCGAGGCGGCTCGGCGATGGGGATCACGAATCAACCATCTTCATCTCAAGGACGTTGACCGGGCTGCGCTCACTCGCATCCTGGAAGCCGGCGGAGGCATGACTGAGGTCTGGTCCGGTGGCTCATTCGTCGCCTTCGGGCGCGGAGATGTCGACCTGGAAGGCGTCATGAACCTCATGGACCAGTCCGGATATGACGGCTGGATCGTCGTCGAGCAGGACGTCCTGAACGGGCCAGACATCGCTCTCGACCAGTTCCGGATCGCGCGCGCCGACGACCAGCGTGTGAACCGCGAGGCGCTGCGGATGTGGGCATGAGCGCGCCGGAGATGGGCGGAGACCTGCGCGTCGGCGTTGTCGGCGCCGGCATCATGGGCGCCGATCACATCGCTCGGATTGCGAAGCGGACTTCGGGCGCTGTGGTCTCGGCGGTGGTCGACTCCGACCAAGGGCGAGCGACTGCGGCGGCAGCGCAGGCGCCCGGAACGGCGGTGTTCGCGCGCGTCGAGGACGCTATCGAGTCCGGCGCTGTGGACGCAGTCCTCATCGCGGTTCCCGGCCAGTTCCATGAGCCTGTGCTCGTGCCGGCGCTCGAAGCTCGTCTTCCGGTGCTGTGCGAGAAGCCACTTACCCCCGACTCGACCTCAGCCATGCGGGTGCTTGAACTGGAGCAGAAACTGGACAGACCTCACATCCAGGTCGGGTTCATGAGACGGTTCGACGCCGAGTATTCGGCACTACGCGACCTGGTCGCCTCCCAGGACGCCGGCGCGCTTCTCATGGTCCGCGGAGTTCACCGCAACCCGTCCGTGCCCGAGTCGTACATGCAGTCCATGATGATCACCGATTCGGTCGTTCACGAGATCGATGTCGTGCCGTGGATCGCCGGCTCCACCATCAAGACCATCGAGGTCAAGTACCCCCGTCGGAACTCACTCGCACCGGAACGGCTCCGAGAGCCGATTCTGGTCATCATGGAACTCGAGAACGGCGTCCTCGTCGATGTCGAGTTGAGCGCGAGCGCGCAGTTCGGATATCAAGTCGCGACGGAAGCTGTCTTCGAGCGCGGCATCGCCCGAATAGGACAACCCGCCGGATTGCAGCAATGGCGTGCTGGCAGCTTCACTGTTCGCGACCACGACTCCTACACCACGCGGTTCGCCGCGGCATACGACACCCAGGTGCAGCGCTGGGTGGACGCAGTTCGCAACGGCTCACTCGTCGATGGTCCGAACGCGTGGGACGGCTACGTCGTGGCGCTGGCGTGCGAGGCAGGAGTTCGGGCGCTCGATGGGGGCGTCATTCCGGTTGAAGCGGCGATCCGGCCGGACTTCTACGCCTGACGTCGTAACGGAGTAGCCATGTCGAGCGTCCTCGCCGAGGACAGGCTGACGAGGTGTTGTGGTTGCAGCTGCGGGAGCTCATCGGGTAGCGCACGCGGCCGCGTCAGCTCGCATCGAATGTCGTCGTGCCCGTGACCTGAGGAACGTCTACCCAGCGGCCGTCGCGCGCGCTCCTCAATGCGGCGTCAGCGACCTCCGCTGCCGCCCAGCCGTCCGCGGCTGACGGCGCGAGCTGCCGGTCTTCGTGAATGGACCCCAGGAACAACGATGCTTCGATCGTCTTCAGATCGTCGAAGCCCATGCTGGTACCGGCACCAGGTTGGAAGTGTCCGAAGTCTCCGAATCCTGGCTGCGCCATGACGGTGCGATAGCCAGCGCGGTCGTCGGCCAGGAGCAGTTCATTCATGCGCTGGAAGTCCCAGCGCAAAGATCCTTTCGTGCCGTACACGTCCACTCTGTACTCCGCTCTCGGCCCCACCGCCGTCCTGCTGGACTCGAAAACGCCCACTGCACCTGACTCGAACCGGCCGATGACAGCGGCGTAGTCCTCGTTCTCGACCTTTCCCGTCGGCCCGCCGAGGGCCCCGCTGCTGAAGTGGCTCGCAGCACCGCCCGACGGCAGAGGGCGCTCCTTGATAAAGGTCTCGCTCGCCGCCGTGACGCTTGAGACCCGACCAGCGAGAAATTGCGCCAGGTCGATGCCATGTGACAGCAGATCGCCCGCGACACCCGAGCCGGCCTGGGATCGCTTGAAGCGCCATGTGAGCGCCCCGGACGGGTCTGCCGAGTAGTCCGCCAGGAAGCTCACGCGCAGGTTCGTGATGCGTCCGAGTGCCCCACCACGGATGAGCCGCCGCGCTTCGGCCAGCGCCGGAGCGTGGCGGTAGTTGAAGCCCACGGCCGTGACCAGGCCCGCATCCGCAGCGCGCTCTGCGATCGCGCGCGATTCGTCAGCGCTACGACCCATCGGCTTTTCGATCCAGAACGGCTTCCCGGCACCGATGGCAGCGAGCGCGATCTCGTGATGCAAGAAGTTCGGTGAGCAGATGGACACCGCCTCGATCTGCGGGTCGGCGAGAAGATCGCGATAGTCCTGGACGGTCCGTTGGTAGCCGAGGACGTCGGACGCATACCGACGTCCACTTTCGTCCGGGTCGGCGGCCGTATGCAGCGACGCCCGAAGCGGGAGCTCCGGAAAATGCTGAGCCGCGGCGAGGTACGCGCGCGAGTGCAACCTGCCCATCCAGCCCACCGAGATGAGTCCGACGTTCAGTGTTCGGCGGTTCTTCATTGAGCGCCACTCCAATCGTGTTCGGTGTGCAGTTGTTGCGACCAGGCTTGGCATTCCTAGTTCATGTGCATATGATAGGACAAACTACTCTCCCACTCAAGGAACGCGCATGCCTCTCGTTCGAATCGACCACAGCGACGCCCGTACCAACTCGACCGAGATCGCCGCGGCCGTGCACCATGCCATCGTCGCTGTCTACGGCATCCCGGTTCGCGATCGCTTCCAGGTCCTCACCTCTCGCCCGGCGACCACGATCGTCGCGGAGGATGCTGGCCTCGGCTTCGACCGCGCCGACCCGGTGATCATCCAGATCTTCACCCAGCGCGGCCGCACCGACGAGACGAAGCAAGCCCTCTACGCCGAGATTGCCACCCGGCTCGCTGAGGTGGGTGTCGGCGGCGAGGATGTCTTCATCGGCTACGTCGAGAACGGCCCGCAGGACTGGTCGTTCGGCTTCGGCCGCGCGCAGTATCTGACTGGCGAACTCGCCGTGCCGGCGGCGAAGCCGAACGTCGCGGGAGTGTGAGGGACGCCGCATGACCAGCCTCACCGATTCCCCGGTCCGTCCCTTTGCCCGGGCAGCTGAACGATTCCCTACGGTCTTGTGGAACGACTCTGCTGACCCCGCTGAGCTTCGCCGCTCCATCGAACTCGGCGCGGTCGGCGCAACCTGCAACCCCGTCATAGCCCTCACGGCGATCCGCAACGACCCCGCATACTGGACGCCTCGACTGCAGGCACTCGCAGTCGAGCACCCGACCTGGGGAGAGTCTGAGCTCGGCTGGGAAGCAGTCAAAGAACTCTCCGTCGAGGCCGCGAAGCTCCTCAAACCCGCGTTCGACGAAAGTGGCGGTCGCGACGGGCGCCTGTCTATCCAGACCGATCCTCGTCTGCACCGCGATGCCGAGGCACTTGTGGCGCAGGCCGTCCAGTTCTCGAAGCTGGCCGAGAACATCATCGTGAAGATCCCGGCTACCGACACCGGTATCCACGCCATGGAGGAGGCCGCATTCCAGGGGGTCAGCATCAACGCCACCCTCAGCTTCACCGTTCCCCAGGCTGTCGCGGTCGGCGCGGCACTCGAGCATGCGCTCGAGCGCCGGCGCGAGGCAGGGCGTCCCGACCAGGAGTTCGGCCACGTCGTCACGATCATGGGTGGACGGCTCGATGACTGGTTGAAGACCTGGACGGCGAAGAACCGCATCCTCACGGCTCCGGGAACACTCGATTGGGCCGGCGTCGCGGCTCTCAAGAAGGCATATGCCATCTTCCGCGAGCGGGGGTTCCGCAGCCGCATCCTGTCTGCTGCGTTCCGCAACCACCTGCAGTGGTCGGAACTGGTGGGCGGTGACCTCGTCGTTTCGCCGCCCTTCGACTGGCAGCACCGCATCGACGCGAATGGCATCCCCGCTCGGGATCGAATCGCAGAACCCGTCCCCACGGCGGTTCTCGACGAGCTTCATTCGTTGAGCGAGTTCCGCCGAGCCTATGACGTCGACGGGCTTCGCGCGGGAGAATTCGCCGACTTCGGCGCCGCACGCAACACACTCCGCCAGTTCCTCGACGCCGATGCGCAGCTTGACGCCTTGGTGCGGGACGTCATCGTGCCACCCGCCTGACGGATCTTCGTCTGGCACATCGCTCGCCCCGGAGCGCCGAGGATCGCTGCCCCACTGCGAGTTGGGGGGCCTACTCACCGCAAGTCGAGGCCGGGCCTTCTCGACGCGCTCTCGTCGTCGCGACCCGTCATGTCGGCGTGCAGCTTGTCGTGCAGCCGGAGACGCTCCCGAATGGAAGGGGCGTCTGCGGCGCGCGAAAGGTGCGCAACGTCTGCCCTGCCCTCGCGTGGACTTCCCTGCAAATTTGTCTGTTGGCGGGGAAGGGGCTTCTCACAAGGCGGGCGGTGGTGCACTTCCTCGCACTACTGATGCTCGCGGCGCACAGGACGCCTGCGGAGCGCGAAGGCCACTGATCCGGCAAACAGGAGAAGCATCGCAATCGCAGGCAGCCACGGGGGGAGGCCGGTCCCCGTCTCGGACAACTCGCGCGGCTGCTGCGCGCTTGTGCCGGGAGGGTTGCCCGATCCCGGTTCTGCTGGGACCGCCGGCCCGGGATTGCCGGGTCCGGGATCGGTCGGATCGGGATCGGTCCGACCGGTGTACGTGAACGCGTCCGGTAGTGTCGCACTCGACCCCCCTGCGACCGTGAGGGTGACCTCGACGGCGCCCGGCGCGTGCGCCGGAGTGGTCGCCAGACAGAGGTCGCGCGGCTCCTCCTCCGGACCGCTCGGGGTGCGCGAACAAGTGACGTCCGTCGCCGCTGACCCGTCGAATAAAACCGTGGGGAACTCTGCCGCCTCTCCAAGAGTGCCCGGGGGTGTGAAGAGATGCGCGCCGGTGAGAGCGACCCGCGTGCCGCCGCCCTCGGGCCCCCGAATCGGATCGATACCCGACAGCACCGGCGGGGGCGCGTCGACCGTCACGGTGAACGATCCTGAACCGCAGGCCCGGCCCGTGTCGCATACCTGTACGGTGATCGTGCGGGCGCCTGGCGTGCGATAGACGTGATCCAGCGCAAACGCCTGCCCGTTCAGCGGCAGCGCTTGGGCCCCTTCCCCGTCGCCGTAATCCACCGTGGCGGTCCATTCGTTCGCGCCGGGATCGACGAACGCGCCGGCCACGCGCAACTGGCCATCAGATCCGAGCGTGACGTCCTCGAGCGCAGCGATCGCTGGCGGGACGTTCCGCACCGTCACAAGGCGGCTCGTTGTGGCCTGCATACCCCGATCGTCGGTGACCCGAAGCAGGATGACCCGGGAGCCGAACACCGGGAAGTTGACCTGCGCGTTCTCCGTGTCGGCATCGTCCGTCTCGCCGTCGCCGTCGAGATCCCATGCGTAGGCTAGCTGGCCCGATCCGGTGGAGTCGGCGGCGCTGAATGTCGCCGAGGAGCCTTCTTGCACCTCGCTCGGACCGGTGATGAGTGCGAGCGGGTCGGGAATCGGTGAATCTGCGGGGTTCACGGTGCCGGATCCGTGTTCCGCGATGACTGCGCGCCCGGAGGAGGAGCTTGCCCCACTCACATCGAGTCGGAAGAGGCGCGGCTGGGGGTCACCAGCGGCGACGGTCACCACGACGACGGCAGCGCGCGCATCGGCAGTCAATTCAACGGTGCCGCTGCCTGAAATGCCCGGCGGCGCCGAGCCGGAACCCTGCCAGGGGGCGGACACCGACCATGGAACGCTGAGCGTCTCGCCGGGAAGGAGCTGCGGCGCCGAGATCGTGAACGACGCCGTGACCTCCGCCTCACCAGGCGCTGGAGCGATCACCGTCTGGTCACTGGTCTTCACGAGCAACGGTTCATCGTCCGCGATGGTGATCTCGGTGACCCCACCGGACTCCGCGCCGCGTGGATCCGACAGCGCGATGGAGAATGTCTCGTCCGGCTCCAGTTCGGCGTCGCCGTTCACGACGACGGAGAAGGTCTTCGACGTCTCCCCCGGCGCGAACTCCGCCACACCCGAGCCAGCGATGTAGTCGCCGGCGACCGATACGGCACCGCCGGCGTGCGCGGTGCCGTCCTCGGTGCGCCACAGGACAGATGCCGCAGCGGCGCTCGGGCGGTCCAAGGTCACCGTGAAGGATGCCTCTCGCCCGCCGGCGGAACCCTCCACGACGCTCCCGGGCCCCGCGATGCCCACCGCGGGTACGGGGTCGTTGTCGGCGATCGACACCGACGCGCTCGCATCCGAGATGCCGGCCCAGGCGGGAGCATCCGAAAGACGCACCTCGAAGGACCGCTCGACGCCGGACTGCGTCATGGCGTTGTCGATCGTGGGCACCTCGATGACGACGCCCGTCTGACCCGCAGGGATGACAACGCTGCTCGCCGCGCTCTCGTAGTCGGTGCCCGCGATGGCGCTGCCGTCGAAGGTCTGGAAGGCGAGCTGGTAGTCGATCCCGGCGGGATGATTCAGCGTCACCTCGAGCCGCGCTGTCTCGCCTTCGGCCACGGCCGCGTCCGCGACGGATACCTCGATGCCCGGCCCGCGCTGCTCGGCGAGTCGCGCCACCGGGTCACCCGCCAGCGCAAGGTAGTGGTGGTAGTGCAGGCCCGCATACCCACCGACGATCTTCGAGATCGGACGGTCGCCGGGCATCGGCACCGGCGTGGGCGTCGCCACGACCCCGGGAGCCCCGGGAATGCCCAGGTCGTCGGAGTTGCGGCCCCATGCGAGCACGCTCCCGTCCTCACGGATCGCGAAGCCGATCCCTCCGCTGGTGTGTATGGAAACCACCGGCGGGCCTTCGGGCAGCCTGATCTGCTCGGGCGTCGCGCGGAACGACTGCTGCGGGGACTGCCCCTCGGTGCAGCCGAGCTGGCAGGTGCCATCCTGCCCCCAGGCCCACAGGGTGCCGTCGGCTTTCAGGACGACGGTGCCCGCGATCGAGGTGGCGATGTCGACGACGCTGCCAGGCCCCATACCGGGCACCTGTTCGATGTCGTAGGTGTCCTCTCCGGTCGGTCGCCCGGTTCCGACCCGGCCGCACGAGTAGAGCGAGCCATCGCGCTTCACGACGAAGGATGCCTCACGGGTCACCGCGACTTTGCGGTTGTCGGTGCCGAAGCCCTCCACACGCCTCGGCAGCGGTTCGTAGCCGGACGTGGAGCACTGTCCGGCGCCCCAGTTCATCACGCTGCCGTCCTCCATCAGCACGAGGTTGACGTTGAGGCCGAGGCCGGCCTGCCGCACGCCGCTGAGTGGCGCGGTGCCGTCCGGCGTGCGCACGAGCGTCGGGTAGCGACGCACTCCTCCGATGGTGCCGGCGCCCGCGTGGCCGCTCGAGCCCCACACGGCGACCTGGCCGCCGTCCAGGACAGCACCCATGAACGACATGCTGTCCTCACCGCTCTGCGCGAACTTCTTCGCCCGCAGCTGCGTTCCCGGCTGACCGTCGACCCCGACCACAGGGCCGGGCGTCGAGGTGTACCACGGAGCGGGGGGAGCGTCGCCTCGGAACTCGATGCGGCCCCATGACCACACCCGGCCGTCGGGGGAGATCGCAGCAGTCGCGTTGTTCGCATTGGTCACGATGTCGGTGTACGCCGGCAGATCCGTGACGTACGGAGTGCTCATGTGAGCGGGCCAGCCCTCGTGCCGCGTCTCGAACGGGTGCCCCCAGGCGAGAGTTGCCTGGCCCTGGGTCGTGACAGCGAAGCGCAGTTCGCCGTCCCTTCCGAGGGAGACGCTGTTCACCAATGTGCCGGCGGGCATTTCTGTGACCGTCGGGCTACCGGATGCAACTGCCCACTCCACCATCGAGCCGTCGGCGCGCACCGCCGCGGCGCGCTCTCCACCGGCCTCGAGGTGCGCGACCACCGCGCCTTCCGGAAGCTCGACAAGTCGCGACTGAGGGTCGCCGGCGCCGAGCGTCCAGAGCCGATCGGCGGCGTCGAGCACGAGCGAGAAGCCGTCTCCGGCGGCCAGACGTGCGGGGCGCTCCGCGCGCTCCAGATCCTCACCGCTTCCGATCTCGAGCTCGATCCGCACGGGCGATCCGATGCTGCCTTCACCCTCGCCGAGTTGCCCCTGCCTGTTGTCGCCGCAGCCGAACAGCGAGCCGTCCTGAAGCGCGATGAGCAAGTGACCTTCGCCTGCCCCGATGCGCTCGACGCCGGCCGGCAGATCTTCCACCTTCGCCGCGGTGCGCGGGCGAGATGCGGGGTCTTCACCGCCGCTCGTGCCGCAGGCCCCCGCCGTCACCCAGAGGTCGCCATCGGCCACGAAGGCGGCGAACCCACCCGCGGAAACGGCATCCGTGACCCCGCCGAGCAGGTCTGCTCCAGCCCGCACGAGCGCCGGCACGCGGCTACTCGCCGCCTCGTTCCCTGTGCCCAGCGCGCCGCCCGCGTTGGGCCCCCAGGATGCGACCGTGCCGTCATCGAGCACGGCGACGCCGATGCGGTTCGTGTCGGCGTGGGTCACCCGCGGCCCGGTGGCCCCGAGCTGACCCGTGCCCGAGAGCCCCACGACCGGCCCCGGCTGGAACCGTTCACCGCTCGCGCCGTTGCCGAGCTGGTCGCCGTCCGAGCGGCCCCATGACCAGAGCGCGCCCTCCTCGGTGAGGGCAAGCCCCATGCGGTCACCGGCGATGATCCGCCGGGTGGTGTGGTCGAGGAGATCGATCGCGTGCGGACGGTCGGCGGGAAGCGCCGCGGAGATCGACCGACCGACCGCAGCATGGTCAGGACTGCTCGCGGTGCTCCACGAAACGGGCAGTCCGGGCATCGCCCCGTGCGGAGCGTCCAAAGTGCCGTCGTTGCAGTCGTCGTCGATGCGATTTCCGACCACCTCGGTTCGGCCGGGGTGGCGCAGCGCGTCATCGTCGTCGCAATCGGCCGTCGCGCTCCAGCCGTCGTCGTCGGCGTCGGGGCGCATCACGGTGAGATACCAACGCACGGTCGTGGTGCGCCCAAGGGCGTCGGTGACGCGAAGGTCCAGACCGCGCACGCCGAGATCAGCCTCCGTCGGCGTGTATACGAGCGGCAGTCCACCGCCGATCTCGCGTCCCTCCAGCGTCCACGAGACTGTCAGCCCGGCACCGTTACCTTCGACTTCGGGGGCTACGGTCAACTCGTCGCCCACGAACGCGTCGACGTGCTGCCCATCGATCAGCCCGACCTCGGGACCTGCTCCGCGGTCGACGGCGAGAGGCGCGTATGAGGTCGCCTCCCTCCCCTCCGCATCGGTGACCCGCAGACTTACGACGCCGGGATTGTCGGGCCCGATCGCCATCTCCGCGAGCCGGCCGCTCGCGTCGTCGAACTCGCCATCGGCGTCTGTGTCCCACGCGTACGAGGCGATCCCTCCACCCTCTCCCGGCGCCGAGGCCGAACCGTCCAGCGTGACCACCTCACCGGCCGCGACGACGTACGGTCCGCCGGCGTGGGCGCGCGGTGCGGTCTTCGGCACAGCGGCCTGTGCCTCCAGGCCTGCGATCGTCTCGTCCAGCTGCCCCGCGCTCGTGCGCAGCTCCTGCGCAGTCCCCCGCTGGAGCGCGGCATGCTCCCGGTAGTGGTCGTCCATCCGTGCCAGATCCCAGGAATCGGTGGCGAGCATGTGCCCGGTCTCGGCCAGGCGCTGCCGGATCGCGTCCTGTTCTTCGGGAGTGACTCCGAGGTTTGCCAGCGTGCGCAGTTCGGCAGGAGTCCACGAGCTCGTGCCCACCCCGCTCGCCCACTCCATCAGTCGGCGGCTGCGCTGATCGTACGCGGGCATCTGGTCGAGCGATGCGCGAGCGACATCCATCGCCTCAGCGCTGCGCTCCGCGGCTCCGGCGAGCGTGAGACTCAGGTCCCGCAGCTCCCGGGCGTGCCGAAGCGCCCATTCCGGGTCTCCTGCGACCGTCGCGCCCTGGTAGCGCTCCAGTGATCGCAGATAGGCGGCTGCCACCCCACCCTCGGTCGCCGCCTCGCTCGCAATGCCCTGCACCGCAGCCCACGGGCCATACGCCGCATCGGCGACCGGCGTCTCGATCTTGGGGATCGCGGTGGAGTGCTGAAAGTCGTGATCCGGCGGGTCCTCGGCGATGGCTTTGTAGTGATCCGACTGGCTGGCGGCGTAGTTGATCGCACTCTGGAACGTGGCCCACGGTCCTCCGGAAGGGAAGCGGATCACCTTCGTCTCGAACTTGACGTCATTGATCGCGTCCAGGATCGATCCTCGGGACTGCCAGAGGTGATCCAGCCAGGCGATCGGCGCCTCATAGGAGGAGAGGGCCTGCAGCGCTCGCGCCAGATAGTTGCTGTACAGCCACATGCGGCCGAGCTGATTCGCGCGGTCCTTCATCTCACCGATCCACGTGGCGTACGGCGGCAGAACGGCCGGGTACCTCACCGTGATCACGCCGCCGTAGACGCTGTCGACCCCCGCGTTGTAGAACCCGTCCTGGCAGTTGTCGATCACCACGTCGTAGACGCCCTCAGTGAGCGCACCCTGCGGTCCTGTGACCGCCAGCAGTTCGTCGATGAATGCACCGGTGGAACCCGTACCGATGACGACGGCTGGTTCGGTGCCGTCAGCCTGCGTCATGCGCGCCCCGTCCTGCGCACTGCCGGCGGCGACCACATAGATTCGTGCGGCGGGAAAGGCCCAGTCGTTAGTCCCTCCGAACAGGCACAGCGGCACGTTCGAGATCGCTCCGCTCGCGTAGATTCCGCCGTTCGCTCCCGCAGTGATCATGGGCTCGCCGTCCCCGAAGTACAGCAGGTCTGCGGGGTTCGCGCGGGCCGCGAACGGTTGCGCCGTGATTCCGAGCAGCACCGCGAGCAGGAGGCCGAGAGTGCGGGTGAGGCTGACCCGGGTGGTCGATCGTGCGTACATGAAGAGGTGCCTGTCTGGGTGATCGCGGGCGTAGGCCCGCTGCCGCGCGAGACCCGTGCGGCCCCTTCACCCTGCCCGCGTGGGTGTCCCGGATTCCACGGACCCGTGTCCTGTTCCCGAGTGCCTACCCGCCTGGGCGTCCTGCTCCGTGCCGGTGCCAGCAGCCGGGCCACCGGCGCGGAGCCGGAGTCGCTGGCGGCGTGGCACTGACTCCTGTCTGTGCCTCGCTGTGCCCGACGCCATCGCCCACACAGTGGTGACGAACCGCCCTCGCGCCCGGGACGTCGGGCGGTCGAACCTGGTGGGCGCCGGTATCCCGGCATCCGTTCTTGAGATGTGGAGTCGCCATGACCAATTCACCCGCTCCCGCGCGGCAGCCGCTCGTAGAGTCGCGTGCCACCACCGACGCCCGCGTGCCTCGCGTACGCCGGCTGTGGATGCTGTGGGGCATCCTCGCCGGTCTCTTCGGGTTCGTCGCCACGATCCTGCTGGACGTGCGCCCGTGGACAGAGGCCGATTATGAGAAGGGCGGCGTTCTCGCCGCGACGGCCGCCGACATGGCCAACCTGGATCCGCTGATGAACCAGCTCGGGTTCCTCGTGGGCTTCGCGGCGGTGGCGTGCCTGATCGTATTCCACTCGCTCTGGCGCTTGCACGTCGAGCGCGCACGTCCACGCTCGGGCGCGGCTCGTGTCGTCGCAGCGGGGCTCCTTGTCGCAGCATCCGGCCTGACACTCGCGTACGGGTGGAAGGGGTCACTCGCCCTCTACGGCCACGGTGGAGCGGAGTTCGGTAGCTTCGACGACAGCGGTTTGCTGATCTTCTACGCGCTGACCGACTTCGGTGCGTTCATCCCGTGGTTCGGTGTCATCGTGTCGTTCGCGGCGCTCGGTTGGATGGCGTGGGCGGAGCGCGCCGTGTCCCGCATCGCCGGCACGCTCGCGGCCGGTGCCGCGCTGCTGGTCGTGGCGGGTTACGTGGTCACCGGTGTGCCGGGGCTCGCCGGTCCCGTGGGCGGGCTCACGCTCGCGCTGGTGTCGACCTGGATGCTGATCGGTAGTCGCGGCGTCGCGGGCGGCGAGCGATGAACCGGATACCGGGCGCCCAAGGCGCCATCCCACGTGGCCTTGTCATGGCCGGGCTGGTCGTGGCCTTCACCGTTGCGCTGGCCGGATGCACCGGTGCCCCGCAGCCCGAGGCGGAGAAACCCGCCGAGCAAGTGACGGCGGACGCCTCGTCCGACGCACCGGAGGAATGCGCGGACGCGTTCCCTCACGCGATCGGCACGCCGAGCCTGGCCGAGGTCGAAGCGCTGCCCGCCGACTGGCCGGAGCCGCCCGCCGGCTCGACGCTCTGTCTGACGGCGAGCGCGCTCGGCGACGGGGGCTCGGAGTCGATCTCATACGCCACACCCGCGACGGCCGATGCCGTGCTCGCCTACTACGAGGATGCTCTGGGCGGCTACTCGGTTGCCCGCGAGACGTCGCCGACCGGAGGGGAGATGCTTGTGGGTGACGGTGGGGCGGTTTCGTTCCAGATTCGTCCCGGGGAGGGCAGCATCGTCATCGCGCTCGTGTCGACGGGGTGATCGTGGGCGCGGGCGCGAAGCGCACCGTCACGTGCGTTCCGCGGCCCGGCACCGCCTCGACCCGCAGATCGGCATCGATGCTCGCGGCCCATTCGCGCATCGAGGTGACTCCGACCCCGACAGTCCGTTCGAGTGGCATGCCGACGCCGTCGTCGTGCACCTCGAGCGCCGCGGTCCCGTTCGCCCGCGTGAGCCGGACCTCGATCCGGGTGGCACGTGCGTGGCGCACCGCGTTGACCAGTGCCTCGGAGGCGATGAGCAGCAGCGCCCGGCGCGTGCGGGCGTCCACCGCCGACACTCCCGACGCGGCGTGCAGGCTTAGCCGAGGGCCCGCATCGTCGAACCGCGCGAGGAGGTCGGCCAGCCCATCGGCCAGCTCGGCCTCCACCGGGTCGAGGACATGTCCTTTGGCCAGGCCGATCAGCGCGCGTTCTCGCTCGCGGAGCTGCTCCTCGACGCGGCGCAGCATGTGTCCTGCCTCGCCAGCCTTCCCCTGGGCGAGGAGATTGGATGCCGCGGCGATGCTGTACCCGGCGCCGGCGAGTGCTGGTCCCATGCCGTCATGCAGTTCGCGACGCAGCACCCGGCGCTGCTCATGCTGCGCATCGACGAGCTCGACTCGCGCGCGCTTGGCTCGCACGCCCGCCTCCGCCAGCTGGATGACCGCGGTGATCAGGCCTGCGATCCCCTCCAGCGCGGCCCGTTCCTCCGGCCGTACGGCGGCGCCGTCCGGCGGTGCCAGCCGCACCACGCCGGCGCTTTCGACGCCCAGAGGGATGACGGTCGCCCGGCCCGTCATGCGCCCCGACCTCTGGGGCTCGACGAGTGGAGAGCCGGGATCGATCTCGACGCCGTCGAATCCGAGCGACCTGCGGAGCGCACCCGCCAGTGCTCGAAGCCCCTCCGGACCGGAATCGAACCCGCCGAGGCTGTCGCCGAGCACGGTCGCCAAGCCCGACGGGTCGTGCGTCGTGCCAAAGACGAGCAGGTCGATCCTTCGACGCACGATGGTGTGCACGGGGTGCAGGCCCACCGCGATGACGGCCGCGACGAGGAACACCGAGAACGTTCCGCCGTCGCCACCTGCGAGCGCGAGTAGCGAGGTCGCGAGGTGGTACGCCAGGACGGCCAGCACGGCCACAATGGCGGTGACAAGCACCCGGCTCACGGCAACGTCGACGCCCCGGAGCCGTCTATCCAGGCCCATCACGAGCACGGCGGCCGGGTAGAAGATCTGTCCCACGACGGGGGCGACCATCCCGAACTGCCAGACCGTCTCGGGGATCGTCATGGATTCCGGAAGCACCGTGGCCACGTATGACAGCGTGAGGAACACGTGACCGAGGGTGAGCCATCCGAGCGGTCGACGTGATCCGCGCGCGCTGCCCGCATACCGATTGATCAGGATGCCGGCAGCGGCGACGGAGATGACGAGGGTGGTTGTCGTCGTCACGGCATACGCCGCAACGACGAAGGACTGGTACTGGGGCCACGGCAGCGCGAGCGGATTGGACGGAGTCGGCGCGGTCTGGTGCGTGATCGAGAGGAAGGTCGCCAGCATCGCGCAGATGCATGTCATCGGGATGAGCACACGCCCGAGAGAGCCTGGTCCGCGTCTCAGCAGCAGGAGCGGCACGATCGCGGTGAGGAAGGTGCCGGGCACGAAGCCCCATCCGGCCGTGTATGCGAGAAGACCCCACAATGGCAGCCCAGGAACCTGCTCGCCGAGGAGCCCGTACTGCACGCCGAACGCCGCCAGTCCCGAGCCGACGGCATGGGCGGCGAGAATGACGGCGACCGGCTGCGGGCGGCGCAGGATCAGCACTGTGGCGACGGGCGCGTAGATCAGCGCGACCACGACGCCGATGTCGTCAAACCGGGATTGCACCTGCGCGGGCGCCTGTGACAAGAAAATGCCGGGAAGCGGCTCGGCGGGCAGCCGGAACACCCAGGACAGCACGACCGATGCTGCGGCCAGCCCCCACGACACGATGACCACCGAGACGGCGACGATCCAGCGCCGGCGAGTCGCGTTCGCGGCGACGCCGGCACGGGCGGGCGCGACGATCACGACGGCACCACCAGGTCGACGGCCACCGCACCAGGCCCCCAGGCGACCGGTCGGACACTGGCACCGGCATCCCGTGCCCTTTCCATGAGCCGCTGCCCGATCCGCTCCCCTGAGTGGCCCGAGCCAGCGATGCTCATCTCGATCCGCGTCAGCCCGCTTGCAGCGGTCACTCTCACGCGAATGTGGTCGACGGCGCGGTCTCTGCGCGCGGCGAGCACGGCGTCGGCGATGAGATGGTAAGCCAGCGCCATCCCCGACGAACTGGGTTCTCCCGCCGACTCGGCCACGTCGATGGCGATATGGGGACGATCGAACCGGCGGGCGAGTTCGGCCAATGCGCCCGGGGCATCGCCGGCGTCGAGCGACCCAGGGAGGAGCGTGCGCGCGAGATCTCTCACCTCGCGCGTGACATCGCTGAGCGACTGCGCCGCGTCCTCCAGGAGGCTGCCCGCGTCACCAGGGCGCTCGTCGGCAAGGGCCTCCGCGCGCATCACCTGCTGCCGCGCCGAACGTACACCCGCCCCCACGCCGTCCTCGAGCTCGGAACGCACCAGGCGCCGCTCCTGCACCGCCACATCGAGCACTTGGGCCCGGGCCTTGTCGATCTCGCGGTTCACGTCGGCCAGACGCACTGCCAGGCCGAGCATCCCCGCGATCGACCGCAGCACGCGCGCAGTTCGGCGGTCCACCCGTCCGCCGGCGGCGCCGGCCACCGACAAGGTTCCCGAGGGACCGTCGGGCCCGGGTAAGGGGATCCTCAGCGCTCTGGTCGTGGCGACTCGCGGGCCCGCCGTCGCGGCGACGCCGTCCGGCTGTCCGCTCACGATCTCGACCGCGACGAGTCGAAGTGATTCGCGCAGCGCGCGGGCGATGCGGTCCAGCACGTCGACTTCCGGTGCCTCGACGTCTTCACCGGAGGACGAGAGCTCGCGCCCGAGCGCCTGAAGCAGGGCTTGCGGCTCAGCAGACCGTCCGTAGGCGAGCTGGTCGACCGCCCGCTGCACCCACCGGCGCGCGGGCTCGATTGCCAGTGCCAAGCCGGCGACCGCGAACATGCCGGCGGTCGTCGGCGTCACCGGGGCGAGTTCGGCCACTGCGGTGACGATCGCGACGAACGCGACCACGAGCGACAGTACAAGCAGCACCCAGAAGACGACACGCGCCAGTGAAACATCCACAGGCGCACCCTCTCGCGTGAGCCCCGTCAGCAGCAGCACGGCGGCCAGCAGGATGACTGCTGCGGGAAGGATGGTCGCGGTCAGCGCCGTCAACGCGTCGGGAATCCCGATGTCGGCATAGCCGGGCACTGCGGCCAGCAGCACCGACCACTGTGCCACGACGAGCCAGCCCGCGGCGTCACGCCGCGAGCCCTCGCCTGTCCACCACGCGTGGATGAGCGCGACCCCCCCGGCGAGCGCCGCCCCCACCCATACGATCGCCGCAGTGGTCACCATGCCCGGCCACACGCCGTCCAGGAGCAGGTCTACCAGCGTCGTCGACCAGAAGAGCAGGGATGCTGCCACGCCGCCGGCGAGCAAGCTGCGCCTAGGCGAGACCACGCCGATGCCCAGCACGCTCACGACGATCAGCGCTCCCGGCATCCATGCGGTTCCCATCACCACGGCTGCCGCACCCAAGCCTGAGGTCGCATCCTGGTCTGCCACGAGCACCGTGATGCCGCACCCGACAGCCGCTACTGCGCACACGAGGCCGACGACGTCCATGCGCCGGCGCAGCAGCAAGGCCGCGGTGGCGCCCAGCGCGAGCGCGCCGCTGACGAGCGACACCGGCAGACGGGATGCGTCAGGGGTCGCAGTGACGAGCAAGAGGGTGCCCGTGACGGCGGCCAGCGCGGCCGTCACAAGGACGATCACACCGAGGGCAGCAGAGATGCGTTGAGGCGCCGTGGAGTTCAGCGCAGGCGCTCCCGGCCCGCGGTCCCGATCCGTCATGGGTCCTCCGCAGTGAACCAGTGTGTCGTGCGCCGGGCCCGAAATCCAGGGATCGGTGTCCCGAACACTCGGGTCACGGGGACCTCACGCGCGGGATGCCGGGACTTCTAGCGTTGGACGGGTTGAGCGAGATCGGACCGAGGAGGAACGGTGGCGAAGCGCAGCGGGACTTTCCGAGTACGCCGAGCCCGCGTCGCGATCGCCATCGCGGCCGCAGCCACCGCCGCCCTGGGGGGATGCACGTCGGCGGCACTGTGCGGATGAACCACGCGGCCAGTACGTTGGGCGACAGGAACCCCGCGAGCCGACGCGCCGGAAAGGACACGCGATGACGGATGCCGAGCCCGGTGCGATCCGCGTGCTCATAGTCGATGACCACCCCGTGTTCGCGTTCGGCCTCGCCAGCTACCTCGCATCGATCGACGGATTCGACGTTGTCGGCAGAGCCGGATCGGAGGACGATGCCGTCGAGGCAACGGCATCCCTCCGACCGGATGTCGTGCTCATGGACCTCGACCTCGGCACGGGCTCGGGCATCGAGGCGACGCGCCGCATCGTCCGCGCCAACCCCGAGGTCGGGGTGCTCATCGTGACCATGCTCGGCGACGATGACTCCGTGTTCGCCTCCCTCCGCGCCGGTGCCCGCGGCTACATCCTCAAGGGCGCCGCGCCGACCGAGGTCGAACGGGCGGTGCGCGCCGTCGCCGACGGCGACGTGTTGCTAGCGGCTGACGTCGCACGCCGCGCGGTGGCCCTGCTCAGCGGCGCGCGCACGGCGGGCCCCGTCGTGTTCCCCGAACTGACCGACCGTGAGAGGGAGGTGCTCGATCTCGTCGCCCGCGGCTATGACAACTCCGCGATCGCACGCCGCCTCGTTCTGTCGTCCAAGACGATCCGCAACTACCTCTCCGGCATCCTGAGCAAACTCGGAGTGGCCGACCGCAGCGCCCTGATCGTCCGGGCGCGCGAAAGCGGCCTCGGGCAAGACGATACGGACGGGATTCCAAGCGGCACTGCGGCAGCAGGTTGAGTGCCTTGGAAGGCAACTCTTCCTCGAATCTGGAGGGACATGTTCCCTGGGGAAACCCCCAGTGGTCCACGGTTGTGCGGAGACGGAGGATCGTTTCGGTCTCGTCTGCGTCTGCGTCCAGCCGTGGGCAAGATGCCCACGGGCGGTCCTCTGGCTCGCCTCATCGACGAGACGTTGCACGAAACAGCAGTCGTAGCTCAACCGTTGCCGACTGTTGCCACGATGAAATGGAAAAATCCCTGATGATCAGGGATTTTTCTGGCGGTGACGGTGGGATTTGAACCCACGGTAGGGGGTTACCCTACACAACTTTTCGAGAGTTGCACCTTCGGCCGCTCGGACACGTCACCGTCGTCCAGTTTACGACACACGGGCGGATGCCGCGAATCGGCGCAGGCTCTCCCTCTGGCGGTGCGGGACCAGCGGCTCACGCGTCGAGGAACGGCTGGTGGTGATACCCGGTCGGATCCAGCACGGCGACGGTCGACTCGGGCACCTCGAGGAACACCCCGGGCAGGTCGTTGAGTGGCTCCGACACGACGACCTGGGCGTGATCGCCGAAGAGCGACAGCCGCTGCGCATCGGGGTACATCGTCCGCAGCGTCGGCACATCGGCCGAGTGGAAGAGCGTGCGCGAGCGCCCCTGCGACGAGTAGCGGAACGCCCAGAGCGTCTCGCCGTCCGACACGGCGATCGTCCCCTGCATCGGGAACTGCACGCCGGCGGCGTGGCCCGCCTCTTCGACCCGGCGGATCGCGGCGCCGACCGCCGTGACCGGGTCGTCGGCGAGACCGAACGAGAGCGCGAGGTGGAAGAGCATCTCGGTGTCGGTCGTCCCCTGGATCGACGGATACAGCGCCGGGTCCACAGCGAGCGCGAGCTCGCGCTTGATCGTGCTGAACTGCGAGATCGCCCCGTTGTGCATGAACAGCCAGTTGTCGTGGCGGAAGGGGTGACAATTCGTCTGCTGGATCGGCGGCCCCGCGGCCGCGCGCACGTGCGCGAAGAAGAGCGGACTGACGACCGCCCGGCTGATCTCTCGCAGATTCTGGTCGTTCCACGCCGGCTCGATGCTGCGGAACACGAACGGATGCCGCGACCCCGCGGCCGTGCCCACGCCCTCAGAGGCTCCGCCCGTCCCGGCGGCGGCGCCGGGAGAGGGCGTGGCGACCGTCGGATCCTCCCCTCCGGCGGGGTACCAGCCGAAGCCGAAGCCGTCGCCGTTGACCGTCTCGGCGCCCAACGGCGAATTCTGCGACATGGCGACGACCGAGTGCTTCGCATCGAGGATCAGGGCGGCCGGCTGCAACGGCTCTCCCGTGTATGCCAGCCAGCGGCACATGGCAACTCCTGTCCGTCGTGGTCGCAGCGCGCGGGGGCGCTGCCGCCATGGTAGGGCCGGGGCGTGCGGACCGCATCCCTTCCGCACGCGGTATCCGCAGCATCCGTCGCCCTGCGAGACTTGCTGCATGGCCGTCATCGAGAACTCGAAAGTCACCATCGTCGGCGCCGGCAGCGTCGGCTCGAGCACGGCGTACGCGGCGCTCATCCGCGGCTCCGCACGCCACGTCGCCCTCTACGACATCGCGACCGCACGCGTCGAGGCCGAAGTGCTCGACCTCGCTCACGGCACGCAGTTCACCGGATCGAGCGACATCACCGGCGGCAGCGACCTGTCGGTCGTCGAGGGCTCGCACGTCGTCGTGATCACGGCCGGCGCGAAACAGGATCCCGGCCAGACCCGGATCGAGCTCGCCGGCGTCAACGCCGGGATCATGAAGAAGATGATGCCGCAGCTTCTCGAGGCGGCCCCCGACGCCATCTACGTCATCGTCACCAACCCCTGCGACGTCCTCACGGTGCTCGCGCAGGACGACACCGGCCTGCCGCCCGAGCGCATCTTCGCGTCGGGCACGGTGCTCGACACGTCGCGCCTGCGGTGGAAGCTCGCCGAACGCGCCGGCGTGTCGACCGGCAGCGTCCACGCGTACATCGTCGGCGAGCACGGCGACACCGAGTTCCCGCTGTGGTCGAAGGCCACCATCGGCACGGTTCCGATCCTCGAGTGGGTGACGCCCCGCGGCGACCGCATGACCGTCGAGGAGCTCGACCAGATCGCCATCGACGTGCGCGACGCCGCCTACAAGGTCATCCAGGGCAAAGGCGCCACGAACTACGCGATCGGCCTGTCGAGCGCGCGCATCGTCGAAGCGATCCTGCGCGACGAGCACGCGGTGATGCCGGTCTCACCGGTGCTGCGCGACTTCCACGGCGTCGACGGCGTCGCCCTGTCGGTGCCGTCGGTGGTCAGCGCCGCCGGCGCCGTGCCGGTGCGCGAGACGCGGTTCGATGCTCGTGAGCTCGACCTCTTCCACCGCTCCGCCACGGCCCTGCGCCAGGTCGCCGACTCGCTGCGCAGCTGACGCCGGATCGCCCACCGCGTCGCGCGCTCCGTCGGACGTACGGGCGGAGCGCTCGGCCCGCCGGGTATCAGCCGGCCCTCGCGCCGCTCCTCCTCTTCGACGGAACGTCCGAGCGCGGGCAGCACGTCGGCGCACGTTCCGTCCACACGGAAGGAGCGCACGATGCCCTCGACATCCCTCACCGACTATCAGGTGCTCAGCGACGGCAACTTCACCCTGCGCGGAGTCCCGGTGACCGGCGAGCCGCAGGAGAAGACCCTCGCATTCGCCGTGCCGGACGACATGCACATCAGCACGGCACTCGCACGCCGGCCCCTCCTCGCGTTCAAGGTCCGGCCGTTCCAGGACTCCACCCTCGATGTGATCTTCGACGGCGAGAACATCCTCTCCACGAGCTTCGACACGAGTCACACCAGAACGTACTGGGAGGCGGTCGATCTGTCGGGGCCGCTGAAGCAGCATCCCAGCACGGTCTCGATCAGGTTCCTGGTCTTGAACGGCCGAGCTCGATTCGGCGACGTGGTCATGTGGTACCAGATCAATCGATGATGACGGATGCCTCGACCCGAGGCATCCGTCGCGGGCGATGTCGCTCCCCCGCCGTACAGTGAAGCCATGGCCGCAGCCCGACGCCCGACGCAGACCGCGCCCTATCGCTGCACCGAGTGCGGCTGGACCACGATCAAATGGGTCGGGCGCTGCGGCGAGTGCCAGCAGTGGGGAACGGTGGTCGAGGCCGCCGAGCAGACGGGCATCACGCGCTCGGTGACTCCGGTGTCGCCGGGCGCGGCGCGCGCGGCGCGGCCCATCACGCACATCGACACCACCGATGCCCCCCGGCGCACGACCGGCGTCGGCGAGTTCGACCGGGTGCTCGGGGGCGGGCTGGTGGCGGGCGCCGCGATCCTGCTGTCGGGCGAGCCGGGCGTCGGCAAGTCCACGCTGCTGCTCGAGGTCGCGGCGCAGGCCGCGCGCGCGGGGCGGCGCGTGCTGTACGCCAGCGCCGAGGAGTCCACCGCCCAGGTGCGCCTGCGCGCCGAGCGCACCGGCGCGCTGCACGACGAGTTGTACCTCGCGAGCGAGACCGACCTCGCCACGATCCTCGGGCATGTCGACGAGGTCTCGCCCGACCTCCTCATCGTCGATTCGGTGCAGACCGTGTCGTCGGCGATGTCGGAAGGCATGGCGGGGCATCCGTCGCAGGTGCGCGAGGTCGCGGCGACGCTCATCCGCGTCGCGAAGGATCGCGGGCTCCCCACGATCATCGTGGGCCACGTCACGAAGGACGGGTCGATCGCCGGCCCGCGCATCCTCGAGCACCTGGTCGACGTCGTGTGCCAGTTCGAGGGCGACCGGCAGACGTCGCTGCGGTTCGTGCGGGCGCTCAAGAACCGCTTCGGCCCGACCGACGAGGTCGGATGCTTCGACATGACAGGCGCCGGCATCGCCGAAGTCCCCGACCCCAGCGCGCTCTTCCTCGGGCACGGCAGCAGCGAGCCCGGCACCTGCGTGTCGATCGCGCTCGAAGGCCGCCGCGCGATGCCCGTCGAGGTGCAGGCGCTCACGATCGACACGAAGGCGCCCAACCCGCGGCGCATCGTCAACGGCGTCGACGCGGCCCGCGTCGCCACCGTCCTCGCGGTGCTCGAGAAGCGCGCGGGTGTCACGACGTCCGACAAGGACGTCTACGTGTCGACCGTCGGCGGCGTGCGGTTCACCGAGCCCGCCGCCGACCTCGCGATCGCACTCGCGGTCGCGGGCGCCGTGAAAGGCTGGTCGATCCCGCGCCACATCGCCGCCGTGGGCGAGCTCAGCCTCGCCGGCGAGGTGCGTCCCGTGACGCAGGCCGCGCAGCGCCGCGCCGAGGCGGCGCGGCTCGGCTACCGCGACCTCATCGACGACCGCTCCGGGCGCCTGCGCGGCGCCCTCGGCGACGTGCAGGCCCGCGCGAAGGGCGCGCCGGGCGATGACGTGCCCGAGTTCTGACGAAGCAGGAACACCCGGCGCGGTCAGAACGGCGAGACGATGAACACCTCGTGCCCGCGGCACGCCTCGGGCACGTAGCCGGCATCGGCGGACGCGAAGCCGCCGCCGAGCGAGATCGGGTCACCGTCGCGGTAGTCGTCGCCCCGCCACGTGAGCACGCCGTCCGCGAACGACGCATCACCCGCGGGGAAGCTCGGCACGGCCTCGACGCCCTGGCCGTGCACCACGCGCACGCAGTCGCCCTCGGGGCGCAGCGTGCCCTCGAGCAGCGCGTCCATCCCGGCGTCCACGCGGGGGTGCACGGCGAGCGGACCCGACGTCGGCACGCCGCCCAGCGGACCCGGAGCCGTGCAGGCCGCGAGCGTCATCACCAGCCCGATGCCGACGACCACCGACGCGATGACCGTCCGGGCAGTTCGCATTCGGCCGTCTCCGTCAGCGCCCGCGCGGGCGGCGGCGCTGCCGTGGGGCGGCGAGGCCCAGGGCGATCGGGATCACGAGACCGGCGGCGCAGACGATACCCACCACGACGTATTCCACCCCGCGAGCGTACGACACAGTCGGGACATTCCGCGCGGTCGGGTTCCGTGTGGCGCGAACGGATGCCTCGCACCGGAGCATCGGCGTACGCTCCGGGCGCCGGGTCGTCGCCGTCCGAGAACCCCGCGAAGACGCGTCGAGGCGCGGCGAGCCCGCCGACGCGTCAGGCGTCGAGCACGGCGATGAGATCGGACGGCGACGCCTGCATCGGGTGGGGACCGGCGATGTCGAAGAACACCGTGGTGATCTCGTTCTCGTGCGCGCCGAGGAATGCCCGCAGCCACGCCGGCGACTGCAGTGCGACGCCCGGCGGCAGGGTTGCGGGCTTGTGGGCGGCATCGCTGAACAGCAGCAGCGCGACGTCACCGGTCTTCGGGTCGCGATAGGTCCAGACCTCGCCGACGTCGAGCGGGTTATCGCGGTCGCCGGGCCGCATCAGCGGCACCACCGTCGGTCCGTGCCGGAGCGCGAACGCGACCGCCGCCATGTCCTGCGTCTGCAGCGCGTCGGTGAGCTGCGTGTTGCGGAACTCGAGAGGCTCCTGCTTTTTCGCGCGCTTCTTTCCCGCCATCCCTCCAGGTTAAGGGGCAACTCGGCGCGAGTTCGTCGAGAGGCGTCACACGTGCGCGTCGAGCGGTGTCCGCATGTCGAGAGAGATCGAGGAGATCGAGGAGATCTTCATGAGCAGCAGCAGCGGACGCCCTAGGCGAGGAAGCCTCGCAGCAGGGCCTCCGAGCCGGCGAGGTGGTCGAGCACGGCCGCTTGTGCGGCATCCGGCCTGCCCGCGAGGATCGCCGTCACGATCCGCTCGTGCTGCGCGTTCGAGTGGTCGATGTTGCGCGGCAGCAGCGGGAACGTGTCGAGCCACTCGTTCACGCGCGCCCGGTTCTCCGCGGCGAGCGCGACGAGCGACGGGATGCCCGAGAGCTCGGCGATCGTCAGGTGCAGCAGCGTGTCGAGCCGGCGGTAATCGGCTTCGGATGCCGCGGCCGCCGCCTCGTACCGCGCCCACAGCTCGTCGCGCGCGGCCGCATCGAGCGTGCGTCCGGCTGCGGCTCGCGCGGCGCCGCCCTCGAGCACGCGGCGAAGGCCGAGCACGTCTTCGAGATCGGAGGCGTCGACCTCGCCCGGATGCGGCGGCTCGGGCAGCGGATCGGCGACGAAGGTGCCGCCGTACCGGCCGCGGCGTCGCACGAGGTAGCCGGTGTCGGCGAGCTCGCGGATGGCTTCGCGTACGGTGTCGCGGCTCACCGCGTAGAGCACTGCGAGCTCCCGCTCGGACGGCAGCGACTCCCCCGGTGCGACGACCCCGAGCCGGATGGTCTGCACGAGCCGCGCGACGGTGTCTTCGAGCGCGTTCCCCTCGCGCACCGGCCGGTACACGGCCTTGCGCACCTCGTGCAGCGGTGCGTCGGTCATAGCGGAGTCACATAGGCGTTGGTGATGCCGCCGTCGACGACGAACGCGGTCGCGGTGATGAACGAGGCGTCGTCCGACGCGAGGAAGGCCACGGCCGCGGCGAGCTCCTCGGGCTCGGCGAACCGGCCCATCGGCACATGCACCAGGCGGCGCTGCGCGCGCTCCGGGTCTTTCGCGAACAGCTCCTGCAGCAGCGGCGTGTTGACCGGTCCCGGGCACAGCGCGTTGACGCGGATGCCCTGCCGTGCGAACTGCACGCCGAGCTCGCGGGTCATCGCGAGCACGCCGCCCTTCGAGGCCGTGTACGAGATCTGCGACGTCGCCGAGCCCAGCAGCGCCACGAACGACGCGGTGTTGATGATCGAGCCCCTGCCGGCCGGCACCATGTGGCGCAGCGCCGCCCGCGAGCACAGGTACACGCTCTTGAGGTTGACGTTCTGCACACGGTCCCACGCCGGCAGCTCGGTCGTCTCGATCGAGTCGTCGTCGGCGGGCGAGATCCCGGCGTTGTTGAAGGCGATGTCGATGCGGCCGAGGTCGGCGGCGACCCCGTCGAACACGTCGTCGACCTGCGCCGCGTCGGCGACGTCCACGCGGCGGAACACACCGCCGACCTCGGCGGCGGCGGCCTCGCCGGTCGCCGGGTCGAGGTCGGCGATCACGACGCGCGCCCCCTCGGCGGCGAAGCGGCGTGCCGTGGCCAGGCCGATGCCGGACGCGCCGCCCGTGATGACCGCGACCCGGTCCTTCAGTCGTTGCGTGAGGTCGATCGTCATCCGGCTCTCCATTCGTTCACAGGCGTTCGTCTCGCTTCGCTCGCTCAGCGGGCGGGGTCGGCATCCGTCGCGAAGAAGACGTTCTTCGTCTCGGTGAAGTGCTCGGCGGCGTCCGGCCCGAGCTCGCGTCCGAGTCCGGAGGCCTTCATGCCGCCGAACGGCGTCCAGTACCGCACCGACGAGTGCGAGTTCACCGACAGCACCCCGCTCTTGACTCCCCGCGCCACCCGCACCGCGCGGCCGAGGTTCTCGGTCCAGATCGACCCGGCGAGCCCGTAGATCGTGTCGTTCGCGAGCCGGATCGCGTCGGCCTCGTCGTCGAAGGGCAGCACGGCCACGACGGGTCCGAACACCTCCTCGCGTGCGATCCGGTCGCCGCGATCTGCCAGCACCACGGTCGGCGCGAGCCAGAAGCCGCCGCCCAGCGCCGGATCGCCGGCGAGCGGCGCCGACCCGCGGAACGCCACGTTCGCCCCGTCGAGGAACTCCTCGACGGTCGACCGGTGGGATGCCGAGATCAGCGGTCCCATCTCGGTCGCCTCGTCTGCGGGGTCGCCCACTCGCCAGGCCTGCACCGCGGGCTCGAGCAGTTCGAGGAACCGGTCGTACACAGACCGCTGCACGAGGATGCGGCTGCGCGCGCAGCAGTCCTGCCCGGCGTTGTCGAACACGGCGCCCGGCGCCGAGGCCGCCGCCTTCTCGAGGTCGGCGTCGGCGAACACGACGTTCGCGCTCTTTCCGCCGAGCTCGAGCGTGACGGGCTTGAGTTCGCGCGCGCAGCCGGCTGCGACATCCGTGCCCACCGACGTCGACCCGGTGAACACGACCTTGCGCACGTCCGGGTGCGACACGAATCGCTGGCCCACGACCGAGCCCGACCCGGTGATCACCTGGAAGAGCCCGGGAGGAAGCCCGGCTTCGAGCGCCAGCTCGCCGAGCCGCAGCGCGGTCAGCGGTGTGAGCTCGGCGGGCTTGAGCACGACGGCGTTGCCCGCGGCGAGCGCCGGGGCGAAGCCCCACGACGCGATCGTCATCGGGAAGTTCCACGGCACGATGATGCCGACGACGCCGTACGGCTCGTGGATCGTGACGTCGAGGCCGCCGGCCACCGGGATCTGCTGCCCGCTCAGCCGCTCCGGCGCCCCCGCGTAGAAGTTCAGCACCTGGGCGACGTGCGACGCCTCCCACCGCGCGGACCCGATCGGATGCCCCGACTCCGCCACTTCGAGCTGTGCGAGCTCTTCCACCCGGGCCTCGACCGCGCGCGCGAACGCGCGCAGCGCGTCGGCCCGCGCGACCGGCGGGAGGGCCGCCCACGATCGCTGGGCGGCGACTGCTCGCGCGACGGCGTCGTCGACCTCGGCGACGCCGGCGCGCGCGACCTCGCCGACCGGCTGCGCCGTCGCCGGGTTGATCAGGGTGAACGTCGAGGTCATGCCGTCACCTGCTCGTTCGTCGGTGCGGCGCGTTTCGACTCGCTTCGCTCGCTCAACGACCGAGAACTCTCCGGTCGTCGCGCGAGCGAAGCGAGACGAGACGTCTCGGAGTACGCGGATGCCTCGGCCACGAGGCCCGCGAAGAGCCGGCGGTCCTCGCGGTTCTCCTCGGGGTGCCACTGCACGCCGACCACGTACCCGTCGCCGTCGGACTCGAACGCCTGCACGAGTCCGTCGTCGGTGCGCGCCGTGACGACGAGGCCCTCGCCGAGCCGGTCGATGCCCTGGTGGTGGTAGCTGTGCACGTCGAATGCTCCCGGCCCCAGGAGGTCCGCCAGGCGTGAACCCTCGTCGACGACGACCTCGTTCTCGGCGAACACGCCGCCGCCGATGCGGTAGCGCTCGGTGCCGAGCGCCTCCGGCAGGTGCTGGTGGAGCGTGCCGCCCCGCGCGACGTTCACGAGCTGGAGTCCGCGGCAGATCGCGAGGACCGGCATCCGTCGCTCCTCCGCGCCGCGGAACAGGGCGAGCTCCCACTCGTCGCGATCGGGGCGCGCAGGATCGGTGAGCGGATGCCGCGGCGCGCCGTACTGCGCCGGATCGACGTCGAGCCCGCCGGTGAGGATGAGTCCGTCGAGGCCGTCGAGCACGGCCGATGCGGCCACCTCGGGATCGGGCTGGGGCGGCAGCAGCACCGCGATGCCGCCGGACGCCGTGACCGAGTCGAAGTACTGCTGCGGCAGGAACGCGGCGCGCACGTCCCACACGCCCTGCTTCGCCTGCTCCAGGTACGTCGTCAGGCCGATGACGGGGCGGCGTTTCGTCTCGTCGCTGTGCTCCTCGCTCGACGAAACGTGCGAAGCGCCGTCAGAGCCGCTCGAAACCACGGACTCTCTCCCAATCGGTCACGGCGGCGTCGAAGGCCTCGACCTCGATGCGCGCCTGGTTCAGGTAGTGCTCGACCATGTCGTCGCCGAAGGCGGCGCGCGCGATCGCCGACTCGTCGAAGAGCCGGGCGGCTTCGCGCAGCGTCGTCGGCAGGTGGTCGACGCCGGAGGTGTACGCGTTGCCCTCGAGGCGGTCGGGCAGTGGCAGCTCGTGCTCGATGCCGTGCAGCCCGCCGGCGATGATCGCGGCGATGCCGAGGTACGGGTTCACGTCGCCGCCGGGCACCCGGTTCTCGACGCGCAGCGACGGGCCGCGCCCGATCACCCGCAGTGCGCACGTGCGGTTGTCGAGTCCCCACGCGATCCCGGTCGGGGCGAAGGAGCCCTTCGCGAAGCGCTTGTAGGAGTTGATCGTGGGCGCGTACAGCAGCGTGAACTCGCGCAACGTGGCGAGGATGCCGGCGATCCAGTGCTCCATGAGCGGGCTGAAGCCGTGCGGCCCGTCGCCGGCCATGACCGGCTCGCCGTCGTCGCTGCGCACCGACAGGTGGATGTGACAGCTGTTGCCCTCGCGCTCGTTGAACTTCGCCATGAACGTCAGCGACTTGCCGTGGTGGCCCGCGATCGTCTTGGCGCCGGCCTTGTAGATGACATGCTGGTCGGCCGTCTCGAGCGCCTCGGCGTAGCGGAACGCGATCTCCTGCTGGCCGAGATTGCACTCGCCCTTGACGCCCTCGGTGTAGAAGCCGGCGCCGTCCATCGACACGCGGATGTCGCGCAGCAGCGGCTCGAGGCGTCCCGATGCGAGCAGGTCGTAGTCGACGTTGTAGTCGGTCGACGGCGTGAGTCCGCGGTAGCCCTGGGCCCAGGCATCCCGGTACGTGTCGTCGAAGACGATGAACTCGAGCTCGGTGCCGGCGAAGGGCACGAGTCCGCGGTCGGCGAGTCGAGCGCGCTGGCGGTTCAGGATGTCGCGCGGCGACTGCGCGACCGGATCGCCGTTCTCCCACGTGAGGTCGGCCATCACCAGAGCCGACCCGGGATGCCACGGCACCAGACGGAGCGTCGCCGGGTCGGGACGCAGCATCATGTCGCCGTAGCCGGTCTCCCAGCTCGACATGGCGTAGCCCTCGACGGTGTTCATGTCGACGTCGACCGAGAGCAGGTAGTTGCAGGCCTCGGCACCGTGGGGCAGCACCTCCTCCTGGAAGAGGCGGGCCGAGACGCGCTTGCCGACGAGCCGGCCCTGCGCATCGGCGAAAGCCACGATGACCGTGTCGATCTCGCCGGCGGCGATCGCCGCGTCGAGCTGCTCGACCGAGAGGTTGCCCGGCATCCGTCCTCCTGGTGTCACTCGGTCTTCAGAATCGTGAGCGCGGTTCCCCCCGAACCGCGCTCACGGGATCACTCTAACCAGAAAATCCTGCGCAAAGGTAGACAGGACCCACCAATAGGCACCACAATCGCCCAAGACGCACCGTCGCGCCACACCCGAGTGCACGTCCGTATCCGAAGCCACGGAGGACCGATGTCCCAAACGAGCAGTGCAGCACCCACGCCGGATCCCACCTCACGGGCGTCGAGCGCAAGCTCCGCCAAGGTCGCCGGAGCGACCTATACACGCGCCGGCCAGGGCTACTTCGAGAAGCGCGGACTGAAGCGCTCGGCGGGAGTATGGGGCCTGTGGGGACTCGCCGTCGCCGCCGTCATCTCGGGTGACTTCTCGGGCTGGAACTTCGGTATCGACTTCGCGGGATTCGGCGGCATGCTCATCGCCTTCGTGATCCTCGTGGCGATGTACTACGGCATGATCTTCTCGATCGGCGAGATGGCCGCGGCGATGCCGCACACCGGGGGTGCGTACTCGTTCGCCCGCTCGGCGATGGGGCCTTGGGGCGGCCTCATCACCGGCGCGGCCGAGACGATCGAGTACGTCGCGACCACCGCGGTCATCGTCTTCTTCTCGGCGTCGTATGCCGACGCGATCACGACCGAGCTGCTCGGAGTGTCGCTGCCCGGATGGGTGTGGTGGATCATCCTCTACGCCGTCTTCATCGCGCTCAACGCCGCCGGAGCGAACATCTCGTTCAAGTTCGCGATCGTCGTCTCGGTGATCTCGATCGGGATCATCCTGGTGTTCTCGGCGATGGCGCTCTTCTCGGGCGCGTTCCAGTGGGCGAACCTGTGGGACATCGTGCCCGACCCGGGACAGACGGAGTTCCTGCCGCACGGCGTCCTGCCGATCCTGTTCGCCCTGCCGTTCGCGATGTGGTTCTTCCTCGGCATCGAGGAGCTGCCGCTGGCGGCGGAGGAGTCGCACGACCCCGTGCGCGATATCCCCCGTGCCGGGTTCTGGGCGCGCGGCACGCTCATCGTCACAGGCCTGCTGGTGCTGTTCCTCAACACCGGCGTGCTCGGCGCCGAGGCGACCGGGGTCGCGGCCGAGCCGCTGCTGGACGGCTTCCGCGCGATCGTCGGCGACGGCGTGGCCGCCGTGCTCGCGCTGTTCGCGCTGGTGGGGCTGCTCGCCTCGCTGCAGGGCATCATGTTCGCCTACGGCCGCAACATGTACTCGCTCTCGCGTGCCGGGTACTACCCGCAGTTCCTGTCGCTCACCGGCCGGCGCAAGACGCCGTGGGTGGCCCTCGTCGTGGGCGCGGTGATCGGCTTCGTCGCGCTGCTGATCATCGAGTTCACAGGCGGGTCGGGCAGCGTCGCGGGGGCGATCGTGCTCAACATCGCGGTGTGGGGCGCGGTGCTCGCGTACTTCCTGCAGATGGTGTCGTTCATCATCCTGCGCAAGAAGCTGCCGCACGTGGACCGCCCGTACCGCAGCCCGTGGGGCATCACCGGGGCGGTCATCGCCGCCGCGATCGCCCTGCTCATCTTCGTCGGCTTCCTGCTGAACCCGACGTTCCTCCCTGCCATCATCGCGATCGCGATCGTGTACGTCGTGCTGCTGGTCGGCTTCGCGCTCGTGTTCCGGCACCGGCTCGTGCTCTCGCCGGAAGAGGAATACGCCCTCTCGGGCGGCGTGCATGGCGATCCGCAGGAAGAGGGGTACGACGCGATGGAGACCGAGGTGTTCGGAGAAGACAAGTCCTGAGTGCGGGGGCAGCGAGGCCGAGGCGACGTTCTGGGGAGGCGTCTCGGCCTCGCTCTTGCACGCACGACCCCCTCGCGCCTGCCCGGGGGCGGCTCGAGAGGGCCCATGCTCACCGGGAGACTCGGAAAGACGCTCGCTGGGGCCGAGACAACTGTTGGGGACAGGCTTTCGAGTGCGCTCGCGGGAGCTGAGGCTCACGTTACGCCGAGCGCATCGTGCGCGTCTGTCCTCCCTTCGGGGGACACCGATGCCGTAGGCCCGGCTGTCTCAGGGGCCTGCTGGGCGGTCAGTAGAGCAGGAACTGCTTCGACTGCGCCGAGGTGATGCCGCCGATCTCCACCGACAGGTGGTACGAGGCCCCGCCGCCCGGAGCCTGCGGGCGGGTCTGATCCGCGCACGTGTCGACGGATGAGCGCGTGCGGTCCCACGTGAGCGGAGCCGCGCTCGACACGGTCTGCCCGGCACCGAGCAGCACGACCATGTCGCTCGGCTCGCTCTGGCAGTCGGTCGAGCGCCACCACACGTCGCTGCCGCTGGCCACCGTGAACGACTGGGCGCTGGTGCCCACGTTCAGGGTGCAGTCGCCGCCGTTGTTGGTGAGCTTGATGAAGAACTGCGGCGCCTCGTCGCCCGTGTACGAGTCCTGGCTGGTGACGGCCTCGACGGCGATGTCGCTCGCGACGCACGGCTGCGCCGTCGGAGTCGGCGACGGCGTCTCGGTCGTCGTCCCTTCGACGACCGAGCCCTCGACCGCGCCGGTCGAAGCCGGGTCCGGCGCACCCCCCGACGGCACGGGCAGCGAGTCGGCCGTGCTCTGCGACTGCGGCTTGTCGTCAGCGGGCGGCTCGGTCGCCGAGCCGGCCCAGGGCTGCGCGATGAGCAGCCACACCACGCCCGCGATCACGAGCACCCCGATCAGCAGCGCGAGGCGCCGTCGGCGGTACACCGCCGGGGAGTGGCGTCGTCGGACGGGCGTGCCGGTCATGAGAAAAGGGTAGGCCCCGGCATCCGTCCTCGCCGGTCGGCGCGCCCGGCCGACCTGGTACGACCTGCGGCGCCCTCGTCAGAGGTGCTTGAGCATGCGCGTGTTGCCGAGCGTGTTCGGCTTGACGTGCGCGAGGTCGAGGAACTCGGCGACGCCCTCGTCGGGCGAGCGGATCAGCTGCGAGTAGACGTCGGGATCGACCACCTGCTCGCCGATCTGCGAGAAGCCGCGGCGCGTGAAGAAGTCGACCTCGAACGTGAGGCAGAACAGGCGCGAGAGCCCGAGCGTGCGGGCGTTGTCTTCGAGCGCCTCGACGATCCCGCGACCCACGCCGTGGTGCAGCCAGCCGTCCACCACGATCAGCGTGCGGATCTCGCCGAGGTCCTCCCACATCACGTGGAGGGCACCGCAGCCGATGAGCGCGCCGGCCGCGTCCTCCGCGACCACGAACTGCTGCGTCGCCTCGTAGAGCACGACGAGGTCCTTGCCGAGCAGGATCCGTCGCTGCACGAACGGCTCGAGCATCGCCTGGATGCCACGGATGTCGCGCGTACGCGCCGGCCGGACGGTGAACTCTGCCACCCGTCCAGCGTAGAGCCCCCCGGGGTCCCTCCGACGAGAGTCAGAGCTCGGTGCGCCTGCCCATGAACACCGAGTCGGGTCCGCGCTCGAGCTCGACGAAACCGAGGCGCGAGTACAGGGCGATTGCGCGAGCGTTGTTGCTACCCACATCGAGGTGAACGCCGGGGATGCCTCGGCGCGAGAGGTCTACGAGCAGGTCACGGATGAGTCGGGAGCCGAGGCCCTTTCCCCGCACGCGAGGCAACATGTCGATGTGCAGATGCGCGGGGTACTCCGCGACGACACGTGACGAAGCTGCGGGCGGGGCGTGGATGAGGTCGACCACTTCCTGATCCACCACCGCGCGACCGACGGCTGCTCGCGGATAGTCTGCCCGCAGACCAGGCCACCACGACGACTCGCACCATGCCGTGAACGCGGCGGTATCGGTCGCGCAAAGCAGATACCCAGCGACGCCGAGTTCGTCCACCACCACGACCGAGCGCGTCTCCGGCGCCACGACGTACGGGCCGGCGTAGACGTGGCCAAGCAGCTCCCGCGTTCGAGGTTCAGCCTCTGCGACCGTGCCGAGTTCGTCGCAGATGGCGTACACCGCAGGGAGGTCGTCGAGACGGGCGGGGCGTACGCGCATACGTTGAGGATAATCACGAGCCGCTCCGCGGACGAGTGATGCCTCCTGCCGCACCTAGTGGTCTAGCCACTGGCTCATCCGACGAGAACGAGGTGGTCCGATCATCAGTCCGCTTCGCTCCGGAGAGCGACTCGGATGGAGCCGTGGTCTTGCGGCTTCTGCCCGAACGGCGTTGTGACGCGATCGTGATGAAGTGGTCTAGTCGACGATTGCAAAGTGGATCAGCATCGGTTCTACTCATTGCCGTGATCCCCACGTCGAAGGCGACGACCCGCGAGCTCCTGCGGGGTCGGTTGCGCGAGCTCGTCAGCGATTCGCACGCCGGCACGCGTCTGCCGGGCGAGCGCGAACTCGCCGCAGAGTGGGGCGTCGCGCGTATGACGCTTCGTGCAGCCATCGATTCGCTAGTCACCGAAGGGCTCCTGGAACGGCGGCACGGGTCCGGCACATTCGTCGCGTTCCGCCCGGTTCTCCGCATGCTCGGGCTGACCTCCTTCTCGCAGGACATGCGTTCACGCGGCCTCATTCCGTCATCGCGCGTGCTCGAGTTCCGCAGCATCGAGGCCGACACCGCCTTGGCCGAGCGGCTGCAGATCCCGGGCGGATCGCGGGTCTTCTCATTCAGCCGACTGCGGCTCGGCAGCGGCGAGCCCATGGCCATCGAGAACGTGCGCATACCCGAGTCGTACGCGCCGCGACTCACCGCCGCCGATCTCGAAGGCTCGCTGTATGAGGTTCTCGCCTCGCGCTACAAGATCGTCGCGAACGCGGCCAGCGTGCTCATCGAGCCGACGCTCGCCGATGAGCGTTCCCGGGCACTTCTCGAGATCGACGAGGATCAAGCCTGTCTGCGTCTGCGCATGGTCGATGCCGATCGAACCGGCCGCATCGTCATGCTCGCCTCGTGCCTGTACCGGGGCGACAAGTACCAGCTGCGCGCCGATGTCACGGGCAGCGCGGCAGGATTCGGCCGAGGACAGGTGTCGCCATGAGCACCATCGGAGAAGCCGTTCTGGTCGTCGACGGCGGTCAGTCCGCGGTTCGAGTGCGCCACTCGAGCGGAGTCGCCGCAGACGCACCCGGCGTCAGCTGGGGCGGTGCCGACACCGTCGCCGCCACGGCCGATGCTGTGCTCTCGGCG
The DNA here is from genome assembly GCF_015277855.1 of Microbacterium cremeum. Taxonomy (NCBI): domain Bacteria; kingdom Bacillati; phylum Actinomycetota; class Actinomycetes; order Micrococcales; family Microbacteriaceae; genus Microbacterium; species Microbacterium cremeum. The sequence continues at coordinate 3,359,147 of NZ_CP063812.1, forward strand.
TGGCGATCGGCCGGTTCCCCGCTCACGCGGATCGCCGTCCTCGGATTGACGACGGTTCCGGAGGACGTGGGCGAACGCGACCGGCTCGCCCAGCTCATCGCCGCGACGATGGGGGCGGAACGCCTCCTGATCTGCGACGACGGCGTCACCAGTCATGCCGGCGCACTCGGTGGCGGATGGGGGATCGTCCTCGCCGTCGGCACCGGCGTCGCCTGCGTCGCACGGCCTCGCACCGGAGGCGCGAAGTTCATCGGCGGCCACGGATTCATGCTCGGCGATGAGGGAGGTGCCTTCTGGATCGGGCGAGCCGGCCTGGCAGCGGCCCTGCGGGCAGCCGACGGGCGTGGCATCCCGACCCGATTGCAGTTGTCGACAGCCGAAGCCTTCGGAGACGTCCACGGGCTGCATATCCGCATCCACGCCGACCCCCGCGCGGTGGACCGCATCGCGCGGTTCGCGCCAGCCGTTATTCATGCGGCGCGGGAAGGAGATCCTGTGGCACGCGAGATCCTCGACACCGCGCTCGTCGAGCTGACGGCATGTGTCCGAGCGGGATGGGCCGCTGCCGGTCGCGAACCCGGGAGCCCGCTGGCAGTGGTGGGCCGGCTCGCCGAAGAGCTCCGCCCCGAGCTCGAGGACACGCTTCGCGGACTCGCCGGTCTAGTCGACCTTCGAGCAGCGCTCGGCGGAGGGCTCGACGGCGCAGAGCGGCTCGCCTTCGAAGCATCGGCGTACGGCGATGCTGTACACGTCTGGGCGAAAGGCTGACAATGACAGAGAACGACATCGGACCCGGGCGCCGGTATCTCGCCGAGGTCGCGCGGCTGATCCAGCTCGTCGCAGATGAGGAGTGGGAGAACATCGCCGCTGCGGCTCGGGCGGTATCGACCGCGCTCGTCGCAGGCCGCGGCATCCACGCATTCGGGTCAGGGCACTCGCACCTGCTCGCTGAAGAGATGTACTACCGCGCGGGCGGGCTGGCCGACGTCCGGCCCATCCTTTTCGAAGGGCTCATGCTCCACGCGGATGCCGCCCTCAGCACGAGCCTCGAACGGCTCTCGGGGCTTGCCGCGGTCCTGCTCGACGGTCACAACGTCGCGGCCGGCGACGTTCTCCTCGTCTTCTCGAACTCGGGTCGCAATCCTGTCGCTGTCGAACTGGCGACGGAGGCGAGGAACAGAGGGCTCACGGTCATCGCCGTCACGAGCCGACGCCACTCCGCGTCGACGGCACCTCGCGGTGGCGATCGGCGCCTGCTGGACGTGGCCGACATCGTGATCGACAACGGCGGCGCACCGGGCGACGCCGCGGTCCAGATCCCCGGGCTCGACCGTGCCGTGGCACCGACGTCGACGGCCGTCGGCGCATCTATCGTCAACACGATCGTCGCCGAGGCCGTGGCGCTCGCCGTCAGTGAGGGAGTCGTGCCCCGCGTGTACGCGAGTAGCAACATCGACGAGGGCGACGCGATCAACGCGCTGCTGATGGAGCGGCGCGGATGACCGGCCCACGATTCGGCGTCGGCAAGACCGGTGAACCTGCCTTCGCGGAGCGCGGCATCGTCGAGGGATTCTACGGCCGCCCCTGGACGCACGAGCAGCGCCTCGACATGATCCGGTTCATCGGCGCGCGCGGGATGAACCGGTTCGTGTACGCGCCGAAAGACGACCCGCTCATGCGCCGCGAGTGGGCGACCGAATACGACACGGCAGACCGTGCGCGCATCGAAGAACTCGTCACGACGTGCGGCGAGCACGGCGTCGAGTTCGTGTACTGCATCTCGCCGGGGCTCAGCATCCGGTACTCGAGTGCCGACGATACGGCGGCGCTCGTGGCGAAGCTCGCCTGCGTGAGTGCACTCGGCGTACGCCGGTTCGGCCTGCTCCTGGACGACATTCCCGCCAGGCTGCAGCACGATCAGGACGTCGCGCGATTCCGGAGTCTGGCACAAGCGCAGAGCGACCTCGCGAACACCGTGAACGAACGCCTGCGCAACATCGATGACCACGCCAGCCTCGTCGTCTGCCCGACCGAATACTGGGGCTACGGCGACGAGGCATACATCTCAGAACTCGGCGCTGCGCTAGCGCCCGACATCGACCTCTTCTGGACCGGGCGGGCGATCTGCTCCGCGACTCTCGATGCCGCCGACGCTGAGACCTTTGCCCGCGCGACGGGGCGTCAGCCGCTGTATTGGGACAATTACCCCGTCAACGACGTCGCTATGGGCCACGAGTTGCACATCGGGCCGTACCGCGGCCGCTCGGCGGTCCTCGACACCGTTTCCCGCGGAGTCATCGCGAACGGGATGGCACTGTTCGAATCGTCCAAGATCGCGTTCGCGACCATCGCCGACTATCTGTGGTCGCCGCGGAACTACGACCCGGAGGAGAGCTGGACCGTCGCCCTGCGCGACGTCGTGGGCGAGGCTGATGTTCACGCCTACCGCGACTTCGCCGAGAACGTGCGGTCGTCGTGCCTCAGTGCCGACGACGCGCCGCAAGTGACGCGCGCCCTCGAAGATCACGCGTTTGCGATGCTCAACGGCGATTCCGCTCGCGCGGCCGAAGCGATACTGCCGCTCGCCGCCCAGCTGCGCGCATCGTCAGACCATCTGATGAGTGGGCGCTGCCGCACCGCTGCGCTCCTGGCCGAGGCGCGCCCCTGGCTCGAGTCGTTCGAGCTCGGGGTCCGCGCACTCGAGCTCATCGGAACTCTGACAGCGACCGGGGAGATCTACGAGAAGGGGCCGTCCCTGCTCAGCCCGCTGCTGGCCGAGTTCCGCGCCCGGGGGCGGCGCGTCTTCGGTGACGTCCTCGACATGACCCTCGACGACCTCTGCGGCCACCCGGAGTGGGCTTCATGACCAAACCGAACGCGGCGTCAACCGCCGTACTTCGACCAGACCATACGCGAGAACAGGAGAAGTGAATGACCAGGAAGAGGATTGCTGCCGCGGCACTGGCGCTGGGCAGCGCAGCCGCTCTCGTGCTCACCGGCTGCGCCGGAGGCGCGGGAGCCGGCGATGACCAGACCCTTCGCATCGCGATGGGATCGCCGGGAGAGGCTCAGATCCGGGTCTGGGATGCCGTGGCCGAGCAGTTCGAAGAAGCCAACGAGGGCTGGACCGTCGAACTGAACTACCAGGACGACGATCTCTACCAGACGATCGGGCTCCCGAACCTGCTCAACGGTCGCAACGCTCCCGATATCTACTTCGAGTGGGTCGGCAACCGCCTGCTCCAGCGCGACCAGGACGGCTTCGCGGCGAATCTCACCGAGCAGGTCGAGAGCGGCGCGCTCGCCGGGGTCCTCGATCCCTCGCTGTACAACGCCGCAACCGTCGACGGCCGGATCCTCATGGTCCCCCACGTCGCTGACGTTTCGAACGTCCTCTGGTACAACACCGAGCTGCTCGCCGAGCACGGTGTAACACCGCCGCAGACATGGGAGGACCTGCTCGAGGCCTGCGACGCCCTCAACACGACGGGAGTCATCCCCATCGCGTCCGGCAACAAGGACCTGTGGGCAGCAGGCAACTGGCTCGGCCACCTCGTTTCACGCGTGGTGGGCGCGGATGTCTACGACGCGACCCTCGCAGGCGAGGCGAGTTTCGACACCCCAGAGTGGAAGCAAGCCTTCGGCTACATCGAGGAACTGCAGCAGCACGGCTGCGTCAACGAGTCGGTCAACGCGATCGACGACAACGAAGGCGCACAGCTGTTCTTCCAGGAGAAGGCTGCCATGCACGCGATCGGCTCCTGGCTCGTGAGCTGGGCGATCGATGAGGCGCCGGATCTCGACTTCGACTACGTCAACCTCCCGGCGATGCCCTCCGAGGTCGATCCGGGCAGCGTCGAGGGCGTCATCACCGGACACGTCGTGAACGCCGAGAGTTCGCCTGAGAAGATCGAGAAGGCCGCCGAGTTCCTCGCCATGCTCTACACCGCGGAGAACACCGAGGCGTTCATCGAGGCGGAGGCCGTTCCCCTCAGTGCGACGGCGTCGGAGTCCATCGACGAGCGCACGGTCCGACTCAACACGATGCTCGGCGAAGCGGATGTCGTCATCAGCCCCGCCGACACCGGCTACGACCTCGAGGTCGCCGACGCCTTCTACCGGGCACTCGCCGAAGTGCTCGGCGGCCGCACCTCTGCCGAGGACGCCGTGACGCGGCTGGCCGGACAGGTCGAGTGACGCCGGGCGGGGCGCTCCCGGTCAGGGGGCGCCCCGTCCGCGCCCGCGCGCGCCCGTGCCCGCGCCCGCGCCCGCGCCCAGAGAGTTTGAACGCATGAAGCCCCATCGCGCAGTGTCGCCCTATCTCTTCGTGGCACCGGCTCTCGCCGTCTTCGCCTTCGCCGTCCTCGTGCCGTTCGTCACCACCGGGTACTACAGCCTCACGCGGTGGAATGGCTACGGCGATCAGGTCTTCATTGGCCTGCAGAACTACGTCGAGGCCGTTCAGGACACGGTCTTCCAGCAGTCCTTCGTCAACGTCGTCGTGTACATCGTGGTGACCCTCGTCCTCGAGGTGCTGGTCGGCCTGGCGCTCGCGGGCCTCGTGCTCAGCATCAAACGCGGAAGCATCTGGTTCCGTGTAGCGATCTTCACGCCGGTCATGCTGCCCATGGTCGTGGTCGCCCTGCTGTGGTCGTTCGTCTACAACCCGGACTTCGGTCTGCTCAACGCGGCGTTGACGCAGCTTGGGCTCGGCGAGTGGACGCGGGTGTGGCTGGGCGATGAGCAGACCGCACTCCTCGCAATCTGTGTCGTCTCGGGCTGGGTGTACGCCGGCTTCTACATGACGATCTTCTATGCCGCCCTCCGTCAGGTGCCCACGGAGGTCGTCGAGGCGGCACGGCTCGACGGGGCGGGTGAGTGGTCGGTCTTCTGGCGGATCCGCGTGCCGATCATCCGCAATGCGGTGGAAGTCGCGGTCCTCCTCTGCGTGACGGGCGGATTCCAGTCGTTCGATCTCTTCTACGTGCTGACCAACGGCGGACCGTACCACTCGACCGAGATCCCGACGACCTATCTCGTGCAGGCGGTGTTCCGCACCGGCGAGGTGGGCTATGGCTCTGCGATGGCGGTGATCCTCACGATCGTCATTGTCGCGGTGGGTCTCCTCTTCACCGCCCTCCGGCGCACTGCCGATCGCGAAGGTCGAAGTCACCGACGACTCATCGCCAAGGCGAGGGACGAATCGCGATGAGCACCGTCACGCGCCTGCGGATCGTCCGGCCCGTCGTACTCCTCGCGCTCGCACTGCTGGCCTTGGGCTTCTTCGTCCCGCTCATCTGGATGGTGCTGTCGAGCTTCAAGTCGAACTCCGAGATCTTCAGCGCTCCGTTCGCACCGCCCACCCAGTTCGACTTCTCGCAGTGGGCCACCGCCTGGGAGATCGGGAACCTCGGCCGCTATGCGCTCAACAGCATCATCGTCACCACCGTCTCGGTGATGGCCATCCTGGCGCTGTCGAGCGCGGCGGCGTTCGCCTTCAGCCGCTACCGCTTCCGTGGGTCGGGAATCATGCTCGGGCTGCTGTCACTCGGGCTGATCCTGCCGCTGCAGTCGTACTTCATCGCCCAGAGCACGATGTTCACCGAGTTCGAGCTCACCGATACGTACTGGGCGCTCATCATCCCCTACACGGCGATGGGGCTTCCGCTGGCGACGTACCTGCTGAAGGTGTACCTCGATGCGCTCCCCGAGGAGCTCTTCGAGGCGGCGCGCATTGACGGCGCGGGCGACGTGCGCATCTTCCTCATGCTGGCGCTGCCGCTCCTCAAGCCCGGCCTCGCGACCGTCGCCGTCTTCTCCGCGCTGTCGTGCTGGAACGAGTTCCTCCTGGCACTGCTGTACATCCAGGACGACGCGCTGAAGACGATTCCGACAGGCCTCCTAGCGTTCTCGAGCCGATACGTCACCGACTACAGCCTGCTGTTCGCCGCACTGTCGATCATCACGGTGCCCATGATCGCGATCTACGTGGCCTTCAACCGTCAGATCACCGAAGGCATCACCGCGGGAAGCCTCAAGTAGCGCGCGACACTGACGCGACGAATGGATGCCTCGGCCCTGGGGCCGAGGCAGCCATTCCGTCGTTCAGGTTCGCGCGCGCCCCTGGATCCGGTCGCCGACCTCCGCCTCCACCTCGCCCCTCTCGGGGGCGTGGCCTCGACCCAGAGCCGGGTCTCGTTAGCCCGATGCGCAGCGTCATGCCCGAACTTCGTAGGAGGTGTCCAGCGTGGCCCGCACGTCGTAAGCGGCGTCCAGCGTGGCCCGCACGTCGTAAGGAGTCTCCAGCGTGGCCCGCAGCCGTTCACGGCGGGCGGGGACGGAGCCGCGTTGTCCCACGAGCGCGTCCAGGTGCTCGAGGCCCAGCAGCGCGGAGCCGACGATCGGCGCGTCGGTGACGATCGAGACGACGGCGTCCGGCGCGACGGCGCCGATGCGTTCGAACACAGGCTCGATGAGCGCTGGGTGACGGCTCGTGAGCATACCGCCGCCCAGCACGACGTCGATGGACGCGTCGAGCGCGTCGATGCGGCGGATTGTCGTCGTCGCGAGCAGGGCGATCTCTTCGGCTTGACGCTGCACGACTCCGGCTGCGACGGAGTCGCCGGCGTCGACCGCTGCGAACAGCAAGGGAACAAGTTCGTGCACGCGATCACGGTCGATGGTGCCGAGGTGCATGCCTGTCGCGATCTCGACGGCCGACGAGCATCCGAAGTGCCGTGCGGCGAGGTCGGTCAACAGGGTCGCCGGGCCACGGCCGTCCTCGTCGCGGCTGGCGTGCCAGAGCACCTCTTTGCCGATCGCGAACCCGCCGCCCCAATCGCCCGTGGCGCGGCCGAGTGCTGGGTAGCGCACGTGACGTCCGTCGCGCGCGATCCCCACGCAGTTGATGCCGCCCCCACAGACGACCGCAACGCCCGTCTCGGCGTCGGTGCCCGCACGGAGCATGGCGAAGGTGTCGTTGTGCACCTCGACGTGGGGGGCCCACCTGTAGGCGGCGATCGCCGACGCGATCGCCGCCTCTTCCTCCGGGAGATCGGCGTTGGCGAGGTAGCCGGCGACGACGTCGACATGGGTGAGCCCGGCGATCGCGAGCACGTGTTCCACGGCGGGCGCCACTGTCGCGACGGCGGGAGCCGCACCGATGATATGCGGTGCGAAAGGCCCCGAACGCGCGCGTGCGACGACCGTGCCGTCGAAGGCGACGAGCAGCACGTCGGTCTTGCTGTTGCCGCCGTCAAACGCGAGCAGTCGCGGTTCGGTCAGTGCGCCCACGGCAGCCACTCCTTGTTCTCGGCGATGAGCCGGTCGGCGAGCGCCTGCGCGGTCGCGTACTGCCCGACGAGCGGATGCGCGAGGAGCGCCCGCACCACACGGTCGCGACCGCCGTGCAGCGCGGCCTCCACGCCGAGTTGCTCGTAGCGCGCGACATGCGCGACAAGCCCCGAGACCAGTGGAGGTACCGCGGGCACCGGATGCGGGAGAATGCTGTCCGGCCCCACCTTCGCACGTACTTCGATGATCGCCTCGTCGTCGAGGAACGGCAGGATGCCGCGGTTGCGCACGTTCACGATGTGATCGCGTGCTGCGCCCGTGCCGAGCAGGCTCGCGAGCAAGCCGACCGCGGCGTCCGAGTAGTACGCGCCGCCACGGCCGCGCAGTTGCGGGGGCGTCCGGTCGAGTGCCGGATCGGCGTACAGCTCGAGCAATTCAGCCTCTAGCGCCGCGACCTGCGCGGCGCGCGAGGGCCGGTCGCCGGCGAGCGACACCAGCTCGTCGTGCTGGTAGTAGTACCGCAGATAGTACGAGGGGATGACGCGTTCGGAGCGGAGCAGGGGGAGCGGCAGCTCGGTCTCATCGACGAGCGCATCGCCGTGTGCGTCGATGAGACGATCAAGCACCTCGGTGGCTGTCCCGTTGTCGTGCCGGATGCGCGCGCCGAGCTCCCAGCTGAGATGGTTGAGCCCGGCGTGGTCGAGCTCGATACGTTCCGGCTCGACGCCGAGCAGCGAAGCGAAGAGCCGCTCGAAGCCGATCGCGACGTTGCACAGGCCGACCGCGCGGTGCCCGTCGTCGAGCAGCGCACGAGTCACCATCCCGACCGGGTTGGTGAAGTCGACGATCCAGGCGTCGGGATTCACGGCACGCACCCGACGGGCGATGTCGAGTACGACGGGGATGGTGCGAAGTGCCTTGGCGAGTCCGCCGGCCCCCGTCGTTTCCTGCCCGATGCAGCCGCACTCGAGCGGCCAGCTCTCGTCGCGACTACGGGCGGCCTGCCCGCCGACGCGTAGCTGCACGAGCACTGCGTCTGCGCCCTCCGCGGCCGCCGTGATGTCGGCAGTCGTGCTGACGCGGCAGGTACTGCCGGCTTCGGAGAGTATGCGCGATGTGAGCCCCGCGACGACCTCGATGCGTGCGGGATCAGGGTCCGCCAGCACGAGCTCCTCGACGGGGAGGGTCTTGCCGAGGCGAGCGATTCCGTCCGCGAGCTCGGGCGTGTAGGTCGAGCCGCCGCCGACCACAGCGAGCCGAATGCGCCGCCCACTCATGTCGTGAACACCCGGTCGCGCGCGATCTCGAGGCTCATCAGCATCGCGCCGTCGAGGATCGGGGTGTCGGTCGCTACGGTGAGGGTGAGCTGGGGCGCCGCGGGCATGATCGCGGCGAGCTGCCGGGCGACCTCGGCGCGCAGCCGTTCGCCGCCGAGCCGCGCGAGCTCGCCGGCGAGCACGACACGCGCCGGGTCGAGCAATGCGATGACCGAGACGATGGCGCACGCGTAGCGGTGGCAGAGCTCGGTGACGACGGGCGCTGCGGTGGGATCGTCGAGCAGTGCACTCAGCGCCTCGCGTGCGGTCGCTGCCTCGTGCCCGGCTGCAGCGGCGAGCCCGCGCAGCGCCTGATCGCCGACGATGCGCTCGAGTGCTCCGTCCGTACGGCTCTCCGCATCGAACACGGCACCGGGAATGAGCAGGAATGCGGCCTCGCCGGCCGCGCCACGACTTCCGCGATGAAGCGCCCCGTCGATCATGATCGCTCCGCCGACGCCATCATCAAGCCAAAAGAGGAAGAAGCTCTCGGACTCACCGCGGGCGGCGTGCCGCTCGGCGATCGCGGCGAGATTCACGTCGTTCTCGATGGCGACTGATGCGTCGGGGAACAGCGTTCGCAGCTCGGCGCCAACGGAGGGTCGCTGCCAGCCGGGCAGATGGCCGACGTAGTTGAGAGTGTCGGTCGCGATATCGTAGGAGCCGGGCACGCTGACGACGATCGCGTCGAGCTGGTCGGGGGAGAGTCCTGCCACGTCGCAGCAGGACCGGATGATGGCGGCGGCACTTTCCGGGCCGTTTGCGGCCTGATCGTTCTCCTCCACGCGCTCCATGACAATGGCGCCCGCGATGTTTGAAATGCGCACCCGTACGCTTCCGGGGCGCACGTCGACGGCGGCAGCATGCCCGGCGGCCGGATTGATGCGGTAGAGCTGCGGTGCACGGCCCCCGGGACCGGTATCGCCGAGCCCGCTCGGGCGCACGAGGCCGCTCTCTTCAAGCCGCTGGAGCAGCGACGACGCAGTGGGCTTCGAAAGCCCCGTGAGCGTGCGCACGTCGCTTCGGCTCAACGTTTCGTGCTCGATCAGAAGGTCGAGCACGACGCGGTTGTTCAGAGTGCGTAGCAGGCCTGGCTGTGCGGGTGCCGGGCCGCGGCTGTCGCCTGGTACCGATGCGTTCACCGCGATCCTCCGGAAGTTAGGAAACTTTACTATCTAGACAGTAATGGCCATGGGGGGACGGTGTCAACGCCCGTCGCCGCTGACTTTCGCGGCTGATGGCGGCGAACCTGAGAAGACCACCACACGTAGCCATACGCCGGTGCGGTGGTCTTCTCATGCGGCTCGCGTCGCGCTACTCCTTGATGATGCCGTGGTAGCGGCCCATCCAGTACGGCAGCGTGAACGTAAATCCGACGACAAAGCTGCCGCTGTTGTAATCGTAGTTGGGATATACACCGGTCGCCGAGTTCTCGGTTTCGAAGGGATTCCCATTGTTCTTCATTGCACGTCGCTCGTCAGGCGGCAGCACGTAGTTCGTCTGCTTGTAATCGTCGCGATCGCCCGGCTCGATGTAGAGGACGTCCTGACGGTTCATCTGCATCGGAAATTCGATCTGATATTCGTACTGCCGGGACAAGTACCGAACGGCCGACTGAAGATCGATGTCCTTTCGTTCCGGGTGTGCCAGCTGGTACAGGAACGTATAGTACGGATTCTGCTCACGCACCTCATTCACGTACCACTGATCGAAGGCCTTGACGATCTGCTGGCGCTTGGCCGGTTCGTTCTCCTGCAGAATGAGCGGATACAGCGCGAACCAAGCCAGCTCTTCGTCGGAGTAGTTGATGTACTGCGTCCAATCATTATGCAGAGTGGCGTTGATGTTCGACCGTTCCTGGATGTCGTCACCGGCTTCGGCATACGCGGCCGCATAATTGTCTCGGGTCACCAGCTCATTATTGTTGATCCCGTATGCATTGGTCGCCTGCCTGACGAGACGGCGGTCGATGTACTCGTTCGCCATGCCGATATAGCCCTTGCCGTTGATGTACGGCTCTTCCTTGCTATATCCCGAAGCGTCGAACAGCAACTCATAGGCGTCCTTGTACTCCTGATTGCCGATGATGTTGCTGGCCGTCTTGAGAATGGACATCACTTCCAGCGCATTCAGTGGCGCATCCTCATAGCCGTACGAAAGCGAATCCTCGCCGTTCGCGTCGACGCCGACGTTGGCGGCCCACTCCGGACGCTGCTCCATCGCACCGGTCGTGTCGTTGAAATACTTGGCGAACCACTTGGACCACAGGGTCGATTTGCCGGTCGCATCCTCGATGTAGAAGTGATCGTCTTTCAAGATCAGATCGGTCATACGCTCGGTTGTCTGCTCGATGATGTCCTTGAGCGCGAGCATTTCCGGATCGGCACTATCTCCCACCAGGTACTCGTTGGCTGCAAAGAACAGAGCATAATGGCCGATGACCTCATCGGACGACGTGTCTGCCTTGTAGACGATCTGGCTCATGTCAATGCGGCCATTCTTGATCGCCGACTCTGGGAACAATTCGTTGAAGAACGTCGGGATCTGCTCGTAAACCGGCACTGTGAGCTGGAACAGGGGCGGATTCGTGGCGCTCGTCCCGGTGTCAGCGCTTGGCTTCGTCCTTGTATTGGTAGCCGAGCTGATCACAGGAAGCACTTGCTGCACTGAATCGTTCACTTTCACATAGATGTCAGTGCCCAGTTGCGCATCGGCAGGTCGTGAAGCGTTCAGCTTCGCGACCGCGTCCGCCGTCAGCGTAAGCCCGTTGTAGTTCATCTCGCCGTCTCCCCCTGAGGGGAACAGCTTGCCGCCGATCTTGGTCATCGCGTCCCTGGTCACACGGACGATCGAGTAGCCGATCGGCTCGATGGGGTTGTTGTCCTCATCGAAACGTTCCATGCTCGGAATGATGCCATTCGGATTCGGCGAGCCGTCCATCACAGGATGGAACCAGAACCCGTTCTGGCTCTGGTAGCCAAAGTCCGTGCCGTCAGACGTCTGCGCTCCCGCTTCACTCGTCAACATGTACGAGCGTGCCGGAAAGCCATTGCCACGGCCCGACACGTAGTCGAGCAAGAGCACCGCTTTAGTGGAGCGAAGCGCGGCATCCTTCGCTGCAGCGACGTCCGCTTGCGAGCCGCCTTGCTCGAGCAACGTTTTGTACCGGTAGATCTCACCGATGGCGTACATCGCCGTCCACAGTCCGTCGTTGTCGGACGTTCTCGCATGTGATGTGAACGTGCCGTCGCTGTAGTTGATCCCGCGAGTCGCGTCGGTGGGGGTGAAGGTGAACCCCGCATCCGAGGTCATCCCTCTGCGATCATGGACCGACTGAATGATGTCTTCATAGGCAGCGGCCTTCTCTTCCAGCGTCTTGAACGGCATCGCAATATGCGTAATGCCTCGCGCGTTCTGAACCCACACGCCGCCCTGTCCGTCACTGGCCAGCGCAGTCACATGATCGTCCCCGTCGAACATGTAGCGCGGTCCGGCAAAATACTGCACAATGTCGCGCTCATCCTCTTCTTCGAAGTTGACGCGCTGCAGTCCGTTCTCGGTTCCGATCCAGTAGACGCCCTCTGCGTCCTTCACCACACTCGTGACATCGCCAGCGACCTCGATCGGCAAGAATGTCAGAGCCGACGTGTCGGTCACCCACCTGATCTCCGGCGTCGTCGTCCCGGGCTTATAGTAGGTAACCTCTTTCGTGCGAGTGGATTCCAGCTTGACTGCCGAGAATGACGCTCCCTGCGGCTTGGCCGCGAGCGCCGGCATTGCAGGCAGTGAGACCAGCAAAGCGGCGGCTGTAGCACTACCGATCAGCGTTTTGAGCTTCTTGTTCATGATTGACATGGAGTCACCCTCTTTCCTTACTGGGAAATCCGGGCAACGCCGGATACCGTGATCGCGAACACGCCTTTGCCACCATCAGAAATGAGCAGCAGCACTTTGTCGTCGACGAGTTGGTCGTCGGCTGCCTGGTACTCCGTCATCTTGTTGCTTTTCAAGTTGATCTTCGTAACCCCGTGATCTGTCCCGATCCACAGGTTCTTGCGGTTGTGGTCTAGGACTGAGGTGTTTACACCGCGAAGCGCAGGGAAAAGAGACGGCTTGACGTCGAACTGGTAGTTGACGAAGGTATTGGCGTTGGAAAGGTGTGTCGGCATGTCGACGGCCGGGTTTGCGGTCGCGGGATGATACGTCTCATCCTGAACAAAGCCGATGTACATCTTCACGGCGGCTTCTGCATCGGATGAACCGAGCTTGCTCAGCGCCTCGTCGTAGGTGTAGAGCACAGTCGCTTTCTGTGAGTGGACAGGCGGGGCAGCGAATACTGCTGGCGTCGCTCCCAGAAGGCAGGCGAGTATGGCAAAGACGAGAACTGCTGGTTTCCATTTGAAACGCATGGCTTTTCCTTTCCTAGTTGTGATGTGGCAATGACGTAGCTGAACTCGATTCGGCGGCCGCTTCGGGCTTTCGCAGGCCGTAAGCCGTGCCTCCCGAGTAAGTTAGGAAACTTTCCTATCTGGACGCTAGCGGCCACGGATCTCGGTGTCAACGGTCAGCTCCGCACTCTCGGGCCCCTGCGTCCGGCGGGTGTTCGCAACCGGCGGTGCTCGTGGCGGTCGCAGACCGCCCCGACCACCGACGTGCTGAACGTCGAGCATCGCGAGCTGGGCGGCGCCCGGCGCGGGCTGGTTACGGCTCGGCTACGTTTCCCCTCCGTGTGGCCCCTGTCATTGACAGAACCACTGCGTCTAGGGTCTAATCTGCAGATAGGAAACTTTACTAACTAGAGAGGTGACAATATGCGCAGAGTCGCACATGTCCGCCCGGTTCTGGCCGGCAACGCCGCATCCGCGGTGAATAGGCGCCTGCACACTGCTGTCGCGCTGGCGACGGCGAGCGTCGCCGTTCTTGCCCTCGCCGGGTGCTCCGGCGGTGCGTCGGCCGCCGATGACCACACCCTGCGCATCGCGATGGGCTCCCCGGGCGAGGCGCAGATCCGCGTCTGGGAGGCCGTCGCCGAGGAGTTCGAGGCCGCCAACGACGACTGGGAGGTCGATCTGAACTTCCAGAAGGACGATCTCTACCAGACCATCGGCCTGCCGAACCTTCTGAACGGCCGGAACGCGCCCGATCTCTACTTTGAGTGGGTCGGCAACCGGCTCCTCCAGCGCGACGCGGACGGGTTCGCCGCCGATCTCACGCCCTTCATCGAGGACGGCCCCCTCACCGGTGTCCTCGATGAGTCCCAGTACGGCGCGGTGACCGTCGATGGGCGCATCCTCATGCTGCCGCACATCGCGGATGTCACCAACGTGCTCTGGTACAACACCGAGATCCTCGAGACCGCCGGTATCGAGGCTCCGACCACATGGGACGAGCTGCTCGACGCGTGCGACACGCTCAACGAGCAGGGCTTCATCCCGATCGCATCGGGCAACAAGGACCTCTGGGCGGCGGGCAACTGGCTCGCCCACCTCGTCTCCCGCGTCGTCGGGCACGAGGCGTACGACAAGGCGCTCAACGGCGAAGCCGACGTCGACACCCCCGAATGGCAGAAGGCGTTCGGGTACGTGGAGGACCTCGCGGAGCACAAGTGCGTCAACGAGTCGGTCAACGCGATCGACGACAACGAAGGCGCACAGCTCTTCTTCCAGGGCAAGGCCGCGATGCACGCGATCGGATCGTGGCTCGTCAGCTGGGCCATCGACGAAGCACCCGACCTCGACTTCGACTTCGAGAACCTCCCCGCGATGCCGTCCGAGGCCGACCCCGACAGCGTCATCGGCGTCGTCACGGGATACATCGTCAACGCCAAGAGCGGCGACGAGAAGCAGGAGAAGGCGGCGGAGTTCCTCGCGCTGCTCAGCTCCGCCGAGAACACGCAGGCGTTCATCGACGCCGAAGCGGTCCCCGTGACGGCAACCGCGTCCGACTCCATCGACGAACGCACCGTGCGACTCAACTCGCTCCTCTCGGAATCCGAAGTCGTCATCAGCCCACCCGACACCGGCTACGAGCTCGACGTCGCCGACGCTTTCTACCGCAGCCTCTCCGAAGTCCTCGCAGGACGCACAACCGCCGAGAACGCCCTCACACAACTGCAGGACACGCTCACCAAGTAGCAACCACGCGGGGCCGGGGCAAACCACCTCGGCCCCGCACTGCACGATCGGAGGACTCATGAGGGCACACCGGCCCTTTGCCCCGTATCTGTTCATAGCCCCCGCACTCGTCGTCTTCGGCTTCGCTGTGCTCGTGCCGTTTGTCTTCACGGGCGCCTTCAGCCTGACGGAGTGGGACGGGTACAGCGACGCGGTGTTCGTCGGTGTCGACAACTACCTTCGCGCCTTCGGCGACGCAGTGTTCCAGCAGTCGTTCGTGAACGTCGTCCTGTACATCCTCGCGACGCTCGTCGTCGAGGTGCTCTTGGGGCTCGTCCTCGCCGGCCTCGCGATCTCAGTCAAACGCGGATCGCTCTGGTTCCGGGTCGCGATCTTCACACCAGTCATGCTCCCCATGGTCGTCGTCGCGGTCCTCTGGTCCTTCGTCTACAACCCCGACTTCGGTCTCCTCAACGGGGCACTGCGCGCGTTCGGACTCGAGGACTGGACGCGCGTGTGGCTCGGGGACGAGCAGACCGCGCTGCTCGCGATCTGCCTCGTATCCGGGTGGGTCTACGCCGGGTTCTACATGACGATCTTCTACGCGGCGCTCCGGCAGGTCCCCACCGAGGTCGTCGAGGCCGCCCGCCTCGACGGCGCGAAGGAGAGCACGATCTTCTGGCGAGTGCGGGTGCCCATCATCCGCAACTCGATCGAGGTCGCCATCCTCCTGTGCGTGACCGGCGGGTTCCAGTCGTTCGACCTCTTCTACGTCCTCACGAACGGCGGGCCGTACCACGCCACCGAGATCCCGACGACGTACCTCGTGCAGTCGGTCTTCCACACCGGAAAGGTCGGTTACGGCTCGGCTATGGCCGTCGTCCTCACGGCGGTCGTCGTCGCCGTCGGTCTCGTCGCCACGACGCTGCGCCGCCGCGCAGATCGGCAGGATCGCGCACCGCGGAGGCCGGATGACGACACAGCCAAGCTCGCTCCAGTGTCGCCCACAACATCCGCCGTCGCACCGGAGGTGGTCCGATGAGCACCGGGATACGCCTCAGCCGTGGCCTCGTCTACGTCGGCCTCGCCCTGCTGGCGCTCGTCTTCTTCATCCCGCTCATTTGGATGGTGCTGTCGAGCTTCAAGACGAACTCCGAGATCTTCACGACCCCGTTTTCGCTTCCGACGGGATTCGACTTCTCGGTGTGGGCGGAGGCGTGGGAGGTCGGCAACATTGGCCGCTATGCGCTCAACAGTGCGATCGTGACCACAGTGTCGGTGCTCGCGATCCTCGTGCTCTCGTCCGCCGCCGCGTTCGCGTTCAGTCGGTATCGATTCCGTGGGGCGAAGTTGCTGCTCGGTCTCCTGGCACTCGGCCTCATCCTGCCGCTGCAGTCGTACTTCATCGCGCAGAGCACCATGTTCACCAACCTGGGTCTGACCGACACCTACCTGGCCCTGATCATCCCCTACACGGCGATGGGGCTTCCCCTGGCAACGTACCTGCTCAAGGTATTCCTCGACGCCATACCCGAAGAACTGTTCGAGGCGGCGCGGATCGACGGCGCCGGAGACTTCCGCATCTTCCGCATGGTCGCGATGCCGCTGCTGCGGCCCGGGCTCGCCACGGTCGCGGTTTTCTCGGCGCTCTCGTGCTGGAACGAGTTCCTGCTGGCGCTCCTGTACATCCAGGACGATGCCCTGAAGACGATTCCGACGGGTCTGCTCGCGTTCTCTAGCCGGTACGTGACGGACTACAGCCTGCTGTTCTCCGCGCTGTCGATCGTGACGCTCCCGATGATCATCATCTACATCGCCTTCAACCGGCAGATCA
Organism: Microbacterium cremeum; assembly: GCF_015277855.1. Classification (NCBI taxonomy): domain Bacteria; kingdom Bacillati; phylum Actinomycetota; class Actinomycetes; order Micrococcales; family Microbacteriaceae; genus Microbacterium; species Microbacterium cremeum. Next base: position 3,375,703 of record NZ_CP063812.1, read on the forward strand.
CCGAGGGTCTGACGGCAGGCAGCCTCAAGTAGGCCGCGAACGACGAAGCGTGGATGCCGCCGGCATCCACGCTTCGTCCGCTTCTTCGCCTTGCGGCGTGACCCCTAGGCGCCGGCCGCGAGATCCGGCGTCGCGCTGATCTCGCCGCGCGAGGCGACGCCCACGGCCACCTTCTCGCCGCGCGGACCGTTCTCGAACACGAACTCGCCGTTCTCGGCATCCACCTTCACGTGGTCACCGGCCTCGAGCTCGCCGTGGAGGATCTTCTCCGACAGGCGGTCCTCGACCTCGCGCTGCATGGCACGGCGGAGAGGACGCGCGCCGAGAGCCGGGTCGAACCCGATCTCGATGAGCCGCTCCTTGGCCGCCTGCGACAGCTCGATCGTCATGTCGCGGTCGAGCAGACGCTCGCCGAGGCGCTTCGTGAACAGGTCCACGATCTGCACGAGCTCCGGCTTCGACAGCTGCGGGAACACGATGATGTCGTCGACGCGGTTGAGGAACTCGGGCTTGAAGTTGCGCTTGAGCTCCTCGTTGACCTTGCCCTTCATGCGGTCGTACGTCGTGCCCTGATCACCCTCGACCTGGAAGCCCACGGGGCCGCCGGCGATCGCCGAGGATCCGAGGTTGGTCGTCATGATGATCACGGTGTTCTTGAAGTCGACCACTCGCCCCTGACCGTCGGTGAGGCGACCCTCTTCGAGGATCTGCAGGAGCGAATTGAAGATGTCGGGGTGCGCCTTCTCGATCTCGTCGAACAGCACGACCGAGAACGGCTTGCGGCGCACCTTCTCGGTGAGCTGACCGCCCTCTTCGAATCCGACGAATCCGGGAGGAGCGCCGAAGAGCCGCGAGACGGTGTGCTTCTCACCGAACTCCGACATGTCGAGCGAGATCAGCGCGGCCTCGTCGTCGAAGAGGAACTCGGCGAGCGCCTTGGCGAGCTCGGTCTTTCCGACGCCGGTGGGGCCGGCGAAGATGAACGAGCCCGACGGGCGCTTCGGGTCCTTGAGGCCCGCGCGCTGACGGCGGATCGTCTTCGACAAGGCGGCGATCGCCTCCTCCTGGCCGATGACGCGCTGGTGCAGCGCCTTCTCCATGAAGACGAGGCGGCTGGACTCCTCCTCGGTGAGCTTGAACACCGGGATGCCGGTGGCCTGGGCGAGCACCTCGGCGATCAGGCCCTCGTCGACCACTGCGTGGGAGGCGACGTCACCCGAGCGCCACTGCTTCTCGAGGCGCAGACGCTCCGCGAGCAGCGACTTCTCCTCGTCGCGCAGCGATGCGGCCTTCTCGAAGTCCTGGTCCTCGGAGGCCTGCTCCTTGTCCTGCCGGACCTTGGCGATCTTGTCGTCGAACTCGCGCAGCTCGGGAGGGCTCGACAGGATCGACAGACGCAGGCGGGCGCCGGCCTCGTCGATCAGGTCGATCGCCTTGTCGGGCAGGAAGCGGTCCGAGATGTACCGGTCGGCGAGGTTCGCCGCGGCGACGATCGCACCGTCGGTGATCTGCACCTTGTGGTGCGCCTCGTAGCGGTCGCGCAGCCCCTTCAGGATGTTGATCGCGTGGGGCAGGCTCGGCTCGGCGACCTGGATCGGCTGGAAGCGGCGCTCGAGCGCGGCATCCTTCTCGAAGTGCTTGCGGTACTCGTCGAGCGTCGTCGCACCGATCGTCTGCAGCTCGCCGCGGGCGAGGAGCGGCTTGAGGATCGACGCGGCGTCGATCGCGCCCTCGGCGGCGCCGGCACCCACGAGGGTGTGGATCTCGTCGATGAAGACGATGATGTCACCGCGCGTGCGGATCTCCTTCGTGACCTTCTTCAGGCGCTCCTCGAAGTCACCGCGGTAGCGGGAACCGGCGATGAGCGAGCCGAGGTCGAGCGAGTACAGCTGCTTGTCCTTGAGCGTCTCGGGCACGTCGCCCTTGACGATCGCCTGCGCGAGGCCTTCGACGACCGCCGTCTTTCCGACACCGGGCTCGCCGATGAGGACGGGGTTGTTCTTGGAGCGGCGCGACAGGATCTGCATGACGCGCTCGATCTCCTTCTCGCGTCCGATCACCGGGTCGAGCTTGTTGTCGCGCGCGGCCTGCGTGAGGTTGCGGCCGAACTGGTCGAGCACCTGCGAGCCACCCGCCGTGGTGCCCTGGGTCTGCTCGCCGGCGCCGCTCGCGACGCCCGCAGGCTCCTTGCCCTGGTAGCCCGACAGCAGCTGGATGACCTGCTGGCGCACCTTGTTGAGGTCGGCGCCGAGCTTGACGAGCACCTGCGCGGCGACGCCCTCGCCCTCGCGGATGAGCCCCAGGAGGATGTGCTCCGTGCCGATGTAGTTGTGGCCGAGCTGCAGCGCCTCGCGCAGCGACAGCTCGAGCACCTTCTTGGCACGGGGAGTGAACGGGATGTGGCCGGTCGGCTGCTGCTGCCCCTGGCCGATGATGTCCTGCACCTGCTCGCGCACGGCGTCGAGCGAGATGCCGAGACTCTCGAGGGCCTTGGCGGCGACGCCCTCGCCCTCGTGGATGAGCCCGAGCAGGATGTGCTCGGTGCCGATGTAGTTGTGGTTCAGCATCTTCGCCTCTTCTTGGGCGAGGACGACCACACGACGGGCACGGTCGGTGAATCTCTCGAACATCGTCTTTTCCTCCGGGGCGCACGGAGCGCGGTGATGCACTTCTGGCGCCTTACATCGAGGGTAACGACGCCGCCGGGAGCGCATGGCCGTGTTCGCCGTGGGCATAGCGCGCCCGCCCCGACATTCGGTTGACGGATGCCTTGCGCCGAGGCATCCGTCGGGTTTATCGTTTTTCGATAACAACGTTTATCGATATTGAGGCAGGGGATAGCATGACTGTGACCAAGCGGGATCACGCCCTCAGCAAGGGCGACGTCGTGGCGATGTGGATCTTCATCACTGCCGGGATCGTCCTCGTCGGGGCCACCGCCATCTCGGGCGTCGCACGCGTCGTGGGCGTGCTGAGCGGCGGCCCGATCACGGTGCCGGCGCTCTTCGCCGGGACCATCGCCGAAGCGCCCATCGGGCCCGACGGCGAGCCGCGCCGCGTCGGGCTCGACACTGCGCTGCTCATGCCCGACGAGCTCTCGATCGCGGGCGTCGGCGCGCTCATCATCGAGCAGGCGGTGTCGATCCTCTCGCTGACCTGCGTCCTCGCCTGCCTCATCGCCGTGACCATCTCGGTCATGCGCGGCCGGGTCTTCAGCCGGCGGAACACGGCATTGGTCGCGACGGCCGGCATCGCAGGGCTCGCGGGCGTCGCGGGTGTGCCCTTCTTCGGCAACATGGTCGCCAATGACGCGTTCCGGTCGATCTCGGACGGCACGTTCGACAACGTCGTCATGAGCGTGCCGCTCGGGCAGCTGTTTGTCCTGGCGTTCGTTGTGGCGATGATGACGACGGTGTTCACCGTGGGTGACCGCCTCCAGCGCGAAACCGAGCTGCTCGTATGAGCCCGGCCGACGACGAGGGGCCTTCGGGGGTCCACTGTCGGCTCGACGAGCTGCTCGAGGAGCGCGGCATGACGCTGACCCGGCTGTCGGAGCTCGTCGGGGTGTCGGTCGTGAACCTGTCGATCCTCAAGAACGACCGGGCCAGGGCGATCCGCTACTCGACGCTGTCGGCGATCTGCCGGGCCCTGGACTGCGAGATCGGCGAGCTGCTCGTCCGCTCCGACGCGTAGCCCCCTTCCCTGGGCGCGATGATGCTCCGCAGTCACTTTTCGTTGTGGCCCGCGGCATCCGTGCGCACTTTCTGACTGCGGAGCTCCAGCGGAGCGCGCGTACGGCCGAGCGCCGAGCGCCGAGCGCCGAGCGCCGATGCGCCGCAGTCACTTTTCGTCATGGCCCGCGGCATCCGTGCGCACTTTCTGACTGCGGAGCTCCGGCGGAGCGCGCGTAGGGCGCCGAGCGCCGATGCTCCGCAGTCAGGAAGTGCGTGCTCAGCGGGGGCGGGATGCGCAGGAAGGGACTGCGGAGCGGACGGTGTGGGGTACGCGCGGGTGCGGCGGGGAGGGGTACGCGCGGCTGCAGTGGGAGGGCTATGCGCGGCTGCGGAGGGCGTGGCGGACGCGCCGAACCAGGTCGGACCGCGCATCGAACACGTCGGCCTTGGTGACACGGATGACGAACCACCCCGCCGCCGCCAAGGCCTCGTATCGGGCGATGTCTTTCGCCCACTGCCCCGCGTCTCGCAGGTGATGCTCACCCTCGTACTCGATCGCGATCTTCTGCCCCGGGTATGCGAGATCCACGCAGGCCACGAAGTCTCCGTTGCCATCGAACACGACGTGGTTCAGCTCCGGCTCCGGGAGCCCTGCATCCGACAGGATCAGCCGGCAGCGCGTTTCCATGCGCGAAGCCGAACGCGTCCGCACCCGCGGCAACGCCTCCCGCAGGGCCGGTCCGCCGACCCGGCGCCCAGCGGCCAGAGCCTGATGCAGTTGAGCCAGCGTCGCCAGGGGCGGAGGGTCGTCACTGAAGATCTGCTCGCGGACGATGGCATCGGCGACCGCGACCAGGTCGTAGTGGTCGACGATCACTGCGCCCAGAGCGACCCACGTGTACGCGGGTGTGGTCAGCCGAACGCCGTGCACCTCGTGCTTCACGACGCGGCTTCGCCCGTGCTTGAGTTGATGACCGCGAACCCCTGCGTGCCGCGGATGCCGGAGCGGACCGAAGACGCCGACGTCGAGGTCTCTCAGGCGTCCGAACGCATCCCGCAGCAGCGCAGCGGGCACGGGCAGTCCCCAGAGAATCGCGGCGGTGACGTGGGTGAAGAACTGGTTCGGCGGCATCGTCAGGGAGAACACCAGCGCCCGCCGACGCAGCTCGCGGGCGTCTGCCGCCGCCTTCGCCTCACCGATCACGTCGGGCTGCGGCGAATCCGCCCGCGCGGCGGTTGCGCCGGCACCGTGAGCGCCGGTCGCCATGCCCGCGTCCTCGGCGTCTGAGCGACGGACCACCCGAACACCCCGATACGGCGCGTCGAGATCTCGCCCACGCAGCCTCGAGGCGGTGACACCCGCCGATCGAGCGTCGGCCACCGTGAAGGCGTTGCCGAGTTCATCCGGGATCCGAGTCCGTTGCATGCCCTCCAACCTGGCCACCCCAGCGCCCCGTGTGAGTCCAGGCCTGCGCACCTGTGGAAACTCCGCCCGCTCTCCACAGCCCCGCGCGCGACGCTCCGCCGTCACAAACTGCGGCTCCAGCACCCTTTGGACCGCACATTGTGACTGCGGAGCGGGGGTCCTCGACGTTCAGCAGTCGCAAAATGCAGGCGGACCCGGGCGCGAATCGCCGAAAGTGACTGCGCAGCGGGAAGGCGCCGGGCGCGCCGGGGGCGCCGGGGCACGGAGCCGAGGTCCGAGGTCCGAGGTCCGAGGTCCGAGGTCCGAGGTTCAGCAGTCACAACATGCGTGCGGACCCGGGCGCGAGTCGCGGAAAGTGACTGCGGAGCGGGAGGGCGCCGGGGGCGCCAGGGCACGGAGCCGAGGCCCGAGGTTCAGCAGTCACAACATGCGGACAGACCCGGGCGCGAGTCGCGGAAAGTGACTGCGGAGCATGTAGCGCAGGGCGCGGAACACGGGGGCGCAGTGCGCGGGAACGCAGGGCGCAGCGCCGGGACGCGCAGGGCGCGCAGCGCAGGGCGCGCAGTGCAGGGCAGGGCGCGCAGCGCTGGGACGCAGGGCGCGCAGCGCTGGGACGCAGGGCGCGCAGCGCAGGACGCGCAGTGCCGGGACGCAGGGCGCGAAGCGCAGGGCGCGGAACCCCGGGGACGCCGGGGCCGCGGGAGCGGAGGGACGACGGATGCCGCGGGCCGCGGCATCCGTCGTCGCCGCGGTCAGTCGTTGCCGATGATGGGGACGCGGACGTTGTCGAACTCGCCGCCGGTGAGGATGGCGAACACCTCGGCGTCGTCGAGGTCGGAGTCGTCGGGCACCTGGGCGACGGCCCCGCGCGGGGCCATGTCCATCGTGCAGACCTGGTCGGCGGGCGGCGTGGCGAAGGTCACCGTGACCTCGGTCGGCGACGTGACCTCGGCCGACTCGAGCGTCGGGGCGCAGGACGACGATCCCCACGACATGATGACGAACTGTCCGTCGTCGCCGGCCCAGCCGGCGCTCGGGAGGTAGTCGGTCTCGCCGCTCGGGTCGAGCCCGGCGACGCCGTCGAGGTCGGTCTCGCCCTGGTACCCCTCGCCGCTCACGCGGATCTCGAGCTCCTGCGTCGGGTCGATGCCCTCGGGCAGCGCCACGATCGTCGCGCGCGGCACGAGGTCGCGCGTGCACGCCGTCGCGTCCTCCGGCTCGACGAGCTCCACCTCGAGCACGCCCTTGGCGTAGGCGACGTCGCCCGCCGTGGGCACGCACGTGGACGAGCCGAGGGTGACGATGCCCACCGCGCGTCCGTTGTCCAGCCAGGCCGCCGACATGTCGGCCTCCTGGACCGAGTCATCCACCGATGCGGACGGCGAAGAGCCCGAACCGGCGGGGGTCGCGCAGGCGGTCAGGACTCCGGCGGCCAGCAGCGCCAGACCCAGACCTGCGACGATTGAACGGGAACGAGCGGTCATACGAGCCTCCTCGGAACACGCGGATGCCCCAGATGCGGCATCCGTCCACCCTCATGGTGTCGCAGATGGCGCCGAAGTCTCATCACGCCGATCACGTGAAAGTCACGATCTGCCGGGAGAACGCCCGACGCCCTACTGCAGCGCCGAGGTGAGCCGCGCGAGGTTGTCGAGCACGGTCGAGCGCAGCGGCTGCTTCTCCCACTCCTCGAGGGTCAGCTCCCGTGAGAGCGATCGGTAGGTGTCTTCGACGTCGCGCATCTCGCGCACGAACTCCTCTCCGCGCACGAGCAGCGAGATCTCCATGTTGAGACCGAACGAGCGCATGTCCATGTTGCTCGAGCCGATGATCGCGACCTCGTCGTCGATCGTGAGGCTCTTGGTGTGCAGGATGAAGGGCTTCCGGTACATCCAGATCTTCACGCCCGCCCGCAGCAGCGCCTCGTAGTAGCTGCGCTGCGCGTGGTAGACGATCGCCTGGTCGCCCTCCTCCGACACGAACAGCTCGACGTGGATCCCCCGCTGGCACGCCGTGGTGATCGCGAGCAGCAGCGCCTCGTCGGGCACGAAGTAGGGGCTCACCACGATGATCTGCCGGTTCGCCGCGTACAGCAGCGCGGCGAACAGCTTGAGGTTGTTCTCGAACTCGAATCCGGGGCCCGACGGCACGATCTGGCAGTCGAGGTCTCCGGGGCCGGACTTCACGTCGAAGAGGTCGATCTCGTCGGTGAGCACCTCGTCGGTCTCGCTGTACCAGTCGCTGAGGAAGACCGCATTGACGGATGCCACGACCGGGCCTTCGATGCGCGCCATGAGGTCGACCCAGTGCAGGCCGCGGCGGATGTTCTTCTTCAGGTTGTACGTCGAGTCGGTGACGTTCTGCGAGCCCGTGAAGGCCACGCGCCCGTCGATGACGAGGAGCTTGCGGTGGTTGCGCAGGTCGGGCCGCTGGTACTTGCCCCGCAGCGGCTGCACCGGGAGCATGAGGTGCCACTGCGCGCCCATCGCGTCGAGCCGCTTGAGGGTGCTGCGGTACTTCGGCTTGCCGCGATTGGCCCAGTGGTCCAGCAGCACGCGGACGGGCACGCCGCGGGCCGCGACTTCTTCGAGCGCGCGGAAGAAGTTGTCGGTCGCGGCATCCGCCTGGAAGATGTAGAACTCGACGTGGACGTAGCGCTCCGCCTGGCGGATGGCGTCGGCCATCGCGTCGAGGCACTCCTGGTAGTCCGAGATGATGTGCGCGGCGTTGTCTCCTGCGAGGGGCATCGCGCCGAGGTTGCGGTTGAGCGTGACCAGCGACGTGAACCACTGCGGCGCGTGCGGGCGCAGGGTGCCGAAGTCCAGCGACGCGCTGGTGTCGTGGATGTAGTCGTTGATGCGCTCCTGTTTGCGGCGGCGCTTGCGGGGCAGCCGCGGATTGCCGATCAGCAGGAACAGGAACACGCCGATGATCGGGATGAAGTAGATCGCGAGCAGCCACGCCATCGCAGCCGTGGGCCGGCGATTGCGCGGCACGATGATGATCGCCGCGATGCGGATGGCGATGTCGACCACGAAGACGACCACGACCCACCACGTCGCATCGAACGTGATGGTGATCACACTGTCTCCTCCGCGCTCCCCCGACTGCGTGTGCCCAGCGTACTGGGCGCCGCGGTCACGACTCGGAGGCGGAGGCGGAGGATGCGGATGCCGGGGCCGGCGCGTGGGCCGGAAGTCCGCGTCTCGCGCGCTCCTCGGCCTCGATCTTGGCGTACTGGCGCCGCTCGTTGCGGTCGGCGAAGATCACGCTGCGCAGGATGAAGAAGAAGAGCGCGCTGACGACCACGGTGGGCAGCAGCGTCCACACGACTGCGACCCAGTAATCGTCCATGCCCTCCAGGATACGCCGTGGCGGCCGGGGTGCGATCCTCACCGGCTTCTCCCCAGGCGGCATCCGCCGCGGGTTGTCCAGAGATCCGCCCCGGCCTCGCGGCACGGCCGCCGCCGGCGACGAGAGTCGTTCGCTATGACCACGACGATCGTGAAAGCCGCGGATGCCGCGCAGTTCCTGTCCTTCGTCCCACGCCTGCTCGGCTACCACCCGGCGCAGAGCCTCGTGGTGATCCCGTTCCGCGGTTCGCGCAGCCTCGGCGCGATGCGTTTCGATCTGCCCCGCGACGCCGGGGCGGTGGAGCGGGTCGCCTCGACCGTGACCGGAATGGTGTGCCGGCTTCCCGATGCCGACGCCTTCGCCGCGGTGGTGTACTGCGACGACGCGTTCGTGCAGGGCGACGGGATGCCGCACCGCCGCCTCGCCGATGAACTGCGTCGACGCGCCGACGCGTGCGGCCTGCGCGTCTCGGACGTGCTGTGCGTCGCCTCCGACGCGTGGGGCTCGTTCCTCGACCCGGGCTCGCCCGCCTTGGGGCGATCCCTGTCGGATCTCGGGGCGGTCTTCGACGAGCTCGCCGGGCTGCCCGAGCCGGACGGCGATCAGGCCTCCGGCGCGGACCTTCCGCTGACCGACATCGCCGAACGAGAGCGGGTCGGGCGCGCGCTGGGTGCGCTGGGCGAGGCCGTCGCCCTGCTGTGCGGCGACGGCGCACCGGCCGACGCCCCGGTCGCAGCCGACGCCCCGGTCGCAGCCGGCGCCCCGGACGGCCGTCCCGCCCACCACGGCGACCGTCCCATCCACCATTGCGACCGTCCCACCGCGAGCACCGCCGGCACGACCTCGGCCGACCTGGCGCCCGCACCGCCTCCCGTCGCCGGGGATGAGGGCGCCGAGGCATCCGCCGCCCCTGCTCCGCGGGTGGACCCCCTGGCGCTCGCGACGGTGTGCCGGCTCGACGACCTCCCGAGCCTGTTCGAAGGCGCGCTCGAATGGGACCCGGACGCGCTCGACGCGTTCGACGCCGCCGCGCTGGCGTGGTGCCTCTCGCGGCCGTCGCTGCGCGACATCGCCCTCGTGCAGTGGAGCGGCACGCTCGTCCAGGGGGATGAGGCGTTCGACGCGCAGCTGCGGTGGGAGGCGGGCGAGGAGTATCCGTCGCACCTCGCGATGCGCATGTGGGGCGAGGGCGACCGGCCCGACCCGGAGCGTCTGGCGGTCGCGCTGCGACTGGTCAGGCGCGTGGCCGCGGTGGCTCCCCGCGCGTCCCGCCCTGGACCGCTCGCGATGTGCGCCTGGCTCTCATGGGCACTGGGCCGCTCGACGCACGCCGATGTCTACGCGTCGCAGGCGTGCGAGATCGAGCCCGAGCACGGGTTGTCCGAGATCGTGCTGTCGTTCGTCCGCGCGGGCCACCTGCCCGACTGGGCGTTCCGCCGGGGCGGAGCCGGGTGACTACTTGCCCAGCGGGGTCGCCGGTGACTACTTGACCAGCGGGAACAGGATCGTCTCGCGGATGCCGAGCCCGGTGATCGCCATGAGCAGCCGGTCGATGCCCATGCCCATTCCGCCCGTCGGCGGCATGCCGTGCTCGAGGGCGCGCAGGAACTCCTCGTCGACGCGCATCGCCTCGAGGTCGCCGCGCGCGGCGAGCTTGGCCTGCTCGACGAAGCGCTCGCGCTGGATCACCGGATCGACGAGCTCGGAGTATCCGGTCGCGAGCTCGAAGCCGCGCACGTACAGGTCCCACTTCTCGACCACGCCCGGAATCGACCGGTGCTCCCGCACGAGCGGGCTGGTGTCGAGCGGGAAGTCCATGACGAACGTCGGACGGGTGAGCTGCGACTTCACGAAGTGCTCCCACAGCTCCTCGACGAGCTTGCCGTGGATCACGTGCGGGGGCTCGTCGACGCCCTCGGCCGCGGCGAGCGCGCGCAGCTCGTCGAGCGGGGTCTCGGGAGTGATCTCGCGGCCGGCCGCGTGCGAGAGCGACTGGTACATCGAGAGGCGGTCCCAGTCCCCGCCGAGGTCGTACTCGGTGCCGTCGGCCCACGTCACGGTCGTCGAGCCCGCGACTGCGCGGGCGGCGTTCTGGATGAGCTCCTGCGTCAGGTCGGCGATGCCGTGGTAATCGCTGTAAGCCTGGTAGGCCTCGAGCATGGCGAACTCGGGGCTGTGCGTCGAGTCGGCGCCCTCGTTGCGGAAGTTGCGGTTGATCTCGAACACGCGGTCGATGCCGCCGACGACGGCGCGCTTGAGGTAGAGCTCCGGGGCGATGCGCAGGTAGAGGTCGGCGTCGAACGCGTTCGAGTGCGTGATGAAAGGGCGCGCGGACGCCCCGCCGTGCTGCACCTGCAGCATCGGGGTCTCGACCTCGACGAAGCCGTGCGAGGCGAACGTCTCGCGCAGGCTCGCGTTCACCGTGGCGCGGGCGATCACCGTCTCACGGGCGCGGTCGCGCACGATGAGGTCGAGGAACCTGCTGCGCACCCGGCTCTCCTCGCTGAGCTCGGTGTACATGTTCGGCAGCGGCAGCACGGCCTTGGATGCGATGCGCCATTCGGTGACCATGATCGACAGCTCGCCGCGGCGGCTCGAGATCACCTCGCCCGACACGAACACGTGGTCGCCGAGGTCGACGAGCTCCTTCCACTGCTGCAGCGACTCGTCGCCCACTGCGGCGAGCGAGACCATCGCCTGGATGCGGCTGCCGTCGCCGGCCTGAAGAGTCGCGAAGCACAGCTTGCCGGTGTTGCGGCTGAAGACGACACGTCCCGCGACGGCGGCCGTGACGCCGGTCTCGGCACCGGCCTCCAGGTCGCCGTAGCGCGCGCGCAGCGCCGGGATGGTGTCGGTGAGCGGGAGCTGCACGGGGTAGGCCCCGCCCGAAGCGTCGGCGCGCTCCGTCATCAGACGCTCGCGCTTGGCCAGCCGCACCGCCTTCTGTTCGAAGACGTCGTCGAGCTCGGCATCCGAGGGGTCGGTCGGCTCGTCAGGCGGGGTCTGGTCGGTCATGGGGAGGGCTCCTCGCAAAGCGGACCCTCAAGTGTATCGACGGCCGCCTCGTCGCCGAGTGAACGACGGATGCCGCGCTCCCGCCGCCCGCTCAGCCGACGTAGACCTCGGCGTTGTCGATGAACCGGTGGCCGGCAACCGTCGCCGCGATGAGCGCCAGCGCGCGACCCTGGGTCCCTTCATCGAACGGCAGGAAGGTCTCGGGGTCGACGATGCTGAGGTACTCCAGGCGGATGCGCGGCTCGCCCATCAGCGCCGACTGCGCCGCGGCGATGCAGGCGTCCACCCCGCGGTCGGCGTTCGCCGCCGCAGCATCGAGGGCGGCGGGCAGCAGCGCGGCCGCCGCGAGGTCCTGCTCGTCGAGCAGCCCGACCCGCGTCGACACGGGCAGCCCGTCGTCACCCCGCACGGTCTCGACGGTCGCCACCTCGATGTCGAAGAAGAGGTCGGCGATCATGCGGCGCACCAGGAACACGCGCTGCCGGTCGCGTTCGCCGTAGATCGCGATATCCGGCTCGACGAGGTGGAACAGCTTCGCCTCGACCGTCAGCAGGCCGTCGAAGTACGACGGCCGCGAGCGGCCCTCGTACCGCAGTCCCAGGTCGCCGGCGCTGATCCTCGTCGCCGCCGAGCCGTTCGGGAGGAGCTCGTCCGCGCCGGGTGCGAAGACGACATCGACGCCCAGGGACCCCAGCAGTCGCAGGTCGTCGTCGAGCGTGCGCGGGTACGCCTCGAATTCGGCCGGGCTCGCGAACCGCAGCGGATTCACGAAGACCGACACCACCACGATGTCGGCGACTTCGCGCGCACGGTGGATGAGGTCGATGTGCCCGTCGTGGAGCGCGCCGATGGTCGAGACGAGAGCGACGCGGGCGCCCGGGCTCGAGGCCCTGACCGCCGCAAGCCGGGTGCGCAGCTCGGCTGCGGTGGAGATCATCCTTGGATCGTAGCGGTGGGATCGATGCCGGGCCCCGTGCCCGCCTCGGCGAGCGCCTGGTCGATCGCGGTGTGCACGAGAGCCGAAAGGTACGCGCCCGGGTGGGGCACTCCCGCATCGTTGAGCAGGCCGGCCGCCTGCCGGACGATCGAGTGCGAGAAGTCGCGGGCAGTCGCGATCGCCTCGGCGTACACCGGACGCGCGGCCTCGTCGACCACCACCGGCTCGCAGCCGAGTTCGACCGCGAGCGCCTGTGCGATCGGCAGCACCGGTCCGGGCGCCGTCACCGCCGCGTACGAGTTCTGCAGCGCCCGCACATCCATCGAGGTCCCCGTGAACGTGATGGCGGGATGCACCGCGAGCGGGATCGCGCCCTTCGCGACCGCGGGTGCGAGCACGTCCGTGCCGTACGAGGCGTCGGTGTGCAGCACCAACTGCCCCGGCTGCCACGCGCCGACCTCGGCGAGCCCCGCGACGAGCCCTTTCAGCTCGGCGCGCGGCACGGCGACGATCACCAGCTCGCTGCGACGCGCCACCTCGGTGGCGTCGAGCACCGGAACGCCGGGAAGGACGGCCTCCACCCGGTCGGGGTCGGAGCCCGCTGTGATGCCCACCAGAGCATGGCCCGCCCCGGCGAGGGCGGCGCCGATCGCCGGGCCGACGCGTCCGGCGCCGATCACGCCGACTCCGAGGCGTCCTTGACGGTTCACGTGCGGTCCTCCTCGCTTGGCGTCGTCTCGGATGCCGGAGGCGTTTCGCCTCGCTCGATCCTCGCTCGCTCGACGACCGGTTCGGGAAGCGGTCGCTGAGCAGGCGAATCGAGAGGGAACGGCTCGTCGCCCGGCGTCACGGCGGAATCGGCATCCGTCACCGCCCAGCGGTGCGTGCGATCGCCGAGCGCGGCGCGGACGGTCCCGCCGGCGACGCCGTCGAAGAGCTCGAGCGCCGTGTCGCGGTCGATCGCGGCGAGGTACGGGTAGACGGGTCCGGCGACCACGTGCGCGCGGGCGTTCGAGACGCGGGTGAGCCGATCGAACGGACCCTGGTAGAGCCCGAAGCTCTGCAGGCGCGCGAGCGGCACGATCGCGAGCTTGCGCCACACCACCCCGCGGCGCAGCAGCAGCAGATCGGGCGTGAGCCGGAAGCCGTTGCGCCGCCACGACAGCGGGCGGATCCACCATGCGCGGCGCGGCGAGTTCGTGAAGGTGTCGTCCTCGCCGGGGCCGGCCATGCCCTGTTGGACGATGAGCGTCCACTCGCTCTCGGGAACGCCGGGCTGCACCAGCCGGAGCACGCGTTCGACGTCCTCGATCCTGCCCACCGGCAGCACGGTCGTGAACTGGTCGGTGTTGGTGTCGGTCGAGCTTCGGCCGGTCAGCCGGTTGATCCGCACCATCCACCATCCGGCCGGACGCCACAGGATCGGCTGGGTGACCTCGACCGCATGCACGCGACCGGGCGGCACGATCTCCGTCACGGTGGTGAGCAGTCCGAAGGTGATCCGCACGCCGTCGGGCGTCGGCGCGATCGAGTAGCGCAGCGACCGCAGGATGGAGCGCACCCAGTACGCGCCGAAGCCGATGATGGCCGGCACGAAACCGAACAGCAGCCACGTCACGCCCTGCGACACACCCACCACGATCGCCGCGAACGCGAACAGCAGCCCGACCGTGGACATGCTCAGGACGTGGGATCCCACGAGGCGGCCGACCGGGATGTTCACCACGGACTCCGGCACCGCCGCCGGCGCCTCCGGTCCCTCGATGATGCCGGTCAGCTCGCGGCCGACGGTGTGGCTCAGCGCGGCGACGCGACCGCCCTGGCGGGGCCCGGCGGCAGCCGCGGCCTCCGCGAGCCGTTGTCCGGACGCGAGCCGCAGGATGTCGGCGCGCACCGCCTCGGCGTTGGCGGTCGAGAGGTACTCGAGCTTGACGTTGGCGTCTGCCCCCGCACCCACGACCTCGAGCTTGGCCATGCCGAGCAGGCGCGCCACCATCGGCCGCGTGAGATTCACGCCCTGCACGCGGTCCAGCGGCGCGCGGCGCTGCGTGCGGAACAGGATGCCGCTGCGCACCTCGACGTCGTCGCCGGTGATGCGGAAGGTGTGGAACCGCCACGAGAGGTAGAAGCCCCCGACGAGCACGACGAGCACCGCGAGCACGACGAGCGCCGCCAGCACGTAGAGGTTGTTCACGACGATGAAGTCGATCGGGTCGCCACCCGAGCCCTCCCACCGGCCGACCTCGTCCTCGATGTCGGGCGCGAGCCACGGCAGGAACACGATCAGCAGGCGATCGCGGAGGTTCGCGACGATGATGCCGATCACCACGAGGAGGAACAGCCCTCCGCGCAGCAGCGGTGTGAGCGGATGCAGGCGATGCCACTCGCCGTCGCTCAGCGGCGAGCGCACGAGCTCGGGCGGCGGGGCGAGGTGTGCGTCGACCGGGCCGGGGGGCGGGTTCACGGGGTCGGGCAGCGGGTTCCCACCGTCGGAGTCCACGGTCACAGGCCCGTGCGCCGGCTCTCGGCGACCTCGACGAGGTGGTCGCGGAGTGTCTCGGCGGTGGATTGCGCGAGCCCCGGGATCACGACACCGGTCGCGGCGGCGGCCGTCACGAACTTCAGCTGCGCGATCCCGAAGCCGCGGTCGAGCGGCCCGTGGGTGATGTCGATGAGCTGCATGCGGCCGTAGGGGACGGCGACGAAGCGCTGCCACAGGATGCCGCGGCGGAAGACGAGGTCGTCCTGGCGCAGCTGATACCCGATCGACCGCGCCTGACGCGGCAGGATCACGAGGGTCCAGACGAGGATCACGGTCATGATGCCGCCCGGGATCCACGCCCACCACTGGTGCATCAGCAGCGTCAGGACGAGCGTCGCCGCGACGACCAGCAGCAGGAACGAGCCGTTCGAGATCAACTGCACGCGCACGTACTTGGGCGAGATCTGGTGCCACACGCCGCCGGCGAGATCGAGCCGGTTCGCCGACCGCGGCTCGACGAGAGTCTGGAAGGTCTCGTCGCCGGGCGCGTCAGTGCCCGTCGATTCGCGGTTCGAGTCCGGGATCCCCGGGCTGTTCGTCATCGTCGTCCTTCCGGATGGTGCACAGGTGCTCCGCGACGAGCCCGGCCGCGACGAGGAGGGCGCCGCAGACAGCCGTCGCGATGACCGTTCCCAACGAGCCTATCGAGGGTGCGACGGGTCGGGTCGTGAGGAAGATCAGCAGCCCCAGCCCGAGGCCCCCGATCGCCGCGCCGACGATGCTCGAGGCCTTCGCGAGCATCGCCACGCGCACGGCGCGGAACGGGTTCACCGCACGTGTCGTCGTGCCCCGGGTCGCCTGACGGATCGGCACGGCGAGCACGATCACGATCGCGCCCAGCGCGACCAGCAGGATCGGCAGCGACACCGCGGGGGTGAACGTCGGGCGTCCGGACGACGTCAGCAGCTGGTCGACGAGGAATCCCGCCCCCGTGCCCAGCGCAGCGGCGAACAGGAGGACACCGGCGCCGGTGCGCTTCATGTCCGCCTCCGCAGGCGTTCGAGAGCCGCGTCGACGCGCCCGACGCCGGGCAGCTGCGCATCGGGGTCGACCGTGAGCCAGGGGCCGAGCACGAAGTCCCGCTCGGCGGCGCGCGGGTGCGGGAGCAGCAGGTGCGGTTCGTCACTGACGACATCGCCGTACGCGATGAGGTCGAGGTCGAGCGTGCGGTCCTCCCAGCCCGGCTCGAGCGCCGACCGCGCGGCGCTGCGCTCGCGCCCGAAGCGGCGCTCGATCGCGTGGAGGTAGCCCAGCAGGACGGACGGCGCCAGGCGCGTGGTGAGGATCGCCACGGCGTTCAGGTACGCCGGGGCCGCGGCATCCGGCCCCTCCGGCTTCAGCGCGATTGACTCGATCGGCTCCGACACCCGCACGTTCTGGACGAGGGGCAGGCGTGCCAGCTCCGTGATCGCCGCCGTCATCGTCTCTGCGCGGTCGCCGAGGTTCGCGCCGAGCGCGACCACCGCCTCGATCGGCGCCCGCCGCGTGGGAGCGGCCTCCGCGTCGACGCCCTGGGCGAGCCGCCGGCTCACGATGCCGCCCTCGTGCGCTCGATCGTGACGGCGACGTCGGCGAAGGTCAGCGGGATGGGCGCATCGGGCTTGTGGACGGTCACCCGCACCGTGTCGACGCGCGCATCGTCGAGCACACGGCGCGCGATGCGGTCGGCGAGGGTCTCGAGCAGGTCGACGGGGTCGCCCGCCACGATCTGCGCGACCTGCTCGGCCAGCTCGCCGTAGTGCACGGTGTCGGCGACGTCGTCGCTGGCCGCCGCGGGGCGGGTGTCGAGCCCGAGCACGAGGTCGATCACGAAGTCCTGGCCGTCGCGGCGCTCCTGCTCGTACACGCCATGACGGCCGAAGACGCGCAGTCCGGTCAGCGCGATCTCGTCGGAGACGCCCATCGGTCCGCTCCTTCCCAAGTGCCTGCCACGGTGAGAGCATCCCGCGTGGCGGCGACATCGTGCACGCGCACGGCCCACACGCCGGCCTGCGCGGCCAGCACACTCGTGACGGCGGTGGCGAGGTCGCGCCGCGCCTCGGTCGCGTCGGCCGGGTCGTCGGCGAGCGCCTCGGCGAGGAATCGCTTGCGGCTCGTGCCGACGAGCACGCGGTGCCCCATCGCGACGAACCTCGGCAGTCCGTGCAGGGTCTCCCAGTTCTGCCGGCCGCGCTTGCCGAAGCCGATGCCGGGATCGACGATGACACGGGCGGGCGGGATGCCGGCGGCCGCCGCCGCCTCGACGCGCGCGGCCAGCTCGGCGACGACCTCGGTGACGACGTCGTCGTACACCGCGTGGGCGTACATGTCGGCGGAGTGCCCGCGCCAGTGCTGCAGCACGATGTCGGCACCCGTGGGGGCGACCGTGGCGAGCATGCCGGGGTCGGCCATCCCGCCCGACACGTCGTTCACGATGCGTGCGCCGGCCTCGACGGCGGCCAGCGCGGTCGAGGCGTTCATGGTGTCGATGCTCACCACGGCCCCCGCCTCGGCGAGCGCCCGCACCACCGGGAGCACGCGCTGCTGCTCCACGGCCGGACCGACGCGCTCGGCGCCGGGGCGCGTGGACTCGCCGCCGACGTCGAGGATGTCGGCGCCTTCGGCGCGCAGCCGCAGCCCGTGAGCCACGGCGGCCTCGGCATCCTCGTACCGCCCGCCGTCGCTGAACGAGTCCGGCGTGACGTTGACCACGCCCATCACGAGGGTCATTCGCGGCCTCCCTGGCCTCGTGACGCCGCCAGCGGCCCCGCCAGGAGCGCGATCAGCTCGGCGCGCGCGGCGGGCTCGGCGAGCTCGCCGCGTGCCGCGATCGTCACGGTCGAGGCATCCGTCTGCTTGCCGCCGCGCATCGTCACGCATTCGTGCGTCGCATCGAGCACGACCAGGACCCCGCGGGTGTCGAGAGACGCTGCGATCACGTCGGCGATCTGCTCGCCGAGTCGCTCCTGCACCTGAGGGCGCGACGACAGGATCTCGACCACCTTGGGCAGGGATCCGAGCCCCACGACCCGCTCACCCGGCAGATACGCGATGTGCGCATGCCCGCGGAAGGGCAGCAGGTGGTGCTCGCACACCGAGCGGAACAGGATGTCGCGCAGCATGACCGCGCCCGACGGCAGCGTGTCGGGGGCAGGGCCCCGCGTCACCGAGATCGTGTGCGCGAGGGGGGCCGAGGCATCCTCCCCCACGCCCGCGAAGAACTCCGAGTACGCGTCGGCGACCCGCTCGGGCGTCTGCCTCAGTCCCGGGCGATCGGGATCCTCTCCGATCGCCTCGAGCAGTTCACGCACGAGCGCGGCGACGCGCTCACGGTCGACGGCCACGGGCCGAGCCTACGCGGTCGCAGGACGCGCCTGCCCGCTGGGGCGACGCTTCGGCGCCTTCTCGGCGACCGGCTGCTCCGCCTCGACGCTCGCGGCGAGCCCGGCCTCGTCGCGGCGCTGCGGCACCTCGATGGGCGGCAGGGTCGACGGGGGACGCTGCTCGCTCGAGAGCCACTGCGGGCGCGGCGGGAGCTTCTTGATGTCTTTGAAGATCTCGGCGAGCTCGAGGTGGTCCAGGGTCTCCTTCTCGAGAAGCTCCAGCGCGAGCTTGTCGAGCACGTCGCGGTTGGCGTTGATGACCTCGTACGCCTCGTTGTGCGCCTGCTCGATGAGGTCGCGCACCTGGGCGTCGACGCGCTCCGCGATGCGCTCCGAGAAGTCGCGGCCGTGGCCCATGTCGCGGCCCATGAACACCTCGCCCGAGGACTGGCCGAGCTTCACCGGGCCGATGTCACCGGTCATGCCGTACTCGGTGACCATCTTGCGGGCGATGTTGGTCGCCTTCTCGATGTCGTTCGAGGCACCGGTCGTGGGGTCGTGGAACACGACCTCCTCGGCGACGCGACCGCCCATCGCGTACGCGAGCTGGTCCTGCAGCTCGTTGCGCGTGACCGAGTACTTGTCGTCGAGCGGCAGCACCATCGTGTAGCCGAGGGCCTTGCCGCGCGGGAGGATCGTGACCTTCGTCACCGGGTCGGTGTGGTTCATCGCCGCCGCCGCGAGCGCGTGGCCGCCCTCGTGGTACGCGGTGATGAGCTTCTCCTTGTCCTTCATCACACGCGTGCGGCGCTGCGGTCCGGCGAGCACGCGGTCGATCGCCTCGTCGAGGGCGCGGTTGTCGATCAGCTGCGCGTTCGAGCGTGCCGTCAGCAGCGCGGCCTCGTTGAGGACGTTCGCGAGGTCGGCGCCGGTGAACCCCGGCGTCTTGCGGGCGACGACCTCGAGGTCGACGCCGTCGGCGAGCGGCTTGCCGCGGCCGTGCACCTCGAGGATCTTGGTGCGGCCCTTGAGGTCGGGCGCGTCGACGCCGATCTGACGGTCGAAGCGGCCCGGGCGCAGCAGGGCGGGATCGAGGATGTCGGGACGGTTGGTCGCGGCGATCACGATGACGTTGACCTTGGGGTCGAAGCCGTCCATCTCGACGAGCATCTGGTTCAGGGTCTGCTCGCGCTCGTCGTGGCCGCCGCCCATGCCGGCGCCGCGGTGGCGGCCCACCGCGTCGATCTCATCGATGAAGATGATCGCGGGCGAGTTCTCCTTGGCCTGGTTGAACAGGTCGCGCACGCGGCTCGCGCCGACGCCGACGAACATCTCGACGAAGTCCGAGCCCGAGATCGAGTAGAACGGCACGCCGGCCTCACCCGCGACGGCGCGGGCGAGGAGCGTCTTGCCGGTTCCGGGAGGGCCGTACAGCAGCACGCCCTTGGGGATGCGGGCGCCCACGGCCTGGAACTTCGCCGGGTCCTTGAGGAACTCCTTGATCTCGTCGAGCTCTTCTATCGCCTCGTCCGACCCCGCGACATCGCCGAACGTGACCTGCGGCATCTCCTTGGTCACGAGCTTCGCGCGCGACTTTCCGAACTGCATGACCTTGCTGCCGCCGCCTTGCGCGGAAGACAGCAGGAACCAGAACAGCAGGCCCAGGAGCAGGATCGGCAGCAGCAGCGAGAGGAACCCGTCGAAGAACGACGGCCGGGGCACCGTGTCGTTGAAGCCGTCCTTCGGGTCGGCGGCGTTGATCGCCTCGACCACCTCGTCCGCGCGCGCCGACACGTAGTAGAACTGCACGTCGGTCGCGCCCTCGTACTCCTTCGAGAGAGTCATGTCCACGCGCTGGTCGCCATCGGTGTTGACGACCTCGGTGACCGTGTCGCCGGCCAGCAGCTCGAGACCCTCCTGCGTCGAGATCTGCTTCGCGCCGTTCAGGCTCGAGATGAGCGAGAACCCCACGATGAGGAAGACCCCGATGATGAGGACGTAGAAGAGCGGGTTGCGGGTGATCTTCTTGAAGTCCATGGTGCGGGCGCGTGCCCGACCCCTTTCGTCGACGAGCCGCGGCGGGCCGGAATGCGGCCGCCGACGGTTGAATCAGGGTATCGCGGGGATCCTCGGCGCTGTCTGTGCATTCGCCGACGGCGTAAGCCGGCGGTCCCGGTCGTGGAGCGAGGGGCGCCGTCGACCGGCAAGACGCGGCCCGGGCCTACGAATAGACGTGGGGCGCGAGCACGGCGACGTCGCGCAGGTTTCGGTAGCGCTCGGCGTAGTCCAGGCCGTAGCCGACCACGAATTCGGTCGGGATGTCGAACCCGACGTACTTGCAGTGCACCTCGACCTTCGCGGCCTCGGGCTTGCGCAGCAGCGCGAAGACCTCGACGGATGCCGCACCGCGGGCGGCGAAGTTCTCCAGCAGCCAGCTGAGAGTCAGACCCGAGTCGATGATGTCCTCGACGATGAGCACGTGCTTGCCGAGGATGTCGGTGTCGAGGTCCTTGCGGATCTGGACGACGCCGCTCGACTTGGTGCCCGCACCGTACGACGACACCGCCATCCAGTCCATCGGGACCAGGGCCGGCAGCGCCCGCGAGAAGTCGGCCATCACCATGACGGCGCCCTTGAGGACGCCGACGAGGAGGAGGTCCTTGCCTTCATAGTCGGCGGCGACCTGGGCCGCGATCTCCTGAAGCTTGTCGTGAATCTGCTCCTCGGTGACGAGGACTTCGGTGAGATCACTGGAGACGTCGGCCGCGCGCATGCGACGAGTCTAGGCGGAACCCTCCCGCGCATCCGCCGGGACCGTACTCCTGAGGGTCCCGCCCGCCCACGACCTCGCGCCCGTGGACTGCGTCCTGGCGGGCACGGCGAAGACGCACGGGTGGGCGATCAGGACGACCGCACGCCGAGGTCAGCGGGCATCGCCGCGGACGGTCTGCGGGCTGACGACGAGCACGCCGAGGATCTCGGCGAGGCCCGGGGCCGAGGGAACCCACGTCACCTCGATGTACCAGTCGCCGCTGTCGAGCTCCTTGCGGAATCCCTCGGTGACCCAGCCGTCAACCTCGCGCACGCGGGACTGCGACCAGCCGTCCGCGGAGAGATGCCCCGATACGGCGTCGAACGCGCGGGCGGAGGCATCCGTCTCGGCGATCAGGTTCAGGTCCTCGCGCGCCTGCCACCACGCCGGGTCCCCCGGTGCGGGCGTGCCCTCCGTCGGGCCGAACCGCGGCTCGGACTCGGCGAAGCCGCGTTCCGCGATCAGCTCTTCTGGCACGATCGCGACCGTGTCGGCCAGGATGCGGTCGGCCTCGGCTCGGAACTCGTCGAGGCGGCTTTCTTCGGGCATGCTGCATCCTCCGAGAGTGAGGGCGAAGGCCACGACGGCGAGGGCGGCGACGATCCGGCGCATCCGTCAGCCCACCTCGACGTAGGTGGGCTCGTAGTCGTCACGATCGATGCCGTCGATCGTGATCGGACGGCCGCCGGCGACGATGATCTCGTCCTCGGCGAACAGCTCGGCCTCGCCGCCGGTGATGACGGCGACCATGTTCTCGAACGAGGTCGAGCCGGGCGTGTAGAGCGAGCTGTGACTGTCGATCGCCGAGGGGGTGCCGTTGCCCGGGACGTTGTAGTCCTCGATGTCGTCGCTGCCCGGGTCGGACGCGTCGATCCACCCGGTCTCGAGACGCGTGACTCCGCCGGCGGTGAGGGTCGACTGCCCGTGCAGGGCGTGGAGGTCGCCCTCGCGACCCTGGATGAGCCCGACGACGAGGTCGTTGCGGCTCATCATGGCGTAGTGCGGCACCTCTGAAGTATGCGGGAAGTCGGCGACACCCGAGACGCCGTCGCCCATGCCGGCGGCTGCGACGTAGAGCACGCGGTCGGCGCGCAGCCCGGCCGCCTCCGCCAGTCCGACCGTCGCGCCACCGTAGCTGTGGCCGACCACCGTGAGCGAGGCGCTCGCCGGGATGGCGATGCCGGCGGCGAAGTCGCGCAGGCGCGGGGCGAGGTCGTGCGAGTACGAGGTGCTCATCGCCTCCGGAATCGACTGCGGGAACGCGCCACCCGCCCACTGGAAGACGGCGGACCGGCGGCCGGCCGCGTGCTGGAGGTCGGCGGCACGGCCGTCGCCGAAGTCGGTCATGTTCGAACCGGTTCCCGGGACGGAGATCGCGACGGACTCGACCCACGCGGGGATGTCCCCCGTCACCGGGTCGAGGGGTCCGTGGTACGTCGCGATCGCATCGAGGGACGGATCGAACACCACCACCCGGGCGCCGATCTCGACCCGCGAGACACCCGACTCGTCGGTCACGCGGATCTCCTGCGTGAGCAGTCCCTCGTAGGAGTCGATGAGTCGCTGCTGCTCGGCGATGAGGTCGTCGTACCGCTGCTCGATCGCGCCGTGGCTGTGGTACGCGTTCTCGAGCGCCGCGTCGCGCAGCGCCTCGAGCCGTTCGATCTCGGCCTCGCGCGCGGCGATCTCGGCCTCGATGTTGAGGCGGTTGGCCGCGACGCGGTCGGCGATCGGGATGCCGTCCAGATTGCCGATGATCTCGGGCGCGGCTGTGATGAGCGCGTCGCGCTCGGCGCGGTCGAGGCTGTCCCACACCTGCCGCACGAGAGCCGGATCGCCGAGCGCGGCGATCTGCTCGGCCGTGACATCGTCGGTGTCGCCCGCCCACAGCGCGGTCGCCGCGACGTAGCCGTCCGCACCGACGACGCCGTCGTGGGTGATCGCGGCGACCAGCGGGATGCCCGAGAGCCGTGCCGCCGTGTCGTGGTCGAGCTGGTCACGTTCGTCGCGCAGTGCGTTGTAGGCGGCGCGCGACGACCGGTAGTCGTCGATCGCTCCCTGCCAGCGGTCCAGCAGCGACGGGTCGTCGAGGTACAGCCACGACGGCAGCACGTCGTCCCAGTCCAGCGCCCAGCCGACGACGAACTCGGACGCGGCGTTGAGCGCCGCCGAACGCCGGGTCCCGATGTCGGCGTAGTCGGACTCCGCGGCCGCCAGCGCCGAGGCGGCCCGGCGCTTGAGGTCGGCGACGGCGTCGGCGTAGTCCTCGAGCACGACGGCGGCTTCGTCGGCGGCGTCGGCGACCTCGATGAATCGCGCCGCGAGCACCGTGATGCGCGGGCGCAGGGCGTCGACGCTCACGGCCGACACCGGCGACAGCGCGCTCAGGGCGCTCTGCGACGAGGCGCTCCGCTCGCGCTGCGCACCCGCACGGTCGCGGAACAGGAGCGCGAGGTCGCGGATGCCCTCGACGTCGCCCTCGCCCGGGTCGGCCGCCAGACCCGGCAGCGTCATCCGCCCGCTCCCGCCAGCTGGGCGTCGAGCGCGCGGAGCTCGGTGTGCACCGTGCCGACGTCGGTCGACAGGTCGCCGCCGACCCCGGCGAGCGCCGCCATCGCGTGCCTCACCAGCCCGTCGACGTCGCCGACCGCGGACTCCACCACCGCCGACCCGAGGGCCCCGAATGCCACGCAGAAGGCATCGACCGAGGTGTCGCCCGCATCGAGCAGGTGCGATACGGCCCCGGTGAAATCGGAGTCTGAGAACTCGACGTCTGCCATGTCGTCACTCACGCTATCGATGCGGGGCCCGGGGCCGAAGGGGACAATTCCCCATGCCGGGTCCGGGTCAGCGTGCGGTGAACTCGACGCGGCCGCCGACGCGGCGAGCGCTGCACCCGGGAAGGTCGATGGGTCCCTGACCCGACCAGTCCGTCACGAGCCGCGCCACCTCGAGCGTCTGCGTGCGAGTGAGGCTCTCGTGGAACTCGCTGGCCACCACGTGCCGGATGATGCGGTTGCGCAGCGCCGCCGGGTTCGCCGCGAGCGCCGCCACCGACACCGAGATGCCCGCCTCGGCGTGCTCGACGATGTCTTCGATCGTCTCGTCGATCATGTCCTCGAACGCCTCCGCATCTTCGCGCAGCTGCGCGGCGGTGCGCGCGAGCGCTTCGGCGATGCCCGGCCCGAGCTCCGACTCGAGCACCGGCAGCACCTTCGTGCGCACCCGCACCCGCGCGTAGCGGGGGTCGGTGTTGTGGGGGTCGTCCCACGGCTGGAGGCCCTCCGCCGCGCACGCGGCGCGCGTGGTCGCGCGGCGCACACCGAGCAGAGGCCGCAGCAGTGCCACGCCGTCCAGTTCCGCGGCCTCGGCCATGCCCTGCAGGCTCGCGGCGCCGGCCCCGCGCGCAAGGCCCAGGAGCACCGTCTCGGCCTGGTCGTCGAGGGTGTGGCCGACGAGGACCGCGACGGCGCCGACGTCCCGCGCAGCATCGCGGAGCGCGCGGTACCGCGCTTCGCGGGCCGCCGCCTCGGGTCCGCCGCCGGCGCCGATCTCGACACGCACGACGCGGGCACCGAGCCCGAGAGCCTCGGCCGTCGCGGCAGCAGTGGCCGAGGCATCCGTCGACCCCTCCTGCAGTCCGTGGTCGACGGTGACCGACTCGGCGCGCAGGCCGAGCTTCGGCGCCTCGAACGCCGTCGCGGCAGCGAGGGCGAGTGAGTCGGCACCGCCCGAGAGCGCCACGATCACGGTCGAGCCCGGCACGAGCCCGGTCAGCGCACGGCGCACGGCCAGCCGCACCTCGGCGACGGCCGGGTCGAGTCCGGGTCTGCGCTCCTCCACCCGCCCACCGTACCCGGGTGCGCACCGCGACTAGGCTTGTCGCGGCATCCCACCGTCATCCGAAGGAGCACCATCATGGGCGCGTACGACGCCGTCATCGAGATCCCGCGCGGCAGCCGCATCAAGTACGAGGTCGACCACGGCACCGGTCGCGTCTTCCTCGACCGCATCCTGTACACGCCGATGGGCTACCCCACCAACTACGGGTTCTTCGAGAACACGCTCGGCGAGGACGGCGACCCGCTCGACGTGCTCGTGCTGCTCGACCACGACCTGGCACCCGGCATCCTCGCCCAGGTGCGCCCCGTCGGCGTGCTGAAGATGAGCGACGAGGCCGGCGGCGACGACAAGGTCGTCGCCGTGCTCGCCAAGGACCCGCGCTGGGGGCACATCCAGGACGTCGCCGACATCCCCGAGTACACCCAGAACGAGATCGCGCACTTCTTCGAGCACTACAAGGACCTCGAGCCCGGGAAGTGGGTCAAGGTCGACGAGTGGGCCGGCGCCGCCGAGGCCGAGCGGCTCGTGTCGGAGGCGTTCGACCGCTTCGCCGAGCACGAGGGCGAGACCCGCACGCAGGGTGAGGGCGTGGCACCGAACACGCTCTGACCGGGAACGTCACGAGAAGCGGATGCCGTCGGCATCCGCTTCTCGTCGTTTCGGGGTCGTCAGACCGAGATGCCGCGCGCGCCCATGAAGTCGGTCGGGTTGACCGTGCCGCCGTTGACGTAGACCTCGAAGTGAACGTGGCAGCCGAAGGAGTTGCCGGTGTTGCCCTCGCTCGCGATCAGCTGGCCGGCGCTCACCCACTGCCCGTGGCCGACGAAGATGCCGCCCTGGCGGATGTGACCGTATCCGGTGCCGACGCCGCCGCCGTGGTCGATCTTGATGTAGTTGCCGTAACCGCCGTTGTACCCGGCGTAGACGACTTGCCCGGCGGACGCGGCATAGATGCCGGCGCCGCAGCCGGCCGCCAGGTCGACGCCGTAGTGGAACCCGCTCGAGCAGTAGCTGTTGCCGCACTGCACCCTGCGAGGCCCGTAGCCGGAGCTGCGCCATCCCGACGACGGTCGCGCCCAGCCCGAGCCGACGACAGCGCCTCCGCCGCCGCCGCCACCTCCGCCGCCGCCTCCTCCGCCACCCTGGTTGAGGCGCTCGGCCTCCTCACGACGGCGGCGCTCCTCCTCCTGGCGAGCGCGCTCCTCCTGCTCCTTGCGGATGCGCTCGCCCTCCTGGTAGGCCGCGACGGTCTTCGCGGTCGTGTCCTGGAGCGCGGCGAGCTGCGCTTCGAGGGTCACCTGCATCGCGCGCTGCTTGTCGAGCGCAGCCTGAGCCTCGTCCGCGGCCTTCTGCGCCGCGATCATCTTCTCTTCGGCGATCTTCTGCAGCCGGTCGCGCTCGGCGCGCTGCACCTCGGCCTGGGCGGTGAGGCTCTGCGCGGAGTTGCGCGCGGCGACGGCCTGCTCGTAGACGTCGTTGTTGCGCGCGACGAGCTTGTCCATCGTGCCGAGCCGGGCGAGCAGGTCGTCGGCGCCCGCGGCGGAACCCGCGAAGAACAGCTCGAGCGACGTGTCGTTGCCACCGCTGCGATACAGCTGCGCGGCGACGCGTCCGGCGTTCTGCGCGGCGGTGAGCGCTGCTGCCGCCTGCTCGTCGGCCTGCTGCTGCAGCTCATCGGCGCGCAGCGCCGCGTCGAAGTACGCCTGCTGAGCGACGAAGAACTCGTCGGACGCCTGCTGCGCGAGCTGGCGCTTGGTGGCGACCTCGGTCTCGAGACCGGCGATGAGGCCCTGGATCTTGGTGATCTCGGCCGCCTTGGCGGACTCGTTCGCCTTCGCGCGCTCGACCTCCTCCCACGAGGGGTAGGTCGCCGCGAACGCGGGCGAGACGAGCGGGCCTCCGAAGGCGCCGACCGCGGCGGCACCGAGGATGCCGAGCCCGAGGGCGGTGCGGCGGTTCATAGCCGGCCACAGCAGGCGACGCTCGCGCGGCGACGGTGCGCAGCCGCACTCGTCTGAGGCATCAACGATGGCGCTGTCGGACTCCACCGGATCCTCCCCTCGCGACGTCAACGTTTTTCACACTAGCAACATGAGTCACATCCGCAACCCCTGCACGGCGCCGCGACCGCCGCTTCCGGGACAGCGGTCATCCGCCAGTCTCACCCCGCCGAGCCGGAGGCACAAGAGCGCCACGCCCTCGATTGGCGTTTTAGCGGACTGTTGCGTATGCTTGACCCTCGGTGAGTGAGCCCCCGGGTTCACCCGGCCCCATCGTTTAGCGGCCTAGGACGCCGCCCTTTCACGGCGGTAGCACGGGTTCGAATCCCGTTGGGGTCACGCCCGAAAATTCAATAGCATGGCCCTGTAGCGCAGTTGGTTAGCGTGCCGCCCTGTCACGGCGGAGGTCGCGGGTTCAAGTCCCGTCAGGGTCGCTCCGAGCGACGGGCCCTTTTTTCGAAGAGGGCCTTTCGTCTAGGACGCGGCAAGCACGCCCGATTCGTCGGGAACGGATGCCGTGAGGCTCTGTAGCTCAGTTGGTAGAGCGTTCGACTGAAAATCGAAAGGTCACCGGATCGATGCCGGTCGGAGCCACAAGGATGATCGTTACAGTCATCCCAGAAACCCTCGCGTAGCTTCTACATCGCGGGGGTTTCGCTTTGCCCTGATCCGGGACCGTGCACGGGCGTAGATCTCCGAGTAGAGCGATCAGCGCAGCGGCATCGGAGGGACTTCACGCCGAGGTCACCTGCCGCAGGGTGTTGAGGATGCGGTGCGAGCGTCGGTCTGCAATTCCGCCCATCTGGTTTGTAAGGAACGCGAATCCCATCTTGCGTTCGCCGATGCGGACCTGAGGTGGGCCGAAACTCGCGCGACCGGAGTCAAGGTCTTCGCCATCTCACCCGGCGCGACCAGCACGGAGTTCGACGAACACCTCATCGTCGCCGGCTGTGCGTCAGGAGCTGAGTGCGGCGGTCGGGGGTGTGCGTGCCGCTCGCAGCGCGGGGTACAGGCCGGCGATGGCGCCGACGACGAGCGTGGCGCCGATGGCGACAACGATCGCGAGCGAAGGGAGAGCGAACGGCCATCCGTTGAGCGTCGCCATAATGAGCGTGGCGACAGCACCGAACGCGCTCCCGAAGACTCCCCCCAGTGCGGACAGCAGGAGCGCCTCTCCGAGGAATTGCACGAGGATGTGAGGCCGAGTGGCACCGAGCGCTCGCCGGAGCCCGATCTCTTTGCGGCGTTCCAGAACGGAGATGATCATGGTGTTGGCCACGCCGATGCCGCCTACCAGGAGGGCGATGGAGCCGATCCCGAGGAGGAGACCGGTGAAGGCCTGGTTCGCTGCGTTGCGGGCCGCGAGTGCGTCTGAGGGTCGTGAGATCTCCACTTCCTCGGGCGCTTGAGGCGAGATCGTCGGGGCAAGCAGACTGCGAACGCGTTCCACGGATTCACTTGCGGACCGTTCATACACCGTTGTGGGGCTGCCGTCGAAGTCGAACAAGGCGCTCGCGATGGACTCACCGATGAGAGCAGCGGTGTCAAGCTCCGGGGCGAGGGCAACCGGGTCGAGGATGCCGACGACCGTGAAGTACGTGCCACCGAGCCACACCTGCGTACCCGGCGTGACGACGCCGAGGCGTCGGGCGGCCGTGTCACCGAGGACCACCGTCGGGTAGGTCCCAGTGGCCGGATTCAGCCACGCACCGGATCGCATGTGTCCGGAGACGACGTCGAGAAGATTCTGATCGGCGACCATCGTGGAGATTCCGCCGGTTGCGGCCGGTTCGGACAGCTCGCTCCGGTAGACGGATTCGCTCAGGAGGCCCGTCGCGCTGGACTCCAGGACACCGTCGATGAGCCGGATCTTCTGGACCGTGTCGGCGGGAAGCGCAGATTGCGAGCCCGTCAAGCCTTTTCCTGCAGTAGCGGTGAGCAGGTTGGTTCCGAGCCGGTCGAGTTCGTCGTTCAAGCGGGCCTGGCTCGAGGCGGAGATTCCGACGACCGCGATCATCGCTGCGATCCCGATGGCGATTCCCAATGCAGAAAGGACTGCTCGCGTCGGTCGGGCCCGAAGCCCCGTCGCCGCGAGCGACAGGATGTCTCGGCCGCGCAGTACCGATCGCGGCGGACGCTGGATGGCTGTCGCGGTGGGGCGCCATTGTGGCGGGGCAGTGATGCTCATGAAGCGGATTCCTTTCGCGCGTCGCTGAGAATCCGTCCGTCGCGGATCGAGATGCGGCGGGGGAACTCGGCCGCAAGCTCGTTGTCGTGGGTGATGACGACGACCGTGGTGCCCTGCTGGTTCAGGTCGTGGAGGAGCTCAACGATCGCTGCACCAGAGGCGCTGTCGAGGTTTCCCGTCGGTTCGTCGGCCAGCAGCAGAGGTGGTTCACCGACGACGGCGCGGGCGATCGCGACGCGCTGCCTTTCGCCGCCCGAGAGCTGATGTGGACGATGCTCCAGGCGATGGCCGAGCCCGACGCGTTTCAGGGCCACGACGGCCCGCCTGCGGCGTTCGGCTTTGGGTACGCCGGCGTAGAGCAGACCATCCGCGACGTTGTCGATCGTCGTGGTCCCTTCAGCCAGATGGAACTGCTGGAACACGAACCCGATGCGGTGTGCACGCAGTGCCGACAACGAACGGTCATCGAGTTCGTTGACATCGATCCCATCGATGCGGGCGATTCCCGAGGTGGGCATGTCGAGCGTGCCCACCAGGTTCAGCAGTGTCGACTTGCCCGATCCGCTGGGACCGACGATTGCGACGAGTTCTCCGTGGGAGATGTCGAGCGTGATGCCGGCGCACGCCTGTACGGGCGGGCTGCCGTAAGAGCGATGGACGTCGATGAGCGACACGAGCGGATTCATCGCTCCGGCACCACGACGCGCTGACCGGCCTCGATGTCGCCTCCGCTGATCTCGACCCGACCGCCGGCGAACAGCCCCGTCGTGACCGGTACCTTCGTCGTCGTGCCGTCGTCATCCACGACCTCGACTCCGAACTGCTCCGGCGTGATCGCGAAGAGAGCCCCGACGGGGACCGACAGCACGTCCTCCCGCTTCTCGCTCGGAATGACCACCGTCACGGATGCCTGCTGGAACGCCACAGCCTGAACAGGGTCATCCAGCGAGACCACGATGGGGATGACCGTCTGCTTCTGCCCGTTGGCGCCGTCGATCTCGGTGGGTGTGCCGACAGCCGTGACCTTTCCGGTCGCGTTCTCGCCTCCGGGCAGTCGCACCGTCACAGCGGTATCCAGCGCGGCGAGCTGCTGGTCGGGGAGCTTGACGTTGGCCTCGACGACCTGCGTGGTGTGTGTCGCGTTGTACAGGTCCGCACCCGGACCCACACGCTCCCCGACACCGCTGCTGATTTCGCCCACTCGCAGATCGCCACCGGAGAAGACGACCGCGCCGAGCGGAATCTCTCCCGTCCTCGGCTGGCCGTTCGCTTCCTGCCAACTCATGATGGCCTGCGTCGTGGCCCACCTGAATCGGTCGTCGGGCTCCTCAGTGAAATATCCCAGGTCGCGAAGACTCTGTTCGAGCTGTCTCACGTCGGGTCCGTCATCCATGCCGTTGGTGAAGGCACGCCATGCCGGCAGCGCACCGCTCATGAGGAAGGACGGCACGTCGTTGACGGCATACAGGCGACTACCAGGTGTCAGTACCGAGCCGGGTTCGGGAAGGGCCGTCACGATCCCGTCGGCAGCGGCCTGGATCGGACGCGAGCCGGAGAACTTCAGCGTGCCGGCGACGGAGGTGTTGCCTTGCAGGTCTCCCCTGGTGATCTCGTCTGTGGTGCCGGTGAACGGGTGCCCGTTCGAGTTCTCGTCGGTCACCGCCGCCTGAGCGGAGTACACCCAGAACGCGCCTGCAGCACTCAACGCAAGGGCCATGAGGACGGCCAGCGCGACGAAGAGGCGCCGTCGCCTTGCTGGACGAGGAACATCCTCGGCAGGAGGATCGGTCTCGACGATGCTCATCAGTTGCCTCCGGTGCTGCCCATGACGCCCTGAGGTGCGCAGGTTTCGAACGCGTCCGCGGGCACGTCGCTCGGAATGGCGAGCTCCTCACCGGGGCCGGGGTCGGGAACGTCGACCCCGTGCTCGCGGAGACACTCCGCGATCTCCAGGTGCTGCTGACGCAGTTCCTCGGATGACGGCCCGACGTTGTCCGAGCCGCTCTCGCGAGCCGGCGGCATGCCCATCTCGGTCTGGCAGGCCTCCGCCGCCTCCATGAACGCATCGTCGGCTTGGCCGATCGACTGGCCGCCGTCGGCGGGGTCGGCCATGTCGATGCCCTTGTCGCGCATGCACTCGGCAAACCCCAGCTGGTACTCCTCGAACGAATCGAACTGCGGCGCCTGGCTCGCCTGTGGGTCGGGACTCGAGCCATCGTCACCCCGGGTGTCGGCCGCGCCGCAGGCGCTCAGGACCGCGATGAGCGGCAAGGCAAGCAGCAGGGTGGCGATATAGCGGGACTTCTTGGTGGTGGCCATCGGGGTGCTCCTCGCAGTGTGACTCCACGGGCTCTCCGCGGACGACACCAGTGCAACAACCCGGCCGTTGCCAGCGCGTTCAAGAATCTCTTTAACTTTTTCCAACGGCTGGTGTGCTTTCCTGATCAGACCGGCCGCGGCGAGAGGAGCACACATGCGGGTGCTGATCGTCGAGGACGACCCCTTCATGGCCGATGCTGTGCGAACCGGTCTGCGGCGAGCGGCGATGGCAGCTGACATCGCCTCGACAGGCGAGGAAGCGCTCGAGCTGATCGCCGGAGACGAGTACGACCTGGTGGTCCTGGACCGAGACCTTCCCGGCATCCATGGCGACGACGTGTGTCGGGCTATCGCCGCGGATCACCCCCGCGTGCGCGTGCTGATGCTCACCGCAGCCCGAACCCTCAACGACCGCGTGGGCGGGTTCGAGATCGGCGCGGACGACTACCTCGCCAAGCCGTTCGAGTTCCCTGAGCTGGTCGCGCGCCTGCGGGCGCTGGAACGTCGCACCGAGCCGGCACGCCCGCCCATCCTGGAAGGGCATGGGGTGCGACTCGACCCATTCCGGAGAGAGGTCTACCGCGATGGACGCCTGGTCCGCCTCTCCCCGAAGGAGTTCGCGGTGCTCCACACACTGATGGCTGCTCAAGGCGGCGTGCTGAGTGCGGAGTCACTGCTCGAGAAAGCTTGGGACGCGAACGCAGACCCTTTCACCAACACCGCACGCGTCACCATCTCGAACCTCCGCAAGCGACTCGGCCACCCGTGGGTCATCCAGACCGTCCCCGGCGCAGGCTACCGATTCGACGAGTGACATGACGCAAAGAGCGATCCCTCGCAGCGAAGCCAGACGGCGGCGGCTCACACTCCGAACGCGCCTCACCCTCAGCTACGCCGGACTCATAACCGGGTCTGGCGCGATCCTGATCACGCTCGTGTATCTGTATATGAGGTTCGTGCCGACCTACCGCATCGTCAGCGACGCGGCTCACCCGGGCGCAGCACCCAGCGGACCCTCGGGGCGCACAGACGGGATCGCCATCGTCAAGGCCGACGACTTCCTCGACAACCTCATCGTCGCGTCGATTCTCGCCCTGCTCTTGATGACGCTGATCGGAGCCACCGTCGGATGGCTGATCGCCCGACGCATCGTCAAACCGCTCAGTGATATCGGAGACGCGGCACGTCGCGCGACCGAGGGGTCACTAGAACATCGCGTAGGACTCAACGGCCCACCGGACGAGATCCAGACTCTGGCAGACGCGTTCGATCAGATGCTCGCCTCTCTTGAACGCTCCTTCGCCGCCCAGCGTCGCTTCACCGCGAACGCCTCCCACGAACTGCAGAGCCCATTGGCGACCATCAAGACCATGATCGACGTCACCCGCTCCAACCCATCAGCGGATCCCGCCGATCTTCGCGGTCTCATCGATCGCATCAGCGAAGTCAACCAAAGCAACATCGAGACCGTCGATGCCATGCTCGACCTCGCCACGGCAGCGCACGCGGCCGCCCTGCCGGAGCCCGTCGATCTTGTCGCTCTCGCGCAGACTGTCGTGACCGGCCTGAACGATGACGCCGCCTCGTTCGATGTGGAGATCGAAGGTCCCACCGGGAGCGCCACCGCCTGGGGAGATCCGGTGCTCCTGCGCCAGGCGGTGTCGAATCTGGTCAGAAACGCCATCCACCACAATCACCGCGGCGGGCGTGCCTCAATCTCGGTCGCATCCTCTCGCGGGCGCGTCCGCCTCATCGTCTGGAACACTGGCCCCACGGTGGCACTTGCCAACCTCGAGACTCTCAAGGAGCCGTTCGCGCGTGGCGCCGGACGCTCCCTCACACGCGGGAGCGGTCACGGTCTCGGTCTCGCGATCGCTGACGCAGCCATGGCCGCCCACGGCGGCAGGCTCGATCTCGCACCGAACGCAGAGGGTGGACTCACAGCAACCCTCGACATCCCGTCGGCCGATGTCCGGGCAGAAGCGCGATCGGCGTTGCGCATTTGAGATCGTGCTCGATCGTCACGAGTCACTCTCGTGTCGAGAGGTCGGGACGATGGAACAAAGCTTGCCGATAGGAGTGCGAATGTGCCACGTCCCTCCGGCCGCGACGACGGCTCCTCGTTCGGTGCCCAGAGCGCTCGCCCGCGCTGGCGAAAGGCAATGGGTTCATCCTTTGACGGCACCGGCGAGTGCGCCCTGCACGAAGTATCGCTGGAAGAGCAGGTAGACGATGAGCACGGGGATCGCCGACATGAAGATGAAGGCGTTCATCGGGCCGTAGTCGGTGCCGTACTGAGTGGAGAAACTCTGCACCGCGAGCGGGATGGTCCAGTTCGACTGGGTGCGCAGCAGCGTGGTGGCCATCGCGTACTCGTTCCACGTCGCGACGAAGTCGAGCACGAACAAGGCGGCGAGCGCGGGCTTGGCCAGCGGGAGGACGATCTGCCAGAAGATCCGGAACGTCGAGGCGCCGTCGATGCGGGCGGATTCCTCGAGCTCTTCGGGCACGCCGCGGAAGAAGCCATAGAGCACGAAGATCTGGTACGGGATGCCGAACGCGAGGTAGGGCAGGATCAAGCCGTAGAGCGAGTCGAGCAGGCCGAGATTCAGCATGGTGCTGAACAGCGGGCCGAGCCCGATCTGCACCGGCACCATCGAGCCGATCGCGATGACCATGAGCACCGCGCGCCCGCCGCGGAAGCGGATGCGGGCGAGGGCGTACGCGGCCGCCGCGGCGATCGCGAGTCCGAGTGGCACCTTGATGATCGCGATGAGGAGGCTGTTGCCGGCGGTGGTCCAGAAGTCGCCGGTGTCGATCGCGGAGGCGTAGTTGCCCCACTCCCACGTGGTCGGCAGCGACCACATCGGAGTGCTGTTGAGGTCGGGCCTCCCCTTCACCGAGGTCATGAACATCAGGTACAACGGCAGGAACCACAGCAGGGCGGTGATTCCCAGTGAGATCCACAGGCCGATGCCGACGTAGTCCGGGCGTCCGCGACGGCGGCGGGCGGACTTGTCGTCGAAGATCTCCGGTGCGATGACCGGCGTGGCGACAGCGCTGGTCATCGGTCTTCCCCCTTCATCGACCAGGCCATGTAGGGGATGACCAGGGCCAGAGTGACGATCAGCAGCACGGTGGCGACGGCGCCGCCCATGCCGAACTGGTGGTTGGTGAACGACTGGGTGTACGACCACAGCGCGAGCACCTGGGTGGACTGCGCCGGCCCGCCGCCGGTCATGCCGACCACGAGGTCGAACACTTTCAACGAGTTGATGATCGTGAGGATGATCACGACGATCGTGGTGGGACGCAGCGCTGGCACCGTGACGGCCCGGAACCGCTGCCAGGCGTTCGCCCCGTCGAGCTTGGCGGCCTCGATCAGTTCGACCGGGACCGTCTGCAGGCCTGCGAGGAACAACACCATACTGAAGCCGACGGCCTGCCAGATGTTCGCGATGAAGATGGAGCCCAGCGCGAACTGGGGGTCCCCCAGCCACGACTGGGTCCATGCTCCGAGTCCGACCGCCTCCAGGAACTGGTTCACGAAGCCGAGCGTGGGGTTGTAGATCCACCGCCACATCGCGGCGACCGTGATCGAGGCGAAGACGGCGGGGATGTAGAAGACGGCGCGCATCAGGTTGCGGCCGACCATCTTGCGGTTGAGGCCGAGCGCGAGGATGAGGGCGATGCCGGTGGGCAGGATCAGCGACAGGATGACCCACACCACGGAGTTGCCGAACGCGGTCCAGAACACGGCATCCTGCGTGAACAGACGCACGTAGTTGTCGAAACCGACCCAGACGGGCTCCTGGATGCGGAATCCCGACCATTCGAAGAAGGACAGTCGAACGGCGTCGAGCATCGGGTAGAGCAGGAACCACCCATAGAGCACGACCGCTGGGATCAGGTAGGGCAGCGCGAGGGTCAGGCGGTGGTGCTTCGGGGTGCGCCGCTTCGCGCGCCCCTCGGTCACGAGGGCGACGGTGGCCATGGTTCACCTCTGGTGGATCGGCGGGTCCGGAGTGGGGACTTGGGTGGGGCGGACTATGCCCGCCCCACCGGGGAGCGACTACTGGGAATCGCGGAACCTCTGGAACTCGGCGCCGGCGTCGGCCGGGTCGATGGCACCGGTGAGCACGGAGTTCTGGATGCGCCAGTACTCCGTCGTCTCGGCCGTCGAGAAGTTCTGGTCGTTGTTCGTGTAGCCACCGTCGGCCTGGCCGAACAGGTCGGCCCAGATCCCATTGAGGGGGTTGGAGTCGTCGACCGCGACGTCCTTGTTGACCGAGAGCGCAGCCCACGCGGAGCCCACGATCTCCTGGCCCTCGGTCGAAGTGCCGAAGTCGAGGAACTGTGCGGCCAGGTCGGCCTTGCCGCTGGCCGCGTTGATGTAGAACGCCTCGCCGAAGCCGTACAGACGGCCGGTGCCAGTGGGGAATACAACGATCCCGATGTCGTCCGGATTCATGCCGTTGTCGACGACCTGCGCGTTGTACCAGGTGCCTTCCAGCGACATCGCGGCCTCGCCGGAGAAGAACAGCTGGGCGGCGTCGTCGTTGTTGATGCCGAGGTAGCCCTCGTTGAAGTACTCGTCGCCCCACTTCTTCAGTTCGCTGAATGCGGCAGTGACACACTCTTCAGCGCCCCAGTCGCCGTCGCCCATGTTCAGTTCGTCGGCGACGTCGGCACCGCACTCGGTCTCGATGAGCGAGTCGAGCAGACGCATCACGTCCCAGTTGACCGTTCCTCCGAACTCGATCGGCGTGATTCCGGCGTCCTTGAGCTTCTGCGCGGCCTCGGCGAGCTCGTCGTACGTTGTCGGCGGTGTGGTGATGCCTGCCTGGTCGAAGAGCTTCTTGTTGTAGTAGATGCCCTCACCCTGCTGGCTCCATGGAACCCCGTTGAAGCCGCCGTATTGCGTGATGCCGCTCATCGAGGCCGCAGTGAAACGATCCTCCCAGCCGTACTCGTCGTAATAGTCCGTCAGGTCGAGGCTCATCCCCGCGTCGACCAGCTCGCCGCCCAGACCCGAGCCCTCCCAGTACCAGTAGATGTCGGGCCCGGCGTCCGTGCCCGCGACCTGACGGAGGGCGGTCTTGTGCTCGTCGACGGAGCGCTGCTCGAGTTTGATCGTGACGCCGTCGTTCTGCTTCTCGAACTCGTCGATGAGCGCGTTGATCGCGGTGCCCTGCGTGTCTTCCTGAGTGGGCATCCAGATGACGAGCTCGTCCGAGTCGCTGCCGCCGCCCGCTCCGGAGCATCCGGCCAGGACAGTAACGGCGGTCGCGGCGAGTCCGACAGCGCCCAATATGCGCTTGGTGTGCATCGTTGCTTCCTTCTTCTGGTGAGCGGGTCCCCCGGAGGGCCCGTTGGTCATTGGTTGGGGTAGAGGGTCTCGGACTGCTGCCAGGCGCTGAACTCCTGCAGCTTGAGGTAGAAGTCCTCGAACATGAGGCGGGTGTCGACCCAGGTGTAGACCCGCATCGGGCGGGCGTCTGGTGCGGGGACGTAGGTTCCGTTGTCGGCGATCGCCGGGGTCGGCATCCCGACATGCCGGCTCGACGAGGAGTCGGCCTCGAACAGCGAACGCAGCGCGGTGAGGAGAACAAGGGGTGAGTCGCCGAGTGCGTACGTTTCGGCAGGGCCGCGCCCTTGGCCGGTCGCGCGTCGGACCACGCGCGCGACCTCGTCGTAGAGGTATCGACCAAGCGGTCCTGTCGCCGCGACACGCAAGCGGAGTTCCGCGTCCGATACGAGGCACTGCCGGTACACGTCGCGCGGCACCTGCCAGATCGCGAGGCCGGAGTCGTTGAACACGACCTGGCCGGCGACGACGTCGATCAGCAGGTTGTACTCGATCGGCATCGCGTCCGGTGGCGGCACGGCCAGGCCTTCGTGCTCGAGACCGCCGATCCAGATCACCGTCATGCGCTCGGCGATGCGCGGCTCGACGAGGTACGCCGAAGCGAGGTCGGTGAGACCGCCGCCGGCGACGAAGAAGAGCGGGGTGTCGTCGTCACGCATCGCTTCCGTGACGATCGCATCGACCGCGGGGGCCGGCTGCGGCGTGGTGCGATCCGCAAGGGGACGATTGGATCCAGTGGTGACGACGTCGGTCGACTCGAGGCCCATCCGCGCGAAGACGTCCTCGACGACGCGCGTCGCGTTCTCGGCCGTATCGGGGCCGCTGTCGAACGGGTCGCCGTCGCGAAGGTGCGAGGCGACCACGAGGCGGATGTCGACATTCGGCGACAGCAGGTGGTGGACGAGCTGGTACAGATCGTCGGGATCGCCGGAGAAGTCGTTGTCGATGATGACCCGGGCGCGGGGAGCCCCGATAGCGGGGATGCGCTGCCACGGACTGGTCCCGAGAGTCCAGGTGCGGGCGTTCTGAGTGACGGCGACGTCGGGGATGGAAGTCATCCTTGACCTTCTGTATACAGATAGTTCGTTCAACCGGTTGACCGATTAGGTGATCGAAAACCTACGCCGTAGGTGATC
Organism: Microbacterium cremeum; assembly: GCF_015277855.1. Classification (NCBI taxonomy): domain Bacteria; kingdom Bacillati; phylum Actinomycetota; class Actinomycetes; order Micrococcales; family Microbacteriaceae; genus Microbacterium; species Microbacterium cremeum. The sequence goes on from NZ_CP063812.1 coordinate 3,413,619, forward strand.
GTAAACCTATAAGATCGAGTCGACTGTTATCCCATCGTTACAAACGCCTGTGAAAGTGAACAGATGCCGACATCACGTGCCCGCACACGCCCGAGCATGGCCGACGTCGCCCGCTTGGCGGGCGTTTCGACCCAGACGGTCTCGCGGTACTTCACGGGTGTGGGATACGTGCGCGCTGAGACAAGGTCGCGTATCACGACGGCGATCGATGAACTGGGGTACGTACCCAACCAGTCGGCGCGCAACCTTCGCTCGCAGCGCACCAACACGGTCGGCGTGCTCGCGATGGGCGCGCTGAACTACGGCAGCGCTGGTGTCCTGACCGGACTCGGGCAAGCCGCCCGGGAAGCCGATGTAACGCTGATGATCGCCGAACTCGACCTCGACTTCGACGCGCAGGGATGGGAAGGCGAAGCGAAGCGGGCGCTGTCGCACTTCCTCGCAGTGCCTGTAGACGGCGTGGTGGTGTCCACTCCGATACCCGGCATCCAATCTCTCCTTGCGGGCTGGGACGAGACCACACCGATCATCACCGTTGCGGAGCTTCCCTACTCCCCCGCGGGGTCCGCGAGCACCCACTCCTACTCGGCCGGGCTAGATGCGACGCGATATCTCGCATCGCTCGGGCACCGCCGCATCATCCATATCGCCGGACCGGCGACGCGCAACGAAGCGAACGAGCGCGAGCGCGGCTACCGCGACGCGATCACGGAAGCCGGCCTCGAACCACTTGTCGTACCTGGCGCGACCGATTGGTCATCCGCGTCCGGCTACCGCGCGGGCGGACTCGTTGACCCGGATGCCTTCACGGCGGTCTTTGCCGCCAACGACGAGATCGCACTCGGGTTCATGAGCGCGATGGAACAGCGCGGACATCGAGCGCCCAGCGACTTCGCCATCGTGGGCGTCGACGATATGCCGACCGCCGCATACTTCTCTCCCCCGCTGACGTCGATGCGGATCGATTTCCGCGCGGTTGGCGACGCGACGTTTCGGATGCTGCACCATCAGATTCGGACGGGCGAGCGCGCAGAACACTTGGTCATCGAGCCGGAATTGGTCATCCGTGAGTCCACCGCCCCGCCAGCGATCTGAAGCTGACCGCGTAGATCGACCACCGGGACGCGAGCGGCACCCCCACCATCGGCTACCGGACGGCATCCGCGGAGCGCCTACTGCTGCTGGCACGGGGTACTACACGGAGGCTGAGGAGGGTGCGCTGAATGGTATCTACCCGTAAGACGAGGCGGGCCAGCCTGGTCCTCGCTTTTCCGATTTGCGTGCTGCTGCTGTCGGCGTGCGGTCCAAACCCGAATTTCGAAACAGCGGTCCGAGGGGTCATGTACCAAGCCTCGGAAACCATCTCAGATGTCGACCGTGCGCTCGACTCCACGCCTGCGACAACCGTTGGACAGTTTGTGGCTGACCACAGCATCGCGGCAGGCGAGGGACCGCACGGCAACGGCGGATTGCCATGGTTCAATGCCGTAGGCCTCGATGAGGACGAGATCGCGGCGCAGTACCTCCCGAATCGAAGCGAGGTCCTCCCGCACGACATCACCGTGGTCTCGCTGGTGGAGGGGTCTGAGCCAGCCTCGGGTGTGGTGCAAGTGTTCGTGCTCGGCGGCTATGAAGAGTCCGCCGGGTTCGCGAGCGATCCCTACTACTTCTACTACGCGTGCGTGGAACTCGATATCGATGTCGGCGCGGGCACAGTTGCCGCCTCCCGGGGAACGTGCCCCGCGCTTCCGGACGTGTTCACCAGACTCGCGGAACCCCTGCCTGAGGATGAAGTGCCGACCGGCTCCACGTGGCCAACCGCGAACGAAACCAGGGCGTGATCTCGTCGCTTGAGTCTCGCCGGTACACCAGCAGGCATCAAGGAACGTCCTGAGCGCCGGCTTGCACCGCCCTGGCGATGATCACGGACGCCGGAATGTGCCCCGCGGCCAGGATCACCCCGGCAACGGCGATCCAGGGGTTGCTCAGCCAGGCAGCGGTGCTCAAGATCACCAGGACGGGGAGAATCGCCATCGGCACCGGCAGCACCCACCAGGGCCGGTACAGCGCGGTCGCCGTGCGACCGTCGAGCAGGTAGCGCGCCCAAAGCGCGTAGTAGCCCACCAGTGCGACGACCGCCGGGACCGCCCACCAGCCGATGAGCCGGCCCGGTAGCGTGATCGCGGGAACGACGACACAGAGCGCCTGTCCCGCCCGTTCGAGAAGCCCCAGCGCGCGAGGCACGTGTGCGGCCGGCACCGGCACCTGTGGCGGGAACCACACCAGGAGCAAGGTGGGCGCGAGCACACAGAGCGCGACGACCAGACCCAGCGGCGAGAAACCCACGTCCGGAGGCTATCGCCATCGCATGCGCGCCCGTCTCTCGACGTTCGCGCGCGCCCTTGCCAGGCCTATCGTGGACGCATGGCGACTGTGTCCTCTCCTCCGCGCGCGCTCCGGATCGGGCTGTACGTCATCGCCTGGTTCAACCTGCTATCCGCCCTGGTCGGGATGGTCGGGCTGACCTTCGGCGGCGGACTCGGCATCCCTCTGGAGTGGTTGGAAGGAAGCATCTTCACGTCGTACTTCTGGCCCGGCGTGATCCTCGGCGTCGTCGTCGGCGGCGTCCAAGCCCTCGCGCTCGCCGCCCAGTACGGCCGGTATCGGGTGGCGTGGGGGCTCCACGCAGCCGCAGGGCTGACCATGATGATCTGGATCTTCGTGGAGATCGCGATCATGCTCGTCTGGTCACCCCTGCACGGCATCTACTTCGCCACCGGCCTGATTCAGACAGTCCTCAGCGTGGTTGCGCTCGGCGCGTGGCCGAGCCCGTTCCTGCAGCGCGATCCACGGGCGAGCTCGACATCGCGGTGACCACCCTTGCGTCGCCCTGAGCTGAGTCACGGGAGTCAGCCCAGGAGCCGAGCGGAAGTTCACGCGAGCGCCAACCACTTCCACCTCATGGGCGCCGATCCGCCGCTGGATCTCGACCACTGGAAAGAGGTCGTCGATGTCAGCATCCAAGCCCCGACAGACCGCCTTGGGGTCGTCGCGAACCTCATCCAGGACGACCTCGGCGCTTCCGTTGCTCACCGCCCCGGAGCTGGCGGATACGATTTCGGGAGCCGGGTGGTCGCAGCTCGAGGGAGGGTGGCGGTGTGAGGAACCTCATGGCGTACGCGAACTCGCTCGGTATGTGGTGGGTCGCTGGCCTTGTCTGTTCAGTGATCCTCATTTTCGACTGGAGCACCCCGCTCTGGTATCGACTTCTGTGGGTTCCCATCGGCTTCGCAATCGTCCTCGCTCTGGCGGCGTCGATCCGCGCGAGAAACAATGCGAGCAACAAAGCGAGCAACAATGGTCGAGTCGTGACATTCCAGGAGACCGTGAGAAGCGGGCTGCGGCAGACTCCGAAATCCTTGACCAAACCGGGCGCTGCTTTCGAGGTCGGGGTCGTGCTACGAGGGGCGGACGCTCGCGCTCACTTCGCGGCATTTCGAGGTGCCGAAGGACCGATTCGTATCGTTCTCGTGAATGCGCGCTGGCCTAATAAAGTCGCTCGAGAGCTGGATTTCGGCAGCAGCGCCGCGTTGAGGGAGTGGGGAGATTCCACGCAGGCCGTCTACGTTCGCGATGAACAGTACGCCGCGGCTGTCACACGTAAGTACTTCGATCCGCTTTTATAGCAGCACTCTCAGCGAGCGACGGATTCGAGTGAAGTACGACAACGGCGCTCCCAGAGTTCGATCGCGTCGACCCTGCCGAACACTCGACGCCGTGAGGAAACACCTGCTGCAGCGGATGCCGAGCCCGCCGGCGAATCGTGTCGCCCACTCTTGCAGCACCGGCCCGTCGGACTCGCTGCCACGGTTGGCATAGCCCGCCGCCAGGACTGTGTGAGCCACCGGAGCCGGCACGTGGTCCAGTAGCGCGAGCAGCGGCCTGATCCGCTCGCCCGGGTCAGGGCGTGACGATGTTGAAGTCCGAGTCGCCCTGGTCGAGGACCTCGAGCAGCTGCGTCAGCACTGCGATGTCGCCACGCACCTCGATCCCGTCGGACTCGGCGTCGCCGCCGGCGAGGAGCATCAGCCGCGGCTTGGTCAGCGTGAGCGCGAGCGGCGTCGACGCGTCAGGCTCTCGCTCGACGTACACGAGCACGCCGTTGCCGAGCGTCAGGTGGAAGCTGCGCCCCAGGTCCGACAGGGTGACGTCGATGGCGAGCGACAGGTCCCACGCCTTCGGGCCGTTCACACGGATCGCCACCGCGTCGAAGAGCTGCTCCGGTGTGAGCTGGGCGAGGATGAGCGGTGCGTTGGTCTGCGTCGGCGTACCGAAGTTGCCCTCGCGCAGCTCGGTCGCGCCGGATAGGAAGAAGTTGCGCCACGTGCCGTTCTCGGCGCCGTAGGCGAGCTGCTCGAGCGTGTCGGCGTACAGCGTGCGCGCCGCAGCGTGGTTCTCGTCGGCGAACACCGCATGATCGAGGAGCGTCGCGGCCCAGCGGTAGTCGCCCGCCTCGAAAGCCTCCCCCGCCAGCTCCACGACACGGTCGACGCCGCCGATCGCGGCGACGTAGCGTTCGGCGAGCGGCTTCGGCGGGTGCGGCCAGAGGCGTGCAGGATTGCCGTCGAACCAGCCCATGTAGCGCTGGTAGATCGCCTTGACGTTGTGGCTCACCGAGCCGTAGTAGCCGTGAGTGCTCCACGACGCCTCCAGCGCCGGCGGCATCTGGATCATCTCGGCGATCTCGGCTCCGGTGTAACCCTGGTTCAGCAGTCGCAGCGTCTGATCGTGCAGGTATCCGTACAGGTCGCGCTGGATCGCGAGGAACTTCTTGATCTCGGCGTTGCCCCACGTCGGCCAGTGGTGCGACGTGAAGACCACCTCTGCCTCGCCGCCGAACCGCTCGATCGCCTCCGTGAGGTAGCGCGACCACACGTGCGGGTCGCGCACGAGGGCGCCGCGCAGCGTCAGCAGGTTGTGCAGTGTATGCGTGGCGTTCTCCGCCATGCACAGCGCACGGTAGCGCGGGAGGTAGAAGTGCATCTCGGACGGCGCCTCGGTGCCCGGTGCCATCTGGAACTCGAACTCGACGCCGTCGAGCGTGTGCGTCTCGCCCGTCGTCGTCACCTCGATCGACGGCGGCAGGATCGTCGCCTCACCGATCGACGTGGTCTGGCCGAGGCCGGCACCGACCGCGCCCTTCGGGCCGCGGGCCAGCGCCGCGCCGTACATGTACCCCGCGCGGCGAGCCATGGCCACGCCCGCATACACGTTCTCGGCCACCGAGTGCTCCAGGAAACCTTCGGGCGCGAGGATCTCCACGCGGCCGGAGGTCACGTCGTCCGCACTCACGAAGCCGAGCACGCCGCCGAAGTGGTCGATGTGGCTGTGCGTGAAGATGACCGCTTTCACCGCACGGTCGCCCCGGTGGCGGCGATAGAGCTCGAGCGCGGCGGCGCCGGTCTCTTTCGAGATGAGCGGGTCGACGACGATCACCCCGGTGTCGCCCTCGATGAACGACATCACCGACAGGTCGAGTCCGCGCACCTGGTAGAGCCCCTCGACGACCTCGAACAGACCGTGCTTGGCGACGAGCTTGGATTGGCGCCAGAGGCTCGGGTTGACCGAGTCGGGCGCATCGCCCTGGATGAAGTCGTAGGTCGAGGCATCCCACACCACGTCCCCGGCCGCGTTGCGGATCTTCGGGTCGTCGAGCGTGCCGATGAACCCGCGGTCGGCGGCCGCGAAGTCATCGATGTCGTCGAAGGGCAGTGATGCCCGCAGGCTCGCCTGTGCCTCACGGATCGATGCTTCCGGTTCCCGCTGCTGCATGTTTCTCGCTCCCTGGATCGATCCGTCGTACGACCACCCAGTCTGTCTGGCGCCTCGCGCCTGGGCAACTGTCCTCGCCCTCGGCGAGGGCATCGGGCGGATCACTTCTCGGCGCCGGCCACCATCCCCTTGATGAAGTACCGCTGCAGCATGAGGTAGACCGCCAGCACAGGGATCACCGAGATGAGGGCCGCCGCCGCGGCGGCGCCGAGGTCGCTGCCGGAACTCGCGAAGAACGTGCCGATGGCGGGGGCGATCGTGCGCATCTCCGGCGCACGCATCAGATAGACGCTGAGCGCGTACTCGTTCCACACCGCGACGCCGGTGAGGATCACCACGGTCGCGGTGACGGGTTTGAGCATCGGCACCACGACCTGGAACAGGATCCGCACCGGCCCGGCGCCGTCCACCGACGCGGCCTCCTCGATCGAGACCGGCAGCCCGCGCATGAAGGACGCGTAGAGGAACACGCTCAGCGGAAGCTGCGTCGCGACCATCACGAGGATCGTGCCCCAGTAGGTGTTGATCGCGTGCAGCCCGTTGAGCATCGTGTACAGAGGCACGAGGATGCTGAGCGGCGGCACCATGATGAGCCCGATCATGAGCAGCATCACGCCGCGGTTCACGACCGTGGTGCGGCGCGCGAGAGGGTACGCGGCGAGCGCCCCGAGCACGCACACGAGCACGGTACTGGCGACCGTGACGATCGCACTGTTGCCGATCGCGCCCAGCACGTTTCCGCGGTCGATCGCGTTGACGTAGTTCTCCCAGTAGATCTGGGTCGGCGGCAGCCACTGCGAAGACAGGTCGGTCCGGGGCTTCAGCGACGTGGTGACCGCGATGTAGAACGGCAGCAGCTGGACGAGGGATGCCGCGACCAGCCCGACGCCGATCGCTATGCGCGCCGCCGTGCCGCCGCGACGCGGCGGCGTGTCATCGTGATGGCCGACGACGATCGTGCGGGTCGAGGCCGTCGTTTCGCCGGCCGTGCGGGAGATGGTCGAGGTCATACGTCGAGCCTGTTCCGGTTGAGCATCGTGTTGAGCACGAGGGTGAACACCGCGATCAGCACGAACAGGGCGACCCCGATGGCGGACGCGTACCCGGCATTCTGATTGTCGAAGTAGACCTTGCTGATGAGCGTCGACACCGAGTTGGTGGAGTAGCCCGGACCGCCGCCGGTGAGCACCTGGATGATGTCGAACAGCTTCAGACCGCCGATGAGGTTCAGCACGATGCTGGTGGCGAACGCCGGCTGCAGAAGCGGCACGGTCACATGACGGAACTGCTGCCACGCGCTGGCACCGTCCAACCGTGCCGCTTCGAGGTACATCACCGGGATCGATTGGAGTCCGGCGAGATAGATCACCATCGAGATGCCGACGAACTGGAGCGAGTTGACGATCACGATCACGGCGATCGCGGTGGTCGAGTCGGCGAGCCAGGCGACCCGCTCACCGCCGAAGGCGACGACGATGTCGTTGAGGCCGCCCGTGTTGTACGCGAAGAACAGGTAGTACATCGTGCCCATGACGATGGGCGACACCAGCACGGGGAGGTAGATGACAGCGCGTGCGATGCCGCGTCCGCGGATGGCGCGATCCAGCGCCAGCGCGAGGGCGAGGCCGATCACCTGCTGCACGATCGTGCTGCCGAAGCCGTAGACGATCGTGTTGACGAGAGCCGTATGGAAGTTCGGATCGGAGAACAGCCGCGCGTAGTTGTCGGCGCCGACGAACGCGCGGGCGGCGCTGTAGCCGTTCCAGTTCGTGAACGAGATCCCGATGCCGTTGATGAGCGGAAGGATCGTGAAGACACCGACGAGCGCGAGGGCCGGCAGGTAGAACACGTTCAGGCCCGCCCGGGCGAATCGCGGTCCGGTCGCACGCCCGCGGCGCGGTCGGGCCGTCGGCATTCGGAGCGGGGAGGACGTCGTTGTCACGGCGCAGCCTTTCGGGGATCGTGAGGGCGGTCCACCGGTGGCCGGACCGCCCTCACGGGGATCACTGGGCGAACAGGCTGTCGAAGTCGGCCGCCATCTGCTCGACGGCGGACCCGACCGCGCCTTGACCGGTGATCACGCTGTCGGTCGTCGACACCATCGTGTCCCACATGCCGTTGGGCAGGTACACGCGGTCGAAGTACGGCAGCAGCGGGTAGTCGCCGCTGGCGACGAACTGGTCATAACTGGCCTGCAGCATGCCGAGGTCGCTCGTGGCGTTCGTGAGACCCGGGATGCCGCCCACCGCGCTCGCGAGCTGGGAGAGGTTCGCGGGATCGGCCAGGAAGGCCAGGTAGTCCAGCGCCTGCTCCTTGTGGGCGGAGTCCTTCGCGACGCCGAACGCACGGCCCTCACCGCCGACGAGGAAGGGGGAACCCACATCGCTCGGGATGGGCATATAGCCCAACTCAGCGTCGGGGTTGAAGCCCAGCGCCGTGGTGACGAGATAGTTCTGCACCATGACGAACGCCGTCGTCCCCTCTGCCAGCGACCGGCCGAGATCGTCCATCGTCGCCGACGAGTAGTCGGGATTGAAGTAGCCGGCGGCCTGCCATTGCGCCACATCGTCGAGCAGATCGGCGTAGCCGTCGTTCTGGAACTCGCCGTCGAGGAAGCCGTCGAGCTGGTCGTCGGTGAACCCGCCCGACGCCATGAAGTCGGCGATGTTGCCGGCGAACCACGAGTCCTTGCCGCTGGACGAGAGGGGAATCACGCCTGCCGCGTCGAGCGTGGCGAGCGCGTCGGTGAACGACGCCCAGTCCTCGAGAGACGCCGGGTCGATCCCCGCTGCCTCGAGCACCGATGCGTTGTACACGATGCCGGCGACGTCGGTGTCGATCGGAAGTGCGAAGAACTCCCCGTCGTCGTTCTGCATCGCGGGGGCGAGGGCGGGGTTGAAGTCCTTCGCCCACGGCTGGGCGTCCAGCGGCTCGAGGAACTCGGAGTAGCGCAGGAGGGACCAGCCGTGCGTCGCCCAGATGTCGGGCACATCGCCGGACGCGAGGCGCACCTTGATGTCGGCCTCGTAGGTGTCGGTGGACGGCACGAGCTCGATGTCGACGCCGGGATTCTCGGCTTCGTACGCATCGGTGATCTCGGTGAGCACGACGAGGATCGGGTCGGTGGCGCCGAGGTTCGTCTGGAACTCGATCTTCGCGGTATCGGAGCCGGAGCCGGAGCCGCCGGCACAGCCGGTCACAGCCAGAGCGATCGCGGCGATGCCGACGATCGGTGCCAATGGTGACTTCATCGTCTTTCCTAACACTCGGGTGCGTTTGTGATGACGGCGGCGGAACCTGCCGACAACGGGTCAGGTTACCCGCGTAGACCACAGACCGCAAGACCGTTATGAGTTCTTGATTTTCGGCGAGAAAACGGCGACAACAGACTGGTTGACGCGCGTAGATTCTTCGTGTCACACTTCCATGGTCGGCAAGCCGCCGACCTCACACTCAAGAGGAATCGCCATGGCCTTCTCCCTGGGCATCGTCGGCGCCGGCCAGTTCGCCGGTCAATTCGCCACCCTGTTCCACCACCACCCCGGCATCGCGGCCGTCTACGTCACGGACGTGCTCGCGGACCGTGCCGACGGTCTCGTCGCACAGGCGGGCATCGCCGGCAGCTTCGAGAGCTTCGACGCGATGCTGGCATCGGACGCGGTCGACGCCGTCGCGATCTTCACGCAGCGCTGGACGCACGGTCCACTCGTGGTGAGGGCACTCCGCGCCGGCAAGCACGTCTATTCCGCTGTGCCGATGGCGATCAGCCTGGAAGAGATCTCGGCGATCATCGATGCAGTGCGCGAGACCGGGCTCACCTACATGATGGGCGAGACGAGCTACTACAACCCGGCGACCGTCTTCGCACGAGGCAAGCGCGAGAGCGGCGAGTTCGGACGCCTCTTCTACGCCGAAGGCGACTACGTCCACGACATGGACCTCGGCTTCTACGACGCCTACCGCTATTCCGGCGGCGAGAACTGGAGGGCCACCGCCAGCTATCCGCCGCTGTGGTACCCCACGCACTCGATCGGAGGAGTCCTCGGCGCCTGGCCGACGCATGCGGTGGCCGTCTCGGCCGTAGGCGTCGTGGACGATCGCGGCGACGGCGTCTTCGACCGGAGCGTCAGCCAGTTCGACAACGACTTCTCCAACGCGACAGCCCTGTTCGAGCTGGCGGCGGGTGGGTCGATGCGCATCAATGAGTTCCGCCGCGTGGGGTTCCCCTCGCATCGGCGCGAATCCCGTTTCCGCTGGTTCGGCACCGAGGGCACCTTCGAGCAGGTGACGACGGCGTCGTTCTGGCAGACGCGCGAAAGCGTCGACGACGTGTCGAGCCTCATCGACACGCACGCGTCCATCTCGCACGACGATCCGTCGCTCGCCCACGTCTCGCCGGCCCTTCGGGATGCCTTCGTGTCGGGCTACGCGCCGATCCACGACCTCGGGCGCATCCCGGCCGAGCTGCGCGGTCTGCACAACGGCCACGAAGGGAGCCACCACTTCCTGGTGGACGACTTCGTGCGCGCCGTGGCGTCGCAGACACTGCCTCCGGTCAACGCCTGGACCGCGGCGCGGTTCACGCTCCCCGGAATCATCGCGCACGAATCGGCGCGCCGCGGCGGGGAGCGACTGATCGTGCCTGATCTCGGCGATGCTGTGGGCAGTGTCGCACCGCTCGAGGTCGCGACCGCGTGAAACCGGGCGCCTCCGGGCGATCGGCGAGAGGATCCCGTATGGACGAGCACCTGATGCCCCGCAAGGTCACACGCGCCGATGTCGCGCGCCTCAGCGGCGTGAGCACGGCCGTCGTGAGCTACGTGCTCAACGACGGCCCGAAGCCGGTCGCGAAGGTGACGCGCGAGCGGGTGCTCGAGGCGGTCCGCGTGCTCGGATACCGCCCGAACGCGGCCGCCCGTGCGCTATCGCGGGGAACCGCCGACACGATCGGCATGATCGTGGTCGACAGCCGCAACCCGTTCTTCGCACAGCTGCTGCACGCGCTCGATCGCGCGAGCGTCCGCAACGGCCGCTCACTGCTCATCGTGAACAGCGATCGCGAGCGCCAATCCGCCGTCGATCAGGTGCACGACCTCCTCGCCCGGCAGGTCGGCGGGCTGATCCTCGCCGACGTGCTCACCGATACCGAGCAGGAGATCGTCGCCTCCCTCGGGGTCCCCGCGCTGCTCATCAACCAGTACACCGGCTCGGGCGGGCTCCTGCCGGCGATGGGGGTGGATTTCCGCGCCGGCGCGCGCCAAGCGGTGGACCACGTGATCGGCCACGGCTACCGTGACGTGGCGTTCGTGGGCGGCGCACTCGCGATCGACCAGCGCGAGCGCGGCTGGGCGGATGCCCTCCGCGATGCCGGCCTTCCGCTCGGCCAGAGCGTGCACGCGCCGTTCTCGTACGAGGGCGGGCTGTCGGCAGGGCGGGCGATCGCCGAGGCCGACCGCCGCCCGCGCGCGGTGTTCGCAGCATCCGACCAGATCGCGATAGGCCTGCTCGCGGCATTCGCCGACGCGGGTCTGCGCGTCCCCGACGACATCGCCGTCGTCTCGTTCGACGGCATCGCCGAGGCGGCCTACACGCGCCCCGCCCTCACCACCGTCGCGCAGCCGATCGCCGAGATGGCGGATGCCGCCATCCGGCGCCTCGTCGACGGCGCGGGCGATCCGGGTTACACGACCTTCCCGACGGAACTTCTGATCAGACGTTCGTGCGGATGCGACCCCTCCATGGACGCGCCGCCGACCACCTGACCCCGGACCCCGACCCCGACCCCGACCCCGACCCCGACCCGACAGTCCCACAGACCCGATATCGACCCACCCACAGCGGTTCCGCGCGCCTGCGAGGGCGCTGGTTCCGCGCGCGTTCTCGAGGAGGAGAGCTATGCGAAACGCACGACCGACACGGGCGACACGCCCGCCGACGCGGCGCGCGACGATGATCGCCGCCGCCGTCACCGCCGTGGCGATGATCTTCGGCGGGTCAGCGCCGGCCACGGCGGCGCCGACCGCCGCCCTGATCAACGGCGGCTTCGAGGCGGGAGCGGAGGGCTGGCAGTTCGTGGCCGGCAGCGGCATCGCCACGAACAATCCGCGCACCGGCACACGGCTGGCATATCTGGATGCCGGAGCGGCGAACCAGCTCGTGCAGCCGGTGACCGTCGACCAGACCGGGAGCTTCACGGCGGAGGCCTGGGTCGCCTCGTCCCGGACGGGCGGAGTGTTCGGTCTGCGGACCACCGCGGGCGACATCCTGTCTTCCATCGACCTGCCGCAGCAGTCCGCCTATCGGCACTACGTGCTGCCCCCTGTCGGTATCGCCGCCGGTACCACCGTCGAGGTGTTCTTCCGTGGCGGCGGAGGGTGGACCAACATCGACGACGTCGCCTTCGCCGCCGACGAGCGCACGTTGTTCGGCTTCGAGGCGGCGCGCCAGCAGGGACCGAGCGCGATCGACCAGGCGAGCCGCACCATCACGTTCCAGGTGCCCTACGACACCGACGTCACGGCGCTCCGAGCCCAGGCGGAACTGCCGGAGGGTTCGACGATCTCGCCCGACCCCGCGGCGCCCGGCGACTACTCGCAGCCCCGCTCCTTCGTCGTCACGGACGCCGGCGGGCAGACGGCGGAGTGGACCGTCACCGTCACGATCGAGGCCGAGACGGTGACGATCGACAGTTCGTCGCAGGAGCTCGTCGACGCGTTCGACTGGGCCAAGTGGCGCGCGCGACAGCACGTGCAGACCGGCAAGACGGGCCCGCTGAACGGCAACGGCAGCAACCCCGGCACGGGCACGGCGGCGTACATCCCGTCGTACTGGGCCGGTTACGCCCACCGCACCGCGTTCTACTCGCGGGACTTCGTCCATCAGGCGGCCGGCGGGCACCTCCTGGGTCTCGAGGAGGAGAACAAGTCCATGCTGCGCGCGTTCGCGGCATCCGCCAACGAGGCCCGCAAGTGGTATCCGCTGTGGGCGCTCAACTTCGACGGCAGCCCCTACAACGTCGACTACAGGAGCGACACGAACTTCGTGCGCGAGGTACCCGCGGTGTTCGAGCTCGTACAGGAGGCCGAGGAGCAGTACCGCTGGACCGGAGACGCCGACTACCTCGACGACCCCGTCCTGTGGCAGTACTACACGAAGGCCGTGACGGACTTCATCGAGCTGCACGACACCCAGCTGCCCAACGGCATCGCCGAGGGCACCGGCAGGGGCATCTTCCAGGGGGCCGCGAGCTACAACGAGCGTGCCGACCACGCGGTGATCGAGGCCGGCGACGGCGTCGCGTCGCAGTACCGCGCCCTGCTCGCCTACGCCTACCTTTCGGCGGAGAAGGGCGACGCCGCGACGGCCGCCGAATTCGAGCAGCGCGCCGACGCCCTGCAGAAGTACTTCGCCACCGACTGGGGCGTGATCCGAGACGCGTGGGAGTACGTGCGCGGCCGCGGCCCGGCTGGTGAGGCCTACGCGGGCTTCGGACGCGAGAACTCCGTCTTCTACGGCGTCAAGGAGTTCCTGGATGCCGGCGACAAGCGCACGTGGGACTTCATCGACTACCTCGACAGGATGTATCAGGAGGATCGCCCGCCCAACATCGAGGCGACCACGTACGTTCCCGACGCCCTGTTCGCCTACGGGCGCGATGATGCCGCGTGGGCGTGGATGAAGGACATCATCTCCAAGCTGCACCTGCCGCACGAGGTGCGCACGCAAGGGTCCAACGGCGACTACCCGGAGACCAGCTACACGCTGGTGTCGCAGACCGTCGAGGGCCTCGCCGGCGTACGGCCGAACGCCCCGGAGAACGCGGTGTCGGTGCGGTCGCACCTGCCGTCCGGGGTCGACTGGCTGGCGCTGGACCACATCCAGGTCGGAGACCACGACATCGCCGTGCGCCATGACGGTCGCACCAGGACCACCGTGCGTCACAACGAGGGCTCCGCGCCCCTCGCCGTCACGGTGCAGTTCGCCGGCGGCTGGCCGCAGATCAAGGTCGACGGCGAGCCGAAGAAGCCGGAGTACGTCCACGTCAACGGTCGCGCCGTGTCTCAGGTGACCGTCGAGGTGCCGGTCGGCAGGAGCGTCTCGTTCGCGACAGGCGGCGAGGACCACCCGCAGCGCCACGGCGATCTGATCCTCACGCACCCCCAGGACTTCACGCTGCAGTCTCCCGCCGAGGCGGCGACGCGCATCGACGCTGCTCGCGTGCAGTTCATCTGGAGCGCCTCCGAGAACGCCAAGCGGTACCGCCTGCAGGTGGCGCGCGACGCGGCGATGACCGACGTCGTGGCCGAGCGGACGGTGGCCGACACCGAGGCATCCGTCACGGGGCTGGAGCCGGGCCGCACCTACTACTGGGAGGTCACCGCTCAGAACCCGAAGACCGGGCAGCGGCTGGTCGTGCCCGGCGGTGAGCGTACGTTCCGCACCATGCCGTCGACGCCCCCCGCCGAGCCGACCGGGGTCGGCGCCTATCGCGTGGGAGAACTGGTCGGGGTCACGTGGACCCTTCCCGACGGCGCGGTGTCGGCCACCGTCGAACGGGCACCGGCAGGCGGCGAGGACTTCGCCGTGATCGCCGCGGAGATCACCGGAACGTCGTACCTCGACAGGGACGCCGGTGGTGGGCCGTACCGCTATCGTGTCTCGGCATCCAACGAGGCCGGGGCGGGCGCATCCGTCATCGTCGAAGAGCAGGCGGCGCCCGGCGATGGGCCGACCGTCCACCTCAGCGATCGTGAGTGGGTCTCCGCGACGTCGGGCTGGCGCACCGTGCTGAAGGACAAGGCGGTCTCCGGCAACCCGATCCGCGTGGGCGGCGTCGAGTACGCCAAGGGAATCGGCACGCACGCCAACTCCGAGATCGTGTACGACCTCGACCCGGCCGACATGCGGTTCTCGGCGGTGATCGGAGTGGACGACGCCCAGAAGAACTCGCCGAACTCGTCGGTCGTGTTCCAGGTGCTCGCCGACGGTGTCGTGATGTTCGACAGCGGGATCGTGCGTGCCCAGCCCGCGACGCCGCCGCAGACCGTCGTGCTCGACGTGCTCGGCGTCGAGCGGCTGGTGCTGCGGGTGACGGACGCAGGAGACACGAACAACAGCGACCACGCCGACTGGGCCGACGCGAAGGTGACCCGCCTGCCCGGGAGCTGATCGACACGAACGTGCGGGTGGGGGCCGGGTCCCCCACCCGCACGTTCGCGTCCGGATCGAGAGTCGTCGCACCCAGGCACATCACAGCAGCCGCCCCTTGCGCGAGACCGGCATCATTGGCCTATTGTTTTTCGATAGCTACGTACCGTTTATCGATAGGTCTCTCGCATGCAGCGCACCACGATCATCGTCCTGAAGTCCCTCATCGCCGTGCTGCTGGCACTCCTGCTGTGCTGTCAGGTCTTCGTCGTGCCGGCCGTCGCCGCCCAGTCCGCCGTGCGGTACTCCGAGATCGCATACTTCGAGATCCCCGGCACGATCGTCGGCATCCTCTTCCTGCTGTGCGTGCAGGTCGTCCTCGTCTGCGTGTGGCGGCTGCTCTCGCTGGTGCGGGAGGACAGCATCTTCAGCGACAGCGCGTTCCCCGACGTCGATGTGAGCCTGAGCGCCGTCGCGTTCGCGACGTTCCTCGTCCTCGTCGCGCTGATCGCCTTGAGCCTGACCGGCTTCATGACGCCGTCGATCACGCTGCTGCTCGTGCTCGGCGTCGTCGTGGGCGCGGGACTGTCGTTGCTGATCGTCGTGCTGCGCGGCCTGCTCCGGAAGGCGTCGCAGCTCGAGCACGACCTCTCGGAGGTGGTGTGATGCCGATCATCATCAACCTCGACGTCGAGCTGGCGAAGAAGAAGATGTCGGTCACCGAGTTCGCCGCTGCGATCGACATCACGCCGGCCAATGTCTCGGTGCTCAAGAACGGCCGGGCGAAGGCGGTGCGCTTCACCACCCTCGACGCCATCTGCCGCGTGCTCGAGTGCCAGCCCGGCGACATCCTGCAGTGGGTACCCGAGGATCACCCCGCCGCGGTCGCCGCGCGGGAGGCGGACGGGTGAGCGTGGCAATGCGCGGACGGCGGGCGCCCGCATGGAGCGAGACCGCGATCGCCGAACTGCTCGACGTCGTCCGGTGCCCGGCGTGCCGTCGCGCGACCGTGACGGACCGCCGGTGCCCGGCGTGCGGCGCTGACTTCTCGGGTCGTATCGGCCACGATCTCTGGCAGGCGTCGCAGGCCGCCGCCGACGCGCTGCGCGCGCGTCAGTCCCTGCTCGCCCGGGTGCCGCTGTCCCCCACCGCGAGACCCGAGCGCGCGCCGACCGAGCCTGCCGACGCGTCGCCCGCCGCGGCGAGCGCGACCGACCCGTTCGCGCCCGCACCCGCGGCATCCGCGACGGTGCAGTCGGTGCTCGCCGTCGCGGGGGCTGGTCTCGTCGCGATCGCCGCGGCGGTCTTCGTCTTCTTCAACCCCGACCTGACCGGCGCGCTCCCGCGCTCGCTCGTCATGGGAGCCATCGCGGCGGGCTTCCTCGGCGGAGCGGCGATCCTGGCCCGCACGCGGCTGCAGTTCTCGGCCGAGGCGGTGGGCGCGCTGGGCGCGGTGTTCCTGGCACTGACGGTGACCTCGATGCTGCCGCTGCTTCCGGCCGCGTTCGACGCCTGGGTCTTCGCGGGGCTGGCGACGCTGGCCTCGGCGGCGGGTCTCGCCGCTCTCGGGCTGCGCTGCGGCATCCGTTCGTGGCTCTGGCTGGGGCCGTCGGCTCTGGCCTTCGTGCCCGTGATGCTCGCCGCGGGCGCGGGTTCGATGCCGGCGACGACCGCGGGATGCCTCACCTCGGCCGCCGCGGCGAGCGCGCTGGTGGCCGCGGCCCGGAGGCTGGGGCCTGTGGCCGGCCGACCGCTCACCGCCGCGCAGATCACGCTGACGGTGACCCAGGGCGGCTTCATGCTCGCTGCGCTGTCGAGCGCGGTCGCCTCGGGTGCCGCCGGCGAAGTCGACCCGGCGCTCGCCGTCTCGGCGACGCTGCTGTCGATCGGCGCGGTGGCGGCCGCCTCGGCGCGGCATCTCGCGGGCCCGCTGTGGAGCGGTGTCGCGGGGGCTGCCGCAGTCGGGGCGGTCACCGTCCTGCCGCTGTCGGGCGGATCGTCGCTGCCGGTCGACAGCTGGTTCGGAGTGCTCCCCGCCGCCGCCGGTGCCGCGCTCGTCGCGCTCGGCGCTCTGCGGCCGCTGCACCGCGCCGTGTCGCCCATGCCCCTGTTCGCGGGAGCGATCGCCGCGGTCGCGGCCGTCGCCGCGATCCCGACGCTGACCGGTTTCCTCTCGATCGCGGTGGTGGTGACCGGCCGCGAGGGCGGCGCGCAGCTGCTGCCGCCCGACGCCGCGGTTGCGCTGACGCTGGGCCTGGCGGCGCTCGCCGGTGCGCTCGTGGCATTCGCGGCGGTCACCGATCCGCGGCTTCGCCGTGTCGGGCGGCCGCTCGTCGCCGGCACCGCGCCGGAGCCGCTCGGCATGCGGTGGCCGGCGCACCTCGGAGCCTGGTACGCGGTGCTCGCCTTCCTCACGGTGCTGTGCCTGCCGACGCTCGAGGTGGGGGTGCGTGTCGCCCTGGGCCTGGCCGTGTCGATCGGCGCGAGCGCACTGGTGGCGACGAGGGGGGCGGATGCCTCGGCATCCGTTCGCCTGCCGCTCATCGTGGGCGCGCACGCCGCGATCGTGATGACCGCGGTGATGTCGTGGCGGGACCCGGACATCACGGTGACGGCGGGCGTGGCCGCGCTCGCGGCGGTCGCCGTCGCGGCCCGCACGGTGCCGCGCCGGGCGCGGTTCGTGCACGTCGGTGCGGGGTTGTCGTACGCCCTCGCGGTGCTCGCCACGGCGCTCGCCCGGGCAGGACTCGACGCCGTCGTCGTGCTGTGCCTGACGACGTGCGCCGCGGGCGTCGTCGCGATCGGCGCCACGTTCGCGCGCCGGGTGTCGTCGCGCGACTGGCACGCGGTCCTGGTCGTGACGACGGTGCCCTTCGTGATCGGCGTGGTTCAGGTGGTGTTCGAGCGCAGCGGCTGGACCGCGCTGTCGACCGCGGTGATCTTCCTGCTGGCTCTGACTCTCGTGACGACCACGCGCTCCGGGCTCGGTGTGGTCGTGCGCACGGCGGCGGCAGCGGCGCTGGTGCCCTCGGTCGCGGTGGTGACCGTCTGTCTCGGCGCGCAGCTGCTCGCCACGAGCGGCTCGCCCGTCGTGCTGCCGGTCATCGCGGCGGTCGTCGCCGCGGTGCTGTCGGCCGGCGACGTCATCCGCCGCGGCCTCGCACGTCGGATCGCGCCCGTCGAGGCGCGCGCGGCGGGCGTCGCGATCGAGGCATCCGCCCTCGTCACCGCGGCGATCGCCGTGGCCCTGTCGCTCACGCGGGAGGCCGCGGGGCTCGGGACCGCACTCGTGGTGCTCGTGGTGCTCGGCATCGGGTTCGCCGCGAGCGCCGTCTTCGCGCGGCGACGCTACGGCTGGTGGCTGGCCGGCGGGGCGTTCACGGGTGCGCTCTGGTGCGCCTGGGGGATCGCCGGCGTCACCGGACTCGAGCCGTACCTGCTACCGCCGACGCTGGGCGCCGCCGCGATCGGCGCGCTGCTCACCGCGCGCGGCCTCCCGGCGACCGGGCTGTACGCGGCAGGGCTCGTGGCTGCGGTGGTGCCGATGCTGATCCGGCTCGCCGTCGGCGGCGACGGCGACCAGGCGGCCGGTCCGGCGCGGGCGTATGCCCTGGTCGGCGCGGCCTGGGCCCTCGCGGCGGCCGGCGCGCTCGTGGCGCGGGCGACGGCGCGGACTGCGGGGCGACTGCAGTCGCTTCGGACTCCGACGCTGTCCGTCGCGATCCTGGCGGCGGCGGCTTCCGCCGTGGAGGGCGTGCGGTGGGGCTGGGGTCTCGACCCGGCGCCGGCACTCGCAGCGCCGGTCATCGTCGCCTGCCTCGCCCTCGGTGCGCTCGGCGCGGGCGCCGCCGCATGGGCCGCACGAAGTCTGCGGGCCCATGCCGACGGCGGATCGCTCCTCGCCCGCACGAGGATGCTCGGCGTCCCCGCCGTCCTCTACGTCTCGGTCGCGACCTGGCCCGCCATCGACCGTGACTGGTTCGCGATCTGGACGATGTGGGGCCTCATGATCGTCCTCCTCGCGTTCCTGGTCGCGGTGGCGGTGCGCGGCCTGCGCGCGCCGACCGGCCTGCCGCCCGTCCCGTTCGTATTCGCCGTGGCGTTCGTGACCGCCGTGGTCGCGTGGAGCCCGCGCGACCTCCGCGTGGAGTGGTTCTCGCTGCCGCTCGGGATCTTCCTGCTCGCGGCGGGCGCCGTCGCACTGCGCGTGATCCCCGCCGAGGCGCCCGCGAAGCCCTCGCTGTGGGCCTGGCCGACGGGCTGGACCGGTTCGTGGCCGCTGCTCGGTCCCGGGCTGGTGGTGATGCTCAGCGCGTCGGTCGCGGCCACCTACACCGACCCGCGCACGTGGCGCGCGATCCTCGTCATGGCGATCGCGCTCGTGGCGATCCTGGTGGGAGCGACGCGGCGCCTGGCGGCGCCCTTCATCATCGGCATCGTCGTGCTCCCGGTCGAGAACGTGCTGGCGTTCCTGGTGCAGATCGGCCGGGGCATCGAGGCGATGCCGTGGTGGATCACGCTGTCGGTGGTCGGCGCGGTGCTTCTCATCATCGCGGTCGGCTACGAGCGGCGCGCCGGCGACGGCAGCGGCATCGCGGCGAGGCTGCGCGATCTGGCGTGAAGGGCGCCACGCCGGCGTGAGGGGCGTCACGCCGGCGCGAGGAGCGTCACGCGCCGGGGGTGCCGTCCGTCCGGAGGGGGACGGACCCCTCGCCCGACGACGCCGCGGCCACGGCCGCGCGCACCTCGTCGGCAGAGAAGGATCCGGTCGGGAGCGTGCTGGCGCGGACGGACCGGACGGCGCCCGCCGGGTCGACCACGATCGTCGCCGTCTGCTGCAGGAGCGCGACCGTGCCGAGCCCGAGTGCGGCATGGGCGCTCGCGCTCGCGAAGACCGTCGCCGACGGGCTGCGCCGCGCTGCACGGGCCGCGGCGTCGCTCGCCTCTGCCGCGCCGCCCGGAGCGATCAGGACGAGGAGGGCGTCGCCGAGCGAACCGTCGTCCGACATCCGCTGAAGCGCTGCGGCGTGCGCCAGGCACACCGGGCAGCTGCTCGTGCGCATGAGGTGCACGACGGCGATGCGCCCTGCGATCTCGCGGGCGAGCGAGGTCTCGGCGCCGGTGGCGCTCACGAGATCGAGCACCGGTAACGGCCGGCCTGTCTCTAGGGTGGTGTTCACGACGACTCTCTTCCGGTTCGGGATGTGGGTTCGAGTAGATCGTCAACCATGTTGCCTATATCTGTCAAGGAGGTTGCGTAATTTTCGAGCAAGAGATCGCGTCCTTCGCGAAGAGTGCCGCCGACGACCTGGGCCTGCTGCTCATGACCGCCGCCTCGATCGTCACGACCGCAGCCCTGTCGGAGCTGGCGGCGACGGGGCATCCGGCGGTGCGCCTGTCACACGTTCCGGTCTTCGTCCACATCGATGCGGAGGGGACGCCGATCTCGGTACTCGCCGAGCGGAGCGGCGTGAGCCGACAGGCGATGAGCATGACCGTGCGCGACCTGGAGTCGCACGGCTATGTCGTCACCGCCCCCTCCCCCACCGACCGCCGCACCACGCTGGTGTCGCTCACCGAACGCGGCGCCCAGCTGTGCGCCGACGCCACCCGCATCAGCGCCGAGCTCGCAGCCCGGTGGTCGGACGAACTGGGCGCGGACGCCCTGCCCCAGCTGCGCCACCACCTCCGCACGATCGTCACCCGCTCGAAAGAGCTCCGCGCCGACTGACCCCGGCCGGATCGGCGCGGACGCGTGGGCCGGTCACGCGCCGAGCGTGACGTCCACCTGGATCTCGGCGGCGAGCCGCTCGAGCTCTGCGGTCAACGCGCCGAGATCGACGGATGCCGGGACCCTCGCCGAGACCGTCGCCTCGAAGAGCCGGCCGCCGTACATCGCGGCATCCCGCGTCGTCGTGACCATGCGGTCGATGCTCACGCCGTGCCCGCGCAGCACGGCCGAGAGGTCGCGCACGATGCCCGGATGGTCGTTGCCCACGACGTCGAACGTGAGCGGGCGTGCCGATGCGCGCTCGCGCTCGGCCGCGGCGCCGGGGTGGACGGTCACCTTCAGCAGACCGTCGAGCTCGGCCAGCGCCTCGCGCAGCTCGTCGGCGCGCTCGGGCGCGACCGAGACCTCGATGATGCCCGCGAACGCGCCCGACAGCTCGGCGAGCTGACTGTTCTCCCAGTTGCCGCCGTGGGCGCCGACGGCGTCCGCGACAGCCGCCACCAGCCCGGCGCGATCGTCTCCGACGACGGCGAGCACGAGGGTCGTCATGCGTTCACTGTACCGAGCGGCGTCGCCTGCTCAACCCGCGCGCTGGGCGAGCAGATCGCGCATGCGCGCGATCTCGATGGCCTGATCGGATTCGACATGGCGCGCGAACGCATCGATGTCGGGCTCCTGACCGCCGCCCGACGCATAGAGCTCGGCCACCATCTGGATGGCGCCCTCGTGATGCATGATCATGTACCGCAGGAAGAGCGCGTCGAACGCTTCGCCACGCGCCGCCTCCAGCTGCGCGAGCTCGTCGTCGGTGAGGATGCCCGGCATCGGCTTCGACCCGTGCTCGCCGTGGGAAGCGTCCGGATCGCGTGCCGGCTCTCCCCGCTCCTGGAGCCACCGCTCGAGCTGCCGGATCTCGTCGGTCTGACTCACATCCATGCGCTCGGCGAGCAGCTCGATGTCACGGTCGTTGCTGCGCTCGTCGACGTAACCGGTCATCTGGATCGCCTGGGCGTGGTGATGGAGCATGTCGCGGACGAAGGCGACGTCCTGCTCCACGTACCCCGGCGCCTCGAGCGCGGCCGCTTCCTCGGGGGAGAGCGTGCGGTTCGGTTCGCCCGGGCCGCCGAGCTGAACCACGGGCGTCGTGGGCACCGGTGCCGGATCGTCCTCGGCCGTGCAGGCGGTGAGCCCGAGCGCGAGCAGGGCTGCGGTGGCGACCGCAATCGATCGGACCGGTCTCGGCATCATCGCAACCTCTCGTCGGGCTCATTCCATCATGCGCTCCCGCCGGACTGCGCGACGGCCCGAAATCAGAATTTCACACGGGCGGTAGCGGTAACTCGCAGGACACCGATACATTCCCCCTCATACAACCTCACAACGAGGAAGTATGCGAAGTGCGATCCCTGTGAGCTTGCATTTGTGCGGGATGCGCTTCGGCCGGAGCAACGAACCGACATATCGATGACGTAATGCCGATTGGGAGGGGTACCCACCACATGAACAGAACCTCGCCTCAGGGATCGAGGTGGCGAGCGCGTACGCTCGCCGCCGTCGGCGCCCTGGCACTGGGAATCTCGATGATGTCGGCGACCGCAGCGGTCGCCGACACCGACGCCGACCCGCGCGAAGGCCTGGCCGCCGGCCTGCACGACGCCGGGCAAGCCGCCAGCAACATCGCTCTCCTGTCAGCGCAGCAGAAGCAGTCTCCGTTCACGACGAACTCCGACCTCGCCTTCACGGGCGACTACGCGATCGCCGGCAACTACTTCGGCTTCCAGATCTACGACATCAGCAACCCGGCGGCGCCGAGCCTCAGTGGCACCTTCGTGTGTCCGGGTGGCCAGGGCGATGTCTCCGTGTTCGGCGACCTGCTGTTCATGTCGGTCGAATCGGCCCCCGGCCGCCTCGACTGCGGTGCGACGCCCAGCCCCGCGACGAGCGACCCGCAGAACTTCCGCGGCGTCCGCGTCTTCGACATCAGCGACATCCTGAACCCGGTGCAGGTCACCGCCGTTCAGACCTGCCGCGGTTCGCACACCCACACCGTCGTCGAGGACCCCGACGACGCCGAGAACGTCTACGTCTACGTCTCGGGAACCGCGGGTGTCCGCACCACTTCGCCGAACGTCCCCGGCGGCTGCACCAACGTCAACGGAAACACCGTCGAGTCGCAGCTCGACGCCGACGGCAACCCGATCCTCGGGTCGCGCTTCCTGGTCGAGGTCATCAAGGTGCCGCTGGCGAACCCCGCCGCGGCCGAGGTCGTCAACCACGCGCGCCTGTTCACCGACGCCGAGACCGGCAGCCCGGCGGGCCTGTGGCCCGGCGGCAGCCACGGCGAGGGCATGCAGAGCACGTCGGCCACCGACGCGTGTCACGACATCACGGCGTACCCCGAGATCGGCCTGGCCGCCGGCGCCTGCGAGGGCAACGGCATCCTGATCGATATCAGCGACCCGGCGAACCCGATGCGCATCGACCAGGTCACCGACCCGCGGTTCGCGTACTGGCACTCGGCGACGTTCAACAACGACGGCACGAAGGTCGTGTTCACCGACGAATGGGGCGGCGGAAGCGGCGCGCGCTGCCGGGCGCAGGATCCGCTGAACTGGGGCGCGAACGCCATCTTCGACATCGTCGAGGGCAAGCTCGAGTTCCGCAGCTATTACAAGATGCCGGCGGTCCAGACGGCGACGGAGAACTGCGTCGCGCACAACGGATCGCTCATCCCGGTGCCGGGCCGCGACATCATGGTGCAGGCGTGGTACCAGGGCGGCCTCTCGGTGTTCGACTTCACCGACAGCGCCAACCCGGTCGAGATCGCCTTCTTCGACCGCGGTCCGAACAGCGCGACGTCGCTGGTCACGGGCGGCTACTGGTCGACGTACTGGTACAACGGCCACGTCTACGGCAACGAGATCGGCCGCGGCTTCGACAGCCTGGCGCTGCAGCCGAGCGAGCATCTGAGCGCGAACGAGATCGCCGCAGCCGGCGAGTACGTGGTCGGCCTGTTCAACGCGCAGGCGCAGCCGAAGTACGTGCACGCGCCGAGCTTCGCGGTGGTCCGGTCGTACGTCGACCAGGCCGAGCGGGCGGGGACGCTCTCGGGCAAGGCGCTCGTGGATGTGCGCGGGCACGTCGACAAGGCGGAGACGCTCGCCGCCAAGGGCAACGCCGGCTCGGTCGTCGACCACCTCACCAACGCGGCCCGCAAGTCGGGCGCAGCGCCCGACTCTGCACTCGTGCAGGCGCTCGCGGCCCTGGCCGCAACGCTCGGCTGACCCGACCGGAGCCGCCGCGCGCGGCGGCGTCCTCGCTCTGAAGGTGCCCGGTGGACCTCGTCCACCGGGCACCTTCGTGTCGTGCCGACGACCGATCGCGACGCCTAGCGAGACCGCCCGCCGGCGCGATAGATTCCGATCCATCGGTACCCGGGCTGCGCGTGCACACGGTCGTGCCCGCCCGTCTGCCCGAGGCGCCTCCACACTGCAGTGAGAGGGGAACATCAATGACGATCACCCGGCCATCCGCGCGATGGCGCAGACGCACGCTCGCCGCAGCAGGGGCGCTCCTGCTCGGCGCGTCGGTGCTGGCGGCCACCGCGACCGCCACCGCCGCCGAGGACGAGGTCGATCCCCGCGTCGGTCTCGCACCCGGCTACTTCGACGCCGGCATCGCGGCGAGCAACATCGAGCTGCTCGCGAGCCTGCCGCGCGAGGCGCCCTTCGACGCGCCGCCCGGCAACTTCGGGTTCGTCAACTCCGACCTCGCCTTCACCGGCGACCACGCGATCGTCGGCAGCTTCAACGGCTTCCAGGTCTACGACGTGACGGATGCCGGGGCCCCGACGCGGCGCAGCGCCTTCGTGTGTCCGGGTGGCCAGGGCGACGTCTCGGTGTACGGCCACCTGCTGTTCATGTCGGTCGAGGAGACCCGCGGGCGCATCGACTGCGGCACGCAGGGCGCACCGGGCGCCGTGAACGCGGAGCGCTTCCGGGGCGTGCGGATCTTCGACATCAGCGACATCGACAACCCGGTGCAGCTGCCCGGCGTGCAGACCTGCCGCGGATCGCACACGCACACGCTCGTCACCGACCCCGACGACCCGGGCAACGTCTACATCTACAACTCGGGCACGTCGACCGTGCGCTCCGGCGCCGAGCTGGCGGGCTGCGAGAACGCCGGGCTGAGCGCCGATCCGGTCACCACGGGCAACCCGACGCAGTGGCGCATCGACGTCATCCAGGTGCCGCTCGCGGCGCCCGAGACGGCGGCGGTGGTGAACCAGCCGCGGATCTTCACCGACCCCGCGACCGGCGCCTACAACGGCCTGCAGAACACGTTGCCGGGCGCGCCGCATCCGTCGGGCACGAGCTACAGTCCGCTGCCGAACACCAACACCTGCCACGACATCACGGCCTACCCCGAGATCGGTCTGGCCGCCGGCGCGTGCCAGGGCAACGGCATCCTGCTCGACATCTCCGACCCGGCGAACCCGGTGCGGATCGACGCGGTCTCCGACCCGAACTTCTCGTACTGGCACTCGGCGACGTTCAACAACGACGGCACCAAGGTGATCTTCACCGACGAGTGGGGAGGCGGCACGTCGGCCCGCTGCCGCGTGACCGACCAGCCGGAGTGGGGCGCGAACGCGCTGTTCGACATCGTCGACGGCAAGCTCGAGTTCCGCAGCTACTACAAGCTGCCGGCGGTGCAGACGCTGCAGGAGAACTGCGTGGCGCACAACGGCTCGCTCGTGCCGGTCCCGGGCCGGGACATCCTGGTGCAGGCCTGGTACCAGGGCGGGGTCTCGGTGATCGATTTCACCGACACCGCCAACCCGGTCGAGATCGCGTACCTCGACCGAGGACCGATCGACGAGCCGAACCCGACGGGGCTGAACCTCGGCGGGTACTGGTCGACGTACTGGTACAACGGCAGCATCCTGGGCAGCGAGATCGCGCGCGGGTTCGAGACCCTCGGCCTCATCCCGAGCGCGATGATGTCGGCGAACGAGATCGCGGCGGCCGGAGAGATCCAGCTCGCCGAGTTCAACGCGCAGCTGCAGACGAAGCTCGTCCACGCGCCGAGCTTCGCGGTGGTGCGGTCGCACGTCGACCAGGCCGAGCGCGCCGGTACCCTGACCGGCAAGGCGCTGGCCGACGTCCGGAGCCACCTCGACAAGGCCGAGAAGCTCGTGGCCAAGGGCAACACCGCCTCGGCGCTCGACCATCTCGCCAACGCCGTCCGCAAGTCGGGCGCGGCACCCGACTCCGCGCTGGCGGAGGCGATCGCCGCCCTCGCCGCGGCGCAGGGCTGACGCTCGAGCACGATCGCACGCTGCCCGGTGACCTCGGTCGCCGGGCAGCGTCGTGTCTGCCGGGTCAGCGGGGCGTGAGGTCGGCGCCGACGGGGAAGGGCAGGCGGAAGCGTTCCTGGTCCGCGCCGACGGCCGACGCCGCACCGTACTCGTCGGCCACGACCGTCACGCCGCGAGGGCTCGCCTCGGCGATGCGCACCGGGCGCTCGGAGCCGTCTGGGAGGCGCAGCGTCCAGCGGTCGGCGAGGTAGCTCAGGCCGAGCGCGTCCAGCAGCTCCTCGGCGGCGAGCCAGTCGATCGGCGCCGGCTCGCCCGCCGCGCCGAGCGGCGTGCGCTCGCGTCCGAGCAGGTCGAAGACACGGAAGCCGTCGCCGTCGGCGAGCATCCACCCCAGGACCTCGCGGTCGGCGCGGCGATGTTCGATCCAGTCCGCAGGCAGCACGGCAATCGAGCGTAGCCGCTCGGCGCGCGGCGCGTGCGCCGGGCGGCGGCATCCGGGTAGCATCCCCTCATCGACCGCGCGTGGGGATGCGGGGTCCGACGCGTGGGGGATCGCATGGCCACATTCGGCACGAGCGCGCCGCAGCGCCCCGCCAAGCGCGGGCGCCGCCGGCGAGCGCTCGCCTTCGCGACGGGCGGGCTCGTGCTGCTCGCCGTCGCCGGCACGGTCGCCGCCATCGCCCTGGCACGCCAGGGAGCGGATGCCCCGCCCGCCGCCGGGCCGACGCCTCCGGTCGCCGAGTCCCCGGTCGCGACCCCCGAGCCGACGCCGCTCACCGCCGAGGAGCAGCTGCTCGCCGGCACCACCGACCCCGCGGCGTGCGCGGTCTCGTTCGCGGGGGACGGCATCGCCGACCCGCCCATGCTGCAGACCCAGGGGGCGCTGTACGCGGCGCTGCCCATCCCCGCGCGCGACGGTCAGGTCTTCGCCGGCTGGTACGCGACGCCCGAAGCCGCCGCCGCGTACGCGATCCCGGATCGCGTGAACGGATCGGAGCTCGTCGCCTGCGCGGACCGGCGCATCACCCTTCACGGCGCGTGGATGAGCCCCGAGCAGAACGCGGCCGAGAACGCCCGCATCCCGATCCTCATGTACCACCAGTTCACGACCAAGCCCGAGGGCGAGAGCGGGTGGCTGCGCGGCAACTACGCCTACATCGGCGACTTCGACGCGCACATGGCCCACATCGCGTCGACGGGGTTCTACCTGCCGACCTGGGACGAGCTGTCGGCCTTCATCGACGGGCGCCTGTTTCTGCCGACGCACTCCGTGATCGTCACCGACGACGATGCCGATCAGACCTGGTTCGACCTCGCGGCGCCCGTCGTCGCGGCGCACAAGGTGCTGGCGACGTCGTTCATGATCACGGCGTACCGCCAGGATGCGGCGCCGAACCCGTTCGTGCTGCGACGCTCGCACACGCACGACATGCACCAGGCCGGCGAGAACGGCGACGGCCGCATCGTCAACTGGTCGGTGCCCGAGATCGTCGCCGACATGGAGACGTCGGCCGGCGTGCTCGGGGTGAAGGAGATCATGGCCTACCCGTTCGGCCACTACAACGACACCGCCAAGGAGGGACTGCGCCAGGCCGGGTGGGAGATGGCCCGCACCATCGAGCCCGGCTATGTCACGATCGGCACCGACAAGCTCGCGCTCCCGACCATCCGCATCAACTACGGCATGGGCCTCGACGCGCTCGTCGGCCTCATCGGCTGACAGGAGCTCCTCCGAGGGCCTATATCGGACTCGCGAATGGCGTGTCAAGTTTTTTCTGACATAGGCCTTCCGATCGCGGCGCTGCGGCAGTAAAGTGGCCGTGCGCAAGGGCACTGGGAGCCCTTCGACCCGACAACCCGGCCGGGTCTGCGCTCTGGGGTGGTCCGCGCGACGATGCCGTCGCTCCGGACTGTGGAAAGCTGATGTCTGCTGAGGACGCGTCGTCGTGCGCGCGGTGGACCGCGGTCTGATTGCGACCGCGATCGACGCGGCGCCCGCGGGCGCCGGAGGAGTGACCCGAACGCTCCCCCGACGCCCGACCCCGACGCGCCCTTCCATCGATACGCATCCTGCGGCAATCGCTCCACGCGTTCAGCCGTCGCTGGAGCGCCGCCACCTTTGGGAGCGACGCTACCGGCGACGGCTGGCCGCCACCGATTCCCTCGGGGTCGTCCTGGCGGCAGTGGCCGCCGTGATGTTCGAGACCGGCGGAGCCCTGCACCCCGCCGCACTCGCGGAACCCGCCCGTATCGGCATCTTCGTGATCTGCGCGTGGATGGCGCTGCTGGTGCTCGCCCGCACACGGGAGCCGGGCGTGCTCGGCGCCGGCTCCACCGAGTACAAGCGCATCGGGCACGCCACGGGTTTCGCGTTCGGCATACTGTCGACGATCTTCATCGTGGCCCAGCTCCCCGGGCTGCGGGCGCAGCTGATCATCGCCCTGCCGTCGGGGCTGGTCGCGCTCGTGTTCAGCCGCTGGCTGTGGCGCAAATGGCTGATCCACGAGCGCGAGCGCGGCGAGTGCGTCTCGCGGGTGATCGTGGCCGGCGCGCGAGTGGACGTGGAGTACGTCATCGAGAAGCTCGTGCACGATCCGCACCACGGCTACCTGGTCATCGGGGCGACGACGACGGACGGCGTGAGCGACCCGATCGACATCGGGGGTCGACACTATCCCGTGATCGGGCCCATGAAGTTCACCGCGGTCTACGGACGAGAGGCGGGCGCCGACACGATCGTCGTCGCCGGCACACCCGACGACGACCGCGACTTCGTGCGCCGACTCGGATGGGAACTGGAGGGAACCGCGGCGGAACTGGTGCTCTGCAATCGGCTCACCGACGTGGCTGGGCCACGGCTGTCGCTGCGGCCGCTCGACGGGCTGCCACTCGTGCAAGTCAAGATCCCCGAGTTCGAGGGCGGCATCCACGCCATGAAGCGCGGCATGGACGTCGTGTTCTCACTACTGGCTATGGTGCCCATCGTCCTCGTCACCCCGCTCATCGCGCTGGCGATCAAGCTCGACTCGCGCGGGCCTGTGCTGTTCCACCAGCTGCGCGTCGGACGCGACGGCCGCCAGTTCTGGATGACGAAGTTCCGGACCATGGTGGTCGACGCGGAAGAGAGGCGCGACGAATTGAGCGCCCGAAACGAAGGCTCGGGCCCGTTGTTCAAGGTGCGGCGCGATCCGCGAGTGACGCGTGTGGGCGCGGTTCTGCGCAGGTTCTCGATCGACGAACTGCCGCAGTTCCTGAACGTGCTCCGCGGCGACATGAGCATCGTCGGGCCGCGACCTCCGCTTCCCACCGAGGTGACCACCTACGACGGCACGGTATATCGCCGCCTCTACCTCAAGCCCGGGATCACTGGCCTGTGGCAGATCAGCGGCCGCAGCGACCTTTCGTGGGACGAAAGCGTCCGGATGGACCTTCGCTACGTGGAGAACTGGTCGATCGCCACCGACCTCATGATCATGTGGCGCACGGCAAAGGTCATGGTCGTGCCGAAGGGGGCGTACTGATGTCCCTCGAAAAGAGTCGGCCGATGACAACGGCGTCGTCGGCCGATGCGACCGGATCCGCGGTCAGCTGTCGTGAACGCGTGCCAGGTGCACCTGGAGTGTTGCGCGCGGCAGTCGCCCCATCCCCCATACGGGCATGGCCGCGGGTCCCTGGGGCGGCGCGCGCAGCGCGCAGAGACGTCGTTCGGCTCCGACGTCCAGGAGACCGCGTTCACGGAAGGGGCCGCGCATGGTGAGCATCGTCATCGCCGCACACAATGAGGAGGCGGTCATCGGGTCGTGTCTGGAAGCACTCCGACGCGCGACCGGGCCAGACGCCGAGATCATCGTCAGCGCCAACGGGTGCATCGATCGCACGGCAGAGATCGCGCGCGACCACGGGGCCATCGTCGTCGACCGCAGCACGCCCGGCAAGCCGGAAGCACTCAACGCCGGCGACGAGCACGCGACCGGTTTCCCGAGGGTGTACCTGGACGCGGACATCCGCGTACCCGCCCACGGGGTGGCCCGGCTCGAACGGCTCCTCGAAGGGGGCGCCCTTGCCGCCGTGCCGCGCCGGAGGGTGGAGACATCCGGTCGACCGCTCGCCGTCCGGGCGTACTTCGCGATCAACGGGCGCCTCCCCGCCTTTCGGGACGGCCTGTTCGGCCGCGGGATGATCGCGCTCTCCGAGACCGGTCGCAGGCGGTTCGGCCAGTTCCCCTCGTTGACGGCGGACGACCTGTTCCTGGACGCGCAGTTCTCGTCGGCCGAGAAGGCGGAGGCCGACGATGTGGTGGTCGTCGTCGAGGCGCCACGAACGACGAGGGCGCTCGTGAACCGGCTCGTCCGCGTGCGTCGCGGCAATGCCGAGATGCGGTCGGCGGCGGCGACCGGCGCAGTCTCCGGCGCGGTTCGGGAGTCCGATAGATGGGCGTGGCTGCGCGAGGTGGTCTTGCCGCATCCGCATCTGGCCTTCGCCGCGGTGGCCTACCTGATGATCACGCTGACCGCCGCCCTGCGTGCACGCGGCACTCGTCGCGGAGAAGGTTCGTGGGGGCGCGATGAAAGCACGCGCGTCGCGCACACGACGTGGATCGAGACGGCGCGGTGATCGTCAATCTCTGCTTCCACGGGGTGGGTGTCTGCGCGCGGGAGCGCGAACCCGGCGAGGCCGCGTACTGGACGGGCCGCGATGTCTTCCTGAGCGTGCTCGACGTGGTCGCACCGCTCGGCGACGTCGGAATCAGCTTCGACGACGGCAACCGATCCGATGTCTACCTCGCGCTTCCGTCGCTTCGCGAGCGCGGGCTCCACGCGACGTTCTTCCCACTCGCAGGCCGCCTGGACGATCCAGCGAGCGTCGACCCCGAGGACCTGCGCGAGCTGCGCGCCGAAGGGATGTCGATCGGTTCGCACGGGTGGGCGCACACGACGTGGCGTGGCCTGAGCGACGCCGAAGCCCGCCGAGAGCTGTTCGACGCGCGCATCGTTCTCGAGGAGGCGAGCGGCGGGGAGATCACGGAAGCGGCGTGCCCGCTCGGCGGCTACGACCGCTCGACGTTGCGGCGCCTCAAGGCGGCGGGGTACCGCGCCGTGTACTCCAGCGACCGGTTCCCGGCCCGGCGGAGCGCATGGCTGCGGGCGCGCTACAGCGTCCGCTCCGCCGACACGGTGGAGTCCGTCACGCACATCCTGCGGCATCGTCCGGGAATCGAGGAGATGAGGAACGTCGCGGCCAGCGCCGTCAAGCGGATGAGGTAGCCGTCCGCACACGCGGGTCGGCCAGGAGCGAGGCATCCCTTCGGGGGCGCCGGATCGCAGTCTGGGGATGCGATATGGATGGAGAAGAGAAGACCCTGACCGAGGGCAGACCCGAGAGGATCACGCCGGACGGTGAGGAGCGCGGAGGCCACACGCGCGCGCTGCGGTGGGTGCTGTGGGCAGTCGGGGCGGCCGTGGTCGCCGGACTGGCGATCGCCCTCTGGGGGTTCACGGCGGACGGCGACGCCGGCGCACCCGGCGCGTCCGGCGCACCCGGCGCCGTCGACGCCACGACCGCTCCGACCCCGCGCCCGACTCGGGGGCCGCTGCCCGGCGCGGAACCCACGACGGGCAGCGAAGTGCAGGCGCCCGACGCGACTGCGCCGTCCGCCGATCGGCTACCCGCGCTGTCGACTCCCTCCCCGCTGGTGAGCGCACCGCTTCCGGACTCGGGTTCGGCCTCCGGCGAACTCGTAGACGGATTCCCGACCGGTGTGATGGCGCCTGCGCCGCCCTCTGAAGTACTGCAGAGCTCCATCGCGACCGAGGGCGACACGATGCAGGTGACGTTGCAGGCCCGCACCGACGCGACACCGGACGAGGTGAGCCAGCACTACCGTGCCGTGTGGAGCGGTCTCGGACTGGCTGCGACCGGTTCGAGCGACGGAGCCGATACCTCGTACTCGGACGCGTTGTCGTCATTGACGCTCGCTTTCACGTCCTCCGGCACCGGCACCGTGTACACCGTGTACGGCGTCTTCCGCCTGAGCTGAGGCACGCGGTGTACCTCTCGTTCTCCAACTCGCCGGAATCCGGAGCCGAGACCCGCGTCCCGCCGCGAGCGCCGCGCGGGGTGCGGACGGTCTCGTCGACAGTGGTCACGCTCGGCATCGTCTCTCTGCTCACCGACATCTCGTCCGAGTCGGTCGCCGCCATCCTGCCGCTCTACGTCACGGGTGTGCTCGGCCTGTCGACGATCGCCTTCGGCTTCCTCGACGGCCTCTACCAAGGCACGAGCGCACTCATCCGCATCGCCGGCGGTTACGCCGCCGACCGGTACGACAGGCCCAAGTGGGTCGCGTTCGCGGGCTACGCGCTCGCTGCGGTGGCGCGCGTCGGACTGCTGTTCGCGACGGGATTCGCAGCGATCGCCGCGGTCGTCACCGCCGATCGCATCGGCAAGGGCCTGCGCACGGCGCCGCGGGATGCCCTCATCACCGCCGTGTCCGAGCCGGGGAGGCTCGGCAGGTCCTTCGGCGTGCACCGGACGCTCGACAACATCGGCGCGGCGATCGGCCCGCTGATCGCGTTCTTCATACTGTTGGTGATCCCCGACGGCTTTCACATCGTGTTCGTCGCGTCCCTGGCCTTCGCCCTCGTCGGCGTGCTCATCCTCGGGCTGGTGGTGCCGAACGTCCGAGCAGGAGCACGCGAAGAGACGACCGGAACGGATGCCGCCACGTCGGTCCTGCGGAGCCGGAAGAGGTGGAACTGGTCCGCCGTGGCCAGCGGCCCCCTGCGCCGCGTCCTCGCCGCGGCCGGGATCCTCGGCCTGCTCACCATCGGAGACGGCTTCATCTACTTGACGCTCCAATCGCGCAGCGATTTCGCCGCGCAATGGTTCCCGCTCCTCTACGTCGGCACGAATGTCGCCTTCCTGGCGTTCGCCATCCCCCTCGGAAGACTGTCAGATCGCGTGGGACGTGCACGCGTCTTCGTGCTGGGCCATCTCTCACTGCTCGGCGCGTACGTGATCGCCGCCGTGCCGATCGCCGACGCCGCCGCGACGATCCTGTGCCTGATCATGCTGGGCGGCTTCTACGCCTCGACGGACGGCGTGCTGGCGGCCCTGGCGAGCCAGTTGACGTCGCCCGAGACGCGAGCCACCGGCATCGCCGCCGCGCAGACCGTCGTGGCCGTCACACGCTTCCTCTCCGCGACGGCGTTCGGCGTCCTCTGGTACCTCACCGGGGCCGAGGCGGCGATGCTCCTGGTCGCCGCCCTGCTGGCCGTCGCGATTCCGGTCTGCGCGCTGATGCTCCGCCCGTATCTGTCGGTCACACGTCCGCTGAGGGCCTCGGCCGGTGTCGGCGCCACCGCCGAGGCCGAGCACACGGAGGTCTCCGGCCCGTGAACAGTCGCCAGAAGTGGATCCTCGTCGCCGCAGCGTCCGTCGTGGCACTCGGCGCGACCACCGTCGCCGGCGTCGCGGCCTGGCAACAGCACCGGCTCCGCCAGGACGCGCCCAGCGCAGCAACCGGGGCCGTGTCCGCGACACGGCCATCGGGCGATCGAGTGGTCTTCCGCAACACGGCGCTCGGCGAGGGCTACGGAATGGTCGCGAGCGTGCCCCTCGAGGATCCGGCCGGCCCGAGGTCCCTCACCGAAGTGGCGTGCGATCGGGTCGACGCGATCGAGGACGAGTTCTCGTGCCTGCGGACCGAGCGGGGGATCGTCCCGTCGTACTCGGCGTCGCTGTACACCAACGACGGCGCGGTCGTCCTCACCTGGGCGCTTCCCGGCATCCCCAGCAGAACCCGGATGTCGGACGCCGGCACGCGGATCGCGACCACGTCGTTCGTGACCGGGCACTCGTACGCGACGAGCGGGTTTTCGACCACGACGAAGATCCACGACGTTCTCGGCGGTGATTTCGGGGACTTGGAGGAGTGGACGTTCATCGTCGGTGGCTCGACGAGCGCCCCGGTCGACCGCAACTTCTGGGGGGTGACCTTCATCGACGAGACGACCTTCTACGCGACCGCCGGTCTGACGGGTTCTGGCAGGACCTACCTGGTCAAGGGCGACATTCCCGCGCGCACCCTCCTGACCGTCGCCGAGGACATCGAATGCCCGTCGCTCTCCCCCGACGGCACCCGCATCGCCTTCAAACGCGTGACCGCCGGGTCCGGACCGTCCGCACATCGGACGCCGGCGATCCTCGACCTGACGACCGGAGAGGTGACCGTGCTGCCCGAGACCCGCCCTCTCGACGATCAGATCGAATGGCTCGACGACAGCACGATCCTGTACGGGATGCCGCGAGCAGATGACCCCGGCCAGAGCGACGTGTGGGCACTCGAGACCGATGGGTCGGGGGCGCCTGAGCTTTTCATCGAGCACGCATGGTCGCCGTCGGTGGTGCGGCCATGAAGAAGTCAGACGGTGGATCTTCGACGACCGGTCGCTTCATCGGTCCCGGCGAGCCTGTCGACATCGCGGTGATCGTCGTGACGTACCGCAGCGCCGCCCACATCGAGCGCCTGATCCCATCGCTGCGCCGCGAGGCCGGCACGCATCGAATGCGCGTCGTCGTCGCCGACAACGACTCCCCGGACGGGACTCTCGAGGTCGCGCGGGC
This sequence comes from Microbacterium cremeum, assembly GCF_015277855.1. Taxonomy (NCBI): domain Bacteria; kingdom Bacillati; phylum Actinomycetota; class Actinomycetes; order Micrococcales; family Microbacteriaceae; genus Microbacterium; species Microbacterium cremeum. The sequence goes on from NZ_CP063812.1 coordinate 3,448,277, forward strand.
GCATCGCGATGTCGTCGCGATGCCGACGGGCGGGAACCTTGGCTACGCGGGCGGCATCAACGTCGCCATGGCGGCCGTCGGCGACGCCGACGCGATCCTCGTCCTCAATCCCGACATGGTCGTGGTTCCGGGCGCGATCGCAGCGATGCGCGCGCGGCTCTCGCAGCCCGGAGTGGGCATCGTCGTGCCGACGATCCTCGACGGCGAAGGCGCGCGGACGCGGTCGCTGCGGCGCGAGCCGAGCGTGATGCGCTCCGTCGGCGACGCGGTCTTCGGCGGTCGCTTCCATCGACGACCGGGGGTCTTCGCCGAGACGGTACTCCGGTCGGCGGAGTACACGACCGCGCATCGAGTCGACTGGGCGACCGGGGCGGCATTGCTCATCTCGCGGGAGACAGCCGGGGCGGTGGGCGACTGGGACGAACGGTACTTCCTCTACTCGGAGGAGACGGACTACTTCCGTCGCGCCCGCGAAGCGGGATATGCGGCGTGGTTCGAGCCCACGGCGGTCGTACGTCATTCGGAGGGTGGGTCGGGCGTATCCGTCGACCTGGACCGGCTGCTCGCCGTCAACCGCATCAGGTACTACGCGAAACACCACGGCCGCTTCGCCACGACGACGTTCCTCGGCGTGGCCGTGCTGAACCACCTCGTACGATCGGCGGATCCAGGTCACCGGGCGATCCTTCGCACCGTCGCTACTCCGCATTCGTGGTCGGCCCTTCCGAGAGCATCCCGCACTCCTGCCCCCCGCGTGGCACGCGAAGCCGAGGGGACCCCGGCATGAGTCTCGCCATCGTCACCACCAGCCACAAGCCGGACTTCCCGTCCTTCCTGCGATTGCACGCCTCGGTGCTCGAGCACACTGATCCGTCGACGCTGCACATCGTCGCTGTGCCGGAGATCGATGTTCCGCTGTTCGAGTCGATCGGGTCGAGGCGCCTGCGGGTGGTGAGCGAGCGGGACACGCTGCCGCGACGGTTCGTCTCTGTGACGAGGCTGACGAGGATTCCCCGCATCCCGCGCGGATTCCGCATCGCAGCGCTGAACATCACCCGTCCGTGGCCCCCCATCCGGGGATGGATCCTGCAGCAGATGGTCAAGCTCGCGGTCGTCTCCCAGCTGGAGGTCGATGTGGCGCTCATCATCGACTCCGACGTGCTCCTGGTGCGCCGAGTGGAAGAGTCGATGTTCCGGGATCCCGACGGCGTGGTGCGGCTCTACCGGCTGCCGGACGGGATCACCCCGGACATGACGCGCCACCTCGCACAACGGGCGAAGGCGCTCCAGCTGCTGGATCTCCCCGGGGGCGAGGCATGCTCTCCGGACTACATCGCCGGCATCGTGAGCTGGGATCCGTCCCTCGTGCGGCGGATGCTCGCCAGACTGGAGACGACGACGGGGCGGCCGTGGCAGGACTGCGTGGGACAGAGCCTCGACTTCTCGGAGTTCATCACGTACGGCACTTACGTGATGCTGCTGGCCGACGCCGACCGGCGCGCCTTCCTCGGTGATCGCAGCCTCAGCCACAGTCACTGGGGACCGACTCCGCTGACGATGGATGCCGCCAGGCGGTTCGTCGACATGCTGGCGCCGGAGGACCTCGCCATCCACGTCCAGTCGAACACCTCGACCGAGGAATCCGTGCTCCGCTACATAGCCGCAGAGGTCGCACGCAGATGACCGCCCGCGTGTCGAGCGATCATTCGCGCGACGGTTCCTGCTGACTCTTGACGGGCTCCGCCGGTTCCGCCAGCGTGGGCAGGCTCGATCTCGGAATGACTTCGAGATTCCGGATGTCGTGGGCCACAGCCGTCCGCACGGCGGCACAGAGTCCCACGAGGACGAAGAGGAATCCCGCGGCGATCGGGAAGGCGAGGCCGTCGAAGAAGGCGAAGACCACGGCGATCGTGAGCACCGACGCCGCGAGCGCATGACCGACGAGCTGCGCGTCAGGCGCCCGCGATTGCTGCCGAGCATTCCACGCGCTCCACATCGCGGACGCGAGCATGGCGCCGAAGGCGGCGACACCGAGCACGCCCAGATCGATCGCCAGCTGCGCCCACTGGTTGTCGAGGATGTAGTAGCGCGGTAAGAAGATGCCGAAGCCGATGCCGTACAGGGGCGACACCGAGACGAACTCGGGGAGGCGGTCCAGTGCGCCGGCGCGCGACAGGGTGCTACCGTCCTCGGCGATACCCGTGAAGAGACCGATGGTCGAACCGGCGAGCCCCGGCACCGCCGCCACGAGGGCGGCAGCGACGACGACACCGCCTCCGATGACCGGCCACCGGTACTGTCTCGGCACCGCGGGGATCATCGCGACGACCGCGATGACGAACCCGATGATGGCCGAGCGGGAGACGCCGGTCAGAGCAACCAGGACGAGTAGTGCGGTGACGACCCACCACCACACTCCGGACCCTTTCGCGAGTGTCCACCGAAAGCCGCGCGAGAGTGCGGCTGCGATACACAGCGGCACCGCGGCGTTGAGCACGGTGGAGAACTCGAGCGGGTGCGTCGCGGTTCCCGCGGAGCGGGTGATGCCGAAGCGCTCGACGGTGCCGCCGTCGCCGTGCGTGACCCCGGGGACCGACCCCCAGAAGTCGAGCAACGACGAGCCGGTGACTGCCTGCAGCAGACCGAGCAGCGCGAGGAGGGCGGCGCCGATGCAGACCCGACGCAGAAGGCGCGTGACGTCGTACATGGTGCGGATGCCGTCGACGATCACGAGGAGCACTCCTCCCCACGAGACGAGGCGCAAGATCGACGTGATCAGCGGACTCACCTGATCCGCGGGCTGTCCGCGGAGGAGGGCGGCGGCGAAGCTCACGAGTGCGATGACGAGCAGCACGACGAACGCGATCCGCACCGGCTGCCAGACGGGCGGGACGTCCACGCTGCGCCACTGCAGGCGCGAGAGCGCCCAGTAGGCGAAGAGGACGAGTCCCCAGAGCATGGCCGGGCGGCCGAAGCTCCCGAGGCTGCTGATGGTCACGTTGGACGGGATGCCCAGAAGAAGCACGAGATACACGGTGATCAGGCTGACGGCATCCCATCCGAACCTGCCCGCGAGGCCGCGGTGCGACGCCGCCGAGACAGGACTCAAGCCGGGCCGGAGCGCCGTCACTGCTCTTCGAGCTCCGCGTCGGAGTCCGGCGACGTCTGCCGCTGCGGTCCCTCGGCAGCGGGCTCGTCCGCCGTCACCCCCCGTCTCCGGCGCTTCGCAAGCCCGTCGACGAGCGCGGCCAGCGCGAGGGCGACCACCGCGACCGCGACACCCGCTCCCGCAGCGGCGACGGTGCGCGTACGCTGCCGCAGAGTGCTCTCCGTGTCGACGGCGAGGGTGATCAGCGACATCCTGTCCCGGTCGGGGATGTTCTCCGAGTTCTGTATCTGCTCGAGCGTGGTGACCGTGCGATCCATCATCGTCGCCAGCAGCTCCGCGGCCGACTCGTCGTCGCCCGTCGTCACGGTGATCCTGACGACCGGCGCCGACCCTGCTCCGCGGTCGACGACGACTTCGGAGCCGGGAAACCTGTCGAGCACCGCACCCTGCACGTTCTCGCCGCTGACCGACTGAACGATGACGTCGGCCGGGATGGAGAGCCCACCGAGGAAGAGAAAGGGATTGGTCGCACCCTCGGGGAGCGATGCCGGGCCCGGCAGCAGCATCTGCGTGCCGGCGCGCTCGTACTCAGGGCCCACGGCGTTCCATACACCCGCGACCGTCGCTACCGCGAGCAGAAGACCGGGGATCGCGATGTACCAACGCCTCCGCAGCCTCCAGAGCAGATCAGCGGGTTTCATGCGCCGGCCCCCTCTCCGGCCCCGTGCGACTGCGGCGGCGATGCCGTTGCGCGCCGCGATCCCAGAGCAATGCGGCGCCGACACCCCCGATGATCCCCGCCACTCCGATGGCTCCGAACGCGAGGAACTGGGTCGTGCGGGAGGGCGTGATGTGCTCGATCCTCCACGACAGTGGCTGGACCGACTGCGAGATGAGCTGGGACTTGCGGGTGCCGACGGTCTCCTGCAGCCGGGTGGCGGTCGCCAGGACTTCTTCGACGAGCGCAGTCCGGCGCTCGTTGACCGAGTCTTCCGAGCGCCCCACCACGCGCACCTCGATCGCCGCATTGGGATGATCGGTCACGAACTGGTTCCCCACATACGACATGAAGACCAGTTCGGCCTCGCGAAGGCCTGCACCGTAGAGTTGCGCCTCTTCCTCCGAGTAGTGCTTCGGCTCATGACCGCCGTTCACCTTGCGCGCCACCAGATCGGCGAAGGCGATCACGCTTTCATCGACGAATCCGCTCTCGGGCGCGATGCGCGCCGCTCCTGGCCAGCGGAACTCGACCACCGTACGTGTCGAGTGGATGCCGCCGTCCTGCAGAAGGAGGATCGCGAGGAGGGTCGCAAGCCCGAGGGCCGCCACGGACGTGTACCACCGCCGCGCGACGACGCCAAGGATCTCGCGCACTGTCACGGTCTGCCTCCTCTTCGCGGCAGGCGGGCCCCCAGTGGCCGCACAGGTGACAGGCTACCCCGCGAAACCCCGGCGCCGGTGGGATTCGCAGGGAGGCGGAGTCGCCCGACGCGCGGCGCGCGCGCGTCAGTCGTTCTCGGGGATCAGTCCGAGCGTGTCGTCCCAGATGTTCCCCGTCCATGTCCCGCCGCTCACGTAGCCGATGCCATACGCCGACCGGCGGGTGAAGCGATTGTCCTTGACGACGATGCCGGTGATCGGCGTGGAGTTCAGCATCCAGCCACCGCCATCGACGAGGCTGTCCTCGATCGTGACGCCCCGCCCCCCGCGATCCTTCTGCCCCATCTGGAAGACCGCATTCACGCCCGACTGGTTCCCCAGCTTGAAGGTGCTGTGGCTCACGACGATGCCGCCTTCAGCGGTCGACTGCAGCCCATCGTTGTGCGAGCCGTCCACGACGGCGAGCGCTGTCACGTAGCTGTCCTCGATGCGGACATCGGCGTTGGCCTTGAACCCGTCCAGGCAACCGTGCACGTGCACGTTTCGCGCCGTGTAGCCGCGGAAGGACAGACCGGCCTGGCATTTCGCCGTTCCCTTGATCTCGACGTTCTCCGCGGTCAGTCCGAGGCAGCTATGGGCGTCGCGCGTGACACCGGTGTAGTCGCAGTCGATCGGGTAGTAGGCGCCCGAGTCGAGGAAGATGTTCCGGAGCGTGACACCGCTGTGCGCCACGATGATCATGCCATCGGCGATGCTGAGGTTCTGGATGGTCACGCCGTTGCCGGTGGTCTGTATCGCGCGGATGTCGGACCTGTACGACCAACCCGGACCGCTGACGGCGTCCTCCGGGACGCGGATGAGAGCGGCTTCGTCCGCAACACCGGTGTTGGTGGCGTCCGGATATCCGCACGCGCTCGGCAGATCGATGCAGTTCCTCTGGGCGCCGCCGACCGGATCGGAGGTCGTCGGCGGGGTGGGCGTCGGAGTCGGCGTCGGAGTCGGCGTCGGCGTCGGCGTCGGCGTCGGCGTCGGCGTCGGCGTCGGCGTCGGCGTCGGCGTGGGAGTAGGAGTAGGAGTAGGAGTCGGGGCCGCAGTCGCGGTCGGGCTCGGGGTCGGCGACACCGCGTCCGGCTCGTACGCGATGTCGACGAGGAAGTTGGTACCCCGCGACGAGCGGCTGGGGAACCGGCTGTCGCCATAGCGATAGACACCCGCGCCTCGCTCGAGGACGAATCCGTTCTGGACGCGCTTCGAGGTCAGGTCTCGCCGGATCACGGGGTAGCGTCCCTCGGGAGCATGGTACGACACCGTATAGCTCTTGCCCGCCTGCAGCCGCACGGGCTGCTCGAGTGCGACCGTCCGCCATCCGGCCGTCGTGGTCGCCGTGAACCGGGCGCGTGACAGCACGGTGCCCTGGGAGGACCACAGGGTCGCTTCCGTGACCCCGGTCGCGTCTGGCCCCTGGTAGTACTGCAGCGCCGTCACGGCGCCGTCGCGCTGTGGCGAGAACCTCACGCCCAGTTCGATCGCGGCACCGCGACCCGACGAGGCGTCGGTCGGCGTCAGATCGTCGGCGAACATGCCGACCGGGGCGGCTGCGGCGGCCATTCCGGGCACGGCGGCGAGAGTCGTCAGCCCGAGCACCGCAGCGAGGACGAAGGCGAGGCGGGTGCGAGACGAGCGCACTCGGGCGCGTCGAAGCTGGGATCGGGTTCGCATAGCACATCCAGGGGGAGCTTGTGGGGAGGCTTAGCGAGCCTACGAGGCCGCCCGGCCCCCGCCCCGCCATATGAGCGACATCTAATGCCGTATGAGAGGTGCCTCATGGCCGCGCCATCGCGATGATGGGTGCCGGCAGCGGTGCGGCGACCCTGCGGGTCTGGGCGCCGTCCCGGCCGGCGAGTACACTCTGGGCCCAGATACTTGGCGCTGCTTCCCCGCGGGGGTGATCGATGCCAGAGTCCGACCGAGCCTGGAGGACACCCACCTCGATCGTGTGCGTCTACAACGATCCCGAGGTGCTGGGCAGCTGCCTCGCGCGATCGATCAGTGCGGGACTTCACTCCGCCCCGCAGACTGAGCTCATCGCCGTCGACAACCGGGGCAACCCCTTCCCGGGCGCCGGGGCGGCGCTCAATCACGGAGCCCGGCAGGCGCGAAACGACGTCGTCGTCTTCGTCCATCAGGACGTCGTGCTGCATTCCCTCGTCGCTCTCGAGGAGGCGGCGGGAGTCCTGGTCGCAGATCCGGGCATCGGGATCGCGGGCGCGGTCGGCATCGATTCACGTCAGCGCGTCCTGGGCCGTATCCGGGATCGAGTCGTCGTGATCGGAGAGACCGTCAGCGGACCGCGCGATGTCGACTCGCTCGATGAAGTGCTCCTTCTCGTGCGCCGGGATCTGGTTCTGAAGGAACCGCTGAGCGAGGATCCGCTGCTCGCCTGGCACGCATATGGCGTCGAGTACTGCGCTCGTGCACGAAGTGCCGGTCTGCGTGCGGTCGCCCTCGACATCCCCCTCACCCACAACAGCCTCACGACGAATCTCGACGCCCTCGATCTCGCCCATCAGCGCGTCGCGGACCTGTATCCGCGCCTCGTTCCAATCCGGACGACGTGCGGAACCATCTGGGGCGGCGAGGCGCCTCGCGGCGTCGGCCGCCGGCTGCGGCGCGTGCGAGGAGCGCGGGTGTGGTGGGGGGAGTCGCTCGAGGCGCGAGCACTGTCCCGCGTCGCCCCCTCCAGCCCGATCGTCCTCGCGGATGTGCGGATCCTCATCGACGAGATGCTCGCACGGGGCGAGATGAGGTCTCTGCGGGCACTCGACCTCGACACCGGCGACGGCGAACCCACGAGAGCGGACGGCATGAGCCGCCACGGCAGGCCCTTCGTCGTCGCGTCAGTCTCCACCGACGTCGCCCGAGAGGCCATCGGGCACCGCGATCCGACGGAGCTCCTCCTCATCACGGCCGCAGATGCTCGCCGTCTCGCCGCCCTCGGACCGGTAGGGGACGTCCCGCACGTCGTCGGGCATTCACGCGATACCGGCGTCTGGGTGCTGATCGGCGTTCCTGCCGCCAGACTCGCGCCACTGTGGTCACGCATCCGCAACCGGCCGTTCGCCGGGCTCATGCGGGTTCCGCGTGACGCGGTCTCCGCATCGAGCGGCCTGTGAACGGCCGTCTGCGCGTCGCGCGGGTCCACGCGCAGTTGGCGGCCAGGGGCTACGGTGCCCTCGTCACGCTCACCGACCTGCTGCCGCCACGCATCCGGTACGGATACGTGCACAGGATCACAGCGAAGGTCCTCCGTCGGCCCCTACCGGTTCTCCCATCTCCCGCGACCGGATCGAGCCCGCTTGCCCACCCAGGCGACCCTGAGCCTTTCGCCGACCTCACGTGTGCGCTGGCCACCGACGGGCTGGAGATCGGCGGCATCGGCTTCGTCATCGAGGAACTCGCTGTGCGACTTCCTGCGGCGAAGGTGCATCCCGTCGTCGTGTGTCGTGGTGAGGGCCCCCGGGCCGCGCGACTGCGCGCGGACGGGATCGAAGTGCGCCCCGTCGCCACCTCCGGAGAGGCCGCTGCGGCACTCCGCGACGTCGACGTGATCGCTCTTCACAGTGCGCCCGCCTTTGTCGAAACGGCGGCGATCGAAAGCGGCCTGCCCCTGGTGACCGCCATGCACAACACCGAGATCCACTTCACACGCCGGCGCTGGACTGCGTTCCGCGCGCTGATCCGCCGGTCAGAGGTGGGCGTCGCGGTGAGCGAGACGGTGCGCGAGTTCCACGCCCGCCACGTCCCCGGGCCAGACGCCCGGAGGTTCCGCGTCGTCCCGAACGGAGTCCCGGGATCCGCGCCGGCAACCGACGGCGACCGCGCGGCGGCGCGCGACGCCCTTGCCGGTGTGCTCGGAGTGCCGCTCGGAGACGACATCGTGTTCGTCTGCCTCGCTCGGTACGACTCGCAGAAGAACGTGGCCGGCACCGTCGCGTCGTTCGTCTATGCGCTCGAGAACGGGCTCGCCGGTGTGCGCTTCGTCTTCGCCGGTGACCCGTCGGACTGGGTCGAGGTCCGGCGTGCCGACGCGATCCGGCGCTGCAGCCCACAGGGCGACCGGGTTCATCTGCTGGCCAACTCGCACGCGCGCACACTGCTTCTGGCAGCCGATGCCTTCCTGCTGAACTCGTTCTTCGAGGGCTGGGCGGTTGCGGCCACCGAGGCGGCCGCCACAGGCCTGCCGCTTGTTCTCAGCGAAGTGGGGGGCGGTGCAGAGCTCGTCTCCTTCGATGCGACTCGGTCCGTGCTCATCCCGAACGCGGTGGGCGAGGCTGCGGCAGTCACCGACGCGCGCGTCCGCGCCGCCCGCCGTCGCTCACGACGACAGTCGAACCGTGGTGCGTTCGCCGAGGCCCTCTCGGTGGTCGCCCATCGCGTCCGCGCCGACCCGACGCGCCGAGTGCCCCCGGCGATCCTCACGAGCGTCGCCGACATGGTGCAGGGTCACGCGGCCGCGATCAGGCTCGCCGGCGCTCGACGAACTCAGCCAGAGATCCGACCGTCTCGAACACCTCCTCCGTGAAGTCCTCGTCGGCCATCACGAACCCGAACTCCTCTTCGAGCGAGGCGGCGAGTTCGAGCAACGCGAGCGAGTCCAGCTCGGGCATGCTGCCGAAGAGCGGCGTCGCGGCGTCCAGAGTGTCGGCGCGATCCGAGATCTCCAGTGTCCTCACGACGACAGCCTTGACGCTGTCGAGGGTGTCGCTGCTGATGTTCATATCCTCTTCCCCCGTAGTTCGACCAGATCGGCGGTCATACGAGCACCTCCGGCGGCGCAGGATGGCTGAGAAAAGCCGTGGGACTCGCCGTGAGACCGTAGGCACCGGCCTGGAACAGCACGATCAGGTCGTCCACCTCGGCGCGCGGGAGATGCACCCCGTTTCCCAGCAGATCCAGCGGTGTGCACAGGCAGCCCACCACCTGCACCGACTCGACGTCGGCGGAGTCCCATCGATCCGCCACTGCGATCGGATAGTTGCGCCTGATCACCTGCCCGAAGTTCCCCGAGGCCGCCATCTGGTGGTGCATGCCACCGTCGACGACGAGGAAGATCTTGCCTCGCGACACCTTCCGGTCCACGACACGGGTGACGTAGACCCCGCACTCGCCCACGATGTATCGACCCAGCTCGAGAACGACGCGCGCGTCCGGCAGCGCGGGCCGGATGCGGTGACGAAGCAGGTTCTCCAGGTTCGCGCCCACGGCGTGCAGATCCAGTGGATCGTCGTTCTCGTAGTAAGGGATGCCGAGCCCCCCGCCGAGGTTCAGGTACGACACCGCAGAGCCGGCCTCCTCGGAGAGTGCGAGCAGCAGATCGACCGTCTTGACCTGCGCGTCGAGGATGATCTCGGTGTGCAGATTCTGCGAGCCGGCGAACACGTGGAAGCCGAGCAGGTCGACATCTGCCTGCTCGAGTCGTCGGATCAAGGACGGCACGTTCTCCGCATCGACGCCGAACTGCTGAGCGCCCCCGCCCATCCGCATGCCGGACCCCTTCACCTCGAAGTCCGGATTCACGCGAATGGCCACCTGAGGACGGACACCGACCTCCTCGCCGGCCTTCACGACGCGGTCGGCCTCCATCGGGGACTCCAGCTCGATGATCACCCCGGCCGCGACGGCCTGCGAAAGCTCGGCGTTCGACTTCCCCGGCCCCGCGAAGCTGATGGCGCCCGCGCCGATCGGGGTATCCAGCGCGAGCTTCATCTCGGCCCCTGACGCGACGTCGAGCGAGTCGACCACCCCGCTGAGGTGCTGCACGACCGCGGGCATCGGGTTGGCCTTGACCGCATAGCTGAGTTCGAGATCGTCGGGAAGCTCTGCGCGCAGGAGAGCGACCCGCTCGCTGAGTGCCGCGCGGTCGTAGGCGAAGAACGGCGTACTGCCGACGCGCCGCGCGAGGCGCTCGATCGGCAGCCCGCCGAGCAGCATGCCGCCGTCGCGGGTCTGAAAACGAGGTCGATACGCCACTGCCGCTTCACCTTCCTTCCCGGGACGCGACGCGACGCGCGCCTGCGGCTACCACTGAAGGCATGTCAGCTCGCTGTAGAGGTAGTCGATGTCGTCAGGAGTCAAGGTGTCGCTCTTGTACATCTTCGGCCGGGACCGGCCGAGCACGATCGACCCTCGGGGTGGCCCGCCTCCTACACGGCACTCCAGCAGCGTCGCAGCGGCGCCGTGGTGCAGAAGCAGGTGGCTCCCCAGGGGACGGATCAGACGCTGGAACAGCGGTCTGTTCCCGACGTACAGGATCGATGCGAACGCGCGGACGCGTTTGCGGCGATCCTTGCGGAAGATGACGTAACAGCGGTCCTCGCCCGAGAGCAGCAGCAGGTGTCGCGCGGCACTGGTTGTGCGGTGGTCGTCGTAGATCCTCCGCTCGGTGCCCGTCAGCACGCGTTCCAGCAGGGCCGGCTCACTGCTGATCCGGGTGCCGGGCGGTGTCCGCCACGGGAGATTGAGGATGAGTGCCGTAGTGGTGTCGAGGTCGGTGAAGCTGAGCTTCCGGTTCAGCGCCACCACGTTGCCGCTGGGCGAGAAGTCGGTGAAGTGGTACCCGCGCTGGCGCAGGAGGGCCATGAGAAGCCGCAGACCTTGTGCGCGGTGGCCCTCGTCCACGCACCACGCGCCGAGATTGCAGAACCTCTCGGTCGTGCCTCCGATCGTGCGATCGGAGTAGTACGCCAGGTACGCGCCTACGACCTCGCCGTCGCTCCGGAGGAAGTAGCCGTGATTCGGCGCCGACACCGTCCACGGGACGTGCAGCGCATCGGCCCACGCTGCGGCGCTGACCCGTCCGTTGAGCTTCTCGTGCAGGAACTTCCCCACGGCGGGCAGGTCAGCCGCAGTGATGGGACTCAGCTCGGCCGGCATTCGTCACCCCTCCCCTCGCGACGACAGGGACTCGGCGAGCGCGGCAGCCGCCGACTGGTCCACCTTCCCGTTGGCGAGCCGGGGAAGTCGGGGGACGGCGATCACCCCATCGGGGACAGACTCCGGGCGCAGCGACGAGATCAGCTCTCGCCGGAGTCCGTCGGTCTGCGTCCTCTCCCCTTCGACCAGGCTCAGCAGCTCGCCTGAGCGCGTCGTGACCGTGAACGAGAGAACGGCCCTCGCGTCTCGCAGGGCGCGATCGATGGCATCCAGCTCGACGAAGCTTCCGTTGCGCTTGACGCGTCGTCCCGTCCGGCCGAGACAGAAGAGGTTGTCCCCGTCCCAGGCGCCGATGTCTCCCGTCACGACGGTGTTCGGTTCCTCCCAACGGGGGTAGTCGGGGGCGGCGCCGAACAGGTAGCCCCGAGGCAGATGCCGCGAGCTGATGGTCAGCATGCGGTCGGGCTCGGTTCCGACGAGCCCGGCGCTCCAGCGACCGACGCGCCCGCGGCCGATCGGCGCGCATCCCCCCACGGAGGCCACCTCCTCCGACGGGATCAGTCGCGCAGCGCTGGCGAAACCGACCGTCTCGCTCGTGCCGTACGTGTTGATGACGGTCGGGACGCCGAGGGCGAAGGCTTGATCCACGTGCGCGATGTGGAGGCGGTCTCCACCGGAGCCCCACACGCGCAGCGGGAGTCCGTCCGGAGGACGTCGCTCGGCCGACGCGAGTTCGATGAACCGCGGGGCGAGCCGCACGTGCGTCGCCGCGACGCGTTCGATGAAGCGCAGGGGCCGGAGCTGGTCGCTCAGGGCGCCGGAGAGGTGGATCGCGGCGCCGCTGGCCAGGGCCACCAGCAGGTTGGTCATCGCCATGTCGTACGCCGGGTGAGAGACCTCGGCCCAGGCGGCGTCGCGGTCCAGCTCGAGCGCTTGCGCGCCGGCGGGAACGAACGCGGCGATGGCGGCCCAGGACGCCAGGACGCCCTTGGGTGCCCCTCCGGTGGAGCCGGAGGACCTCGCGACATAGCCGGGCTCGGCGATCGCGACGGCGGTGGCATCCTGTCCGGCTGACCGTCGAAGCCCGCGGACGGTCACCGTCACGTCCGGCCGCAGTGCGGCGAGCACAGCCGCGTGTCGATCCGGGTCGACCGCCGGGTCGAGGAAACAGATGGAGTAGTTCCCCAGTATCGCGGCGACCAGGCTCACGAGGCAGTCGGTGGACAGCGGCAGGCAGATCGCCACCACCGGCGAGGGACGCCTGGCGTCCCCTCGGATCCTCGCGGCCTCCGCCCTGGCGGCCGCCACGAGTTCCGCGTGTGTGAGGCCGCCCCGGGTGTCGGTGACGGCGAGCACGTGCGGGCTCTGCGTTCGCGCGGCGAGCAGCATCTCCGCGAAAGCGTTCATGCGACGACCTCCTCCGGCTTCTCGTCAGCGCGTCACGGGCGCAAACTGCGGCCAGTGACGGGCGGGGGTGTTGGCGTCGAGCACGGGGATCCCCGATGATTCGACGAAGCGGCCGGGAGGGCGGTCGGAGCCCAGGATGATTCCGTCCACCCCCTCGACCGCAGCGGCGCGCGAGTCGAACAGCAGCTTCTCGAGATGCGGCAGCCGAAGGCGGATGTACGACTCGTTGCTCCCCACCAGCTCCGCGGGATTCACGACCGCGTCGTAGATGTGCACCTCGACGCCCTTGCCGGTCAGCGTCTCGGCGATATCGACGTAGGGGCTCTCCCGCAGGTCGTCGGTGCCGGTCTTGAACGCCAGGCCGAGGAGCGCCACCCGTCGCCATCCCAGCAGGAGGACGTGGTCCACGACTCGCCGTGTGTGTGACGAGTTGCTGGCGAGCAGGCTCTCCAACAGCGGAGCATCGACATCCGCGCGTCGAGCCGCGTAGGTCAGCGCCCGAACGTCCTTCGGCAGACATGATCCTCCGAACGATGCCCCCGGCCGGAGGTATCGCTCCGAGACGTTCAGGACCCTGTCCTCGACGAACACGGCCATCAGTGTGTCCGCATCGACACCGTAGGCGTCGGCGAATCGCGCGATCTCGTTCGCAAATGCGATCTTCACGGCGTGGAAGGCGTTGCTGGCGTACTTGATGGACTCCGCCGTGGCGATCGTGACATGGCGGATCGGTGCGCCGACGGACTCGAACAGTGCGACGACGGAGGCGAAGGTGACGTCGTCGTCTGTCCCGATGATGGTGAACGGGGGATGCCGGAAGTCCTCGATCGCCGTCGACTCCCGAAGGAACTCGGGACAATAGGCCACGCCGTAGCGCCCGCCGTTGCGTACGGGCAGGTGCGACTCGATGAGCCGCTCGGTGGTGCCGGGCAGGAGCGTGCTCCGGATGATGACCGTCAGACGACCCGCATCAGGATTTCCGTCGAGGAACTCCGCGATCTCCCTCAGCACAGTTTCGACGAACTCGGTGACCAGCGAGCCGTTCGGTGCGGACGGTGTGCCGACGCAGATGACGGCCGCCTCAGCGCCGGTCAGGGCGATCGCGACGTCCGTCGTTGCTGTCAGACGACCGGATTCGACCACGCTGCGCGTCAGGCCGTCCAGGCCCGGCTCCGCGAGCGGCGCGTGGCCCTGAAGGATGGCGTGGACCTTCGCCTGCGAGAGGTCGACGCCGACGACCTCGTGCCCGGCGTCGGCCAGGCAGGACGCGGTCACGCTCCCCACATAGCCGAGCCCGAATACTGCTACTCTCACGTTCCCACACTCCTCGCTGTCGTGTGCGCTGTCGTGCTGCGGTCGCGTCTGAGCGGCACCCGTCCCGACGCCCATCGGCGGTATGACGAGACGAGAGTCTCCGCCTGGATCTCCCAGCACAGGGTGTGCTCGAATCGCGCCCGGCCGGCGTCGCCCATCGCGCGGGCGAGCTCAGGTTCGCGCAGCACGCGCTCCACCGCGCGCGCGAAGCTCCGCGCGTCGTTGGCGCGGGAAGCGTAGAGGGAGGCATCGCCGGCGGAGAAGCGCCCCTCGCGCACGTCGAACTGCACGATGGGCCGCCCCAGCGCCATGTACTCGATGATCTTGTTCATCGTGGACAGATCGTTCATGGTGTTGACTTCGTCGGGGTTCACGCACACGTCGGAATCGGCGAGGATGCTCTTCATCTGGTCATCGGGGACACGACCATGGAACTCGACCCGATCCGCGATCCCTCGGTCGCGGGCCAGGCTCGCCAGTCGCTCTCTGTCGGGCCCCGACCCGATCAGCGCGAGGTGCACGTCAAGGTGCCGCTCGGAGACCAGGATCTTCACGGCGTCGATCAGATAGCCGATGCCTTCCTGCCGTCCCATCACGCCCACGTAGCCGAGCAGGAACCGGCGTCCGCGGTGCCAGTCCTCGCCGGTCGAGCGGTACGCGGCCCACGACCGGAACGGGCCCGAGCGCACGACCGCCACGTCCTCGCCGCGGAAGCGGCCACGACGCATCGCGATGTCCCGGTAGCTGTCGTTGGTGGAGATGACGTGGTCCGCCCACGCGTACGTGCGGTGCTCGAAGAACCGCGCCACCGACGCGAACAGCCGGGGCAGCGGCATCCGCTTCGCCTCGACGAGCTCCGGGCCGAGGTCGTGCTGATCGAACACCAGCATGCTGCCGTCCTCCCGCTTCGCACGCTTGGCGACGAGATACAGCAGATCGGGCGGATTGCAGAAGTGGACGATGTCGAACGGCTCGACGGCCCGGTCACGATCGAAGACGCCGGTCATGCGCCGGAGCGAGACGACGTACTCGTCGAGATAGCCGAGCACGCCGTTCGCTTCGCGTGCGGCCTCGTACCGGTGCACAGCGACCCCGTCGATCAGGAAGTCGCCCACGGGGTGACGCTCATCGCCCGGACAGATCACGGTCACATCCGCGCCCGCTGCTGCGAGCGACGTCGCTTCCTGCCAGACGCGACGATCGAACGGCACCGGCAGGTTCTGGACGAGGATCGCGACTCGGGTTCCTCCCAGTGGGACCGCTGTGCCCTCTCGTTCGAGCTCCATGATCAGGCGCCTTTCCTGTAGCGGCGGACGACCGGGATACGCGCACCGACTCTCGACTGCGCGATGATGCCGAGGGCTTCTGGGATCACGCCGGGTGACATGACCCGGGTGACCAGCAGATGGACGACGGCCACACTCATCGCGGTAAGGCTCAGGCAGAGCCAGACCGGCAGGGAACCGGCCACGGTGACGATCGCCCAGCCGGCGGCGGCCGATATCCCGACCGCAACGATCAGATACCCGAAGGGGCCCGCCACCTCCCGCAGTCGGGCATGGAGCAAGCGGGCGGTGAGGAACCACCGGCTGACCGTCGCGACGATGCAGACCGCGAGAAAACCCCACGCGATCGCGACGAGCCCGCGGGGCGCGAGCAGCACCGTGGCGCCGAGGGTGAGGGCGTCGATGATCAGCGCGTATGCGAACCACACACCGGGCTTGCCGACGCCGTAGAACAGGCCGTGGTCGAGCCAGGCGCCGACGGACAGCGTGCCCGCGAGCGCGAGGATCTGCGCGACCTGGTAGCTCGGTTCCCAACCGTCGCCGAACGCGATCGGAAGAATGAGCGGTGCGGTCACGGCGAGCACGGTCAGCGGGAGCGACATGGTGAAGTAGGTGAGACGCAGGGCGCGCAGGTAGGCGCTGCGGAGCCGGGCGGGGGTGTTCCTGATCTTGGCGAAGGCGACGTTCGTCACCGGAACGATCGCGCTGCCCGTGAGGTCTTGAACGATCTGCACGAGCCTCAGCGCGATGTTCATGAATCCCAGCGCCGCCATCCCGAGAGTCGCGGAGATGACAGCGGCCTCGCCCCACGCCCTCAGCATCGCGACGAACTCGACACCGAGGACCTGGCCGCCGAACGTCGCCATCGTCCGGAAGTCGGAGGCGGCGAACGCGAAGCTCGGTCGCCATCGCGATGCGGTCCACGCGAGCACGGTCGAGATCGATGGAGCCACGAGGCTCTGGGCGACCAGAGCCCAGACGCCCCACCCGCTGAACGCAGCCGCCAGCGCGACCACCTGCGCGATCGCGGCGCCTGTCGCACCCTGCCAGGCGAGCGTCCGGAATCGCATGTCCCGGCGCAGCAGCGCTGTCGGCACTGAGCCGGCGGCGGCGAGGATCACGCACAGCGACAGCGTCTGCAGGACTGGAACCACCCCCTCGTCGCGGAACACCGCGCCGAACACCGGGGAGACCGCGAACAGGGCCGCGCTCAGCACCACGCCGGCACCCAGCGAGAACCAGAATGCGGTGCTCAGCATCCTCGCGTCGGTCTTGTCGGCCTGCACGATGTACGCCGCGAAGCCGAGATCCGCCAGAAGGTAGAAGAACGGCAGCACGGTCGAGGCTGCGGCGACGGTGCCGAAATCCTCCGGGCTCAGCAGGCGTGTGAGAACGGCGATCGTCACCAAGCCGAACAGCCGGACGGCCCACTTCTGCGCCGTGAGCCAGAGGACTCCGGATGCGGCGCGACCACTCACCTCGCTCGGCTCGACATGGGCGTCGGAACCCGCGACAGCGATGCCCTCGCCTTCCGGCAACGGGCTCGGCGGCGCCCACTCCCTGGGGGGGAGTGCTTCGAAGTCCGGCGCGTCCGGTGGTGGCGGGCTCTTCACCTTCGGCCGCCCCGCCTCGCATACCCCGGGTTCATCCGCCCTATTCGGCGAGCCACCTTCCTCACCAGCCGCCGCCATTCATGGGGCAGGTCGAGGACCCACTCCCGCGCGCCGTAGGCACCGATCGCGTCGGCATAGAAGCCGGCCAGTCGATCCGACATGGCATCGAGGCCGAAGCGTGCCCGCGCGAAGTCTCGCCCATACCCACCGAGTGCGCGACGCCGTGCTTCGTCGGCGATCAGCGGGAGAGCGATCCGCACGAGGTCGGCGACAGGATCCTCCGGATGCTCCGGGCTCCAGAAGCTGGATCGTGCCAGCGCCCGCGCGCTCTCGGGCTCGAACAGCCGCGACCAGCCGGCCTCGCCGTGCACGATGAGGGGCTTGCCGAAGGCGAGCGCACGCGCGGCGGATCCCCCCATCCCGATCATGATGTCGGCCGCGAGGTATGCGGGCCGCGGGTCGGACAGCGCGCCCAGCATGCGAACGGCCGGCCTGCCGACATCCTCGTTGACGGCCTCCGCCTCGGCCCGCAGGACAGAGCGTGCATCGCCGTCCCCCACGACGAAGAGGGTCGCACCCGTCGACGCGAGGTCGCGCATCGCGTCGATGGCGACGAGGATGGCCGTGGCCTTGAGCTGCCGCTCCAGCCGGCTCACGATCCCCAGCACGACACCGTCGCCGAGACGGTACCGGTCGCGGAAGAGTGCCGCGCCGGCGTCGACCCGCGGGGAGTCGGCGGTCAGGTCGACCGGAGGCGAGATGAGGACGGTCGGCGCGGGGCGGTCGACCAGGTCTTCGACGAGGTACTCGGTTCCCACGATGAGTGGTACGTGGCTGTGAACGACATCGCTGACGCTCATCTCGTACACGGTGTGCACCCACGGGATCCTCCCGAACGTCGCGGGCCCCCAGTAGACGTTGCGTGCCGCACCCCACATCCCATACGCGTGGACGAGGTCGACGCCGAGCTCGTCCGCCATCCGGCGCAGCTGCCTGGCGTGGGGCAGCAGTCCGGCCGCACGGTCGTAGACGGTGATGCCGATGCCGTGCAGATCGGCGTAGTCGAGCAGCGACGGACCGCCCCCGATCGTGTCGCGCTCCCCCACCAGGATCGAGTCGATCCCCCGATCACGCAGGGCGCGCGCGAAATCGACCGCGTTGATCTGCGATCCGCCGAGTTCGAGGCTGTTGAGATGGACGAGCACCCGCATGGTCACCGACCACCCCCTCTCGCTGCGGCGCGCAGTCGGTCTGCGACCGCCTGGCACTGCCCCTCGGAAAGATGCGGGAACATCGGCAGCGACAGGACCCGTCCGGCCGCCGCTTCGGCCACTGGGAACTCACCGCGTCGATATCCGAGCCCCTCGTATGCGGCGCTCTGGGGAACGATCGTCGGGTAGTGGATGCCGACCTCGATTCCTCCGGCGCGCAGTTCGGCGATCATCCGCTCGCGCTCGGCCACACGGACCACGTACAGGTGCCAGACGTCGGCGTTGCCGTCGCGCACCGCGGGCAGCCGGATGCCTTCGACGTCCGCGAGCATCTCGCCGTAGCGCTCGGCAGCGGTCCGCCGAGCCGCATTCCAGGCGTCCAGCCGACGCAGCTTCGCCCGCAGCACCGTCGCCTGGACGGCGTCCAGCCGGGCATTCATTCCGATACGGGCATGAACGTATTTCGTCGAGCTGCCGTGGGCAGCGACGTTGCGGACGAGCGCTGCGACATCCGCGTCATCCGTCATCACCGCGCCGGCGTCCCCGGCGGCACCCAGGTTCTTGCCGGGATAGAAGCTCGTCGCCGCCACATGACCCAGGGCGCCCGCGCGCCCCGCCAGACCGGACGCGCCCTGCGCCTGCGCGGCATCCTCCACGACCTTCACGCCATGCCTTTCCGCGATCGTCATGAGGCGCTCCATCGGAGCGGTCTGGCCGAACAGATGAACGGCGGCTATCACCCTCGTGCGGGAGGTGATCGCCGCCGTGACGGCCTCGGGGTCGATCAGCAGGTGATCGTCGTCGACGTCCACGAAGACCGGAACCGCACCGATTCGCGAGGCGGCCTCGGCCGTCGCGATGAACGTGTTCGCAGGCATGATGACTTCGTCGCCGGGACCGACTCCCATCGCCCGGTACGCGAGCTCGAGCGCGTCCGTGCCGTTGGAGACGCCGACGACGTGATGCACGCCGATGTAGTCGGCGTATTCGTGCTCGAACGCCTCGACCGCCGGCCCGCCGATGAACGACGCCGAGGCCAGCTGATCGCGCCACGCGGCCAGTACTTCGTCCGCGACCTCGGCCTGCTGTGCGGCGAGGTCGAGGAACGGCACCGGGTTGCTCATGCCGACCCCCCGACCTCGTGAGCCGGCACGCCGGCCCACGTCGCCGCCGCCGGCACGTCGCCGAGCACCGCGGCGCCCATGCCCACGGTCGCGGCGGCTCCGACGCGGACTCCCTGGCGCACGGATGCGTTCATCCCTATGTAGGCCGCTTCGCCGATGCGCACCGATCCGCCGAGCGACACGCCCGCCGCGAGCGTCGCGAAGTCCTCGAGCACACCGTCGTGTGTGACCGTGCAGCCCGGCATGATCACGACGTGCCGCCCCAGCGCGGCGTCCGCGGTCACCACGACGTTGTCGAGCACGATCGTGCCCGGGCCGATGTCACTCGAGGAACCGATCCGAGCGGAACGCGTGACGAAGCGGGCATACCGGTCCTCGCCGAGACCGGACTCGCGCAGGCGATGCACCACGTCGCGCCGACCCCGGCCGCCTCCGACGCACACGAGGAGCGATTCGGTGCGCGGGATCGCCTCGATCACGGACCCGATGACCGGCACCCCGCCGATCTCGGTGCCGTGCAGCTCCGCGTCGTCGTCCAGGATGCCGACCACACCGGTGATGCCGGCCGCGAGCACCTCGCGGGCGAGTCCGCTCGCACCCACCAGGAGAATGCCGTCTGTCACCGTGCCACTCCGTCCGGCGCGCGGAGGACGGCGATCACTCGATCCTGCTCCTCCTGGGTCATCTGGTGGAACACGGGCACGATGAGGGTGGTGTCGTTGAGGCGCTCGGTGACCGGCAGCCCGGCTTCCGGGATGAGGCCCAGGTACGGCGGTTGGCGATGCGCGGCCATGATCCCGCGGCGAGCGGAGATCTCCGCCTCCGCGAGCGCTTCGAGGAGACCGTCTCTGTCCGTGGAGTACAGGTCGCCGACCTCGATCCAGAACGACTGGAAGTTCCCGGTGCCGTACTCGGGGTCCGCCACCGCCCGCAGGCCGGGGATCTCTTCGATCGCCGCCTGGTAGCGCTCGGCGAGCTCGCGCCGACGAGCGACCATTTGCGGCAGTCGTCCGAGCTGGACGAGGCCGACCGCGGCCTGCAGATCGGTCATTCGGTAGTTGAAACCGACCTCCGTGTACTCCTCAGCCGGCGGCAGGACCGACGCGTGGCGATCAACCGCCGACACGCTCATCGCGTGCTCGCGGAGGTGCCGCGCGCGATCGGCCCAGTCCGGTTTCGAGGTGGTCAGCATCCCGCCTTCACCGGTCGTCAGCAGCTTCCGCGGGTGGAAGGACCACGCGGCGATCTCTGCGCCCGCGCCGACCGGGCGCCCCCTGTAGGTCGATCCGGCGCCGCACGCCGCATCCTCGATGACGACGATGTTGAGCTGGTCGGTGAACGAACGGATGTCGCCGATGTCGACGGGCACGCCGCCCTGGTCGACGGCGATGACGGCGCGCGTCTGCGGAGTGAGGGCTTCGGCGACCGTGTGACCGGTGACGTTGCCGGTCACGGGGTCCACGTCGGCGAACACGGGGTTCGCACCCACGTATCGGACCACGTTCGTGGTGGCGATGAAGGAGAAGGACGGCACCACGACGTCATCCCCCGCGCCGACTCCCGCAACGACCAGCGAGAGGTGAAGGGCCGCCGTGCAGCTGCTGGTCGCCACGGCGTATCGCGCCTGCATCGCCTCAGCGAACGCATGCTCGAACCGCGCGACACGCGGGCCCTGCGCGATCCAGCCGCTGGCGATCGCCTCAGCGACGGCGTCCGCCTCCTCCTGGCCGAGCCACGGGACCATGACGTTCAGGCGCTCGCTCACCGCTCCGTCACCGCCCGGCCTGCGGCCACTTCGTCGCGCAGCGGCCGCCACCACTCGACGAGCTGCCGGAGCCCTTCGTCGATGCCGATCGTCGCCTCGAACCCGAGGTCTCGCCTGGCCGCCGAGGTGTCGGCGAGCCGGCGGGCCACACCATTCACCGCTCGCTCGGGACCATGCTCGACCCCGAGGTCGGACCCCATCGCGCGCAGCAGCCGCTCGGCCAGCTCGAGAAGGCTGGTCTCGACGCCGCTGGCGATGTTGTACGTGCCCTCGACGACATCGCTGCGCGCAGCCAGCACGTTCGCCCGGGCGATGTCGGGCACGCACACGAAGTCCATCGTCTGGGTGCCGTCGCCGAAGATCAGCGGCGGTCTGCCGTCGGCGATGCGCTCCATCCACCGCACCAGCACTTCGGTGTACAAACCGTGCACGTCCATGCGCGGGCCATAGACGTTGAAGTAGCGCAGGAGCACGTAGTCCATGCCCCGCATGGCGCGGAAGCTCCGGATGAGCCCCTCGTTGAAGGTCTTCGCCGCGCCGTACAACGTGTCGTCGTTCTCGTGATGATGCCGCTCGGTCGTCGGGAACTCCTCCGCCATTCCGTACACCGATGCGCTCGATGCGGCGATGAGCTTCTTCACACGATGTCTCGCAGCGGCTTCGACCACGTTGAAGGTGCCGTCGACCAGCACTTCCAGTGCGAGACGCGGCTGCTCGGCGCACTGGGTGATGCGGATCGCGGCCTGGTGGAACACGAGGTCCTTCTCGGCGGTCACGTCGTCGAGCAGTCGCGCGTCGCGGATGTCGCCCACGACCAGCTCGACCCGACCGGTGGCCAGTGCATCGTCGAGATTGGCGCGTCGTCCGCGCACGAGGTTGTCGACCACGTCGATGTGGGCGACTCCGGCGGCGAGGAGCTGGTCGACGAGGGTGGATCCGATCGTGCCCGCCCCGCCGGTGACGAGGACGCGGGTGCCTTCGAGGTCGGTCATGCTCCCTGGACCTCCGGGACGAGGGTCTCGACAGGACGGGGGGCCCCGAACGCGCGGACGCTGGCCGACGCTGCTTCGAGCACCGACAGGACGCGAAGGCCGGCGTCGCCGCTCGTGCGCGCCGGCCGCCCCTCGCGGATGGCGGCGGCGAACTCGGCGACGACCGCGGCGAGCGCTTCGCGTTCCGGCAGCGCCGGCGCCCACGTGTCTCCGAGCCGATACGAGATGTTCGCCGCGCGGCTGTCGGCGGTCTCCTTGGACTGCAGCGCCAGGTCGACACCGCGGTCATAGACGCTGACGCGCTGCTGCGGATTCAGGTCGTCCCACACCAGCGTCCGCTTGGTGCCGCCGATGACCATCTGGCGGATCTTGGTCGGGCTCAGCCAGTTGACGTGAACGTGGGCGATGCCGCCTCTGTCGAGAGGCATGGCGAGGTACCCGATGCAGGCCTTGCCCGTGTCGAGCGGGTCGGAACCGTGCGCGGCGACAGAGGTGACATCGAGTCCGCCGGGAAGGACGAAGTCCATGATCGAAAGATCGTGAGGAGCGAGATCCCAGAACACGTCCACGTCGGGCTGTATGAGCCCGAGATTGATGCGCACACTGTCGACGAAGAGGATCTGGCCCAGCGTTTCCTCGTCGATGAGCTCCCGGATCTTCAGCACAGCCGGCGTATAGCAGTAGGTGTGATCCGCCATGAGCACGAGCGCGTTCTGACGCGCACGATCGACCATCTCGATGCCGCGCTCGCGCGTGTCGGCGACCGGCTTCTCGACGATGACATGCTTGCCCGCGTCCAGCGCAGCCAGCGCAACCCGGTGGTGTGTGTGCGCGGGTGTCGCGATGGCCACCGCGTCGATGGTCGGATCGGCGAGGATGTCCCCGAGGTCGGCCGTCACAGCCACGCCGCCGATGCTGTCGGACACCCGCCGCGCACGCGCGACATCCAGATCGCAGATGCCGGCAAGGTCCCACTCCGCTGACGCGCGGAAGTTCCGCGCCAGGTTGGGGCCCCAGTACCCCGCGCCGATCACAGCCGCTGTCAGTCGCGTCGCCATCTCGAGAACCCCCAATCTCTTCCGCTCCTGTCCCCCACTGGAGCGTCAGCTCGTTCACCCGAGCGTTGTCCTGATCAGTTCGCGTGTTCAGTTGTCAGGATCGAAGACGATGTCGACCCAGTACTTGTTGCCGTCCGTCGCCGTCGGGTTGCCCGATCCGTAGCCGGCGACACCGCCGTTGGCGAGGGTGGACAAGGGTCCCGTCGACACGGAGGCGGCGAGCGCCCCGGTGGTGACGGCGTAACGCCCCGACGCATTGAGGACCGTCACCCGGTATTCGGTGCCGACGGTCAGACGCACCGGCGACGACAGCACCGCCGTCTGCCATCCGGACGCGGTCTCGTCCCGGAAGGTGACCTGTGCCAGCACCGTGCCGTTCGCGCTTCTCAGGTAGCCGGTGTGCGTCCCTTTGTTCCGGTTGCCCTTGTAGAAGCGGATGGTCGTCACGACTCCCGGGAGACTCGTGCGGAAGCGGGTCCCGACCTGGTAGGCCAGCACTGCGTTGGCGTTCGCGTTGGCCGGTGTGCCGGTCGTGAAAAGGCTCACCTGGTCCGGCTTGGCCATCGTCGTGAAGGACCATGTGCCGCCTGCCACGGCGGTTCCATTGGCCGTGACCGTCGCGGTGTACGTCTTCGTCCAGTCCAGCGGCGCGGCCGGCGTGAATGTGACGACCCCGGTCGCGGCGGCGAAGCTCGACGTCCCCTCGACAGCCGCTGTGCCCAGCTTGACGCTGATCGCGGCCGAAACGGCGCTCCCGAGTGTCGCGGTGACTTTCGCGGTGGCCGGGTCGACGTTCGTCGCCCCGGCGGCGGGCGTGATCGACGACAGCGTCGCGTTCGACAGAGTCGAGAACGACCAGCCCGAACCTACGACAGCCCCGTCGCCGGTCACCGTCGCCGTGTAGGTCCGGCCCCATGCGAGCGACGTGGAGGGGGTGAACGTCACCACACCGGTGGACGCGGAGAAGCTCGAGGCACCCGGAACGGCTGCGCCGTCGGTGGTGAGGGCGAGGGTCGCGGAGGCGGCGTTGGCGAGCGTCGCCGACACCGTGGCACCGGCGGGGTCGACGCCGGTCTGCCCGGCGGCCGGGGACGTCGAGGTGATGCTCACGGCCGGGCGCGTCGAGAAGCTCCAGGTCCCTCCGGGAATGGGGGCCCCATCAGCCGTGGCCGAGACGGTGTAGGTCTTCCCGCGTTCCAGCGCAACCGTCGGCGTGAAGACGACGGCGCCCGTCGCGCTGTCGTACGCCGAGCTGCCGGCGACGGGCGCGCCGGCGGAAGTCACCTGGATCGTTGCCGTCGTGGCGTTGGAGACGTTCGCCGATACGACCGCTGTCGCCGGATCGACATCGGTCGCACCGGCCGGCGGAGCGAAGCTCGTCAGGGCCGGAGACGGAGGAGGCATCTGGCCCCCGCTGAAATCGACCTCCGCGTCGACGAAGTACGCGGTGGCGTTCCACGACAGCGTGGGCAGCCCGCCCGCCGCCGTATACAGGTAGCGGCCATTGATCGTCGCCGGGGCCGTGATGAACCCGGCCGTGCGCTCCTGCGCGAAGTATGCGCTCGTGTAGGCGTAGCGGCCGGCGGGAGCGAAGTACGAGACGATGTAGGTGACGCCGGGTTCGACGGCGACGGGGGATGGCAGCGGCGCCCGCTGCCACCCCGATTCCGTCTCGTTCGCGAAGTCCACCTGCCCGAGGACCTCGCCTTCTTCGTTCCAGAGCGTTCCCCGGTGGATGCCGGTCGATCCCGTCGCCTTGAAGAAGCGGATCGCCGTCACCGACCCCGGTTCGGAGACCCGGAAGACCGTTCCGACTTCGATGGGATCTGCGTCGGTGACGACCCCTTGCGGGGATGCGGTGCCGAACAGCGACTGGATCGCCGGGGCGGTCGTGAGCGACCAGGTGTCGACGGCGGCACCGTCGGACGTGACCGAGACGGAGTACGTCGTCGCGTGCGCGAGGCGATCGGCCGGGTCGAAGGTGACGCGGCGTGCGGCGGCGTCGTAGGTCGATGTCCCCGCGATGGCGCCACCCGGTCCGACGAGCGTCACCGCGACGGATCGGCTGCCCGGATCCGCCGTCAGCGTCACCTGGACGTTCGTCGTCACCGCGACGTCGACGGCGTCCTTGGCGGGCACCACCGACTCGACCGCGACGGATGGTCCGTCGTCGCTGAGGAACTCGACGTCGACGAAGTAGTTGGAGGAGTTCCACGACGACGTCGGCATCGTGCCGCCCGCGCCGTATCGGTAGCGCCCGTTGTCCGGGCTGAGCGCCGTCAGGGGACCGTTCGTGACCGGCGCTGCGAATCCCTGCGGCGTGTAGGCGTAGCGGCCGCTGGGCGCATGGTACGAGACGGTGTACAC
This sequence comes from Microbacterium cremeum, assembly GCF_015277855.1. Taxonomy (NCBI): domain Bacteria; kingdom Bacillati; phylum Actinomycetota; class Actinomycetes; order Micrococcales; family Microbacteriaceae; genus Microbacterium; species Microbacterium cremeum. The sequence continues at coordinate 3,473,836 of NZ_CP063812.1, forward strand.
CGAGCCCGGGACGATCGCGACCGGTGTGCTCAGCACCGCACGCTGCCATCCGGATGTCGTCTCGGCAGTGAAGGTCACCTGGGCGAGCCGCTGCCCACCTGGCCCCCACAGGGACCCGACGTGGGTCCCCGTCGTCCCGACGGGCTTGTAGTAGCGGATCGCCCGGATCCGTCCGGCCTCGGTCGAAGTGAAAGCCATCCCGAGTTCGACCGCCGCGGTGTCCGCGTCGACCGCCGCCGGTACAGCGGTGCTGAACAGACTGATCGCAGCGGCGCCGCCGCCGACGGTGAAGGCCCAGCTGATCGGGGCGGCGACGGTGCCGGATGCGCTCCTGACGCCGGTGAGCGTCACCACGACATGCGCGCCGGCGGTGAACACGTCGGCAGGTGTGAAAGCGAGGGTCTTCTGGGAAGCGTCCCGGCTCCATGTGCCGGCGACCTCGACGCCGTCCGCCGCCACCGAGCCCGAGAAGTTGGACTGCACGGTCTCGGCGAATGTCGCCGAGACCGTCGTGCCCTGAGGGACGCCGATCGCGTCCGCAGCGGGCGTGCGACTCACCACGCTGGGCGCATCGGTGGGAAGCGCGAAGACCACGTCGACGCCGTAGTCGGTCGTCGACGGAGACGACGGGAATCCCCCGGAGTAGGTGAACACGGCACCCGACGCGGGAACCGCCAGCGGCCCTCGCGAGTACGCGTCGGAGAACGCGCCGGCCGTCGCCGCGTAGTGTCCCTGCGGCGCCGTGTACGACGCGACGTAGGTGACCCCGGGCTCGACCGCAAGCGGCGTATCCAGCTGCGCGGCCTGCCACCCCTGCGTGGACTCGCCGGCGAACGTCGCCGAAGCCAGACGCTCCCCGCTCGCGCTCCAGATCGCTCCCTCGTGGGTGCCGCCGTTGCCGAATCCCTTGTAGAACCTGACGGCGGTGATCGTGCCGGCCGTCGACACCGTGAACTTCACCCCGAGAGTGACGCTGTCGCCGTCGTTCGCCGCCGGCACCGTGGGCACTCGGCTCTCCGGGAAGAGCGAGCAGGGGCATTCGCCAACGGGTCGGTCGATGTCCTGCGTAGTGAAGTTCCAGCCCGCCCCGGCCTCCAAGCCGACGCCGTTCATGTCGGCGGCAGTGACCGCGACGGAGTAGGTCGTTTTCGGCGCCAGGCTCTGAGACGGAGTGAAGACCGCCGTCCGCGTCCCCGCATCGTAGGTCGTCGTGCCCGCCACCGCCTGCCCCCCGGCGGGGGTGACGGTGAGCGACACCGTCGCTGGATCGGCTGCCCGCGTGAAGGTCGCGCGTACGTCGGTCGTGAGGGGCACACTCGACACTCCGGCGGCGGGTGTCCGCGTGAGCACGCGCAGCGGAGAGGTGTCGGACTTCGTGAACAGGACATCGGCGAAGTAGTTCGATTCTCTCCACGTACTCGTGGGGCGGGAACCAGCGACGCCGTACACGCCTGCGGCAGCGGTCCCGACGGCGCCGCTCACCGCGATCGGGGATGTCTTCGGGGTGTACGGCCAGAATCGCGCCTGCATCGAGTAGCCGCCCCGGGGCGCCGTGTACGAGACGGTGTACTCCTGCCCGGCGTACACCTGCACCGGTGTGGTGAACTCGGCGGTCTGCCAACCGGTCGCCGTCTCGGTTCCGAACACGACACCAGCCAGCTTTGCTCCCGTCGCGTCCCAGAGCGCCCCGGCATGCTGGCCCGTGTTCGCCGGGCCCTTGTAGAACCTCACGCCTGCGACGAATCCGTCGACCTCCGGTGTGAAGCGAAGACCGAGTTCGACTGGCTGACTGTCGTCGGCGGAGGCGACCGCCGGCGTCAGCGCACCGAAAGCCGAGAACGGTCCGGTGACGTTCACCTGACGTGTCGCACCGGCGGCGAAGTTGGCGCTGTCGTCGATCGCTCGGGCTCGCAGCGTCACGAGACCCGAGCCTTGCTGAAGGTAGGTGTAGCTCCACTGGGCGGTGCCGGTGGCAGCGTGCCACGTGAGTCCGTCGTCCGTGGAGACCTCGACGCCGGCGACTCTGCCGCCGACATCCGAGGCCGTTCCGGTGATGGTGACGCTCGTTCCGTGCGGAATGGTCTCCCCCGCCGACGGCGTGGTGATCGTCGTGGTCGGCGCCGTCGTGTCGGTGCTCTTGGCCGCGGCGACCAGCCCCGGCGTCAGCGTACCCGGCTGGGCGCCCATATCGGCGAGGAGGTTGACCTGCGCCTGCTGCATGCGAGGGTCGGCCGCCGCGCCGTTCCCGTCGTGCGTCTGGTCGAGGCCCCATCCCCATTGGATGCTCGCTGCTGAGAACACCAGGGCTCCGCTGGCCGCCCGATACAGGGTTGTGTGATGAACGGTGCTGCCGGGCACCACGGTGTTGCCGTAGTCGACGAGGTACTGCGGCACAGCGCCTGTGGTGGTCGACAGATGGATGAGCCCGGGGGGCCGGAACCCGTTGTCGAGGTCTTCGTTCGACTCGTATCCCACCGTGTGCGGCGCGAGCGGGGCCCGCGTTCCCGTCGCGAGCGTGCTCAGGCCGGTGTTCCGCCAGATCCGGAGCTTGCCCTCATCGCTCGCGACGGTGATGGGAAGGTCGATGTCGTTGACCATGTACATCGTCCCGGTCAGCGCGTTCTCTGGATTGTGACCGCCCTGCGACTGACTCGCGAAGCGCGGATCGCGCCAAGTGCCGGTCCACTCCGGCGCGGGGTCGATCTTGCTGTTCGCCCAGGTCTCCTTGTAGGAGACGAGCGTGCGGTAGGCCGTCTGCGAGCCGTCGATCGAGGGCTCGTAGCGAGTCCGCCAGTATCCTTCGTTGCCCGTGAGGAACTGCAGGTTGACGCCCGCGTCCCGCGCCGCCTCGATGTTCGCCCGCTGCGCACCCGACCAGTACTCGTCGTGCCCGACAGAGAGGAAGACCTTGTGGTTCTTGAGATCGGCGCCGCGCCGGTCGCTGTCGACACCCGCGATGTACGTCGTGTCGTAGCCGTTGCGTTCGAGGAAGCGAACGGTCGCGTACTCGGAGCTGAAGTAGAAGTCGCGGCCCTTCTGCCAGTTCCGAGTCGAGAAGGGACGGTTGTAGCTCAGCTTGTACGCGCGTCCGTTCGACCCGCCTTGGTAGAAGCTCGCCCCGCCGTAGACGTTGTATGCGTGCCACGTCGGGTCGGACGTCTGGAAGACGATATCGGAGGTGCTGCTGTCGTTTCGGACGACGAAGATGATGTGACTCGCGCCGCCGTTGTCAGCACGCTCGAGCAGCGCGACGTAGACACCCGATACCGCATCGGCCGGCACGTCCCACGACGCCGACACACGCCAGGTGCCGCAGTCGTACAGGTCGGTGCTCACGTCGGAGACGCATTGGGGCTGCCTCTGCGGCAGCGTGGCGGATACCGGCACCGTCGTGACGAAGCGCGCGCCGAGACCCTGATACCAGCCGGTGCGGTAGACCTTGATGCTGTAGGACGTGGCATTCGTGTCGATCTTGAAGTCGATCCGCTGCCCGGCGTTCACGGAGATGTCGGTCGCGAAGCCCTGGATCGTGGGGTCGCCGGCTCCGTCGATGTCCCACTCGGAGGGGTTCGCGCCGGGCCTCTGGTTCTCGCACGCAATCGGGTTGATCGTCGCACCGCACGGGCTCGCCGCCTGAGCACGGGGCTCGGGCGTGAACGCCAGCAGCAGGGCAGCGATCAAGACGACGAGCGCCGCGAGAGAGCCGAGCTTCGTCCGGTATTGCGATGCGTCGGGCTGAACCGACGCCGAAGGCTGGTTGTTCCCCATGGATGTCCCTGATTCCCGACGCCCTCGTCGGTGCTGCCCTTCCGTCGGCCTTCGGGTGACCGGCTGGAATGACATCCGCGTAGCGATAATTCCCCAGTGCCCGCGGAGGGTCCCGCGCGCATTCTAACCCCAATCCGTCGCACAATGGAACCCAGAATCGGAAACGAGCAGGAAGCAGCTCCATGGGTGACCCAGCGATCGTCGAGGCCTCCGCCGATGTGGCCGACAGCGCCCAGCTGGGTGACGGCACGCGTGTGTGGCATCTCGCCCAGGTTCGCGAGGACGCAATTCTGGGGGCGGACTGCATCGTCGGCAGAGGAGCCTATGTCGGCCCGGGCGTCGTTGTGGGCGATGCGTGCAAGATCCAGAATCACGCACTCGTCTACGAGCCGGCGTTGCTTGGGGACGGCGTCTTCATCGGACCGGCCGCGGTGCTCACGAACGACGAGTTCCCGCGCGCTGTCAACCCCGATCTCACGCTCAAGAGCGCCGACGACTGGCACGCGGTCGGGGTGACCGTCGAGGACGGCGCGTCGATCGGGGCGCGAGCGGTGTGCATCGCCCCGGTCAGGATCGGTGCGTGGGCGCTCGTGGCGGCGGGCGCGGTGGTGACGAAGAACGTCCCCGCCCACGCCCTGATGGTCGGGACGCCGGCGCGTCGCGTCGGCTGGGTCGGGCGCACCGGCAAGCCTCTCGATCGGGAGGGCGACGTTTGGGTGTGCCCCGACTCCGGCGAGCGGTATGTGGAGGTCGGCGACGCGATCCGGCTCGTGGACTGACAGCCACAGCGACGCCGGGCGGCACCCTGCTGGCTCGGGCTCCTACAGCTCGCCGGGGGCCGTCGCCTGCGCGTCGATCTCTTCGACGATGCGGCGGGCACGGCTCGGCTCGGCGCCGGGCTTGCGGGGCGCGTACACGACGAGCGAGTGGAACACGAACCGCGCGAAGAACGCCACGACGAGCGTGATGGCCGTGGCCACGACGGCCGAGAAATGCCAGGTCTCGACCATCAGCGCCATGATCGGGATGCGGATGAGCGCCTCGGCGTTGTTGAACGTGAACGACTTCGCGAACCGCAGCCAGCCGCCCGACGCATGCTCGCGCATGTCGTGGAACACGAACCGCTCCTGCAGCAGGAAGTTGCCGATGATCGTCGTCTCGGCCGCGACGATCGCCGCGACGATGTAGTCGACGCCGAGCTGGGTGAGCCCCCACACGATCGCGATGTTGGCGACCGCGCCCAGTCCGCCGATGACCGCGAACAGCGACATCTTGCCGAATCGCAGGCCCGTCAGCTGCGTCAGGAAGTGCACGCCCTGTCGCACCGACGCCTTCGACTCCCCCGCGTGACGATCGGCGAAGTCGAACGGCACCTCGGCGACACGCAGCGGCCGCCGCGCGAGGATCTCGAGCAGGATCTTGAAGCCGCGCGGCTTGAGGAGCGCCTGATCGACGCTGCGGCGGTCGATGAGGAAGTACCCGGTCATCGGGTCGGTGACGTCCTTCAGCCGGATGGGGAACATCGCCCGCGTGAGCGCCGTCGCGACCTTCGAGACCATCACCCGCGTGCGGTCGGCGAGACCGTGGGCGGTGCCCCCGCCCGCGTACCGCGACGCGATCACGACATCGACGTCGCCGCGCGAGAAGCGCTGCCACAGCTCGGGGATCTTCTCGGGAGGATGCTGCAGATCGCCGTCGATGACCAGGCACGCATCGGCGGCGGCCGCCGCGAACCCCTCGAGCACCGCTCCACCGAGCCCCCCGCTGGGTCGATCGCGGTGGATCACGCGCACCGGCAGCGGGGCGGATGCCGCGACCTCGCGCACGACGTCGGGCGTGGCATCCGTGCTGTCGTCGACGAACACGATCTCGGCGTCGATGCCGTCCGCGGCCGCGGCGACACGCCTCACCAGCTCCGCGACATTGGGAGCCTCGTTGTAGGTCGGGACGATGATCGACAGCTGCATCGCGGCCCATCCTCGCACGCATGGCCGTACGGCGCCCATCCAGGATTCCCGGGTGAGAATGGAACGGTGACCTCCCCCAGCACGATCACGATGTTCGGCGCCGATTGGTGCCGTGACTGCATCCGTACCAAGCGACAGCTCGACCAGCTCGGCGTCTCGTACACGTACGTCGACCTCGTCGCCGATCCGGCGGCGGCCGATGTCGCGCGCGACATCTCGGGTCGCACGAACATCCCCGTCGTCGTGTACCCGGACGCCTCGCACCACGTCGAGCCGTCGAACGCCGCCGTCGAAGCCAAGCTGCGCGAGCTGTCGCTCATCTGACGCGTTTCGTCTCGCTCGTTCCTCGCTCGCTCAACGACCGGGTGGTTCCGACCGGTCGTCGAGCGAGCGACCGGTCGTTGAGCGAGCGACCGGTCGTCGAGCGAGCGAAGCGAGACGAAACGCAGAGACGAAACGCAGAGGCGAAACGCCCCGGACCTCGGGCAGACCCTGACGCCGCGGCATCCGTCGTCGTTAGGCTGAGGCCGTGAGTGAGGGCGTCGAACGCAATACCCGGGCGATCGAGGGCACGGTCGTGACCGACTTCGAGGACCGCATGAGCTACGGCGGCTACCTCGACCTCGAGACCCTGCTGTCGGCGCAGCGGCCGCTGAGCGACCCAGAGCACCACGACGAGCTGCTGTTCATCGTGCAACACCAGACCACCGAGCTGTGGCTCAAGCTCGTGCTGCACGAGCTGGCGGCCGCGTGCCGGCTGCTGCGCGAGGACCAGCTCGCGCCCGCGCTCAAGTGCATCGCGCGCGTCAAGCACATCCAGAAGACGCTGACCGAGCAGTGGTCGGTGCTGGCGACCCTGACGCCCGCCGAGTACGCGCAGTTCCGGGGCGTCCTCGGCAACGCGAGCGGGTTCCAGTCCCCGCAGTACCGCGCGGTGGAGTTCACGCTCGGCAACAAGAACGCCGCCATGCTGCGGGTGTTCGAGGCCGATCCGGCCTCGCACGAGATGCTGCGGACCGCGCTGGAGGCCCCGAGCCTGTACGACGAGTTCCTGCGCATGCTCGCCCGGTCGGGCTATCCGGTCCCCGCCTCGGTGCTCGAGCGCGACGTCACCGCCGCCTGGACGTACACCCCCGAGCTCGTGCCGGTGCTCGTCGAGATCTACGCCGACCCGCAGACCCACTGGGCCGCCTACGAGACGTGCGAGGAACTGGTCGACCTCGAGGACAACTTCCAGCTGTGGCGCTTCCGCCACCTCAAGACGGTCGAGCGCATCATCGGGCTGAAGACCGGCACCGGCGGATCCAGCGGCGTGCCGTTCCTGCGACGCGCGCTCGAGCTGACGTTCTTCCCCGAGCTGTACGCCGTACGGACCGAGCTGTGATGGCCGACCCGTTCCGGCTGCGCGCCCTCCTCGGCGACGACGCGGGGCTGTGCCGTCGCGCCATCACCGGCGAGCACGGGGTGTCGCTCCCGCCGTTCATCGACCACCACGTGCACCTGCACCTCATCGACGAGAGCGGGCTGGCCGCGCACGGCATCGCCGGCGTCGTAGACCTCGGCGGCGACCCGCTCACGCTCGCGCGCCGAGCAAGACGCGGCATTCCTCTCGTGACATATGCCGGCGCCTTCCTCACCGCAGCGGGCGGTTATCCGGTCGGGCGATCCTGGGCGCCCGACGGGATCGTGCGCGAGATCAGCAGCGCCTCGCAACACGCCGGCGCCGCCGGTGGCGCGGCGACCGCGGTCGACGAGCAGGCGTCGTTCGGGGCATCCGTCGTCAAAGTCGTCCTCAACAGCGTCGCCGGGCCCGTGCTCGACGCCGAGACGCTCGCGGTCATCGCCGCGACGGCGCGCTCGCGGGGGCTTCCGGTGGTGGCGCACACGGAGGGCGAAGGGATGCCGCAGCTCGCCCTCGACGCCGGAGCCGCGGCGCTCGCGCACACGCCGTTCACCGAACTCGTCGGACGCAAGCTCGTCGCGCACGCCGTGGCTGCCGGGCAGGTGTGGATCTCGACGCTCGCGATCCACCGCGACGATCCCGAGGCGGCAGAGAACGCGCGCCTGAACCTCGCGGGCTTCGCCGCGGCGGGCGGGCGCGTGCTCTACGGCACCGACCTCGGCAACGGCGAGCTGCCGGTCGGCGTCAACGCGGACGAGATCGAGGCGCTCGGCCGGGCCGGCGTCACCGGCGCCGCGCTGATCGCGGCGATGTCCGACCCGTGGCCGCTCGACGCGCCGCCGCCCGGCGTCAGCACGTTCGTCCCCGGGACGCCCCCCGAGACGCTCGACGACATCGCGCGGTGGCTGGCCGGCGCCACGGTCGTGCCGACGGAGGAGCTCATCCATGACGAACACTGACCCGGCCGTGACGGCTGCACTCGAGGCCGAGGCATCCGCCCTCGACGAGGCCGACCCGCTGCGCGCGTTCCGCGACGCGTTCGTCGGATCCGAGACGTCGCTGGTGTACTTCGACGGCAACTCGCTCGGACGCCCGCCGCGCGCGAGCGTGGAACGGCTCGCCGCCTTCGCGCGCGACGAGTGGGGAGGGCGGCTCATCCGCGGCTGGGACGAGTCGTGGATGCAGCTGCCGTTCGAGATCGGCGACACCATCGGCCGCGTGGCCATCGGCGCGGCGCCGGGCCAGACGGTCGTCGGCGACTCGACGACGGTGCTGCTCTACAAGCTCGTGCGCGCGGCCCTCGACGCGGCGCAGGCGGCCGATCCGGCGCGCGTCGAGATCGTGGTCGACCGCGACAACTTCCCGACCGACCGCTACGTCGTCGAGGGGATCGCCGCCGAGCGCGGCGGGCGCGTGCGATGGATCGTCCCCACGCCCACTCCACACGCCGCTGGCGCGTCGCGCGGAGCCTCGGGGCGCGTGAGCCCAGTCGACGTCACCGCGGGTGTCACCGCCGATGCGCTGCGCGCCGCGGTCGGCCCGGCCACCGCGGTGGTGTTGCTGTCGCACGTCGCATACCGCTCCGGATATCTCGCGGATGCCGCCGCCCTCACCCGTGTGGCCCACGACGCCGGCGCGCTCATCGTGTGGGACCTGTGCCACTCGGCCGGCTCCGTGCCCGTGCAGGCCGATGCGTGGGAGTTCGACCTCGCCGTCGGCTGCACCTACAAGTACCTCAACGGCGGGCCCGGGTCGCCCGCCTTCGCGTATGTGGCCGCCGGGCTGCAGGACCGCCTGGCCCAGCCGATCCAGGGATGGATGGGCGCGGCCGATGTCTTCGCGATGGGCCCGGAGTACCGGCCTGCGGCCGGGATGCGCCGGTTCCTCTCGGGCACGCCGCCGATCGTCGGCATGCTCGCGATGCAGGACACCCTCGAGCTTCTCGAGCGAGCCGGGATCGACGGCATCCGTTCGAAGTCCCTCGCCCTCACCGAGTTCACGGTGCGCGTCGCCGACGACCTGCTGGCCCCGCTCGGGGTGACCGTCGCGTCGCCCCGCGACCCCGCCGAGCGCGGCGGCCACGTGACGCTGTCGCACCCGGCGATGCGCGCGGTCACCGCGCGGCTGTGGCAGCAGGACGTCATCCCCGACTACCGCGACCCCGGTGGTCTGCGGATCGGCCTGTCGCCGCTGTCGACATCGTTCACCGAGACGCTCGCGGGCCTCCGCGCCGTCGAGGCCGCCGTGCGCGCGGAGTCCTGACCCGCGGGCAGCTCCGGTCGTCGAGCGAGCGACGAAGGAGCGAGACGAAACGCCCCGGGGTGAGCGCGTCCTCAACCCCCGGTCGTTGAGCGAGCGACGAAGGAGCGAGACGAAACGCCCCGGGGTGAGCGCGCGCTCTGACCTACACTGGCGCGATGAGCAACGAGGCTCCCGCGGCACCCGAAGCCACCGGCATCCCGTCGTCCCGTCTCGGCCGCGGCACGATCGCGCGCTACGCGACCGGCTCTCTCGGCACGGGCGGCTTCGCGACGCTGCCCGGGCTGGTGCTGGCCTACTACCTCACCGACTCCCTGGGTGTCGCGGCGCTCGCGGCGGGCGCGGTCATCACGATCGCGAAGGTGTGGGATGTCGTGATCGACCCGGTGATCGGCGCTCTGACCGATCGCGACCTGGCCCGGCACGGCAGCAGGCGCCGGCTCATGCTGATCGGGGCATGCGCGCTGCCGGTGCTGTTCGCGTTGACGTTCGCCGTGCCCCCGGCGCTCGGACCGGTCGTCGGGGCGATCTGGGTGCTCATCGCGTTCACGCTGACCGCGACGGCGTTCAGCCTCTTCCAGGTGCCGTACATCGCGCTGCCCGCCGAGCTCACGCCGCGGTACGACGAACGCACGCGGCTGCTGACGTGGCGCGTCGTCGTGCTGACGCTCGCGATCCTGCTGTTCGGCGCGGGCGGTCCGGCGCTCCGCCGCGTCGCCGACGATCCGGTCGCCGGCTACCTCGTCATGGGGGTCGTCGCCGGCGTCGCGATCGGCCTCGGCATGCTCGTCGCCACGACCGTCGCGCGGCGCGCGGCCGCCCAGCTCCCTGCCGTGACCCCTCCCTCCTCCCGCGAGAGTGCAGCTGGTCGCCGAGAGGTAGGCAGCTTCCCTGTCCCTCGTCCGTCAGCTGCACTCTCGCGGGAAGAGGGCCGGGCCGGGGCCCGGCCGGGGCCGAGGCCCGGGCAGGGGCCGAGGCCGAGGGCCGGGCCGAGCGGGCGGAGCGGGCGGAGCGGGCGGAGCGAGGGCGAGGGGGCGAGCGCGGGCGCGGGCCCGGCATCCGCGAGCACTACGCGGCGGGCGTGCGGGCGCTGCGGCGCAGCGCGCCGTTCCGGGCGCTGCTGGGCACGTTCGTGCTGCAGGCCCTGGCCACCGGGCTCATGCTGGCGGGCGCGCAGTACGTCGCCACGTGGGTGCTCCACTCCGAGGCGGCCGTCGAACTGCTGTTCGTGGCGCTCATCGCGCCGGCGCTGCTGGCCGCCCCCGCGTGGGGTGTGGTGGCCCGACGCCTCGGCAAGGAGCGGGCGTTCCGGATCGCGAGCACGGTGTTCGCCGTCGCGGCGCTGTCGATCCTCGGCGTGCTGTGGGCGCCCGGCGACTGGATCTATGTGCCGGTGGGCGTCGCCGGCATCGCGTACGCGGGCATGCAGTCGCTGCCGATGGCGATGCTGCCGGATGTCATCTCGCACGACGAGCGCACCTCGGGCCCCGGCAGTGCCGGAGCCTTCAGCGGCGTGTGGACCGCCGGCGAGACCGTCGGATTCGCGCTCGGCGCGACGGCGCTGTCGATCATCCTGGCGCTGACCGGATACGTCTCGTCGGTCGCGGGGCAGGTCGTGACGCAGCCGGATGCCGCGGTCACGGGCATCGTCGTGAGCTTCAGCGTCGTCCCGGCCGCCCTGATCGCGCTCAGCCTGGCGACGCTCGCCCGGTACCCGCTGCGTCGGCGCGACGTCGACCTCCCGGCGGACGGGATCCGGTCGCACGACGGATGACACCGAGTCCGCGGACGTAGACTGGGGCTCCCGCCCGAAGGAGAGCGCCCGTGCCGAACGCCGCCCCCGCACAGTCCCGACCGCGCGCCGACGACCCGGCCCTCGCAGACGAGGTGCGTGACCACCTCGACGCCTGCATCGCCCGGCTCGACGAGGGCGCGCGGGTGTGGTCGGCCCTCACCCTTGACCAGCGCGCGCGACTCATGACGCGGCTGCACGACTCGATCTCGGCCGCGGCGGAGGAGTGGGTCGACACGGCCGCCACCTCGAAGGACCTCGCGCCGGGGCATCCCCTGCGCGGCGAGGAGTGGCTGTCGGGTCCGTACGCCGCCATCGTGGCGGTGGACGCGTACGCGAGCACCCTGCGCGTGCTCGCCCGTGGCGGCAGTCCGCTCGACGACGTGACGACGGATGCCGCGCCCGGCGGTCGCGTGCGCGCACACGTCTTCCCGACGACGGCCGTGGACGGCATGCTGCTGTCGGGCTACACCGGCGAAGTGTGGTTCGAGCCCGGGGTGACCGCCGAGGACGCGCGGCGCCGCGCCGGCCTCGCACAGCTCACCCCGACCACGCCGGGCGGGGTCGGCCTCGTGCTCGGCGCCGGCAACGTCACCGCCATCCCCGTGCTCGACGTGCTGTACGAGCTGCTCGCCCACAACCGCGTAGCCCTCCTCAAGGTGAACCCGACGCAGGACGCCCTCGTGCCCGTGTTCGAGCGCGCGCTGGCGCCGCTCATCGAGCCCGGGTTCCTGCGGATCGTGCGCGGCGACGGCGACGTCGGCGCCTACCTCACCCGGCACCGCGGCATCGCGCACGTGCACATCACCGGTGCCGCGGCCACGTTCGACGCGATCGTGTGGGGGTCCGGCAAGACGGCGGCGCGACGCAGGCGCGAGAACCGGCCGCAGCTGAAGAAGCCGATCTCGGCCGAGCTCGGCGGGGTCTCGCCGATCATCATCGTCCCGGGCGAATGGAGCGAGGCCGACCTCGCGTTCCAGGCCGAGCACGTCGCGACGATGCGGCTCTACAACGCGGGGCACAACTGCATCGCGGCGCAGATCGTGATCGTGAGCGCAGACTGGCCGCAGCGCGCCGCGTTCCTGCGCGCGCTGCGTGCGGCGTACGAGGCCGCGCCGCGGCGCTCGGCGTGGTACCCCCGGAGCGACGCGAGTCTCGGGGCCGCGGCATCCCACTATCCGAACGCGGCGTGGTGCGCGGACGGCACGCGCGCGCTCATCGAGATCGGCCCGGACGACGACGCGACCGCGCTCGAGACGACGGAGTACTTCTCCCCCGTGCTGGGGGTGGTCTCGCTGCCGGGGACCGGCCAGGAGTTCCTCGACACCGCTGTCGCGCACGCGAACGAGGCGCTCGTCGGCACCCTCGGGGTCAACGTGCTCATCGACCCCGAGACGCAGGCGGCGCTCGGCGACGGCTTCGAGCTCGCGGTGGCCGACCTGCGCTACGGCACCGTGTCGATCAACTCGTGGACGGCCTTCGGCTTCCTCACGCCCACGCTCACGTGGGGCGGGTTCCCCGGGGCGACGCCGCAGAACATCGAGAGCGGCATCGGGTTCGTCCACAACGCGCTGCTGCTCGACGGCGTCGAGCGGTCGGTCACCCGCGGTCCGTTCCGGCCCTTCCCGCGGGCCCTCGCACCGCGGTCGCTCGGAGCCTCCAAGGGCCGGTCGTTCTCGGTGCTGCCGAAGCCGCCGTGGTTCGTCACGTCCCGCACCGGCGCGGCCGTGAGCGAGGGCTTCACGCGGTTCCGCATGGACGGCGACTTCGCGAAGCTCATGGTCACCTTCGTCCACGCCTTCAGGGCATGAGGACCGCGCGGCCCTTCGGCGCCGATGGGCTCGAGGCCGACTACGTCGTGGTGGGCGCGGGCTCCGCCGGGTCGGCGCTGGCCGCGCGGCTCACCGAGGATCCCGGCGTCTCGGTGCTGCTGCTCGAGGCAGGCGGCCCCGATCGGGCCCTCGAGCTGCACGTGCCTGCGGCGTTCAAGAAACTCTTCCGCAGCTCCTACGACTGGGACTACGACACCGTGCCGCAGCCGCAGCTCGAGGGCCGGACGGTGTACTGGCCCCGCGGCAGGACGCTCGGCGGGTCGTCGTCGCTGAACGCGATGATGTGGGTCCGCGGATTCGCGGCGGACTACGACGAGTGGGCGACGGCTGCCGGCGAGGCGTGGTCGTGGGAGTCGCTGCTCCCCCGCTTCCGCCGCGTCGAGCGCACCGCCGACGCCGCCGACGAGACGCAGGGCGCGGACGGCGCGCAGCCGATCGAGCCGCAGCGCGATCCCCGGCCGCACACGGCCGCGTTCCTGCGGGCGGCGGCCGAGGCGGGGCATCCCGTCACTCCCGCGAATCTGCCGGAGGGCCAGGGGTTCTCGCAGACCATGGTGACGCAGCGACGCGGCGCCCGTGCGTCTACGGCCGATGCGTACCTGCGCCCGGCGCGGCGCCGCGGCAACTTGCGCGTGCTGACCGGAGCCCACGTGAGGCGGGTGACGTTCGCGGATGCGCCGGCCGGCGATGCCACCAGGGCGCGCACGACGGGCGTGTACGTCGACATCCGGGGCATCGCGCGGCACGTCCGCGCGCGCCGCGAGGTGGTCCTGTGCGGCGGCGCGATCAACACGCCGCAGCTGCTCATGCTGAGCGGCATCGGGCCGTCCGAGCATCTCGCCGGGCACGGCATCCGTGTCGTCGTCGACTCACGTGGCGTGGGCTCCAACCTCCAGGACCACCTCGTCGCCGGGCTCGCGCCTGCCGCGAAGGGCGGCACGCTGTTCACCGCCGAGAGCCGCCGCGAGCTGGCCCGCTACCTCGCCGGGCGGCGGGGGATGCTGACCTCCAACGTCGCCGAGGCGTACGGGTTCGTGCGCACCGAGGTCGCGGACCGGGCCGGAGTGCCCGCAGGGCTCCCCGACATCGAGATCATCTTCGCCCCGGCGCCGTACGTCGGCGAAGGGCTGGTGCCGCTGCCGGGCGAGGGGCTCACCGTCGGGGCCATCCTGCTGCGGCCGCGCAGCCGCGGCACGATCCGGCTGGCGTCGGTCGACCCGCACGCGAAGCCGCTCATCGACCCGGCGTACCTGTCGGACCCCGACGGCATCGACGCCGAGACGATGATCGCGGGACTCGCCGAATGCGAGCGTCTCATCGACACCGACGCGCTGCGCGCAGTGACCACGGGCGCCTGGATCCAGCCCGAGCACGGCGAGCGCCTGACACCCGCCGAGCGCGCCGAGCTGTCACTCCGCCGCTACTCGCACACCCTCTACCACCCGGTCGGCACCGCACGGATGGGCACGGATGACGCGGCCGTCGTCGACCCGTCGCTGCACGTGCGCGGGGTCACGGGTCTGCGTGTGGCCGACGCATCCGTCATGCCCACCATCATCCGCGGGCACACGAACGCTCCGGCGATCGTGATCGGCGAGGTCGCCGCCGACCTCATCCGCCGCGGCTCCTGACATCCCGGGGGCCGCGGGGCTTCGGGTGTGGCCCCGTCTCGGGGTGGCCGCGCTGCGGGTGGCCGCGCTGCGGGCGGCCGCGCTGCGGGTGGCCGCGCTGCGGGTGTCGCCGATTCGGGTGTCACAACACGCGGAATGCGCGAACCGATGCCGCGTGTCGCGCCACACGAACCCCAGCCGTCAGCGCAACCCACCGCGAGCACCCACCGCAAGTGGCACAACACGCGGAATGCGCAAACCGGTTCCGCGTGTCGCGCCACACGAAGGTCCGGGGCCAGCGCGACCGACCGCGAGCACCCACCCCAAGTGCCACAACACGCGGAATGCGCAAGCCGATTCCGCGTGTCGCGCCACACGAACACCCCACGCCGACCGCGCGACGCGCGTGTTGCGTCACACGAACGCCGGACGCCGAGTGCCGAGTGCCGAGCGCCGAGCGCGCGAAGGCCGTGGTCAGCGCGAGCGACCGCGAGCACCCACCTCAAGTGGCACAACACGCGGAATGCGCGAACGGATGCCGCGTGTCGCGCCACACGAAGGTCCGGGGCCAGCGCTACCGACCGCGAGCACCCACCTCAAGTGGCACAACACGCGGAATGAGCGAACGGATGCCGCGTGTCACGCCACACGAACACCCCACGCCGAGCGCCGAGCGCGCGAAGGCCGTGGTCAGCGCGACCGACCGCGAGCACCCACCTCAAGTGTCACAACACGCGGAATGAGCGAACGGATGCCGCGTGTCGCGCCACACGAATACCCCACGCCGAGCGCGCGAACACCCGAGCGCCCGAGCGCCCGAGCGCGCGACCGCCGAGCGCACGAACACGCGAGCGCGCGAACGCGCGAACGCCCGGGATCAGCGGCCGCTGCGGCGGTTCGTGCCGTTGGTGCGCACCACGGAGCCGACCATGAGCTTGCCGGTGCCGCCGCCCGAGGCACGGCGGCCCGGGGTGCGCGGGTTGCCCTGCGCGGGCTGTGCCGAGCGGGAGTGGCCCGCGCTCTGGTCGTGGCGCTGGTGCGTGGCCTTGTCGCGCGCGGTGGCGGCGTCGCGGCCCTGGCCTCCGGCCGAGCCCTGACCCGACCCGCGGCGGCGCGAGCCGCCCGAGCCGGCGCCGCGGCCCTGGCGCGAGGCATCCGTCGTCGACGACCGCTGTCCGTCGCGGGCTGCGCGCTTGCGCTGTGCGTTGGCACCCTGGCTCGTGCCGCCGCCGCGCACCTGCTGCTGCACGGGCTCGGGCTTGACGTAGGGGGCGACCTCGCCGACGAGCTGCGAGACCTCGGCCGACTCGGCCGTCACGGCCACGGGGGCGACCTTGATGGCCGCCTTGCGCAGCAGCTGCGCGACGTCCTTCTCCTGGCCGGGCAGCACGAGGGTCACGACCGCGCCCTCGGCGCCCGCGCGGGCGGTGCGGCCCGAGCGGTGCAGGTACGCCTTGTGCTCCATGGGCGGGTCGACGTGGATGACGAGCTCGACGTCGTCGACGTGCACACCGCGGGCCGCGACATCCGTCGCCACGAGCACCCGGGCCGCGCCCGACGAGAACGCCGCGAGGTTGCGGTCGCGCTGCGGCTGCGACAGGTTGCCGTGCAGGTCCACGGACGGGATGCCCTGCGAGGTCAGCTGCTTGGCGAGCTTCTTCGCGTGGTGCTTGGTGCGCATGAACAGGATGCGGCGGCCCTTGCCCGAAGCGAGCGTCTTCACGACGTCCTTCTTGGTCTCGGCATCCATCGTGAAGACGTGGTGGGTCATCGCCGCGACGGGCGAGTTCGCCTCGTCGACGGAGTGGAGCACCTCGTTCTGCAGGAAGCGGTTCACCAGCTTGTCGACGCCGTTGTCGAGCGTCGCGCTGAACAGCAGTCGCTGCCCGCCGGACGGCGTCGCGTTCAGGATGCGCGTGACACCCGGCAGAAACCCGAGGTCGGCCATGTGGTCGGCCTCGTCGATGACGGTGATCTCGATCGCGTCGAGGTGCACGTAGCCCTGCTTCATCAGGTCTTCGAGGCGGCCGGGGCACGCCACGATGATGTCGACGCCGGCATTCAGCGCCTGCACCTGACGGTTCTGGTTGACGCCGCCGAAGATCGTCGTGGTGGTGAGGCCGTACGCCTTCGCGAGCGGCGCGAGCACCGCGTCGATCTGGGTGGCGAGCTCGCGCGTCGGGGCGAGCACGAGGCCGAGCGGGCGGCCCTTGCGGCGCGTTCCGCCGGCGAGTGCGCCGCCGAGGCGCGCGGCCATCGGGATCGAGAAGGCGAGGGTCTTGCCCGAGCCGGTCTTGCCGCGGCCGAGGACGTCGCGGCCGGCGAGGGTGTCGGGGAGCGTGTCGATCTGGATCGGGAACGCGGTGGTCTTGCCGTCGGCGGCGAGCGCGTCGACGAGGGGCTGCGGCACGCCGAGCGCGCCGAAAGTGGTTTCAGTCATGAGGATTCTCTGGGCACGTCGGTGCCCTGTCGGTGGCCGGGGCGGATTTCACCCACGGGTCGCCGTACGAAAGTCGTCACCGGCATCGCACTTCGATGAGAAGGCGGCGGCGGGTATGGAAGCGTTCTACGACGCGAGAAGCGCACGAAGCGCTGCAAGACCTCCCACACTAGCAGTGCTCACCTGGGCGTTCCCCGCCACGGCACCGGCAGCGGGCACGAACACCGTGCGAAAACACCCGTCGGTGACGGCGACACGCCGGTGACGGATGCCGAGGCTCGGCGTGTCGCGCGACGGACGGGTGTTTTCGCAACCCGACCGCGGGTCAGGAGGCGGCCGGCTGCTCGTAGGGGGGTTCGTCGGCGGCGGGGGCGTCAGCGTCGGCGTCGGGGGCGTCGGCGTCGGAGGCGGGGGCGACGGATGCCGCGAAGCGGTCGGTCGCGGCGACGAGCGCGCGGGCGATGCCCGGCTCGAAGGCGGCGTGACCGGCATCCGGGATCATCTCGAAGGACGCCTCGGGCCACGCGCGGTGAAGATCCCAGGCGGTCATGGGAGGAGTGCACACGTCGTAGCGGCCCTGCACGATGACCGCCGGCAGGTGCCGGATCCGGTCGACTCCGGCGAGGAGCTGGCCCTCGTCGAACCATCCGCCGTTCAGGAAGTAGTGGTTCTCGATGCGCGCGAACGCCACGGCGGCGCGCGGCTCGGTCATCGCGGCGATGAGCTCGGGATCGGGCAGGAGCGTGAGGGTCGACGCCTCCCACCGCGACCACGCGACGCCCGCCGGCACGTGCACGGCGGGGTCGGGATCGCTCAGCCGCCGGTGGTACGCCTCGATGAGCTGCGAGCGCTCGAGGATCGGGATGGGAGCGATGAAGTCCTCCCACAGATCGGGCGCGACGGATGCCGCACCGCCCTCGTAGAACCACTCCAGCTCGTGGCGGCGCAGGGTGAAGATCCCGCGCAGCACGAGCTCTGTCACCGCGCGCGGGTGGGCCTGCGCATAGGCGAGGGCGAGGGCGCTGCCCCACGATCCGCCGAACACCTGCCACCGCGGGATCCCGAGGTTCTTGCGCAGCAGTTCGATGTCGGCGACCAGGTGCCAGGTCGTGTTGTGACGCAGGTCGGCGCGCGGCTCGCTCGCGTGCGGCGTGGATCGCCCGCAGCCGCGCTGATCCATCAGCACGATGCGGTAGCGCTCGGGATCGAAGAAGCGCCGATGCGACGGCGACGTGCCCGCGCCGGGGCCGCCGTGCAGCAGGACCACGGGCTTGCCGTCGGGGTTGCCGCTCTGCTCCCAGTAGACGCGGTTCCCCTCGCCGACGATCAGCTCGCCCGTCTCGTACGGCTCGATCGGCGGATAGAGGATGGCCTCGAGCTGCTCGTTCACAGGTCTCTCCCCGACACGGCGAACGTGTCGCAGGCCGAGACGCCGTTCTGGTAGCCCTCCTGGAACCAGCGCTGCCGCTGCTCGCTCGACCCGTGGGTCCACGACTCGGGGTTGACGAACCCGCCGGACTGCTCCTGAATGTGGTCGTCGCCGACGGTCCCGGCGGCGTTGAGCGCATCGGCGATCTGCTGCGGCGTGACCGGCTCGAAGTAGGGCACGCCGTTCTCGTCGCGCTGCTCGGTCATCGCGCCCACCCAGGCGCCCGCGAAGCAGTCGGCCTGCAGCTCGGTGCGCACGCCGTTGCTGTCGGGGCCGGGGCCGTTGTTCGGGTACCGGTCCATGACACCGGTGATGTGCTGCACGTGGTGGCCGTACTCGTGCGCGAGGACGTACAGCTGCGCGAGCTCCCCGGCGGACGCGCCGAACCGTTCGCGCATGAGCGCGAAGAACGTGGGGTCGATGTAGACGGTCTCTTCGGGCGGGCAGTAGAACGGACCGGTCCGGTTCGACGCCGTGCCGCACGGCGTGGGCGTCTGGCCGTCGACGACGATGAGCCCGGGCGCACGGTACCCCTGCACCTGCTGCTCCCAGTACTCGTCGAGCACGACGCTGCCTGCGGCGAGCCGGCAGTCGTCCCGCGCGTTCGCGTCGGCGCCGGTCTCGCACTGCTCGATCTGGGATTCCGCGCCGCCGCCCGGCTGGGGGGCGTTCGGGACGAGCCCCGAGATGTCGGTACCGGTGAAGAGCTGGAAGAGGATGACGGCGAGCGCGCCGATCCCCGCGATCCCGCCACCCGCGACCGCGGCTCCTGCCCCCCTACGTCGAGCTCGGTTCCCCCCGACGTTGGCGTTCTGATTGAACGTCATGCTGTTCACGGTACCCCGCGGGCCCCGAACCTGCTCGGAACCGGCCCCGAATCAGGGGGAATATGCTCGGGGCATGGCGAGCGCACCCACGACCGTGACCATCACCGGGGCGGGCGGCCAGATCGGGTATGCGCTGCTGTTCCGCATCGCGGCGGGCGACATGCTGGGCACCGATCGGCCGGTGCGGCTGCGGCTGCTCGAGATCCCGCAGGGTCTCCGCGCGGCCGAGGGCGCGGCGCTCGAGCTGCAGGACTGCGCCTTTCCGCTGCTGCACGACGTCGACATCACCGACGACCCGCTGACGGCCTTCCAGGGGGCGAACATCGCACTGCTGGTCGGTGCGCGCCCGCGCGGGCCCGGCATGGAGCGCGCGGACCTGCTCGCCGCCAACGCGGGCATCTTCGGACCGCAGGGAGCCGCGATCGGCGCGGTCGCCGCCGACGACGTGCGCGTGGTCGTGGTGGGCAACCCGGCGAACACGAACGCGCTCATCGCCGCGGCATCCGCGGCCCCGCACGTTCCCGCCGACCGCTTCTCGGCCCTCACACGGCTCGACCACAGCCGCGCCGTGGGCCAGCTCGCCGAGGCGATCGGCGTCGGGCCGGGCGCGATCGAGGGCGTCGCGATCTGGGGCAACCACTCGGCGACGCAGTTCCCCGACGTGTCGCACGCGCGGGTCGACGGGATGCCGGTGCTCGATGCCCTGGCGGAGCGCCTGGGCGGCCAGGACGCCGCGACGGCGTGGCTCGACGACGTGTTCATCCCGCGGGTCGCGAAGCGCGGCGCCGAGATCATCGAGGTGCGCGGCTCGTCGTCGGTCGCGTCCGCTGCGAACGCGGCCATCGAGCACGTGCGCGACGAGCAGCGCGGCACGCCGTGGACCTCCGCCGCCGTCCTCTCGCGCGGCGAATACGGCGTCCCGGAAGGGCTCGTCTGCTCGTTCCCGGTGACGTCGGACGGCGACGGCTACCGGATCGTCGAGGGGGTCGGGCTCGACGCCCGCGGTCGCCGCCGGTTCGAGGCATCGGTCGCCGAGCTCGTCGCCGAGCGCGACGCCGTGCGCGCGCTCGGGGTGCTGTAGGGCCGCGCGTGGACGTTCTCCTGCTCGCCATCGCCGCGGTCGTCGTGATCGCACTGGCCACGGCCATCGCGCCCAAGGTCGGCATCGCCGGACCGCTCGTGCTGGTGCTCATCGGGGCGGCGGTGAGCCTGCTGCCGTTCGTCGAGGTGCCCGAGATCGACCCCGAGTGGATCCTGGTGGGCGTGCTGCCGCCGCTGCTGTACTCCGCCGCGGTCGCGCTGCCGGCGATCGAGTTCCGGCGTGACTTCGGCCCCATCGCGGGACTGTCGTTCGTGCTCGTGATCGTCAGCTCGATCGTGCTCGGGCTGTTCTTCCTGGCCGTGATCCCCGGCATCCATCCCGCCATCGCTGTGGCGCTCGGTGCGATCCTGAGCCCGACGGATGCCGTCGCCACCTCAATCGTGAAGCGGCTCGGCGTCTCGCGGCGCGTCGTCACGATGCTCGAGGGCGAGAGCCTGCTCAACGACGCGACGGCCCTCGTGCTGCTGCGCACGATGATCGCCTCGGCCGCCGTCGCCACGACCGTCGCCGCAGACGCGTCCGTGGGAGTCGGGTTCCTGCCGGCCTTCGCGTGGGGAGTGGTCGTCGCCGTCGTCGTGGGGGCGGTGGTCGGCTATGTCAACCTGCGGCTGCGCGCCCTCATCGGCAACTCGGCGGCGAACACCGCGATCGGGTTCGTCGTGCCCTTCGTCGCCTACATCCCCACCGAGGAGCTCGGCGGCTCGGGACTCGTCGCGGCGGTCGTCGCCGGCATCGTCACCGGCCAGGGCGCCGCCCGCAGGTTCACACCCGAGCAGCGCATGGCCGACGAGCACAACTGGCGCACGATCGAGCTCGTGCTCGAGGGTGCCGTGTTCCTGGTGATGGGTCTCGAGCTCAACGCGATCGTGGCCGAGAACATCGCCGACCACAACGGGCTCGGCACCGGGCTCGGGATCGCCGCCGCCGCCCTCGGGATCGTCCTCGCCGTGCGCGCCGCGTACGTGTCGCTGCTGGTGTGGGCGCAGAGCCGCCGCGCGCGGGGCCGGCAGCGCGCCCGCCTCGAGGCGCTCGAGGAGAGGATCGACACGATCGGCTCGGGCGAGATCGCGGCCCCGCCGGCGCGGACGCCGCTCGACGCGCCGGCGACGGAGGAAGAGGCGGCGGGGACGCCGCCCGCAGAGAGCCCGGCGACCCCTGCGCCCTGGAGCGGGCGACGACGGCATGATCCGGATCCCGGCAGCCCGCGGGCGCAGCGCCGGCTCGATCGGATGCGACACCGCCTCCGGCGCGCGCTCGGGGACCTCGACTACTACCAGGCCTCACCGCTCGGCTGGAAGCACGGCGTCATCATCGTGTGGGCCGGCATGCGCGGCGTCGTGACGCTCGCCGCCGCGCAGACCCTCCCCCGTGAGGACACCGCCGACCGCGCGCTGCTCGTCTTCATCGCGTTCGCCGTCGCGGTCGGCAGCCTCATGCTCCAGGGCTTCACGCTGCCGTGGGTGGTGCGCCTCCTCCGGCTCGAGCGCCCGGGCGACGACACGCTCGACCGCGCCGAGCAGTCGGCGCTCGACGAAGACCTCCGCGACGCCGCGGTGACCGCCCTCGCGCGGTCGGAGCTGCGCCGCCGCGACGGCACGCCGTTTCCCGACGAGGTGCTGCAGCGCGTCGACGCGAAGTACCTCCAGCCGCCCGACGACGAGGCCAGCGCCCGCATGCACGAGATGCTCGAACTGCGGCTCGCGGTCATCGACGCGATGCGCGCGCGGCTGAACGAGCTGAGCTCGGGCGGTGGGTACAGCACTCCGGCGCTGCGCCACGCCCTCGCCGAGCTCGACGCCGACCAGCTCAGCCTCGAGCTGCGCCTCGAGGACGAGGACTGACGCCGTCCGGGCGGGTGCGCGCGGCCTGTGGCCGATGGGGGACAATGGACCAGAGCAAGGGGGCGCCATGAGCGAGATCACACGGACGGATGCGGCATCCGCCGACGCGTCCGCCGGCGCCGAGACCTCCCCGCTGCACCTGCCGCACGCGGCCGCGGAGTGCCCGAAGTGCTTCACCGAGCTGCAGGCCGACGGCACCTGGTGGCTCGCGCGTCCCGCCGGCTCGCGCCTCGTCGGCCTCGTGATCGCCCGCGACGACATGCCCTCGGTGGTCGAGCAGCGCAACGATCTCACCCGGTTCGGCGTGCCGATCGAGGGATTCCGTCACCCCGCACCCGAGACGCTCGAGTCGTGGGAGGAGCGGCTGGTGCGCCTCTTCGGCACCTTGAAGAGCGGGGACGTGCTGGTCGTGGCGAACGTCCACGCCCTCGGTCGTGACATCGACGAAGAGACGCGCACCGTCGCCGAGCTGCACCGCCGCGGTGTCGTGGTGAAGGTGCTCAGCCACGGCGGCCGTCACCTCTACGACGCCGGGCGCTGACCGAGCTTCGCCCCCCGATCGGTCAGCGGCCGGGTCAGTCGCCGGTGGCCGCGCTCGAGGTGTTGGCGCGCAGCTCCTCGTCGAGCAGCGGCAGGTCGTCGCGCGTGACGAGGCGCGCGGCGATGGCGTGCTCGACGAGCCGCACGCGGCGGTTCGTGGCGTAGGAGCGCACCCCGCCGCGGAGTCCGGGCACGCCGATGCGATCGAGCTTGTCGCAGACGTTGTCGAGCTTGCGGTTGAAGCGGGTGAGCGTCCACCCGATGCGGTCCGCGGCCTGCGCCGATGTCGGGAGCTCGCTCATGCCGGTGCCCTCGCGCTTGAGCACCGGCTCGGCGAGCGCGAGGATCATGACGCGCTGGCTGTGGGTCAGCGGCACGTCGCCGATCGTGCTCAGGCCGTCGTCGTCGGCGATCGTCTGCGTCTCGCGGAAAGGCGGTGCGGCGGAGTGGATCGTGAGCTCGTACGTCGTCGGCCCGGCGCTGAAGATCACCGACGTCGCGGCGAAGACGAGGGGCAGCCGCGCACCGGGGGCGAGCCACGCCTGCACGCGCCCGCCGGTGTCGGTCACCGTCGCGGTGAGCCGGCTGCCCACGTTCGACAGCAGCCACAGCCCGTCGTGGTTCTCGATCGTGAGGAAGTTGCGGTGCAGGAACAGGTTGTCGTCGATCGCGAGGTCGCCCTCGCGTCCGACCGTGAAGACCCGCTCCGGCTCGACCTCGAACCGCTCGCCGGCGAAGTCGACCGTCAGCCCGGCGGCGTCCCCGGTCACGGGACGCACTCCGTCACCGGCTCGGAGGCCCGGCCGTTCTCGCGCACGAGCATCACCTCGACGCACGTGGTGCCGGAGGGATCCGCCGGCACGGTGTAGTCGGGACTGTCGACCGACTCGGGCTCGCCGGTGGCACCGGTGCGGTCGATGACGGCGACGATGTAGTGGTCGCCGTCCGCGGGATCGGGGTTGGTCCACGCGAACCGCACCCCCTCGGCCGCGGCGGTTCCCGTGAGATCCTCGGGCGGCGGCACGACGGTGCTGATCGGATCCTGGGGCCGGGCCGCGGTCGCGGACGGTGCCGGCTCGGCCGCGCCGCCCGACAGGATCCCCGGCAGCGACACCCCGACGATGACACCCGCCACCACGACCAGTCCTGCCGCGAGCCCGATCCAGAGGCCGAGGCGCGGGCGACGGCGCGCGGAACCGGCGGTGTCGCCCGGGGCGGGCGCGTCGAAGGCCGGGACCGCCGGCCGATCGGCCGCGCCGGGACCCCAGGCCGAGGAGGCGGTGGCCGCCACGTCCGCTCCAGCAGGCACGTCGCCGGCGACCTGCGGACGCGTGGGCGCGGCCGTGAAGTCTCGGCCCCGGATCACGGTCTCGTCGAGCCCGGTCTGGTCGAGGCCTGTCCCGTCGAGCCCTGCGGGTGCGGTCGAGGAGGACGCGCGACGCATCGTGGCGTCGACGGCGTCGGGCGCGGGCGCGGCCGTCGGCGCCCGGACGATCGTCGCGTCGACGGCCGGTTCGGGACCGGACTGCGGAGCGAACGGCGACCCGCTCGGCGCGGTGGTCGCCGAGGGGCGGGTCAGTCCTGCCGCGGGGGCCGTCTCGGGGTCGATGCTCACGACGCCGCGCACGCGCGTGAGACCGTCGTCCTCGTCCTGCTCGACATCCTCCGGCACATGGTCGTCGAGGATGTCGATGGCCGTGACCCCGTGCGAGAGCTCGATCTGCACCTTCTGCAGGGCGCGCGCGAACGCGATCGCGCTCTCGTACCGGTCGGCGGAGGGCTTGGCCATGGCCCGCTCGAGGGCGCGCTGCAGCGACACCGGCGTGTCGGCGCGGCCGAGCGCCGGGAGGGGCATCGTCTCGATGCGCTGGATGAGCTCGGCGGCGCCGTTGCGCTGGCCGGGCAGCTCGAAGGGCGATCGGCCGGCCAGCAGCGTGTACACGGTCGCGCCGAGGGCGTAGACGTCCGACCGCGGGTCGCTGCGGGGCACGTCGGCGAACGACTCGGGCGGCGACCACGGGATCGACAGGCCCGCGGATTCGGCGGCGGCGCTCGTCGTCGAGGCGATGCCGAAGTCGGTGAGGGCGGGACGGTTGTACTCCGTGACCAGGATGTTGGCGGGCTTGATGTCGCGGTGGAGCACGCCGGCGCGGTGGGCCGTCTCGACGGCGGCCGCGACCTGGATCCCCACCCGCAGCGATTCGGCGACCGAGAAGGGCTCGCGCCGGTAACGCACCTGGAGGTTGGGCTTCGGGCAGTACTCCATCACCAGGTAGGGGCGGCCGTCGCGCGCGACCCCCGCCTGGTAGATCGTCACGATCGCGGGGTGCGTCGACAGCATCGCCATGACGTTCGCCTCGGCGGTGAACTCCTCGACCGAGGCGCTCGAGATGCGATCGGTGAGCAGCACCTTCACCGCAACGCGGCGCTTGGGCAGCTGCTGCTCGTAGAGGTACACGTCGGCGAACCCGCCCGATCCCAGCAGATCGAGGTAGGTGAAGCCCGGCAGGTCGGGCGGTGTCATCGGGGAGCGCTTGCTCACGGCATCTCCTCGACGGCGACGGTGATGCCGTCGCCCAGGTCGAGCACGTCGCCCGGCACCACGACCGTGCCCTCGCCCGGGTGCAGGCGCACCGGGTCGCTGCCGGCCCGGCGCAGCGTGGTGCCGTTGGTGGTGCGCAGGTCGGTCGCGACGATGCTGTCGCCCTCGACGCGCACCTCGACGTGGCTGCGGGAGATGTCCTGCTGCGGGCTGTCCACGGCGACGAGATGAGGCAGGTCGGTGCCCGAGACGCGCGTCGATCGCGGGCGCCGCCCGATCACGACGGTGCGATCGAGTGCGACCACCTGGCCGTTCGACACCCGCAGCCGGCCGGGTGACCGCGGTCGCGGCGGCGCGAGCGGCGGCACCGACGACGTGGGTGCCTCACTGCCGCGCAGCGCACGGGCCTGCGCGAGCGAGACCGTCGCTCCGTCATGGTCGCCCATGAGCGGCGGGTCGGCCGGCAGCTCGCGGCCGCGGATGACCGTGGTCAGCAGCGGATCGTCCTGCCCGGCGCTTCCGGGCGCCTCGGCCGGCTCATCGTCCGAGGGGATGAGCGTGGACTCGTCGGGGAGCAGCGTGTCGAGGTGCGCGACCGACGGCACGGAGGACGAATCGATCATTCCGCTCCGTGCCGACGCAGGCGCAGGCGCCGGCTCGGGGCGGGGGTCGGGCTCCGGCTCGGCCGCCAGCGCGGCGCGAGGCTCGGGCTCGGCCCCCAGCGCCGGACGGGGCGCGGGCGTCAGCGCGGGCTCGGGCTCCGGCTCCGGCTCGGGCTCCGGTGCGGGCGCAGGTTCCGGCTCGGCCCCGAGCGGGGCGGGCCCAGGTTCCGGCTCGGCCCCGAGCGGGGCGGGCCGCGCCTCGGGCGTCGCAGGCGCTGCGGTCCCGCCGGCGGCAGGCGCCGCGCCCTCCGGCTCCCACGCGACGACCGACGCGAGGACCACGCCGTCGGCCACCGGCAGCTCCGGCGATCCGGACGGGACGGCTGCCGAGGCCGTCGACGTGTCCGTCGCCGCGGCCGAGCGCGACGACACCGTGACACGACCGGCGTGATCCAGCACGCGCTCGCTCCACGTCGTGACGCCCTCGCCCGAGATGGTCTCGGGGTGGTCGGACCCGACCTGCAGCACGAAGGCGCCGCGCACCGCGACGCGCACCCGGTCGCCCTCGGCGAGCGCGACCGCGAACGACGGCATGGCCGTCAGCGACGCGCCGTACGCCCCGGTGAGCGTCTCGATGACCCCGCCCAGACCGCGGCCCTCGGCGAGGAGTCCGCGCACCCGCGCCGCGACCGCCACGGGGCTCCCGGGTTCGAGCACGACGACGCCGTGGGGCGTGGCCGCGACGAGCGACGCGCCCGGGGAGTACAGCGTGGGCATCAGAATCCTCCAGCGGCGACGGCGCGGGGAAGCGTGTCGCCGTCGATCTCGACATCGGTCGTGGGGGCTGCTGGTACCGTATCGCGCTCGCCCGAGTGGTCGGCGCGCGTGCGGACGACGACGGCATCGATCACGAGCACGGTGATGTTGTCGCGTCCGCCGCTGATCATCGCCTCGTGCACGAGCCGCGTGGCCGCCGCCTGCGGATCGGTCTCGTCGCGCAGCACCTCGAGGATGCGGGAGTCCTCGAGTTCGCTCGAGAGGCCGTCGGAGCACACCAGGATGCGGTCGCCGGCCTCGGCGGGGAACATCCAGTAGTCGGGCTCGCCGTCGCTGCCGGCGCCGATCGCGCGCGTGATCACGTTGCGTCGCGTGTCGCGGTGGGCGGCCTCCGCGCTGAGCTCACCGCTGTCGATGAGCTCCTGCACGACGGAGTGGTCGACGCTCACCTGCTCGAACCCGCCGCCGCTGAGCCGGTACGTCCGTGAGTCGCCGAGGTTGACGGCCAGCCAGTAGCCCTCGCCCGCGACATCGGCGATGACGACGCCGCTGAGAGTCGTGCCGGCGCCCGCGCCGGAGCCGGACGGCAGCGCGTCGACCCGCCGTCGCGCACGGGCGACCGCGGCGTGGACGTCGTCGATCGTGAGGCTGTCGCGCCCCGAGAACTCGAGGAACTCGTCGATGACGGTGGCACTCGCGATCTCGCCCGCTTGGTGCCCGCCCATGCCGTCGGCCACGAGGAACAGCGGCGACCGCGCCAGGAACGAGTCCTCGTTGATGCGACGGCGCAGCCCCGGGTCGGTCGCCGCGCCACACCGCACCGTGATCGGTGGGTTCTGGGTCATACGACGACCACCGCCGTGCTGCGGTCGCCGAGCTCGAGCCGATCGGCGTCGCGCAGCGTGGTGCGCACGCCCGGCACGAGCGGAAGGCGCCCGCCATCGCGCACCAGCACGGTCCCGTTCGTGGAATGGCGATCGACGATCCACGGACCGCGCTCGTCCGAGCCCACCTCGAAGTGCGTCTTCGACAGCGACAGTGTCTCGTCGCGTACCGCGACGGTCACCGCGCCCGCCTCGCCGGCCGGGTTGCGGCCGTACAGCGTGCGGCCGTAGACGGCCATGCGCGTGCCGTCGTCCCACGTGAGCACCGCGAGCACGGGCGCGTCGGGATACAGCGCGGCCCGCTGCGCGGGAGGGGGCACGGATGCCGAGACCCGCGTCTGCTCGACGTCTTCGGAGATCCCCGCCCCGGCGGGCACGAGAGCCGGGGCGAACGCAGCCGGAGCGGGCGCGAACACGGCGGGGGCCGGCGCGTACGCAGGCGAGGCCGGGACGTACGCGGGCGGAGCATAGGCGGCGGGAGCAGGAGCCGGCGGGCATAGGCGGCGGCAGCAGGAGCCGGCGCGAGCCCGCGAGGCGCCGGTGCCCGGTGCGCCGCAGGAACCATGACCGGCACCGTCGCGGGCGTCGCCGACGATGCGAGCGGCGCGGCGTACGCCGGGGGCGCCGCGGGCACGGGCCGCGCCGCGGGCGCGAGCGCCGAGGCGGCCGCAGGAGCGTGAGCGGGCGCCGGCGCTGAGCGGGCGCCGGCGCGGCGACATACGGGTTCACGGCGTGCATCGCGGATGCCGCGGCTGCGGCATCCTTCGTCATCCCTCGCGCGTCGACCACCGTCGCGCGCGCGGCCAGATCGTGCCAGCCCTGGCGGCGCGGGCTCGAGTCGAAGAGCGGCGTGAAGTACCCCACGACGATGGACCCTGCCAGAGCCCACACCACATTGCGCAGCACCGCACGCCAGAAGCCGATGGGCTGCGGCGCCGACGCGTCGTGCAGGCGCAGTCCGAGCGCTCGCTGGCCGATCGAGCCGCGCCCGCCCTGCATCGCGGAGTACACGAGCCACCACGCCAGGAGGCAGGCAGCCAGCACCGCGTAGGAGATGATCGCGACGACCGCGACGAGGGCGTAGTCACGCCGGGCGCTGCTTCCCATCACGACGACGACGAGGAGGACGCCGAGGACGGCGGCCAGCCCGCACGAGATGGCGACGTCGATCGCGAAGGCGCCCACCCGGCGCCCGATGGACGCGGGACGGGGAGCGGGGGGCGGGTAGGCGGTCATTCGGTCTCCAGCGGTGCGGGCCCGGAGTGCTCGGGTTCACTCCGGTTCGCCGAGCGACGCGCCGTCGCGCGCTCGGCAGGGGGACGGGGACTGCGCGGCGGCAGCGCGAAGCGCGTGCCCGCGAGGAGCGATCGGACGCTGAGTCGCGCGCGCAGGCGGCGCCACCACGACCGGCCGCGGCCCATGCCGCCGACGATCTCGTCGACCTGGGTCCAGAACTCCTCGACGTCGGCCGTCGTCGGCTCGGCCGGCCCGAACACCTCGGTGTCGGCGCGCGTGGCGAGAGTCGCCACGCGCGGCTCGGCGAACGCGGCGCTCAGGACGCCGGCCTCCTCGCGCCGCGTGCCGCCCGGCCGCACCGGCGCGCCGTAGTCCGCGGCGCGGTCGACCAGCTCGTCCCAGCCGCCGCTGATGCGGTCGGAGGCTCGCTGCGCCGACCGGCGCTGGCGGCGGCGCGCCGCCTTGAGCGCGCCGATGACGACGAACGGGGCGAGGAGCACGAACAGGATGCCGAGGCTGCCCAGGCCGATCGTCACGATCATCCAGAGCAGGGCGGCGTCGAAGCCTTCGTCGTCGTCCGACCCGCTGTCGTCGGTCATGGTCGGCGGCAGGTCGACCGGCTCCTGCGGCGGGGGCGGCGGCTGGAGCACCTGGGGCTTGGGGTCGGCGCGAGGCTTCGTGGTCTGGTCGCTGGGCACCTGGTCTTCGGGTGGCGTCGGGTCGAAGGGCACCCAGCCGTGACCGTCGAAAGCGACCTCGACCCACGCGTGCAGCGTGTCGCCGTTCGCGGCGAACACCGGCTGACCCTGCTGCTCCTCGTCGGGATAGAACCCCATCACGACGCGCGCCGGGATCCCGATCTCGCGAGCGAGGAGCGCCATCGCCGTGGCGTACTGCTCGTCGTCGCCGACCATCTGGTCAGAGCCGAGGAGAGTCATGATGCGCTCGGCGCCGTGGCCCGCGCGCGAGAGCGGCTGGCCCTCGAGCCCGTGGCTGAAGTATCCGCCCTCCGACAGCATCGTCTGCAGCGCCCGCACCTGCTCGATGGGGCTCGTGGCGTCGGCCACGGCCGTCGAGGCGACGTCGGCGACGTCCTGCGGCACGCCCTTCTGGTCTGGCAGCGACAGCGGCGCGAACGCCACGTCGGCCAGCGCCTCGTCGCTCGGCACCTCGGGGATGACGCTCTCGAGCGTGTACGAATCGCCCTCGGCGAGGCCGGCCGTGACCACGGCGGTCGACGTCGACTCGTTGTAGTGCGCGGTGCGGCGCAGGTCGTCGGCCCGGTCGCCGTCGAACGTGATTCCCTGCACGGCGCCGGCATCCGGCATCCACACGCCCTCGAACGCGCCGATCTCGACGTGCAGCGTCGCCGGCGTGCCCTCGGCACCGGCAGACATGCTCGTGCGCACGGGCGAGAAGGCGCTGGACGAGCCGGCGCCCTCGTCCGAGACGTTGTACACGGTGCCGTTGTAGGCGTCCATCGTGGCCAGACGCACCCGGGCCCCCTCGGGCAGGCCCGACACTGTGAAGAGCGTGTCGTCGGGGTAGTCGCGCACCAGCGCGCGGAACGACTGCAGCGGGCTCGGGAACTCGCGGATGTCGAACGGCGGGATGACCACGTCCCGCAGCACGTAGCGCGGCGACGACGGCGCGGCGAACGCGCTCGTGGCGACCCCGGCGACGACCGCGAGCGCGATCACCGCGGCCCCCATCAGCGTGCGCCGGACGGCCGCCGAACGGGTCGACGAGGCCCGCTCGCCGACCGAGACCGCCGCCACGTGCGGCAGCCACGCCTGGCGGAGCGCGAGCCACACGACCGCGATCAGGCCGAACGCGATGCCCTGCACCACCGGCACGAACGGCTGCGACGTGCCGAGCGCGATCTCGACGGCCAGGAACCCCGCGGCAGGCAGCAGCGACCACGCCGCGTGGCGGGCGCGCAGAGCCAGCGACGTCGTGAGCACGCCCGCGACGAGCGCCAGCAGGAACGGCACGATGAGGTGCCCGTCGGCCAACGACACCGGGGCGACGGTCGTGAGCAGCTTCTTCCACGACTCGACGGAGCCGAGGGCCAGCTGCCGCAGGGTCTCGAGGGTCGGGACGACTCCTGCCACGGCGGTGTGCGACAGCGCGAGCGCACCGCCGAACAGGAAGTACGCGACCACCGTGGCGCCCGCCAGCAGCAGGATGCCCCAGCGCAGCAGCGTGCCGAGCACGCCGAGCGCGACGCCGAGCAGGAGCGCGCCGAACGCGGTCACCAGATAGCCCGGGCTGTCGAACGTCGGCTGGAAGCCGACGATGGGAACGGTCAGGAGCAGGATCACGGCCGAGAGGTCGGCGACCCAGCGGCGCAGCGGCAGCGAGACCGCCGCGGCGGAGGTGCGGGTGGGAGCCGGAGCCGGAGCCGGAGCGGTCATGCCAGCACCTTCCGCAGGGCCCCCGCGAGCTGGTCGAGGGCGCCGACCGTCACGACGTTGGCCTCGCCGATCCGTCGCAGCGACGGCGCCGCGCCGCTCTCGGCGACGACGGCCAGCACGCGAGCTCCGAACGGGAGCCGGCTGCACGCGGCGCGCAGATCGTTGGCGTCGACGCGGCTGCCGCACACCAGCACGACGACGCTCGCCGTCGGAAGGGTGGCGGCGACCACGCCCGCGAGGTCGACCATGCGGCCCGCGCGGGCGCCGGAATGCGACAGGGCCGACAGCGAGTCGAGGAACTGCTTGCCGGTCGCCGACGGCAGCAGGCGCTGCTGCACCCGCACCTCGACGCGCTGGGAGTCCCGGAGGGCGCGCAGGCCCAGCGAGCCCGCGGCCGAGATGGACAGCTCGAACTCCTCGTCGTCGCGGTAGTCGGCGGGGTTCGTCGTGAGACCGATCACGAAGTGGGAGCGGCGCGTCTCCTCGTACTGCCGCATCATGACGTCACCGGTGCGCGCGGTCGACTTCCAGTGCACGTGCCGCAGGTCGTCGCCGGGCTGGTACTCGCGCAAGGCGTGGAACGAGACGTCGTCGCGCGACAGGTCGGTGGCGGGAAGGCCCTCGAGGTCACGGAGGAACCCGAGCGACTGCCCGTCGAAGTTCACCGTCCGCGGGTGCACGAACAGGTCGACGGGCTGATCGCGGCGGTGGACCCGCTCGAAGAGCCCGAGCGGATCGCCGCGCACGACGCTCACCGGGCCTACCTTGACGACGGCACGACGCGACGTCGGGATCGCGAAGAGCTCCTCGGCCGAGTCGCCGGGGGCGAGACGATGGATGTCGAACACGCCGCGTCCGGAACCCACCGGCAGCAGCACGCGCGAGGGGAGGATGGCGCGGGCTCCGGTGTTGGCGAGCGTCAGTGCGCCGACTGCCCGCTCCCCCACGACCACGCGGGTGCGGTTGAGGTCGAGCGTGACGTCGTACGCGGTGCGTCCGATGAGGAACAGCACGCACAGCACGAGCACGGTGGTCACCACGACCGCCGCGACGGTGAGCTCCCACCATCCGAGCATGTTGCCGAACACCCACAGCACGATCGCCGCGGCGATCAGCACCCATGCGACCGGACGCACCACGGCGAGCACGCCGCGCAGCGCGCGCAGCGCAGGGCCCGCGTGCTCCGCGAGCCACGCGCGGCGGTCGGCTGCCGTGGCCGCCGCTCCGAGTGCGTCCGTCGTCATCAGGCGGCGGACCTCGCCTGCGGCGCCGACACCGACTCGAGCACGCGCGCGATGATGGTCTCGGCAGAGGTGCCCGCGAACTCGGCCTCGGGGTCGAGCACGATGCGGTGCGTCCACGCGGGACCGGCGAGCGCCTTGACGTCGTCGGGCAGCACGAAGTGACGGCCCTGCGCGGCGGCGAACACCTTGGCGAGGCGGATCATGGCGAGCGAGCCGCGCACCGAGACGCCCAGGCGTGTCGCCGGGTCTTCACGCGTGGCCTCGGCGAGCTGCGCCGTGTAGCGCAGCACCGCCGGGTCGACGTGCACGCTCGCGGCGAGGTCGGCCATGTCGGCGACGGCACCCGTCGTGATGATCGCCGGCAGGTGGGCGGACGGGTTGCGGTCGGCGGCGCCCGCGAGGATGCGCTCGGCGACCGCGAGGTCGGGGTAGCCGATCGACGTCTTCACCAGGAACCGGTCCAGCTGCGCCTCGGGGAGTTTGTACGTGCCGGCCTGCTCGATCGGGTTCTGCGTGGCGATCACGAGGAAGGGCCGGCCGACCTCGTGCGTCACGCCGTCGACGGTGACCCGCGACTCCTCCATGACCTCCAGCAGCGCGGACTGCGTCTTGGGCGACGCGCGGTTGATCTCGTCGGCGAGCACGATCGAGGCGAACACCGGTCCGCGGTGGAACTCGAAGCGGTGAGCCGCCTGGTCGTAGATCGTGACGCCGGTGACATCGGAAGGCAGCAGGTCGGGCGTGAACTGGATGCGGCTGCTCGTGCCCTGCACCGTCGCCGCGAGCGCCTTCGCGAGGCTGGTCTTGCCGGTTCCGGGGGCGTCCTCGAGGAGCACGTGGCCCTCGGCGAGCATCGCCGAGAGCACGAGGCCGACCACCTCGCGCTTGCCCATGAGGGCCTGGTCGACGTTGTCGACCAGGCGCGCGAACGTGCCCTGGAACCAGGCTGCCTGCTCGGGGGTCATCGTCATGTCGCGGGTCTCTCGTTTCTGGGGAGGGGTGGGCACGGGAGGGGGATGCGGCCGCTACCAGGTGGCGCGCTCGCTCCACTCGGGATTGCCGCCGATGATCCGCACGTAGTGCGGGCCGGCGTAGCCGTTGTAGCAGTCGAGCTCGATGGACCCGTTCGACGGGATGTTCACCGGGTAGCCCGCGTTGTTGGCGAAGTAGCCGCCCACGTCGTGGCACTCGATGCGGTACGAGCCGCCGTTGAAGTTCGCGGTGTTGACCACGTACTTGTGGCAGCCGTTGCCGAGCGAGTTCGTCGAGCAGCCGGGGACGAACGAGCCCTTGGTCACCCAGACGCGCGGCTGCGGCCGGGGTGCGGTGGTCGCGGCATCGGACACCACGCGCGAGACCTGGCCCACGGAGTCGTAGGCGCGCACGTCGATCGTGTGGCGCTCGTCGTACCCGTTGCCGACGAGCCTGTTGCCGTTCATGGCGACGTTCTGCCAGCCGCCGCCGTCGATGCGGATCTGCATCTGCGTGATGGGGCGCCCGTTCTCGGCCGGCGCGCTCCAGCTGACGCGGACGCTCGTGCCCTCGCGCTGCGCGCTGACGCCGGGGTCGCGCACCGGGCCGTAGGGCCTGACGGTGTTCGACGGCGCCGACGCCGCCCCCGCTTCGCTGGCTCCCCCGACGTTCGACACCGCGCGCACGCGAGCGGTGTAGTCCGTGCCGTTCGCCAGTCCGCCGATCTGCCCGTTGCCCGGCAGCGCCTGCCACCCGGCGTTGTTCAGCGAGACCTGGTAGCTCACCTCCGACTGGTTCGCGCCATTGAGCGGACCCGGCTGGTAGCTGACCGTGACCATGCGATCGCCTTCCCGCAGAGTCACGTTGGTCGGCGCTCCGGGCGGCGTGAACGCGCGCTGCGGCGCGGAGTTCGGACTGAACTCGCCCCAGCCGGCCTTGTTCTGCGCGCGCACGCGGAACGTGTAGTCGGTGGTGGAGGTGTCCACGACGACCGCCTGGCTCGTCTGGCCCGCCGCCACCGGGATGGAGTTGACCAGGCTCGACCCGCGCAGCACGTCGAGCTGGTACCCCGAGATCGGGGCGCCGTTCTCTGCGGGCCTGGCCCACGAGACCTGGATCTGCGCCTGGGATCCCACCGGCTCGAGCCGGGAGGTGGTCGGCGCCGCAGGCGCGGCCGGAGGCCCGGCGGGGATCTCGCTGAGCGACCACGCGCTCCAGCTCGACGGCTCGGGCGCGCGGTTCACGGCCTGGACCCGCACCTGGTACGACGTGCCGTTCTCGAGCCCGTCCCACACGAGTGAGTTGCCGGTCACCAGGGTCTTCTGGCCGATGCCCGACGGCGGCGCCGGCGAGATCTCGAGATTGAACGACTCCACCGGCGAACCGGGGGTGGGCGGGGTCTTCCACGTGACGGTGAGGCTGCGGTCGCCGAACACCAGCGTCGGAGGCTCCGGGGTGTCGGGGCGCGCATCCGGGCGCGCGGTCTCGGACGGCGCCGAGGGCTCGGACGGGCCGACGCGGTTCTCGGCGACCACCGTGAAGTTGTACTCGACGTTGTTGGTGAGGCCGTCGAGCGTGCAGGTCGTGGCGAGGCACACCTTCTCGTAGTTGCCCGCCGTCGACGACACCAGGTACCGCTCGATCTCGGCGCCGTTGTTGGCCGGCGGCGTCCACGCGAGCACGACCGTGCGGTCCTGGACGCTCGAGACCGTCGGCGTGCCCGGCGCGTCGGGCTTGCCCTGCACGGTCAGGCGGATCCGGCCCTCGACCTCGCGGTCGGGGTCGCCCGTCGCATCCTGCACGCGATAGCGCACCACCATCGTCCCGAAGAACGAGTCGTCCGGGGTCACGCGCACCTCGCTGCCGGCGACGTCGACCGTACCCCGACCGGTCTCGACCAGCGCGGTCGTGACCTTCAGCGGGGTCTCGGGGAACGGGTTCACGTCGTTCGCGAGCACGGGGACGGTCGTGACCTTGCCCTGGTGCGCCTCGGGCACGATGTCGTCGTTCGCCGTCGGCAGTTCGCGCGTCGAGGCGATGACGCGCACGTTGACGATCCCCTCGACGGGTTCGGTGGTGCCGTCGTCGATCCGGAGGCGGAGCGTTCCGGCCGTGCCCTTCCTGGTGTCGGCGGCAGCGCTGACGCGCAGATCCTGCCCGTCCACCGACGCGGACATCCCGGCGGGCGACCCTCCGACGATCTCGTAGCGCATGCCATCCAGGTCTTCGACGTCGGGATCGGTCGTGAGGCCGAGCAGGTCCAGCGTCACCGGGTCCTCCCCGGGCGCGACATCCACCTGACCGGTCACGAACGACGGCTGCTGGTTCTCGGGCGGAAGCACTGTGATGGGCAGCACGAGCGTCGCCTTGCGGCCCTTCGGGTCGTCGGGGCCGGTGCCGTCGGTGACCTCGAAGGTGATCGCATCCGGACCGAAATAGCCGGTGGCCGACGTGTACAGCAGCGTCGTCTGGTCTTTCACGAGCGATGAGCCGTCGTGGTGGGCGGCCGTCACCTTGGCGGCCTCGGTGATGACGACCGTGCCGCCGCCGGCCGCACGCACGTGCTTGGCCAGCGGGATCTCGACGGTCTCGCCGCTGGCGACCTCGATCGGCGCCGTCGTCACGACCGTCGGCGGCAGCGATGCGAGCGAGGGGACGTGGATGAACGCGGATGCCTTGTTGCCGTCGCGGTCGGTGACGGTGTAGGTGACGAGACGGTTCTCGTCGCCGAGGGTGACGCGGACCCTGCCGTCGGCGAGCACGCGGGCCGTGGACTCGCTCACGGCGACGTCGAGGTCCTCGATGGTGCCGTCGGGGTCTTCGTCGTTGGCGAGCACCTCGATGTCGGCGGTCCCCTCCTCGACGTCCTGCGCGCGCACGTAGTCGTCGCGGGCGATGGGCCGCTGCAGCGGGACGTCTTCGGCGACGGTGATCTGCAGCACCGCCTTGGCCTCCGCCCCGCGGGCGTCGCGGATCGTGTACTGCAGCGATGTCTCGACCGGCTCGCCCGGAGAGGAGACGATGACGCGGTTCCCGTCCACCTTGGCCGAGAGGCCCGGCACATCGGGGAGGATCAGGCCGTCTCGGACCAGGCCGAACTCGTCGCCGTCCGGGTCGGAGTCGTTCGCGAGCACCGGCACGGCCACCCGCCGGTCGGGGCGCATGACGACGGCGTCCTTGACCGCGTACGGCGCCTGGTTGACGCTCTCGGGCGGCGCGATGCCGATGCGGATCGATGCAGTGGCCTCGGCGCCGAGCCGGTCCCGCACGCGGTACCGGAACGTGTCGACGCCTGCCGTGTCGTCGAAGGCCTCGTACTCCAGGTAGTTCGAGCCGGTCTCGGCGATGCGGCCCTTCTCGGGGGCCGATGCGAGGCCGACCAGGCTCACCGAGTCGCCGTCGGCGTCGATGCCATCCAGCGGCACCGGGATCCGCACGCGGCTGCCCGCGAGCACGCGCGAGGTGAGGTCGCGGGGCCGCGGGGCGGCGTTGTTCTCGGGATTGACCGGGAGGACCTGGATCGTGATGTACCCGGCATCCTTCTGCCCGGTGCTGTCGACGACCTCGTACGTGGCGTACACGGTGCCCGGCTCGTCCGACGCGCGGAAGCGCACGGCGTCCTGCGAGACGAACATCTCGCCCTTGTCGCGCGTGATGAGCGGGGGCACGAGGTCGGGCGCGACGTGGATGACGTCGTTGTTCGGGTGGTAGTCGTTCTCGAGCACGGGGATCGTCACGACGTCGCCCGCCCGTACGACCACCTGGTCGTCGTTCGCGACCGGCGGCCGCAGCTGCGACGGGGCGGGGATCGGGATGACGATCACGTCGCCCTCGGCGGACTGCGCGCCGTTCGAGATGCGGTACGAGATGCGCACCTGCTCCGACAGTGCGGCCTGGTCGCTGATGCGCAGCGTCTCATGGCCCAGCACGGCCACCGCGATGCCCGAGTTCGGCTCGACCGTCACGGACTGCACGACGAGGATGCCGCCCGAGGGGTCGGAGTCGTTCGACAGCACGTTCACGAGCACCTCGCCGCCCGCGGGCAGCAGGGCGACATCGCGCACGGCCACCGGCGGCAGGTTGGTCTCGCCCTCCGACAGGACGTCGATCCGCACGAGACCCGGCACGCCGCCGGTGCCCGCCGCCACGAGGTACTGCACGTAGTACGTCCCGGGAGTGGCAGAGGTGAACGTGAACGTCTTGTTCGGGTAGTCGGGCACCACCTCGGC
Source organism: Microbacterium cremeum (assembly GCF_015277855.1). Taxonomy (NCBI): domain Bacteria; kingdom Bacillati; phylum Actinomycetota; class Actinomycetes; order Micrococcales; family Microbacteriaceae; genus Microbacterium; species Microbacterium cremeum. The sequence goes on from NZ_CP063812.1 coordinate 3,511,548, forward strand.
ACCGGTCACCTCGTCGACGCGCGCCAGCCGCAGCGGCTCACGACCGGCTCCGACGTCGTTCGCGAGCGGCGCGACGGTCGCCGTCTGGCCGACCCGCACCGCGACGTAGTCGGCGTTGGTCACCGGCTCGATCGAGCCCACCGGACGCACGTCGAACCTGACGGTGCCCACCGCCATGTCGGTGCCGTCCGACACCGTGATCGCGACGTCCTTGCGGCCCTGCGTGCCGCCCACCGCACGGTACGTGATGCGCCCGTCGGAGGTGAAGTCGGCCTCGTCGCCCTCGGCGGGGGTGACCGAGGCGAGGAAGACGTCGTCGCCGTCGGGGTCGATCCAGTCCGGCAGCACGTTGTAGGTCACGGTGCCGCCGGACTCCACGGCGATCGTCGTGACGCGCTTCTGCGTGGGGGCGTCGTTGACGTCCCAGGGGCGTACGACGAGCGAGACCGACGCGGTGTCGGTGCCGCCGCGGCCGTCCGAGATCTCGTACGAGAAGGATCCCGCGCCGCTCGCGTCCTCGGGCACCGCGATCTGCAGACCGCGGCCGTTGTCGATCGACTGGATCTCGCCGATGGACGGCCCGCCGTCGAGCACGCGCGAGGTGAGCACGTCGCCGTCGGGGTCGCTGTCGTTGTCGAGCACCGGCAGGATCGTGGTGCGGCCGGGCCGCACGCCCAGGTCGTCGTCGGTGGCGATCGGAGGCGTGTTGACCTCGGAGCGCTCCGGGAGGGTCGTCTCGACCGTCTCCTCGGTGGTCTCCTCGTCTTCCTCGGTCTCGCCCTCGGGCGGCGTGATCTCGTCCCAGTTGTCGACGCGCTGCATGCTCTCGGCAGCCATCCACGTCGCGCCGCCGACGATGTCGTTGAGCACGATGACGTCGCGGTTCACGCGGAACTGCAGCACCGACGTCGGCTCCACGCCCTCGATGTCGCTCGTGAGGTCGTCGTCGTCGCCGGGGCAGTCGCGCACGAACCGCGCGGAGGCGCTCCAGGCACCGTAGGCGCAGCCTTCGAGCCAGACCGGGGCGGCGGGCGCACCGTCGGGGCCGGCTTCGACCACGGTCGGATCGGACCCGTCGAACGGCACGCGCACGAGTGCGGCAGCCGTCGACAGCGTCGCCGCGTCGGAGTCCGCGCCGGGCTGCTGCAGCACGGCGCTCCGGGCGCCTTCGACCACGACCGCCCTGCCGTCGGCGTAGACGGTTCCCGTCGACGCGTCGAGCACGACGGGACGATGGCCCACCGCCGAGATCGACACCTCGGCGTCCTTCGGGAGGTCGGACAGAGCCGTCCGCTGCGGCTCGGAGGGGGTCCCGTCCTCCTGGAGCGTCAGGGTGACGACTTCGCGGCTCTCGAGCGAGACGGCGTGGACGCGGCCGTCCACGCCGACCGCGGCATCCGCCCCCTTGCCGACGTTGACGGCCGGGTCGGTGCCCTCGATCTGGAACGACCCCATCGCGGCCGCGCCGACGACCCACAGGTCGCCCGAGGCGCGGTCGAGGATCGACACCGTCGACCCGCCGAGGGTCACCTTCGCGCCGGCCGGGACGTTCGCCGCCTCGGCGAGCGCGACCATGGCCGGGTCGACGACGGTGACGCTCGAGGACCCCTCGTCCACGACGAGGACCGTGCCGCCGGACTGCAGGATGTCGTACTCGTCGCCCGTGGTGCGCAGGCCGCCGTCGAGCACCTTCGACTCGTGGTTGAAGTGGCCCACGAGCAGGCTCGACTGCTTCGTCACCCACACCCCGCCGTCGTGCAGGTCGACCTCGGTCGTCGGGAGCCCCTGATACACGAAGGCCATCGTCGTGAGAGTCACCGCGGCTGCGGTCACCGCGCCGGCCGACGCGAGCGTGCGCGGGCGCGACCGGAGCCAGGTGAACGACCTCATGCGAGTTGGGCCTCCTCTGGGCGTCATCGTGCGGTGCGACGGAGCACCTGGCCGAAGGCCGGGTGCTCGCAAGAGAGGGGGGTAGTGACAGCCTAACCCGGAGTCCCGCGGCGAACGGTCCACTCCCCTCGACGAGGCTAGTGCGTGCACGCCGCACGCCCCATGGGGACAATCCCCCATCGGGCGCGCGGGGCCGAGGGGTCAGCCGCCGACGTACTCGCGCAGATGCTTCGCGGTGAGCGAGTCGCCGTTCGCCACGAGGTCGGCGGGCGTGCCCTGGAACACGATCTCGCCACCGTCGTGACCGGCGCCGGGCCCGAGGTCGATGATGCGATCGGCGTGCGCCATCACGGCCTGGTGATGCTCGATGACGATGACGCTGTTGCCCGCGTCGACGAGGCGGTCCAGCATCCCGAGCAGGTTGTCGACGTCGGCGAGGTGCAGGCCGGTCGTCGGCTCGTCGAGCACGTAGATCGCGCCCTTCTTCGCCATCGAGATGGCGAGCTTCAACCGCTGGCGCTCACCCCCCGACAGCGTGTTCAGCGCCTGGCCGAGCGTGAGATAGCCGAGTCCGACGTCCATCATGCGGCTGAGCGTCGTGTGGGCCGGTCCTTTGGTGAAGAAGACGGATGCCTCGGCCGCCGTCATCGCGAGCACCTCGGCGATGTTCTTGCCGTCGAGGAGGTACTCGAGCACCTCGTCCGAGAACCCGCTGCCGTCGCACACCTCGCACAGCGTCTCGACGGTCTGCGTGAACCCGAGGTTCGTGATGATCACTCCGAGGCCGCGGCACGCGACGCACGCGCCCTCGGAGTTCGCGCTGAACAGCGCCGGCTTGACGCCGTTCGCCTTCGCGAACGCGGCGCGGATGGTGTCGAGCAGGCCCGTGTAGGTCGCGGGGCTGCTGCGGCGGTTGCCCTTGATCGGCGACTGGTCGACGACGACGACGTCGTCGAACGCGGGCACGTTGCCGTGGATGAGCGAGGACTTGCCCGACCCCGCGACGCCCGTCACGACGGTGAGGATGCCGAGCGGGATGTCGATGTCGACGTCCTTGAGGTTGTGCTGGTTCGCACCGCGGATCTCGAGGACGCCCTTCGGGTCGCGCGTCGCCGGCTTCAGCCGGGCGCGGTCGTCGAGGTGGCGGCCCGTGATCGTGCCCGAGGCGCGGAGCCCCGCGACATCGCCCTCGTACTGCACCTCGCCCCCGGCGCGGCCGGCCCCGGGACCGAGGTCGACGATGTGGTCGGCGATCTCGATCACCTCGGGCTTGTGCTCGACCACGAGCACGGTGTTGCCCTTGTCGCGCAGCTGGCGCAGCAGGTCGTTCATGCGCGCGATGTCGTGCGGGTGCAGACCCGCGGTGGGCTCGTCGAACACGTACGTGATGTCGGTGAGCGCCGAGCCGAGGTGGCGGATCATCTTGGTGCGCTGCGCCTCGCCTCCCGACAGCGTGCCCGACGAGCGGTCCAGCGACAGGTAGCCGAGTCCGACCTCCACGAACGACGCGATCGTCTGCCGCAGGCCCGCCATGAGCGGGGCCACCTCGGGCTCGTCGATCGTGGCGAGCCAGTCCGCGAGATCCGAGATCTGCATGGCCGCCGCATCCGCGATGCTGATCCCCCGGATCTTGGACGACCGGGCGCCCTCGTTCAGGCGCGAGCCGCCGCAGTCGGGGCATGCCGTGAACTTCACCGCGCGATCGACGAACGCCCGGATGTGCGGCTGCAGCGAATCGCGGTCCTTCTGCAGCATCGACTTCGTGATCTTGGGCACGAGACCCTCGTAGGTCATGTTGATGCCCGACATCTTGACCTTCGTCGGCTCCTTGTAGAGGAAGTCGGCGAGCTCCTGCTCGGAGTAGTCCTGGATGGGCTTGCGCGGGTCGACGAAGCCGGACTCGGTGAACCCCTTCACCATCCAGCCGTCGACGTTGTAGCCGGGGATGGTGAGCGCGCCCTCGGCGAGCGACTTGGTCTTGTCGTACAGCTCGTCGAGGTCGATCTCGCTCGCCTCGCCGAGTCCTTCGCATCGCGGGCACATGCCGCCCGTGATCTCGAAGCTGCGCCGCTCCTCGACCTTCCTGCCGCCCTTCTCGACGGTCATGGCGCCGGCGCCCGACACCGAGGGGATGTTGAACGAGAAGGCCTGCGGCGACCCGACATGCGGCTGCCCGAGCCGGCTGAACAGCATCCGCAGCATCGCATGCGCGTCGGTCGCCGTCCCCACGGTCGACCGCGCGTTGGACCCCATGCGCTCCTGGTCGACGATGATCGCGGGGCTGACGTTCTCGAGCCCGTCGACCTCGGGGCGGCTCAGCTGCCCCATGAACTGCTGCACGAACGTCGGGTAGGTCTCGTTGATGAGGCGCTGCGACTCGTTGGCGATGGTGCCGAACACGAGCGACGACTTGCCTGAGCCGCTGACCCCGGTGAACACGGTCAGCCGGCGCTTGGGGATCTCTACCGAGACGTTCTTGAGGTTGTTCTCACGGGCTCCGATCACACGGATGACCTCGTGCGAGTCGGCGATGTGCGGGTGGGTGTCAGGCATGGCGACAAGTCTGCCGGTCGACGCGGACATCCCGCTTCCTGAATCCTGCTCGATGCGCTGGTGCCGCCCGGGGCGTTTCGTCTCGCTCCGCTCGCTCAACGACCGAGGGCCGGGGCGTTTCGTCTCGCTTCGCTCGCTCAACGACCGGGGGCGACGCTCCGCTCGCTCGACGACCGAGGGGCGACGCGTTTCGCCGAGCGAGGGCCGGTCGTTGAGCGAGCGAGGAACGAGCGAGACGAAACGCGTCAGGCGGCGTCGGCGGCGGGCTCGATCGCGAAGTTGTCGCGGAACACGCACGTCGGGTCGTACTGACCCTTGATCCGGCGCAGGCGTGCGAGCGTCGCGGGCGGGAACGCCTCGGCGATGCGCTCGGGGCGCTGCGACGAGTCGAAGCTCAGGTACATGCCGCGCACGTGATCGGCGAGCGTCTGCCACTGCGCGTCGAGACGATCGGCGTTCGAGCCGAGAGCGACGACCGAGAAGCCCGCCGACCGGTGGGCGTACGCCGTGGCGTCCTCGGGGACGTCGGCGACCGCACCGCCGACCGCGCGCAGCTGGAAGAACGGGATGGCACCCGACTGCACCATGCGTGCCGCCGCGTTCGCGAACTCCGGTGTGACGTGCTCGATCAGCCCGGAGCGCGAGTGCGGCTCTCCGGCGCCGTGCTGCGGGCCGAGGTCGGCGTTCGCCATCACCTGCGCGTACGGCACGAGCTGCACCGACTGCTGCACGAGCGGCGCGAGCTCGGCGAAGGGCTGCAGGCGCGCGATGATCGTGTCGGGGTCGTCGGAGTCGACCACGCCGTACAACTGCACGACCTGGGGCTGGCCGGGACGCGGCCCGCCGGCGAGCAGGAACAGCGTGAGATCGCGCGGCGCGGCCTCGACGATGCGCCCGTAGCCCTGCAGGAACCCGGCGAGGTCGTCGACCTGGAACGCCAGCTGCGCCCACCCCACGTCACCGACCTCGTCGACCTCGAACTCGAAGGCCGTCACGATGCCGATGTTGGCGCCGGCTCCGCGGACCGCCCAGAACAGGTCGGGGTGGTGCTCGGCATCCGTTCGCACGATCGAGCCGTCGGCCAGCACGACCTCGGCGGCGCGGAGGTGGTCGAGGGTGAGGCCGTGCTCGCGCGCGAGGAACCCGATGCCGCCCGCCGTCGCGAGGCCGCCGACGCCCACGCCGCCGTAGTCGCCCGAGCTCAGTGCCCAGCCGTGCTCGCCGAGTGCCGCCGCCACCTGCATCCACCGGGCTCCCGGGCCGATCCGCACGAGCCGCCGGGTCGCGTCGAGCACCTCGATGTCGTCGAGGCGGCGCAGATCGATCACGATGCCGCCGTCGTTCGTGCTGCGGCCGCTGATGCCGTGGCCGCCGCTGCGCACCGCGAGCGGCAGTTCGGGATGCCTCCGCGCGAACGCGAGCGCGTCGGCCACTTGCTGCGGCGAGTCGGGCTGCAGCACGATGCCCGGAGCTCCCCCGCGCATGTAGGTGGCGCGCACGTCGCCGTACTCGAAGTCGCCCGGCTCGATGGCGTGGAGCCCTGCGGGCACGTCGTCGTAGGCGATGCCCGCGCGGCGTGCGGCCAGCGCGGCCGCCGAGCGGACCGGGGCCTCGGCCGTGCCGCGGGATCCGCGCTCGCGGGCCACGAGCTCGCGCACCGCCGGCGCGACCTCCTCGCCGAAGGTCTGCAGCAGGCGCGGGTCGTCGCCCGCGAGGATGAACGTCCCGATGCCGTCGTCGAGCGCGAGGCGTGCCAGCCGTTCGGCGAACTCGTTCGGGTCGGCCGCGAGCTGCCCCACGTTGAGCAGCCGGCGGATCTCGCGCGGGTCGCGGCCGACCGAGGCGGCCGCCTCGTCGATCGCGGCGTTGCCCCGGGCGAGGTCCCCGGGCTTCAGGTAGCCGAGCGACGGCAGCCAGCCGTTGCCCTTGCGTCCGGTGAGCGAGAGCATGCGCGGCTTGTAGGCGCCGATCCAGATCGGCAGATCGTGTGCGGGCCGGGGGCCGCGCTTCGCCCCGTGCACGCGGTGGTGGCGGCCGTCGGTGAAGACGCCGCGCCGCTCGTCGGTGCGCCACAGCTCGCGGATGAGGTCGACGGCCTCCTCGAGTGCGGTCACCGCCTGGCCGGGCGTGAGGCGCGTGCCGCCTATCGCCTCGATCGCATCCCAGAACCCGCCCGCGCCGAGCGCGAGCTCGAACCTGCCGCCCGACAGCAGGTCGAGGCTCGCCGCGGCGCGCGCCACGACGGCGGGCGGACGCAGCGGCACGTTGAGCACGTTGGGGGCGATGCGGATGCTGTCGGTCCGGGCCGCGACGAACGACATGAGCGTCCACGTGTCGAGGAACGCCGGCTGGTAGGGGTGGTCCTGGAACGTGACGAGGTCGAGTCCCGATGCCTCGGCGACCTGCGACAGCAGGACGGGCGCGTCGGGAGCGGCAGCGGACGGGGTGATGAACGCGCCGAACTCGAGCGCGTGGCCGTAATCCATGTGGTCCTCCGCGAACAGGAACCGACGGCATCCGTGATTCATTCCGCCGCATGGGCCCGTGCGCTCGGCTACGGGATCGCGAAGACCACCGTCGCCCCCGACGGCACCACCGAGGTCACGATGCGCGTGTCGAAGGTCGCGAGCATCGCGTCGTTCGACGCGGCGAGATGGAGGAGGTACGTATCGGTCACCTGAGAGCTCGCGAGCAGGCGCTCGGTGTGGACCGAGCTGTCGAGGAGGCTCACCGAGTCGGCGAGGAACGCGTGGTCCTCGCGGGCCGACAGGCTCGCCAGGCTCGCGAGCACCACCGGGGCCGGCTGGCTGTTCGGGTACTTGGGGTGGCTGACCACGCGCACGACGCCGTTCTGCACGGTGGGGCTGGTGTGCCAGATCGCCCCGCCCCGCGACGCGAACCACCGGTGGGCCCGGTCGTGGTTGACGTGCAGCGGATCGATGAGCGCGATGACGGCGTTGATGTCGAGCAGGTGCCGCGTCACGGCTCGTCCCGGAGGGCGTTGACGTCCTCGATCTCGCCGCTGGCCGCGGTGGCGGGAGCCGGCAGCAGCACGATGCCGTTGCGCGTGCCGCCATAGCGGCGGCGCTCGGTGAGGGTGGCCCGCGCGAGCTGCGACAGCGCCTCGCCGAGGGTCAGGCCGCGGGCGTCGGCGAACTGCTTCGCCGCCGCGAGGACGTCGTCGTCGATGGTCACCGTCGTGCGCATGCATCAAGCATCATGCATCACGCATCACGCGTCAAGAGCGCGGACGACCTGCGAGCGTCCCGCGGCGCCAGCGTCACTCCGGCGCGTTCCCGGCGGGCCCGCCGTGCGCGAACGGGGTCGACACGCCGCGGTAGGCGATGTGCATCACCATCCCGAGCGCAGCGTGCTCGAGGTTGTGGCAGTGATCCATCCAGATGCCCGGGTTGTCGGCGACGAACGCGACCTCCCACACCTCACCCGGGCCGACGTCGAACGTGTCGAGCCACAGCGGCGACGCCGGCGCCGCACCGTCGACCGCGAGCACCCGCACGGTATGGCCGTGCGGATGCATCGGATGCGTCTCGAACCCGCGGTTGACCACCGTGAGCCGCACCACGTCGCCTTCGCCCACCACCGTCGACGGCACGAACGGATACACCGCGCCGTTCACCGTGTACGCATACTGCGGCACTCCGCCCACCACACGCGGGAGGCGGTCGAGCGCGTACGTCTCGTCCACATCGAAGCCGCCGGATGCCGCTGCGCGCGCGATCGCAGCGGCGGTGGCCGCATCGGGCGGCGCCGACGCGGTCACGTCCGTGAGCGGATCGAACGCCCGGCCGTCCTTCGCCGCAGCCGCCGGCGCGGGCGAGTCGCCGGTCGCGAACACCATGGCGGCGGTGCCGGATGCCGCGGCCCGCACCGCGACGGCGGCCTGCGGCATCCGGAATCCGATGTCGACCCGCCCGCCCGCCGGTACCTCGACCGCGGCGTCGCGCGCCTCGTGGGTCTCGACGTCGGCGCCGTCGAGCGCGAGCACCCGGAACGGCGCTCCCGCGACCGTGAACCGCTGCGGCTGCTGGTCGGTGTTGATCAGGCGCACCCGCACGGACTGGCCCTCGCGGGCCGTGGTGCGCTGCTCGCCGGCGCTGTCGCCGAGCACCACGGTGCGACCGAACGTGTGCACCGGCAGCACCACGTCGACGTCCTCGGCCTGGCCGCCCGCCGGCTGCACCACGAGGGTGCCGTAGAGCCCGCGCACGACGCCCTCCGAGCCGCGCTGATGCGTGTGGTACCAGTACGTCCCCGGCCGCGTCAGCGTGAAGGCGGTGCGGAACGACTCGCCGGGGCGCACGGCATCCTGCGTCACTCCGGCGACGCCGTCCGCCGCCGCCGGCACCGGATACCCGTGCCAGTGCGCCGTCACACCGGCCTCGACGTCGACGTTCTCGAGGGTCACGTCGAGCACGTCGCCCTCGGTCGCGACGATCGCAGGACCCGCGAGGCCGCCGAACGTCCACGCCTCGACGGCGGCGCCCGCGCCGAGGTCGATCGTCTGCCGCTGCGCCCGCAGAACGACCGAGACGCGAGGGGCACCCGCGTCGGGCTCGCCCGCGAGCTGCGACACCGGGATCGACGGAGGCGTCGCCGGGGGCGCCACGGCATCGGCGGCCGCCGTGCCGGGGGCGGCGCCGTGCCCGTGCGTCTGGAAGCCCTCCTGGGCCAGCGCGCCCCGGCCCACGACCCCCACCCCGACGGCGGCGAGCGCCGCGACAGCCACTGTGGCGGCCGCGATCGTCGCGGCGAGCGGACGACGGCCCGTGCCGAGCCGCACGAACGCCCACACGACGGTCGCCGCCACGACGGCCGCCGTGACGGCGAGCCCCGCCCACAGCGGCACAGGCGCGCCCACCACGACGACGAGCATGAGCTCGGCGCCGGCAGCCACGGCGGCACCGCCGGCGAACGCCGGCCCGACGCGCAGCCGCAGCGCGATCGCGGCGACCGCGGCGACCGCCGTCACGGCCGAGAGCGCGAGGCCCCATGCCCGGTCCTGGACGAAGACGACGGATGCCGCCGCCAGCGCTGCGACGATCCCCCCGCGCGCCGCGAGCAGTGCCGCCCCCGCCGCCACCAGGCCCCAGTCCCCGGGCCCCGGCCGGGCCGACCGCGCGCCGCGGGTGCGGGACGCGCTCCCCCGCCCGTCCGTCCTCCCCAGCCGCACAGCCAGCAGGGCCCAGGTCGCGGCCGCCGCCAGCACCACTGCTCCCCAGAGCAGCTGCAGCACGGCAGAACTCATCGCGACCTCACCTCGCGGTCGCCGCGATGCTCAGCCACAGGGCCGGATAGCCGATCCAGGCCAGGCCGGCCGGCACGCCGCCGAGCACCCACAGCGCGGTGCGCACGGGACCCTCGGGCACGAGGAACGAGATCGCGACGACGGCGCCGCCGGCCACGAGGGCGATCAGGAGCACGAGCGCCAGCGTCGCGACGCCGTCGGGCACCACGGCCCGGCGCGCCGCGGCGTACGTCGCGACCGCCGCCCAGGTGAAGGCCAGGACGGTCGCGGGGAGCGTGACAGCGACCTGAAGACCGAGGCCCGTGCGTCCCGCCAGCATCGTCAGGGTCACGACCGCCATCGCGGCGATCCCCACGATCACCGCGCCCGAGAGGATCCACCACGCGCCGTCGAGGTGCGCCCGCACCGCCACGAGCACGGTCGCGACGATCCACGGCCCGGCCGAGAGCACCATGAGCCAGTCGTTCACCGGCCCGAGCCACGACCATTGGCGCTGCTCCGCGCCGAAGGGCCGCGCGAGTGCGAAGAAGAGCACGAGGGCGACCAGGGCCGCCGCCGCCATGAACCCGGTGACCCCCGCCCAGATGCGCAGCTGCTCGCTCATGACGTCGGCGGCGGGCCGGCGGGCCGATCGAGTGCCGGCGACACTGCTGCTTCGGCATCCGTCGCCGTTGCGCCGTCAGGCGCGGCACCCGCGCCCGGGAAGGCCAGCCGCCGCGCACGCAGGGCGATGACGACGCCGACCCAGATCATGAACATCGGGTTGAGGGCGTGCAGGCTCACCGTCAGGATCGCCGCGACGGGCGGGTTCGGCGTGTCGGGTCCGACGCCGAAGATGAGCCCGGTGAAGACGAAGATGAGCGTCTGCATCACCAGCAGGCCGAGCATCAGGACCGTGAGCCAGATCGTCTTCTTGCCGGCGCGCGCGAGAGCGGCCGTCACGATCAGCAGCAGGAAGACGATCGGCGCGACGATGCGCCCCGACGTGCCGTGGAAGACGAAGCCGTCGTGCGAGCCCGAGAACACCCCCACGGCCGCCAGGTAGTACTGCACCGCGACGACCGCGATCGCCAGCAGGCTGACGACGAAGAACACCTTGCGCATGAGGACCCCCTCGATCGTGACCGCGCTCATTCGCGATCGAGCCCACGGTACGAACCGCGCGGCACGTCGCGACAGGATGCAGGCCACCCGCGGAGGTGAGGTGCACCGCACGTCTGCGGTGCGGTGCGCACGGTAGACGCGGCCCTCGGTTGGCCGGAAGATGGCACCGTGGGGCGACCTGCCGTGCGGAGCCTGATCTGGGGGCTGACGGCGGTCGCGGTGTCGGCCGTGACCGCCGCCCTCTTCGCCGTGCTCTACGAGCGGCCGCTGCCGTGGCTGATGCTGCTCTACCTGCTGGTCGTCCCGATCCCGTTCCTCGTGGTCGGGATCGTGCTGTTCGCGGGAGGACACCGCGCCGGCGCGTTCGTGCTGCTCGGGTCGATCCTCGGGCCGGGGTTCGCGGCACCGCTCGAGGTGCTCCTCAAGGCGCGGTACGCGGCGTACGGTGCGGAGGAATGGATGCCGTGGGCCCTGACCGGCGAGGCGCTCATCGTCACGTGGGGTCTGGCGTGCTTCGCCGTGGCGATCGGCCTCTTCCCGTCGTGCATCGCCCGGACGCGTCTGCAGCGCCGTCTCGTGCGCGCGCTGTGGTTCCTGCCGCTGCCGATGCTGATCGCACTGCTCTCGCACGAGGACGTGCTGGTCGACCGCATCGCGTACGGCGAGCTGCCGCCGATCGCCAACCCCGTGCATGTGCCCGCCCTGGCGTTCCTGGCGCCGTTCACCGCCTCGATGCGCGAGATGCTCTACGCCGTCGTGGCGGCCGCCATCGTCGCCCTCGTCGTCCGGTACCGCCACGAGTCGCTCGAGCACCGCACGCAGATCCGCTGGGTGCTGTTCGGCGGCGGCGCGGCCCTCGCGGTCGGGCTGGTGCCGTTCCTCGTCCAGCCGATCCTCGGCGCGGACGCCCCCGAGCACGGCGATCTCGCGATCACGCTCAGCACGTTCGCGATACCGCTCATCCCGCTGTCGCTGCTGGTCGCGCTCGAGCCGCCGACGTGGCTCGACTCCGAAGCGGTCATGCGCAAGTCGTTCATCTACGGCGCGCTCTCGCTCGGCATCCTGGCGGTGTACGCCGTGGTCGTGACGGGCCTGGGCGTGACCGCCGGCGCGGGCCTGCCGGTCGAGGTCGCCATCGCGGTCACGGCCGTGCTCGCCTTCGGCTTCCAGCCGCTCCGTGAGCGGCTGCGGACGATCGCCGATCGCTGGGTGTTCGGCGCGCGGCCGGCAGCGGTGCTCGATGCCGGCAGCCCGGACGACCAGGATGACGAGCAGGTCGCCGCACGGCTGGCCCAGCTGGTTCGCTCGGCCGTGCGCCTGCGCTGGGTGGCGGTGCGGATCCCGCCGGGCCCGGAGGGGACCGCGGGCACCCCGTCAGCCGATACCGCGCTCACGCTTCCGCTCGGCAGCGACGGCACGCGGGTGGGCGAGATCCGCTGCGGCCCGAAGCTCACGGGGCGTCTCTCCGACCGCGACATCCGTCTCATCAGCGCGCTCGGGCAGCAGTCCGCACTGCTCGTCGCCAACCGGCGACTGGCCGGCCGCATCGTGCAGGTGCAGGAGGCCGAGCGTCGCCGCATCGAGCGCAATCTGCACGACGGCGCGCAGCAGGAGCTCGTGTCGCTGGTGGCCAAGCTCGGCCTCGCACGCGCCCGCGTCCGCACCGGCAGTCTCGACGAGGAGATCCTCATCGAGCTGCAGCACGAGGTGCAAGGGGTGCTGCGCGAGGTGCGCGAGCTCGCTCAGGGGATCCACCCGTCGGTGCTCACCGACGGAGGGCTCGTGGCGGCGGTCGAGGACCGATGCGACCGGCTGCCCGTCGACATCCGGCTGTCGGTCGGACCGGGGCTTCGAGGCGCCCGGTTCGACGACGACATCGAGGGCGCCGCCTACTTCTTCGTCGTCGAGGCGCTCACGAACGTGCTCAAGCACGCCGGCGCCTCGCACGCGCGCGTCGAGCTGTCGTGCGACCGCTCCGGACTCTCGCTGACCGTCGCCGACGACGGCGTCGGGTTCGACCCGGCCCGCGTGCACCGGCACGGGCTGGTGGGCCTGGCGGATCGGTTCACGGCACTCGGCGGCTCGATGTCGGTGGACTCCGCGCCGGGCGCGGGCACGACGGTGCGCGCCCAGCTGCCGGCCCGGCCGAGGGGAGGCGCCCGATGATCGAGGTCGCGATCGCCGACGATCACTTCCTGGTGCGCGAAGGCACGCGGCAGCTGCTCGAGGCCTCGGGCGAGGTCCGCGTGGTGGCCTCCGTCGGCGACGGCGAGCAGCTGCTGGAGGCCGTGTCGCGCCTGTCTCCGGACGCCGCGGTGGTCGACATCCGGATGCCGCCTCATCACCAGATGGAGGGGATCCATGTCGCGCGCACCATCCGCGCCGAGCATCCCGGCACGGGGGTGGTCGTCCTGTCGCAGCACGCGAACTCGCTGTATGCGCTCGAGCTCTTCCGCGACGGCACGCAGGGCCTGGCGTACCTGCTGAAGGATCGCGTCGGCGACCTGGACGAACTGCTCCGCGCACTGCGGGCGGTGATCACGGGCGGCTCCGTCATCGACCCGATGGTCGTGGAGGCGCTGCTGAACCGCCAGACCTCGGCGTCGGATCGTGCACTCGCACAGCTGACGCCGCGCGAGCTCGAGGTGCTCGCCGCGATGTCGTCGGGCAGCTCGAACGCATCCATCGCGCGGTCGCTGTTCCTGTCGCAGTCGGCGGTCGAGAAGCACATCAACGCGATCTTCGCGAAGCTGGGGCTGTCGGGCGCCGACGCCGAGACCCACCGCCGCGTGGCGGCGGTACTGGCGTTCCTGGGGAGCGGCGAGACGGACGACCGGCCCGCGACCGGCTGAGCGCGGGTCTCAGCGCGCGCGCCAGCACTCCTCGACGTGGTCGTCGACCATTCCGGTCGACTGCATCAGCGCGTACATCGTCGTCGAGCCGACGAAGCGGAAGCCGCGTGCCCGCAGCGCCTTGCTCATCGCGTCGGACTCCGGCGTCGTGGCCGGAACCTCGGCGAGCGCGCGCGGACGGCGGCCGGCGACCGGGGCGAACGACCACATCAGCTCGTCGAGCTCGCCCGGTGCCATCTCGACGACGAGCCGGGCATTGCCGATCGTGGCCAGGATCTTCGCGCGGTTGCGGATGATCCCGGCATCCGTCATCAATCGCTCGACGTCGGCATCGCCGAACCGGGCGACCGCCTCGGGGTCGAAACCCGCGAACACCTCGCGGAACCGCGGCCGCTTGCGGAGGATCGTGATCCACGACAGGCCCGCCTGGAACCCCTCGAGGCTCATCTTCTCGAACAGGGGCCGGTCGCCGTGCAGGGGCGTGCCCCACTCGTCGTCGTGGTAGCGGCGGTACTCGGGGTCGTCGCCGACCCACGCGCAGCGCGCGACCTCGTCGGGACCGATGCGGACGTCCGTGCTCATCGCGCCAGCCTATGTGCGCCCGCCGACGTCGCAGCGATCCCCGTCGACCCCCGCTCCATCGCCCCCAACACTCCGGTTCGGGCTGGTGAACGGACGGCGTCTCGGTTCCGGATGCCGCGTGCGTCGCTTACCTTGGAATGTCGGGCCGGCTTCGGCCCGCACAGCTGGGAGGAACCGCCGTGAAGATCGTCGCCTCGTCGGATTGGCGCGATGCCATCCCGTTCGACACGCTCGTGCTCGTCGCCGATGTCGTGCCGGGCGACCCGACGCGCTGCTTCGCCTGCGGCGCCGACTCCGAGCCCCGCCCGCGCACCGAGCTGTGGGCCTACAAGCACCGTCATCCCAAGAACCACGACGGCTACGTGCGGTTCTACTGCGCCGAGCACCGGCCGGTCATCGAGCGCCGGCCCGCGGCATCCGTCGCCCCGCCGCGCGGCGGCACGCGCGCACCGCGCCCGGCCGCCGAGCGGCGGCCCGCGAAGCCCACGATCCCGGAGCGTCAGCGCGCGATGTGCCCGAACTGCTTCGTCGAGGTCTCGGCGACCGGCGAGTGCGGCATGTGCGGCTGGTCGGGCGACTGACCCGGGGCCTGCAGGCTGAGCCGGCGCGCCGCGGGCAGAGGTAAGGGGACCGCGTCCCCAGAACGCGATCCCCCGTGAAGACCCTCCCACCGCGCGCGAAGCCCGATGGCGCGGCTGTCGGGAGGAGCCTTCACAGGGATGTGTCCGCTGTGTCGCGGTTCCTGACAGACCGCCGCGATTCGTTACCTTTTCGTGATCAGGCGCCCTGCTTCTTCTTGAGCGACTTCTCGGAGACCGGGGCGTCGCCCGACGCCGCGAGCGCGCGGTAGTACTCGCGGGCCTCGTCCTGGCGCTGCCGCTCGGCGCCCGAGGCGATGGGGGCGCGCACGTGCTCGGGCTCGAAGCCGTAGGCGTCGACGAGGTCCTGCGCGTGCGGGTGGAGCCGCGCGCACAGGCGGTCGATGTAGCGGGAGACGGATGCCGCGCGCTGGGTCGAGAGACGCCCGTTGATGAGGTACCACGCGAGGTGCTTCTCGATCAGATGCAGGCCGAACAGGTCGCGCAGCCACGTCAGCACGCGCCGGGTGCCCTCGTCGGCGATGTGGTTCACGCCATCGGTGAACGCCTCCCACTGCAGCAGCTCGCCGTGCGCACGGGCGGCCTCGATGAGCTCGGCCTGGTGGGTGTTGAACAGCGCCGCCGCCTCGGCGGGGGACAGCTTCGAGGCGGGGCGCAGTGCCGCCGCGACATCCGCCACCATCTGCTCCACGCGACCCGCGAGCAGCTCGTGCTGCTGCTCCTCGCGCAGGCCCAGCTCCACGGAGCGGGCGGTCGAGCCGAGATCGGCGACGGCCTGCCCGAGCTGACGCAGGCCGGCGCCGTGGAACAGCTTGCCCGCGGTCTGGCCGACGGCGTAGCGGGCGAGGGCCGCGGCATCCTTCCCCTTGAACTGCTTGGCGAAGTCCGACAGCAGCCGCTTGCCGACGAGCTGCAGCAGCACGTTGTTGTCGCCTTCGAAGGTGACGTAGACGTCGAGGTCCTGGTGGAGCCCCACCATGCGGTTCTCGGCGAGGAAGCCCGAACCGCCGCACGCCTCGCGCGCCTCCTGGATCGTCGCGAGGGCGTTCCAGGTGCTGAGGGGCTTGAGCGCCGCGGCGAGCGTCTCGAGGTCCTCGCGCTCGTCGGGGGTGTCGGCGCGGCCCGAGAACACGCCGTCGAACTTCTTCAGCAGCTCATCGTGGCTGAAGAACTGGGCGTAGTTCTGCGCGAGGAGGGGCAGGAGGCGCCGCTGGTGCTTGCCGTAGTCGAGCAGCACGACCTCTTCGGTGCCCGCGCCCGAATCGAACTGGCGGCGCTGGTTCGCATACGTGAGCGCGATGTGCAGGGCCAGCGCGGTGCCGGTGGTCGAGGCGCCGTCGAGCGACACCCGCCCCTGCACCAGCGCGCCGAGCATCGTGAAGAAGCGTCGGCCCGGGCTTGCGATGTCGCTGGTGTACGAGCCGTCGGCGGCGACCTGGCCGTAACGGTCGAGCAGGTTGAACCGCGGCACGCGCACGTGGTCGAACGCGAGCCGGCCGTTGTCGATGCCGTTGAGGCCGCCCTTGACGCCGTCGTCCTCGCTGACGATGCCGGGCAGCATGGCGCCCTCGTCGTCGCGGATCGGCACGAAGAAGCAGTGCACGCCGTAGTTGACCCCGCCCGTGATGAGCTGCGCGAACACCGTGGCCGCCTTGCCGTGCAGTGCCGCGTTGCCCAGGTAGTCCTTGTACGCGCCGCGGAACGGCGTGTGGATGACGAACTCCTCGGTGTCGGGGTCGTAGGTCGCGGTCGTGCCGATGGCGGCGACATCCGATCCGTGTCCGGTCTCGGTCATCGCGAACGCGCCGGGAAGGCTCAGGTCGATGACCGCCTCCAGCCACTTCTCGTGGTGCTTCTCGGTGCCGAGCTGGAAGATCGCCGACCCGAACAGCCCCCACTGGACGCCGGACTTGATCTGCAGGCTGGGGTCGGCGAGCACGAGCTCCTGGAACCCTGCGAGGTTGGCGCCGTTGTCGTTCTTCCCGCCGTACGCCTCGGGCATCGCACGGCGCGATCCGCCGTGCTCGACGAGCAGGTGCAGCTGGGTGAGCACGCGCTCGCGGTGCTCAGGCATGGGCTGGCCCTCGATGCGCCAGAACGCGGGGTCCTTGATCATCTCGCGCGCCTCGCGGCGGGTCTCGGCCCACGTGCCGAGGAGCAGATCGGTGACCGCGGCCACATCGATGCGCGGCTCGGCCGCCTCCTCCGCGGTGTGCGGTGCGGTCGGGGCGCCGCCGGCGGGCGTGCGCTTGTGGACTGCGGGCTTCTTCGTGCGGACGGCGTCGGCCATGTGCATCACCTCTCGGGTGCGACGGATGGGGTGCAAACTCCCTTCGACCGTAGAACTCCCACAACCTGGCCTCAAAGCGTCTGGTGGATACCCACAAGGTGCGGGGGTGGCGTCGGGCCGTCGGGTTGTGCGAGACGCACAGCCCGGCGCGCGACGCCTCCCCGTGGGGCCGCTGCGGGTGTCGGAGGTGCGGCGCACAATGGAGCGATGGACGGAACCCTGACGCTCGCGCCGTGGGGTCCGGGAGACCTTCCCCTGCTGCAGCGTGCCAACACGCCGGAGATGACGGCCCAGCTGGGCGGGCCCGAGACGGCGGCGCAGCTCGAGGAGCGGCACGACCGGTATCTGCGCCTGATGGCGGCGGGCGAGGCGGCCATGTTCCGCATCGAGCTCGACGGCACGCCGGTGGGCGGCATCGGCTACTGGCAGGTCGAGCACGACGGCACTCCGGCCTGGGAGACCGGGTGGAACGTCTTGCCCGAGTGGCAGGGCCGGGGCATCGCGCGCCAGGCGCTGCGCCTGCTCATCCGCGCCGTCGCCGAGCGCGGCGATCGCGACCTGCTCGTCGCATACCCCGGCGTCGGCAATGCGGCATCGAACGCCCTGTGCCGCAGCGCCGGGTTCGAGCACCGCGGATCGGCCACCGCACCGTGGCGCGGCGGCGCGCTGACCTTCAACATCTGGGTGCTCGACATGTCACCCCTCGACCTGTCCGCCCGGGTGGCCGACGTCGACGAGACGTTCACCGCTCCCGGGCTCGACCAGACGCGCTGGTGGCCGTACTACACACCTCACTGGGCGTCACGGGACGCCTCGGCCGCCCGCGTGCGGACCGGCCCGCGCGGCCTGGAACTGTCGATCGAGGACGACACCGCCCCCTGGGCTCCCGACCTCGACGGCGAGTTGCGCGTGTCGCACCTGCAGACCGGGCAGTTCTCAGGACCTGTCGGCAGCGGCATCGGACAGCACCGCTTCCGCGAGGGTCTGGTCGTGCGCGAGGAGCAGCCGGAGCGCCGGCTGTGGCTCGTGCACCACGGCGTCATCGAGGTGCGGCTGGCCGCCATCCGCCACCCCGACGCGATGGTCGCGTTCTGGCCGATCGGGTTCGAGGACCGCCCCGACGACTGCGGCGAACTGTGCATCGCCGAGATCTTCGGTCGCGACCTCGACGACGAGGGCGGCTGGGTCGGCGTCGGCGTCAAGCCGCAGAACGACCCTCGACTGCACGAGGACTTCGAGAAGATCCGCGTCGACGGCGACCTCACCGACTTCCACGACTATGCGGTCGAGTGGACCGCCGAACGCGTGCGCTTCTTCGTCGACGGCCGCTGGGTCAAGACCGTCGCCCAGCGCCTGGACTACCCGGTGCAGTTCATGCTCGACGTCTACGAGTTCCCCCGCGCGGACGGCAGTCGCGACACCGACGCCCTCCCCCACACGCTGCGGGTACAGCGCGTGCGCTCCTTCCCCGCAGCATGACCGCGCGCACCGGCGGCTAGAACAGCCCGACGATCCGCCCGTCCTCGGTGACGTCGATCGTGGTCGCGGCCGGCACCGCCGGCAGCCCCGGCATCGTCATGATGTCGCCGCAGACCATCACCACGAACCGGGCGCCGGCGGCGAGGCGCACCTCGCGGATGTCGACCACGTGGCCGGTCGGCGCACCGCGCAGCCGCGGGTCGGTCGAGAACGAGTACTGGGTCTTGGCGACGCACACCGGGTACGCGCCGTAGCCCTCGTTCTGCAGGCGCCGGATCTGCGCGCGCACCGCCGTCGAGGCCGTGACCTCGGATGCTCCGTAGATGCGGGTCGCGATCGCCGTCATCTTCTGCCACAGGGTGGCGTCGTCGGGGTAGGTGAAGCGAAGTCCGGATGCCGAGTCCGCCGCGGGCTCCGCGCACAGGCGCACGACCGCACGGGCGAGATCCTCGGCTCCGGCGCCGCCCTCGGCGAAGTGCCGCGCGACGACCGCCTCCGCCCCCGCGGCCTCGACGATCGCGACGAGCGCCGCGGTCTCGGCATCCGTGTCTTCCGCACGATGGTTGATGGCGACGACGGCGGGAATGCCGAACGTCTCGCGCACCGTCTCGAGGTGACGGCGCAGGTTGGCGGCGCCGAGCTCGACCGCCGCGACATCCTCACGGGCGAGGTCTGCCACCTCGACGCCGCCGTGGTACTTCAGCGCCCGCACCGTCGCGACGATCACGGCGGCGTCCGGACGCAGACCTGTCGACCGGCACAGGATGTCGACGAACTTCTCGGCGCCGAGGTCGGCGCCGAAGCCCGCTTCGGTCACGACGTAGTCGGCCAGCCGGAGCGCGGCATCCGTCGCGATGAACGAGTTGCAGCCGTGTGCGATGTTGGCGAACGGGCCGCCGTGCACGAACGCCGGCGTGTGCTCGAGGGTCTGCACGAGGTTCGGCGCGAGGGCGTCGCGCAGGAGCGCGGCCATCGCGCCGTGCGCGTGGAGGTCGCGCGCCCGGATCGCCGCGCGGTCGCGCGTGTATCCGACGACGATGTCGCCGAGGCGCTCCTTGAGGTCGGCGAGATCCGTCGCGAGGCAGAAGATCGCCATGACCTCGGACGCCACCACGATGTCGAACCCGCTCTCGCGCGGGTATCCGTTCGACGGGCCGCCGAGGCCCACGACCGTGTCGCGCAAGGCCCGGTCGTTGACGTCGAGCACGCGCCGCCAGGTCACGCGCCGCACATCGATGCCGAGCTCGTTGCCGTGATGGATGTGGTTGTCGATCAGCGCCGCGAGCAGATTGGTGGCCACGGCGATCGCCGGGAAGTCGCCCGTGAAGTGGAGGTTGATGTCTTCCATCGGCACGACCTGCGCGTAGCCGCCGCCCGCCGCGCCGCCCTTCATGCCGAACACCGGCCCGAGCGCCGGCTCGCGCAGGCAGATCATGGCGCGCTCACCGATGCGGGTCAGCGCGTCGCCGAGCCCCACCGTCGTCGTGGTCTTGCCCTCGCCCGCGGGTGTGGGCGAGACCGCCGTCACCAGCACGAGGCGCCCGCGCGGGCGCTCGCGCAGCGTGCGCACATGCGCCAGCGAGACCTTGGCCTTGTAGCGCCCGTACGGCTCGAGGGCGTCGTCCGGAATGCCGAGGCTCTCGGCGATCCGGGTGATCGGCCGCAGTTCGGCCCGCTGTGCGATCTCGATGTTGCTCGCGGTCACGTCCACTCCCCGTCGCGGGCTCCGTCGCCCGCATCGGCCAGCCTAGGACCGTTGCCACCGCACGGCGGAACACCGCGCGGCCGCGACGGCGGGAGCGTCAGGCTCCGCGCAGACGCTCCGCGAGGTAGGACTTGAGGCCCTCGAGCGGCACGCGCTCCTGGCCCATGGTGTCGCGGTCGCGCACGGTGACGGCGCGGTCCTCGAGCGAGTCGAAGTCGACGGTGACGCAGAACGGCGTGCCGATCTCGTCCTGGCGGCGGTAGCGGCGGCCGATGGCGCCCGCGTCGTCGAAGTCGATGTTCCACTCGCCGCGGAGGTCTTCGGCCACCTCGCGCGCGATCGGAGACAGCTGCTCGTTGCGCGAGAGCGGCAGGATCGCGGCCTTGACCGGCGCCAGGCGCGGGTCGAGCTTGAGCACCGTGCGGGTGTCGGTGCCGCCCTTCGCGTTCGGCGCCTCCTCCTCGTGGTACGCGTCGACGAGGAACGCCATCATGCTGCGGGTGAGGCCGAACGACGGTTCGATCACGTACGGGATGTACTTCTCGCCCGACGCCTGATCGAAGTACGACAGCGACTGCCCCGACGCCTCGGTGTGGCTGCCGAGGTCGTAGTCGGTGCGGTTGGCGACGCCCATGAGCTCGCCCCACTCCTTGCCGGGGAATCCGAAGCGGTACTCGACGTCGATGGTGCCGGCTGAGTAGTGCGCGCGCTCGTCCTCGGGCACGTCGAACCGGCGCATGTTCGCCGGGTCGATGCCCAGGTCGGTGAACCAGTTCCAGCACTCCTCCACCCAGTGCTCGAACCAGTGCTGCGCCTCGGCCGGCGGCGTGAAGAACTCGATCTCCATCTGCTCGAACTCGCGCGTGCGGAAGATGAAGTTGCCCGGCGTGATCTCGTTGCGGAAGGCCTTGCCCACCTGGCCGATGCCGAACGGCGGCTTCTTGCGGCTGGCGGTGAGCACGTTCGAGAAGTTCACGAAGATGCCCTGAGCGGTCTCGGGGCGCAGGTAGTGCAGGCCCGATTCGTCGTCGACGACGCCGAGGTAGGTCTTCACCAGACCCGAGAACGCCTTGGGCTCGGTGTACTGCCCCTTCGTGCCGCAGTTGGGGCACGGGATGTCGGCGAGGCCGTTCTCGGCCTTGCGGCCCTTGCGCGCCTCGAAGTCCTCGATGAGATTGTCGGCGCGGAACCGCTTGTGGCACTGCAGGCACTCGACGAGGGGGTCGGTGAACGTGTCGACGTGACCGGATGCCTCCCACACGCGCTTGGGCAGGATCACCGACGAGTCGAGCCCGACCATGTCGCCCCGGCCGCGCACGAACGTCTGCCACCACTGCCGGCGGATGTTCTCCTTGAGCTCGGTGCCGAGCGGGCCGTAGTCCCACGCCGACCGGGATCCGCCGTAGATCTCACCGGCCTGGAACACGAACCCGCGGTGGCGGGCGAGGGCGATGACTTTGTCGAGGCGGGACTGTTCGGCCACGGTGGCTCCAATGGTCGGGAAGGGGGTGCACGAAGGCGCAGGACGATCACGACGCGCTCGCAGGGCGAGCACTCGGTCCGGCGGCCGCAGACCGCGGCATCCGTCGATTCTATCGGCGTCGGGCACGCCGCCCGGGCGCCGGAGATCGCTCACGCGGTGCTGCGATGGGCCGCGTGCGCGGCCTCGATCTCGAGGAGCACCTCGAGCGCCCGCGCCGTGCCGTCCTCCTGCTCGATCGCCTCGCCGATCGCGGCCGCCTTCCCGGCGTAGCCGGGGTCGCCCACGAGCCTGCGGATGCGGTCGGTGAGCGTCTCGGCCGTCGCACGGCGGAGCGGGAGCGGCTCGGGGCCGGCGCCGAGTTCGTGGACCCGTCGCCCCCAGAACGGCTGATCGCCCAGCACCGGGCACACGAGGGTCGGCCGGCCGGCGCGCAGGCCGGCGGCCGTGGTGCCCGACCCGCCGTGGTGCACGACCGCGGCGACCCGGGGGAACAGCCAGCGGTGCGAGACCTCGTCGACGACCATGACCTCGGCGGTCGACTGCGCGTGGAGGGCTCCCCACCCGGTCGAGACCACGGCGCGCACGCCGGCCTCGAGCACCGCCTCCATCACCAGGCGGCCGCGGGCCTCGGCACCCCGCCCGAACCCCATGCTGCCGAAGCCGACGTAGATCGGCGGCGCGCCGGCGGCGAGGAACTCCTGCAGCCGCGGCGACGGAGCCGGTGCCGCCTCGGGGTCGTCGCGGAACCAGTACCCGGTGACGTGCGCCGACGCGGGGTAGTCGGCGGGCACGGGGACCACGTGACGACTGAACGGGTAGAGCACCGGAACCCGCGATCCGTCGGCCGCGTGCAAGTAGTCGCTGAAGCGGCTCATGCGCGCAAGACCGAGCTTCTCGCGACGGAACCTGTTGATCATCCCTCCGTACGCGAGCGCCGTGAAGCGGTTGAACTGGTAGCTGGCACGATTCCACGATCCCGGGAACGACCGTGCGATGAAGGGGACGGGGAAGGCCGCGGTGGGCGTCAGGAACGGCAGCGGCAGCGAGGGCACCACCGGGATGCCGAGGCGCTCGGCCACGTGCGGACCACCCAGAGCCTTCGGATGGGAGACGATGATCGTCGGCTCGACCTGTTGCGCGGCATCCCATTGCTCGTCGAGGGACTTCTTCATCGCGGCCGACATGCGCCGTGCGATCCCGAGCGCCTGGGACGGACCGCTCATGCCCGTCATGCCGGCGCGCATGACCTCGTCCATCTCGGTCGCCATGGGCAGGAACCCGGCCGGCTCCGCCACCGCGCCGCGGTACGCCTCCGGCGCGGCGAGCACCGCGGTGTGGCCCGCTCGGGCGATCCGCTCCGCGAGGGCGGCGAACGGCTCGATGTCGCCACGGGTGCCGAAGGTGAAGATGAGGACCTTCATGTCTTCCTCCTGGTCGATGATGGACATCGCCGACCAGGCTTCCCGGCACTCCGACGCATACGCTATCGCGTCGGGGGCAGGAGCGGCAGGCGACTCACAGCAGCTGGGCGAACGCCTCGGCGTCGCCGGTCTTGCCCACGACGAGGATGGTGTCGCCCGCGCGCAGCACGGTGCGGTTGTCGGCGTTGTCCCACGGGTCGTCGCCGTGCTGGAACGCCGCGATCGTGACCCCGTGCGTGCGCCGCAGTCCGGTGTCGCCGAGCGGCATGTCGAGGATCGACGACGGCGCGGGCGCCTTGACCATCGCGTAACCGGGGGCGATCTCGATGAAGTCCAGCGCGGCACCGCGCACCAGGTGCGCGACGCGGCGGCCCATATCCTTCTCGGGGTAGATCACCTTGTGCACGCCGAGCTGCTCGAGGATGAGGCCGTGCTGGTCGGTGACCGCCTTCGCCCAGATGGCGGGGATGTTCATGCTGAGCAGCACCGAGCACGTGAGGATGGATGCCGACACGTCGCCGCCGATCGCGACCACCACACGGTCGAACTCGTCGACGGCGAGCTGCTCCAAGGCCTCTCGCTTGGTGGAGTCCGCCCGGACGACCTGCGTGAGCTCGCCGTTGAGGGACTGGACGAGGTCCTCCTCCACGTCGATGCCGAGCACCTCCGTGCCCCCGGCCATCAGTTCGAGGGCGAGGGCGCGTCCGAACCGGCCCAGGCCGATGACGGCGACCGAGCCGGCCTCGGCGATGCGCCGGGAACGGTCCGTCGCGCCGAAGTGCGGGAATCTAACCAATTGCGGGCCTCTCTTTCGGGTATTCGTAGAGGATGCGCCGCTCGCGCAGCGCGATCGCGGATCCGAGGGTGAGCGGGCCGAGCCTGCCGAGGAACATCATCAGCACGAGCACGACGCGTGCGGGATCCGAGAGGTCCGTGGTGATCCCGGTCGACAGCCCCACCGTACCGAAGGCGGATACCGTCTCGAAGAGGGCCCGGTCGAGGTTCTCGCCGGTCAGGAGCATGATCGCCCCGGTTCCCGCGACCACGGCGGCGACGGCGATCAGCACCACCGTGATCGCCTGCCGGTGCACGGCGCGAGACAGCCGCTTCCCGAAGATGTTCACGGCGCCCTCGCCGCGCAGCTCGGTGAGCATGATGAAGAAGAGCACCGCGAACGTGGTGACCTTGATGCCGCCCGCGGTTCCCGCGGGGCCGCCGCCGATGAACATCAGCACGTCCATGCCGAGCCAGGTCTCGTCGTGCAGGGCGCCGATGTCGACGGAGTTGAAGCCGGCGGTGCGCGTCTGCACCGACTGGAAGAACCCGGCCATCACGCGCACGGCGGGGTCGAGGCGGCCGAGCGTCGCAGGGTTGCTCCACTCGATGACGGTGATGTACACCGTGCCGGCGACCAGGAGCGCGGCCGTCGCCGCCAGCACGAGCTTCGTGTTCATGGCCCAGTGCAGCGGATGCCGGAACTCCCGGCGCAGCTGCATGATCACCGGGAAGCCCAGGCCGCCGAGGATGATCGCGATGGCGATCGGCAGGCAGATGAAGGGGTCCGCCACGAATCGCATGAGGCTGTCGCCGTAGAGCGAGAAGCCCGCGTTGTTGAACGACGACACCGCGTGGAACACGCTGTGCCAGGCGGCATCGCCCGGTGAGTAGCCGTACTGGAACACGAATCGCAGGAACAGCGGCACGAACACCGCCGCCTCGATGATCACCGAGATCAGCACGATGCCCCGGACGACGCCGCGCACGTCCTCCAGCCCCAGCGCCTTGGCCTCGGTCGCCGCGTTCAGCCGCGATCTCACCGAGAGCTTGCGTGCCAGCAGCAGCCCGATCAGCGACGCGAAGATCATGATGCCGAGGCCGCCGAGCTGGATCAGCAGCAGGATCACGGCCTGACCGAATCCCGACCAGTAGGTCGGGGTGTCGACGACGACGAGCCCGGTCACGCACACCGCGCTGGTCGCGGTGAACAGCGCCTCGACGAAGGAGGCGCCACCCGGACCGGCCTTCGCGATGGGCAGCATCAGCAGGACGGTGCCCGCCGCGATGGCCGCTCCGAAGCCCACCACGACCGCCTGGGCGGGGTGGAGCCGGAACCGCACCACGGCCGATCGCCGACGGGCGGACACCTCGGGGGAACGTCGACGCACTCCGACAACGTAGTGCCGTCCGGGCCGCGGACGCCCGCGCCCTCACGGAATCCTCACGGCCGGGGCGCTTCTCGCCCGATCAGGCGCCTGTCCCCCAAATGGGGGATACCGCCGCACAGCACGCCGCGGCTAGGTTCCGATCGGGGGTCACCGCCCGGCAACAGGCAGCCGGACCGGGATAGAGCTCCACGTGGGGGAACAATGAAGCGCTCTCTGTTCGCGTCGGCTGCGGCTGCACTCGCCCTGGTGATCGGAACGGTCGGCGCCGTCGCGCCCGCCGCCGCCGCACCACCGACAGACCCGTGGAGCGGGTCTGCAGGAGGCGAGGTCGCCAATGTCACCACGACCGCGGTCGGCCTGAACGTCGCGGACCTCGGGATCGCGACGAGCTCCGCCACGGCGAGCTCGACGGCGACGCCGCGCGCGGTGTCGAGTTCGAGCAACCTGTCGGTCGCCGCCGTCGGACTGCCCATCTCGGTCAGCACGAACTCGGTGTCGGCGCCGCCGGATGCGGGTCCCGTCGCGGGCGGCATCGCGGCGGCGGTCACGGGCCTCATCGACATCGGCGCGATCACCACGCTCAACGAAGCCCACTGGGGCCTCGACACCGCGTGCGTCACCGACGGCGTGCTGTCGTCGGCGACCACGCAGACCGCCGGGGTCGGCGTGCTGCCCGCACTCAACGGCGGCATCGTGAGCCTGGGCGTGTCCGAGACCACCGGCCAGACCAGCCTCGTCAACAACTCCGGCCTCAACTACGGCGTTCAGAGCGTCGCGGACGGAACGGTCGCGGGGATCAGCATCCTCGGCGGCACCGTGACCGTGGCGGTCGCCGGCGAGACGACCCTCACGGCCACGGCCACGGGCACCTCCGCCGGCACGGTCGACTACTCGCCTGCCACCGTCACCGTCACCGGCCCGTCCGGCAGCGTGACGCTGACGCCGGCGGCCCCGACCACGACCATCAACATCCTGGGCGTCGGCTCGGTCACGGTCAGCCTCAACACCCCGAGCGTGACGACGACGGCGACATCGGCATCCGCGTCCGTCTCGCTTCTCACGATCGGCGTGCGGCTTCCGGCCGCGCCGTTGCCCGCCGTGACGCAGGCCACCGTCGACGTGCTGCCCCTGCAGGCTTCTGCCACGGCTCCGGCCGGCGGCATCGACTGCCCGCCGCCCGCCCCGGTCATCACGGTTCCCGCGAGCGGCGCGACTACCAGCGCCACCCCGACGATCGCGGGAACCGCGACGCCGGGATCGACGGTCGAGGTCTTCATCGACGGCGCCTCCATCGGCACGACGACGGCCGACGGCTTGGGCGACTGGACGATCGACGTCACGACGCCGCTCGCCGAGGGCCCCCACACCGCCACCGCGACGGCGACGGTCGCCGATCAGGTCTCGCCGCCATCGGCCCCGGTGCCCTTCACGGTCGACGCCACGGCACCGCCGGCACCGGTCATCACCATCCCGGCCGACGGCGACGTGCTCAACGACAACACGCCCGACATCACCGGAACGGCCGAGGCGGACTCCACGGTCACGGTGTACATCGACGACGTGCTCGCCGGCACGACCACCGCCGACGGTTCAGGCAACTGGACGTTCACCGCGCCCGCTCCGCTCGCGGACGGCGCGCACACGGTGGTGGCGACGGCGACGGATGCCGCGGGCAACGTCAGCCCGGACTCGAACCTCGTGAACTTCACGATCGACACCGTCGCGCCGGAGCCCCCGGTGATCACGAGCCCGGAGGACGGGGCCTCCGTCGGCACCGCGACTCCGACGTTCGTGGGGACCGCCGAGGCGGGCTCGACGGTCGACGTCATCGTGGACGGCGCCTCGATCGGCACCACCACCGCCGACGGCTCCGGCGACTGGGAGCTCACCGCGCCCGCTCCGCTCGCGGACGGCCCGCACACGGTGGTGGCGACGGCGACGGATGCCGCGGGCAACGTCAGCCCGGACTCGAACCTCGTGAACTTCACGATCGACACCGTGGCGCCCGCCGCGCCCGTCATCACCAGCCCCACCGAGGGTGAGGTGCTCAGCGACAGCACGCCCGACATCACCGGCACCGCCGAGCCCGACTCGACGGTCACCGTGATCATCGACGGTGTCGACGCCGGCACCACCACCGCCGACGGCTCCGGCAACTGGATCTTCACCCCGGCGGCCCCGCTCGCCGACGGTCCGCACGTGGTCACCGCCACAGCCACCGATGAGGCCGGCAACACCGGCCCCGAGGCCACCCCGGTGAACTTCGTGATCGACACCGTGGCGCCCGCCGCGCCCGTCATCACCAGCCCCACCGAGGGTGAGGTGCTCAGCGACAGCACGCCCGACATCACCGGCACCGCCGAGCCCGACTCGACGGTCACCGTGATCATCGACGGTGTCGACGCCGGCACCACCACCGCCGACGGCTCCGGCAACTGGATCTTCACCCCGGCGGCCCCGCTCGCCGACGGTCCGCACACGGTGGTGGCGACGGCGACGGATGCCGCGGGCAACGTCAGCCCCGACTCGAACCTCGTGAACTTCACGATCGACACCGTGGCGCCCGCCGCGCCCGTCATCACCAGCCCCACCGAGGGTGAGGTGCTCAGCGACAGCACGCCCGACATCACCGGCACCGCCGAGCCCGACTCGACGGTCACCGTGATCATCGACGGTGTCGACGCCGGCACCACCACCGCCGACGGCTCCGGCAACTGGATCTTCACCCCGGCCGCCCCGCTCGCCGACGGCCCGCACGTCGTCACCGCCACAGCCACCGACGAAGCCGGCAACACCGGCCCCGAGGCCACCCCGGTGAACTTCGTCATCGACGCGACCGCTCCGGCGCCGCCGGTGATCGTGAGCCCCGCTGACGGGTCGTCGGTGAACACGACGACCCCGACGATCTCGGGAACGGCCGAGGCGGACGCCTCCGTCGAGGTGTTCGTCGACGGGGCGTCGATCGGCACCACCACCGCGGACGGCTCCGGCAACTGGTCGATCGTGCCGCCCGTCCCGCTGGAGGAGGGCGCGCACACGGCCGTCGCCACCGCGACCGACTCGGCGGGCAACACCAGCGACCTGTCGAACGTCGTCGGCTTCACCGTCGACACGACCGCACCCGCAGCGCCGGTGATCACGAGCCCGGCGGACGGCTCCAGCGTCGACACCGCGACGCCGCCGATCTCGGGCACCGCCGAGCCGAACTCGACGGTCACGGTGATCATCGACGGCGTCCCCGCCGGCACGACCCCCGCCGACGGCTCCGGCAACTGGACCTTCACCCCGCCGGCCCCGCTGGCCGAAGGCCCCCACACGGCGGTCGCGACCGCGACGGACGCCGCCGGCAACGTGAGCCCCGAGTCGAACACCGTGGGCTTCACGGTCGACCTGACGGCCCCCGCGGCCCCGGTGATCACGAGCCCGACGGAAGGCGAGCTGCTCAGCGACAGCACGCCCGACATCACGGGCACCGCCGAGGCGAACTCCACCGTCACCGTCATCATCGACGGCGTCCCGGCCGGCACGACCACGGCCGACGGCTCCGGCAACTGGACGTTCACCCCGGGCACGCCGCTGGCCGACGGCCCGCACACCGTCACCGCCACGGCGACCGACGAAGCCGGGAACACCGGCCCCGAGGCGACGCCGGTGAACTTCGTCATCGACGCCACGGCCCCCGCGGCCCCGGTGATCACGAGTCCGGCCGAGGGTGAGGTGCTCGGCGACAGCACGCCCGACATCACGGGCACCGCCGAGCCGAACTCGACGGTCACGGTGATCATCGACGGCGTCCCCGCGGGCACGACCACCGCCGACGGCTCCGGCAACTGGACGTTCACGCCCGGTGCACCGCTGGCCGACGGCCCGCACACCGTCACCGCGACGGCGACCGACGAAGCCGGGAACGTGAGCCCGCCGGCAGACGAGGTGTCGTTCACGATCGACACGATCGCACCCGCGGCCCCGGTGATCACGAGCCCCACGGAAGGGCAGCTGATCGGCGACAGCACGCCCGACATCACCGGCACCGCCGAGCCGAACTCCACCGTCACCGTCATCATCGACGGCGTCCCCGCCGGGACCACCACCGCGGACGGCTCCGGCAACTGGACGTTCACCCCGGGCACGCCGCTGGCCGACGGCCCGCACACCGTCACCGCCACGGCCACCGACGAAGCCGGCAACACCGGCCCCGAGGCGACCCCGGTGTCCTTCATCATCGACACGACTCCGCCCGCAGCCCCGGTCATCACCAGCCCGACCGATGGCCAGTCGCTCACCGACAACACGCCCGACATCACCGGCACCGCCGAGCCGAACTCGACGGTCACGGTGATCATCGACGGCGTCCCCGCGGGCACGACCACCGCCGACGGCTCCGGCAACTGGACGTTCACGCCGACCACGCCGCTCACGAACGGCGAGCACACCATCACCGCGACCGCGACCGACGAAGCCGGCAACACCGGTCCCCAGGCCACCCCGATCACCGTGACGATCGCCGTCACGTCGGGCGGCGGGGGCGGGGGCTCCACCGGCGGCGGCTCCACCGGCGGCGGCACCGGCAGGCTGCCCGCCACGGGAGGCGCCGATCCGCTCGGCGGACTGCTGCCTGCGGGGCTGTTGCTGCTCCTCGGCGGCCTGGCCATCGCGGCCGCCGCGCGGCGACGCGTGAGCTGACACCGAGCACGCATGGCCGGTCACCGTCGGGTGGCCGGCCATGCGCGTTCCCGGGCCCGGGCGCGTGACGCGCGGCGGGTCGTTCGCTCGCGCGACTCAGCCGCCGAAGCCGCACCACGCGGCGACCCACGAGAGGATCTCGCCCCGCATCCGGTCGCCCACGAACAGCTCGATCTCGCCGGGTCGGCCGTCGAGCTCGATCCGCACGTCGAAGATCGTGCCGCGCTTGTCCTCCTGCACGGCGTGCGGGTCGCAGCGCAACGGCACGAGCGGAAGCTCGACGACGCTCGGCCCGGCGCCCGGTTCGATCTCCAGGTCCAGCGGGTAGGCGCCGGCGACGGTCGCCCCGCCGAAGTCGATCAGGTTGGTGCGCTGCACGCCGACGATCGTCGCGGCGCCGTCGCCCGTCGGCACGACCGTGAGCTCGAGCGCGGCAGGATCGCCGGGAGCGGATGCCGTGAACCCGGTGAAGGCGAGGGTCGCGGCATCCGTCAGCCGTTCCTTCAGGCACTCGCGGGCGTGGAGCGGCGCCACGAAGCCGAGCGGATCGGACGCGGATGCCGTGACCTCGGTGCTGCCGTCGTCGGCGAGGAGCTCGAGCACGACCACGGGCTCGCCGTCGTCCGAGGCGTCGCAGTCGACCGCGGCGAGCTGCACGCGCACATCGACGCTGCGGCCCGCCGGCACGGTGCTCGTCCGCCCTGCGACGACGCGCGCGGCGGGCGCGCCGAACCGCGGATCCTCGACGCGCACGTCGCCGATCGTGATCGCCGAGCCGGATCCGTTCGTGACGTGCACCTGCGCGTGCCGCGGGGCGACGTCGGCGCGCAGCTGGATGAGCTCGACCGTCACCCCCGGCGGCAGCGTCGGCTCGACGGCCGGCGCGTCGCCCGGGGTGCCGCAACCGGCCAGCATGAGCACCGCCCCCACCCACGCGGCTCCTGCGCCGAGCGGCCACCGCTGCCGGCGGCGTGGCGTGTTCACCGCGCGAGGGTCTCGCGCGCGACGGTGAAGTCGTCGAGCGCGACGGGGTCGATCTCGATGCCGAGGCCGTGGCCGGTCGGCACCCGCACGCGCCCGTCCTCGAGCACCGCCGGCTCGGTCACGATGTCGCGGGCGTAGAAGCGGCTCGACGCCGACACGTCGCCGGGCAGCGTGAACCCCGGCAGCGCCGCGAGCGCCGCGTTCGCCGCGCGGCCGATGCCGGTCTCGAGCATGCCGCCGCACCACACCGGCACGCCGGCCGCGTGGCAGCGGTCGTGGATCCGCAGCGCCTCGAGGTATCCGCCGACGCGTCCGGCCTTGATGTTGACGACGGATGCCGACCCCAGCGCGAGTGCATCGGCCGCGGCCTTGTCGGACACGATGGATTCATCCAGGCACACCGGCGTGTGCAGGCGCCGCGCGAGCGTCGCGTGGTCGACGAGGTCGTCCTCCTGCAACGGCTGCTCGATGAGGAGCAGGTCGAAGCGGTCGAGCTCGGCCAGGGTGTCGGCATCCGCCATCGTGTAGGCGGAGTTCGCGTCGACCTGCAGCGGGATCGCGCCGAAGGCGTCGCGCACGGCCGCCGTGTCGGCGACGTCGCGCCCGGGCTTGATCTTGATCTTGATGCGCACATATCCCTCGTCGAGGTAGGCGCGGACGGTGTCGACGAGGGCTGCCGGATCGCGCTGGATGCCGACCGACACCCCGCTCGGCACGCGGTCGCGCACCGCACCGGCGTACTCGGCGAAGCTGCGCCCCTCGGCGCGCAGCGCCGCGTCGAGCACCGCGAGTTCGAGTCCCGCCTTCGCCATGCGGTGCCCCTTGAACGGTTCGAGCACCTCGGCGACCTCGTGCGGGGCGACGCGATGGCGGTCGAGCAGGGCCGGCGCGAAGAAGCGCAGCGCGACATCCCACGCCCCCTGCGTGTACTCGCTCGAGTACAGCGGGTCGGCCTGCGTCACGATCTCGCCCCAGCCCTCGCCGTCCGCGGTGAGGGCGCGCACCACGATGACCTCGCGCACCGTCTCGGTGCCGAACGACGTGGTGAACGGCGCGACGAGCGGCAGGTGCAGCACGCGCAGCTCGACACTTTCGAGGGCGACGGATGCCGTGGGCCGGGCGATGGGCATGCGCTCAGCGTACGCCCGCCGCACGGCCCGCTCCGAGCGCGAACAGGCACACCGCGGCCACGGCAGGCTGGGAAGCCGCACATGTGCGGCGGGTACGTTCTGGGGATGACCCGTCCCGTCCCCCGCCGCGAGCAGACGCCCGACGAGCAGCGTGCTGCCCGCGACAAGCGCTGGGCGCAGAACAAGAGCATGCACTGGCGGCCGAACGCGCCGACCGCCGACACCCAGGTCAACGCGGACGACGAGGACCGGGCGCGTGGCGCGAAGCCCACCGACATCCCCTCGCGCGCGCCCGCCGACGACTCCGACTGACACGCGCGCCGGACACCCGCGCCGACGGGCGCCGGGCGCCCGGATCAGTGAGCGAAACGCGTGGGCGCGGCGGGGTCGCGGCGCACCGGCGTGTAGGTCGATCGCGCGACGCGCGGGCGCCGGCGCCGCGGCTCGGCCGAGACCACGCGGACGGCGACGCGGTCGACCGGCCGCAGCGCGTCGCTCAGCGCCGCGATCAGGGTTTCGATGTGCTCTCGCATGGCTCCTCCTCTGTTCAGTGAGAAGGAGTGCGAACGCGCCTGCTAGATACCACCGCTCCCGCACCGGTCGTCGACCGAGCGGCGCCAGGCCCCCACCGGTCATCGACCGAGCGACGCCAGCCCTCCCCTCCCGGTCGTTGAGCGAGCGGCGCCAGCCCTGCCCCCCGGTCGTCGAGCGAGCGGCGCCAGCCCGCCCCACCGGTCGTTGAGCGAGCGAGCGCCAGCCCTCCCCCACCGGTCATTGAGCGAGCGAGCGCCAGCCCTCCCCTCCCGGTCGTTGAGCGAGCGACGCCAGCCCTCCCCTCCCGGTCGTTGAGCGAGCGACGCCAGCCCCCCGGTCGTTGAGCGAGCGAGCGCCAGCGAGCGAGACGAAACGCCCCGGACCCGCGAGAACACTCAGAGCGTTTCGACTCGCTGCGCTCGCTCAGCGCGCGGGCGCGGGAAGCTCCGCGAACGCCCGAACCGGGAACGTGCCGAAGCCCTCGACCGCGGGCGGCGCCGCGCTGAAGCGCGCGCCGCGCGCGGGCACGGCGCCGAGGTTCGTGAGGTGCTCGACGACGTGCACCCCTGCGCCGAGCAGCAGCGAATGGGCCGGCCGTTCTCCGCCGGACTCGGTGTCGTCGATGTTGAGCGAGTCGATCCCCACCAGCATCGCGCCCTGGTCGATGAGCCACTGCGCACCCTCGCCCGTGAGGAAGGGAGCGCCGGCGCCGTACTCCGGCCGGCCGAACCAGCGGTCCCAGCCGGTGTGCAGCAGCACAGCCGCCCCGCGCACGTCACGATCGGCGAGCGTCTCGGGACGGATGCCTCGCCTCGAGGAGTCCCACGCGTCCTCGAGGTGGAAGACCTCGGCGCGCAGGCCGACGAGCGTCGAGAGATCGAGTCCCGCGAGGTCGGGACCCTGCGCGTAGCGGTGGAACGGCGAGTCGAGATAGGTGCCGGTGTTGCCGATCATCGTGATGACGTCCATCGCGAACTCGGTGCCCGGCGCGTACCGGGCGCGCGAGTCCTCGCGTGTGAGGTGCGGCGTGATCGTCGGCGCGGGGAGCCCCGGGTAGGTGACGAGTCCGGCCCGGATCGGGTGGCTCAGGTCGACGACGCGGCCGCGGGCCGTGGGGACCGTCCCCTCCGTCGGCGTCGAGGCGTCGACGCCGCGACTGCCGCGATGCGGCTCTTCGACGATCCGCAGCCCGCGCAGCTCGACCTCGTCGACCAGCGCCAGCCCGAGGTGGGTGACGAGAAGGCGCCCGATCTCGTCCTCGGCGAGGTCGGGCGAGGGCAGGTCGAGCCGGAAGCCGGTGCCCGACATCCCCCCGCCGTTGGCGAAGCGGATGTCGAAGTCGAAGTGTGCGCGGTACTCGGTGTGGGCAGGCATGGCGAGAGCCTAGGGGCCCGCGGTTCACCTGCAGGAGACATGACGTCCCGCAGGACGAAGTGGGCAGGATCCGTCCGCGGAAGGGCAGTTCTCCTGCGGCCCCGCCGCAGTAGCCGCTCGGCCCCGGGAGGGCAACCCCGTGCCGGCAGAACGGTCCGGCGCCTAGCGTCGCCATATGGGCACCTTCGACTTCGCTCCCCGGCGCGTGATCGTGACGGCGTCGGACTCCGGCATCGGCCGGGCCACCGCCCTGGCGCTCGCCGACGCAGGCATGGACGTGGGCATCACGTGGCACAGCGACCAGGAGGGCGCAGAGCGCACCGCGGCGGCCGTGCGCGAACGCGGCCGCACCGCCGAGGTGACACGGTTCGACGCGACCGACCTCGAGCGCGTCGCGCCGACGCTCGACGACCTCGTCGAGCGTCTCGGCGGCATCGACGTGTTCGTCAACAACGCCGGCGGCGGCTCAGGCGGGTCGTTCCTCGACGTGTCGATCGAGGACTGGCGGCGCATCGTCGCGCTGAACCTCGACGGCGCCTTCGTCGGTCTGCAAACGGCGGCGCGGCACATGGTGCGCGCGGGCCGCGGCGGACGCCTCATCGCGATCACGAGCGTGCACGAGTCGCAGCCGCGCGTCGGCTCGGCCGCGTACGTCGCCGCCAAGCACGGGCTCGGCGGTCTCGTCGCGACGATGGCGCAGGAACTCGGCGAGTACGCGATCACCGCGAACGCCGTCGCACCGGGCGAGATCGCGACGCCGATCAACGCCATGGAGTCCGAAGACGCCGAGCACACGCATCGACCCGGAATCCCGCTCGGCCGCCCGGGCAGGCCCGAGGAGGTCGCGGCGGTGGTCGCGTTCCTCGCCTCACCGTCCGCCGGCTACGTCACGGGCGCCAGCTGGAGCGTCGACGGCGGGATGCTGCAGATGGGCCCGCAGGCCGGCTCGCACTTCACCAGCGACGCGTGGCGAGAAGGATGACGATGGACGCTGAAGACACCACGGGTATGACGGACGAAGAGAAGCGGCGCGACCAGCTCACCTCAGCGCCCGACGCAGTCGAATCCGACGCCGATCCGCGCATCGACGTCACGCATCGCGACGGCGTGACGCGGATCGACATCCGCGACGACGCCGACGTGCGGCCCGGCGACCCCACCAAGGATCCGCCACCCGGTCGTTGAGCGAGCGAGCGCCAGCGAGCGAGACGAAACGCAGTGAGGTCTCGCGAACGCCCCAGCCGTTTCGTCTCGCTTCGCTCGCTCAACGACCGCGGACGAACAGGTAGCCGCGCTCGTCGTCGAAGCCGCCGATGGCGAGGCCGTCGGCCACATGCCCGAGCACGGCGTCGCGCACGCGCAGGCGCCAGGCCGCGGCATCCGTCGGCGCCTCGCGACGCATGGACTCGATGTCGTGCGGGATCGCGACCGACGCGACCACGCGATCGGCGCCCGGGGTCGGCGCGGGCGGCGCGGCGAGCGCCCACGACACCATGATGCGGTCGGTCTCGTCGCCGCGATTGACGCCGTCGTCCATGGGTCCGTAGTGGTTGACGAGGTACTCGGTCACACGGGTGCCGAGCACGCGCAGGTTGAAGTGGGCGTTGCGGGCGACGAGCGGATCGAAGGTCCACGTGATGTGACCGACGTCGCGCGCGAGCGCCCACTCGCGCTGATGCTGCTTCAGCAGGCGACCGAGGCCGTGCGCCTGGCGATCGGGCAGCACACCCGTGATGTGACTGTGCATCGAACGCGCGGCGGGGGCGGCGAAGAAGGCGACGGAGGCCCCGACCATGTCATCACCCTCGTACAGGCCGACCGCGTAGTTGCCCGCGTGGGCGAGGGCGCGCAGCAGGTTCGGCGGCATCCCGCCGCGGTCGCCGCCCCACACGTCGGCGAGCACGTCGGACGCGCGGAACACCTCCTCGACGGTGTCGAGCGGACGGATCTCGATGCCCGGCGGGGTCGCGGTGTCGGCCATTCCTCCAGTCTGCACCCGCCCCCGCGCGCGCAACTCCTGAACTTCTGCTTCCACCGCGTCGTCGCGGCACGGAGCCCCGCGGGCGACGTCGACCGCCCGCGCGATTCCTCAGGAGTTGCGTACGGGACGGCCGGACCGCCGCGCGGCCCGACGGCGTCCGAGCCCACCCCTCGAAGCCGCCGATAGCCTGGACCGATGGGTGCAGGTGACGAGGACGCGAGACGTCGACTCACCCGGATGCCTCGGCAGGGCGCCATCGTGGCGGTGCTGGCCGTGGCGGGCCTGTGCTCGTCGTTCATGTTCACCCTCATGGTGCCGATCCAGTCGAAGCTGCCCGAGCTGCTCGATGCCAGCCGCGAAGACACCGCCTGGGTCGTGACCTCGACGCTGCTCGCGGCCGCGGTGATCACGCCGATCTCGGGGCGCCTCGGCGACATGTACGGCAAGCGCCGCATCCTGCTCGTGCTCGTGGCCGTGATGATCGTGGGCTCCGTCATCGCGGCGCTGTCGCCCGGGATCGTCGGCATCGTCGTCGGGCGCACGCTGCAGGGCGCGATCGTCGGCGTCGTGCCGCTCGGCATCTCGATCATGCGCGACGTGCTCCACGAGGACCGCGTCGACGCCGCCATCGCGTTCATGAGCGCGACACTCGGCGTGGGCGGGGCGCTCGGCCTGCCGATCAGCGCCGTGGTCACCGAGCGCAGCGACTGGCACATGCTGTTCTGGATGGCGGCGGGCCTCGGCGTCGTCGTGTTCGGGCTCGTGATCTGGATCGTGCCGGTGAGCGTGCTGCGCACTGCCGGACGCTTCGACTTCGTCGGCGCGGCCGGGCTCGCGGTGGGCCTGGTGGGCGTCCTCCTGGCGATCTCGCGCGGCAACGAATGGGGCTGGGGGTCGCCGGCCGTCCTCGTCTCGGGCCTGGGCGGACTCGCGGTGCTGCTGCTGTGGGGCTGGTTCGAGCTGCGCATCGCCGAGCCGCTGCTCGATCTCCGGGTCGCGGCCCGGCCCGCCGTGCTCCTGACCAACATCGCGTCGGTCGCGATGGGGTTCTCGCTGTTCGCGTCGAACGTCGTCTACCCGCAGATGCTCGAGCTGCCGGTCGCCACCGGCGCGGGGTTCGGGCTCTCGCTGCTCGCGGCGAGTCTCGTGGTCATGCCGTCGGGCATCGTGATGATGCTCCTCTCCCCCGTCGCGGGCCGCATCGCGCAGCGCACCGGGCCCAAGCTGCTGCTTCTTCTCGGCGCCGTCTCGCTGATCGTCGCGTACGGCTTCACGCTGCTGTGGTCGACCGAGGTCTGGCAGCTCGTCGTCGCGAACATCCTCATCGGCGCGGGCATCGGCTTCGGCTACGCGTCGATGCCGATGCTCATCATGCGCTCCGTGCCCCAGAGCGAGACGGGCGCGTCGAACGGGCTGAACGCGCTGTTCCGCTCGCTCGGCACGAGCACGGCCGCCGCCGTCGTCGGGGCGGTGCTCGCGAGCTACTCCGTGGACTTCGAGGGCGTGCCGGTTCCGACCCCCGACGGCTTCACGCTGTCGCTGATCCTCGGTGGCGGCGCCGCGGTCGTGGCCCTGGTCATCGCGGTGTTCATCCCGTCCCGGCGCGCGCCGGAGGAGCGGCATCCGTCGCTGCCGGAGTGAAGTCGCCCGCTCGCCGGGCACGAACCGCCCACCGTGGCGGCCGTGTGCGACAGGCGACACACCCTACTGACGGCGGCCCGGCGCGACCGCTAGCCTGACGTCATTGTCGGGGGGCGACGGGAGCACGCGCATGGACGGGCGGGATCAGGACCGGCGGGACGAGCCCGAGCAGGTGCCGGTGGGGGCGCCGGACGGCGCGACGGCGGCGGCGGTCCCCTCGACCCGGGGCGGTGAGGCGGCGGCACGCGCGAGCGGAACCGACGCGGCCGGCACCACTGCTCCCGCGGACGGCGGCGACCACGACACGCGGTTCTTCGGCCAGCCGTGGGCACTCGCGCACATCTTCGGCGTGGAGATGTGGGAGCGGTTCAGCTTCTACGGCATGCAGGGCATCCTGCTCCTCTACATGTACTACTCGGTCGCCGAGGGCGGGCTCGGGATCGACGAGGCCGTCGCGACCGGCATCGTCGGCGCGTACGGCGGCACCGTCTACCTCTCGACCATCCTCGGCGCGTGGGTGGCCGACCGCATGCTCGGCTCGGAGCGCGTGCTGTTCTACAGCGCGATCGTCATCATGGCGGGGCACGTCGCGCTCGCCGTGCTCCCGAGCACATGGGGCCTCGGCATCGGCCTGGTGTTCGTCGCTGTCGGCTCGGGCGGCCTCAAAGCCAATGCGACCTCGGTGGTCGGCACGCTCTACGCCGAGAAGGACCCGCGCCGCGACGCAGGCTTCTCGCTGTTCTACCTCGGCATCAACCTCGGCGCCTTCTTCGGTCCGATCGTCACGGGGGCGCTGCAGTCGTCGATCGGCTTCCACGCCGGATTCGCCGCGGCCGCGGTGGGCATGGCGCTGGGCCTGCTCCAGTACTCGTTCGGGCGCAAGCAGCTGCCCGAGTCGTCGCGCGTGGTGCCCAATCCGCTGCCGCACGACCGGCGGCTCATCGTCGCCGGCGTCGCCGTCGCGGGGCTCATCGTCATCGCCGCGCTCGTGCTGCTGGGGGTGGTGCGTGCCGACAACCTCGCCGGCATCGTGATCCTGGTCACGCTCGTGGCAGCGGTCGCCTACTTCGCGGTGATCCTGTCGTCGCGTGCGATCAGCGGCACCGAGCGGTCGCGCGTGTACGGCTTCATCCCGCTGTTCATCGTGAACGTCGGCTTCTGGTCGCTGTACCAGCAGCAGTTCACGGTGCTGACGCTCTACTCCGACAAGCAGCTGAACCGCGACATCTTCGGCTGGGAGATGCCGGTGTCGTGGGTGAACTCGATCAACCCGATCTTCGTCATCATCCTGTCGGGCGTCTTCGCCGCGATCTGGACCAAGATGGGCACGCGCCAGCCCTCCACCCCGGTGAAGTTCGCACTCGGCGCGATCATCATGGGCATCGCGTTCCTGCTGTTCCTGCCGTTCGCGAACGGCGCGCCGAACTCCACACCGCTGCTCGCGATCGTCGGCATCCTGCTCGTCTTCACCATCGCCGAGCTGTTCATCTCGCCCGTCGGCCTGTCGGCGTCGACCAAGCTCGCGCCGCAGCGGTTCCACACGCAGATGGTCGCGCTGTACTTCCTGTCGGTCGCGCTGGGCACGTCACTGGCGGGCTGGCTGGCGCAGTTCTACGACCCGGCGAACGAGGTGCCGTACTTCACCATCCTCGGATTCATCTCGATCGGCCTCGGCATCGCGCTGTGGTTCTCGGTGAAGCCGGTGCTCGCGATGATGCGGGGGGTGCGGTGAGCATCCGCGGGTCTGGGGCGAAGCCCCAGTAGGCACTGTGCGGTGACGGATGCCGCGGGCCGCGCTCATAACCGGCATCGATGAGCTCGATAACCTAATCGATCTTCGCTGATCCTCCCCGACGCCCTTCAATGAGGGTGAGTCGAAGGAGATTCAATGACGAAGCCAACCCTCGGTGTCGAGCAAGGCACCACCACCCGACGCGCCGGAGCCTGGCAGGCGGCCCTCCTGCTGGCCGGCAGCTGCATGCCCGTGATGGGGGCGGTCCTCATCACGCCGGTCCTGCCCCAGCTCTCGCAGCACTTCGCGGGCGAACCCGGCTCGGACGTGCTCGTGCCGATGATCGTGGCGATCCCGGCGCTCATGATCGCGATCTTCGCGCCGTTCGCCGGTCAGATCATCGACCGGCTGGGGCGCAAGAACCTGCTGGTGGTCGCGATGCTGGCGTATGCGATCGCCGGCACCGTGCCCGCGTACATCGACAGCCTCACCGGCATCCTCATCAGCCGCGCGTTCGTGGGGCTGTTCGAAGCCGCGATCATGACCGTGTGCACGACGCTGATCGTCGACTACTTCCACGAGGAGCGCCGGCGCAACAAGTACCTGAGTCTGCAGACCGTCGCCACGACGCTGGGCGCGACACTGTTCATCGCGCTCGGCGGTGCGGTCGGTTCAGCGGGCTGGCACGCGCCGTTCTGGATCTACGCGATCGCCGCCCCCATCGCGATCGTCATGGTCTTCGTGCTGTGGGAGCCGGGTCGCGGAGACGCGACGGATGCGCACATCGCGGTCGGCGAGAAGGCCCGCGTGCCGTGGCGGATCCTCGGACTGCCGCTCGTGGTCACCGTCTTCGGCGGCTTCACGTTCTACGTCATGGTGATCGAGGTCAGCTACCTCGTCGTCGGCACCGGGGTCTCCGCGGGTGACACCGCCGTGATCGGCCTGGTCGCGGCCATCGCCTCCCTCGCGACGGCCGCCGGCGCGCTCACGTTCCCGCGGATCGCGCGCCGCGGCACCGCGGTGCTGCTGCCTCTCGCCTTCGGCCTGCAGGCAGTCGGCATGGTCGTCGTGTGGCTGTTCGGCGGATTCGTCGGCGTGCTCGTCGGGGCCGTCATCGTCGGTTACGGCTCCGGCATCCTGCTGCCGTCGCTGGTGACGTGGGTCGTCTCGCGCACCCGCTTCGAGGAGCGCGGCCGGGCCACCGGCTGGTGGACGGCGTCGTTCTTCTTCGGCCAGTTCGTCACCCCCATCATCATGGGCGCGCTCACCGCCGCGACCGGCGCGCCACTGCCGGTCGCCGTCGGCATGGTCGGCATCGCAGCGGCTGTCGTCGCCGTGGTGCTCGCCTTCGGGATGCGTGCGGGAACGCGCACCGAACAGGCTGCACCGACCGCTCGCTGACATACGGAAGAGGGCCGGACCCGTCGTCGACGGGTCCGGCCCTCTTCCGCGTGCGGGCGGACGTCCGGCGATCAGTCGGCTCGGCGACGTGCCCGCGGGCGCGGACGCGCGGCCGGCAGCGCCGGTGCCGGCACGGAGTCGCCCACCCTCCCGTGCAGCTCGCCGATCCCCTCGACCGTCATGACCACCTCGTCGCCCGGCTGCAGCGGAGGCGGGGTCAGCCCGCCGTTGCGACCCCACAGCTCGCCGAGGCATCCGCCGTTGCCGACGGTGCCCGACCCGAGCACGTCACCGGGCACCACCCGTGAGTTGCGCGAGGCGTAGGCGACGAGCTCGGGGAACGGCCACCCCATGTTCGAGACGAGGTCCTCGCCGATCAGCTCGCCGTTGACGCGCACCTCGGCGCGCACCGCCAGGAAGCCGTCGGCGTCGAGGTACGGCTCCAGCTCGTCGGCCGTGACGATCCAGGGCCCCAAGCTCGTGCCGAAGTCCTTGCCCTTGGCCGGGCCGAGCCGCACCTTCATCTCGCGACCCTGGAGGTCGCGCGCCGACCAGTCGTTCATGATCGTGTAGCCGAAGATGCGGGATGCCGCGGCCTCGGCCGTCAGGTTCACCCCGTCCGACCCCGCTACACCGCCGATGATCGCGGCGACCTCCAGCTCGAAGTCCAGCCGCTCGGTCACCGGAGGCCGGACCGCCTCCCCAGGACCGAGGATCGTGTGCGGGTTCGTGAAGTAGAACGTCGGCGCCTGGTACCACTCGTCGGCGACGTGGCTCTTGCCCTCGACGCCGGCGCTCACCCCTTCGACGTGCTCCTCGAACGCCACGAAGTCGCGAACGGATGCCGGGACCAGCGGCGCGAGCAGGCGGACGGCACCGAGCGGCATGCCCGGCGCGTCCGCGACCCGTCCGTACAGGTCGTGCGCGGCATCCACCCCCGCGGCGAGCACGTCCGCGACGGTGATCCCGTCGGGGAACGGCACGACGCGATCGCCGACGACGAAGCCTTCGCGGACATCGTGCGGCGTTTCGTCTCGCTCCGCTCGCTCAACGACCGAGACATGCGGCGTTCCGTCTCGCTCCGCTCGCTCAACGACCGGGGTCCACCGGGCGATCCTCATGCGCGCACCCTCGTCCGCAGCAGCTCCTCGGCGTTGCCGGCCAGGATGCCGGCCGCGACATCGTCGGGCAGCCCCGCCGACGTCACGAAGCCCACCGGGTCGTCGAGCCCCATGTCGAACGGGAAGTCGCTGCCGAGCACGACCTGCGACGCGCCCGCGACCTCGATGAGGTGCCGCAGGGTCGCAGTGTCATGCACGACGGTGTCGAACCAGATCCTCCTCAGGTAGCTCGAGGGCTCGTGCGCGCACCCCTGCGCGTCCGGCCGCACGCGCCATGCGTGGTCGGAGCGGCCGATCGCGGTGGGCAGGTATCCGCCGCCGTGCGCCGCGACGACCTTCAAGCCGGGATGCCGGTCGAGCACGCCCGCGAAGATCAGGTGCGACAGCGCCACCGCGTTCTCGACGGGCTGTCCGACGGTGTTGGCGAGGTAGAACCGGTCGAGGCGTTCGTCGAGCGAGCACCCGAACGGGTGCAGGAAGACCACGCAGCCGAGCTCGGCGGCGCGTGCCCACAACGGCTCGAGGCGCTCGTCCGACAGCTCGACGTCACCGGCGGACGACGAGATCTCGACCCCGGCGAGTCCGCGCCCGAGCACCGCGTCGTCGAGGTACTCGACGATGCGGGACGGATGCTGCAGCGGCACCACGCCGAGACCGACGAGGCGGTCGGGGGCCCGGGCGACGTGCTCGGCGATGAGGCGATTGGTCTCACCCGCGACCCACACCGCGAGGCCCTCCGGCGCCCAGGGGTAGAAGTGGTTGGGAGACACGCTGACCCACTGCCTCTGGACGCCCTGCGCGTCCATGGCGGCGAGCCGTTCCCGCACGTCGGTGAGCTTCGGAATCCGGGCGCCGACCATCGGCCCCGAGACCCTCATGCTCTCGGCGCCGTTGCGGCGGCGTTCGAGCTCGGCGGCCTCGGCGACGAGCTCGGGCGCACGCTTCTCGACCTCGGCATGCACCTGCGGCAGGAGCAGGTGCGCGTGGACGTCGGTCACGCCGGCGATCGTGGCGCCGCTCATGCCGGCTGCGCCATCTGCTGCGCGATGCCGAAGATCAGACCCCCAGCGTCCGCGTCGCGGTCGCCGTCGATCTGCCATTGGCCGAGCTGGACGGATGCCTCGACCACCGCCTGCGCGCGCGGCAGCCGCCGCGCGTGGAACTGATCCCACAGCTCCTGGTCGACGGCATCCCGCTGCACCAGCAGCTCGGTCAGCACAAGCGCGTCCTCGAGGCCCTGCGCTGCACCCTGCGCGATCGTCGGAGGGCACGAGTGCGCGGCATCCCCGATGATGACGACGCGGCCGCGATTCCACGGTGCGGTGACGAGGTGCTGCGTGAACCACGTGTAGTGGGCTTTGGCGCCCGTCTCGAGATCCGCGCGGATCGAGTTCCACGGACCGCCGTAGGCGCGCGAGTCGTCGAGCATGATCCGGGTGGCCTCCTCGTCCGAGACGGTGAAACGGTCCTGCGCCTTCTCAACGAGGAACGCGTACATCGTGTCGTCGCCGGTGGGCGTGTAGCCGGCGATGTAGACCGGACCGCCGTAGTAGAGCTCGCTGCGCACGACCTCGGCGGGGCGCGACACGAACGTGCGCCAGATGCCCATGCCGGTGGGCTGCGGATTCTCGTCGATGCCGATCAGCTCCCGCACGGTCGAGTGCAGCCCGTCGGCGCCGATCACGAGGTCGTACTCGCCCGCGCTCTCCGCGGCGTCTTCGCCATCGACGAGCACCTCGACCGCGTCCTCTCGCGACGCGAGCCCGGTGAGCTTCACGCCGAAGCGCACGTTCGCGCCGGCCTGCTGCGCGTGCGCCAGGAGGATCTGTGCGAGCGCGGGGCGCGGCATCCCCATCGCCGCCGGATAGTCCGGCCCGCCCGTCTTGACGTCGGGCAGCTCGGCGACGATCGGGGCGTGGGGGCCGGGGGCGCGCAGGTTGAGGCCCTCGAAGGGGTAGCCCGCGGCGCGGACGTCGTCCCACGCGCCCAGTGCGTCGAACACGCGCAGCGCGTTGCCCTGCAGCGAGATGCCCGACCCCAGCGCGGTGAGTTCGGGCTTCGCCTCGAAGACCTCGACCTCGACGCCCGCCTTCGCGAGCTGGATGGCGGCGGCGAGGCCGGAGACCCCGGCGCCGACGACGGCGACCTTGCGTACGGCGGTCATGTCAGAACCTCTCTGTTCTTGGGATGGTGCGGGTCAGAGGATGGCCACGGGGTTGATCGGCGAGCCGACCGCCCCGGTG
The DNA here is from genome assembly GCF_015277855.1 of Microbacterium cremeum. Classification (NCBI taxonomy): domain Bacteria; kingdom Bacillati; phylum Actinomycetota; class Actinomycetes; order Micrococcales; family Microbacteriaceae; genus Microbacterium; species Microbacterium cremeum. Next base: position 3,555,761 of record NZ_CP063812.1, read on the forward strand.
ATCGGCAGCGGCGCGGCCGAGAGCAGGAAGTCCCAGCGTCCGCGTGCGGCGCACTCGGCACCGAGCGCTTCGAGGTTCCACATCTCGCCGATCGTGAGGCCGATGTTCGGGATCACGACCTGGTGCAGCGGCTGGAACGCGGGGGCATCGAACTCGTTCGGGCGCACCTCGAATCCCCACGTGTCGGTCGCGATCGCGGCGATCTCGGTGCGGTGCAGCCAGCCCGCCGTGGTCAGCGAGAGCCCGGGCGCGGGTCCACCCGCATAGTCGCCCCAGCCCTCGCGCCGGGTGCGGCCGTACTGCCCGGTGCGCACGAGCACGATGTCGCCGCGCCCGACCGTCACGCCCTGCGCGACCGCCGTCGCCTCGAGGTCGGCGACGGTCACCGCGTAGCCGTCGCCGAGCTCACCCGACTCGGGGCCGACGTGGCTGCCGACGTCGAGCAGCACGCCGCGGGAGACGATGACGGATGCCGCGTGCTCGATGCCGGTGACGAGGTCGCCCTCGCTCGTGACGACGTCGCCCGCGCGCCGCCCGTTCCACGCGTTGCCGTGGTCGAAGATGTGGCCGAGCCCGTCCCACTGCGTCGAGCACTGCAGCGGCATCGCGATGACGTCGTCGGCGCCGCCGATGCCGTGCGGGAAGCCCTGGTTGCCGCGCTCGGCGTCCACACCGGTGTCGGTCATGGTGTGCACGGGATTGGTGCGACGCCGCCAGCCCTTCTGCGGCCCGTCGGTGTCGAACCGCTGTGCGAGCGAGACGACCACGCCGTCTCGCACGAGCCCGGCGGCCTCGACGCGCTTGGCCTCGTCGATGAAGTTGAGCGTGCCGAGCACGTCGTCCTCGCCCCAGCGACCCCAGTTGCGGTAGGCCGCGGCGCGCGCGGCGATCTCACCCTCGGGGTCCTGTCGGTCGAGGTCGGCCGGGTTCTCGGAGGGAAGGGTCATTTCATCGCCTCCCGGTCGTTGAGCGAGCGAAGCGAGACGAAACGGGTCCTTCCGCGAGGCAACGGACCACCTGGGTGCCGAGGCCCTCGATCGCGCCGGTCATGACGTCGCCGTCGCGCAGGAACCGGCGCCAGTGCTGGCCGTTTCCGGCGGGACTGCCGGTCAGCAGCACGTCGCCGGGCAGCAGCGGCATGTTCTGCGACGCGCCCGAGACGAGTGCCGGGATGCCGAACAGCAGGTCGCTGGTCGAGGCATCCTGCATCACCTCACCGTTGAGCTCGAGGCGCACGCTGAGGTTCGCCCCGTCGACGAAGGGCGCCGGCACGAGGAACGGCCCCGTCGGAAGGAAGCCCGGCGCATTCTTGGCGCGGTACCAGTCGGTGCCGATCTCCTTCATGTCCTTGCGGAACACGAGGTCGCGCGTGGTGATGTCGTTGACGATCGTGTAGCCCGCGATGTGGTCCATCGCGTCCTCGCGCGAGACGCGGAACGCCTCGCGTCCGATCACGACGGCGAGCTCCAGCTCCCAGTCGTGCACGTCGCTGTACGAGGGCAGCACGAGCGGCACGTCGTCGCCGACGACGCACGCGGAGAGCCCGATGAAGAAGTACGGCTCGCCGTTCGCGGCGCGGTCGTCCATCATCTTCGCGGCGGCCGCACGGGCTTCGTCGAGCGTGCGGTCGGAGGTGTTCGTGAGGCCGGCTGCCACCAGCTCGATCACGTGCTGGCGGTAGTTGGCGCCCGTCTGCAGCACCTGGCGCGGCTCGACCGGAGCGGTCAGGGTGACGTCGGTCAGCGGCATCCACCCGCCGTCGTCGCCGTCGGCGAGCGCGGCGAGGCGGTCCCACTCGGGATCGGCGAGGAAGTCGTTGAGGGATGCCGCGCCGAGGTCCTCGGGCGGGAGCGGGCGGATGCGGTCGTGGGCGACCAGGCCCAGACGCGGCGAATCGCCCTGCCGGTAGCGGGCGAGGGCGAAGGGGACGGTCGGGCCGTGCGACGTCGTCGTCATGCGAACTCCTGGTGCGGTGTGGTGCGGCGGAGGCGACCGGTCGATCGGTCGCCTCCGCCGGGTCTGGTCAGCCCTGGCCGTGCTTGGCGTAGGGGTTGAACAGGGCGTCCTTGATCTCGTCGGGCACGCCCTCCTCGGTCGCGCTCGGGCCGTCGGCCGGCGGGAACGACTCCGTCATCGACATCGGCATGACGCTGTTGCGATAGAAGTTGTTCGACCCCTGCGACGGGCGCCACGTGTTGGGCTCCCAATCCGGCACGTAGTTGCGGTAGCCGCCGGTGTTCAGCTCGATGCGCAGGCTCGACGGCTCGCGGTAGTAGAGGAAATTCTGCTCGCCGATGCCGTGGATCGACGGTCCGTACTCGATCGGGTAGCCGTTCTCAATGAGCACATCCGCCGCGATGAGGAGCTCTTCGCGCGTGTCGACCCAGAAGGCGTAATGGTTCACGCGGCCGGCCCGGGTGGAGCCGTCGAGCACGACGCCGAGGTCGTGGGACTTCTCGTTCGTGGTCAGCACCGAGAACACCGAGATCGGGGCCTCGTCGAGGATCGTCCTGGCCATGATGCGGAACCCGAGCACCTCGCTGTACCAGGCGGTGAACGCGTCGACGTCGCTCGTGGCGATGGTGACGTGGTCGAGCTGCCGCGGGGCGCCGGCGACCTTGCTGCGACGCGACGGCCGGTCGGGGTAGATCGACGCGGCGTCGCCCTCGGTGTCGTGGTGGCGGGTGACGTCCCAGTGCAGGGTGAGGGTGTGACCCCACGGTCCGGTGAAGCGGTATGCGCGGCCGATCTTGTGGACGTCGACCCACTCGCCCTCGACGCCGGCGGCCTCGATGCGCGTGGCGGCCTCCTCGAGCGCCTCGGCGCTGGAGGTGCGCCACGCGGCGGTGACGAGCGAGGGCTCGTCGCCCGGGACGACGACGACGCTGTAGGCGTAGTAGTCGCCCCAGCAGCGCAGGTAGACGGCGCCGTCGACGCGGTCGACGACGGTCAGGCCGACCTGGTTGACGTAGAAGTCGACGGATGCCTCGACATCCGGCGAGGTGATCTCCACGTAGGAGAGGTGGGAGAGGAGCTTGATCATCGTTGAACCCTTCCGAAGCTGCCTGGGCTGCGCCGCCCTGATCTCTCCATCGTGATCGGCGGCGATCCATCAGCAAAGCGGATTCCCGCTATATGCTCGATCAACGCTGTTTATGTCCAAGCTTCCGACCCGGAGGACCACGACGACGTGTCCGACCGACCGCTTGTCTCCCGACTCGATCTCAACCTGCTGGTGGCGCTCGATGCGCTGCTGACCGAGCGCAGCGTGACGCGCGCCGCCGAGCGACTGCGGTTGAGCCAGCCCGCGTTGAGCGCCTCGCTCGCCCGGCTGCGCCTGCACTTCAACGACCCGATCCTGGCGCGCCGCGGCAACACCTACGAGCTGACACCCTTCGCACTGCAGCTCGCCGAGCACACCGCCGCAGCTCTCGAAGCCGCGCGGCGGGTCTTCGAAAGCCAGGCGACGTGGTCGCCCGAGGAGTCGACGCGCGAGTTCTCGATCTACGGATCCGACTACGGCTTCGTCTCAGTCGGCAGCGTCGTCTCGCGTCTGGCCGCCGAGCGCGCCCCGGGCGTGCGGTTCCGGTTCATGCTGCACAATCCGGCGATCGTCGACGACGCGGCGGCGCGGCTGCGCTCGGCCGACGGGCTCATCATCCCGCACGGGCCGGTCTCGGATCTTCCGTATGTGGACCTCTGGCACGACGAGTGGGTGGCGCTCGTCGCGGAGTCCAACCACGCCGTCGGCAGCACCCTCACGATGGAGCAGCTCGCGGAGTTCCCGTGGGCGATGACGTACCAATCCCGGTCGGCGTTCACCTCGGCGGGCCGGCAGGTGCAGCAGCTGGGCATCGAGCCGCGCATCGAGGTGGTCGTCGAGAGCTTCCTGTCGATGACCCACTTCATCGCGGGCACCCCTCGCATCGCGATCATCCAGGCGGCGATCGCACCGCTGGCGGTCCGTGCCGGAGGCGTGCGCACCGTCGGACTGCCGTTCCGGCCCACTCCCCTCACCAACGCGCTGTGGTGGCACCCCGTTCACGGCCGCGATCCCGAGCACGCCTGGATGCGCGACCTCTTCGTGGAGGCGGGACGGATCGTGGATGCCGGAGCCTACGTCGCCGAGGCCCCCGACGCACCGGCGGCCTCAGCGCACCGCTGAGGCGGCGAGCCTCGCGCGCGCCAGCACGACGCCGACCGTCCCGAGCACCGCCGCGAGCACCATCGCGGCCGCCGACACCGCTGTGGTCACGGCCGGGGCGGTCTCACCGCCGGTGATCCCGCCCAGCCACGGGCCGACCGCGATGCCGACGTTGAAGAGCACGACGATCCCGGCGCTCGCGAGCGTCCGCGTGCGCTCGGTGGCGATGCGCATCAGGGTCGTCTGCAGCAGCGGGAAGAGCGCTCCGATCGCGAAGCCCCACACCAGGAGCGCGCCGACGACCGCGGCGAGCGCTCCGGCGGCGACGGTGAGCACGGCGAACGCCACCGCGAAGGCGGCGAGGATCGCCACGAGCGCGCTGCGGGGAAACCGGTCGGCGAGGAAGCCGGCCACCACGACGCCCACCATCCCGGCCATGCCGTACGCGAACAGCAGGGCTGCCGCCCACTCGGCCTCGATGCGGGCGGACACCTCGAGGTACGGGCGGATGTAGGTGAACGAGGCGAACTGCGCGACCGCGATGAGCACGGCCGAGGCTCCGAACGCGGCGAGCGCCGGCAGCGACGGGTCGCGCCAGAAGCCGCGCACCCGATCGGCGGTGACCTCGCGGGCGGGCACGTAGCGCGGCATCCCCCGCATCACGATGACGCCGATCACGAGAGCGATGCCGCCCAGCACGACGAACGCGGCCCGCCATCCGACCGCCTGCGCGAGGAGCGTGGCCGCCGGCAGCCCCGCGACCGTCGCGGCCGTGCCGCCGGCGGTGACGATCGCCAGGCCGCGGCCCAGGTGCGACGGGGCCAGCAGCGACGTCGCGTACACGATCACGACGGCCCAGAAGACGCCGTGCGCCGCCGCCGCCCCGATGCGCATCGCGAACGCGAAGCCGTACGACGGCGCCAGTGCGGTCGCCAGATTGGCGAGGGCGAAGACGCCGAGCGAGACGCCCACGACGAGGCGCCGGTCGACCCGGCCCAGCGCCCGGGAGAGCGGGATGCTCGTGACGATCACGGTGAGCGCCCACACCGAGATGAGCAGGCCGATCTGCATCGACGAGACTCCGAGATCGGCCGACATCTCGGGCATCATTCCGGCCGGGAGCGACTCGGCGGTGACGGTCACGAGCACACCGAAGCTCAGGATGAGCAGGGCGCGCATCGGGAAGCGGGACGGTGGGGCGGATGCCCCGGCCGGGGCGGTCGTTGTCGTCGTCATGAAGCGAGGCTAAACTTTGACATTGATGTCAATGTCAAGCTCTTCGGCGAAACGAGACGACATGAAGATCGGCGAGCTGTCGGAACGCACCGGGATCCCCACGCGCATGCTGCGTTATTACGAGCAGCAGGGGCTGCTCAGCTCGGAGCGGTCGGCGAACGGCTACCGCTCGTACGACGAGGCGAGCGTGGAGCGCGCCGCCCGCGTGCGCGGCCTCGTGCAGGCGGGCCTGTCCACCCGTATGGCGAAGGTCGTGCTCGACATCGAGCGGCAATGCGAGCTCGCCGCTCCCCCGCAGTGCTCTCTCGCCCTCGCCGAAGAGCTCGCCGAGGAGCTCGCCGTGCTGGAGGACCGCCTGGCGTGCCTCACCAAGAGCCGCGACGCGGTCGCGCGCTATCTCGAGCTGACGCGGCACGGCGACCTGATCCGTCGCGCGGACGCCGCGTAGCGGCATCCGTCCACGGCGCCAGCCGCCGGCAGGGCAGAATCGAACAATGGCCGTCCCCGTGAACCTCACCCCCGACCACGCCTGCCTCATCGTCCACGGGAAGGACCGCCCGGGGATCGTCGCGGCGGTGTCGGCCGTGATCACGCGCGTCGGCGGCAACATCGTGGCGTTCGACCAGTACTCCGACGACCCCATCGGCGGTGCGTACTTCCAGCGGGTGGTCTTCCACCGTCCGCGGTTCGCCGTCGACCGGCCGCTCATCGAGGCTGAGATCGGACAGACGCTCGCGGGTTTCGAGCTTGAGTGGTCGCTCACCGACCAGTCGGTGCCCAAGCGCATGGCCATCCTCGCCTCGAAGCAGGACCACTGCCTGCTCGACCTGCTGTGGCGTCACCGCCGCGGCGATCTGCCGGTCACGATCCCGATGGTGGTGTCGAACCACACCACCTCGGCCGAGGACGTCCGCTCGTTCGGGGTGCCGTTCTTCCACGTGCCGTCCGTCGCCGGGCCCGACAAGGCGGCGTCCGAGGCGAAGATCCTCGAGCTGCTGAAGGGCAACGTCGACTTCGTCGTGCTCGCGCGGTACATGCAGATCCTGTCGGCCGGATTCCTCGAGCAGCTCGGGGTGCCGGTCATCAACATCCACCACTCGTTCCTGCCCGCCTTCATCGGCGCCGAACCGTACAAGAAGGCCAAGGAGCGCGGCGTCAAGCTCATCGGCGCCACGTCCCACTACGTCACCGGCGACCTCGACGAGGGCCCGATCATCGAGCAGGACACCGTCCGCGTCACCCACGCCGACTCCGCCGCCGAGCTCGCCCGCCGCGGCGCCGACGTCGAGCGCCAGGTGCTCTCGCGCGCCGTGCTGTGGCACGCGCAGGACCGCGTGATCCGCCACGGCAACCACACGATCGTGTTCTGACGACGGTCCCCACGCCCCTTCCAGACGCCGCTGGCGCGTCGTCCGGAGCCTCCGGGCGCGTAGGCCCAGCCGCGGGCCGCGGCATCCGTCACGCGTGACGCGGCGCGACCCGGTGTTCGCAGGTCACGGGCCCGGCGTTCGCGGGTCACGGCACGCGGAATTACGGAGGCGATTCCGCGTGTTGCGCCACCTGAAGCGGCGCGACCCGGGGTTCGCGGGTCACGACACGCGGCATCGCACACGCGATACCGCGTGTTGCGCCACCTGAAGCGCGCGGCGCGACACCGCGCCCGCGCCCGCGCACCGCGCCGGGCCCGGCGGGCGAGCCGACACCGGGCGGGTCACACCAGCCGCAGCTCGGCGTCGATCGCGCGGCATGTCTCGAGCAGGCGCGGCAGGTACTCTGCCACGACGTGGTCGACGGTGTCGCGCGTCGCGCTCGTCGAGACGTTCACCGCAGCGACGACCTCGCCGCGACGGCCGCGCACGGGCGCCGCGACCGAACGCAGCCCGGGCTCGAGCTCACCGTCGACGAGCGCCCAGCCCTGCTCGCGCACGCGCTCGACCTCGCGGCGCAGCTCGTGCGGATCGGTCACGGTGCGCTCGGTCAGGGACGGCAGACCGGATGCCGGGAGCAGCGCCTCGAGCGCGGCATCCGGCATCCCTGCCAGCAGCACGCGGCCCATCGACGTCGCGTATGCGGGGAAACGGGTGCCGATCGTGATGCGCACGCTCATGATCCGACGCGTCGGCACGCGCGCGATGTAGACGATGTCGCCGCCGTCGAGCACCGCCGCCGACACGCTCTCATCGACGTCGCGCGAGAGCCTCTCGAGGTGCGGCTGGACGATCTCGGGCAGCGACAGCGAAGAGAGGTAACTGAAGCCGAGCTCCAGCACGCGGGGCGTCAGGGCGAAGAAGCGGTCATCGGCGCGGACGTAGCCGAGCCGCTCGAGCGTCCGCAGGAACCGACCCGCCGCCGCGCGCGGGATGCCGGCGCGGCGCGCCACGTCGCTCAGCGTGAGCTCGGAGTGCTCGCCGTCGAAGGCCCGGATGACGGCCAGCCCGCGTGCGAGGGACTGGACGAAGTCGCCGGAGGCCTCGATCTCGGTCATCCGTACATTCTCGACTACCGCTCGAGGACGACCGCGAGGCCCTGCCCGACGCCGATGCAGATCGCGGCGACCGCGACTCCGCTCCCGCGCCGGCGCAGCTCGTGCGCGGCCCGCCCGATGATGCGGCCGCCCGACGCGCCGAGCGGATGGCCGATCGCGATGGCGCCTCCGCGCTCGTTGAGCCGTGCCGGGTCGAGCTCGGTCCACAGCTGCGCGCACGCGAGGCTCTGCGACGCGAACGCCTCGTTCAGCTCGACGAAGTCGACGTCCGCCCATGTGCGGCCGGCGCGTGCGAGGGCGCGGTTCGCGGCTTCGACGGGCGCGACGCCGAAGACATCCGGGTCGTTGCCGAACACGCCGCGGCCGGTGATGCGGGCGAGGGGCTCGGCATCCGTCGCCCCCTCCCTGCCCAGGAGCACGGCCGACGCGCCGTCGTTGATGGGAGACGAGTTGCCGGCCGTCACCGTGCCGTCGGCGGCGAACAGAGCCTTCAGCCCGGCGAGCTTCTCGAGCGTCGTGTCGTCGCGGATGCCCTCGTCGCGGGTGAGCCCGGCCCCGGGGACCTGCACGATCTCGTCGTCGAAGGCACCGTCGGCCCAGGCCTCGGCCGCGCGGCGGTGGCTCTGCAGCGCGAAGGCGTCCTGCTCCTCGCGTGAGATGCCGTAGATCGACGCGAGCTTCTCGGCGGACTCGCCGTTCGAGATCGTCCACTCCTTCGGCAGCGCCTTGTTGACCATGCGCCAACCGATCGAGGTGTTCCACAACGTCTGGTTGCCGACCGCCGGCCAGGGCTTCGGCGACTTCTCGACGACGTACGGTGCACGGCTCATCGACTCGACTCCGCCCGCGAGGATGAGGTCGGCGTCGCCCGCCTCGATCGCGCGCGAACCCTGGATCACGGCTTCGACCGACGAACCGCACAGCCGGTTGACGGTGACGCCGGGCACGCTCGTGGGAAAGCGGGCCAGCAGCGCACCCATGCGCGCGACGTCGCGGTTGTCTTCGCCGGCCTGATTGGCGTCGCCGAAGATCACGTCCTCGATGCGGGCGGGGTCGATGCCGGTCCGCTCGACGACGGCCTTCATGACGACGGCGGCGAGGTCGTCTGGACGCACGCCCGAGAGTGCGCCCCCGGCGCGGCCGAACGGCGTGCGGACGGCGTCGTAGATGTACGTGGCGGGCATATCAGGTCTCCTCCCGGATGCCGGAGGCTGAGGCATCCGTCAATTCCAGTCCGATGATCTCGGCGAGGGATTCCACCGTGTTGTCGCCGAAGGCCTCGCGCACGGCGAAGCCGTCGGGGGTGACGTCGAACACGGCGTGGTCGGTGTACACGCGCGTGACGCAGCCGACGCCGGTGAGGGGGTACGTGCACGCCTCCACCAGCTTGGACTCCCCGGTCTTGGTGAGCAGGTCGGTCATGACGTAGACGTTCTTCGCCCCGATGGCGAGGTCCATCGCTCCGCCGACGGCGGGGATGGCACCGGGCGCCCCCGTGGACCAGTTGGCGAGGTCGCCGGTCTGCGACACCTGGAAGGCGCCGAGCACGCACACGTCGAGGTGCCCGCCCCGCATCATGCCGAACGAGTCGGCGTGGTGGAAGTACGCGGCGCCGGGGAGCGCGGTCACCGGCTGCTTGCCGGCGTTGATGAGGTCGGGGTCGATGCGGTCGGCCTCGGGGGCGGGACCCATGCCGAGCAGCCCGTTCTCGGTGTGGAGGATGATCTCCTGGTCGGCCGGCAGGAAGTTCGCGACGAGCGTGGGCGCCCCGATGCCGAGGTTCACGTACGAGCCCTCGGCGATGTCGGCGGCGATGCGCCGGGCGAGCTCGTCGCGACTGATACGGGTGGCCTGCGGCTTCGGTTCGCCGGCGCTCACTGGTCCACCTCCGCCTCGGTCTCGGCCTCCGGCGCGTCGAGCGGCCGGCCCTCGATGTCGACGCCGCCGGTGAACTCGCCGCCGCGCAGCCACCCGCGCTCACCCACCGCGACGACGCGGTCGACGAAGATGCCGGGCGTCACGACCGTCTCGGGGTCGAGCGATCCGAGTGGCACGACCTCGTCGACCTGGACGATCGTGGTCGTCGCGGCGGACGCCATGATCGGGCCGAAGTTGCGCGCCGTCTCGCGGTACACGAGGTTGCCCCAACGGTCGGCCTGGAGCGCGCTGACGAGGGCGAAGTCGGCCTTGATCGGGTATTCGAGCACGTAGGTGCGTCCGTCGATCTCGCGCTGCTCCTTGCCCTCGGCCAGCTGAGTGCCGACGCCGGTCGGTGAGAAGAACGCGCCGATGCCGGCACCTGCGGCACGGATGCGTTCGGCGAGGTTGCCCTGCGGCACGAGTTCGAGCTCGATCTCGCCGGCCCGGTAGAGCCCGTCGAAGACCCATGAGTCGTGCTGGCGCGGGAACGAGCACAGGATGCGGCGCACCCGCTTCTTGGCGAGCAGCGCCGCGAGCCCGGTGTCGCCGTTGCCGGCGTTGTTGTTGATGATCGTGAGGCCGGAGGCCCCCTGCGCGATCAGCGCGTCGATCAGCTCGACGGGCTGGCCGGCCCGCCCGAAGCCGCCGATCATGACGGTCGCGCCGTCGGGGATGCCGGCGACCGCCTCCTCGACGGATGCCACGGTCTTGTCGATCACCTGAACTCCTCGTTCGCTCTGCGAACACTTGTCCGTACTGCGACCATCCTACCTCGATCTCACCCGCCGCACCACAGCTCCGCAGTCACATTCCGCGGGGCCGCGCCCTACGCGCGCGCCAAAAGTGACTGCGGACGCCAAAGGCCTCCCGCACCCACGGAGGGCGCCCCACGCACCCGCGGCGAAGGCCCCACGCACCCGCACCACAGCTCCGCAGTCACATTCCGCGGGGCCGCGCCCCCCGCGCGCACCAAAAGTGACTGCGGACGCCAAAGGCCCCACGCACCCGCACCACGGCTCCGCAGTCACATTCCGCGACCCCCCGCCCGCCGCGCGCACCAAAAGTGACTGCGGACGCCAAAGGCCCCACCCGCACCCGCGGAACGGCTCCGCAGTCACATTCCGCGACCCCGCGCCCTACGCGCGCACCAAAAATGACTGCGGACGAAGCACGGACCACCGGCGCGGCGGATCAGGCGTCGGCGGCGAAGACCTCGGCTGCGATGCGGAACGCCGTGTTCGCCGCGGGGACCCCGCAGTACAGCCCGGCCTGCAGGATCACCTCGCGGATCTCCTCGACCGTGAGCCCGTTGCGCAGCCCGGCGCGCAGGTGCATCGCGAGCTCCTCGTGGTGCCCGAGCGCGATGAGCGCCGTGATCACCGCGACCGAGCGGGAGCGGCGATCCAGGCCGGGTCGCGACCAGACGTCACCCCACGCGACGCGCGTGATGAAGTCCTGGAAGTCGGCGGTCAGCTCCGTGGTGCCGGCGATCGCGCGATCGACATGCTCGTCCGACAGCACCTCGCGGCGTACCGCCATCCCCTGCTCATAGCGCTGCTCGTCGGTGAGGCCCTCGCCGTCAGGACGCGGCATCCGTCTTCTCCTTCGCGACACGATCGAAGAACTCCCGCAGCACGGCCGCGGTGGCCGCGGCGTCGTCCGCGGGAGGCAAGTGTGCGGCATCGGCGATGCCGGCGGAACGCCCGTCGCGCACGCCGTCCGCGATCTCGCGAGCGGATGCCTCGGGGGTGACGCCGTCGTGGGCTCCCCACACCGCGAGCACGGGCCGGGTGATCTCGCCGAGGCGCTCGCGCACGTCGAACGCGGCGAGCGCCTCGCAGCACAGGGCGTAGCTCTCGTCGTCGGCGTCCTGCAGCGCATGGAGCAGGCGGCCTGTGATCTCGGGGTTGCGCTCGATCGACCCCGGGGCGAACCACCGCTGGGCGGAGCCGACGATGAGCGCCGACGTGCTCTGCGCGCGCACCTGCGCCGCGCGCTCGTGCCAGGCCTGCGGCTCGCCGATGTGCGCCCCAGAGGCGACGATCGCGGCGCCGATCACCTGGTCGGGATGGCGCAGCAGCAGCTCGAGCCCGACGCAGCCCCCGAACGAGACTCCCGCGTACAGGAACGGTTCGCCGACGGCCGCGGCGACAGCATCCGCCACCTCCGCCATCGTGAAGGGCGCGGTCGCGCGGGACGACGCCCCGTGCCCGGGAAGGTCCCATGCCCGCACGCGGTAACCGGCGAGCGCGGGCGTCACGTTCTCCCACAGGATCGTCGAGGTACCCAGCGACGGTCCGAGCACGACGAGCGGCCCCGTCTCGGAACCTGCCCGAGTGAGTGCGATCTCAGGAACGGTCACGTTCCCTCCCCTCCTGGTCCGTCGCCCTGGTCCGTGTCGCCCTGGTCCGTGCCGCCGTGGTCCGTGCCGCCGTGGTTCGCGAGAGTGTCGTGGACCCCGTCGCGCCCGACGGCGTCGTCGACGAATTCGCCGGCGAGACCGGTGTATCGCGCCGGGTCGAGCAGGGCGTCGACATCCACGCCGGCCTCCCGCACCGCCGCGAACCCCCGTACGAGGGTCGCGATGTCGTCGCCGCGCGCGGCCGCCGCGACGATCCCTCGCACGCCTTCGGCGCCGATGAGGGGCGTCAGCACGATCGACAGCCGCTCCGACACGAGGAGTCCGCGCGTGGCGCCGAGGTTGCGCGCGACGGCATCCGGCTCGACGTGCAGTTCGGTGACGAGCGACGCGGTGTGCGCCGTCGCACCCAGCGCGAGGCGCAGCAGTTCGCGCAGGGTCGGCCACTCCGCGTGCCACGCACCGTCGGGGCGCTCGTCGCCGGCGAGAGCCGAGGCGAGATGCAGCGTCGCTGCGAGCTGCGGGGCGCGCAGCGCGGCGGAGCGGATGAGAACGGATGCCGCGGGGTTGCGCTTCTGCGGCATCGCCGACGATGCTCCATAGCCCTCTCCCTGAGCCTGTCGAAGGGTCGAGACCTCGCCGATCTCGGTGCGGCTGAGGGTCGCGACGTCGGTCGCGATCTTGCCGACCGCGTCGACGGCCTGGACGAGGGCGTCGCCGAGCTCGGTCACCGGCCAGCGCGAGGTGTGCCACGGCGCGGGCGGGGCGTCGAGCCCGACCTCGTGCGCGAATCCGGCGATGAGCTCGCGCGCCCGTGCCGCCGACCCGGTGTGCTCGACGAAGGAGGCAGCCGTGCCCGCCGCGCCGCCCAGCTGCGCCGGCAGCTCGCGCCGCACCCCATCGAGCCGGTGCTTCGCGCGTGTCACCGCGCGCAGCCACCCCGCGGCGCGGAGCCCGACCGTCGTGGGAACGGCGTGCTGGGTCAGTGTGCGCGCCGCGGCGACGTCGTCGCGCCGCGACCGCGCCAGCGAGCGGAGCGACACCTCGGCGTGCGCGAGCGCGGCGATCACCCGCTCCGACGCGGCGCGCGCGACGAGCATGAGCGCCGTGTCGACGATGTCCTGACTGGTCGCACCGCGGTGCAGCCAGGACCGCGCGTCGGCCGCGACGCGTTCCCGCATCTGCGCGACCAGCGGGATCACCGGGTTGCCGCCCGCCACCGATGCCGCCGCGAGCGCCGCGACGTCGAGGCCATGCCCGCGGCATCCGCGCAGCGCTCCGTGCCAGCCGAACTCCGCCTCGATCTCGTCGACCGCCTCGTCGGGTGCGAGACCGAGCTCTCGGTAGGCACGGCTGAGCGCGACCTCGGCGGTCACGAGCGCGTCGAGGAATGCGGCATCCGTCACCGTCTCGTCATGCCCGGCCGTGACCGGTGAGAGCAGCCCCTCGTCGACCGCCGTCACGACCGGCCCTCGCATCGCTCGCGGATCGAGGGGCGGGGCCGTTCGCGGTCAGAACGCAAGGAACACGGTCTCCTTCTCGCCCTGCAGGTGGATGTCGTGATGGAGGTTCCCGTCCGGCAGGCGCGTCGCGATGAGCGTAGCGCGCTCGTCGGGCTCGAGCGAGGACAGCAGCGGATCGGCCGCGAGGAGCTCCTCATGCTCGGGCAGGTAGACGCGCGTCACGAGCTTGTCGGGCAGACCGCGCGCGAACACGATCACCGAGAAGAACGGCGCGCCGCCGTCGACCGGCCCGGGGTTGCGGGTCCAGAACTCGTAGCGGCCGACATCGGTGGTCGCCGCGCGACCGAAGCCGGTGAACGAGTGATCATCGCGGCGGAATGCGCCGTGCGCGCGGGGGATCTCGCCGGTCTCGTCGGCGCTCCAGATCTCGACGACCGCGTCGGGGATGGGTGCACCGGCACCGTCGAACACGGTGCCGCCGAGCACGATCGCGCCGGGGCTGTGCGGGAAGACCACCTCGTGCTTCTTCGGATAGTCCAGGCCGAACGCGAAGAACGGGCCGACGGTCTGGCCGCCCGTGGGCTCGTGGGTCTTCGGGCCCAGGTCGCGCTTCGCGCGCACCCCCCGCTGGTCGAGCCTGTCGAGACCGGCCATCAGTGCTCTCCTTCTTCAGGCTCGAACCAGGTGGCGTCGGGGCCGTCCACCACGATGTCGAAGCGGTACCCCATCGAGAACTCGGGCACCGACAGGTCGTGGTCGTAGATCCCGATCAGGCGGTCGCGGTCCTTCTGGCGCCAGATCGTGTTGTAGATCGGATCCAGCGGGAACAGCGGATCGCCCGGGAAGTACATCTGCGTCACGAGACGCTGGGTGAACCCCGAGCCGAAGATCGAGAAGTGGATGTGCGCGGGACGCCACGCGTTGACGTGGTTCTTCCACGGGTACGCGCCGGGTTTGATCGTCGTGAACTTGTAGAACCCGTTGTCGTCGGTGACGATGCGGCCGGCGCCGGTGAAGTTCGGGTCGAGGGGCGCGGGATGCTGATCCCGCTGGTGGATGTAGCGGCCCGCGGCGTTGGCCTGCCAGATCTCGACGAGCTGGTTCGCGACGGGGCGGCCCCACGAGTCCAGCACGCGTCCTTCGACCGTCATGCGCTCGCCCTGCGGCTCGCCGGTGTGCTGCAGCGTGAGGTCGGACTCGATCGCGGCCACGTCGCGCTGCCCGAACGCCGGCGACCACAGCTCGATCGTCTCGGGATCGACGAGCTTCGGGTTCTTGGTGGGGTGACGCAGCAGGCTGGAACGGTACGGCGGGAAGTCGTGCAGGCTGATGTTCAGCTTCTCGCCCGCCGCTTCGCGCCGAGCGGCGGCGGCGTGGTGGTCGACGATCTCCTGCGTGATCTCGGACTGCGTGAGCTGATCGGGCGACGCGAGCAGCGACTCCGGAGCAGCTGGGGCCGTCTGCTCGAGCACCACCGACGACGAGAACGCCTCCTCGCCGCGGGGGTCGGGCTGGACTGAGGTCATGAGGTCTCCTTCGACGACTCGGGTCGTCCCAGCGTCGCACCGGCTCGCTCTCGCGGCACCGCGGATTCCCACTCAGCGGGAGTGGACGGATGCCGCGGCCCGCGGCGTCCGTCTCTTCCGCCGCGACCCGCGCCCGGGTGCTCCCGCAGCCGCAGCCGCACCCGGTCCCGGTGTTCTCCCGCGCCCCCGCCCGGTGCTCCGCCCGGTGCTCCGTCCGGTGCTCCGCCCCGGTGCTCCGCACGGTGCCCCGCCCGGTGCTCCGCAGTCACTTTTCGTGTGCCCGGGCCCCCGCATCCCGCACGTTGTGACTGCGGAGCGACCCACCGACCGCGACCCGCGGCACACCCGCGCCCGCACCCGCACCCGCACCCGCGCCCGCACGCGCACCGTTACCCTTACCCGCCTCCGCACCCGATGCTCCGCAGTCACTTCTCGCGCGCCCCGGACCCCGCACCCCGCATCTTGTGACTGCGGAGCGACCAAACCGCACGCCGCACCTTGTGACTGCGGAGCGACCCACGCACGCGACCCGCGGCGCGGACGGCCCCGCGGAGAGGCGCTCGAGGGCCGTCAACCGGACGCGCGGAGGTCGTGGTGGAGGTCCTTGGCGGCCTGCATCACGAGGGGCGCGAGGCGGCGCTCGTCGGCGCGCTCGAGGTGCACGACGATCCCGAGCGCGGTCGGCGGAAGGCCGTCGACCCGCGGAAGCGCCACCGCCACCGAGACGTTGCCGAGCGTCATCTCCTCCCGCGTGGTCGCGTAGCCGAGCGCGCGCGTACGGGCGATGTCGGCGCGCAACGCGGCCTCGGTCGTGATCGAGTGCACGGTCTCGCGCTCCAGCGGCGCGCGGAAGTAGCGCTCGAGCCACTCCTCGTCGCGAGTGGCGAGCAGCGCCTTGCCGACGCCGGTGGTGTGCAGCGGGCCCCGTCCGCCCATGCGACTGAGCGTCGGGATGGACTGGCGGCCCGTGAGACGCCCCACGTACAGCGCCGTGGTCGTCTCGGGCGTCGCGCCGTCGAGCACCGCGAGGTGCACGTTCTCGCCCGTCGCCTCGTACAGCCGCACCATGTGGGGCAGCGCCGTCTCGCGCAGCCGCAGCGAGAGCGGCGAGAGTTCGCCGAGCTCCCACAGCCGCGGACCGATCGCGTACGTGCGCCCCGGCCCGCGCGTGAGCAGACCCTCCGACACCAGCCCCGCGAGCAGGCGGTGCAGCGTCGACGACGGGAGGCCCGTGCGCTCGCCTAGCTCGGCTGCCGTGATCGCGGGCTCGTCGTCGGAGAAGCAGCCGAGAACGCGCAGCATGCGCTCGAGCATGCTCTCGCCGTCGGTCATGGCGCCTCCCTCGTGCGAGGCTACCCGCCCCGCCCGTTCCGAACTCCTGAGAATCGGCGTCGGGTCGACTGGATCGCGGCGATTCGGGCCACACCCACACCGGCTCTCAGGAGTTGCGCACACCGCGCGAGTGAGAGAGTGGGCGCATGGCCAACTCGCCCTCCGGTGACTCGATGACCGCGCGCATCGTGCGCGTGCTCGAGACGTTCACGGCGGAGCGTTCGCTGCAGACGACCGCCGAGATCGGACGCCGTGCCAGCCTGCCCTCGACGACAGCGCACCGGATCGTCGACGAGCTCGTCGCGTCCGGCCTGCTCGAGCGCGACGAGGACCGCCGCGTGCACCTCGGCATGCACCTGTGGGAGCTCGCGCTGCGCGGATCCACCGCCCTGCGCCTGCGGCAAGCCGCGCTCCCCCACATGGAGGCCGTGCAGGCCCGCATCCGCGAGCACACGCAGCTCGCGGTGCTCGAACAGGACGAGGCGCTCTTCCTGGAGCGCCTCTCGCACCCCGACGCGGGCGCCAACATCACGCGCGTGGCCGGGCGGCTGCCGGTGCACGCGTCGTCGTCGGGCCTGGTGCTGCTGGCGTATGCCCCGGCATCCGTCCGCGAACGCGTGCTCGCGGGCCCGCTGCGCGCCCTCACACCCGAGACGGTGACGGATGCCGCGCGCCTGCGCCGCGTGCTCGCCGAGGTCCGCCGCACCGGCGTCGTGGTGGCACCGGGATCCGTCGAGACGGTGTCGACCGGGATCGCGGTCCCGATCCGCGACCGCGGCGAGGTCGTCGCGGCGCTCTCGGTCGTGCTCCCGCGCGAGACCTCCCCCGAGCCGTCGATCGCCGCGCTGCGCGACGCGGCCGCGGCGATCGAAGCGGCGCTGCGCGCCGACCGTCGCTGATCCGGAGGCCTTGTTCCCCACTCCCCGCCCGCGCTCACGCCCGCGCTGCTCGCACCTCTCACGCTGCCCGGGCTTCCCCCGCGCCTGCGCTCCTCCGCCGCCATGAAGTTGAGAAACCATGTGCAGGTTGAGAAACCATGTGCAGGTTGAGAAACCATACGGCTGCAGATGCCTCAACCTACATATGGTTTCTCAACCTCAAGTCGCCGAGCCCAAACCGCGCCGACCCTCGCGACTCGGACCCGCCGCACGAGAGCACACTCCCGATGAACGGGCATCCCCACCCTTCCGCCACGGCCCGGGGCACACTGGTCGGCATCAACGTCGTCGAACCGTCGAAGGAGACGCCATGACCACGATCCGCACCCGCGTCGCGATCGTCGGCGCGGGCCCCGCCGGGCTCCTGCTGTCGCACCTGCTCGGCATCGCCGGCATCGAGTCCGTCGTGATCGATCAGCGGTCCCGCGACGAGATCGAGACGACCATCCGCGCCGGCATCCTCGAGCAGGGCACGGTCGAGGTGCTGGACTCGTCAGGTGCGTCCAGCCGTGTCCGCACGGCCGGACACCGTCACGACGGCATCGAGTTGCGCTTCTCCGGGGAGGGCCACCGCATCGACTTCGCCTCCCTCGTCGGGCGCGGCGTGTGGCTGTATCCGCAGCACGAAGTGCTCAAGGACCTCATCGCCGTACGTCTCGGCAAGGGGCAGGACCTCCGCTTCGGCGTCACGGCGCTGCGAGTGGAGGATGCGGCATCCGTTCGCCCGCGTGTCATCGCGACCGACGCGGACGGTGCGCCCCTCGTCATCGAGGCCGAGTTCGTCGTGGGCGCGGACGGCTCGCGCAGCGTCGCGCGCGAGGCGGTGACCGGCTCGTCGACGGGCGGCTACTTCCGCGAGTACCCGTTCGCGTGGTTCGGGATCCTGTGCGAGGCGCCGCCGAGCGCCGACGAGCTCATCTACTCCAACTCGCCCGACGGGTTCGCGCTCATCAGTCAGCGCAGTGCCACCGTGCAGCGCATGTATTTCCAGTGCGATCCGGATGCCGATCCCGACGCGCTCACCGAAGCCCAGCTGTGGGACGCGCTCCAGGCCCGCGTTCCCGGCACGACGCTCGCGGAGGGCCCGATCTTCCAGCGCGACGTGCTGCGGTTCCGCAGCTTCGTCGCACACGAACTGCTACGCGGCCGGGTCGCGCTGATCGGGGATGCCGCGCACACCGTTCCGCCGACCGGGGCGAAGGGCATGAACCTCGCCGTCGCCGACGTCATGGTGCTGGAGCGCGCACTGCGCGCCCTCCTGCTCGAGAACGACGACCGCCTCCTCGAGGCCTTCCCCGAGACGGCGCTGCACCGCATCTGGAAGGCGCAGCACTTCTCGTGGTGGATGACGAACATGCTCCACGTCGCCCCCGACGCGTCGGACTTCGACCGGCTGCGGCAGCTCGGCGAGCTGCGCTCGGTGGTCGAGTCCGAGGCCGGCCGCCGCTTCCTCGCCGAGGCGTACACCGGCTGGCCGCTCGAGGGCCTCGCATGAGGGCCGACCGCCGGCGAGCCGCGGCGCCGGGCACGCGATTGCCGCTGACCGGGAGCGAACGGATGCCGCCGCCTGCGTCTCGGCTATAGTCCGGTGCCCATGGGCCCATCGCCGCGGACCGCACCGCCCGAGCCGTCTCGCACCGCCTCGGCGGCGATGCTGCTCGCGGCCGTGTGCCTGGTCGCCGCCAACATGCGGCCCGCGATCACCGACCTCGGGCCGCTGCTCGATCAGATCGGCACCGACACCGGCATGCCGGTTCCGGCCCTGGGCGTCCTGGCCGCCGTGCCGCTGGTCGCGTGGGCGGTGTTCTCGCCGCTCGCGCACGACCTCAGCCGCCGTTTCGGACAACCGCGAGTGGTGCTGTGGTCCCTGCTCGTCCTCTTCGCCGGCACCCTCGTGCGGTCACTGCCCGGCCCGGTCGTAAGCCTGTGGGTCGGCACTGCGATCATCGGCATCGGCATCGCGATCATCAACGTCCTCATGCCGGCGGTGGTCAAGCGGGAGTTCCCTGCCCGCGTCCCGGCCGTCACGGCGATCTACACGGCCCTGCTCGCGGGGTTCGGCGCGGTCTCGTCGGGCGTCGCCGTGCCCGTCTCGCACATCGAGGTCGGCGGCGAGCCGGCGGGGTGGCGGACCGCGCTGCTCGTGACCGGCGCCGTGCTCCTCCCGTTCGCCGTCGCGGGGTGGTGGTGGGCGCATCGCGGAGCCGAGCACGTCCACGTCCGCTCGGACTCCGCCCGCGGCCGCACCGGCATCTGGTCCGACCCGGTGGCGTGGCTCGTCGCCGTGTACATGGGGCTGCAGGCCTCGATGTTCTACATGTTCGTGACGTGGCTCGCACCGCTGTCGATGTCGGTCGGCCGCTCGGAGGTGGTCGCGGGCATCGACGTCATGGTCTACCAGCTGTTCTCGCTGGCCGGATGCATGCTGCTGCCGCTGATCCTGCGCGGCGGGCTCGAGCGCTGGGCTCCGGCGCTCATCCCGTCGCTCGCGATCGTCGGCGTCGCCGGGCTGATGATCGCCCCGGCCGCGGTGATCGTGTGGGGTTCGCTCATCGGCCTCACCGGCGGCGCGACGCTCGCGATGTCGATGACGCTCATGGCGCAGCGCGCCCGCGACCACGACACCTCCACGGCGCTGTCGGGAATGTCGCAGTCGGTCGGCTACGTCATCGCGGCGCTCGGTCCGGTCGCATTCGGCGCGCTGCACAGCATCTCCGGCGGGTGGGTCGCCTCCCTGGCCCTCGTGCTGGCCGTGCTCGTGGCCCTCACCGTGGTCGGAGTCTTCGCCGGCCGCGACCGGTACGTGCTCGAGCGGCGCTGACGCCATCGACGGATGCCGCGGCATCCCGCCCTGGCCGGCACAGCTCGCCCGCCCGCAGCCCGCCCGCTCGGGCCACCCGCCCGCCCACAACCTGCTCAGGCCACCCGCCCGCCCACAGCCCGCGGCCTGCCCGCTCAGGTCGTCCGCCCGCCGGTTCACAGCCTGCCCGCTCAGGTCGCCCGCCCGCTCAGGTCGTCCGCCCGCCGGTTCATGTGGCACAACACGCGGAATCAACACACGCACCCCGCGTGTCGTGACACCCGAGTTCGACTCGCCGACCGGCCGCGACCGCTACGTGCTCGACCGCCGCTGACGCCATCGACGGATGCCGCGGCATCCCGCCCTCGCCGGCTCAGGTCGTCCGCCCGCCGGTTCATGTGGCACAACACGCGGAATCGACTCGCGCACCCCGCGTGTCGTGACACCCGAATCCCGCACCCACACCCTGATCGCCGTCGACCCGACCCTTCACGTGGCACAACACGCGGAATCGACACACGGACCCCGCGTGTCGTGACACCCGAAGGCCATGCGCGAGCCCGACGGCGCACCCGAACACCCCGAACCCGACCCCGAACACCCCGACCGTTCACGTGGCACAACACGCGGAATCGACTCGCGCACCCCGCGTGTCGTGACACCTGAAGGCCATGCGCGAGCCCGAACCCGACCCCCACACCCCGACGCCGAACACCCCGACCGTTCACGTGGCACAACACACCGAATCGACACACGCACCCCGCGTGTCGTGACACCTGAAGGCCATGCGCGAGCCCGAACCCGACCCCCACACCCCGACGCCGAACACCCCGACCCTCGATCCCGGGGCGGCGGTCACTCCTCGGGGAAGGCCAGCGTGCGCAGCAGCCCTGCGAGCAGTTCGCGCTCGTCGCCGGCAAGCTGCGCGTGCACGTGCACCTCGGCGGCGCGCGCCGTCTCGCGCGCCCGTGCGGCGAGTTCGCGGCCGGCGTCGGTGGCGACGACGACGTTGGCGCGGCGGTCGGCCGGATCGGGCCGCCGCTCGACGAGGCCGCGGGACTGGAGGTCGTCGACGAGCGCGACGACCTGGCTCGGATCGAGCCGCAGGAACTCGGCGAGCTCGCGCTGCGACGGGCGCGCATCGCCGGCCGACAGCACGAGCACCGAGTACGACCGAGCCTTGAGTCCGTGCTCGGCGAGCGCCGCGTTGCCGGCGGCGAGCGCGATCGCGTTGGCCCGTGCCAGCAGGAAGCTGAGGTCGTCGGTGAGCGCCGACGACTTCAGGCCTCCGGCAGGGGCGTCGACGGACTTCGGCATGGCGTCGATGGTATCCCACTTCATGGATGAACAGAATGATTGACTTTTTCAACAGTCGGCACTTCAATGGGAACCGACACGAAGGAGTCACCATGTCGCTCGAAGGCAGAGTCGCCGTCGTCACCGGTTCGGGCCGCGGCCTGGGCCTCGCCTACGCCCAGGAGCTCGCCCGCCAGGGCGCAGCCGTCGTCGTCAACGACGTCGACGAGGCCACCGCCGCGGAGGCCGTCGCATCGATCGAGTCCGCGGGCGGTCGCGCGGTCGCCGTGGTCGCGCCCGTCGGCCCCACCGAGACCGCGCAGCGGCTCGTGCAGACCGCGGTCGACACGTACGGCCGCCTCGACATCCTCGTCACCAACGCCGGCGTGCTGCGCGACACCGTGCTGTGGAAGATGAGCGACGACGACTTCGACACCGTGATCAACGTCCACCTGCGCGGCACGTTCACGTGCGTGCGCGAGGCCGCGACGTACATGCGCGCGAACGAGATCCCGGGCCGCATCATCTGCATCGGCTCCCCCACCGGGCAGCGCGGCAACTTCGGCCAGACCAACTACGCCGCCGCCAAAGCCGGCATCGTCGGCATGGTGCGCACATGGGCGCTCGAGCTGAAGAAGGCCGGCATCACCGCGAACGCGGTCATCCCCGTCGCCGCGACCGCGATGACCGCGACCGTCCCCTACTTCGCCGCCGCCGTCGAGGCCGACGAGAAGGGCGAGCCGATGCCCGCCTTCTTCCGCCACGACCTCGGGTTCGGCACGTCGGACGACGTCGCGGGCCTCATCGCCTATCTCGCATCGGATGCCGCGGCCGCCGTCACCGGACAGGCCATCGGCATCGGCGGCGACCGCCTGCAGCTGTGGTCGCATCCCGAGCCCGTCGCGACGGCCTACCGCGAGGGCGGCTGGACGCACGACGCGCTGCAGACCGGGTTCGACGACGCCGTCGGCGGACTGCAGTCCGTCGGCGAGAAGTTCCCGCCCCTCCCCGAGGAGCTCCAGCGGCCGTGACGACGCTGCGCGTTTCGGCTGTGCGTTTCGACTGGGCGTTACGTCTCTGCGTTTCGCCTCGCTCCGCTCGCTCAACGACCACCGCTCGCTCAACGACCACCGCTCGCTCAACGACCGACCCCCACTCAACGACCACCGCTCGCTCAACGACCGGCCCCCGCTCCACGACAGCCCCACCCAACGACCGATAGGTAGCCGATGACCCGCTACGAACCGGCGATCGACCTCGACGCCATCAGCGCGATCGACGTGCACGTGCACATCGAGGTCGACGGCCATGGTCACGCGTCGCTGCCGCAGGACCTCGTCGAGGCCGCGTCGCGGTACTTCAGCGCCGACAGCCCGCGGCCCGACCTCGACTCGATCGCCGACTACTACCGCGAGCGCCGCATGGCCGCCGTGGTGTTCACCGTCGACGCGCACACCCGCCTGGGTCACCCGGCGATCTCGAGCGCCGAGATCGCCGAGGGCGCCGCGTGCAACAACGACGTGCTCATCCCCTTCGGCTCGGTGGACCCGAACCGCGGCGCCGAGGCCCTCGAGCTCGCCCGCACGCTGATCGCCGAGCACGGCGTGCGCGGCTTCAAGTTCCACCCCACCGTGCAGGGGTTCGACCCGTCCGACGAGGCGCACTTCCCGCTCTACGAGCTGCTGCAGGACGCCGGTGTGGTCGCGCTGTTCCACACCGGCCAGACCGGGATCGGCGCGGGCCTTCCCGGGGGTCGCGGCCTGCTGCTGGGACTGTCCAACCCGATCCTCCTCGACCCCGTGGCCGCACGCTTCCCCGAGCTGCAGATCATCATGGCCCACCCGTCCGTGCCGTGGCAGGACGAAGCGCTGGCCGTCGCGACGCACAAGCACAACACGTGGATCGACCTGTCGGGCTGGAGCCCCAAGTACTTCCCCGAATCGCTCGCGCGCGCCGCGAACTCCTACCTGAAGTCGCGGGTGCTCTTCGGCTCCGACTTCCCGCTTCTCACGCCCGACCGCTGGATGACGGATGCCGAGACCGCCGGCTCGTTCAAGCCCGAGGCGATGCCCGGCATCCTCAAGCTCAATGCGGCGCGTCTGCTGGGGCTCGGGGGCTGACGTGCCGGCGCTCGAGGCGGATGCGACGTTCGGGTTCGACCCGTACGCGATCGCGGACGCCCACCTGAGTCCCGCCGCGCGCGCTGCGCTCGAGGGCTTGCAGCGGACGCTGGAGCGCACCATCCGTCCCCTTCTCGCCGAGGCGTGGGAGACGGCGACGATGCCGCCCGAGGTGCTCGACGCGCTCATCCCGCTCGACCTCATGGCGCCGGCGGGGGTGGATGCCGCGGAGGCGGGTTCGAGCATGTTCTCGGGCTTGCGCAACTACGTGCTCGCACGCACCGACGTGTCGGTGGCCACGCTGTACAACGCGCAGTCGGGGCTGTTCCGCACCGCCGTCGCGCTGGGCGGATCGCCCGCGCAGGCCGCCGAGCTCGATCCGCGCGTGCGCAGCTTCGAGCTGAAGGGCGTCTTCGCGCTCACCGAGCCCGAGCACGGCTCCGACATCGCCGGCGGTCTCGCGACCACCGCGCGGCGCGAGGGCGACCAGTGGGTGATCGACGGCCGCAAGAAGTGGATCGGCGGGGCCGCGGCATCCGATGTGCTCGTCGTCTTCGCGCGCGATCAGGACGACCACGAGGTCAAGGCGTTCCTCGTGCCGACGGATGCCGACGGCGTGAGCGTCGACGCGATCGGCGGCAAGGTCTCGCTGCGCCCGATGCCGAACGCGCTCATCACCCTTCGCGACGTGCGCGTGGCCGAGGCATCCCGCCTGCAGAACGTGAACGGCTGGCGCGATGTCGCCCGCATCCTGCGCGCGATGCGATCGGACGTCGCCTGGATCGCCGCGGGCCTGCAGGCCGGCGCACTCGACGCGGCGGTCCGGTACGTGCGCGAACGGCGCCAGTTCGACCGGCCCCTCGGCGGCTTCCAGCTCGTGCAGGAGAAGCTCGCCCGCATGCTCGGCAACACCGTCGCCTCGCTGGCGCTCGTCGTGCAGCTGTCGGCGCGGCAGGACGGTTCGACCGCCCTCGCCGCAGACGCGTCGCCACGTCTCGGCGGCGAGTACGCCGACGAGAACTCCGCCCTCGCCAAGATGCAGACCGCGCGCCTGGCGCGCGAGACCGTGGCGCTCGGCCGGGAGGTACTGGGCGGCAACGGCATCCTGCTCGAGCACGACGTCGCCCGCTTCTTCGCCGACGCGGAGGCGGTGTACTCGTACGAGGGCACGCACGAGATCAACGCCCTCATCGTCGGCCGCGCCCTCACCGGCGCCTCCGCCTTCACCTGATCCCCGTCCCCAGCCAAGGAGAGCACCCATGACCACCACCGTCGACTACACCGACGTCGCCGGACTCGCCGGCACCGACCTCGGCTGGACCGAGTGGCTCGAGGTCACGCAGGACCGCGTGAACCTGTTCGCCGACGCCACCGACGACCACCAGTGGATCCACGTCGACCCCGAGCGGGCGGCATCCGGCCCCTTCGGCGGACCCATCGCCCACGGCTTCCTGAGCCTCTCGCTGACCGTGAAGTTCTGGTCGGAGCTGTTCGACGTCACCGGCGTCTCGACGCGCGTGAACTACGGCCTCGACAAGGTGCGGTTCGTCTCGCCGGTGAAGGTCGGCGCGCGCGTGCGCGGCGGGGCGATCATCTCCGAGGTCACCGAGGTACGCGGCGGCTACCAGTTCGCCGTCGATCAGACGATCGAGATCGAGGGCGCCGACAAGCCCGCTGTCGTCGCCCGAGGGCTCTACCGCTTCTACGCCTGACCCGACGGCACCAGCCTTCGAAGGGCTCGGGAACGGCGCCTCACCCAGTCACCGCACCTCAACGCAGAGGACAGGCAACGATGCACAACCACGGACTCGGATCGTGGATGGCCAAGCGCCGTCTCAAGACACCCGACAAGACCGCGCTCGTCTTCGACGGCGAGTCGATCACGTACCGTCAGCTGGCGGATGCCGCCGACGACGTGTCGGCGCTGCTGTGGCAGCGCGGCATCCGCAAGGGAGACGCGGTCGCGTATCTCGGCGAGAACAGCCCGCAGTTCCTGCAGGTGCTGTTCGGCGCGGTACAGCTGGGCGCCGTCGTCGTGCCCGTCAACACCCGGCTCGCACCGCCCGAGGTAGCGCACGTGCTGACCGATTCGGGAGCGCGCATTCTCGTGCATGACCGGGAGTTCGCCGAGCGACTCGAGGCCGCGCTCGTGCAGGGCGACCTCCCCGACCGCATCGCGACCGGAGAGGGTTCACCAGAGCACCCAGGCCTGGCCGCGCTGATGCGCACCGCGCCCGCCGGGTACCCCCGCGCAGAGGTCGCGCTGGACGACCCTGCCGCGATCATCTACACCTCCGGGACCACCGGCAAGGCCAAGGGAGCGGTGCTGACGCACGGCAACCTTACGTGGGTGTCACTCAACTGCATCGTCGACTACGACGTGGTGTCGACCGACATCGCGCTGATGATCTCGCCGCTGTTCCACGTCGCCTCGCTGGGGATGGGCGCGCTGCCGGTGATCCTCAAGGGCGCCACGATCGTGCTCGAGAAGGGCTTCGACGCGGGCCGCGCGCTCGAGCAGATCCAGCGCCATCGTGTCACGATGCTCTCGGGCGTGCCGACGACGTACCAGCTCATGGCCGATCATCCGGCCTGGGCGACCACCGACCTGTCGAGCCTGGCGAAGCTCACGTGCGGCGGTTCGGCCGTGCCCACGCGCATCCTCAACGCGTACGAGGAGCGTGGCCTGTCGTTCTCGCAGGGCTACGGCATGACCGAGACATCGCCGGGGGCGACATCGCTCTCGCCCGCCATGACCCGCGCGAAGCAGGGCAGCGTCGGACTCCCCCACTTCTTCACCGAAGTCCGGATCGCGGACGAGCACGGTGAGATGGTGCCGCGTGGCACGGTGGGCGAGATCGAGATCTCTGGCCCGAACGTGTTCGCCGGCTACCAAGGGAACCCCGAGGCGACGGCCGCAGCGTTCACCCCGGACGGCTGGTTCCGATCGGGCGACCTCGGCTATCTGGACGCCGACGGCTATCTCTATGTCGCGGATCGGCTGAAGGACATGATCATCTCGGGCGGCGAGAACATCTACCCCGCCGAGGTGGAGAACCTGGTGAGCGACCTCGAAGGCGTCACCGGCGTCGCCGTGATCGGCATGCCCGACGAGCGGTGGGGCGAGGTGCCGTGGGCCGTGGTCACCGTGCGGCAGGGAGCATCCGTCGACACCGCCGCGGTGCGAGCGCACTTGGACGGCCGCATCGCGCGCTACAAGATACCCAAGCATGTCGTCATCGTCGACGAGCTGCCCCGCACCGCGTCCGGCAAGGTGCGCAAGGCCGACCTCCGCGCCCGGTACGCAGACCGATGACCCGGATGCCGCCCCCACCACGGGCGCGACGTTTCGGGTGCGACCGGCTCGTCGAGAGTTTGATCGACCCAGCTGCGCCCGCGCCGCAGCCGCTCGCTCGCCTCGGCAGTGCGGTCGCCGGCGGCCCGTAGCCAGCGGGCGACCTCGACGGCGAACCCGCGGTCGTCTCGTACGCGATGCGCCTGTCGCCTCTCAGAGCTCGAGCACAAGGCGCTTTCCAGTGCAGCGCGAGACGCAGATCATCATGACTTCGTTCTCCGCACGCTCCCGGGCGTTGAGCACGGCGTCCCGGTGATCCGCCGCGCCCTCGACGATGAAGGTCTCGCACGTCCCGCACGTCCCGCCACGGCACGACGAGGGAGCGGGCACGCCCGCTTCGACGACTTTGTCGAGAATCGTCTCGCCCGGCTGCACGGTGAAGGTCTTCCCAGTGAGCGACAGCTCGACCTCGAACGCGTGGTCGGTCTGGACGGTCAGCTCGCTCGAGTTGACGAAGCGCTCGAGGTGAACTTCGACGCCGGCTGCGTCCGCTTCGTTCTCGAGCGCGTCGAGGAGTCGCGCCGGGCCGCACGCGTACACGACGGCGTCGCAGGCGCGCGCCCGCGCGAGCACGTCGGTCAATCCCATGCGCTGTCCCTCGGAGCTCACATAGATGCGCACGCGATCGCCGTAGATCTCCAGGTCGGCACCGAAGGCCATGGTCGAGGGCTCGCGGCCTGCGTAGTGCAGCGTCCACTCCGATCCCGCGGCCTCGGCGGCGCGCAGCATCGGCAGGATCGGGGTGATCCCGATTCCGCCGGCGACGAAGACCATCCGCTCCCGAGGAGCGAACCCGAAGCGGTCGCGCGGCTCGGACACGCGCACGAGCTGGCCCTGACGCACGTGGTCATGCACATGGATGCTGCCGCCTTCGCCCGCGTCCTCGCGCAGAACCGCGATGCGGTAGACCGTCCGATCGCCCGGGTCGCCGCATAGGGAGTACTGCCGCACGAGGGGCGGTGCGCCGGGGCGGTCGATATGCACGTCGATGTGCGCGCCGGGCACCCACTCGGGAAGATCGAGCCCATGCGGGTCCGCGAGTACGAGCCCGGCTACTCCACGGGCCTCGTCCATGTGCGCGGTGACCTGGAGAGTCAGCATCCTCGGCACCTCACGACGCCGACGGCGGCACCGCCGCGGAAGCGCGGTAGCTCGTGTGCTTGGCCTGCTGGATCAGCGCGTAGACCCGCGTGCGCAGCGCCGCAAACTCCGGAAGCGCTCGTGTCGTGAGCTGGTCGCGCTCGGCCGGGAGGTCGATCGTGACGTCTTCGAGCACGAAGGTCGGAGCGTGCGAGAGGACCAGGACGCGCTGCCCCAGGTACACCGACTCGTCGATGTCGTGCGTCACGAACAGGACGGTCACGCCCAGCTGCTGCCAGAGCCGACGGACGAGGTCCTCGAGATCCGCGCGTGTCTGCGCGTCGACGGCAGCGAACGGCTCGTCCATCACGAGGATGTGCGGCTGATACGCGATCGCTCGGGCGATCGCGACACGCTGCTGCATGCCGCCCGAGAGCTGCCAGGGGTACTTCTTGTGCGCGTGGGCAAGACCGACCGCTTCCAGTGCCTCGGCGACGAGTCTGGTGCGCGCGGAGCGCGAAGTGCCCTTGGCTCTGAGGGGCAGTTCGACGTTGTCGTGCACGCTCAGCCATGGGTACAGGCTGCGGCTGTAGT
Organism: Microbacterium cremeum; assembly: GCF_015277855.1. Taxonomy (NCBI): domain Bacteria; kingdom Bacillati; phylum Actinomycetota; class Actinomycetes; order Micrococcales; family Microbacteriaceae; genus Microbacterium; species Microbacterium cremeum. The sequence continues at coordinate 3,584,409 of NZ_CP063812.1, forward strand.
CCTGCAGCACGACGGCCATGCCCTCGGGAGGGCCCAACACCTTGGAGCCCTCGAGCAGCACCTGACCGGATGTCGGAGACAGTAGCCCCGACACGCAACGCAGGAACGTCGTCTTGCCGGCGCCGGAGGGCCCGACGATGCAGACGAGCTCGTTCCTGCCGATCGCGAAGTCGAGGTCGCCGATGGCTTCGATGGCCGTCGGCCCCGAGCCGTAGACCTTGCGCAGATGCTGCACCTCGAGCATCTGCCCGGAGGGGGGAGTCGACATGGCGGATCACCTTTCCAGCGTCTGCATGCCGACGTACCAGCGGAGCATGCGACGCTCAACGAGCTTGAAGACGATGTTCGCGACGACTCCGACGATGCCGAGCAGGATGATCCCGCTCCACATCTCCTTGATCTGGAAGAGTCGCTGGAACTGGATGATGTTGAAGCCGATACCGTTGCTCGAGGCGAACATCTCGCTGATCACCATCATGATGATCGCGATCGACAGCGCCTGGCGTGCGCCGACGAACACCTTGGGTCCGGCGGACGGGATCGTCACGGTGAGCAGGCGCCGCAGCCCACCGATCCGATACGACTTCGCCGTGTCGACCTGCGTCAGGTCGATGCCACGGACGCCCTCGATCGAGTTGATGAGGATGGGCCACACGCTCCCGAAGGCGATGACGGTGATCTGCATGCCCGTGCCGAACCCGGTGAAGAGCATGATGATCGGCACCAGCACCGGCGGCGGGATGGCACGGAACAGCTCGAAGACCGGTTCGGCGAACAGCCGGAGACGGCGGAACGTCCCGACGAAGATGCCGAGCGCGATGCCAATCACGAGCGCGCAGACGTAGCCGATCACGAGGCGGGTCAGACTCGGCAGCACGTCGTCGGTCAGACGGCCCTCCAGCCACGTCTGCGGGATCACTCCGGCGATCGACAACGGAGACGGGAAGTAGAAGTTCTGGCTGATCTCGGCGTACAGCTGCCACAGGCACAGCAGCACGACGGGGACGGCGAAGGTCACGGCGGTCCAGCGGAGGGCTTTCATGTCAGCGCACCTCCGACCGCACCGAGGCGTGCCAGAAAAGCAGGCGTCCTTCGAGAAGCCGTGTGCCGACGTTGACGACGACACCCAGGACCGCCGTCACGAGCACGAGCGCGTACATCATGGGCACGGCCGCCGAGGACTGCGCGAGCGCGATGAGCTTGCCCAGTCCCGGGGAGCCGATGACAAGCTCGCCGGTGATCTCGAGGATGAGAGCCACGGCCGCGGCGAGCCGCACACCGACGATGAGATAGGGCATCATGCTCGGCCACACCACCTCGCGCACCGTGCGAAACGTGCCGAAGCGGTAGGTGCGCGCGGTGTCGAGTGCGACGCGATCGACATCGCGTACGCCGTAGATGACCTGAAGGAGCACGGGCCACAGGCTCGCGAACACGACGAGCAGGAGCGTCGCCTGCATCGTGGTGCCGAACAGCAGAGCCGCGATCGGGACGAGCGCGACCGACGGGATGGGGCGCAGGAACTCGATCGTCGAGGTCAGCAGGCGGTCGACCGTCGGCATGCTCGCGACGATGACGCCGAGGCCGACGCCGGCGACGATCGCGATCGACAGGCCGACGCTCCATCCGAGCAGCGTCGCTCCCAGCGCCTGCCAGAACGCCGAGGTCCGTGCGAGCTCGCCCAGAGCGCCGAGCACCTCCGTCAGCGGTGGGAAGTAGGCCGGGTCGACCGCGCCGGACGACGGCAGGAACTGCAGCAGCACCGCGAGCGTGGCGATGCCGGCGAGTCCCCAGCAGAGCGGCTCGAGGTTCGTCGCGCGCTTGGCGTGGTGCCGCAGGCGGATCGTCGTCGTCGGCGAGGTGGCGGGTGCTGCCATCAGCTCCTTCCTCCTCTCAGGACCGCCTGCGCGGCCTCGAACTGGATGGCGACCGCCACCGCCCCGGGATCGGGCACCCCGACGGCGCGTTCGCCGACGTAGCTGCTACGGCCGAGCGACGGGGTGAGCGACGCGGTCGAGTCGGCACCTGCGCGGGCCGCGGCGACGGCGAGCGAGAGGATGCCGGACGCCCGGTGCTGCGACTGGAGCACGTCCACGGCCGGCTGCAGCGCGTCGATCATCGTGCTGTCTCCGGGCGCCGCCCCGCCGACCTCCCTGATCCGGGCCACCCCTGCCGCGAGCGCGCGGATCCAGTCCGCGGGGGTGGGCACCGGGCGCCCCCGCAGCTCCTCGGCGATGGTGAGCACGAGCAGGCTGTAGAGGGGCCCGGACGTTCCCCCGACCACGTGCCGGAGCAGGTCCGACACGGCGGCGAGGTAACGCTCGACGCCGTGATGGGCGCGCAAGGCGTCGCCCGTCGCGAGGAACGTCTCGGCGGCGCGGGCGAGGTTGACCCCCAGATCGCCGTCACCGACGGTGCGGTCGAGCTCGGTGAGGTGTGGTTCGGCCGCGATGAGCGCACGCGCGATCCCCTCGACGACGTCGCCGGTGCGCGCCACGACGGGATCGGGCGACCCGCCCCCCGATGCCGGCAGAGGCACCTCGAAGGCCGGCGGCCCCGGCACCGTCAGCGGGCGGGCGGGATCGAGCACCTGTGAAACGCGAGGGAAGGCGAGCACGTTCACTTCGTCGGCGAGCAGCGCGAGCTCCTCTGCACCGACCTGGGCGACGGTCAGCGAAGCGCCGGGCATCTCGAGCGAAGTGAGGAAGGGCCCCGCCCAGGTCATCCGCACCGAGAGGTCGCGCGCCGCGAGCTCGCGCAGGATGTCGCCCTGGAGGATGCGCAGATCGAGGTCGGGCGTGCCGCCCAGGGCGTTGACGAGCGCGACGACCTCCGTGCCCGGATCGAAGCGACTGTCGCCCACGACCGTGTCGACGAGCCGCGCGGCGATCGCCGCGCTCGGCACTATCGGGCCGCATTCAGCCCCCGCCTCGCCGTGGATGCCCAGGCCCCACTCGATCTCGTCGGCGCCGAGCGTGAAGTTCGGCGCGGCCGCGCCGGGTACGAAGCACGGCCCGAGCGAGACGCCCATCGTGGCGGCGCCGGCGACGAACCCGCCGGCGGCCGCCACGATGCGCGAGAGATCCCATCCGCGTTCGGCGGCGGCGCCGGCGAGCTTGTGGACGAGGACCGTGGCGGTCAGCCCCCGCCGGCCCGCGCGCGAAGCGTCCCCGAGCGCCGCGTCGTCGGCGACGACGACCATCTCCACTCGGATGCCGTCGGCGCGCGCGAGCTCGGCCGCGAGGCCGAAGTTCAGGCGGTCTCCCGTGTAGTTCTTCACGATGAGCAGCACGCCCGCGCGCGTCGCCACCGCGCGGATCGCGGCGTAGACGGCGTCGACCGACGGCGACGTGAAGACGGGGCCCAGCACGGCGGCATCCAGCATCCCTCGCCCCACGTAGCCGGCGTGGGCGGGTTCGTGACCCGAGCCGCCTCCGCTGACCAGCGCGACCCGCTCGTCATCCTTGCGGTCGGACGGCGTGCGGACCACGACGGGCCAGCCTGCCACGCGGGCTAGGTGCGGGGACGCTCCGACGAGTCCCGAGATGTAATCCTCGATGACGTCGCCGGGGGCGTTGATGATCTTCTTCATGCGAGGAGGCCGCTCGTGATCACTCGGCGAGGACGAACGCGCCGGTCTTCTCGGCGGCGGCCTCGGGGTCTTCGAGCGTGCCCGCATCCGCGGCGAGATCCGCGATCAGCAGCAGGTCGTCGTAGTTGAGCCCCCACGAGAAGTTCGTGAGCACCATCGTGTCGATGACAGCGGGGTCGATCTTCGTGAAGTTCGTCAGCTCGGCCCGCACGGCGTCGGGGTGGCCGTCGGCGTACGCGAAGGACTTCTCCAGCGCGCGGTTGAAACGCTCGATGAGGTCGCGGTCCTTCGCGACGGTCTCGTCGGTGACGAAGTACATGGCCGTGACGAGGTCGGGATCGGCCTCGACGTAGAGGCTGGAGACGAGTCGGTTGCCCTCGGAGAGGAGGATGCCGAGGAACGGCTCGGCGGTCGATGCCGCGTCGATCTGGCCCGCCGCGAGCGCCGGGCCCATGTCGGCGAACCCGAGCTCGACGAAGTTGACCTTCGTCGGGTCGCCGCCGTCGTTCTTGATGGCGCGCCACAGGAACACCTCGTGAAGTCCCCTGAGTGCGTTGACGGCGACCGCCTTGCCCTCGAGGTCCTTCGCGGACTGGATGTCGCTGCCGGAGGCCACCACGACGCCGCCGTGGTCCTCGCCCTCGACGCCGGTGGTGCGACCGCCCGCAGCGATCGCGACGAGCGGCAGGCCCGACCCGACTGCCTGCAGCAGGTTTACCGAACCGCCGTACTGGATGTCGTACTGGCCGTTCATGAGGGCGGGGATCATCGCGGCGGAGCCCTGCCCGAACTCGATGTTGAGCTCGAGGCCCTCTTCTGCGAAGTACCCCTCGTTCTGGCCGATGTACAAGGCGGCGACGTCGACGACCGGAACCGCCCCGATGTTGACCGTCCGCACTTCTTCGGCATCCGGGCTCGCCGACGGCGATCCGGGGTCGCCCGAGCTGCAGGCGGTGAGAGCGAGTGCCGCGATCGCGAGTCCCGCGAGCGCATTCAGTGATCGTTTCATGGATTGTCTCCTCATTGAGTGGTGCAGAAAGGGTGGTGATGTCGGGCGCGAGGTGCGGCGGTCGCGAGGTTGCCGCGACCGCTGCGGCAATCAGGCCGCCGTCACGCGGACGGGCAGGGATTCGAAGCCGCGCAGCCAGTTCGAGTAGAACGGCTCGGGCTCCGCGACGAGTTCGATGGTTTCGACGCGCCGCGCGAGGGCGCTCAGGAGGCAGGTGGCCTCCATGCGCGCCATCATCTGGCCGACGCATCCGTGAATGCCCGTGCCGAATGCCAGGTGCCCGGAGGGGTCCCGGTCGAGGTCGTAGACATCGGGACGCTCCCAGTGCCGCGGATCGCGGTTGGCGGCGGCGAGCGCCATGATGACCTTCTCGCCCTGACCGATGCGGGTGCCGCCGAGGACCGTCTCGCGCGCTGTCGTGCGCCCGATATATGGGCTCGGCGCGTTCCAGCGCAGCCCCTCTTCGAAGGCCTTGCGCGCCAGCGAGGGGTCGGCCCGAAGAGCCGTCCATGCCTGCGGGTTCTCGGCGAGGGCCTTGATGGTGAACTGGATGCCGAAGATCGTCGTGTCCACTCCCGCAGAAAGGAACGTGCGCACGAGCATGCCGGCGTCCTCTTCGGTGATCTCGCCCTCGTCGACGTAGCCGTAGATCGTGTGGCCGAGCCCGCCCGGCGCGAGCGCCTCGCGACGCATCTGCCAGTTCACGAACGCGGCCGCCTCCTCGGCCGCCTCCGCGGCCGCGGTGTACAGCTCGTTTCGCGGGCCCATCGCCTGGAAGTTGAGGTTCGAGTAAGGAAGGAGGTGCTGCCGCCCGTCCGGCTGCAGGCCCACGGCGTCGGGCAGCACCTGCAGCGGGTAGGGCTCTGCGAGCTCTTTGGCCGCGTCGAAATCGCCCTTGCCGATGACGCTGTCCACGAGTGCGTCGGCCTGCGCCTGGAATCCGTCCGTCAGCCGTCGCACGACGCGCTGGCTGAGGATCGAGGTCATGATGCGTCGGTATTTCGTGTGGGACGGCGGGTCGTTCTCGAGGATCACGCTCGGCTTGCGCCAGTTCTCGGTCTTCTTCGTGTTGGTGATGCCGGTGCCGGCCGACGACTCGAAGGTCTCGTAATCGCGGAAGATCTGCTCGCACAGCTCGTAGCGCCCGGTGAACCAGACGTCGTACTTGTCGAGGCGGATCACCTCGCCCGACTCGCGGATGCGCTCGTCGGTGTCTTGCGGCGCACCCAGACTGGCGAACGAGAAGGGATCGAGGTCGCTGACGACGGGGTCGGCTGTCACGGCGTTGATCACTGAGACTCCATTGTTCCGGCACTCGCTGCTGCGAGATGAGATCGATGACAGGTTATATATGAACCAGTTCAATTGCAAACACTTCTTCGCGCAGATATGATTCGGAGACGCCGGAGCCCCGACGGGGAAGGAATCGTCACCGATGACCAAGCGCGCGAAGGAGATCGACGAACGCGCCGCGGCGATGGGACTCGTCGTCGAGCCCCTGCCGTACACGATCGACCGCGACACCTACACGCCCGCACTCCTCGCCCTGCTGAGCAATCTGCTGGTTTGGGGGGGCTCACGCGTCTTCTACCATCTGCACGGGATCGGCACCAACGAGTGGCGGATCGTCAGCGCGCTCGGCAATCACCCGGGGTCGACGGCCGCCGAGCTGTGCGAGGTGCTGGGGATCAACAAGTCGATCGCGTCCAAGAGCGTCAACGCGCTGCTCTCGCGCGGATTCATCGAGCAGCTCGGCGGTCCGCGGGGCTCGCGCTACCTGTACCTCACACCCGAGGGAAACATCCTCCACGACGAGCTCATGCCGATCGCGCTCAGGCGCCAGGAGATCCTGCACGAGTCGCTGGACGCCGACGAGGTCGCCCAGCTCAACCGTCTGCTGGTGCGAATGCTGGACTCGATCGACTCGATGCAGCAGTACGAGCACGACATGCTGGGCACGAAGCCCCGGTGACCGCGGCATCCTCTCAGGAAGATTCGATCGAGAGTTCCCCGAACGGCGTGCCGGGCACGTAGTTGTAGAGGAAGAGCAGATCGGCTTCGGGCGCCAGGGCGGTCGCGAAGCCGCCCGCGGGGGCCGCATGCACTGTGACCAGCCGCACCATCTGGTCGCCGGCGTCCCCGTCGGGCGCCTCGATCCAGAGTGCGTCGCGCGTCAGACGCACCCCGATCAGCGGCACCCGCAGCGCTCCCCCGTGGGCACTCAGCGTGACCGCGCCCGTCGCCCGCCACGTTCCCTCGCCGACATCGACAGCAGGCAGCGCGATGCCCTCCACCGCGCCGAACGTCGCGCCGCCGGTCGCCGTCACCGAGAAGCTGCGATCGCGGGTCATGTACGCGAGCAGGGTGTCCTTGATCCGCCAGCGGATGACCGCCCCGCTCATGCGGGCACCGCCTGGGGTGCGGCATCCGTCGTCCGGGCGAGCTCGCGCGCCCGCACCCCCGCCGCGACCGCGTCCCCCAGGAGGCGCGCGGCCTCGCGTGCGAGAGTCGCAGGAGAGGCGCCGACGTCCCGCCACAACCGCAGCCGGTCGGCGGATTCGGGCAGCACTGACCGCGAGAACGCCTCGAATGCGATCGCGCCGTCGTAGCCGTCCGCCACCGCGGCGCGCACGGCGGCGGCGACATCGAGACCGCCGTCCTGCAGCGCGCCGCGACCGGACTGGCCGAACTCGAGGACGCCGAGGACGGGCCTCGCCGCGGCGATCGCCGCGGCGACGTCCGCCTCTTCGATGAGCATGTGGAATCCGTCGAGGTGGAGGCGCAGATGCTCCGACCCGCACTCCTCGAGGAACGCCAGGCCCTGCGCCGCGGTCGTCAGCGCCGACGTCTCGTAGCGGTTGAGCACCTCGATGCTGACGGTGATCCCGCGATCGGCGGCGACCGCGGCGAACCGCGCGACCTCCTGCGCCGCCCGGGCACGGTCGTCCGGCGTCCACCGCGTCGCGTGGCCGTAGGCCGCATAGGGGACACCGGTGAGGCGCGTCGCTCCGAGCGCACTCGCCACCTCGACCGCGTCGTCGAGCGCGCGCCGGCCTGCCGAGCGCACGCCGGGGTCGGCGGAGGACACGTCGGCGTCGGCGCGCTGCACGACGAACGGGATCGGCTCGAGACCGCGCTCGCCAAGCCGCCGGGCCAGGAGCGGCAGCTCTTCGGCCGGAACGAAGGGCGGGAGCCCCACGTGCGAGAAGCCCGCGTCAGCGATGACGTCAAGAGCGGAGGATGTCGCCTCGTCGCGCACATCGGGGACGAAGACGTTCAGATGACAGCTGAGCGGATGGGTCATGGGGCCTCCTTGCCCGACGGCGCATCGAGGCCGTGTGGTCACTTTATATATAAACCCTGGACGGCCGGCGACGCGAATCGATCGACATCTTCACCAAGGCGTTCTTCCCCATCGGCCCGAAGGAACCCGACGACCGGCGCCGTCGCCGACCTCGCACGCCCGCCAACAGGTCAACCGCGCTTCTACAGGAAAATCCGGGTCCGAACGATCCTGCGGAACACCGGTTGACCTGTGCAAGCGAGGGAAGCACGGATGCCGCGACCAGCGACGCCGCGCGTACGAAGGTGATCAGCCGACGAGCGCGGCGAAGTCGCGCACGGCTGGGAACGCGAACTCGCGATGCCGCCGCGTGAACAGCTCGAACGAGCGGTCGGCGGGCCAGTCGTCGCCCATGTACTGCCGCGGCAGGCGCGGGTCGGCGCGCAGCAGCGCGAGCCAGTCCGCCACCAGCAGCGTGCGCGCGGTGAGGGGAGGGAGCTCGGATGCCGCGTCCTCCCGCTCCCAGTGCTCGATGAACTCGTGATGGGCGCCACGGATGCGCTCCACGTCCCACGCGACGCGGACCGCGTCGGCCATCGGGAACCCGTCGAGCTCCGAGGCGGCGAAGGCGTTCACGGCCGCGGGAGGAAGGTCGGGGATGATGGCGCCCAGTGCGGCGGCGAGGTCGACGGCACCCGGGGCGATCCACAGGCCGTCGCGCAGCACAGCGAATCCCGCCCACGTCAGCGCCGCGCGAAGGCGGTGCCGCAGATCCCGCAGGTGCTCCGGCACGCTGAAGGTGACCAGCGTCCACCCGTCGCCCTGGGGCTCGAACGGCGCGGGGCCGTTGACACGACCGGATGCCTCGCGCAGCACCTCGCTGCCGTGCTCGGTGAGCTCGAACCCGATCTCGCGCCCGAGGCGCCGCCGCTCGAGCACGCCGCTGTGCACCATGCGGTCCAGGTTCGTCCGCACCGCCGATGCTGCGACCCCGGCGCCCTCGAGCACTCCGATCAGGACGCTCGCGCGCAGCGGCTCGAAGTAGCGGTCGCACACGTACTCTCCGAAGAACGCCAGCAGCAGCCGGCGCGGCTTGCGGGCGAGGACCGAGGATTCCCCCGTGCCGTCGCCGAGCACGCTCGCCGCGACGGACGTGCTCACGCCGCGCTCGTCCCGGGACGCACGGCCTCGCCCCGCTTCGCGCGCTGGATCTGCTCGTACACGTGGGTGCGCAGCTCGGTGAAGCGCGGCAGGGCGCGCGTGGTGATCTGGTCGCGATCGGCGTCGAGGTCGATGGCGAGGTCCTCCTGCACCCACGTCGGCGACTTCGACAGCACGATGACGCGTTCGCCGAGGTACACGGACTCGTCGATGTCATGCGTGACGAAGAGGATCGACATGCCGCGCTCGCGGTGCAGGGTGCGCACGAGGTCCTCGAGGTCGGCACGCGTCTGCGCATCGACGGCGGCGAAGGGCTCGTCCATGATCAGCACCTCGGGCTGATACGCGACGGCCCGAGCGATCGCGACGCGCTGCTGCATGCCACCTGACAGCTGCCAGGGGTAGCTCCCGGCGGCGTGCTCGAGCCCGACCGCGGTCAGGGCGTCGTCGATCAGCCGGTCCCGGTCGGCACGCGAGAGCTTCTTGTGCTTGAGCGGCAGCTCGACGTTGCCTCGCACGGTGAGCCACGGGTAGAGGCTGCGCCCGTACTCCTGGAACACCAGGGCCATGTTCGGCGGCGGCGCCGTGACGCGGCGTCCGTGCAGCTCGACCACCCCCGACGTGGGGCCGAGGAGGCCCGCGATGCACTTCAGGAGCGTGGTCTTGCCGCAGCCCGACGGCCCGACGATGCACACCAGCTGTCCGGCGCCCATCGTGAAGCTGATGTCGCCGATGGCCTCGACGTTGCCGGTCGAGGACTCGTAGACCTTGCGCAGATGCTCGACCGTGAGGAGCGTCTGTGCGGTGGGACCCGTCTGGGCAGTTCCAAGCGATTCAGGCACGCTCGACCTCCTTGATTCCGTGGTACCAGCGCAGCACCCGACGCTCGACGAATCCGAAGATCACCGCGAGCAGCACGCCGATGAGGCCGAGCAGCACGATGCCGCTCCACATCTGGGCGATGAGGTAGTTCCGCTGGAAGAAGACGATCTGATAGCCCAGCCCGGACGACGAGAAGAACATCTCCGAGATGACCATGAGGATGAGGGCGATCGAGAGGCACTGGCGCACGCCCGTCATGATGCGCGGGCTCGCAGCGGGCAGCACGAGGTACCGGAGCCGCTCGCCGCGGGTGAGGGCGAAGGACCGCGCGGTCTCGGTCATGACCGAGTCGGTGGCGCGGACCCCCTCGATGGTGTTCAGCAGCACCGGCCACACGGCGCCGGTGACCATCACCACGACCTTCATGGTGTCGTTCGCGCCGACGAGCACGGCGACGATCGGGATGAGCACGGGAGGCGGCACGGCCCGGAAGAACTCGAAGATCGGCTCGAGCAGCTCGCGCAGCCACCGCACCAGGCCGATCACCGTGCCGACGGCGATGCCGAGGACGACGGCCAGCACGATGCTGATCGCGAGGCGCCCGAGGCTCGGCAGCACGTCGGCGAAGAAGGCCGGTCCGACCCACGTCTCGACGAACGCCTCGGCGATGACGAGCGGGCTCGGGAAGAACGGTGCGGACGAGATCGACGACCAGATGCCCCAGATCACCAGCAGGAGGATCGGGAGGCCGAGCGCGTAGGCGGTGTTCTCGCCGAAGGTCGCCCACGCCCGGGAGCGCGGCCGCGGCGTGACCACGGTGCTCGTATAGAGGGTCACAGGACTTCCTCCCCGCGCACCGACTGGTGCCACGACAGCGTGCGGCGCTCGATCGCGCGGAACCCGAGGTTCACGAGCAGGCCGAGCATGCCGGTGACGATGACCAGCGCGTACACGGTGGTCCATTGGCCGGCCTCGCGCGCGAACATGATGGCGCGTCCGAGTCCGGGGACGTTGATGAACATCTCCGCGGTGATCGCGAGGATCAGGGCGACCGTCGCCGCCAGCCGCAGCCCGGTCATGAGATAGGGCAGGGCCGTCGGGAAGACGAGGTTGACGATGCGCGAGCCGCGCGAAAGGCCGAAGCTGCGGGCGGTGTCTCGTGCGACGGCATCCACGTCGGCGACGCCGTAGAGCACCTGGATGAACACCTGCCAGAAGCTGGCGTACACGATGATCAGGAGCGCGGCCTGCAGCTGGTAGCCGAACATCAGGATCGCGAGCGGGATGAGCGCGACCGACGGGATCGGGCGCAGGAACTCCACCGTGGTGTGCGTGGCCCGCCGCAGGAACGGCACCAGCCCGATGACCGTGCCGAGCACGACCGCGAGCACCGTCGCGATCACCAGGCCGAGGGCCCACGACGTCAGCGTGCGCCCGACGTTGCGCCAGAACTCCAGGTCCTGGAACTCGACGAACAGCTGCGCGATGGTCTCGGTCGCGGTCGGGAAGTACGCCGGGTTCACGATCCCGAGCGTCGGCAGCAGCTGCCACGTCACCAGGAATCCGAGGATGCCGGCCACACCGAGCACGACCTTGCGCAGCGTGCGGTGGCGACTGCGGCGCAGCGGGGCGGCCACGATCATCGGGGCGTCAGCGGTGGCGGTCACGGTGGATTCCGATCGTACGGGCGGGCGGGAGGGGGCGGTGGGGTGGACGGATGCCGCGGCTCGCGGCCGGGGCCCCACGCCCGGGAGGGGCGTGGGCTCCGTCCACCCGGGTTCCGCTCCTACTGCTGCTGGATCAGCCGGTCGTAGTCGGGCGCGGTCTCGATGTACTCGAACTCGACCGCGAGGGCGCCGAGGTCCTCGATGCCGGCGTCGCCGAGGTCCCACGTGAACGTCGGCAGCGTGATACCGGCCGCGGCCTCCTCGGGGATCTCGAGGTTGGTCGCGATCGCGGCCCGCACGGCGTCCTCGTTGTCGGAGGCCCACTCCAGCGCCTCGGCCATCGCCGCGGAGTACGCGGCGACGAGGTCGGGGTCCTCGTCCAGCAGGGCCTGGGTCGTGATGCTCGTGAGCACGGTGAGACCCGGGATCGTGGCCTGGTACGGCGCGACCACCGACACGCCGCCGGCGCCGAGGATCATGCCCCGGAACGGGTCGGGCGCCCACGCGGCGTCCATCGTGCCGGCCTCGAGCTGCGCCGGGACGTCGGGGAAGGCGACCTCGACGAACTCGATGGTCGAGGGGTCGCCGCCGTCGTCCTGCACGGCCTTGCGGATGGTGAGGTCGCCGGCCGCGCCGAGCGTGTTGACCGACACCTTCTTGCCGGCGAGGTCGGCGGGGCGGGCGATGCCGGAGTCGCCGAGCGCGACGACCGCGTTGACGTCGGTGCCGTCGGCGAGGCTGTTGGCGTAGTTGCCGACGATCACGACACCGAGGTCCTGGAGGTCGGCGCGGATGGGCCCGAACGGCTGTCCGATGGCGAACTGGATGTCGCCGCTGAGCAGCGCCGGGATGGCGTTGGCGCCGCCCTGGGCGGGGACGACCTCGATCTCGAGGCCGTGCTCCTCGAAGATCCCTTCCTCCATCGCTGCCCACAGCGCGCCGGTCTCGGCGATGGGGAGGGCGGCGACGCGGACGGTGGTGAGCTCTTCCGGGCCGGCGTCGCCGGTGGGTGAGTTCGACGGGGCGGCGGAATCGGTGCAGCCGCTCAAGGCGATGGCGGCGGCGGCGAGAACGCCGATGGTGGCAAGACTCTTCTTCATTGACGGGCCTCTCGTGGACGGTGCAGGTGAACGCCGGCTTGTTCTGTCGGAGGCGAGTCGGGCGTCCTCACCTCGGCGTGCCGGACAAAGTCATCGTGCGCCACGCGACGACCAGTGTCAAGAGTTTCGTGACGCCCGTCACCAATTCGTTGAACATAGTGCCGCACGATCCCTGTGTCAGCTCAATGGAATCGGGCAGCGGCCGAGCCCCGACCGGCGTCGAGGATGGTCCGACGCGCACATCGCGTACCTATTGCCATTACCTATGGTCATAGTTATTCTGGACGGACCGATGCGGCGAAGCATCGGCAGAGGAAAGGACCTCGAAAGTGGCTCACCCGCACCCCGCTTCCCCGAAGGCGGCCGCGCTCGTGCACGGCTTCTCGCTCGAGATGACCGGCAAGGACGTACCCGGGCTCGAAGAGGCCCGAGAGACCATCCCGCCCGGCACGAAGATCAACGTGACCTTCCTGGGCAACGAAGACCTCGAGATGCGGGTCGCCGCGGCGAAGGCCGTCAAGGACATGGGCTTCGTGCCCGTCCCCCACATCTCGGCCCGCCGCCTCGAGTCGCAGGCCCAGCTCGAGGAGTTCCTCGACAGGCTGCGGGAGGTCGGGGCGACCGAGCACGTGTTCGCCGTCGGCGGCGACCCGGCCGAGCCCGCCGGACCGTATCCCGACGCCCTGACCCTGATCCGCTCGGGCCTGCTGAAGAAGTACGGCGCGCGCGAGGTCTCGATCGCCGGCTACCCCGAGGGCCACCCCGACATCACCGGCGACGTGCTGTGGCGGCACCTCGACGAGAAGGCGCTCGCGCTCGCGCAGCAGGACCTCGGTGCGGTCATCCTCACGCAGTTCGCCTTCGACACCGACCCGGTGATGACGTGGATCGACCAGGTGCGTCAGCGCGGCATCGACGCGCAGATCCGCATCGGCACGCCCGGCCCCGCCGGCATCAAGCGCCTCATCGGCTTCGCGCGCCGCTTCGGCGTGGGCGCGAACGCGATGATCGTGAAGAAGTACGGCTTCTCGCTCACCAACCTCATGGGCACCGCCGGGCCCGACCGGTTCGTCACCGACCTCGCCGAGCTGCTCGGGGCCGACCCGTCGCCAGGCCCGGGGACCGGGCACGGCGACGTCAAGCTGCACTTCTACACGTTCGGGGGGCTCCTGGCCACGTCCCAGTGGGCACGCGAGTTCGTCGCCGCGCAGTCGTCGGGAGCGCGGCGATGACAGCTCACCTCGAGGCGCTGCGCGACCACGCGTGCCTCATCGTCCACGGTCCCGACCAGCCCGGCATCGTCGCGGCCGTCACCGCCCTGATCACGCGCAACCACGGGAACATCGTCACGCTCGATCAGTACTCCGACGACCCCGAGAGCGGCGAGTTCTTCCAGCGCGTGGTATTCCACCGCACCGACCTGCAGGCGGCGCTGCCCGAGATCGAGGCCGATCTCGACCAGACCCTCGGCCCGCTCCGGCTGGAATGGCGGCTGACCGACCGATCCATCCCCAAGCGGATGGCGATCCTCGTCTCGACCAGCGACCACTGCCTGCTCGAGCTGCTGTGGCGGCATCGCCGCGGCGAGCTGCCGGTGACCATCCCGATGGTCATCTCGAACCACACCGGCGTGGCCGAGGACGTCCGCAGCTTCGGCATCCCGTTCTTCCACGTCCCCTCGCAAGGTGCCGACAAGAGCGGGGCCGAGGCGCGCATCCTCGAGCTGCTCACCGGGAACGTCGACGTGGTGGTCCTCGCCCGGTACATGCAGATCCTCTCGAGCGGATTCCTCGAGAAGGTCGGGGCGCCCGTGATCAACATCCACCACTCGTTCCTCCCCGCCTTCATCGGCGCCGCGCCGTATCGCAAGGCCAAGGAGCGCGGCGTCAAGCTCATCGGCGCCACGAGCCACTACGTCACCGAGGACCTCGACGAGGGGCCGATCATCGAGCAGGACGTCGCGCGCGTCACGCATGCCATGACCGCCGCCGACCTCCAGGCCCGCGGCGCCTACGTCGAGCGCGCCGTGCTCTCGCGCGCGGTGCAGTGGCACGCCGAGGACCGCGTGATCCGCCACGGCAACCAGACCATCGTCTTCACGTAGCCCCCACCGGTCGTCGAGCGACGCTTCGACTCGCTTCGCTCGCTCAGCGCGGGGCTCCGCGAGACGAGACGCATCGACCTCGCGGCATCCGTCATCCACCCGTCCGAACAACACAACGAACAGAAAGGTTCCCCATGGCGAACAACCTGCAGGAGCTCATCGACCAGCAGAACCCGGTCGAGATGCTGCGCAATTCGCAGATCGGCTCGTACATCTACCCGGTGGTGCCCGCCGACTTCCAGAACTGGATCAAGGAGCAGAAGGCGTGGCGTGACACCGCCGTGCTCTACGACCAGTCGCACCACATGGACAACGTGTTCCTCAAGGGGTCGGACGCGATCAAGCTGATCTCGGACACCGCGATCAACTCGGTGGCGACGTTCCCCGTGAACCGTGCCAAGCAGTACGTGCCGACGACCGCGTCGGGCCACGTCATCGGCGACGGCATCCTCTTCCACGAGGCCGAGGACGAGTACGTCTACGTCGGCCGCGCGCCCGCGTCGAACTGGCTGATGTACCACGGTGAGACCGGCGGCTACCGCAACCTCGACGTCACCGTCGACCGCCGCTCCCCCTCGCGCCCGTACGGCGACGCCGTGAGCCGCCGCTACTACCGGTTCCAGATCCAGGGCCCGGCGGCGTGGCAGGTCATCGAGAAGCTCAACGGCGGACCGCTCGAGCAGCTGAGGTTCTTCGCCATGTCCGAGATGCAGGTCGGCGGGGCGAGCGTCCGCACCCTCCGTCACGGCATGGCCGGTGCGCCCGGGCTCGAGATCTGGGGACCCTACGAGGACCACCACCGCGTGCGCGACCTCATCGTCGAAGCGGGCGCGGAGTTCGGCCTGGTGCCGGTCGGATCGCGCGCATATCCGTCGAACACGCTCGAATCGGGCTGGATCCCGTCGCCGCTGCCCGCGATCTACTCGGGCGAGGCGGAGCGCGGCTACCGCGAATGGCTCGGCATCGACAGCTACGAGGCCACCGGCACGCTCGCCGGGTCGTTCGTGTCGCAGAACATCGAGGACTACTACCTCACGCCGTGGGAGCTCGGATACGGCTCGTTCGTCAAGTTCGACCACGACTTCATCGGCCGCGACGCGCTCGAGAAGATCGACCCGGCCACGCAGCGCCGCAAGGTCACGCTCGCATGGAACCCCGAGGACGTCACGAAGATCTTCGCGTCGCTGTTCGACACCGAGAACGACAGCTACAAGTTCTTCGACCTGCCGCTGGCGAACTACGGTTCGGCGAACTACGACGCGGTGACGGATGCCGGAGGCACCGTCGTGGGCTTCTCGATGTTCACCGGGTACAGCGCCAACGAGAAGCGCGCCCTGTCACTGGCCACCGTGGCCCCCGACGTGCCCGAGGGCGCGGAGGTGACCGTGGTGTGGGGCGAGCCCGACGGCGGCACCTCGAAGGCGTCGGTCGAGCCGCACCGCCAGCTCGAGGTACGCGCCGTCGTCTCGCCGGTGCCGTACTCGACGGTCGCCCGCCAGACCTACCACGGCGGGTGGCGCACCGGGTACCAGCAGTCCGCCTGACCTCGCGCGGTCGTTGCGCGAAGCGACGACCGCGCCCCGGTCGCTGAGCGAGCGAGGAACGAGCGAGACGAAACGCGCCCGGCCCTTCCAGGGGCCTGGAGCGTTTCGTCTCGCTTCGCTCGCTCAACGACCGACGTGGCGTGTCGGTACGCTCGGCTAGCGAAGGGAGATCCATGAGTCTGCGATACGCGCTGCTGGCGATCCTGCGCGTCGGCCCGCTCTCGGGCTACGACCTGCAGAAGCAGTTCCACCAGTCCGTCGGGCACGTGTGGCATGCGCCGGACTCGCAGATCTACCCCGAGCTGCGCAAGATGGAGCAGCTCGGCCTCATCGAGGGCGAGGAGCAGCCGCGCGGCGAGCGCGGCACCCGCCGGCTCTATCACGTGACGGATGCCGGTGACCGCGCGTTCCTGGAATGGATGACGTCTGCGCTGGAGTATCAGCGCGTGCGCGACCCCGCACACCTGCGCGCGGCCTACCTCGAGACGACCACGCCGGAGGCCGCCCGCGCGTTCCTGGAGCGTCACATCGCGCAGTGGGAGGGCGAGCTCGCGCAGTGGGAGGGCGAGCTCGAGCGCATCGACGCGGTCGCGAACCCCATGCTGGTGCGGCGTCTGGCGGTGACCGCGGATGCCGACCGCGAGCGGACGATCGCCTACAAGCGCTTCGCGTACGAAGGCCTGGTCGAGCGGGCCCAGGGCGAGATCGCGTGGGCCCGCCGCGGGCTGGAGCTCGTCGAGCGCCTCCGCGCCTAGGGTGGAGACGTGCCGGACATCAACAGAGACCCCCGGGGGACTCCCGCGACCGATCGGCTCAACTACACGGCCTATCGACTCGCGCGTGCGCTGAACCGCGCCGCCGAGAACACCGCGCTCGCGCACGGAATCACGCTCCCGCAGCTGCTGATCCTGCAGGTGCTCGGCGAGGGGGTTCCACTGTCGAACGCGCAGGTCGCCCGGCGCACGTTCGTCAGCTCGCAGGCGGCGCACGTGGTCTCGGGCGAGCTCCTCGCGTCGGGGCTGATCGAACGGGTCGAGCACCCTACGAATCGGCGCGTGCGGCTGGTGCGGCTCAGCGAGGCGGGCTGGGCGACGCTCGCCGAGTGCGAGAGCGAGATCCGGGCGCGCGAGGATCGCCTCGCCGACGAGATCGGACCGGACCTGGGCGAGACGCTCGCCGAGATCCTCGAGCACGCCGCCGACGTGCTCGCCGGCGGGTACTTCGGCGACAAGGATGCCGAGGCGCAGGCGGTCGCACGGCGCCGGCGCCCCAGCAAGGGCGTCGGCATGGCGCCGGTCTGACGCGACGTCACGCGGTGGGGCGCCGGCCCGACCGGAGGCGCACGAACACCGCGCACGCGAGCGCCGCGGTTCCCCCGATCGCGAGGGCGGCCTGTCCGCCCGCCTCGTCGACGACCCACCCCATCACGAAGGCTCCGAACGGCACCATGCCGTAGTTGCCGAGCGTCACGAGCGACATCATGCGCCCGATGTGCTCTGGGGGGACGCTGACCTGCGCGGCCGCGTTGAGCACGCCCTGGTAGTAGCCGACTCCGAGCCCGAGAGCCGGCCCGAGCGCGAGGAAGACCGGCAGGCCCGGCGCGACCGCGTTCGCGAGGAGCGCCAGGCCGAGTCCGGTGCAGGCGACGACGAGCGAGCGCACCGAGACGCTCGCGCGCCCAGCGGCGATGATGCCGCCGGCGATCGCACCGACTGCGTTGAGCGTGTGGACGACGCCCACCGCGGTCGCGTCGCCGTCGAAGGTGAGCGTCACGGTGGAGGTGAGCACGAGCATGAGGTTCAGCGCGAGCAGGGCGACGACGGCGTTCACGATGAGGAGGGTGACCAGTGCCGGGTCCCGCCCGACCCGGTACCTGTCTGCGCCCTCGTCCCGCCGGCGCACCTCGCGCGCGTGCAGTCGCGACGGACGGATGAGCACGATCGAGAGGAACACCAGCAGGAACGACGCCGCGTTGACGAGCATGCACGCCGTCGGGCCGAGGCTCTGGAACGCGACGCCCGCGAGCCCCGGACCGACCGATCGCGCCGAGGCCAGCGCGATGGTGCTGAGCGAGACGGCCCGCCCCAGCTCGCCCGGGCCGACGAGCTCGAACACGATCGCCTGCGCGGCGACGCGCTCGAACGTGTGGACGGTGCCGAGCGCTGCGACCAGCGCGTAGAACACCGTCACCGGCGCGTCGGGGGTGAGCGTCGCCACCGCGAGTCCGCCGACGACGGCAGCCGACAGCAGCGACGTGATCAGCAGGATCGTGCGCGGGCGCACCCGGTCGGCGACGCGTCCTGCCGGCACGCTGAGCAGCAGCAGCGGCAGGAACTGGGCGATCGTGACGCCGCTCAGCGCGCGGGCGCTGCCGGTCGCCTCGAGGACCACGAGCGACAGGGCGAGGTTCTGGAACCACGTGCCCGTGTTGGAGACGACCTGACCGCTGAAGTAGAGCGAGAACCGGCCGTTCGCGAACGGCTGGAACACGCCCCACGAGGTCACCGGATCACGCGCGGGCGGGGACCCGGTCGCGCAGGAACGCCCCGATCCGCTCGCGCACGCCGGCGATGGATCGTGCGTCGGCGTTGCTGCCGCGGATCTCGAGAACCGGGATGCCGCGTTCCTCGAGCGCCGCCGAGATCAGGGCGCCGCCCGGCGTGTCGTCGGCGACGAGATGCACGACGCCGTCCACACCGTGCCCCAGCGCCTCCTTGACGTACCAGGAGGACGACATCGGCGGCACGTACAGGAGGTCCGTCAGGCCCACGAACCGCGCCGCCAGGGCGCGCACCGGATCGTCCCCGTACCGCGCGTACCCGTCCGCGGCGATCGCCAGGTACATCGACCACACGAACACCGCTCCGAACTCCTCCTGGAAGGCGCGGTACATCTCGAGGTCCGACCACAGTCCGCGGCCGATCCACATGAGCCGGCGTCGCTCGCCCGGCCACACGGCCACCCCCCGGCCGATGCGGTCGGCGACGTCGTCGTGGAGGCGCCGGGCGGCGTCCACGGCCCATCGGGTTCCGCGATGCCATTGCGGCACCATGACGCTCGGGATGATGTCGGTCACCGGCACGGGCAGCGGCCGCGCGGCGGCCAGCAGGTCGCGGGTACGCCGGTTCCACTCCGCCTGCTCGTTGGCCAGCGCCATCACCTCGGCCAGGCGTGCGCGGTCCAGGGCACGATCCAGGCGCTCCTCGAGCCAGGCGATGAGCTCTTCGATCTCTCCCTGCAGCAGGTCGATGCGCTCCGCCCCGAACACGTCCTCCCAGCGGTGGTCCACGAGGTCCCACCAGCCCTCCGGGGCGGGAACCGCGGCGGTGCGCGAGAGCAGGAAGGTCTCGGTGCCGGCGCGGCGGCCCCACTGCTCGAATATCTTGTGGGTGACGTCGCCGCCTCTCTCGGTGATCGCGAAGCGCGGCTCGGGCAGGCCGCCCCACGGCGCCCGGTCCGCAGGGAGGTCCTGGGCGCCGAGCGGGAGCACGTCGTACTGCCTGCTGTAGTCGGGCAGCCCGCGCGCGGCGACGGACCCGAGGCTGCCGGGTCCGGCGCGCTTGGCCGAGATGATCGACGACCACCACTGGTTGACGACGTACGGCACGCCGAGCGAGCGCAGCACCTCGTGCGGGGCATCCGCATTCGCCAGCGCGAGCGACTCCCCTCCGTCCACCCGCGCCGCCAGGGAATGGAACCACTCCCGCTGGTAGGCGGTGGCCTCGGCCGCGCTCGGCAGGCGATCGGATGCCGCGGTGCGCCCGGTCATGCGGCTGCCGCTCCCGTCAGGTCGCGAGCCAGCTCCCGCACGGCGCGCAGCTCGTCGCCCGGGTGCACGCGGGTCTGCACGTGCAGCGCCACCCCGATCTCGCCGAGGAGCTCGGCCTGATCGGGGACGTCCCACGCCGGCGCCTCGTCGAGTTCACGGATGACACCGCCGACGCCGCGCGCGGCGCCGAGCAGGGCGGTGTCGCGCGTGAGGAGCGCCCGCGCAGCGCTGGATGCCGTGGCCGACCCCCCGACGCGGTCAAAGTGCCGGTCGACGAGGCCGTCGATGGCCTCCTCGACCGTCGCCGCGTCGACCGCCACCCCGAGCCACGCGCCGTCGCCGGTGTCGTGATCCTCGCTGACGATGACGCAGCCCTGCTCTTCGAGGGCACGGTAGAGGCCGGCATCCGGGTGACTGGATCCGGTCAGATGAACCCGCACCGCCGTCTGCGGCACGTCGGAGCGCGCACCGTCGACGCGCACGACGGCGTCCGCAGGATCGAGGCGGGCGGCGTCGAGCAGGGCTTCGAGGGCGAGGGCTCCCGAGCACTGCGGCGGTTCGGCACGCCGACGCGCCCGCAGGCGCTCGAGCGCAGACCCGAGCGCACGCTCGGCGTCGGCGGACCTCGCGAGCGCCGCGGCGTCGAGCGCCTGCCCAGTGAGTCCCGTGAGGAAGGCGACGAGCCCCGCGAACTGGAAGCGCGCGAACCGCCGAGCTGCCGTCGAAGGCGCGCGCGGCAGGTCCACCAGGTGCAGCGGCAGCTCGGGGGCGATCGATCGCAGGACGTAGAACAGCCGCACGTTCGCCTGGCTGTCGGCGCACACGACGAGCGCGTCGCAGTCCAGGCGGCCCGCGCGCACCTGGCTCAGGATGCGTCCGGCGACGGCGTCCGCCGCTCCGAGGAGGTCGCGGGCCACCGGGTCGACGTCACCGGTCCACGACCCGGTGACTCGATGCGGGGTCGCTCCGCTCGCGAGCACGAGCTGACGCGGGACGTCGTTCCCGACGATCCCGACCACCGGTCGCCGGGGCCGTGTCACAGCACTCCGTCGCGCCGGAGCCCTTGCACGCGCTCGTCGTCGTAGCCGAGCAGCGCGCCCAGGACGTCGTCGGTGTGCTCGCCGAGGCCGGGAGCGGGTCGCGACAGGTCGACCGGACTGCGGGAGAAGACCACCGGCAGCCCGCTTCCGTACAGCCCCTCGAAGTGCCCGTACCGCGGATGCACGAGCGGCACGACCTCGCGCCGGCTGGTGACGATGTCGTCGCGCACCGCCGTGGCGGTGTCGCGCACCGGCGCCGCCGGGACGCCGTTGCGCTCGAGCGCCGAGAGGACTTCGGCGGTGGAGCGGGCGGCCGCCCAGTCCGCGATCATGCCGTGCAGCTGGTCGGCGTGGGTCACGCGCGCATCGCGCGAGGAGAACCGCGGGTCGTCGACCAGTTCCGGGGTGCCCATGGCGGCCAGCGTCCCCTCGGCGAACTGATCCGTCGGCGCGCAGATCGCGAACCAGCCGTCCGCCGCCTGGAAGGTGCCGAACGGCGCCAGCCGCGGGACGACGGCGCCGGTCCGCAGCGGGAACCCGACCGACTCCAGCGCGTCGAAGGGCTCGCACGCCACGAGCGACGTGAGGCTGCCGAGCATCGAGACATCCACGTGCTGCCCCTCGCCGGTGGCTTCGGCATCCATCACCGCCGCCAGCGTGCCGATCACCGCGAACAGCGGCGCGACCAGGTCGCCGATCGGAAGGCCGAAGCGGATCGGCGCGTCGCCGGGCTCGCCGGCGGTCATCATGACGCCACTGAGCGCCTGGATGATCGTGTCCATCGCCTTGCCGTCGCCCGGGACGCCTTGCGCACCGAACCCGCTGATCGACGTGTAGACGACGCGGGGGTTCACCTGCTGCACCGCGGCATAGTCGATGCCGAGTCGTCGTGTCACGCCCGCGCTGTAGTTCTCGACCACGATGTCGGCGTTGCGCACGAGGTCGAAGAACACGGCGCGGCTCTCGGGATGCTTGAGATTGAGCGTGATGCTCTCTTTGCCGCGGCCGCGCGCCATCATCGACACCGACATGTCGTCGGGTGCGGAGCGGCGCATCTGCAGGCCGTCCGCGGTCACGTACGGCGAGTTGTTGCGCGACGAGTCGCCGCCGCGCGCGGGGTTCTCGACCTTGATCACCCGCGCGCCGAGGCTGGCCAGCAGCATCGTCGCGTACGGGCCCGCCAGGGCGGTGGTCAGGTCGATCACGGTCTTGCCCGCGAGGGGCCCGTCGGTCGTGCTCATGTCAGTCTTCCTTCGTGCGGACGACGAGTCGATCGCCGTTCCATCGGAGCTCGGTGTCGAACCCGGCCTCGCTCGTGATCCTCTGCAGGTACGCCGCGACCTCGCCGCCGCGTTCCGATCGGGCGACCGGGACGGGCCGGGCTTCGTCGTCGATCCAGCAGGGGATGAGGGATGCCTCGACCCGGCCGGCGTCGACGCTCAGCACGGCGATCGCGGTGTGGCGGCTCTCGGGGTGGAACGGGTACTCGGGCATCGCGGGGTCGGGCTCGAACCCGAAGACCCGGCGTCGCTCGCGCGCCCACGCGGTTCGCTCCGGCGCGTCGCCGGACGCGGCCGACAGCGCGCTCGTGATCGTCGCGAAGTTGCCGAGCCCGTGCAGGATCGGGCGGCCGCGGTACACCTCGACGCCCTTGAAGATGTGCGCGTGGTGGCCGATCACCGCCGTCGCCCCGGCATCGACGGCCGCGTGGGCGATCTCCCGCTCGTACGCCGCGATGTCGACGGGCACGTGCACGAGCCCTTTGTGGAGGGCCACGATCACGGCATCGGCGCGGGCCGCGGCATCCGTCACCGCCGCCACGAACCGGCGCAGGCTCGAGGCCTCGGCGAACGCGTGGATTCGCGGCGGCCCGCCGGGGTTCGCCCCCCGCGGCTCGTAGTGGGTCACGACCTCGACGTACGCCGCACCGGGTTTGAGGGTCGTCGCCCAGCTCTCGCGAGGACCGACGCAGTTGACGCTCAGCACGGCGATGCGGGTGCCCGCGACCTCGACGATCTCCGGCTCGAACGCGTCGTCGATCGTCTCGCCGGTGCCGACGGTCCGCAGGCCCCGGTCGTGGCAGTGCCGCACCGTCTCGCGCATGCCCTCGGCACCGAAGTCGTAGACATGGTTGCCGGCGAGGGTCAGGATGCCGAACCCGGCGTCGGCGAGCGCGTCGAGCGCCGACGGCGGGCCCGGCACGGCCGGAACGTCGGTCGTCTGCACGACTCCGTCGTGCACATGCGGGATCTCCAGCTGCCCGATCACGAGGTCGGCGCCCCGCAGGGTGTCGGCCGCGGGAGCCAGCAGCGACCGCGCATCCTCGCGCTCGAGCACGAGGTCGCCGACGGCGTGGATCGTGATCACGCGGCGTCACCGGCGACGCCCGCCGACGTCCGCGTGAGGAACGCGCGCAACCGCGTGGACTCGGGGCGGTCGAAGAACTGCGCGGACGGCCGGTCCTCGATGATCTGACCGTCGGCCATGAACACGCACCGGTCGGCGGCGTTGCGGGCGAACTCCAGCTCGTGGGTCACCACGATCATGGTCATGCCCGACTCGGCGAGGTCCTTCATCACCTGCAGCACCTCGTCGACGAGCTCGGGGTCGAGCGAGCTCGTCGGCTCGTCGAACAGGAGGATCCGCGGGTTCGTGGCCACCGCGCGGGCGATCGCGACGCGCTGCTGCTGACCGCCGGAGAGCTGGCGCGGGTGCGCCTGCGCCTTGTCGGCGAGGCCGACGCGGTCGAGCAGCTCGATCGCGCGGGCCCTCGCCTCGGCGGGCGGCACCCCGTGCACCTTGATCGGCGCCTCGGTGATGTTGCGCAGCACGGTCCAGTGCGGAAACAGGTTGAACTGCTGGAACACCATGCCCATGCGGCGCTGCTGGCGCTTCACGTCGGCGTCGGCGAGGGGACGGATGCCGTCACGATGGCGTTCGTAGCCGAGCAGTTCGCCGTCGAGGTACATCGCGCCGCCCTCGATCGTCTCGAGCTGGTCGATGCAGCGCACGAGCGTGGACTTGCCCGAGCCCGAGGGGCCGAGCACCGCCACGACCTCCTGCGCGTGCACCTCGAAGTCGACTCCGTCCAGAGCGACGTTGTCGCCGTACGTCTTGCGCAGTCCGACGACCTGGAGCACGGGCGTCACCGACGCGTCTTCGCGGGTCATGCCGCCGCCTCCGTCCGCTCGACGACGCGCCGGGCGACCGCCGCGCGCGACATGCCCTTGCTGAAGTGCCGCTCGACCCGCCGCTGCACGAGCGTCAGGGCGGTGACGACCACCAGGTACCAGATCACCGCGACCAGGAGCATGGGCACCACCTCGTACGTGCGGTTGTAGATGACCTGCACCGAGTGCAGCAGGTCGCCCATCGCGATGACGCTCACGAGCGAGGTTCCCTTCATGAGAGCGATGACCTGCGACCCCGTCGGCGGGATGATGACGCGCATCGCCTGCGGCAGCACGACGCGGGTGAACGAGTGCCAGCGGCTGAAGCCCATTGCGGCGGCCGCGTCGCGCTGGCCCGAGTCGACCGACAGGATGCCGGCGCGGATGATCTCGGCCATGTACGCCGCCTCGTGGAGCGACAGGCCGATGATCGCCGCGGTGAGCGGGGTGATGAGGTCGTTCGTCGGCCAGCTGAACAGCTCGGGGCCGAACGGCACCCCCACCGCGAGACGCGGCAGCAGGTAGGCGAGGTTGTACCAGAAGATCAGCTGCACCAGCGGCGGGACGCCGCGGAAGACCCCGACGAACACGATGCACGCCCATCGCAGCGGCCGGAACTCGGTGAGCTGTCCGGCCGCGAGGGCCGTGCCCAGGAGCGACCCCAGCACCATGCCGACGATCGTGAGCATGATCGACATGCCGAGCCCGGTGAGCACGCTCGGGTTGAAAAGGTACTCGGCGACCACGGGCCAGTCGAATCGCTCGTTGGTGGCGAGGAAGACGACGATCTGCACCGTGACGACGACGAGCAGGATGCCGACCACCACCCGCCACGGGTGGATCCGGCGCCGGGCCAGAGCCGCGTCGATCGAGCGATCGGCCGACGGGTTGCGCACCGGCTGGGTCGTCAGGTCTGTCATCGTCACTCGCTGCTCATCGGGTTGAGCGTGGGCGTGTCGACGGCCGCGTCCTCGATGCCCCACTCGGTCATGATCCGGTCGTACTCGCCGTTGGCGAAGATCGCCTCGAAGGCGGCGAGCATCGGCACGGCGAGTCCGTTGCCCTTGGGCATGAACAGGGCCAGCTGGTCGACGCCGGCGCCCTGCTCGTCGGACTGGAGGAGGAACTCGTACCGGCCGGGGTCGGACGCCTGCAGGTCGATCGCGGCGGACTGCGTCGTGCCGGCGTAGTCGGCGCGGTCGGAGTTGACTGCGAGGAAGGTGGCGTTGCTGTCCTCAAGGCCGATGAACTCTGCGGGATCGAGTCCCTCGGCGGCGCACCACTCGTTGTAGCGGGCGAGCTGGCTCTCGGTCACAGACCCGGTCACGCCGGCCACGCGCGCGCCGCACAGCGCCTCCGGGTCGCTGAGCTCGTCGGCTCGTTCGGCGAGGTAGACGTACGAGGTGCGCGTGGTCATCCACACCACCGCGTCGAAGTCCTCCTCCCGCTCGGGCGTGGTGCGGACCGGGCCGTTGAACGCGTCGAAGCGGCCCGACAGCATGCCGGTGAGCATGGCGTCCAGTCCCGACGCCGTGATGATCTCGAACGGCACGCCGAGCTGCTCCGACAGCGCTGCCTGCAGATCGGGGTCGATGCCGGTGATCTCGCCGCCCTCCTCGATCGTGCGGTACGGCGGGTGGGTGTCGCCGGCGATCTTGATGACGCCGGCTTCCTTGATCGCGTCGGGCAGCTGGTCGTAGAGCGGGGCTTCACTCGCGGCATCCGTCTCGGCCGGCTCGGCCTGCGAGGCCGGCGACGAGCAGCCGGCGACGAGACCGAGGACCAGAAGCGGGGTGAGGGCGGCAAGGCCTTTGGAGGTGCGCATGGGGACTCCACATCGTTGTGCAGATCGGGCCGGTGTCAGTCGATCACCGCAAGAACATCATAAAAGTTGATGATTGAGAATTTCAACTATCAGTTTGTCATGGGTCGGCTGCAGTGCGGCGGACTCCCGCCCTGGTCGTGGTCGCCGACGTCGTCTCGGCTCCTCCACAGGTGCTGTCCGCGGAGGTGGCGGATAGGTTCTACACAGTCTGGTTTCGAACGCTGATCTGGGGGTTTGAATGTCGGAGGCCCCCGTCAGAATGGGTGTATGACCGACCTCGCCGACGCTCTGAAAGAGCTCGGCGATGCGCTCGCGAAAGTGGCGGCGGCGGCGGTCGCCGAAGGTGGCCTGCGGCTGACGGACGACGTCGACGTGATGGGCGCGCTGGCGTCGGCGGGCCGGATCCGGCGGACTGCGGAGGCGGTCATGGTCGAAGCGGTCGCGGTGATCGTCGACCGCGACGGCCGCACCGGGCATGCCGACCGCATCACGACGCGATACGGATGCCGCAACACCGGCGAGCTCGTGCAGCGGGCGACGCGGGTGTCAGGGCGGACGGCGTCCGAGATCCTCGCTGCGGTAGGCGCGGTGCAGCAGCCGGTCGCGCTGTCGACCGGTGAAGTGCTCCCCGCGCAGTACCCCGGGATGCGCGAGGCGCTCAGTGCCGGGGAAGTCGGGATCGACGGCGTGAGCGCCGTCGCCGGCGCGTTCCGCGGCTGCCAGGCCGGGCGGGCCGAGGTTCTCGCCGCCGACACCGAGCTGGCCGCTGCCGCGCGTGGCGAGGGGGCGGATGCCGCACCCCCGGCGTCGGCGGATGAGCTGCGCGCTCTCGCGCAGGTGTGGGCGGCGTACCTGGATCAGGACGGCGCCGAACCCGACGACACCAGGGCGCTCCGCCGGCGCGGTCTCACCATCGGGCGCCGCGGCGATGACGGCCTCGTCCCCCTGCGCGGTCGACTGCTGCCCGAGGTGGCGGCGCAGTTGCAGCTCGGCGTCGACAGCGTCCTCAATCCGCGCGTCGACGGGGCGCCGGCTCCGGGGCCCCGTTTCGTCGACGACGCGGAGCAAGACCAGGCCGAGCCGGTGGCAGGCGCCGCCGACCAGCGCAGCCACAGCCAGAAGCAGCACGACGCGTTGGCGGTGCTGCTCACCGCGGCCGCGGCATCCGGCCGGCTGCCGACGCTGGGTGGGGCCGCACCCACGCTCGTCGTGTCGGTGCGGGCAGAAGACCTCGCCTCCGACCGGGGTCGCGCCCACCTGCCCGGCGACGACCAGCCGATCCCGCTCGCGGCCGCCCGCCACACCGCCTGCACCGGCGCGGTGCAGCGCGTCGTCGTGGGCGAAGGCGGGCGGGTCGTGTCGATCACCACGCTGGACCGCATCTTCAACCACCACCAGCGCAAGGCGATCACCCTCAGAGACGGCGGATGCCTCATCCCCGGCTGCCAGGTGCCGCCCCAGTGGTGCGAAGTGCATCATGTGGAAGAGCATTCGCGCGGCGGCCGGACCCACACCGACAACGGCGTGCTGCTGTGCTGGTTCCACCACCGCACCATCGACACCGGCGGGTGGCACATCCGCATGATCGACGGCATCCCCCACGTGCGAGGGCCGTACTGGTGGGACCACACCAGGCGATGGCGCCCCGCAACGAAGTCCCCCACCCGCCGGCGCGATCTCATCGCGATGCGGACGTGAGCCAGCTGCCGATTCGGCCTACTACGGTGAGAGCATGCGGTCTCGTGCAGCTCTCGCGGTCGGTGTGTTGATCGCCGCTTTCTCCCTGGCGGCCTGCGCCACGGCCGCAGGCGATGGCGAGGTCGCAGCACGCGACACGATGAGTGAGCCCACCGAGACGAGTGCGTCCGCCGAGTCTTCGGAGACGACGGATGCCGCCGCACGCGCGCAAGCCCAGGCGTGGCTCGACGCGGCCACCCTGCCGCCGGGCGCCATCCGCTCCGACGCGAGCGTCGGCAGCTTCAGCTCCTATACGGGATGGCCATGCGGCCCCGTCGAGGAGCTCGAAGCGTTCTGGACGATCCCGGGTGCGACAGTCAGCGGCACGGCCAATTGGCTGAGGGAGCATCCGACCGCGGACCTCATGACCACGTCGGTGGCGCCCGTGCCCGACGATCCGGCGATCGACTCCGCGATCGTCGGCTACATCCCTGCGGCGGACTCTCAAGAAGGCATCGTCTACACGGTCGCGAAGACCCACGATGGCGTGGCGGTCAGGGCGGAGATCGCGGCTCAAACCGAATCCGCGGTCTGCCCGCCCCTGCCCGATGGTGGGATGTACGGAGCCCCGGGACAGGGCTGACGCGCCGCGATCGACGTCACGGCGCTCGGCCTACCAGACGGTGCCGCCGCCGATCGAGATGCCGCCCCACGTGAGCAGGACGAAGATCGCGGCGAACACGACAGGCGCGATGCCCTTGCCGCTGCGCGCGAGTCCCTTGAGAAGCGCGATCACGGTGAGGATCGCGGCGACGATGGAAAGCCCGCCGCCCAGGATCAGCCCGATGAACAGAGGGATGGGCATGAGCACGAGCCCGGCCAGGGCGAACCAGAAGGCGGCCCAGGCAGTCGGGTTGGATCGGCGTTCGACAGAGGACGACATGCGTCCAGTATCCCGTGTCCGCGTGGGCAGCCCGTGCTCATCGACCATGAGCGCGGCGTCTCAACCAGTTCCTATCCAAGGGTGCGCTCCTCACAGCGACTTACACTTACGGATCATGGCTCTCGCCACCATCCAGCAGCGCTACCTGTACCCCGATGGACGGCTTCAGGCAGCCATTCCCATGCATGTCGTCAGCGACGAGTCCGACGTCGTGGTGGGCTGGACGAGTACGGGCACCGAGATCTCGTATTGGGCGACGCTGGACGGAGCGGACCCTCGGACAATCCCGCTCGACGCGAGGTTCACCCGAAAGCTGACCACTGCTCGGCGCACGTGGACCGGGGGCGGGACGCTCCGCGTCGTCCCGTTGCACGAGCGCTGGCAGGTTCTTCACTTCTGGAACACCGAGACCGACGACTTTCTCGGCTGGTACGTGAACCTGGAGTCCGAGAAGACTCGCCGCGCATGTTGCATTGATGCCGTCGACTGGCACCTCGATCTACTGATCTCGCCGGAATTCGTCGTCACTTGGAAGGATGAGGACGAAGCCGCCGCCGCCGTCGGGACGCCGTACTTGCGTGCGGAGGACCTGCGTTCTGCGCGCGCCACTGGCGAGGCAATTGCTTCCGATCCGCGCGGACTGATCGCTCGAATCGGTGACTGGCGAGACTTCAAGCCCGCGCCGGAATGCGGCCCCCTTGCTTTCGTTGACTGCCGCAAGAACGAATCCCATTCGTAGCCTTCGCCGACGTCGAGCTCTTGCGACACTTCGTCCGCCGGTGCGTGAAGACTCACTCCGCGTGTGATCGGGACCGGCTCCGACCCGCAGACGGGAGGGGCAGGTCCTCGCCGCGCGAGAACCTGCCCCTCCGGTGCGAGCTTCCCGGACTAGCCGAAGCTGAGCCAGGTGCCCTCGAGCTCGGCGTAGCCCTGCGGACGCTGCGACCAGTCGCACACGCCCGTCGGGAACACCGCAGTCAGCCGCTGCCACTGCGCATCGCTCATCGCCGGGTAGTCCGAACGCACCGGCGTGGTCAGCGCGCACTTCAGGCCGTCGGCCAGAAGCGGCATGCCCGCCTCCGCACGCGGCTGCGAGTGGAACGGATACAGCTGGTTGCACGCCGTCGACGGGTCGTCGTAGTCGAGCACCTCCTCGATGAACGACATCTGGGCGTCGTAGCAGCCGTCGGCCAGGCCCGCCGGACGCGCCGCGATCGTGCGCTCCCGGTCGCCCGGACCGCCCGCCGCCTCGATCGCATCCAGCCACGCCTCGAGCTGGTCGAGCGCCACCGCACGCATCTGATTCGTGTTGGCGCCGATGTTGGCCCCGGTCCAGCTCACGTGGGTGCCGGCATCGCCGTGGGCGGCCAGCATCCGTTCCCGGATGATCGCCGAACGGTATCGCTCGTGGAAGTCGCCCGTCGGGTCGGTGTAGTTGCGGATCTCGATGACCGGCGTCCAGGCCAGCCCGCCCGTCATCATGTTGATCCGGCCCGTCGCGTACGCGCGCTCGATCGCCTCGACGCTCGCCTCGGAGCGCGCCGCGGTGCGGGTGCCGTCGACGTCCATGCCGCCGACGCTCTCGTTGAGCGCCACGAACTGCTCGACCGTGATCGCGCCCTCCTGCAGCGCGTTCCAGCCGTACTGCACGCCGACGTTGTCGGGCTCGACGCGAAGACCGCGGCCGGAGGCATCCGTCCCGTACACGTTCTTGACCATGTCGGCGATCGTGCAGCGCAGGCCGTCGGGGTTGGCCGGTGACCAGCGGTCGGCGACCGGGACGGCCGCGTTGCAGCCGCGGTTCGGGTCGTCGACGCCGTCGAAGAACGTGAAGCCGAAGCACGTGTTGGGCGTCGCGTGACCGGTGACGGCCATCTTCTGGTCGTTCGTCCAGCCGGCCCCGGCCGGCGAGTTCCAGTAGTTGAGCAGGCCGCGGCAGTCGTGGCCGCCGACGGTCGTCGACCGTTCGTCGGGGTAGCCGATCTCGCCCAGGACGCCGTCGATGATGCCCGGATAGTTGTTCGCGAGCAGCAGCTGCTGCATCGTCCCCGCCGATCCGCCCGAGCCGACCGTGTACTCGACGGGTCCGAGCTGCTCGATCACGTGCTCCTTCACCATCATCGCCGTCTCGGCGCTGGTGACGTCGTTGCAGTTCTGCGCGTAGACGTTGAAGGTCGCCGACGCCACCGCGTATCCGCGGCTCAGGAACAGGTCGTTCTCGACGCCGCCGGTGCTCGAACCCTGCCAGTACCCGACGCCGCATGCGCCGCCGAACGTGTAGGCCAACTTGCCGTTCCAGCCGGGCGTGGGCTGCGTCGGAACGGGGTCGGGCGTCCCCGGCTGGTGCAGCACCGCGGTCTCGTAGACACCGCGGTTGATCGTGCCGCGCTCGATGCGGATGACGTACGGCACCGGCTCGCCGTCGACGGTGGCGGTCGCCACGTTCGCCGGCACGGTCCCGTCGGTCGGATAGTTCGCGAACTGGCCCGTCGTGGTGCGGTACCGGTAGGTGACGGCCGGCGCGGCGACGTGGCAATCCTCGTCGACGGCGCCCAGGTTCCACGGAGCCCGGTCGGCCGTGCAGTACATCGGATGCTGCGGGCCCGAGAACACTGGACCCGTGATCGGGTGGTTCTCGACCTCCAGCACGGCCTGCACCTGGCCGTTCTTCTTCGTGACCGCGATCTCGCTCGCCCCCACGGGCAGCCCGTCGACGAGCCCGACGAGGGCGTCGCCGAGCGGCGAGAACGAGTCGGTCACGTCGACGCCCGCCGCGAGGATGCGGAAGTCGCGGCGCGCGTCGGTCACCGAGACGAGCGCATCGCCGCCGGTGACGGAGTCGGCGCGCCCCGAGAGGACGTCGATCTGCACCGGCCGCGCCGCAGTCGCGGCCACCGGCATGAGGAGCCCCGCCACGAGTGCGCCGACCGCGGCCGACACTCCGATCGCGAGGGGGCCGATTCGGGATCTGTTCATCGTGCGACCTTCCGTAGACGCCGTCGTCCGTGGCCGGCGGCATCCGCGCCGCGGCCCGGCCACGGCATCGTCGCCGCGACCTCACAGCACAGATTAGAACTACAGGTGACGCCCGTCAACGAAAGATCAACTATTGCTCACACGGCGGAACAACCCACCACGAAGGCGACTGCCGACGCGCCCGGGCTACCTCGAGAGCCGGCGGCGCGTGACGAGCTCGGCGAGTTCCGCCGAGATCTCGGCGACGAACCCTCGCATCCGCTGCTCGGCTCCCGGCCCGAGCTCGTTGTAGCGACCCGCCCACGCGCGCCGTGTCGCCACGCGCGGCCAGTCGCCGGGTACGAGTTCGACGGGTATCCCGGTGTCGAGCACACGGAACGCCTGCCACGCCAGCATCAACCGCGTGCGCTCGACGAACGCGTCCGCAGGAACGGCGCCGTCGACGGATGCCGCGACCTCCGCTGCGAACGCACGGTAGCGGTTCGCGACCCCGGCGAGATCCCACGCCGACTGCGGACCGCCCGGGATCGAGGTCTCGAGCTGCGCGCGCATCACGGTCGCATCGGCGACCTCCAGCTCACGCAGCTGCGCCATCGCCTCGGCCGCGTGGTCCCGCGGCGAGATCCACACGCCGTCGTACAGCGGTGCGAACCCCAGCCACTTCAGCCGGGACCGCACGAGGTGCCGGGTGGCGCGCTGCGACTCGGGGATCGAGAAGGCGAGCACGGTCCACAGCCCGTCCCACGGCTGCTCATCGACGCCGAAGTCGTCGAGCCAGCGCGCCTCCTCGTCGACGATCGCCACCGCGCGCTCGGTGAGCCGGTGCGTGGTGCGCCGGCCGGCGCGCTCGGCGTCGAGCAGCCCGTTGCGCGTCATCCTCGTGAGGGTGGCACGCGCGGCCGCCTCCTTGAGCCCGAGGTCGGTCAGCGCCGCCACGAGGGCGCCGGTGGGCAGCGGCTCCCGCACGTGCCACCAGTAGTCGCCGAAGATCGTGAGCACGAGCCGCACCGGCGACGCGCGACGGATGCCGAAGCCGTTGGGGGCTTCGTCGGCGAGGGTCATGCGCTACATCATGACATCCCGCTTTTCCGTTCCCGGGTCAGTGGGCCATCGACGCGAGAGCCTCCGGATCGATCGTGGCGATGGAGCGCGTGTCCTGGAAGGCGCGGACGCCCTCGATCCCCTGCTCGCGGCCGAACCCCGACTGCTTCATGCCGCCGAAGGGAGCGCGCAGGTCGAGGCGCGTGGCGCCGTGGTCGTTGACCCACACGTAGCCGCACACCAACTGCGAGCCGATGCGCGTCGCGCTCCCGGGCGACGCGGTCCACACCGACCCGCACAATCCGCCCCAGGTGTCGTTGGCCAGGCGCACGGCCTCCTCCTCGGTGTCGAACGGGATGACCGGGATGACGGGGCCGAACTGCTCCTGCGTCACCACGCGCAGCTGCGGGTCGGGGTCGACCACGATCGCCGGCCGCACGAAGTTGCCGCCCGCCAGGTCTCCCTCGGGCAACGAGCCGAACTCGCGGACGTCGGCTCCGGCATCCTTCGCCTCCTGGATGATCTCGTCGACGAACGCCTTCTGCGCCGGGGAGTGCAGCGGCCCCATCGTGGTGCCCTCGTCCAGCCCGTATCCGAGGCGCGCCTTCTCGAGCCGCGCGGCGAGTCCCGCGACGAGCTCGTCGAGCCGCGAACGGTGCACGAACACACGCTTGGCGTTCATGCAGATCTGACCGGTGGTGTCGTAGATCGCCGCGTACAGCCGGTCGAGGTGCGCGTCGTCGAGGATGGCGTCTTCGAGGAACACCGCCGCGTCGTTGCCGCCCAGCTCGAGCGTCACCCGGGTGAGCGTCTTGGACGCCATCTCCATGATCCGCTTGCCGCCGTTCACGCTCCCGGTGAAGCACACCTTCGCGACATCGGGGTTCTGGATGAGTCCCGCCATGTCCTGGTCGCGGCCCGTGACGACGTTGAGCACGCCCGGCGGCAGCTTCTCGGCGACCCGCTGCACCACCCGGGCCGTCGCCAGCGGCGCGGAGGGCGGCGGCTTGACGATCGCGGTGTTCCCGGCCAGCAGCGCATGCGGCAGCGACGCCCCGAGGATCGCGATCGGCCAGTTGAACGGCACGATCACCGTCACCACTCCCAGCGGCTGGTACGACACCTCGGTCGACACCGGGATCGCCCCCGGCACCACCGGCAGCGTCTTGCCGGTGTCGACCTCGTCGGCCAGCATCAGCGCCAGGTTCCAGCGCAGCTCGAACACCAGCGCGTCGATCCATCCCTCCAGGCGCACCTTGCCGTTCTCCTGAGACAGGATCGCGGCGTCGGTGTCGCGGTCGTCGGCGATGCCGGCGATCGCCTCGGTCATCC
This sequence comes from Microbacterium cremeum, assembly GCF_015277855.1. Classification (NCBI taxonomy): domain Bacteria; kingdom Bacillati; phylum Actinomycetota; class Actinomycetes; order Micrococcales; family Microbacteriaceae; genus Microbacterium; species Microbacterium cremeum. The sequence goes on from NZ_CP063812.1 coordinate 3,618,464, forward strand.
GCCGCGCGCGCTCCTGCGGCGACAGGGCGGACCATGCCGGGAACGCGGCCTTCGCCGCAGCCACGGCATCCGTCACATCCGCGGCGGACGCTGCGGCCGCCTCGCCCACGATCACACCCGGCTTGCCGGGATCGGGGATCGACAGCACGTCGTCGGTGAAGCGCTCCTCACCCCCGATGAACAGTCCCGTCCGGACCGAAGTCCCTGTCGCCGTCTCGCCCATCGAACGCCCACCTCTCCGTGCCAGGTCCGTGCTCGCGTGCACAGACCGCGTCGACTCCAGCGTGCTCCTTGCATGCGACTGAATCAAGATTGTCGACGAAATTCGCGAAGATCTCGTATCGAATGCTGCGCAACACCCCGCGGATCGCGAGATAGTGTCAGTGCGGGCGAGGATGCCGAGGGGATGGCCGACATGACGGATGCCGCGCTGCTGGACACGGACGACACGATGGAACGCCCTGATCTGACGCAGCAGATCCGGGACGCGATCCTCGACGCGCAGTTCGCACCGCACCAGCGCCTCATCGAGGCGGACCTCAGCGAACGCTACGGCGCGTCCCGCGCCGCCGTGCGGACGGCGCTGCTGAACCTCGCCGGGGAAGGCCTGGTCGAGCGTCTCCCGAACCGCGGCGCACGCGTGCGTGCGATCAGCGTCGATGAGGCCATCGAGATCGTCGAAGTGCGCATCGGCCTCGAGACGCTGTGCGCCCGCAAGGCCGCCGAGAACCTCACGCCGTCCGACGCCGCGCAGCTGAAGGAGCTGCGCGGCGCCATCGAGGCCGCGGTGCGCTCAGGCGACCTCGTGGGCTATTCGCGCCTGAACCAGGAGCTCGACCGCCGCATCCGCGACCTCAGCCGCCACGGCACCGCCACCCAGCTGCTCGAGCGCCTGCGCGCGCAGTCGGCGCGCCATCAGTTCCGTCTCGCGTTCCACCCCGGCCGCGCGGCCCAGTCGGCGCCGGAGCACATCGCGATCATCGACGCGATCCTCGCGCGCGACCCCGACGCCGCCGAGGCGGCGACCCGCGCCCACCTCTCGGGCATCGTCGAGGTGCTGCACGGCATGGAGTGAGCCCGAGGCTCGGCGCGTTCCGTCCCGCTCGTTCCTCGCTCGCTCGACGACCGGGGGTGCATCCCCGGTCGTCGAGCGAGTGAAGCGAGACGAAACGCGCCCCTCGCGGGATCAGATCACTCGTCCCAGCTTTCGGCCGGGGCGTAGCCCTTGCCGTTGTACTTCTGCACCTGCACCGTCGAGACGGCGGGCTGGCCGTCCTGCGTCGTGTCGACCGCCGACCCCTCCAGCATGAGCGGCGCCGTGTAGCCCGAGACATCGCGCAGCGCCGCCATGAAGTTCTCGCGCGTCGGCTCGGTCATCTCGCCGAACACCTGCTCGAGGGTCGCGCCGATCTGGTACGACCAGACGCAGTGCGGGAACGCCGGGACGTCGGGGTAGTTCGCGTACTCCGCCATCTGCTCGAGGAACGCGGCACCATCCTCGCTCTCGGCGAACGTCGGCGCGGCCGCGGACTGCGCGAACGCGACGGTGTAGACGCCCGGGAAGGCCGCCGCGCCGCCGGGCTCGAGGATCGCGCTCGGGCTCGAGGTGTTCGACGGGAGGAACCAGGACGGCAGCCACCCGAGCTCCTGCGTCTTCTGCAGCGACGAGATCACCAGCGGCGTGATCGACATCGCGTTGAAGAAGACGTCCGCGCCCGATCCGGCGAGCTCGGTGAGCTGGGCGTCCACCGAGGTGTCGGTGGCCTCGTAGGTGAGCTCCTTCACGACCTCGATGTTGTCGGCGCCCTCGATCGCGGCCTTGAAGCCCTCGACGTATCCCTCGCCGTAGTCGTCGTTCTGCGACAGGATGGCGACCTTGTGGTCTTCGGCCGACCCCGCCAGCAGCTCGCCGAACGCCCCGCCCTCGTTCTGGTAGATCGGGACGAACCCGAGCTGCCACGGACTCTCGGCCGTGTCGCTGAAGATCGGGTCTCCGGTCATGATCAGCACCTGCGGCACCTCGTCGGCGATCGCGGCCTCGCGCCACGCCCGGTTGGTGGGCGTGCCCAGGCCCGCGGTCATCGCGAACACGCTGCTCTTGAGCTGGTCGTAGTTGGCCTTGGCCTTCTGCGGGTCGTACTCGTCGTCCAGCGCGTCGATCTCGACGGTGCGGGTCTGGCCGTCGCCGAACTCGACGCCGCCCTCGGCGTTCCTCGCGCCGAAGTAGGCGGTGATGCCGGCGACCGTGCAGGTGCCGGGACCGGCGGTGGGCCCCGACAGCGGAGTCGTGATGCCCAGCGTGATCGATTCGTCGGTGATGCCGGGACTCGCCGGCGCACCACCGCCGTCGGTGGCGTCGGGCGAGCCGCCGCCGCGCGCGCAGCCGGCAGCGAGGACGGCGACGATGCCGATTCCCGCGACGACCGAGGCGACGCGCATCCTTCTGCGATTCGTGCTCATGGGTCCTGCCTCTCTGTGTGGTTTACGACTGCGTCGTAGGGGGTGGTGATTGCGCCGGACCGCCCGCCCTCGGAGCGCGGCCCGAGCCGCGGCGGCGCCGGAACAGGCGCGGCAGCGAGACGAGCCCGCCGGGGAGGATGAACAGCACGATGAGCAGGATCGCGCCCTGCAGCATCGCCGTGATGTTGGGGTCGATGATGTTCGTGATCTGCGGCACCACGACGTACCAGATGCCGCCCAGCAGCGACCCGATGATGCTTCCGGCCCCGCCGATCACCATCGAGGCCAGCAGCTCGATCGAGTGGCCGAAGTGCAGCGTCTCGGGCGAGGTGTACTGCACCACGACCATGTAGAGGAAGCCGCTGACGCCGCCGATCAGCGAGGCGATGGTGAACGCGAGCACCTTGTAGCGGTACGGCGAGACGCCCATCGCCCCGGCGACCGCCTCGTTGCCCTTGACGATCGCGAAGGCGCGGCCGTACTTGCCGCGCACGAGGTTTCGCGTCAGGAGGAACGTGATGCCGCCGATCAGGATCACGATGTACAGCTGCCACTGGTCGTCGTACAGGCCGGTCCACTCCGGCGCGTCGGAGAAGCGCGCCGAGATGCCCTGCGAGCCGCCGGTGAACTCCGACAGGCGCTTGGCCAGCGGCACGCCGACGATGGGCAGTGCGATCGTCACCATCGCGATGGCGAGACCGCCCAGACGTGCGGCGGCGAGCGCGATGAGCAGCCCCGCCACGGCGGGCACGACGACGGCGAGCACGAAGACCAGCACGATGTTGAGGTCGGACTTCACGCCCCAGGCCGTCACGTACGCGCCGAGTCCGACGAAGAAGATCTGCCCCAGCGACACCTGGCCGGTGTATCCCATCACGACGTTGAGACCGAGCACCGCGACGGCGAAGACGCCGATGCGTGCGATCGTCTGGTTGGCGAACTCGGGCAGCATGAGGGGCACGACCACCGCGAGCACGACGATCAGGGCGATGCCGGCCCACCGCACCCAGGGACGGTGGAAGAACGGCGTCGCCTCGGGCGCCGGCGTGCGGCGGGGGGTCGCTTCGGTCGTCGACATCAGACGCGCACCACCGCTTTCCGGCCGAAGAGGCCCTGGGGCCTCAGGATGAGTACCACGAAGATGAGGATGAACGGCACCGCGATCTTGAGGTCGTGCCCGATGAAGGGCACGTAGACGGCGGCGAGGTTCTCGAGGACGCCGATGAGCCACGCGGCGACGACGACGCCGATGGGGCTCGACAGTCCGCCGAGGATGACGGCGGCGAGGGCGTAGACGAGCGCGGAGTCCATCATCCCCGGGGTGAGCGTCAGCTGCGGGGCGACGAGCACGCCCGCCACCGCTCCGAGGCACGCGGCCAGGCCCCACCCGATCATGAGGTGGCGGCCGACCGGCACACCCGAGAACGCCGCCGAAGCGGGGTTGATCGCGACGGCCCGCAGTGCGAGGCCGAGCTTGGTGCCGAGGAACAGCGCCTGCAGCAGCAGCATGATCGCGACGATCACGAGGAAGGTGCCGAGCGAGCGGACGCTGACGACTGCCCCCGCGATCTGGATGGTCTCGAGTGGGAACAGCGACGGGAACAGCCGGTTGTTGTACGTCCAGATCCACGCGCACAGGCCGGTGATGAGCGTGAGCAGCCCGATCGTCACGACGACGGCGGTGTCGGGGTCGCCGCGCTCGAACCGGCGGATCAGGTACCGCTCGATGACCGCGCCGAGCACGAACGAGATCGCGATGGATGCCACGATCGCGAGGATCAGCGGGACGCCGAGGCCGTGTATGGCCCATGCGATGTAAGCGGAGAGCACGGCCATGCCGCCCTGGGCGAAGTTGATGAGCCCGGTGGCCTGGTTCACCAGGACGATGGCGAGGGCCAGGGCGGCGTAGATCGACCCCGTCGACAGTCCGTCGATCACGAGCTGGATGAACGTCCCCATCGTCAGCCTCCCAGGTACGCGCGGCGGATCTCGTCCATGCCCTTGAGCTCCGCCGCGGAGCCGGTGAGGACGCTGCGGCCGGTCTCGAGCACGGTCGCGGTGTCGACGAGGGTGAACGCGAGGTTCGCGTTCTGCTCGACGACGAGCATCGCGATGCCGGATTCGGTGCGCAGCCGTCGGATCGCCGCGTACACGGCCCTGGCCGTGCTGGGCGCGAGACCGAGGGATGCCTCGTCGAGCAGCAGCAGGCGGGGCCGCGCCATGATGGCCCGCGCGATGGCGAGCATCTGCTGCTCGCCGCCCGACAGCGCGGAGCCGTTCGAGCGGATCCGGTCCTGCAGCTGCGGGAACAGGTCGAGGCAGTAGTCGACGTCGGTCTGGATGGCCTTGCGGTCCTTGCGCTTGTACGCGCCGATGCGGAGGTTCTCGCGCACCGTCAGGTCGGACAGGGTGCCGCGTCCCTCGGGGACGTGTGCGATCCCGAGGGAGGCCACCTGGTCGGGCCGGAGGCCGCGCAGGTCCTTGCCGTCGAAGCGGAGAGTGCCGGTCGATCGCACCGTGCCCGAGATCGCGCGCAGCGTCGTCGTCTTGCCCGCGCCGTTCGCGCCGAGGATGCCGACGGCACCGCCCTCCGGCACCGCGAGCGAGACCGACTCGAGCACCTGGATTCGCCCGTACGAGGCGGTGATGTCGACGAGCTCAAGCAGCGTCATCGGCCGCCTCCTTGCCGATGTACGCCTCGATCACGCGAGGGTCGGCCTGCGCCTCGGCGGCCGAGCCCTCCATGAGCTTGCGGCCGTGGTCGAGCACGACGACGCGGTCGGTGAGCGCCGAGATGAGCCCCATGTTGTGCTCGACGATCACGACGGTGATGTCGTCGTCGCGCACGCGCCGCACGGTCGCGATGAGCTGTTCGACCTCGGAGTGCGGGAGCCCCGCTGCGGGCTCGTCCAGCAGGAGCAGCCGCGGCTTCATCAGGAGCGCCCGGCACAGCTCGATCCCCTTGTGGAGGCCGTGCGAGAGCTCTTCGGCACGCATCTTCGCCGCCCAGCCGAGCCCGTTGCGCTCGAGGAGGTCGAGCGCCTCCCGGCGGAGCGCCTTCTCGGACCGGCCCGTGCGCGGCAGGCGGAGGGACCATTCGACGGCGCCGCCCGGAAGACGGCTGTGTGCGCCGAGGAGGACGTTCTCGAGGACGGTCTCTCGCAGCTGCAGAGCCGGATGCTGGAACGTGCGTGCGAGCCCGTGCCTCGCGAGCGTCGCCGGGCGGGATCCCAGCACCTCGGCGTCGTCGATCATGACCGAGCCCGCGCTCGGGCGGTAGTGGCCGCTCACGCAGTTGAACAGGGAGGTCTTGCCCGCCCCGTTCGGACCGACGAGGCCGAAGATCTGGCCCGGCTCGACCGTGAACGAGACGGCTTCGAGGACCTTGACGCCGCCGAAGTGAAGGCTGACGTCGCGGAGAGCGAGTCGAGCGCCCATGGTCCACCTTTCGCGTCTTCGCGTTGTCTGCGGCTGCCGTCGTCACTGCTGACCTGTCGCCACCGGCGGCGGGGGGACTCGAGTCCTCCCCCTTGCTGGGAAACTACGGAGCCGCGGTGAGATTGTCAACGATTTTGGTGTGAGATTCGTCACCGTTCGAGAATCGTGATCAAGCGGATCGTCGCTGATCCCGTCGTGACTCGATGCTGGACCGCAGGACGCCGTGCCGCGGCATCCGATTCCACTCAACGGAATCTCGAAGCGATCGCTCTCGACCCCGCTCCTACGCTGACCGGAGCCCGGATCGCCCACAGTCCACAGAAGGGGTCGACGATGACCGAGACACTTGCCCAGGCCATCGACCGCGTCGGAAGCGCGGTCGAGCTGCTCCGCAACCAGAACTGGCCGGCGTTCACCTTCCCGGTGGCGCCGGAGTTCACCAACTGGCGCGATGAGCAGCGCGCATGGAACACCACGGTCGCGCTCATGGACCAGTCCCACCACATGACGCAACTGTTCCTCGACGGGGCCGACCTCCTCCCGCTGCTGAGCTCGATCTCGCCCAACACGTTCGCGACCTTCCGTCCGGGCGTGGCCAAGCAGCTGATCTCGGTCAACCAGGACGGCTACCTGATCGGCGACGGCATCCTCTTCTACAACGCCGAGGGTCCCGAAGGCGTGGTGCTCATCGGGCACCACATCCTCATCGACTGGGTGCGGTACAACGTCGAGAAGGCCCAGGCCGCCGGCCGCGATGTGCGCTACCGACTCGAGGCCAACTCGCACATGCGCCAAGGGCCGCCGACGTTCTACCGCTACGAGCTGCAGGGCCCGAAGGCCGACGTCGTCATGGAGAAGGTCTTCGGCGGCCCGGCGCCCGAGATCAAGTTCTTCCACATCGGCGACGTCAGCATCGCCGGGCGACCCGTGAAGGCGCTCCGGCACGGCATGGCCGGGCAGCCCGGCTTCGAGTTCTACGGTCCGTGGGACGACCACCAGGTGGTGCTCGACGCACTGCTGGAGGCGGGCGTCGAGCACGGCATCCGTCGCGTCGGGGCCAAGGCGTACTCGTCCTCGCCGCTGGAGTCCGGATGGGTGCCGACGCCGTTCCCCGCGGTCTTCGACGACGACTTCGCCGAGTACCGGGAATGGCTCCCGGCGGCGCGCATCGGGTCGGTCGGGGGCTCGCTGTACTCCCCCGACATCCACGACTACTACATGACCCCGTTCGACATCGGCCTCGGCCGCTCGGTGCGCTTCGACCACGACTTCCACGGTCGCGAAGCGCTCGAGAAGCATGCCGAGAACCAGCGCCGGCGCAAGGTCACGCTGATCTGGAACGCCGAGGACGTCGCCGCGGTCGTGCGGTCGCAGCTCGAGCCCGGCACGCCGGCGAAGTACCTCGACTTCCCCAAGGCCCGCTACGGGCTCTACCAGATGGACGAGATCCTCAAGGACGGCGAGCGCGTCGGGATCTCGACGGATGCCGGATACGTCGCGTACGACCAGCTCTACATGTCGCTGGCGACTCTCGACTCCGGCATCGGCGAGGGCGAAGAGGTCGAGGTCGTGTGGGGCGAGGACCCGATCTCGCGCAAGGACTCGGTCGACGCCGACCACCGCCAGGTGCGCATCCGCGCGACGGTGGCGCCGGCGCCGTACCACGACTACGCGCGGACGGTCTATCGCCAGGACTCGTGAGGCGCAGCGCGTCTCGTCGCCGGGGTTACGATGCCGTCATCGAGGAGGATGCCGTGGCACGGGGATCAGCGGGCGAGTCGGTGCTGCACCGCCACCTGCGCGTGCTCGAGAGCTTCGACGCGTGGCATCCGTTCCTCACGCTCAGCGAGATCGCCGACGCGGCCGGCCTGGCCCGATCGAGCGCGCACCGGCTGATCGGCGAGCTCGAGGCGGAAGGCCTGCTCGAGCGGCTGCCCGACCGCACGTACCGGCTCGGCGTGCGGCTGTGGGAGTTCGCCAGCCGCACGCCGGGCGCGGTCGGCCTGCGTGAGATCGCCCGCCCGTGGCTCGGATCGGTGCACGAGCGCGTGCGACAGCACACCCAGCTGGCCGTGCTGAGCGGACGCGACGTGCTGTTCATCGACCGCCTGTCGACCCGCGACGCCGTCGTCAACGCGACGCTCATCGGCGGACGCATCCCGCTCCACGCCTCCTCCAGCGGATTGGTGCTGCTCGCACACGCCGAGCCCGACCTCGTCGACGCGGTGGTCGAGCGCGGACTCCGCGTCTACACCGACCGCACGATCCGCACCGAGGGCGAGCTGCGTGCGCGACTGAGCCAGGTGCGCGAGGACGGCTACGCCCTGGCCGACGGCCACATCCACCCCGAGTCGCGCGGCATCGCCGTGCCGGTCACGGGTCCCGGCGGCACCGTGTACGCCGCCATCGGCGTCGTCCTGCCGAACGACGGCGGCTCGCCCTACCCGTACGTGGAGCTGCTGCGACGCGCCGCGGCGGGCATCGCCCGCGACCTCGCGGCCGCGTACCGTCCCGACGTCGACGAGCGCACCCACGGCATCCGCCCGCTGGTCAGCGGCTCGCGACGATCGCTCGAATACCTCGAGAGCCTCGAGACAGACCCGCACGACGGCATCACGGCGCACTCCGGCGCGGCGGCCGGGATTCGGGGCGGCCGCGCATGACGACCATCGCGATCCTCGGTCTGGGCGAAGCGGGGCGTCTCTACGCCCGCGGACTCGCGCGCGCCGGTGCGACGGTGCGCGGCCACGACCCGCACCACCGTCTCGGCGACCCCGACGTGCCGCAGTTCGCGACCCTCGCCGAGACCCTGGCCGGTGCCGACGTCGCGCTGAGCCTGGTGACGGGGCAGGCCGCGGCATCCGTCGCCGGCGACGCCCTGCCGCACATGCCCGCCGGATCCGTGTACGCCGATCTGAACACCGCCGCGCCCGACGTCAAGCAGCGCATCGCCCGGTTGGCGGCCGACCGGGGCCGCGACATGGCCGACGTCGCGGTGCTCGCCCCGGTGGTGCGAGAGGGGCACCGCACGCCCCTTCTCGCGAGCGGCGCCGGGGCGCGGGAACTCGCCGTGCGCCTCGCGCCCTACCAGGTGCCCGTGGATGTGATCGACGGCGATGCCGGCGACGCGGCCCGGCTGCGCCTGCTGCGGAGCGTGTTCATGAAGGGACTGGCCGCGCTCGTCCTCGAGGGAACTCGCGCAGCGCGCAGCGTCGGCGCCGAGGAGTGGCTGCGCGCGCAGATCGCCGCCGAGCTGGGGCCCGACGGCGCACTCCTCGTCGACCGCCTCATCGAGGGAACACGTCGTCACGCGGCGCGACGCGAGCACGAAGTGCGCGCCGCCCTCGACGCGATCGACGAGTCCGGTCAGCCCGCCGACATGACGCGCGCGACGCTCGCCTGGTTCGAGCGCATCGTCGGCGAGCAGCGCGACCCCTGACGGTTCCGACGTCTTCTCGGCTCGCCGCGCCACGCGACGATACCCGCATCCGCCGTGGCGTGACCGGCTGACCGAGCCCGTCCCCCGCTGCCCCCGGCATCCGTCACCCGTCCTCCTGCGTCGAGAACACGCGATAGCACCGTGCAAGCGCGCAGAACGGTGCCATCGCGTGTTCTCGACGTGGAAGTTCGCTCCACCGCCGGGGTGCTGCCGCGGACGTCCAGGCGCGGCCGCTCAGCGCGCCGGCGCGGCCGACGCCGCCCGGGCGTCGAGCGACGCGAAGTAGTCCAGAGACTGACGGGAGCCGTTGACCAGCGCCCGGAGCCCGTGCCCGGCGCCGCCGGCCTCGCCGGCGCCCTGGGGCAGGTACGCCTCTTCGAGCGCGCGCGAGATGCCGGAGGCCGCCACCGCCAGCAGCTCGATCTCGGGCTGAGCGGACGTGCCGTCGTTCGGCACGACGACGCCGATCGCGGCGTGGGTCCGCCCGCGCGCGCTGATGACCGGCACCGCGATCCCCCGCGACTCGGGGTGGATGTGCCCTTCGGTCACGGCGAAGCCGTCGGCGCGGATCCGGCGGAGCCGGGCGCGCAGCTCGTCGCCGTCGCGGATGGTCGCCGGCGTGTAGTGGGGCCACCCGCCCGCGATCACCTCGTCGACGATCCCGGGGGACGCGTGGGCCAGCAGCACGAGTCCGCTCGAGCTCACCGCCAGCGGCACGCGGCCGCCGATCAGCGTCGCGTTGACGACGGCCTCGCGGGTCGAGAGACGCTCGATGAAGAGCACGTCCCGGCCGCTCAGCACGCCGAGCTGCGTGTGCTGGCGCACCCGCGCGTGCACGGCCTCGAGCCACGGGCGCGCGAGCTCACGCAGCCCGACCGCGCCCGGGGTGCGCGACGCGAACTCCCACAGCCGCACGCCGAGCCGGTACGAGCGGTCGGGCATCCGCTCGAGCAGCCCTTCGCGTTCCAGCTCGGCGACGAGCCGGTGGGTGGTGGATGCCGGCAACCCGGTCACCTCGGCGATCTCGGTCAGCGTGAGGAACGGGCGCAGGATGTCGAACGCCTGCAGCACGCGGAGGTGCTTGTGCAGGACGGATTCGCCGTCCGAGCCGCGCGCCATGGGCGGACCCGTTACGCCACCCCGGCGGTGCGCCAGCCGCCGTGGTACTCCTGCCGCGCCGTGACGGCGTACGGCACCGGACTCACCACGGCGCGCACGGCGATCTGCTCGTGCGGCTCGACCGTGGTCTTGCCCGAGCCGCCGTCCGGCTCGCCCCACACCACCCGCACCTCGGCGCCGATCGGCACGTCGCGGTCGACGGTGGCCAGCGACAGCCCGCGCCGCTCGTTCGCCGTGACACCCGTGAACAGCGACAGGCCCACGACGTTGTCGCCGGCATCCAGTACCGCGTCGTAGTTCGACGAACCGTAGTTCGCGTTCGGCAGGTCGAAGAACTGGTACCCCGGACCCTCCCGGTCGATCACGGAGGTGAGGATGCGGCCGAGGTCCTCGTCGTTCCAGGCGAGCGTGACCTTCTTGCGCTGCCGCTCGGGGTCGAGCTTCTCGAGGGCCTCCCGGCCGATGAAGTCGTGATCGAACTTCACGAACGAGCCGTAGCCGAGGTCCCACGGGTTGAGGTAGTAGTCCTCGATGTCGTCCGACACGAACGAGCCGGCCAGCGCGTTGATCGCCTCGTAGCTGGTCGCCGGCAGCCACTCGCGATAGCGCCGCTCGATGTCGCCGCCGGTGTAGATCGCCGGCAGCGGCGAGGGGATCCAGCCCGACTCGAGCGTGTTCGACGAGTACGCGCGCGAGCCGCACGGCTCGATGCCGAACTCGCGACCGGCCTCGAGCACGGCGTCGCGGATCCGGCCGTGCTGCTCATACGGCCCCCAGATCTCCAGGCCCGGCGCCCCGGCCATGCCGTGGCGGAGCGTCCGCACCTGCTGGCCGGCGATCTCGAGCTCTCCCATGTGGAAGAAGCGCACCTGCTCGACCTCGCGGCCGGCGAGCTTCTCGATGATCTGCCACGCGTTCGGGCCCTGGATCTGGAAGCGGTAGAACTCGCGGGTGACCGCCTGTCCGTACGGGCGCGACGGCGACCGGTCGTCGTACCGGGTCTCGACGTCGTAGCCGCCCGTCTCGGCGTGGAACTGCAGCCAGTTCGCACCGGGGGCGCGGCCGACGTACACGTACTCGTCCTCGGCCAGGTGGAACAGGATGCCGTCGCCGATCACGCCTCCCGTCGACGAGGTCGGCACGAACTGCTTGGCGGTGTTCACGGGGAAGTTCGCGAACGAGTTGATCCCGGTGTCGGAGAGCAGCTTCAGCGCGCCGGGCCCCGTCATGAAGAAGTTGACCATGTGGTGCGTCTGGTCGTAGAGCACCGCCGTCTCGCGCCACGCCTTCTGCTCGCGGCGCCAGTTCGTGAACTCCGCGGGGACCACCGGGTAGATGTACGTCCCGAGCTGCGAATTGCGCAGCATCTCGACGACGCTCCCCCCGGTGCGTTCCTGCAGCAGCTCCTGGAGATTGCTGGCCATGGATCCCCCGACTTCCTCGTCTGCCGTTCGTACCGCGGGTCTGACCGCGATGCTACGTGGGCCTGATACCTATATCCAGAGGTATTTGGTCGCCACGATTGTAGACAATATGTTGACCATTCCGCCAGGGGTGTGGTTCGCTGGGCCCCATGACGGACACCGCCGACACTCTCCTCGTGGTCAGCGCCCACGCCGGCGACTTCGTGTGGCGGGCGGGCGGCGCGATCGCCGCCGCCGCGATGCGCGGCGAACGGGCGGTCGTGGCCTGCCTGTCGTACGGCGAGCGCGGAGAGTCCGCGAGCCAGTGGCTGCAGGGCAAGGGCCTCGACGAGATCAAGGCCCTCCGCCGCGACGAGGCCGAGGCCGCGGCATCCGCCCTGGGTGCCGAGATCGAGTTCCTCGACCTCGGCGACTATCCGCTCATCGAGTCCCGCGAGGCGATCGCCCGGCTCGTCGACCTCTACCGCCGCGTGCAGCCGACCATCGTGCTGACCCACACGCTGCGCGATCCGTACAACGGCGACCACCCGGCGGCGGCGCGCATGGCGCTCGAAGCGCGCGTGCTCGCCCAGGCGATCGGCGTCGCGAACTCGGACGGGTCGTTCCCTGCGCAGGACGAGATCATCGGCGCGCCCCCGGTCTTCTTCTTCGAGCCGCACCAGCCCGAGCAGTGCGACTTCACGCCCGACGTGCTGCTCGACATCACCGACGCGTTCCCCCGCAAGCAGGCGGCGATGGAGTGCCTCCCCGCGCAGAAGCACATGTGGTCGTACTACACCGACCTCGCGGTCCGCCGCGGCGTGCAGCTCAAGCGCAACGCGGGCCCGAACCTGGGCCTCCCCCACGACACGATGGGCGAGGCGTACATGCGGTACTTCCCGCAGGTCACCGGGAGGCTGTCGTGAGCGGACGGATGCCGCGATGAGGCCCGTCGTCGTCACCGGCATCGCACGGGCCGACGCCGCCACCGCCGACGCGCTCGGCGCGCACGGAGTCGCGACGGTGCACGAGGCCCAGGGCCGCACGGGACTCGTGGGTCCCGGCATCCGTCCCATCCAGGACGGCGCGCGCGTCGCGGGCACCGCCGTGACGGTGCTGAGCTGGCCCGGCGACAACCTGATGATCCACGCGGCGATCGAGCAGTGCCGCGCGGGCGACCTGCTGGTCGTCGCGACGACCTCGCCCTCGACCGACGGCGCCTTCGGCGACCTGTTCGCCACCGCGCTCCAGGCCCGCGGCGTGCGGGGCCTGGTCACGACGACGGGCGTGCGCGACGTGGCGGATCTTCGCGCGATGGGCTTTCCGGTGTGGTCGGGCGCCGTGCACGCGCAGGGCACCGTGAAGGCGACGCCGGGCTCGGTGAACGTGCCCATCGTCGTCGCCGGTGCGACCGTGCGCCCGGGCGACGTCGTCGTCGCGGACGACGACGGCGTCGTGGTCGTGCCCCGCGAGAGCGCGTCCGCCGTGCGCGCGGCGGCCGATGCCCGGGTCGCGAAAGAGGCGGCCGACCGCGCGGCCTACGGGTCGGGCGCGGAGCTGAGCCTCGACCGCAAAGGGCTGCGCCCACTCCTCGCCGAGCTCGGCGTCGAGTACGTGACACAGGCCGACTACGAGGCCGACTACGAGGCACGGCACGATGGCGGCCGCTGACACGGGCGGGACGGATGCCGTGCGCGACGGCATCCGCTGCATGCTGATGCGCGGGGGGACGTCGAAGGGCGCCTACTTCCTCGCGGACGACCTGCCCGCGGACCGGGCGGCGCGCGACGACCTGCTGCTGCGCATCATGGGCAGCCCCGACCCGCGCCAGATCGACGGCATCGGCGGCGCGCATCCGCTCACGAGCAAGGTCGCGATCGTGTCGCGCTCGACCGCCGAGGGCATCGACGTCGACTACGTGTTCCTGCAGGTCGGCGTCGCCGAGGCGACGGTGGGCGACGCGCAGACGTGCGGGAACCTGCTCGCGGGCATCGGCCCGTTCGCCGTCGAGAGGGGCCTCGTCCCGGCGACGGGCGAACGCACGGCGGTCCGCATCCGGCTCGTGAACACGGGGGATGCCGCGACCGCAGTCTTCCCCACGCCCGGCGGCCGCCCCGACTACGACGGCGACGTCGCGATCGACGGCGTTCCCGGCACGGCGGCGGCCGTCTCGCTGGAGGTCGGCGGCGGACCGGACAAGCCGCTGCTGCCGACCGGCGAGGCGACGGACGAGATCGACGGCCACGCCGTGACGCTGATCGACAACGGCATGCCGGTGGTGCTGCTGCGCGCCGACGAGTTCGGCGTGGACGGCACCGAGACGCCCGGCGCGCTGGAGGCCGACACCGAGCTCGCGGCCCGCATCGAGCGCGTCCGCCGCGCCGCCGGTCCGCTCATGGGCCTCGGCGAGGTCGCAGAGCAGACGGTGCCGAAGGTGATCCTGCTCTCGCCGCCCCGGCACGGCGGGGCGATCTCGACGAGAGCCTTCATCCCGGCGCGCGTGCACACGGCGATCGGCGTGCTGATGGCGGCATCCGTCGCCGCGGCGCTGCGCATCCCCGGCGCCGTGGGGTCCGACATCGCCGGGCCCGTCGACGGCGACGCGACCGAGGTCGAGCACCCGGGCGGCTCTTCGCCGTCGCACGTGCGCGTCGCCCGCGACGCCGACGGCGTCTGGAGGGCGACGTCGTCCTCGGTGCGCACGGCGCGCAAGCTCTTCGACGGCAGGGTCTTCCCGAGGCCGCGCCGATGATCCCCCTGTCAGAGAGGACACCACGATGACCGCCCACACGTCGTTCGACGTCGCCCACCTCGCCCACGTCGAGCTGCTCACCCCCACACCGGACGAGAGCCGCTGGTTCTTCGAGGAGCTGCTGGCGATGCGCGTCGTCGCCGAGGACGGCGACTCGGTCTACCTGCGCACGTGGGACGAGTACCAGCTCTACACGATCAAGCTCACCGGGTCGGATGCCGCGGGCGTCGGCCGCACCTCGTTCCGCGCGTCTTCGCAGGAGGCCCTCGAGCGCCGCGTCGCCGCGATCGAGGCGACCGGTCTCGGCCGCGGGTGGGTGGACGGCGACCTCGGCTGCGGGCCGACCTACGAGTTCACCGACCCGGACGGGCACGCGATGGCGATCTTCTACGAGGCCGAGCGGTACGTCGCCACCGACGACAAGCCGGCGCTGAAGAACCAGGCGTCACGGTTCCCGGGCCGCGGGGTCAACGCCCGGCGCCTCGACCACATCAACTACCTCGCGAAGGACGTCGAGGCAGGCGGCGAGTTCCTCGCGAGTGCGCTCGGCATGCGCGAGTCCGAGCGCATCCGCCTCGACAACGGCCGGTTCGCCGCGTGGTGGTTCCACTTCTCGCTGAAGTCGTACGACGTCGTCTACTCCGACGACTGGACCAAGCACGGCAACCGACTGCATCACATCGCGTTCGCCCCCGACACCCGCGAAGACATCCTCAAGGCCGCCGACATCTTCCTCGAGAACGGCATCCACATCGAGTCGGGGCCGCACAAGCACGCCATCAACCAGACGTTCTTCCTCTACGTGTGGGAGCCCGGCGGCAACCGCATCGAGTTCGCGCAGGCCGGCGCCCGGCTGCTGCTGGACCCCGATCAGCCCGTGGTCGAGTGGTCCGAGGCCGAGCGCCGCAAGGGCCAGGCCTGGGGCATGAAGACGATCGAGACCTTCCACACCCACGGCACCCCGCTCGTCTGAGCCCGTCCCTGATCCGCGAGAGTGCACCTGGTCGCCGAGGGAGAGGGAACCTCCCTACCTCTCGTCCACCAGCTGCACTCTCGCCGACACGGCGGCCCCGGTGGTTGAGCGAGGGAGCGCGGCGAGCGAGACGAAACGCCCCGGGTCAGCGCCAGACGTCGGCCGCGATGTCGGTGACCTCGCGCACCTTGGCCCACTGCTGGTCCTCGGTGAGCAGGTTGCCCTCCTCGGTCGAGGCGAAGCCGCACTGAGGACTGAGGGCGAGCTGCTCGAGCGGCGCGAACGCGGATGCCTCGTCGATGCGCTTCTTCACGGCATCCACGTCCTCCAGCTCACCGCTCTTGGACGTGATGAGCCCGAGCACGACTGTCTTGTCTCCCTCGGGGAGGAAGCGCAGCGGCTCGAAGCCGCCGGCCCGCTCGCTGTCGTACTCGAGGAAGTAGCCGTCATAGGCGGTGTTGCCCAGCAGCTGCTCGGCCACCGGCTCGTAGCCGCCCGACGAGATCCACGTGGAGCGGAAGTTGCCGCGGCACACGTGGGTGGTGACGACGAGGTCGTCGGGCTTGCCGTCGAGGATGCGGTTGAGGATGCCCGCGTACCGCTCCGCGATCCCGTCGGTGCGGATGCCGCGCTCGCGGGCCTTGTCGAGCTCGACGTCCGAGCAGAGGTACGCCCACGCGGTGTCGTCGAACTGGAGGTAGCGGGCGCCGGCATCGTAGAACGCCGCCACCGCGTCACGGTAGGCCTGCACCAGGTCGTCGACGATGTCCTCGCGGCCGTCGTACTCCGGCGTGAGGATGTGTCCCGGCTCGAGGCGGAAGTCGAGGACCGTAGGCGCCGGGATGCTGAACTTGGGCACGGCGCCGGTGGTGCGCTCGAGCAGGCTCTTGAGCGAGCGGAAGTGATCGAGGAACGGGTGGCTGTCGCTGAAGCCGATCGGCCCGGTGATCTCGATGCCGCGCGGCCGGGTCTGCACGCCCTGGAACTGGATGCCGTGGTCGAGCTCGACGATGTCGACGCCGTCGAGCAGCCCGAAGAAGTCGAAGTGCCACCACGACCTGCGGAACTCGCCGTCGGTGGCGAGCTTCAGGCCGGCGTCGGCCTCACGGACCACGAGCTCGGCGATCGCGGTGTCTTCGGCGACGCGCAGCGCGTCGGCGTCGATCTGCCCGTCCGCGAAGCGGCGGCGCGCCTCGGCGAGGGCTGCGGGGCGGAGGAAGCTGCCGACGATGTCGGCGCGGAACGGCGGTGTTGACACGCTTGCGAGGCTAGCCGATGCCTCCTGCCATAGGGAAACGGGCCGTCACAATGCGCGATGATGCCCGTCGCCTGCCGCCCCCTCACCGACCGCTGCCGTCGAGATGAACGTTGACGCCCTTCCGTCGGAGCCAGTAGCTTCGGGTGGGAATATCAATCTAGTTGATGTTTTCTTTCAACGACGAAGGAAGGACCCACGATGAACGCTCCTCTCGGCCGGACCGGCTCACGCCACGAGCCCGCGCATCCTCCCGGGCACCGGCGCTGGGCCGTCGGGGCGGCTGCCGTCGCTGCGCTGGCTGCCGGCGCGATCGCCACCACGTCTCTCGCGCACGGCGCGACGGGCGCGACGGGCGCGAGCGCCAGCACGACGGCGTCTCAGAGCACGGGCGCAGCGGGCGTCGCGGGACTGCCCGACGGCATGCCCGCTGCGGCGCTGGCTCCCGAACCCGAGCTGCCCGCGCCCGCCGCCTGGGACTTCTCCGAGGCGTTCCCCCGCACCTCCGGGACGAGCCGCCTGGACGCCGGGGCGCTGCTGTGGAGCGACTGGCTGTACGACGACACCGGCGCAGGCGCCTTCACGTACGCCGATGCGGCCGCGGCGTCGAACGGCGCCGACATCTTCCGCGCCGGGATCGCCACGGATGCCGCGAATTCGTACTGGCGCATCGACTGGAACACCCTCATCGACCCTGCCGTGCCGATCGCGGCGTGGACCTTCGACACCGATGCGGATGCCGCGACCGGCGTCGCGGAGTGGCCCGCGCAGGCCGGAGCGACCTCACCCGGCATCGACTCGGCGCTGATCGTGTCGTCCCGCGGCGCGTGGCTGGTGGACGCCGTGACGGGCGACACCGTCGCGGTCGCGTCCGTCGGGGGCGCGCTCAGCGTCGACGTCGTCGCGCGCTCATTCGTCGTGACCGTCCCGCACGATGCCCTCGCGGTGGACGGGACGTGGACCGTGCGGCTCGCCGGCGGCATCGCCGACGCCGAGGGCACCGGCTTCGCGGCGGCGCCCGAAGCGCCGGACGGGACTCGGATCTACAACGCCGCGTTCCGCGACCTGGCGGACGAGCCGCACCTCGTCGGCGGCTTCCGCGACGCCTCGACGCAGTGGAGCAACGGCCGCCAGTCCGAGCAGCTGCGCGACGGCGTCATGAACGACTTCTCGGTGGACGTCGACTGGGCGGCATTGGCCTCGGGCACGAGCACTCCCGAGACGATCCCGGCCGGCTACTCGACGCGGTGGTACGTCTCCAGCGTCGAGATCGCACAGGGCCGAGACCCGGGCGCGCGAAGGAGCCCCGGCCCTCAGGTCCTCCCCGCCACCTTCTGGGGGCGCGTGCAGCCCTACACGATCTACGTGCCGGAGTCGTACCAGCCGGGATCGCCCACGCCGCTGACGATCCTGCTGCACGGCGGCGACGCCAACCACAACGGGTTCGCGGGGGACCACAAGGATGCCGTGTACGTCCCCGTGTGCGAGCAGCGCGAGTCGATCTGCCTCAGCCCGATGGGTCGAGGGCTGTCGACGTGGTACATCAATCACGGCGAACTCGACGTGTGGGAGGCCTGGGCACGTACCGCCGACGCATTCTCGCTCGACCCGGACCGCACCGTCATCGGCGGGTTCTCGATGGGCGGAGTCGGAGCGACGCGGTTCCTGACCACCCATCCGGAGCTCTTCGCCGGCGGTGCCATCGTCTCGGGCGCCGGCTACTACAACTCCGCCGGCCAGCGCGACCGCGAGGGCGCCGAGCTGCGCCTGGAGAATCTGGGTCACCTGCGCACCTTCCTGGACTCGGGCAGCCGCGACATCGCCCTGACCAACACCCAGCGATGGGACCGAGCGGCCGAGGCCGCCGGCATCCCGTACCGCGCCAACTACTACGACGGCGCCGACCACGGGATGCTGGGCACGAGGATCGGCTGGAGCGAGGTGGCCGAATACCTCGACCCGTCCCGGACCCGCGAGCCGAACCCCGGACGCATCGTGTTCCGCTGGGAGCCCGGCGACGAGCGAGCCGACCTGGGGATGCCGGTGGATCGCGCGTACTGGCTCGAAGGGCTGGAGGCTCGTGACGCGGCCGCCCGCTGGAGCCGCGTCGAGGCGCGCTCCCTCGTGCTCGACACCGGGATCGTGCAGGCGCAGCTCACCGACACGACCACGGTCATCGACGGACGCACGGTGCAGGTGCGCAACCAGCGGCTCGTCACGGTCGGCGCGGTGGAACCGGGCAACCGGATCGAGGTGGACGCCGCCAACGTCGCCGCGCTGACCATCGACCTGGACCGTGCCGGACTGGATCGATCCGCACCCGCCGCCGTCGCGGTGACGACCGACGGACCGACCGACGTCACGCTGCGGCGCGGCGCGCTCAGCAGCACCGTGACCCTCGCGGCGGGCGAGCATCTGCTCTCCGGCCCCGACGCGCCCACGGCCGTGCGCGCGGTCGTCTCGAACGCCGGGACGCGCGTGCACTGGAAGCCGGCGTCGTCCGCGCTCCCGATCACCGGCTACACGGTGCGCGACGGGCAGGGCGCGGTCGTCTGCGAGACGCGCGCGGTGACGTGCCGCGTGGCAGGGCACGAAGAGGGCGAGACGTTCGACGTGACGGCGACCAACATCGTCGGCACGTCCGAGAGCACGCCTTCCGGCAGTCGCTGACGGCCCGGTGGCTGCGGTCCGCGGGGGCGGCCGCAGCCACCGTTCCCGCCTCGCCGGCCGTCGACGGGCTCAGAACACGTACTCCATGAGGTCGGTGCCGAGGATGCGGAACGCCTCGTGCGCGCGCATGCGGTGGTAGATGGAGAGGTCGTCGAAGCACACGATGAGGGCGTACGAGACGCCGGCGCGCGGACCGGCCAGCACGCCCGCCTCGACACGGATGCCGGCATCCCGGCCGGTCTTGTTGACGAAGAGCAGACCGTGCTCGTCGTTCTCGTGCGAGAACGGGTCGAGGCCGGTCGCCGAGGCGACGAGCGAGAGGTCGTGATTGAGGCTCAGCCACTCGGCGACCTGAGCGCTGACGCCCGGAGAGACGACCTGCGAGTTGACCAGAGCCGCGAACACCTGCGCGAGCTCGCGCGAGGAGCCCAGGGCGAAGTGCGGGGCGTCGTCGGGGCCGCGCTCGTCGCGGAACCTGTCGAGCAGGGCCGACCGCGCCAGGCCGAGCTGCTCGATGCGCGCCCGCACCGCCGGCAGGCCCACCCTCGACAGCAGCGCGTTCGCCGCGAGGGCGTCGCCGGTCGACGCGGTCAGCACGGCGAGGTCCGACAGCGGGAGCGCCGGCGCCTTCAGGTGCTGCCACACGCCGGCCACCGCGACCGCGTCGACATGGGAGCGGTCGATGATCTCGAGCGGATCGAGCCGCCCCGACTCGAACCCGGCGGCCACCTCGATCAGCAGCGGCACGACGCCGAGCCCCGCGACCGGGAGCGTGACGAAGTCGTCGCCCGAGAGCACCGATGTGCCCCGATCGAGATCGGTGATGCGCACCGAGATCTTCGCGCCGGATGCGGCGAGCTCGTCGAGCGCCTTCAGCGTCGACGTGAACGATCGGCGGCCGACCGCCGCCCTCCTCGGCAGTCGTCTGCTGGTGCTCCGTCGCGCCCCCCGCTGCGACTCGGCATCCCTTCTGGGCTCGGTGCCCACGGGTGTCCTTCCGGTTCTTTGATTCCCAGTGTTCTTCGGATTCGGGGTGGTGTCGGTCGCACGCGTGCGGGCCGGGAGGCCCGCACGATCACCAGATCGTGACGCGCTTCTCCTCGTCGAGCCAGAGGGCGTCGGACTCGGTGACACCGAAGGCATCATAGAACGCGTCGATGTTGCGCACGATCTGGTTGCACCGGAACTCGTTGGGCGCGTGCGGATCGATCGTCAGCAGGCGGATGGTCTCGGCATCCCGCCCCTTCTGCTGCCAGATCTGCGCCCAGCTGAGGAACAGTCGCTGGATGCCGGTGAACCCGTCCAGGTCGGTGTCGCCGCCCTGCTCCCCGGCGCTGTCGGCGGAGTCGGCGATGTGGAGCCGGTACGCCTTGATCGCGATGCCGAGACCGCCGAGGTCGCCGATGTTCTCGCCGATCGTGAGGGCGCCGTTCACGTGGTGCTCGTCGGCGAGACCCTGCGGCACGAGCTGCTCGAACTGGTCGATCAGAACCTTGGTGCGCTCCTCGAACGCCGCGCGGTCGGCGTCGGTCCACCAGTCGCGCAGCGAGCCGTCGCCGTCGAACCGGCTGCCCTGGTCGTCGAAGCCGTGGCCGATCTCGTGCCCGATCACCGCGCCGATCCCGCCGTAGTTCGCGGCGGCGTCGCGGTCGACCTCGAAGAACGGGTACTGCAGGATCGCCGCGGGGAACACGATCTCGTTCATGAGCGGGTTGTAGTACGCGTTGACGGTCTGCGGCGTCATGTACCACTCGTCCCGGTCGATCGGCTGCCCGACCTTCGCGAGCTGGCGGTCGTGCTCCCACACGTGGGCACGGCGGACGTTGCCGATGAGGTCGGTCGCATCGATCTCGAGGGTCGAGTAGTCCTTCCACTTCACCGGGTACCCGATCTTGGGCGTGAACGCGTCGAGCTTCGCGAGAGCGCGCTCGCGCGTCTCGGGGCTCATCCACTCGAGGTCGGAGATCGACTGGCGGTACGCCTCGATGAGGTTCGCGACCAGCTCGTCCATCGCCTCCTTGGCCGCCGGCGGGAAGTGGCGCTCGACGTAGACGCGTCCGATCGCCTCGCCCATCGCGGCCTCGGCGAGGCTCACGCCGCGCTTCCAGCGCTCGCGGTTGACCGGGACGCCGGTGAGCTGCGTGCCATAGAACCCGAAGTTCTCGGCGACGAACTCCTCCGAGAGGAACGGCGCGGCCGAGTGCACGATCGCGAAGCGCAGCCACGCCTTCCAGTCGTCGAGGCGGTCCTCGACCAGGAGCAGCCCGAGGCCCTCGAGGAAGCTCGGCTGGTAGACGTTGATCTCGGCGAAGGCGGCGGTGTGCTCGGGCGCGATTCCCTCGAGCCACGGCGTCAGGTCGACGCCGGCGAGGGCCTGCACCTCGTCCCACGTCTTCAGGTTGTACGTCTTCACCGCGTCGCGGCTGGCGACGTTGTCCCAGTGATGGGTGGCCAGTTCGGTCTCGAGCGCGACGATGCGGTCGGCGGCGGACTCGGCATCCGTCACGCCCGCCAGCTCCAGCACGCGGTGCACGTGGGTGCGGAACGCGATGCGGGTCTCCTGGAAGTTGTCGAGGCGGTAGTAGCTCTCGTCGGGGAGTGACAGGCCGCCCTGGATGAAGAACGGCACGTAGCGCTGGGGGTTGCCCGGGTCGGGCTCGATGTAGAGGTGGATGAGCGCCGCGACCCCGTCACGCTCGAACTCGCCCACGGTGCGCAGGAACGCGGGGATGCCGTCGATCGCGTCGACCTGCGCCAGCACATCGCGCAGCGGCGCGGCGCCCAGGGCCTCGATGCGCTCGGTGTCCATGAAGCTCGTGTAGAGGTCGCCGATCTTGCGCGTCTCGGTGCCGGGCTCGGCGCCCTGCGACTCCTCGACGATCGCGTGGACGTCCTTCTCGGCCTGCTCGGCGATGAGGTGGAACGATCCCCACCGCGCCTTGTCTTCCGGGATCTCGGTGCGATCGAGCCAGGCGCCGTTGACGTGACGGAACAGGTCGTCCTGCGGGCGGATCTCGGCGCTGAGCTCCTCGAGCGCGAGACCGGAGCGGAGGGCATCGGTCATGCGTTCCAGGTTAGCCGCCCGGCGGGATGGGTTCGGCCGCGAGCCGGGGCGGTGGGGCCGCCGCTGTCGTCCTGCCCTCGTAGGCTCTCAGGGTGACGACCGCCCCCGACACGCTGAATCGCGACATCCTGCGGCTCGCGGTGCCGGCGCTCGGCTCGCTCGTCGCCGAGCCGCTGTTCCTCATCGTCGACTCGGCGCTGGTGGGGCACCTGGGCGTCGTGCCGCTCGCGGGCCTCGGCATCGCGTCGGCGGTGCTGCAGACGATCGTCGGGCTCATGGTGTTCCTGGCGTACTCGACCACGCCGGCCGTCGCACGCCGGTTCGGCGCCGGCGACCCGTCGCGCGCGGTGTCGGTGGGCATCGACGGCATGTGGCTCGCCCTCGGCATGGGCGCGGCGCTCGCGCTCGGCGGATACCTGGCGACCCCGCTCCTGGTCGGACTCTTCGGCGCGGCGCCCGACGTCGCGGAGCAGGCCGGGATCTACCTCGGCATCTCGATGTGGGGCCTGCCGGCGATGCTGGTGGTCTTCGCCGCGACCGGACTGCTGCGCGGCATGCAGGACACGGTGACCCCGCTGTGGATCGCGGGCTTCGGCTTCGCCGCCAACGCGCTGCTGAACTGGGCCTTCATCTACGGCCTCGGGTGGGGGATCGCCGGATCGGCGTGGGGCACCGTCGTGGCGCAGTGGGGCATGGTCGCCGCGTACGTCGCCGTGGTGGCGCGCCTGGCACGCCGGCACGAGGCATCCGTCCGGCCGCAGCGCGACGGCGTGCGCGGATCGGCGCGAGCAGGCGGCTGGCTGTTCGTGCGGACCGTCTCGCTGCGCATCGCGCTGCTGGCGACCGTCGCGGTGGCGACGGGCCTCGGCACCGACGAGCTCGCCGGCTGGCAGGTCGCCTTCACCATCTTCTCCACCGCGGCGTTCGCGCTCGACGCCCTCGCGATCGCGGCGCAGGCGCTCGTCGGCAAGGGCCTCGGCGCCGAGGACACGCCGCTGGTGCGGCGCGTGCTCGGCCGCACCGTCGCGTGGGGCGCGTGGTTCGGCCTGGCCGTCGGCGCCGTCATCGGCGCGCTGTCGGGTGTCATCGGGCTGCTCTTCACGGGGGATGCCGCGATCGCGGCCCTCGTGCAGCCCGCCCTCATCGTGCTCGCCGTGGCGCAGCCGGTGTGCGGCATCGTGTTCGTGCTCGACGGCGTGCTGATCGGCGCGGGCGACGCGAAGTACCTCGCGATCGTCGGCGTGCTGAACCTCGTGCCGTTCGCCCCGGTGCTCGTGATCATCGCCGTGCTGCACCCGTCCGGCGCCGCCGGGCTCGCCTGGCTCGCGGTCGCGTTCTTCGGCGTCTACATGCTGGCGCGCCTGGTCACCCTGGGCTCGCGCGTGCGCGGCTCGGCCTGGATGACCGCCGGCGCCTGAGCGTCACCGTCGACTCACGCCCAGCGGCGGCACCACTCGTACATGACGACCGAGGCCGCAGCGCTCGCGTTGATGGAGCGCGTCGAGCCGTACTGCGTGATCTCGACGACACCGGATGCCGCAGCCAGCGCCTCCGGCGACAGCCCGGGCCCCTCCTGACCGAACAGCAGCACGCACGCCTCCGGCAGCTTGGCGTCGGGCAGGGCGACGGACCCTGCGACGTTGTCGATCGCGATGACGGGCAGGGATGCGGCATCCGCCCATCGCGTGAAGTCGGCGATCGACTCGTGGTGGCGCACGTGCTGGTAGCGGTCGGTCACCATCGCGCCTCGGCGGTTCCAGCGGCGCTTGCCGATGATGTGCACCTCGGCGGCGAGGAATGCGTTGGCACTGCGCACGATCGAGCCGATGTTCATGTCGTGCTGCCAGTTCTCGATGGCGACGTGGAACCCGTGGCGCCGCGTGTCGAGGTCGGCGACGATCGCGTCCATGGTCCAGTACCGGTACTCGTCGACGACGTTGCGTGCGTCGCCGTGCGCGAGCAGCTCGCGGTCGTAGCGCGGGTCGTCGGGCCACGCGTCGGGGCCGCCCGGCCACGGACCCACGCCCACCGGCAATGTCGGCTCGTCGCGACCGGGCTCCGGCGTCGTCATCGGCCCAGGCTATCCGGCTCCCGCGCGAACTCGGGCAGCGTGCCGCCGCCGCGCAGGCGCGCGGACGTGCCGGGGCATCCTGCCTGAGTCGTGAGCAGGCGAGGGGTTTTCGGCACGCCGAAATATCACTATGATTTCGGTATGCCGAAAAGCTCTCGCGCGCTCGTCGCGGGCGCGTGTGCCGCACTCGCCGTGCTGGCGGGTTGCGCCGCGCTGGTGGGTTGCGCCGCACCCGACACGCACGCCGACGACAGGCCGCTCGTGCTGACGACGTTCACCGTGATCGAGGACATCGCCCAGAACATCGCGGGCGAGCACCTCACGGTCGAGTCGATCACGAAGATCGGCGCCGAGATCCACGGCTACGAGCCGACGCCGGGCGACATCCGTCGTGCCCACGGCGCAGACCTGATCCTCGACAACGGCATGGGCCTCGAGGCCTGGTTCGCGCAGTTCGTGGCCGACGTCGAAGCCCCGCACGTCGTCGTGGGCGAGGGGGTCGACACGATCCCGATCGCCGAGGACGCCTACGCCGGACGCGACAACCCGCACGCGTGGATGTCTCCCCTCAATGCGCAGGTCTACGTCGACAACATCGTCGCCGCGTTCAGCGAGCTCGACCCCGACAACGCGACCGCGTTCGAAGAGAACGGCGAGGAGTACAAGCTCCGTCTGCAGCAGATCGCCGATCGCCTCGTCGCCGAGCTCGGCGCGCTTCCCGCCGAACAGCGCGCGCTGGTCACGTGCGAGGGCGCGTTCTCGTATCTCGCCCGCGACGCGGGTCTGACCGAGGCGTACCTCTGGGCGGTGAACGCCGAGCAGCAGGCGACGCCCCGGCAGATCGCCGACACGATCGAGTTCGTCGAGAGCAACGGCGTCCGGGCGGTGTTCTGCGAGTCCACCGTGTCGGACGCGCCGATGCAGCGGGTCGTCGAGGCGACGGAGGCCGAGTTCGGCGGCGTGCTGTACGTCGACTCGCTCTCGGCGGCCGACGGGCCCGTCCCGACCTACCTCGACCTCATCGAGCACGACGTCGACACGATCATCGCCGGTCTTACCGGAACGGGATGACCGCGTGGCTCAGCGACTGACCAGCGACGCCGCCGGACGGCCGGCCGAGGCATCCGTCCCCGCACTCGACGTGCGAGACCTCACGGTCCGCTACGGCGACATCGTGGCCGTCGACCGGACGCACCTGGAGCTCGCCGCGGGCACGGTGTGCGGGCTCATCGGCATGAACGGGTCGGGCAAGTCGACGCTGCTGAAGGCGGTGATGGGCGTCGTGCGGCCCGACAGGGGCAGCGTCAGGATCGACGGGATGCCGCCGCGCGACGCGCGCCGGAAGGGCGCTGTGGGCTTCGTCCCGCAGTCCGAATCGGTCGACTGGGGCTTCCCGCTGCGGGTGCGAGACGTCGTGATGATGGGCAGGTACGGGTTCCAGGGACCGACACGGCGGCCGCGCCGCGCCGATCGGGCTGCCGTCGCGGAGGCGCTCGAACGGGTGGAGCTGACGCAGCTCGCCGACCGGCAGATCGGCGAGCTCTCGGGCGGTCAGCGCAAGCGTGCGTTCGTCGCCCGCTGCCTCGCCCAGGATGCCCGCCTGCTGCTGTTGGACGAGCCGTTCGCAGGCGTCGACAAGCGCACCGAGTCGACACTCACGCGCGTGCTGCGCGAGCTGGCCCTCGACGGACGCACCGTCCTGATCGCGACCCATGACCTGGCGGCGCTTCCGCGACTGTGCGACGAGGCCGTCCTCTTCCTGCACACCGTGCTGCTGCATGACACACCCGACGTCGTGCTCCGGCCAGAGAACCTCGTGCGGGCGTTCGGCGTCGACGTCTTCGATGCCGCCGCGGGCGCCGAGGGCGAGGCATCCCGATGACCCTTCTGGACTGGATGCTCGAGCCGCTGCAGTACGACTTCATGGTCCGCGCGCTCAGCGTCAGCCTCGTCGCCGCGGTCGTCTGCGGCCTCATGAGCTGCTGGCTCGTGCTCATCGGCTGGTCGCTGATGGGGGACGCCGTCTCGCACTCCGTCCTGCCGGGGGTGGTGCTCGCCTACCTGCTCGGCGCGCCGTTCGCCGTGGGGGCGCTGGTGTTCGGCCTCGCCGCGGTGGCGGCGATCGGCGTCATCCGGAGCACGAGCCGTGTGAAGGAGGATGCCGCGATCGGGGTGGTCTTCACCACATTGTTCGCCGTCGGCATCGTGCTGATCTCGGTGATCCCGAGTCAGACCGATCTCACTCACATCCTGTTCGGCAACCTGCTCGGCGTCGGGGTCGACGACCTCGTGCAGGTGCTGGTGCTGGGGGCGGCGACGGTGGCGGTGCTGGTGCTGAAGCGACGGGATCTCACCCTGTTCGCCTTCGACCCGGCCCACGCTGCGGCGATCGGGCTTCGACCGCGGCTGCTGAGCGCGCTGCTGCTCGGCTGTCTCGCCGTGACCGTCGTCGTCGCGCTTCAGGCCGTCGGCGTCATCCTCGTGGTCGCGCTGGTCATCATCCCCGGAGCGACCGCGTATCTGCTGACGGATCGGTTCGGACGCATGCTGGTGATCGCCCCCCTGATCGCGGCCGTCAGCGCGATCGTGGGGCTGTACCTCAGCTACTACCTCGACACGTCGTCGGGCGGCATGGTGGTGGTGGCGATGGGCACGCTCTTCCTGCTGGCCTACCTCTTCGCACCGAAGCACGGACTCGTCGGGCGCCGTCTTCCCCGTGGACGCCGTCTTCCCCGCGGCCGTCGCCCCATCGCGTCATGAGCTGGAGCATGCGGCCTTCTCGCCCGCGGGTACCCTGATGCCGTGCCCTCCCCCGCGATCGACGACTACCTCAAGACGATCTACCACCACACCGAGTGGCAGACCGAGCGCATCACGCCGTCGCAGCTCGCGGGCGAGCTGGGTCTCGCACCGTCGAGCGTGACCGAGATGGTGCAGAAGCTCGCGGCACAGGGCCTCGTGACCCACCGCCCCTACGGACCCATCGCCCTGACCGAGGCGGGAGAGCAGCGCGCGGCCGGCATCATCCGCCGACACCGGCTCATCGAGACGTGGCTCGTGCGCGAGTTCGGGTACGCGTGGGACGAGGTGCACGACGAGGCCGAGGTGCTCGAGCACGCCATCAGCGACCGCCTCCTCGAGGGCATCGACGAGCGCCTCGGGCGGCCCCGCTTCGACCCGCATGGCGATGCGATTCCGGATGCCGCGGGCGACGTGCACCGCGAGCCCTTCGTGCTGCTCGGCTCAGCCCCCGCCGGTCACG
This sequence comes from Microbacterium cremeum, assembly GCF_015277855.1. NCBI lineage: Bacteria > Bacillati > Actinomycetota > Actinomycetes > Micrococcales > Microbacteriaceae > Microbacterium > Microbacterium cremeum. Next base: position 3,646,370 of record NZ_CP063812.1, read on the forward strand.
TCGGGCGCGTGCTGCGGGTGAGCGACCGCGACCCCGATCTGCTCCGCGCCGTCGAGACCGCCGGCGTGGCGGTCGGGGCTGAGGCGGCGGTCGTGGGTGCCTCGATCCTCGTCATCGGCGGCTCGCGGGTGGAGCTGCCCCCGGCCGCGGCAGACGCGGTCTGGCTGAGCGCCTGACCGTCCGACCTGCCGCACCTCGCGCCCAGCCTCCCCGCGCTTCGGGTGGCGCAACACGCGGCATCCGTCCTTCGATCCCGCGTGTCGTGACACTCGAAGCCCGCCGGCCCGAGTTTCGGGTGGCGCAACACGCGGCATCCGTCCTTCGATCCCGCGTGTCGTGACACTCGAAGCCCGACTGCCCCGGGCGTCGGCGCGGAACCGGGCTCAAGTGCGGGCGGATGCCGCGGCCTCGGCGAACGGCCACTTCACGCCGGCCGCCGCCTCGGCGAAGGCCCACATCCGGGCGCCCACCTCGGGGTCGTGCGTGATCTTCGACGGATTCTGACGGGTGGGGATGCCGCGGCTCCCGGTCTTCGGCCCCCAGAACTCGCCGCCGGCCACCTCCGGGTCGGCGAGCGCGCGCACGAGGGGCCACGCGCCGTGCTCCTTGGACTGCGCGAACGCCGCCTGCAGGTTGTCGCGGAAGCGCTTGGCGCGTGACGGCTCGTTGACGCCGACGATGCCGGGCGTGCGTCCGCCCGTGGAGTACCCCGGATGGGCGACGACGCTCTCGACCGGAACGCCCGCGGCCCGCAGGCGGCGGTCGGCCTCGAACCCGAGGGCGGCGGTGGCGACCTTGGACTGCACGTACGACCGCCAGGCCGAGTACCGGGTCGTGAGCTGCGGGTCGACCGGGTCGTACGGCGTGAGCGCCGTCGACATGCTGCCGACCCACACCATGCGGCCGGCGCTCACGGCGAGCGCGGTCAGCAGTTCGCCGCCGAGGGCGAAATGCCCGAGCGCGTTCGTGGCGAAGACGACCTCGTGGCCGTCGATCGTCGTCTCGCGCGAACGCGGCGGGTGGACGATCCCGGCGTTGAACAGCACGCCGTCCAGGCCTCCCCGGCCGCGCACGCTCGCCGCGGCCGAGCGGACCGACCCGAGGTTGGATGTGTCGAGGATGAGCGGCTCGGTCGCGTCGGGCGAGGCATCCGGAACCCGGCGACGGATCGCCGCGCGCGCCGCCGACAGCCGATTCGGGTGGCGGCCCGACATCAGCACCCTGGCCCCCGCGCGCACGAGCTGCTCCGAGGCGAAGTAGCCGAGACCGGCATTCGATCCCGTCACGAGGTACACGCGTCCGGAAAGGTCGGGAAGACTCCGGGGGTCCCACGTCACGGTTCGACCCTACGCCCGCGCGACGCGCTCCGACACCGCCACCCCCTAGCCTGGACGCATGCGCACGCGCTCCGACATCGAATGCTGGCTCACCGACATGGACGGCGTTCTCGTGCACGAGAACACGCCCATCCCCGGGGCATCCGCTCTCCTGCAGCAGTGGCGCGATCAGGGCGTGCCGTTCCTGGTGCTCACGAACAACTCGATCTTCACGCCGCGCGACCTGTCGGCACGACTGCGGGCCTCCGGACTCATCGTGCCGGAGGAGTCGATCTGGACGTCGGCGCTGGCGACCGCGGACTTCCTGAAGTCGCAGATGCCCGGCGGCACGGCGTTCGTCATCGGCGAGGCGGGCCTGACGACGGCGCTCCACGAGGCCGGGTTCATCATGACCGAGACGGACCCCGACTACGTCGTCGTCGGCGAGACGCGCAACTACTCGTTCGAGGCGATCACCAAGGCCATCCGCTTCATCGGGCGCGGCGCGCGATTCATCGCCACGAACCCCGACGCGACCGGGCCGTCGACCGAGGGCGTGCTGCCGGCGACCGGCGCCATCTCGGCGCTCATCACGAAGGCGACCGGCATGGAGCCGTACGTCGTGGGCAAGCCGAACCCGATGATGTTCCGCTCGGCGCTGAACCGCATCGGCGCGCACTCCGAGACCACCGGCATGATCGGCGACCGCATGGACACCGACGTGGTGGCCGGCATCGAGGCGGGACTTCACACCGTGCTCGTGCTCACCGGCATCAGCGACGCCGCCGAGATCGCGCGCTACCCGTTCCGCCCCGACGAGGTGCTCGACTCGGTGGCCGACCTGCTCGACGCCGACCCGGTCGAGTCGGAGGATCCCGAGCTGCTCTGACCCGCCCCGAGGTCCGACGTCGCAGGCGCCCGGTAGGTTCGTCGCATGGGCGCGCTCGATGACGGTGAGATGGTGGAGGCGACGGATGCCGAGGCCTGGGCTGCGTGGCTCGAGTCGAACCATCGCACCTCCACGGGGGCGTGGCTGGTGCGTGCGCGTGCCGGTTCGGGGCTGACGTTCGTCGAGTACGAGGACGCGATCGTGCAGGCGCTGCGCTTCGGCTGGATCGACGGTCCGGTGCGGACGTTCGACGAGCAGCGCGGCGGGCTGTGGTTCGCGCCCCGGCGGCCCACGAGCGGGTGGGCCGCGACGAACAAGGCCCGGGTCGCGCGGCTCGAAGCCGACGGACTGCTCACGCAAGCCGGCAACCGCGCGATCGAGGTCGCGAAGGCGAACGGCGCGTGGAGCGTGCTCGACAACGCCGAGGCGCTGCGCGAGCCCGACGACCTCGCGGCCGCACTCGACGAGGTGCCGGCGGCGCGAGCGGCGTGGGACGCGTTTCCGCCGTCGACGCGCAAGCTCGGCATCTCGCAGGTCGACCTGGCGCGTCGCCCCGAGACGCGTGCGGCGCGCATCGCCAAGATCGTGACGGATGCCGCGGAGGGGAAGCGACCGTGATCTCGCAGACCGATCAGACCCTGCTGCTGTCGGTGTCGGCCGTCATCGTGCTGGGCACCCTCGTGGCCCTCGTGTGGCAGTGGTGGCGCGGCCGGGGTCGGCGCGACGACTGACGCGCGTTTCGTCTCGCGAAGCGGTCCCTGAGCAGGCCCGCCAGGGCCGTATCGAAGGGCGCTCGGCGACCGAGACGCCCCGGGCAGGCTACTACTGCGGCTCGAGGCCCAGGTCGTCGAGGTCGATCGCGGCGAGCCACTGCAGGCCCTCGGCCTCGACCGCGGCCTGCGCGCCGGTCTTGCGATCGACGATCACCGCGACGGCGACGGGCTCGGCGCCCTCGCGGCGGAGCGCCTCGACCGCCTTCAGCGCCGACTGGCCGGTGGTCGAGGTGTCTTCGACGACGACCACGCGCTTGCCCGCGACATCCGCCCCCTCGATCTGGCGACCGCGGCCGTGGTCTTTCGGCTCCTTGCGGACGACGAAGGCGTCGAGCGGGCGATGCGTGCGCGCGGACTCGTGCATGACGGCGTTCGCGATGGGGTCGGCGCCGAGCGTCAGACCGCCGACGGCCACGATCCCGTCGACCTCGCGGATGAGGTCGAGCATGATGCGCCCGATCGCGGGAGCCGCCCGGTGGTCGAGCGTCAGCTTGCGCATGTCGACGTAGTACGTCGCCTGCTTGCCGCTCGAGAGCGTGAAGTCGCCGTGGAACACGGCCTCGTCCTCGATGAGCGCGATGAGGTACTGGCGGTCGGCTTCGAGCTCTGGCGTGGAGGCGACGGTCATGCCGATGAGTCTACGGAGCGACCGCGGCGGCTGCGTCCGCGGCCGCGAATAGGCTTGAGCCCATGCGCCTGGCCACCTGGAACGTCAACTCGATCCGCGCCCGGGTCGACCGCATCGTCGACTTCGCGGTGCGCGAGCACATCGATGTGCTCGCGATGCAGGAGATCAAGTGCAAAACCGAGCAGTTCCCGTTCGAGCGGTTCGAGGACGCCGGCTACCACGTCGAGGCGTTCGGGTTCTCGCAGTGGAACGGCGTCGCGATCGCCAGCCGAGAGCCGATCGAGGACGTGCGCACCGCGTTCCCCGGCATGCCCGGCTTCGCGAAGGGCCAGCCTGCGACAGGCTCGGGGCAGGCGCCCGACGCCCCGCTCGAGGCCCGGGCGATGGGCGCGACGATCGGCGGCGTCGAGGTCTGGAGCCTGTACGTGCCGAACGGCCGCTCGCTCGGCGACCCGCACTACTACTACAAGCTCGACTGGCTGTCGGCTCTCACCGAGTACACCGCGACGGCGCTCGCCGCGAACCCCGACCTGCCGCTCGCGCTGGTCGGCGACTTCAACATCGCGCCGACGGATGCCGACAACGGCGACCCGTCGGTGGTCCAGGGCTTCGCGACCCACGTCTCGCCCCCTGAGCGCGAGGCGTTCTCGGCGCTCGAGGCGGCCGGCCTCCAGGACGTCGTGCGTCCGCTGGTGCCCACCGGCTTCACGTACTGGGACTACAAGCAGCTGCGCTTCCCCCGCAATGAGGGCATGCGCATCGACTTCATCCTCGGTTCGCACGCCCTGGCCGACGCCGTGACGGGCGCGGCGATCCACCGCAACGAGCGCAAGGGCGAGGCCCCGAGCGATCACGTGCCGGTGGTCGTCGACCTCGACCTCGAGGGTCCCGACGACGACGATCGCCCCATGATCTTCTGAAGTTCTTCCGCACGCCGCGTCATGATCGCGCCCCCGGCGCGTCATGTACAGATGGAGCGCGCCGTGCACCCGGCCGCGGAGTCCCCTCACCAGGGGTTTCCCAGCGCGCACCACTAGCCTGGCGCGGATCCGCCCCGCCGGTCGCCCCCAACCCAGTGACGCCTTCCGGCGAGGAGACGACGTGAACACCCCCCGCACCGCCGTCGTGGACGACGCGCTGCCCGTGCGTTCCGACGAGGAGCTCGTCGATGCCGCACGCGCCGGGGACGACGCCGCCTACGCCGAGCTGTGGGAGCGCCACGTCGCGAGCGGACGCAATGCCGCACGAGCGATCAGCCCGAACGTCGACCCCGACGACCTGGTCTCGGAGGCGTTCACGTCGATCCTGAGCGCCATCCGCAAGGGCGGCGGCCCTCACGAGGGCTTCCGGCCCTACCTGTTCAGCGCCATCCGCAACATCGCGGCGTCGTGGGGGCGCCGCGCCAAGGAGGTCCCGCTCGACGACCTGGACGAGCGGGCGGCCGAGTCGTCGGCCGAGTTCGCCGAGCTCGTGGCCGACCGCTCGGTGCTCGCGCAGGCCTTCCGCGAGCTGCCCGAGCGGTGGCGCGAGCTGCTGTGGTACACCGAGGTCGAGGGCATGAAGCCGCGGGAGGTGGCTCCCCTGCTGGGGATGAGTCCGAACGCCGTGTCGGCCCTGGCGTACCGCGCGCGCGAGGGTTTCAAGCAGTCGTGGCTGCAGGCGCACATCAGCGACCCGGCCCGCCCCGCGGAGTGCCGCTGGGTGTGCGAGCTGCTCGTCGCGAGCGAGAAGAAGCCGGTGCGCCGCGGCGATCGGCGCCGTCTCGACGCGCACCTGCGGGATTGCCAGGCGTGCCGCATCGTCGCGGCCGACCTCGAGAACGTGTCGCAGCGGCTGCGCGCCGTGCTGCTGCCTCTTGTACTCGGCGGGGCTGGGGCCCTCGCCTACACCGCCGACGCCACTCCGGCCGTGGCGGCGGTGGCCACCGGAGCGCCCATCTGGGGAGGGGGGACGTCCGGACTTGGGGGGACAGGCGCATCGGGGGGCGCCTCGGGAGGTGGTGCCGGCGCGGGGGGTGCCGGCACCACCGCCCTGCCTGCCGTCGGCATCTCGGCAGGAGCGGTCGCCGCGGCGGCGGCCGTCGCGATCGTGATCGCCGTCGCGCCGTGGAACGCTCCGGCAGGTGGGACGGATGCCGCACCCGTCGTCGCGGACGCGTCGAGCGGTCTGGAGCGACCTCCGGCGAACACCGACGCCCTGCCCGCAACCCCCGAAGAGCCGCCGGTGCCCGAGCCGGTCGCTCCGGCGATCGTCGACCCGGCGCCCGCGCCTGTGCCCGAGCCCGCGCCCGCGCCTGCGCCCGCGCCCGCGCCGGCGCCCGCACCGTCTCCGGCGCCCACTCCGGCGCCCACGCCGACACCCACCCCCCAGCCCGCCCGCACGGGCGCGCCGACGCTCGCGCCGGTGGCCGATCTCGACGCGCCGGTGCCCGACGCGATCACCGGCACCGGCGTCGCCGGCGCGCGGGTGGTGCTCATCGACGAGTCGGGCTCGACGCTGGCCGAGGTCACCGTGCAGCCCGACGGGACGTTCAGCACCGACATCCCCGCCGATCTGCTGCGTGTGGGGATGACGGTGCGCGCGGTGCAGACCGCGCCCGGCCTTCGCGCGTCCGAGCCGAGCGCCGCCGTCGGCCCCTTCGCGCTTCCGGCTCCGACGATCACGACGGCTGACGGCACACTGCGGACAGGCCTCCACGACGCCGACGGCGACGGGGTCGCCGACGACCTCGCGCTCCTGCTCGACGGCGCCCCGGGCCATCGAGCCGTCGTCTCGTTCGACGGCACGCCGACGGGGAACGTGCACGTGCTGACCGGCAATCCGGTCGTGCGGGTCGTGTACGACACGGTTCCCGGCGACCACGTGATCGGCATCCGCTATGTCGATCCGCACACGGGCCGGTTCGGGCGTCTCGCCACGTTCGTCGTGACGGTGCTCGCCGCCGAAGCTCCGGTCGCCTGAGGCCGCCCCGCCTCACGCGGCGAGGACGGCCCCCGGGTCGATGTGGAAGGTCTGCGCGAAGCGCTCGAGCAGGCCCGCGTCCCCCGACACGACGGCGACGATCTCGCGGTCGATCGCTTCGGCCGGGGCCACCTCCCCCGAGATGAGGCGACGGATGCCGGGCCCCGCGGCGAACACGAGGTCGGGGTCTGCGGCGGTCGGGGCCTGCGTCCCCAGCTTCGGGTCGACCGGCCGCCCGGCCGGCTGCAGCTGCGCGATGCGCAGGCCGGAGGAGTCGACGTGCACGCGGAGGACGACGTCGGCGACGTGGAGCTCGTAGTCCGCCGCGGGGAGTGCGGCTGCGGCATCCGCCCGGAATGCCGTGCGCAACGCCATCGTGAGCGAGTCGGCCGTCACGACGTCGTCCGCGGCCGGGTCGCCCATCTGCCGGAACCCCCACCGTCCGAGCGCGAGGACGATCGGCTCGAGCTCGCGCCCGTACGGCGTGAGCTCGTACACCAGCCCGCAGTTGGGCAGCGGCACGCGGCGCACGACGCCGCCCTCCTGGAGCTCCTTGAGCCGCGTGGAGAGGATGTTGGTGGGGATCTTGGGCAGTCCCTGCTTGAGGTCGGTGTAGCGCCGAGGCCCGACGAGCAGATCGCGGACGATGAGCAGCGCCCACCGCTCGCCGATCAGCTCGACGGCCGTCGTGACCCCGCAGTACTGGCCGTAGCTGCGGGCGGCCACGTTACGCCTGCGCGTGCTCGGCCGCGTACGCGTCGGGGCCCTGCTCAGCTGCGTCCGGCTGCATGTAGACGAACTCGACGATGTTCCCGTCGGGGTCTTCGAGGTGGCGGGTGTACATGAAGCCGTAGTCCTGCGGCTCCTTGGGCTCGGTGCCGCCGTGGGCGAGCGCGGCCTCGACCGTCTGGTCGACGTGCTCGCGCGACTCGCGGCTGAGCGCGATCAGCGTCTGGGCGACCGAGGCGGGGTCGGCGATCGGCTTGTCGGTGAACGTCGCGAGGTACTCCCTGGTGAGGACCATGAAGAACACGTTCTCGTCCCACACGATGCACGCGGCGTTCTCGTCGGTGAAGAGCGGATTGATGTCGGCGCCGAGCGCGGTGTAGAAGGCCTTGGCCCGGTCGAGGTCGTTCGTCGGGAGGTTGACGAAGATGTGCGTCATTGCGGTGCTCCTTGCGTTGTGGGTGGGGGCGGGTGGGTGGGTGGACATCATGCTTGCAAAAAACAACCGTGCTTGTCAATAACAAGTTATGCGACTTCTCCCCCGTGGGGCGGATGCCGCGCCGCCGCCCGCCGCCTACCGTGGAGGAATGCTCGAAACCCCCGTCGCCCGCCGGGCGCACCGGCCGAGGCCGACCGCGCAGGAACTCCGCAACGACGTCTGGCTGGCGGCGGCCCTGCTCCTGGGAGCGATCCTGAGCGCGGCCCTCGGCTCTGTCGCCGGCTTCTACGGCGCCGAGAATGCGCCCGGGATGCAATGGGCGCTGCTGTACGCCCTGGGGCTCACCGCGCCGCTGGCCGTGCGCCGCCGCTTCCCCGAGATCGTGGTGGTCGTGATCTCGGTCGTGTTCGTCATCGGCGTGACGGCTCGGATCCCCGAGCTGTACGTCAGCAACATCTCGATGTTCATCGCGATGTACACCGTGGGTGCGTGGGTGGACGATCGCCGGCGCGCGATGTACGTGCGCGTCGCCGTGATCGTCGGCATGTTCGTGTGGCTGCTCATCACGACGTTCCAGGCGGCCATCGATCCCTCCGACGACCAGCTGTCGCGCGCGGGGCTGTTCTCGCCGTTCGCCGCGATGATGCTCATCCAGTTCCTCGTGAACGCGGCGTTCTTCGGCGGTGCGTACTACCTGGGCGACCGCTCGTACGCGTCGGCGATGGAGCGCGCGGCGCTCGAGGAGCGCACGCGCGAGCTCGAGCGCGAGCGCGAGGTGACTGCCGCGCAGGCGGTCGCGCTCGACCGCGTGCGCATCGCGCGCGAGCTGCACGACGTCGTGGCGCACCACGTGTCGGCGATGGGCGTTCAGGCCGGCGCGGCGCGCGCCGTGCTGGAGCGGGATCCGGATGCCGCGCGCTCGGCGCTGCTCGGGGTCGAGGCATCCGCCCGCTCCGCCCTCGACGACCTCCGGCAGCTTCTCGAGACCCTCCGCACGCCCGACGGCGACGGCGAGGGCGGGTCGACCGTGCACCTGTCGGGCCTCGCCGACCTCGTGGTGCATGCGAACGACAACGGGCTGCCCACGACTCTGACGATCGTGGGCGAGCCGGTCGACCTGCCCGATCTGATGCAGGTCAACGTCTACCGCGTCGCGCAGGAGGCGCTCACCAACGCGCGCCGCCACGGCGGACCGGATGCCACGGCCGACGTCCGGCTGCGGTACGCGGGCGACGCCGTCGAGCTCGAGGTGACCAACACCGGTCGCGCCGTCGTCGCGATGCGGCCCGGCCTCGGCCTCGTCGGCATGCGCGAGCGGGCCCTCGCGTCGGGCGGCGCACTCGAGGCGGGGCCGCGACCGCGGGGCGGCTTCCTCGTGCGCCTGCGAATGCCGCTGCGGGCGGCCGCCGCGGCGGAGGCGCGCGCGTGACCGGCCCGATCCGCGTGCTGCTCGTCGACGATCACGCCGTGATGCGGGCGGGATTCCGCATGATCCTCGAGGCGGCGGGCGACATCGTCGTCGCCGGCGAGGCGTCGGACGGCCGCCAGGCGGTGGCGGCGGCATCCGCTCTTCGACCCGACGTGATCTGCATGGACGTGCAGATGCCCGACATGGACGGGCTCGAGGCGACCTGGCGCATCGTCGCCGACACCGCGGTCGATGCCGCGGTCGTCGTCGTGACGACGTTCGACCGCGACGACTACCTGTTCGACGCGCTCGCGGCGGGCGCGAGCGGGTTCCTGCTGAAGAACGCCGGCCCGGAAGAGCTCGTGAGCGCCGTGCGCGTGGCGGCCGCCGGCGACGCGCTGCTGGCCCCCGAGGTCACCCGCCGCGTGATCGCCCGCTTCGCCTCGTCGGCCGCGTCCTCACCCCACCCTGACCGCGAGAGTGCAGCTGGCGGACGAGAGGCAGGGAAGCACCCTCACCCTCGTCCACCAGCTGCACTCTCGCCCAGCGTGGGATCTCCGCGGCCGGGGGCCGGGGGCGGGGTCGGGGTTGGGGGCGGGGGCGGGGCCGGGGGCGGGGTGGCGGCGGTCGAGCTCACCGAGCGCGAGACCGAGGTGCTGCGGCTCGTCGCACAGGCGCTCAGCAACGCCGAGATCGCACAGCGCCTCTACATCGGCGAGGCGACGGTGAAGACCCACGTGTCGAACGTGCTGCAGAAACTCGGCGCCCGCGACCGCGTCGCCGCGGTCGTCTACGCCCATCGCCACGGCCTCGCCTGACCCCCTCACCCCTCCGCGCCTCCGCCCCTCGGCCTCCGCACCGCCCTCGCCCCCGCGCCTCCGCGCCCGGAGGCTCCGCAGTCACAAATCGCGCGACCGCACCGCCGCAACCCGCATTTCCTGACTGCGGAGCCCACGGCACGTCGCTCCGCAGTCGCAAAGTGCGCGGGAGAGGGCCGCGGAACCGCGAGAACCGACTGCGGAGCCCCCGGCCCCCGGCACGTCGCTCCGCAGTCACAAGGTGCGCGGGCGAGGGCACGGGAACTGCGAGAAGTGACTGCGGAGCGACCCCGGGCGGGGGCGAGAACGACGGATGCCTCGGCCCGGGGCCGCGAAAGGGCTCAGGGCCGAGGCATCCGCACTCGGGAGGAAACTCGGGAGGAGTAGGTCAGGCGGCGACGGCCTCGCGCGCGGGCGCGTAGCGGTCGACGAGCGCGCCGAAGGCCTCGAGGAAGCCGACCAGGAACTCGGCGGTCTGGTCGTTGGTGACCTCGCCGTCCTCGGTGAACAGGCCGGGGAGGGTCTGGACGAAGCCCTCGGGCTGGCCGAGGGTCGGAGCGTTGTAGTGGCTGAGGATGGCCTTCAGGTGCTGCTGCGCGGCGGCGGTCGCGATGCCGCCCTGCGAGGTGCCGATGACGGCGGTGGGCTTGCCGTTGAACGACGCGTGGCCCCACGGACGTGCGGACCAGTCGAGGGCGTTCTTCAGGACGCCCGGGATCGAGCGGCTGTACTCGGGGGTGACGATGATCACGCCGTCGGCGTCTTCGATCGCCTGCTTGAAGTCGCGCGCGACCTGGGGGAAGTCGGCGTCGTAGTCGGGCGAGTAGAACGGGAGGCCCTCGATCGGGATCTCGACGAGCGTCGTGCCTTCGGGGGCGAGTCGCTCGAGCGCCTTCGCGAGGCGGCGGTTGATCGAGGTCGACGAGATGCTGCCGACGATGTAGCCGATGGTCCGGTCGGACATGAATTGTGCTCCTTCAGACAGAGAGGTCCCCGGCGGGGACCACCGTGGACGTTCCACTTCCATGCAAGCACATGTATCTGCGATCTATTCCAAGGTATGCAAATCCGCGATCCCCGATCCTCCCCCGTGCAGCGGAGGAGCCGGATCTCCCCCGCCAGGGGGAGGCCTGCCGACGCCGCCGGCCCTAGCGTGGAGGTCACGACTTCGACCAGAGGAGACAGGATGCTGAAGCTGCAGGGCATCACGAAGAGCTACGCGGGTCGTCGCGTGCTCGACGAGGTGTCGTTCGACGTCCGCCCGGGCCGGCTCACCGGCTTCGTCGGTGGGAACGGCGCCGGCAAGACCACGACCATGCGGATCGTGCTGGGCGTGCTCGCCAAGGACGCCGGCACCGTGACGCTCGACGGTGCCGAGGTGACGGCATCCGACCGCCGCCGCTTCGGGTACATGCCCGAGGAGCGCGGCCTGTACCCGAAGATGAAGGTGCTCGAGCACATCGTGTACCTGGCGCGACTGCACGGGTTCTCGAAGACGGATGCCTCGACCCGCGCGACCGCGCTGCTCGAGCAGCTCGGACTCGGCGAGCGCCTCGGCGACAACGTCGAGACGCTGTCGCTGGGCAACCAGCAGCGTGCGCAGATCGCGGCGGCGCTCGTGCACGATCCGCAGGTGCTCATCCTCGACGAGCCCTTCTCGGGTCTCGACCCCCTCGCCGTGGACGTCGTCGCAGCAGTGCTCCAGGAGCGCGCCGCCGCCGGCGCCGCCGTGCTGTTCTCGTCGCACCAGCTCGACGTCGTCGAGCGCCTGTGCGACGACCTCGTCATCATCGCCGGCGGCACGATCCGCGCCGCCGGACCCCGCGACGCCCTGCGCGCCGAGCACTCCACCCGCCGCTACGAGCTCGTCTCGGCGGGCGATGCCGGGTGGCTGCGCACCGAGCCGGGCGTCGAGGTCCTGAGTTTCGACGGCGGCTACGCCGTCTTCGACGCCGACAGCGACGAGACCGCGCAGCGCATCCTGCGCCGCGCGGTCGAGCAGGGCGATGTCGCGAGCTTCGCCCCGCAGCATCCCACCCTCGCCCAGATCTTCAAGGAGGTCATCCAGTGAGCACCGTCCGACCCGCCGAACGGTCGCTCAGCGCCGCGCAGGGCGTGTGGCTCGTCGCCGAGCGAGAGATCGGCTCGAAGCTGCGCAGCAAGGCGTTCGTCATCTCGACCGTGATCCTGCTCGTGGGTGCGCTGGCGCTCGTGATCTGGGCCGGCTTCCAGGCGTCGAACTCGAGCGGCACCCCGGTCGCGGTCACCGCCGACGCCACGCGGTACGTCTCGGCCGTCGACGGCCTCGAGGTCACCGACGTCGCCGACCGCGCCGAGGCCGAAGCGCTCGTCTCGGCCGGCGACGTGGATGCGGCGATCGTCGCCGACGCGTCCTCGCCCACGGGTTTCGCCGTGCTGGCCGACACGAGCGCGCCGACCCAGCTGCTGCTGCAGCTCGCGCAGGTGCCGCCGGTCGAGCTGCTCTCGCCCGACGACGTGAACGCGGCGCTCGGCTACATCGCCGCCATCGGATTCGGCATCGTGTTCCTCTTCGCCGCGTCGATGTTCGGCGGCACCATCGCACAGAGCGTCGTCGAAGAGAAGCAGACGCGTGTGGTCGAGCTGCTCATCTCGGCGATCCCGGTGCGCGTGCTGCTGGCGGGCAAGGTCATCGGCAACACGATCCTCGCCATGGCGCAGATCCTCCTCCTCGCAGCGATCGCGATCGTCGGGCTCACCGTGACCGATCAGACGGCGCTGCTGCAGGGCCTGGGCGCGCCGATCGCGTGGTTCGCGGTGTTCTTCCTGTTCGGGTTCATCCTGCTCGCGTCCCTCTTCGCGGCGGCGGCGTCGATGGTGTCGCGCATGGAGGACATCGGCTCGACGACGACCCCGCTCACGATGCTCATCATGGCGCCCTACTTCCTGGTGATCTTCTTCAACGACAACCCGCTCGTGCTGGCGGTCATGTCGTACGTGCCGTTCTCGGCGCCGGTCGGCATGCCGATGCGCATCTTCCTCGGCGAGGCGCAGTGGTGGGAGCCGCTCGTGTCGCTCGCGATCCTCGTCGCCACGTGCGTCGCCGCGATCCTCGTCGGCGCGCGCATCTACGAGAACTCGCTGCTGCGCATGGGCGGCCGCGTGAAGCTCTCGGAGGCCCTCGCCCGCTGACGCAGGTGACGGATGCCGCGGCCGACGCCCTGCGCGGGACCGCGGCATCCGTCATCTTTCCGCGAGAGTGCACCTGGTGGACGAGAGGTAGGTGGCTTCCCTCCCTCTCGTCCGCCAGGTGCACTCTCGCGGCAGGGGCGGGGCGGGCGCGGCGGGGGCGGGGGCGGGGGGGCGGGGGCGTCAGCGGCGGAGGGCGGCACGCCCGGCATGCCCGACGAGGGCGTCGGCCGCGCGCACCAGAGCGAGGTGCGTGAGGGCCTGCGGCGTGTTGCCGGCGTGGCGGCCGCCCTCGACGTCGTACTCCTCCGAGAGCAGGCCGAGGTCGCTCGCGAGCGCGCACAGCCGATCCATCAGGGCGTTCGCATCGTCGACGCGACCGCTGCTCGCATACTGCTCGACCAGCCAGAACGAGCACGCCAGGAACGGATGCTCGTCGCCCGAGAGACCGTCGACCCCGGCCTCGGTGCGGTAACGCCGCACGAGCCCGTCGCGCAGGAGGGTGCGTTCGATCTCGGCGACCGTGCCGAGCATCCGCGGGTCGTCGTACGCGCAGAAGCCCACCTGCGGGATCAGCAGCAGCGAGGCGTCGACCTCCGTCGACCCGTAGTGCTGCACGAAGTGGCCCCGCGCCGCGTCGTACCCGCGCTGGTCGACTTCGTCGCGGATGCGGTCGCGGGCCTGCGCCCATCGCTCGGCGTCGCCCTCGAGGCCCGTCTCGCGGACAGCCCGGACGCCCCGGTCGAGGGCGGCCCAGATCATCACGCGGGAGTGGGTGAACATCCGGCTCTCGGCGCGGATCTCCCAGATGCCGCGGTCGGGGCGGTCGATCCACTCGATCACCTGCGAGAGCAGCGCGCACTGCAGCGGCCACGAGAAGGAGTCTTCGGCGACTCCGGCCCGGCGCGTGGCCTCCAGCGCCACCATCACCTCGCCGATCACGTCGGCCTGGTACTGGCTCACGGCGCCGTTGCCGATCCGCACCGGTGCGGCGCCGCGGTATCCCGGGAGGCTCGTGAGCTCGCGCTCGGCCAGATCGCGCTCGCCGGCGAGTCCGTACATGATCTGCACGTCCGCGGGGTCCCCCGCGATCGCGCGGAGGAGCCAGCCCCGCCAGCGCTCCGCGACATGGGTGAAGCCGTGCTCGAGCAGGGTCTCGAGGGTGAGGGCGGCGTCGCGCAGCCAGACGTAGCGATAGTCCCAGTTGCGCGACCCGCCGAAGTCCTCCGGCAGCGACGTCGTCGCGGCCGCGACGATCCCCCCGGTGCTCTCGTGCGTGAGCGCCCGCAGCACGAGCAGAGACCGGACGACGTCGTCGTGGTGCGGGCCGTGGTGGTCGATGCGGTCGGCCCAGTCCTGCCACCACGTTCGCGTCGCGGCGAGCGAGCGGTCGACGTCGAGGGGCTCGGGCACATCGTGGTGGGACTTGAACCACGTCAGCGAGAGGTCGACGACCTCGCCCGGACCGACCGTGATCGCGGCGGTATGGGCGTGGTCTACCGGGCGGAGGGCGGCTCCGCGCAGCACCAGCGCATGGGGTCCGGCGATCGCGAGCCCGGTGAGCGGGACGCCGGACACCTGCCGCACCCACGGGAGCGCCTGGGCGTAGTCGAAGCGCAGGCGGACGGTGTCGGTGAACTCGACCGTGCCGGTGACGCCCACGATCCGGCGGACGACGTCGACGCGGTTGCCGTCGATGGGCATGAAGTCGTGCACCTCGGCCACGCCCTCGGCGGTCTCCCACCGCGTCACGAGGATGAAGGTGTCGCCGTCGTAGCGCCGGGTGCTCGTCGCTTCAGGGTCGCTGGGGCGCAGGCTCCAGCATCCGTGGTCCTCCTCGCCGAGCAGCGCCCCGAACACCGAGGGCGAGTCGAAACGCGGCACGCACAGCCAGTCGATGCTGCCCTCCCGTGAGACCAGCGCCGCGGTGCGGCAGCTGCTGAGCAGGGCGTAGTCCTCGATCGGGGCCGGCATCGTCCCGATTGTGGCAAAGAGACGTCCCGCGCGACAGCCCTGCCGCGGCCGGCCGCGTACGGATAGGTTGGGCGCATGCCGCCGCAGACCACGCTCCTGATCCTGGGCGCGTCGGGCGACCTCACGTCGAGGCTGCTGCTGCCGGCGCTCGGCCAGCTGCTCACGCTCGAGCCGCAGCGGCGGATCCGGCTGCGTGGCGCCGGCATGGACGACTGGGACGACGCCCGCTGGCAGCAGGTCGTGCGCGACGCGTTCGCCTCGGCGGGTTTCGCCGACGCGTTCGAGGCGATCGCCGAGACGACGTACCAGCGCGCCGACATCACCGACCCGGGCGACCTCACGACGCTGATGGCCGACCCCGGCGACCGGCTCGCCCTGTACTTCGCGGTGCCGCCGGCCGTCGCGGCCGCCGCGTGCGCGGCGCTCGCGGACGTCGCGATCCCCGAGGGCACGGTGCTCGCGCTCGAGAAGCCGTTCGGCGTCGACGAGCCCAGCGCGCGCCGACTCAACGCGACGGTGGCGCGGCTCGTGCCCGAACAGCAGATCTTCCGCGTCGACCACTTCCTCGGGCGGTCGACGACCCTGAACCTGCTGGGGGTGCGGTTCGCGAACCGCGTGTTCGCGCCGGTGTGGTCGGCGCAGCACATCGCGTCCGTCGTCGTCCGCTACGACGAGACGCTCGGGCTCGAGGGGCGCGCGGGCTACTACGACCACGCCGGCGCGCTCGTGGACATGATCCAGAGCCACCTGCTGCAGGTCATGGCGGTACTCGCCATGGAACCGCCCGCGACCCTGCGCGAAAGAGACCTGCGGGATGCCACGGCCGCGGTGCTGCGGGCGACCCGCGTGTGGGGCGATGACCCCGCGACGGCCTCGCGGCGCGCGCGGTACACGGCGGGCACGGTGGGCGGCCGCCCGCTGCCGGCCTACGTCGACGAGCCCGGAGTGGACGCCGCGCGCGCCACCGAGACCCTCGCCGAGCTCACGTGCGAGGTGCGCAACGAGCGGTGGGAGGGCGTGCCGTTCACGCTGCGCTCGGGCAAAGCGCTCGCGGGCAAGGACGGCGAGGTGGTCGTGACGTTCCGGCGCGTCAACCACGTGCCGGACGGTCTCACCGGAGACGCGCCGGGATCGGTGCTGCGCTTCTCGCTCGGCCCCGACCGCATGGACCTCGAGCTCAACGTCAACGGCGGCGACGACCCGTTCGAGCTCGAGCGCGCACGGCTCGAGGCCGATCTCGGCGCCGGCGCGCTCAAGGCGTACGGCGAGGTGCTGTCGGGCATCCTCGACGCCGACGCGGCGCTCGCGGTGCGCGGCGATGCGGCCGAGGAGTCGTGGCGCATCGTCGACCCGGTGCTCGCCGCCTGGCGCGCGGGCGAGGTCCCGCTCGAGGAGTACGCGGCGGGCTCGCTCGGGCCGGAAGGGTGGCCGAAACTGCCCTGAAGCGGCTCACGAGCCGGCGGACCGGTCGCCGCGGCCATCGAATCGCACGTCGACGAACCGGGGCATCACGGCGGCCGCCTCAGCGTTCGACGAGCACCCCGTCGGCGTCGGCCCACACGTGCCTGCCGGGTGCGAAGACGACGCCCGCGATGGTGACGGGGACGTCGACCTCGCCGACGCCGTCCTTCGCGCTCTTGCGCGGGTTCGATCCGAGCGCCTTGACCCCCAGCGGCAGGGACGCGATCGCATCCCGGTCGCGGATCGCCCCGTGCACGATGAGGCCTGCCCACCCGTTCGCGACGGCCGAGGCGGCGATCAGGTCTCCGACCAGTGCCGACTCGAGCGAGCCCTCGCCGTCGATCACCAGGACGCCGCCGTCGCCGGGCGTCGCGAGCACGGACTTCACCAGCGCGTTGTCGCGATGGCAGCGCACCGTGCGGATCGGCCCGTGGAAGGCGGTGCGCCCGCCGAAGTCGTGCAGCTGCAGCGCGAGCGAGTCGAGATCGTCGCCGCGTTCGTCGTAGAGGTCGGCTGTTGCGATGGCCATGGCGCCACGCTACGCGGCGCGACGCACGGCATGCGGTCGGGAAGTCCGGGAAGATTCGGCCTGTTTCCGCTGCCGTGAAGTCGTGTCCGCTGCGTCAGCCGGATCTCTCGCCGACCGACGAGGGGTTCGCCGGCGGGTTCAGGTCGGGGTGCAGCGCGCTGAAGAACGAGTAGGTGTCGCCGTCGGGGTCGGCGCCGCGCTCCTTGAACTCGTTCAGGAGTGCGTAGAGGCGGTGCTGGAACTCGCTCTTGTGCTCGTCGTTGAGCTTGAGCCCGAGCCACGTCGCGTCGAGATCCTCGTCGGCGACGCCCGCGATCTGCTGGAGGAACGTCTCGACCAGCACGTAGGAGCCCCCGGGCATCGATGTGCGCCACGACAGGCCGGTCGCGCGGTACGGCACCTCGCGAGCCCCCTGCGCACCGCTGCGCTCGGGCTCGGCGGCGAGGAATCCCGTCTGCACGAGCGTGCGAACGTGATGAAGCATCGTGCCGGGGTTGACCCCCAGCAGCTCGGCCAGCTCCTTGTTGGTGCGCGACTCGAACGCGCACAGCCGGAGCACGCGCAGGCGCAGCGGCGAGCTCAGCGCGCGCATGCGTGCCTCGGCCTCGGGATCGCCCCGTCGCAGTTCGATGCGCTCCTCGCGATCCGCGGCCATGGGCTCAGGGTACAAGAGTGATTGACAGTTCTCAATCGGTGGCTACACTGATTGACATGTCCCAATCAGAGGAGCCGGAGGGGCTCGATCCGTCGATCGGCGAAGCCTTCGCCGAGGCCCGCGCCGAGGCGTCGACCCTCACCTCCCGCGCGGGCGCCGACGACGCCGTCGA
This sequence comes from Microbacterium cremeum, assembly GCF_015277855.1. Classification (NCBI taxonomy): domain Bacteria; kingdom Bacillati; phylum Actinomycetota; class Actinomycetes; order Micrococcales; family Microbacteriaceae; genus Microbacterium; species Microbacterium cremeum. The sequence continues at coordinate 3,664,287 of NZ_CP063812.1, forward strand.
GGCGGATCAGGATGCCGCGGCACCCCCGCCTCCCACGCCCGCGCCGAAGGGCTCGCTGTGGCGCGACGCCAACTTCCTCACGATGTGGGGCGGCCAGGCGCTCAGCCAGTTCGGGGCGCAGATCACCGAGCTCGCCCTCCCCGTGCTCGCGGTGCTCATCCTCAACGCGACCGAGTGGGAGGTGGGTCTGCTGAACGCGGCGCAGGTCGCGGCGTTCCTCGTGGTCGGGCTGCCGGCCGGCGCATGGATCGACCGCATGCGCAAGCGCCACGTCATGATCTGGGCCGACGCGGTGCGCGCCGTCGCCCTCTCGACGCTGCCGGTGCTGGCAATCCTGGGCGTGCTGGAGATCTGGCACATGATCGTCGTCGCACTCGTCATGGGCGTCGCGACCGTGTTCTTCGACGTGTCGAACCAGAGCCTCATCCCCTCGCTCGTGCGCTCCAACCAGATCGCCGAGGCGAACGGAAAGCTGCAGTCCACCGAGCAGCTGGCGGGCCTGGCCGGTCCGGCTTTCGGCGGGTGGCTCGTCGGCGTGCTGGCGGCGCCGGTCGCGATCTTCATCACGGTCGGCACGTACGTGGCCTCGTTCATCGCGCTGCTGTTCACGCGCGATCACGAGACGCTCCGCGCACCCGAGGAGCACAAGCCGCTCGCCCATGAGATCGGCGAAGGCCTGCGCTGGGTGTTCGACAACCCCCTGCTGCGGCGCATCGTCGGCACCACGGGCGTCGCGAACTTCTTCGGCACGATCGCCACGACGCTCCTGCCGATCTTCGCCCTGCGCGAGCTCGGGCTGACGCCGCAGATGCTCGGCGTGGTGTTCTCGCTGTCGGCGGTCGGGGGCCTCCTCGGCGCGATCGCGACGCCGCGAATCGTCGCGCGCCTCGGCGAGGCGCGCGCCATCCCGGTCAGCGCGATCGCGTTCTCGCTGGCCCCGTTCTTCCTGCCGGCCATATCGCTCGTGCCCGCCCTGGCGTTCCCGCTGCTGGTCATCCAGTTCTTCCTGATGAGCTTCACGATCCTGCTGTACAACATCACGCAGGTGACCTTCCGCCAGCGCATCACGCCACCGCGCCTCCTCGGTCGCATGAACGCGTCGATCCGCTTCGTAGTGTGGGGCGTCATGCCGATCGGCGCCCTGCTCGCGGGCGCGCTCGGCACGTGGATCGGCACGGTCCCCACGCTGTGGCTCGCTGCGACGGGCGAACTGCTGGCGTGCCTCTTCGTCGTCATCGGACCGTTCTGGGGACTGCGCGAACTGCCCGACGCCCACGCCGAGCACGCGTCCGAGTCGCCCTGATCCGCCGCGGCGGACACCGCGCGAAACCGGTAACCCGCCGGGAGACATCGCGCAACCTCTGCCGCGGCGACGCCTCGCCGTGCTTAGGTTGCAGCATGACGGCCCGCATCGTGTCGATCGGCACCGCTGTTCCCCCCACGAGGATCGCGCAGGAGAACGTGCGCGACCTCTTCGCGGGCCAGCCCGGTCTCGACCGCCTCACGCGCCGACGCGTCCACGCCGCGTTCGGCGCCTCCGCGATCGAGCACCGGCACACCGTGCTCACCGAGCTCGGCGATCCCGGGTCGCGCGACGGGTCGGCCCCGCGGTTCCTCGACGGCGCGCGCACCCTCCTTGCCCCGACGACCGGCGAGCGCAACGACCTCTACACCCGCGTCGCGCCGCCGCTGTCGGCGGCCGCCGCCACTCAGGCGCTGACGGATGCCGGCATCGCGGCATCCGTCGTCACCCACGTCGTCACCGTCTCGTGCACGGGCTTCTTCGCCCCGGGGCCCGACTACCGGCTCGTGCGCGACCTCGGCCTGCCCGCCACGGTCGAGCGCTACCACCTGGGCTTCATCGGCTGCGCGGCCGCCCTGCCCGCGCTCCGGCTGGCCGCGCGGCTCGCGCGCGCCCAGCCCGACGCCGTCGTGCTCGTGGTGTGCACCGAACTCTGCTCGCTGCACGTGCGCGCCTCGGACGACCCGCAGCAGATCGTCGCGGCATCCGTCTTCGCCGACGGCGCGGCCGCCGCCGTCGTGACCGCCGCCGACGTCGGGCGCGCCGGCGGCCTCGAGCTCGACCGGTTCGGCACCGCTCTGACCGACGAGGGCGAGAGTGACATGGTGTGGACGATCGGCGACCACGGGTTCGAGATGGTGCTGTCGGCCGAGGTGCCCCGCATCATCGGGCGCGAGATCCGCGGCGCGGTCGACCGGTTCGTCGGCGATGACCGGCCGCCGGACGTGTGGGCCGTGCACCCCGGCGGACGCAGCGTGCTCGACCGCGTCGAGTCGGGGCTCGCCCTCGCCCCGGAGGCTCTCGACGCCTCGCGCACGGTGCTGCGGGACTACGGCAACATGTCGAGCGTCACGATCCTGTTCATCCTGCGCGCCCTGCTGCGCGACGACGCGGTGGCAGACGGGGCCCGCGTCGCCGGGCTCGCGTTCGGCCCGGGCCTGACCGTCGAGTCCGCGATGCTGACCAAGCGCGCGCAGGTGCCGTCCGCCGCTGCCGCGGGGACGCCCGCCGCCGTCGCGGTCCCGGCATGACGGGCGTGCGATGACGCTCACGGCCCGCGACGAGGCTCTCACCGAGCTGATGGACGACCCCGACTGCGACCCCGCGCGCCTGGACGCGACGCTGCGCCGCTTCGACACCGTGAACCGGCTCGTCGCGGGGTGGGGCACGGTGTACCGGTCGACGCTGGGCCCGTACCTCGCATCGCTCTCGCGACCGGCCCGCGTCCTCGACCTCGGATCGGGTGGGGGCGACATCGTCGTGCGCCTGGCCGATGCCGCCCGGCGCGACGGCCTCGACGTCGCCTGGACGGGTGCGGATCCCGACGCGCGTTCGCACCGGGCCGCGCTCGCACGCCGGCGCCCGCCCGAGGTGACGTTCCGGTGCACGGATGCCGCGGCCCTCGTCGCCGAGGGCGATGCGTTCGATGCGGTGCTGTCGAACCACGTGCTGCATCACCTGGGCGACCAGCTGCCGGCGTTCCTGTCGGCTTCGTCCCTGCTCTCGCGCGGCATCGTGCTGCACAGCGACATCGCCCGCAGCCGGCTCGCGTACGGACTGTACGCCGTGGGCATCACACCGCTCGCGCCCGGCACGTTCCTGCGCACCGACGGCCTGCGCTCGATCCGCCGCAGCTACACGCGCAGCGAGCTCGCCGAGGTGCTCGCCCGCGAGATGCCCGGCGTGTGGTCGGTGTCCGAGCCGGTGCCGTTCCGCCTGCTGGTGCAGGGGCCGGGGCGTGGCTGAGGTCACCGTCGTCGGCGCCGGGCCGGTCGGCCTGCTGCTCGCCGGCGACCTCGCCCGGCGCGGAGTCGACGTCGAGGTGCTGGAGCGTCGAGCCGCGGCCGGCGGCGGAACGCGGGCGATCGGCATCCACGCTCCCGTGCTCGCGGCGCTCGAGGACGCCGGCGTCACCGAGCGGCTGCTCGAGGACGCCGTGCGCGTCCGCCGCGGCGAGGCGCGCAGCGGAGGCCGCCTGCTCGGCGTGGTGCGGTTCGACCGGGTGGCGACGAGGTTCCCGTTCGTCGCGACGCTGCCGCAGGCGGCGACCGAGGCCGTGCTCGCCGCCGATGCGCCCGAACCGCGACGCGGCGCGAACGTCATGGCCGTGCTGCCCGCGGCGGGCGGCGTGCGGGTGCGCGCGGGCCTCGGCGGGCGGCCGATCGAGCTCGACAGCCGGTTCGTCGTCGTCGCCGCCGGGGCCGGCGGGCGCGGCCTGGTGTACCGGCCCGAGGCGCTGCGCCCGCGGGAGTACCGCGACCGGTACCTGATGACGGATGCCGCGGCCGGCGCCCGCACCGACGACCGCGCCGCCGACGCCGAGGTCGCGGTCGTGCACCTCGATCCGGGCGGCGTGCTCGAGTCCTTCCCGCTGCCCGGCGGCGTGCGGCGGTTCGTCGCGTGGGACGACCCGCGGGCCTCGGCGGATCCGGCCTCGCGGGTGCGGCGCTTGCGCGCCGCGCTGGAGCGCCGGGGCGAGTCGGCCGCCGACGCCGTCGAGGACGCGACGTCCTTCGGCGTGCGCCGTTTCGTCGCGCCGCGCCTGCGCAACGGACGGGTGTTCGTGATCGGCGACACCGCGCACGAGGTGAGCCCGATCGGCGGTCAGGGCATGAACCTCGGCCTGCTGGACGCCGCGACGCTCGCGCCGCTGCTGGCGCGGTGGGTGCGCACCGGCGAGGCCCCCGAGCCCGAGCTGCAGCGGTGGGAGCGCCGGCGCGTGCGCTCCGCACGGGCGGCGGCGCGGCTGGCGTGGGCGAACACGGCGCTGGGCCGCGCGATGCCGGGGGTCCTCGACGGCGCGCGGCGCACCACGGTGCGCGCGATGCTCGCGGCTCCGTTCGACCGAGTGTTCGCCCGCGCCTACGCCATGGGCTTCGACGCCGACGCCTGAGCCCGGGCGCCGCTCGCGGCGGCGGGCCGGGCGGGGCGCGGCTCCGGGCTGGGGCGGGGCGGGGCTCGCGGCGGGTGGCTCGCGGCGGGTGGGCCGGGGCGGGTGGGTCGGGGCGAGGGGGTCGGGGCGAGGCGAGGTCGCCCGAGGCAGTCGAGAAACCACATCCCCGTCGAGAAACCACACGCCGGGGCGAGTCTCAACCTCCGCGTGGTTTCTCAACCTCTACGTGGTTTCTCAACCTCCGCGTGGTTCCTCAACCCCCAGGGCGAGTCTCAACCTCCGCGTGGTTCCTCAACCTCCGCATGGTTCCTCAACCTCCGTGGGGTTCCTCAACGCCCGGCGAGCATGCCGCCCGACACGACGAGCTGCGCGGCGAGAAGCAGTGCTGCGAGCATCACGAGGCGGAAGAGCATGCGCGACGGAGGCCGGGTCGCCACGAGCCATGCGGTCGCCCCGGCGACCACCACGACGGCGGCGAAGAACACCCACGACACCGGTGCCACCGCGGCGAGCTCGCCGCCGGCGGCACCGAGGAGCACCGCGAGCGCGCCGGTCGCCACGGCGAGCGCGGCGACGACCGCCGAAGCACGGGCACCGAGGCGATGCGGCAGCCCCCGCACCCCGGTCCGCGCATCGTCGGAGAGGTCGGGCAGCACGTTCGTGAGGTGCACCGCGGCACCGAGCGCGGCGCCCGCGATCCACGCCCATCCGGCCGCGAACGCCGGGGGCTCGGCCGAGAGCGTCGCGAGCGACGGGAACACGCCGAAGCTGACCAGGAACGGCGCGATCGACCACGCCGTCGACTTCAGGCCCACGTTGTACGCCCACGCCGAACCGAGCGTCAGGGCGTGTGCCGCCAGCATCCGCCATCCCAGCGGAGCCGACAGCGCCAGCGCGGCGGCGAGGGCGACGGATGCCGCGATCCACGCCGCCCGCACCGACGCGTCGCCGCGGGCCAGGGGCTTGTCACTGCGCCCCACGGCGCGATCCCGCGGCGCGTCGACGGCGTCGTTCGAGATGCCGACCGAGAGCTGGCCCGCGAAGACCGCGAGCGTCAGCAGCGCGAGGCGCCAGGGCGGGAGCCCGATCGCCAGGCCGAGGGCGAAGGCGAGCGCCGTGACGACGAGCGTGGGTCCCGGGTGGGACGATCCCCACAGGGCTCGGAGCGTGCGCACGCTCGATGCTCTCACGCACCGCCCCGCCGAGCCCCACCCCGAGTGCGAAAACACCAGTCCGTCACCACGACACGCCGACGACGGATGCCCCACCCCGGCGTGTCCCGTCACCGACCGGTGTTTCCGCAAGGCGGAACCCACCCGGCGGGCTCAGTCGTCGAGGAGCTCGGCCTCGATGACCTCGTCCTCGTCCTCCGTCTCGGGCGCCGCGGCCGGGCCGTCGCTGGTCAGCGCCAGGTGCGAGCCGTCGGCTTCGACATCCACCCGCACCACATCGCCGTCGCGCACGCCGCCCGACAGCAGGCCCATCGCGAGGCGGTCCTGGATCTCGGACTGGATGAGCCGGCGCAGCGGCCGGGCGCCGAACACCGGGTCGTACCCGCGCTCGGCGAGCCACGCGCGCGCGTCGGGCGTGACGGCGAGAGTCAGGCGCCGCTCGTGCAGACGCCGCTGCAGGGCGTCGACGGCGAGCTCGACGATCTGGGCGAGGTCGTCCTCGGTGAGCGCCTGGAACACGACGATGTCGTCGAGCCGGTTGACGAACTCCGGCTTGAACGCCTGCCGCACGAGACCCTGCACCTGCTCGCGCTTCTGCTCGAACGAGAGCGTCGGGTCGATGAGGATCGGCGAGCCGAGGTTCGACGTCAGGATCAGGATGACGTTCTTGAAGTCCACCGTCCGGCCCTGCCCGTCGGTGAGGCGCCCGTCGTCCATGACCTGCAGCAGCACGTCGAAGACCTCCGGGTGGGCCTTCTCGACCTCGTCGAGCAGCACGACGCTGTAGGGCCGGCGCCGCACCGCCTCGGTCAGCTGGCCGCCCTGCTCGTAGCCGATGTAGCCGGGAGGGGCGCCGACCAGCCGCGAGACGGAGTGCTTCTCGCCGTACTCCGACATGTCGATGCGCACCATGGCGTGCTCGTCGTCGAAGAGGAACTCGGCGAGCGCCTTGGCGAGCTCGGTCTTTCCGACACCCGTCGGCCCGAGGAACAGGAACGAGCCTGTCGGGCGGTTGGGGTCGCTGATGCCGGCGCGCGAGCGGCGGACCGCGTCGGACACCGCCTTCACGGCATCCCGCTGCCCGATGATGCGCTTGCCGAGCTCGGCCTCGAGATGCAGCAGCTTCTCGGTCTCGCCCTGCAGCAGTCGCCCGACCGGGATACCCGTCCACGCCGCGATGACCGCGGCGATGTCTTCGTCGGTCACCTGCTCGTTGACCATGCGCTCCTCGGCGGGGTCGGCCTCCGCGCTCTCGGCCGCGTCGAGCTCGGCCTGCAGCTGCTTGATGGTCTCGTACTCGAGGCGCGACGCCTTCGCGTAGTCGGCGGCCCGCAGCGCCTGATCGCGCTCGGTGATGGCGGTGTCGAGCCGCTTCTTGAGGTCGCCGACGCGGTTCAGTCCCGCGCGTTCGCGCTCCCACCGGGCCTCGAGCTGCGTCAGCTCGGACTCGGACTGCCGCATCTGCTCGCGCAGCTTCGCCAGCCGCTCCTTCGAGGCGTCGTCCTTCTCCTTCTTCAGCGCGAGCTCTTCGAGCCGCATCCGGTCGACCTGGCGGCGGAGCTGGTCGATCTCGACGGGGCTGGAGTCGATCTCCATCTTGAGGCGGCTCATCGCCTCGTCGATGAGGTCGATCGCCTTGTCGGGCAGCTGCCGGCTCGGGATGTAGCGGTTGCTCATCGATGCCGCCGCGACGAGCGCGCCGTCGGTGATCGTGACGCCGTGGTGCGCCTCGTAGCGGCCCTTCAGGCCGCGCAGGATCGCCACGGTGTCCTCGACGCTCGGCTCGCCGACGTAGACCTGCTGGAAGCGGCGCTCGAGCGCGGCATCCTTCTCGATGAACTCGCGGTACTCGTTGAGCGTGGTCGCGCCGATCATGCGCAGCTCGCCGCGCGCGAGCATGGGCTTGAGCATGTTGGACGCCGCGACCGAGCCCTCGCCGCCGCCCGCACCCATGAGCACGTGCAGCTCGTCGATGAACGTGATGATGCGCCCGTCGGACTCGGTGATCTCTTTCAGCACGCCCTTGAGGCGCTCCTCGAACTGACCGCGGTACATCGCTCCGGCGACGAGCGCCGAGATGTCGAGGGTGACGAGCTCCTTGTCTTTCAGCGACTCGGCGACGTCGCCCGCGACGATGCGCTGCGCGAGCCCCTCGACGACGGCCGTCTTGCCGACACCGGGCTCGCCGATGAGCACGGGGTTGTTCTTGGTGCGGCGGGTCAGCACCTGGCTGACACGGCGGATCTCGCTGTCGCGACCGATGACGGGATCGAGCTTGCCCTGCCGGGCGCGGTCGGTGAGGTTGATCCCGAACTGCTCGAGGGCGCTCTGCTGCTCCTCCTGCCCGGGCATGGGTTGTGCGTTCATTCGTTCTCCTGGAAGTCTGTGCTCACGAAACTTGAGTCGTGCGGGCTCAAGTTTAGCAAAGCGAACGCTGCGGCGGTAGGGGCGGATGCCGCAGGCCGGGCGCAGCGCCCTGCGGGCCGGTGACCGCGGGCCGCGCACGGGGAGGGGTTGATCGCCCGCGCACGCAGGACGATCCTGGAGCCACGCGAACAAGGGAGTTCATCATGAGCAACACGTCGGTCGCACGCGTCACCACCATCACCGCCCGGTCGCCCGAGAGCTTCGAGGCGGCGCTCAAGGAAGGCATCGCCCGCTCCCACGCGACGTTGCGCAACGTCAGCGGAGCGTGGGTCAAGGAACAGACGGTCGAGTGCGACGACGGCGCCATCACGACGTTCCAGGTCGTGCTGGAAGTGACCTTCGTCCTCGACGACTGAGCGCCCGGCCGGCCGCCGGGCTCAGGAGCGGTTGCGCTCGTCGCGCGCGTCGTCGTACGCGCGCCGCAGCGCCGCGCCCACCCACTCGGTGCCGCGGTAGATGTTGTCGTCGCCGATGTCGACGGCCAGCCCGCCGGCCTCGAGCTGCCGCACGACGACCTCCTCGCTGACCACGACCTTCAGGCTCGAGCCCACCCGCGCCAGATCGCGCGCATAGCGGCGCAGCACCTCGACGAACGCGAGCCCGACGTCGTCGGTGCCGCGCAGCCGCACGATGACGACGGAGTTCTGCGACTCGGCCGTGACCTCGGGAAGCTGGCGCTCGAACGTCGGCGCGCTGGCGAAGAAGAGACTGCCGTAGGGCTGGAGGACGACGATCTCGCGGGGCGGGATGGCGTGCGGCGGGTCGATCTCGCGCATCCGGCCGTCGGCGGCGAACACCACGCGGCGCACGCGGAGGTGGTTGGACTGCTGCGCGACGAACAGGATGATGCCGAGCCCGACGCCCGCCAGGACGGCGAACTGCAGCGGGATGACGAGCATCAGCACGAACGTCACCGCCATGACGACGGTGGGAAGGGGCCCGCTCTTGACCACCGAATACACGCGACTGGGCTTCACCGCCGTCACCCCGACGACGATCAGCAGGCCCGCCAGCGCCGGCATCGCGATGAACGCGACGAGGTCGGACGCGAACAGGATCACCAGCGACATGACTCCGGCCGCGAGGAAGTACACCAGCCGGGTCTGCGCGCCGGCGGTCACCACCAGCGACGATCCCGACGACGATCCGCCCACCGGCATCCCGCGGAACAGCCCCGACAGCAGGTTGCCGGCGCCCTGACCGATCAGGTCGCGCGAGACGTCGGCGGGTTTGCCGTCCCGTGAGGCGATGCCCGCCGAGACACCCGCCCCCTGGACGAGCGCCACGAACGTCAGCGACACCGCGGGGATCGCCACGAAGAGGAGGTCGTCGAGGCTGGGCAGCACGGGGGCCGGCAGCGAGCCCGGCACGTCGACGAGATCGTGCAGGACGATGACCGGATGCGGCACCCACAGGTTCAGCAGAACGGCACAGATCGATCCGACGACGACCGCGACGACGAGGCTGAGCGCGCCGACCCGCGTGTGCTGGAGCAGCACGATGATCAGGATCGTGATGGCGCCCACCACGAGCGACGGCACGCTCCACTCCAGGACGTGCGTCGCGAGGTCGAGCGTCTTCGCGATGCGGTTCACGCCGCGCGAGGCGTAGCCGGTGAGGTTCGACAGCTGGCCCAGCACGATGTTGACCCCGACGGCGGTGACGAACCCGGTCATCACGGCGGTGGGGACGAACCTCACCAGCCGCCCGCCGCCCAGGAGCCCGAGCACGACCAGCAGCACGCCGCTGAGCATCGCGAGCGTGAACAGCGCGCGGTCGGGGTCGGCGCGGGTCTGCAGATCGGCGTCAGCGACGATGAGCGCCATCGCGCCGGTGACCTGCACGGTCATGAGCGCGCTGCTGGTGAACAGCGCGGCCCCGACCATGCCGAACAGATGGCCGTAGAGGCCGGCGAGCGGGTTGACGCCCGCCAGCAGGCCCTGCGCGAGCCCGTCGGGCACGCTCTCGACGCCGAGCGTGACGCCCGCCACGAGGTCGCGGCGCAGCGTCTTGCGCGAGAACCACGTGCGCGGATCCAGACTCACAGGCCCACGCTAGCGAAGCGCCTCCCCCCGGCGCCGCCCTGCAGGGCCCCCGAGCGGACCCTCCGAGAGGATTTCACGCGACCTGCGTGACGCGCAGACACTCAGCCTTCTCTCAGAATCGAAGGTGACGCAGGGTTCCACATCGGCGCTCTGCAGGAGCGCAGTGACTCCGCCAACCTGAAAGGGATCCTCCATGACCGACAACGACACCACCGTCACCGGCTGGGTGGGATGGGGCGTGTTCGCCGCCGTCGTCCTCATCATCTCCGGAATCATCAACATCTTCCACGGCCTGCAGGCCCTCATCGGGCCCGACACGGCCTACTTCCTCGGCGAGGCGGGCCTGTTCTCGCTCGACATCGAAGCGTGGGGCTGGTTCCACCTGATCCTCGGTGTGCTGATCCTCCTGGTCGGCCTCGCCCTGTGGGGCGGCGCGACGTGGGCACGCGTCATCGCGGTCATCCTGGTCGCGCTGAACGCCATCGCGCAGCTCACGCTGATCGCGGCGCAGCCGTGGCTCTCGCTCGCCGTCCTCGCGCTCGACATCCTCGTGATCTACGCGCTCACGGTGCACGGTCGCGAGCTCAAGGCGCGCTGAACCACGCCGCACTGACGGGCACCGCCTGACGCGCCCGTCACGCGACGAGAACGGATGCCTCGGCTCCCGCTTCGGCGGGGGCCGAGGCATCCGTCATGTCGTGCTCTTCGTCGGTGCAGCGGAAACGCGCGCGGTACGCGGTGGGGGTCGTGCCCAGCACGCGTGCGAAGTTCTGCCGCAGCACCGCGGCCGAGCCGAAGCCGCTCTCGTAGGCGATACGGTCGAGGCCGAGGTCGGTCTTCTCGAGCAGTCGCTGCGCGTGGATGATGCGCTGACGCGCCAGCCACGCCGCCGGAGTCGCGCCGTGGTCGGCCTTGAACCGGCGGGCGAAGGTGCGCGGCGACATGTGGGCCTTGGCGGCGAGCTGGTCGACGGTGAGGTCGAGGCGCAGGTTGTCGAGCATCCAGTCCGTGACCGGCGCGAGCGAGAGCGACGTGGTGGCCGGCAGCGGCTTGTCGATGAACTGCGCCTGCCCGCCGTCGCGCTGCGGGGGCACGACCATGCGCCGGGCGATCTTGTTGGTGAGCTCCGCGCCGATCTCCTGCCGCAGCAGGTGCAGGCAGGCGTCGAGACCCGCCGCGGTTCCGGCGCTCGTGATGATGCGACCGTCCTGCACGTAGAGCACGTCGGGGTCGACGTCGATCTGCGGATACATCCCCATCATGGTGGGCGCGTACATCCAGTGGGTCGTCGCGCGTCGCCCGTCGAGCACGCCCGCGGCGGCGAGGATGAACGACCCGCTGCACACGCTCAGCACCCACGCGTCTCGTGCGACCGCCGCGCGCACGACGTCGAGCACACGCGGATCGGTGCGCTGCCAGTACTCGCGCGGGGTGGGGCACACCACGACGAGGTCGGCCTCGTAGGCGAACGACAGGTCGGCGTCGACGTTGATCGAGAACCCCATCTTGGACTGCACGACCCCGGGGTCGGCCGTGACGACACGGAAGTCGAAGTTCGGGACGCCGTCGTCCGAGCGATCGAGGCCGAACGCCTCGCAGGCCACGCCGAACTCGAACGGCGCGAAGCCGTCCATCACGATGCAGGCGACTGTCTTCACGTGTACCTCCTGGCTGGCAGTTTTCCTGCGAGACGTGTCTATCCTGCCACTAGTGGCAGTCGTGGCACAAGCGTAGCGTTTCTGCCATGTTCATGGTGATCCTCTTCGCAGCCCTTTCCGCACTGGCGGTCGCCTCGACCGTCGTCCAGCTCCGCACCGACGGCTACCGCCGGACGCCGATCGATCCCACCCGCCTTCCCTGACCCACCCGGCCCCGACCCACCCGGCCCCGACCCACCGCCGGCGCGCCGGGTCAAGCGGTGACGCGGGCGTAGACCTCGATCATCGCGGCCGTCCGCGACGATTGCCGGAAGCGCTCGCGGATCGCCGGGTCGGGCACGCGCGGCGTGCCGGCCGAGATGGCGGATGCCGCGGCCCGCAGCGCGTCGGCGAGGGCGGCGACCGATGGGTCCGGCGTGACGCCGTCGCCGACGGTCCAGCAGCCCGTGCCGAGCTCGGCGGCGAGATCGGGGTCGCTCACGATCGCCGGCGTGCCCAGCGACGCGGCCTCGAAGATCGTCATGCCCTGCGTCTCGAATCCGATCGAGGTCTGCACGACGGCATCCGCGGCCGCGATCCGGCGCAGGGTCTGCGCGTACGGCATCCGCCCCGCGAACACGACCGTCGCCCGCGGACGCAGCCTCTCGACGAGCCGGCGGGCCGCGCGCAGCTGCCCGCCGCCGCCGATCACCTCGACGTCGGCGTCGACGCCCGACAGGTCGAGCGCCTCAAGGAACGGCAGCAGCCGCTTCTCGGGGCTCATGCGCCCCAGCCACACGAACCGCGGCCTCCGTGCCTTATCGGGGTGGGCGAGCTCGGCCAGGACCTCGTCGAGGATGTCGTCGTCGATGCCGTTCCAGATCACGTCGACGACCGGGGTCGTCGACGGCGCCTCGAGAGAGGGCGCCAGGCCGCGGCGGCCCCGCGGAGCGACGCCATGGGCCTCGAGCCGTCGGGCGAAGTGCGACGACGGCGCGGTCACGGCATCGGATTGCGCGGCGAATCGCCGCAGGTACGCCCAGCCGTCCGAACCCGTCCCCGAAGCGCGCAGCGCGCGGCGCTGCCACGCGTTGAGCGCGCGCAGCACGAGCTTCGGGAAGGGGGCGGTCGCCTCGATCCCCACGTCCACGCGGTTGTGCATCGTGTGCACCACCGGCAGACCGTGCCGCGCGGCGAAGCGGTGGCCGATGAAGGCGCCCCAGAAGTCGGCCTGCACGTGCACGACGTCCACCGGCGGGCGCGCGGCGAGCGCAGCATCCACCCGCCGATCGGTCCGTCGGCCCGGCCACGACATCGAGTACTCCCGATCCGGCGTGATCGGGATCGACGGGATGTCGACGTAGACCTCGTCGGGGGCGATCGAGCGCCCGCGGGCTCCGTGCACGGCCGGAGCGACCATCGTCACGGTGTGACCGGCCTTCTCGAGGAAGCGTCGCTGCAGCCGCATCGAGACCTGAGCCCCGCCGAGGGTCTCGGCGTGCTGGTCGCCGAACATCACGACGTGCATCGGGCGCTACTCGGGCAGCGGCTCGTCGCGGTACAGCGCCTCGAACGTGTCGAGCGTGCGGCGCATGTCGTGCACCTTGACGCCCTCGAGCGAGGCGCGCTGCATGCGCAGGCGCTCTTCGGGCGACTGGGTCAGCACCGTGGTGAGCTTCGCGGTCAGGTCGTCGACGTCGCCCGGCCGGAACAGGTAGCCGTTCTCGCCGTCGTGCACCAGGTGCGGCAGGGCCACGGCGTCGGCCGCCACGATCGGCAGACCCGAGGCCATCGCCTCCATCGTGGCGATCGACTGCAGCTCGGCGATCGAGGCGATCACGAACAGGCTGGCGTGGGTGAGGTAGCTGCGCAGCTCTTCGTCGGTGGTGTGGCCGTGGAAGAACACGCGGTCCGAGAGCCCGAGCTCGGCGGTCAGCTGCTCGAGGTTGCGGCGCTGGTCGCCGTTGCCCACGATGTCGAAGCGCACGTCGAGCGCGGGGTCGAGCTGTGCGATCGCGCGCAGGACCACGTCGATCTGCTTCTCGGTGGTGAGCCGGCCGACGAACACCAGGCGGTGCGCGTCGCGCGGCGTGAGGTCGGCGCTGTAGTTGCTCGCGTCGATGCCGCAGCTGACCGGGATGACGCCCTCGATCTCGATCGTCGACTCGAGGAAGTCGGCGGCCCGGCGGGTCGGAGTGGTGACCGCGCGCGTGAGGTCGAACGTGCGCTTCGCGTCGGCCCACGCGATCTTGACGGCCACCTTGTTGAGCGAGTCGGGCAGCGTGGTGAAGTCGAGGATGTTCTCGGCCATCACGTGGTTGGTCGCGATGATCGGGATGCCGCGCTTGCGGGCTTCGCGGGCCAGTCCGCGTCCGATCACGATGTGGGACTGGATGTGAACGACGTCGGGCTTCACCTCGTCGAGCGCGCGACGCGCGTAGTGCTTCGACATCCACGGCAGCACGAAGGTGAGCCAGTCGTGCGGATACCAGCGCCACGACGGCAGCCGGTGCATCGTCATCGGCTGCCCTTCGATCGTCTCGGGGAAGGTGCCGTGGTTGCGGTGGCCGGCGCTGGGGGCCATCACGTGGACGTCGTGGCCGCGCGCGACAAGACCGGCGGCGAGGCGCTCGGCGAAGCGCGCGGCGCCGTTGACGTGGGGGAGGAAGGTGTCGGCGCCGATGAGGATGGTGAGAGGACGCGGTTTCGCGGCGTCGGTGGCGTCGGGCGTCGCAGGATCGGTCACGGGATAGGGGGCCTGTCTGTGCGGCGGGCGAGCGTCGGTCAGGGGGTGGGGTGACGCGCATCCACTGTACCCGAGGGGGTTCTCACGCCCTGGGAACGCCCAGGGGCGCGCCACGTACGCTGGAGACATGCCCCGACTCCAGGCCGATGCGGATCCGAACCTCTGGGTACCGGTGACCGAGTCCTTCGGCTTCCGAGGCCGCCGCCACCGCAAGGCGGCTATCCGGATGCTGCTGTCACAGGCCGGCGCCGCGCTCGGTGACCCGAACGCCCCGGCGATCGGCTCGGCGAGCGGCGCGTCGACGGCCGCGGCGACCGGCAGGCGCGGCGGCGGCGTCGCCGCGTGGGCGATGAGTCAGGCGGCACCGCTCCTGATGCGCAAAGCCGCGGGCCGCGTGCTGGTGTGGACGTTCAAGTCCGACCCGGAGCTCGTCGTGGTGATGGCGCAGATCCAGCAGGCGACCAACGACCTCCGCGCCGCGCGGGCGATGATGCCGATGGAGTACGACGACACCGAGTCGTTCCGCAATCCGCACCTGGGCGTCGGCGAGAAGCTCGAGCTGGCGCTTCCGCCCGATCCGCGCACTCCCCCGTTCGCCACCTACACGTGGGACACCGGCACGCACTTCGTGACGGTGACCGCGGTCTGCTCCGACCGCGAGCGCTTCGGCACGGTGATCGGCTCGGTGGACGACCTGGCACGGACCCTCCGCGTGGTCGACGACCTCACCGTCGACGCCTCGCCCGACGTGCTGCGCATCGAGCCGCGCGGCTGAGCCCGCGACGCGTGACGGCTCGCTCGATTCGCATGAGCCGACCGGGCCGCCGCAGCGATACGGTGGGCGCAGACCAGCCGCATCGCCGTCAGGAGGCCTCACATGGGCGCCGTCATCGGAGACATCCTCCCCCTCGCACTCGGTGTCGCGATCAGCCCGGTGCCGATCATCGCCGCGATCCTCATGCTTCTCTCGCCCCGCGCGCGCGTCACGAGCGTCGGGTTCCTGCTGGGCTGGGTGGCCGGCATCGTGGTCGCGGTCACGGTGTTCACGCTGCTGTCCTCGGTGCTGCCCGACAGCGACGCCGACGACTCGAAGCCGATCACAGGCATCATCCAGATCGCGCTCGGCGCGCTGCTCCTGCTGGTCGCGCTGCGCCAGTGGCGCAGCCGGCCGAAGGCCGGTGAAGAGCCGGCGCTGCCGAAGTGGATGCACGCGATCGACGACGTCACCTTCGCGAAGGCGCTCGGCCTCGGGTTCCTGCTGTCGGCGGTCAACCCCAAGAACCTGCTGCTGGCCGCCGCCGGCGGCACCGACATCGGATCGGCGGGACTCGACACCGGCTCGATCGTGCTGGTGGTCGCGGTGTTCACGCTGATCGCGGCATCCACGATCCTCATCCCGGTCGTCGGCTATCTCATCGCCGCCGAGAAGCTGAAGGCGCCGCTGGCGGCACTGCGCGGCTGGCTCGCCAAGGAGAACGCGGTCATCATGGCCGTGCTGCTGCTGGTCATCGGCGTGAACCTCATCGGCAAGGGCATCGCCGCCTTCTGAGCCGGGGCCGCCTGTGCGCCGGAGCGATACGGTGGAACGCGTGACCTCCCCCGCGCGCCGACCCGAACACGACATGGTGCTCCTCGACGGCGGGACGTTCCGCATGGGCTCGGAGGACTTCTACCCCGACGAGCGCCCCGTGCACGAGCGCGAGGTGGCGCCCTTCCGGATCGACCGGTACGCCGTGACCAACGAGCAGTACACGGCGTTCGTCGACGACACCGGGTACGTCACGGTCGCCGAGCGCGAGCTCGATCCGGCCGCGTTCGCGGGAGCCGACCCGGCCGACCTCGTGCCGGGAGCGATGGTCTTCACGCCGACCCCCGGGCCGGTCGACCTCGGCGACTGGCGCAACTGGTGGCGCTGGCAGCCGGGCGCCTATTGGCGCCGGCCGTTCGGCCCCGACTCGTCGATCGACGAGCGGATGCGGCACCCCGTCGTCCACATCGCCTTCGAGGATGCCGTCGCCTACGCCGACTGGGCGGGTCTGCGTCTGCCCACCGAGGCCGAGCACGAGTACGCGGCACGCGGCGGACTCGACGGCGCGCGGTTCGCGTGGGGCGACGAGCCCTACCCCGGCGGGGTTCCGCAGGCGAACTCGTGGCTCGGCCGCTTCCCCTACGACAACCAGGGGGTGGGGGATGCCGCGCCCGTCGGCTCGTACCCCGCCAACGGCTTCGGGCTGTACGACATGACCGGCAACGTGTGGGAATGGACCACCGACTACTACACGCCGCGGCACCTGCGCCTGTCCGACAAGCCGGTCGACGCGGGCAAGCGCGAGAACCTCCTGGCCGCCGCGAGCGCGCAGGAGGGCTTCCCCACCATCCCGCGGCGCGTGCTCAAAGGCGGGTCGCACCTGTGCTCGCCGGAGTACTGCCTGCGCTTCCGTCCGGCCGCGCGCTCACCGCAGGCCGAGGACACCGGGATGTCGCACATCGGGTTCCGCTGCGTTCAGGACGCCTGACCCCGCCCGGATTCACGCGCACTGCATTATGTGCGCCGACGCGCGGCACGGCAGACTGACCCCGTGGACCTCCTTCTCAGCGCCAACCTGTCCTGGGGCGTCGCGGTGCTCGTGCACCTGGTCATCCTCGTCGTCGCGCTCATCTACATCCCCCGCGGCCGCAAGCCGACCGCGGCGATGGCGTGGCTGCTGCTGATCGCGATCCTGCCCGGCATCGGCATCTTCCTCTATCTCGTCATCGGCAACTTCCGGCTTCCTGCGCGTCGCCGGGGCGAGCAGGCCCGCATCGACGCGATGATCCGCAGCAACGTCGCCGACAAGCAGCTCGAGAAGACCGACGCCGACTGGCCGCGGTGGTTCCAGCGGGTGGTGCAGCAGAACGAGACGCTGACGGCCCTGCCGGCCTCGTGGGGCAACGAGGCCGCCCTGTACGGCGACTACCAGGCGTCGATCGACGCGATGACGGCCGAGATCGAGACCGCCCAGCACTTCGTGCACGTCGAGTTCTTCATCGTCGCGTGGGACGACACGACGCGCGGCTTCTTCGCCGCGATGGAGCGCGCCGTCGCGCGGGGCGTGACCGTGCGCCTGCTCGCCGACCACTTCTCGACGAAGCGCCTCCCCAACGCCAAGCAGACGCTCGCCGAGCTCGACCGCATCGGCGTGAAGTGGGCGTGGATGCTGCCGGTCATGCCGTTCCAGGGCAAGTACCAGCGCCCCGATCTGCGCAACCACCGCAAGATCGTCGTGGTCGACGGCCGGGTCGGCTTCATGGGGTCGCAGAACCTCATCGACCGCACGTACGACTCGCCCAAGAACATCAAGCGCGGCCTCAAGTGGCAGGAGCTCATGACCCGGCTCACCGGACCGGTCGTCGCCGAGGTCAACACCGTCTTCATGTCGGACTGGCTCATCGAGACCGGCGAGGACCTCTCGTCGACCGAGCACGTGCCGGCGACCGAGGTCGCCCAGTCGACCGCCCCGGACACGCTGATGTGCCAGGTGGTGCCGAGCGGGCCGGGCTACGACACCGAGAACAACCTGCGCCTGTTCCTCTCGCTCATCTACGGCGCGACCGAGAAGGTCATCCTGACGAGCCCGTACTTCGTCCCCGACGAGGCGATGGTCTACGCCATCACGAGCGCGTGCCAGCGCGGCGTCGAGGTGCAGCTGTTCGTGTCAGAGATCGGCGACCAGTTCATGGTGTGGCACGCCCAGCGGTCGTACTACAGCGCGCTGCTCGAGGCCGGCGTGCGCATCTTCCTCTACCCGGCGCCGTTCATCCTGCACTCGAAGCACTTCTCGATCGACGACGACATCGCCGTGATCGGCTCGAGCAACATGGACATCCGCTCGTTCAGCCTCAACAGCGAGGTCTCGCTGCTCGTGCGCGGCGAGACCTTCGTCGCGGCGATGCGGGACGTCGAGCAGGGCTATCGCGACGCCGGGCGCGAGCTGATGCTCGAGGAGTGGCGCCGCGAGCCCAAGAAGGCCACGTTCCTCGACGGCGTGATGCGACTCACCTCGGCGCTCAACTGAGATCGACGGATGCCGCGGGCCGCGGTGCGACCGCGGCCCGCGGCATCCCTCACTCGTCCTCGCCGTCCTCGCCGTCCTCGGTTGTCGGCGAGGGCTCCGGCTCCACGCGCTCGAGCTCGGCCAGCGCCTCCTGGAAGGCGTGCACGGTGGCCGCGTCGACGGCGCCGGTGGGTTCGACACCGAGTTCGGCCTGCAGCTCCTTCACGGCCTCGGTGAGCTCGGGCGTCCACACACCGTCGACCGGGCCGTCCCAGAACCCGGCGAGCTTCAGCGTCTGCTGCACCGCGGCCGTGGAGGCGACCGAGTCCTGTGCGGCGGTCTCGCCGATCGCGACGAGCTCGGCCTGGAGCGCCTCGGCGGTCGCCTTGTCGACCGTGCCGGTGACGGGAAGTCCCGCGGCGGCCTGAAGATCCTCGACGGCCTGCGTCGTCAGGGGTCCGTAGACGCCGTCGACCGCGCCGCCGTAGTAGCCGGCGGTCGTGAGCTCCTGCTGCAGCGCCGAGGTGTACGCGCGCGCGGCCGCGATCGCCTGCACCTGCTGCTCGCCGGAGAGGCATCCGGTGTCGGCGAACAGCGACAGCCACGCCATCTCGAGAGCGACCGCGGCGCTGTTGAACTGCTCGGCGGCGTCGACGAGCGGCGTGCCGTCGCCGATCCCCTCCTGGGCCTGCGCGAAGTCGGCCTCGGCCTGTGTCACGCGGTCGACCGAGGCGGCGGGCGCGAGCGGCGTGGGCTCGGGCATCGGCTCGTCCGCGGTCCCCGCGGGGGCGTCGGGATCGATCAGCGCGAGCGCCTCCTGCGCGTCGGCGAGCTCCTGCTGGGCGGTCACGACCGCCTGCTGCGCCTCGGCGATCGCCTCGGCGCTGTTCACGGCCTCGTCGTGCGGTCCGGCGAGATCGGCACCGGCGACCCGGACGTCGCCGACAGTGGGGGCGGTGGCGTTCAGCACGTCGCCGTAGCGGTCGAGCGCGCGGATGTAGTCCTCGCCCGCCTGGCAGAACCCGCTCATGGCGGCGGACTCCGCGGCCACGGCCTCTGCGACTGCCTTCTCCTTCGCCGTCACCTTGGCCCGCGCGATGTCGACGTCGCTCACGTCGGCGGCGCATCCGGCCAGGACGACGACCGCGAGCACGAGAGCCGCTCCCGTCATGGTGCGGCGCATCGGCGCCCGGCTGCGATCGTTCCCCATGCGTATGACCTCCCCATCGGGGAGCTCGGACGCTCCCCCGCCACATTCTGTCGGTGCGCGCCCGCGCGCGCTTCACGCGATCTGGGGGAACCGCGCTCGCGCGGTTCCCGCGCACCGCGCGGGGCGGCCGGCAGCAGGGTCGGCACTGTTCACCCCCTTTTCACGCGGATAAGAGGATGCCGCGGGCGAGAGCGCGCGCTAGGTTCGGTACCAATGACGGGCGCTGGGCCCGTTCCATAGATTGGCACCGCACACCATGGGCTTTTGGGACTTCCTCCTCTGGATCTTCTGGGTTTTCGTCTTCGTCGCCTACTTGATGGTCGTGTTCTCGATCATCGCCGACATCTTCCGCGACCATGAGCTGAACGGCTGGCTCAAGGCGATCTGGATCCTCTTCCTCATCTTCGTACCGTTCCTGACCGCCCTGATCTACCTGATCGCGCGCGGTTCGGGCATGCAGAAGCGATCGCTCGCGCAGGCTCAGGCGATCCAGTCGGCCCAGGCCGAGTACATCCGTCAGACCGCGGGGTCCGCCCCGAGCGCCGCGGACGACATCGCCAAGGCGAAGTCGCTGCTGGACGCCGGCACGATCACGCAGGCCGAGTTCGACGCGCTCAAGGCCAAGGCGCTGTCGGCCTAGTCAGCGAGTGAAAGGAAAAGACATGACGACCTTCGATTACGGTCCGATCGAGTTCTACGCGATCGGCTTCGACGGCGACCGGCCGGGTCCCGACGTGCTCGCGGCGATCGACGACCTCGTGGCATCGGGCACCGTGAACCTGCTCGACCTGGTGTTCGCGCGGCGCTCCCCCGAGGGTGAGCTCGAGATCCTCGAACTCTCCGACACCATCGACGACGGCGGCGTTCCGGCCCTCGACCTGGCCGGCCTCGCCGGCGAGGAAGACATCGCGACGCTCGCCGAGGGCCTCGAGCCGGGCTCGTCCGCG
The DNA here is from genome assembly GCF_015277855.1 of Microbacterium cremeum. Taxonomy (NCBI): domain Bacteria; kingdom Bacillati; phylum Actinomycetota; class Actinomycetes; order Micrococcales; family Microbacteriaceae; genus Microbacterium; species Microbacterium cremeum. The sequence continues at coordinate 3,684,920 of NZ_CP063812.1, forward strand.
GCGATCCTCGTGGTCGAGCTGCTGTGGGCGAAGTCGTTCGCGGCCGCGCTCTACGACGCCGGCGGCACGGTCATCGCCCGCCACGGCATCCCCGCACCGATCGTGAACGCGTTCCTCGCAGAGAACGCCAGCTGAAGGAGGTAGACATGCTCGGCAGATTCGGACGCCCCGGTCTCATCGGGATGGCGGCGCGCACCGCCGTCGTCGCCGGAACGGCGACCGCCGTCTCGGGCGGCATCGCACGCCACCAGCAGGAGAAGGCGTTCCAGCAGCAGGAAGCGCAGGCCTACGAGGCCCAGCAGCAGCAGGCTGCCATGGAAGCCGCTGCCGCCCAGGCCGTCGCAGCGCAGATGCCTGCGCAGGCACCGGCGCCGGCGGCACCGGCGGCAGGCGCGGGCGATGAGCTCATGGCGCAGCTGAGCCAGCTGGGCCAGCTGCACGCGCAGGGCATCCTCTCCGACGACGAGTTCGCCGCCGCGAAGGCCAAGTTGCTCGCCTGAGAATCCCGACACCGAGAGGGCCGCACCGTCGAGAGGTGCGGCCCTCTCGACGTTCCCGGCCGTCAGCCCCCGGGGCGGGCGTCACCACCGTTGCCGAGGTCGTCCCACCCCTCGACGTCGGCCTCGTGCGGCGGCGCGACGGCGCCGCCGTTCACCGCACGGCCGTGGTGATCCGCGTCGCGGCCGGCCGTGCTCGCGGCGAGGTCGTCGATCTTGGCCATCAGCATCCGCACCTGCGCGTTGGTGGCCGGCTCGTGCTCGTGGCCGCCGGCGGCACGTTCGAGCACCCACGACGCCAGCGACGCGGTGATGATGCCGGCGAGCGCCACACCGCCGAACATGAGCGCAGAGGCGACCACACGCCCGGAATCCGTCACGGGGATGTAGTCGCCGTATCCGGTCGTCGTCACGGTGACGCACGCCCACCAGATCGCGATGCCGAACGACGTGATGGTCGCATCGGGAGCGTGCCGCTCGACTTCGAGCACCGCGAGCGACGACACGTAGATGAGGATCGCGGATGCGCCGATTCCGTACACCATGATGCGCACGCGCAGCCGGTCGCCGGCGGTGGACCTGATGCCGGGCAGCAGCGTGAGCACCCGCAGCAGCCGCACCAGCCTGAGCACCGGGACCAGCGCGAACGCGAGATCGGCGAGGTGCGTGCGGAACCACACCATCTTGCGGTCGGCCATGAACAGCCGCACGAGGTAGTCGACGATGAACATCGCCCACGTGACGAGCACGATCGTCGATGCGACGGCACGCTCCGGCCCGACCAGGTCGGCGATCACCCGCCACGAGTACGCGAGGAGGTACGCGAAGCCCGCGATCATCAGCGGGATCTCGGTGCGCCTACGCCACGTCTCCTCGTTCACACGCTGGATCATCCCGCACCGGCGGCCCGGCTTCGCCGAGCCGCGCCGGTCACGCGCGCGGCGCGCCCGGACGCACGTCGCGCCCGGCGGCCGGCGCGGCACGCGCCGGGGTGGCGGAGCGATCGCCCGACAGCCATCGCATCCACAGCGCCTGGGGATCGCCCTCGAGCACGAGTGCCCGCGCCGACAGTGTCAGCGGGATCGAGAGGATGGCCCCGAGCGGGCCGATGACGAAGGTCCAGAAGATGACGGCGAAGAAGCTCAGCGTGAGGCTGAGGTCGACGGCGTCGCTGACGAACTTCGGCTGCACGAGCACCTGCAGCACCACGTTCACGACCGAGTAGATCGCGATCACGGCGAGCAGCATCGGCCAGCCGCCGACGACGAACCCGAGCACCGCCGGCGGGATGAGCCCCAGCACGAACCCGATGTTGGGCACGAAGTTCGTCACGAACGCGAGGATCGCCCACACGACGGGGGCGGGCACGCCGAGGGCCCACAGCGCGAAGCCGTCGATGACCGCCACGATGGCGCCGAACGACGCGTTGACGATGTAGTACCGACGGATGCCGGTGTTCAGGCGCCCGATCCGGGCCAGCACCGGACGATGCCCGTCGCCGAACACGCGCCCGGCATCGCGGTAGCGGGCCGCATCGACGGCCATGAAGATGATGTACGCGAACACGAAGAAGAGCGCCGTCGCGACGCCGATCGCGGCGGCGCCGAGGCTCGACGCCAGCTGGAGGAGCGTCTGCGGGTCGAGGACGGAGGCTGCGGCATCCGACGCCTCCTCGTCGAGGCCGACCGACTGGAGCCACGCGATCAGGTCGCCGACGCCGGCACGGAGCTGGTCGGCGTACTGCCCCACCAGCTGCGCGAACTGCGTGCCGGCGATCCACAGCAGCACGCCCATGGCGACCAGCACCAGATAGCCGACGACGATGACCGCGGTGGTGCCCGCCCACCGCGGCCACCCGCGCCGTTCGAGGGGGCGGCGGACCGGCTCGCAGATGACGACGAGGACGATCGCGAGCACCAGCGGGCCGAAGATCTCGCGGGCGAAGAAGATCCCGGCCAGCACGACCACCGCGGCCGCGAGCCCGAGGAGCACGCGAAGGCCCGGAGACAGCACGGGGGTGGCAGAGGGCGGGTCGGAGCGCTTCACGAGTTCAGGGTAGGGGTCGCGGCGACCACGGCGACGGGGGCGCGCTGAGCCCCCTCATCGGTCACGCCTCGACCGGGAAGACCCGTGACCAGTCGTCGCGCACGCTCACGACGGTGAACCCGTGTGCGCCGGCCTCCACGAGCGCGCTCTCGGGGACGGTCATCGAAGAGCCGTGTATCGCTCGGGCAATCGCGGGGTCCACAATGACCCCATGAGCGATTCCGCGGCTGCCGGATCCTGGGCGGTGCCGGCGAGCGTTTCGGAGCGCGTGGCCGAGGGCCGAGCCGCGCGGCGGCACACGCCACGGCGTGCGCTCGCGCGCCTCAGCGGCGCCGGCCGCGACCCGCTCGGCATCCTCGAGCGGCAGAACGCGACGCGGATCGCCGAGCTCGTCCCGCTGCGCATCGAGCGGATGTCGGCGAGCCCGTTCGCTTTCTACCGCGGCACCGCGGCCCTGCAGGCGGCGGATCTCGGGCGCGACCCGCACAGCGGCATCCTCGTCCCCTCCTGCGGCGACGCGCACGTCGCCAACTTCGGGTTCTACGCCTCGCCGCAGCGCACTCTCGTATTCGATCTGAACGACTTCGACGAGGCGGCGTGGGCGCCCTGGGAGTGGGACGTCAAGCGCCTCGTCACCAGCCTCGTGATCGGCGGGCAGGCGAGCTCGCGCGACGACGCGGTGGTGACGGATGCCGCGCTGGCGGCCGTGCGGACGTACGCGCGCGCGATGGACTCGCATGCGCGCCGCAGCCCGCTGCTGCGGTTCTTCGAGCACTTCGACGTGCACGCGTTCGCCGACGACGCCGACCGGAAGACGCGGCGCGTGCTCAAGGAGGCGATGCGCGACGCACGCAGGCGCACGGCCGAGCGCGCCACGCGACGGCTCACCGAGACGCTCGCCGACGGACGCATGGTCTTCGTCGAGCATCCGCCGGCGATGGTGCACGGCGACGTGGTGAGCCGGGAGCGCCTGCACGAGAACGTGCGGCGCTACACCGCCTCGGCCAACATCGACGTCCGCATGGTGCTCAGCCACTACACGGAGTCGGATCTTGCGCGCCGCGTCGTCGGCGTCGGCAGCGTGGGCACCCTGTGCGGACTGGTGCTGTTCCAGGACGGCGACGGCAACACCCTGCTGCTGCAGGCCAAGCAGGCCGGCGAGAGCGTGCTGGTGGCGCACGGCGGGATCGAGCAGCCGCGCGCGGCGACGGACCACATCGCCGCGCACGGGCACGGCGGTCGCGTCGTCGCGCTGCAGCGCATCCTGCAGGCGGTGTCGGACCCGTTCCTCGGCCATCTGCGGTCCGAGACCGGCGACTTCTACGTGCGGCAGTTCCACGACATGAAGGGGTCCGTCGAAACCGAGGTGCTCGAGGACCGCCCGTTCCGGGCGTACGCCGAGGCGTGCGCCGCGACGCTCGCGCGGGCGCATTCGCAATCCCCGCAGGCGGCGCTGGTGGCGGGGTACATCGGCACCGGCCGCGTCGTCGGCGAGGCCCTGCTCGAGTGGGCGTACGCGTACGCGGCACTGTCGCGCAGCGACTACGACTCGTTCGTCGCGGCGCACCGCGGGACCGCCGACCCGGCGTAGCGACGAGGCGCGCTCAGGTTCGCTCGACCCGCAGGCGCAGCGAGGCGACCAGCATCTCGAGGCCGATCTCGAAGGCCCGGTCGCTGCGTTCGCGGCCGGTCGCGGCATCCGCCATCAGCCGCGCCAGGGTCGTCGTCGGGGTGTCGGCGCTCCAGATCTCGTCGGGCGAGGTGACGTCGAGGCCGAAGCCCATCGCGAACGCGTCGACGACCGCCACGATCGCGAGCACCTCGTCGTCGGGCAGGCCGGCATCGACCAGGGCGGTCGCGAGCCGATCGTAGTTCGCGATGACGCCGGGATCGGTGATGGTCTTGCCGACCAGGAGCGGCACGATGAGCGGATGGTCGGCGTAGAGGCGTCGCAGCCCGCGCACGGTGCCGACGACGATCTCGTCCCACTCCCCCGAGACCGGGTCGGGAAGATACCGCTCGCCCAGCCGCGCGCGCATGAGCTCGACGATGGCGTCCCTGCCGTCCACGTGGTTGTACAGGGAGGACGGCGTGACGCCGAGGCGGCGTGCGAGCGCGTTGACCCCGAAGGTCTCGCCGGAATCGGCGAGCTCGATGGCGGCGTCGGCGATCAGATCCACCGACAGCAGGTTCACGCGGGGGCGCGGCATCCGGTTCCTTCCGTCTCTCGGTCAGCCTAGGGCCGGCCTCCGCCCGTGCAATCCGGTCTTCCCAGAACCGACATGTTCCTGCAACAATAAACGAATACCGTTCGTTTAACCGGCCGCGACGCCGGTCCCCCGCACACCGCCGTGCACCAGACGACAGGAAGACACTCGCATGAACGACCTCGAAGCACGGGTCCCGCTCCGCGTCCGCACGGGCGCGGCGACCTTCGCGATCGGCATCGCCGGCTACCTCGGCGTGAACCTCTCGCCCTACATGATCACCGCCCTCCAGGAGGGCTTCGGCACCGACGTGCTCACGGCGAGCTGGATCGTCACGGCGACGCTGCTGGCGACCGCCGTCACGGGCCTGGTCACCGCGCCGTGGTGCGCGGGCCGGCACCGCCGTCTCGTCGCGCGCATCGGCCTCGCCGCGGGCGTCGCGGGGTTCCTCGTGGCAGCTCTCGTGGGCGTGCCCGCGCTCGCCGTCGCCGGACTCCTCGTCGGCGGCGTCGGCGCGGGCGGCGCGGTCGCCGCCGCCGGAGCCGCGCTCGCGGCGTTCCGCAACCCGGATCGCGTCGCGGGGTTCAACGGACTCGCCAACCGCGGCGTGATCACGATCGTGCTCGCCGTCGTGCCGCTGATCGGGCTCGCGCCCATCGACGTCTTCGGCGCGCTGGCGCTGTTCTGCCTCATCGGCTTCGTCGCCGTCGGCTGGCTCCCCGTGGCCCCGGTGATCGACCCGCAGGCCGGTGCCGCCGTCGCCGAGGCGGTGCCGATCGAGGTTCCCGCGACCGGAACCGTCCGCGTCCGGGCGCGCACGACCTCTCGGGCCGTGACGATCGCCGGTTTCGCACTGCTCGTCACGTTCGCACTGTGGGCCGTGAGCGAGGACTCGCTGTGGGCGATGGCAGGCGTCATGGGCGCCGAACGCGCCGGACTCACGCCGGAGGGACTCGGGCTCGCACTCAGCGGCAGCACGGCCGGCGGCCTCCTCGGCTCGGTGCTGCTGATGATCGTCGGCAACCGGCTCGGACGCGCCGTGCCCCTGGTCGTGCTGCTCGTCGCCGGCGGGGCGCTGAAGATCTCGCTGGGCTTCGTGACCGACCAGACCGCGTTCATCACGATCTTCATCGTGTGGAACACCATCTACGCGATCGCGTTCATGTACTTCGTCTCGACGTCGGCCGCGCTCGATGCCGACGGCCGCTGGTCGGGGCCGCTCCTCGCGGTCTACCTCGTCGGGTCGGCGCTCACGCCGGTGATCGGCGCGGCGCTGGTCGAGCTGTTCGGCTATCAGGGCTTCGTCGCGGTCCTCGGGACGGCGAGCTTCGTGCTCGCGATCCCGGCAGCGATCGTCGCCACGATCTCGAGGCGGGTCGAGAAGGATGCCGCGGCCGCCGCCGCGACGGACTCCGCGGCCGACGGTGTCGAGGCCGACGCCGCCGAGGAGGTCGGGGCGTGAGCGCGACGCTGTACACCGGGGGCCGCATCTTCACGGCCGGCGACGAGCCGTGGGCCGACGCGCTCGTCGTGGACGACGAGACGGTGGTGTTCGCCGGAGACCTGGCGCGCGCACGCGCGGCGGCCGGACCCGACTGCGCCCGCGTCGACCTCGCGGGACGCCTGCTGCTGCCCGGCTTCACCGACGCCCACACGCATCTCGTCATGATGGGCGAGGCGCTCGGGCGGGTCGGCCTCACGGACGCGCGGAGCCTCGACGAGATCCAGGCCCGGCTGCGCGCCGCGCGCGCTGCCGACCCCGGTGCCGCGCGCGTGCTGGGACGCGGCTGGCTGTTCGACTCGGTACCCGGCGGCGCGCCGACCGCGGCGATGCTCGACGCGGCGGTCGCCGACGTGCCGGTGTACCTCGACGCGAACGACTACCACTCGTGCTGGGTCAACTCCGCGGCGCTCGCAGAACTCGGCATCACGCGCGAGACCCCCGACCCGCTGGGCGGCCGCCTCGGCCGCGACGCCGACGGCGAGCCCGACGGCATGCTGTACGAGACCGCGGCGCAGGCGCACGCGTGGGCGTTCCTCGCAGCGGCGGCCGGGGACGCGGACCGCGACGAGGCCGTCGAGCGTACGCTCGCCGCGTATCTCGCCACGGGTGTCACGGGAGTCGTCGACATGGCCTTCGACGAGCTCGGCCTCGCCGCCTTCCAGCGCGCCGCCGCGCGCCGCGACGGCCGCCTGCCGCTGCGCGTCGCGGCCCACTGGTTCATCGAGAACACCGGCGACGAGGCGGCCAACCTCGCACAGGTCGCCCGCGCGGCAGAGCTCGCCGAGAGCATCAGGTCGCCGTGGCTGCGCATCGCGGGGATCAAGCTCGTGGTCGACGGCGTGATCGATGCGTGCACCGCCGCGATGCGGCATCCGTATGCCGACGGCTCGAACGCCGAACCCATCTGGTCGCTCGACGACCTGAAGCCGGTCGTCGCCGCGGCGGACGCCGCCGGACTCCAGGTGGCGCTCCACGCCATCGGCGACCTCGCCAGCGACATCGCGCTCGATGCGCTCGAGCACGCGTCCGAGGTCAACGGCCCCCGTGCACGCCGCCATCGGATCGAGCACCTCGAGTACGCCGCACCCGGCACCGCCGAGCGGATGGCCCGGCTCGGGGTGACCGCCTCGATGCAGCCCGTGCACGCCGACCCCGCGATCTTCGGCAACTGGGCGGCCATGCTCGGCGACGATCGCGTCGACCGCGCGTTCGCGTGGCCCGAGTACGTCGCGGCCGGCGCGCTCCTGGCGTTCTCGACCGACGCGCCGACGGCGCCGCACGAGGCCCTGCCCAACATGTACATCGCCGCGACCCGGGGCTCGGCGCTCGATCCGTCGTTCGCGCCGCGGCATCCGCAGTTTGCGCTGCCGCTCGAGCAGGCGCTCGGGCACGCGACGAGGGATGCCGCAGCCTCGGTCGGCGAGGGCGACCGGCGCGGCCGGCTCGCGGCGGGCATGGCCGCCGATTTCGCGGTCGTCGACGTGGATCCGTTCACCGCCGGCGCCGAGTCCCTGCTGCGAGCCCGCGTCGTGCGGACGGTGGTCGCCGGTCGCGCCGAGTACGACACCGGCGAGCTCTGAGTCAGCCGGGCGCCGGAGGGTGGGCGGCGAGCCATTCGCTCGCCGCCCGCTTGGGCGCCTTGAGCAGCCAGGCATCGGTGATCACCTCGCGCAGGTGATCGACCTCGATCGCGTCGAGGCGCACCAGCACGGCCGGGAATCCGTCGAAGTGCGGGATGGTGAAGAACACCTCGGGGTAGGTCTCGAGGAGGGCATCCTTGACCGGGAGCCCGTCGGTGCGCACGCCGACCACCTCCCCCGGAGGCCACTCGCGGCCCAGCGCGGAGAGCTGCTCGAGATCGCGGCCGCTCGGACCGCGCTGCCACACGAACGCACCCGACGTCACGCGCCAGGTCGCGCCGCCGCGGTGCCCGTCGATGCGCTCCTCCACGCCGGGGAGCCCCGCCGCGATCGCGCGCACGTCGTCAAGAGTCGCCACGCACCCATCATGCGCCGCAACGCCCGCGCAGGCGAGGGGCAACGGCGCCCGCCCGCGCCGGGTCAGGCCAGCGGCTCGACCTGGAAGGTGAGGACGCGGCCCTGGCGGAAGGGCTCGACGAGCTCGAAGTTCTCGAACGCGATGCCGCCGGGGATCGGCGCCTCGCTCATCCAGTACGTGTGGCGGCCGTTGACCTGCGCGATCAGACGCGAATCGGGATCGGCGGCCCGCCACGTCTGCACGGCACGATCGCCGACGTAGTGCCAGTGCTCGCGGGTGCCCTGCGCGTACTCGGCGCGGTGCGGCTCGGCCTCGTCGGGCGTCGCCGAGACCACCACCTCGGAACCCGCGCGGGCCAGCTCGTCCACGCCGAAGGCCGCGTGGTCGGCGAAGTGGATGCCGCGGTAGCCGGGCCAGAGCCTGCCCGCGGTCGCCACACGGCCTTCGGCGAGGTGGAGGGTACGCAGCCGCGCCCAATTGCCCATCGTGGCGGTGAGGACGCACGCCTCGAGCTCGACCGACGAGTCGCGGCGGTAGGCGGCCACCGTCAGCTCGTGCGGCCGGTCGGCGCGGAACCGTACGCGCACCCACACGTCGGCGCCGTTCGCGAACGGCTCGACCAGCACGTCGACGGTCAGCGTCTCGACGCCGTCGATGACGGCCACCGTGCCCCGCGCCGGGTCGCGCGGGTCGCGGGGCGCGGCGTCAGCGGCGTCGTCGGCCGCCCACATGCGCAGTCCCGGCACGTCGTCCAGACGGCTGCGCTCGAGCTCGCTGTACCCGCGCTCGCTGTCCCCGGCGGGGATGGGCTCGACGGCGATGAAGTTGAGCAGTCGCTCGCGGGGCTGGCCCAGGTACGGCGTGAAGATGCGCAGGAGCCCGCGCGGGCCGCTCAGCGGGTGCAGGCCGAGCTGGATGCCGCCCGGATGTCCCCAGCGGGGCTCCCGCGGCCCCCCGCCGGGCGCCGGTCGCAGCCAGCGCCCGTCGACCACGGCCTCGGTCCAGTCGCGGCCCTCGGAATCCGTCGGCACGGATCTTCTCCTCTTCGATCGGGTGCGCTCAGAGCCCGTCGACGCGGCCGACGAGGTTGACCTTTATGCCCATGCGGTCGAGCATCGCGGCTTTCGCGACGAGCGCACGGTCGGCCGTGTCGGCATCGGGCGCGTACACGAGCTGCGCGTGGTTGGCCTTGTGGCGGGCCATGAACTGGTCGCGGCTGATGTCGTGCAGCACGACGTGCGCGATCGGCCATTCGGGGTTGGTGGCGTCCTTGCGGCGCTGCGTCTCGTCCTCGGGCAGCTCGACGACCGTGCCGCGGAAGATGTCGGCCTGCAGGATGCCGTCCGCGATGAACACGCGCGAGAGCACCACCTCGCCGGGCCGGGACACCCCGTTGATCGTCGAGCCGCCGGCGGGGAAGAACACCGGCCCCTGCCGCCAGCCCTCCGCTTTGTCCCACCCGCCCAGGTGCGAGCCGGGGACCGAGCCCGAGATCTCGTACACCCACACGAACCGGCCGTCGTGCTCCTCGCCCCACCGCACGTCGTGCAGCGTGTTGTCGGGCAGGAGTCCCATCGCGGTCCACACCCGGTCGGTCACGAGCGCGTCGACCGCGACGCCTTCGTCGGCCTCGTTGAAGTGCGGGAACGCGCGGTCCGCGAACAGCTCGCGGCGCCCGTCGCGCGAGTACACGGGCGGGCGCTCGGTGGAGTTGAGCACGCCCTCGGCGAGATCGGATGCCGGAACCAGATCCTTCAGCCCCTGCTGGTACTGGATGCCCACGGCGTCCAGGCCGAAGTCGTCGGCGATCCGCAGGGCGGCGATGTACATCTTCATCTGCCAGCGCACCTGGCCCACGGTGAGCTCGGTGGCCTCGTCGGTGCCGAAGCGGAACGTCATGCCCCGCTCGACCAGCCAGTCGCGCGCGGCGTCGGCCTCGGCATCCGTCACCGTCAGCATCTCGGCGTACAGCGCCGACTGGCTCAGCCGTTCCTTGTAGATGCCGGTCCTGTTGAGCAGCTCGTCGTCGAAGATGGCGTTGTACATGCCCATGCAGCCCTCGTCGAACACGCCGATGATGGCCTTGTCGGCCAGCAGCTGGTCGCCCAGCGCCCGGCCGAGCTCGACCTCGGGGGTGTCGGGCAGCTCGGGAAGGGCACGCACGTGCGACGCGTCGTGCGTGATGCGCCCGGTCTCGGTCCACTCCTTCAGGCCCGCCCGGAACCACTCGTCGGTGAAGTCGACCGACCAGATCGTGGCGTAGTCCTTGCCCATCTTGGTCAGGCCCGCATTGAGCCCGAGCAGTCCGACCAGGCCGGGCCAGTCCCCCGCGAAGTTCGCGACGGTCACGATCGGGCCCCGGTGCGTCCGCAGCCCCGCGAGCACGTGGTGCGAGTACTGCCACACCGCCTCGGCGACGATCAGCGGCGCGTCGGCGGGGATGGTCTTGAACACCTCGAGCCCCATGCGCTGGCTCGAGATGAACCCGTGTCCGGTCTCGGGGTCGACATCGTTCGCGCGGATCACCTGCCAGCCGAGCTCGCCGAGCACCCGGGTCACCGCCGCCTCGAGCTCGACCTGGGTGGGCCAGCCGGCCGCATTCGCCGACTCGCGCAGATCGCCCGACGCGATGAGATACGCGGTCCGGGGCGGGGTGGCCAGCTGAGCGCGCGGTGCGGGGAGCGTGTAGGTCGTCATGGGGTCTCCTGTGGTGAGGGGTCTGGGACGGGGGCGGCGGTGCGGGTCACGCTCTCGCCCGCCGCGACGATGAGAGGGCCGGATGCCGTGCGCCCTCGCACGACGAGACGGTCGAGCGTCAATCGGCCGCCGTCGACGTGCAGCGTGACGTCGTCGCCGTCGAGTTCGACGCGGCCCCATGCGTCGCCGGTCGTGAAGAGGGCGCGCATGGGCTGGTCACCGGCGGGGTCGAACGAGAGGGTGCGCGTCGGCGCGTCCCACTGGGCGCCGGTGAAGGCGAGCAGCAGCGCCCACGAGGCGAGGGACCGGGCGTAGTGGTTTCCGCACTCGATCTCGTTCCAGGGACTCCGCGTCGTCCCGTCGTAGCGGGCGCGCAGCGTGCGCTCGATCTCGAGGGCCTCGTCGGTCATGCCGGCGTAGGCGAGGGATGCCGCGACCTGATGCTCGACGCCGGTCCATACCTCGTCCGAGTAGACGAACGGGATCGCCGGCCGGCCGCCGAGGGGCCACGACGCCAGCAGCAGCCCGCCCTCGTCGTTCAGTGCGTACACCCGCTGCGTGCTCTCGTGCGCCGTGAGGTCGCCGCGGTGGTTGTGGGTCACGATCGCGCCGAGCGCCCGCCGCAGCCGCTCGCGCGGCAGCAGGTCGCCCAGGCCGTTGATCCACGCGTGGAACTGGCCGAGCAGCTGGTCCGACAGGACGCCCTCGCCGTATTGGTAGCGGTGGGCGTCGACGTCGTCGATCACCTGTCGGTAGTACTGGCCGTTCCACAGCATGTCGTCCATGCCGCGGGAGACGCGGTCGGCGCGGTCGAGCCAGTCCGCCGCGCGATGCGTCTCGCCGAGGTGCGCCGCCAGGCGCGCGCCCGCTCGGAGCGCTGCCGCGAACATGCCGTTGGCGAGCGGGTCGACCCCGTGGAACTCGATGTCGTAGGTGTTGTGCAGCTCGCCGTCGAGGAGCCCGTCGCCGTCGCGATCCCACTCGCGGATGGCGTACTCGAGGCTGCGCGCGGCCGCCGGCCACGACTCCCGCAGGAAGCCGTCGTCGCCCGAGAAGCGCCATTCGCGATGCAGCCGCAGGAACGTGCCGAGCTGACCGTCGACCGCGGGTCCCATGAACCACGACTCGCCGCCGAAGACGCGGTTGCCGCGGAACTTCTGGGCGCCCGCATCGTCGGTCTCGAGCAGGAACTCGGCGCGGCGCGCGCTGCGCTCCAGCGAAGGGAAGAGCCAGGCCACCGTCTGCGCATACGACCACACGTGCGTGCACGTGCCCTCGCACGACCCGGCGTGGTCGAACGACCCCTCCCACGCGGCGAACACCGGGCCGTCGCCGAGCTCGAGGTTCGGGCTCTCGACGACGAACGCCGTCGTCGAGCGGGCCGCGGCGATGTTGGCGCCGATCGCGTCGGCGACCACAGGGTCGAGGCTGCCGCCGTACAGCGCCTCGACGAACGCGAGCGTCGTCGCCTCGAGCGCGGGCAGTTCACGATGGAGATGGGATGCCGCAGCCCACGCATCGGGCCACAGCGTTGCGTAATGGTTGCGCATGACCCCTTCGTCCGGAGTGCGCGCGTCGGCCACGATGTGCCCGCGCCACGAGCGGTGCCGATTCGGGAAGCTCCATGCCAGCACGAACTCGAAGTCGCGGCTCTCGCCGGGTTCGAGCTCATGGACGATGCCGAGCGAACCGGTGCGCAGTCGCGGGAGCTTGCCGAACAGCTCTTCCTCGGCCATGGGCGTCTCGCTCGCCGAGTCCGCGAACAGCCCGCGCGGCCGGTCTTCGAGAGTCAGGCGCGGCTCGGGCTCGAGAAGCCCGTCTGCCGAGAGATCGTTCCAGAACAGCCGCGGCCCGTCGGGCCAGAACCCGGTGACCCACTGCGGCTTGACGGTGGTCGAGGCATCCGTCGTCGTGAGGCTCAGGGTGCCGTAGCCCAGGTCGTCCTCGGGAAGACGGATGCCGAAATCCAGACCCCGGACCCCGTCCTCCTCGCGCCACCGCACGGTCTGCTGCGCCCTCATGCCGAACGGGCCCTCGCCGCGGCCGGCGGTGTGGCTCATGCTGCCGACGACGGTCGCCCGCACCCGGCCCGTGCCGGGGTTGGTCACGCGGTACCTCAGCACGGCCGCGGGAATGCCGGAGGAATCGGGATCGAGCGGCACCAGCGGGGTGAACGCGCGCAGCGACACGGTGACCGGCAGCACGTCGTCGTCGAAGTCGATGTCGACGACCGGGTACTCGCCGTGCATCGTCGCGGCGCGCAGCCGCGGCAGGCCGGCCTGGCGCTCGAACGGGTAGCCGGCATCCCAGTCGCGCCGCCCGGTCAGCTGTGCCTCGAGCACGCGCGTCACGGCAGCACCGGCCTCGGGCGCGGCGTGGATCGCGAAGAACGAGTACGGGTTGAGGCGTCCCTTGTCGGGCAGGTTCTCGAGTTCCCAGTCGCGCAGCTCGCCGCGGGCGCCGAGCGAGACGTTGCCGGTGCCGACGCCGCCCAGCGGGAACGCCGCGCGCTCAGCGGTGTGCGGGATGCCGCGTGCCCGGCGCCTCATGCCGACACCGCCTGCGGCGCGCGGCGCTGGTCGGCGGCGAGCTCATGCACGAGGTGCTTGGTGGTGTCGTAGAGCCGGACGTAGCGCGCGAACAGCTCGTCGTAGAAGGACGTCAGCTCGGGATCCGGGCGCACCACGGTGTCGACGGGGTTCCAGTCGCCGATGCGCGGAGGATCGGCCGAGACCGCGCACGCCGCGAGGAACGCCGCGCCGTAGCTCGCGCCGATCGTCGTCCGCGGCACCTCCTGCACGAGCCCGGTCGCATCCGAGACGACCTGCAGCCACAGCGAGCCCTGCGTGCCGCCGCCCACCGCGACGATGCGACGGATGTCGGCACCCGCGGCACGCATCGTCTCGACGTTGTGCCGCACGCCGAGCGCGGTCGCCTCGAGAGCGGCGCGGTAGAGATCGCCGCGCGTGTGGTCGAGGGTCAGGCCCGCGACGACGCCGCGGGCGTCCGGGTCGAGGATCGGCGTCCGCTCGCCGGCGAAGTAGGGCAGCATCGCGAGTCCGTGCGCACCGGGACCGGACGCCTCCGCCTCGGCGAGCAGCGTCGGATAGTCGGCGCCCGTGAGGTCGCGCAGCCACGCGGTCAGCGCGCCGGAGGTCGCGAGGCCTCCGGCGAGGTTGCGCGTGCCGGGGAACGCCCCTGCCGTGGTCCACATCGAGGGGGTGCGCAGCGTCCGCGTGCCGGTCGCGATCAGGAACATGGTGGTGCCGTACATCAGCATGAGGTCGCCGTCCCGGTGCGCCCCGGCGCTCACCGCTTCGGTCCAGGCGTCGACGGTGCCCACGATGACCGGCGTGCCGGCGGGGATGCCGGTGACGGCGGCTGCGGCATCCGTCACGGCACCGGCGATGTCGCCCGCCCATGCCAGCGCCGGCGCCTCGATGCCGGGCGCGAACCGCTGCCACCAGGAGTCGTGCCAGGCTGCGGCCTCGACGTCGTACAGCGGCGAGACCTGGCTCGCGGACTGGTGGTCGAGCACGTAGGCGCCGGTGAGACGGCGGACGAGCCACGACGCCGGCATGAACAGCCGGCGCGCGCGGGCGTACGCCGCGGGCTCTTCGTCGGCGATCCACCGGATCTTGGGCCCGGCGGCCTGGGAAGTGAGCATCGAGCCGCCGACGCGGGTGATCTCGTCGATGCCCAGCTCGGCGTTCATCCGGGCGATCTGCTCGCCCGTGCGCATGTCGACCCCGTAGAGGATCGCGGGGCGCACCGGCTCGTCGTGAGCGTCGGCGAGCAGCACGCAGGGGCCCATGCCGCTCACGCCGACCGCGGTGATCTCGGGCTCGACCCCGTCGGCGCGTGCGGTCAGCTGCAGTTCACGAGCGAGCCCGACGAACTCGTCCCACCAGACCCGCCCGTCCATCTCGACGAAACCCGGCTTCGGGCGCGACACGTCGTGCGCGACGGTCGCGCTCGCCAGGATGTGCCCCGACCCGTCGACGAGCACGCCCTTGCTGCTGGACGTGCCGATGTCGACACCGAGCGTGCACGTGACGGCCATCGATCCTCCTCGATCATGACGGGCTGACGAACGCGTTCACTCTAGACGAAATCGATTTCATGATCAACCGCGCGAAACGGGGGTCGATCTGAAACCGCGGCGTTCGGCTCAGACCCGCTGCGAGGCACGAGCCGGCTGGACCTCGTTGCGCAGCACGACGGTGCGCGCCGGCTGGTCGTCGCCGTTGATGCGTTCGAGGAGCATCTTGGCCGCCGTCACGCCCATGTGCCGTGCGGGCAGTCGCACCACCGTCACCGCGGTCGGAGAGAGCGTCGTGAAAGGCAGTGAGCCGACCACCGCGACGCCGATCTTGGGAGGGGTGAGCCCGTGCTCGGTGAGCACCTGGATGGCGCCGACCCCCAGGAGGTTGTTGCCGGCGACGACCGCGTCAGGCGGATCGGGCAGAGCCAGCAGCTCCTCCATGACCTCGCGTCCGCCGTCGACGCGGAAGGTCGAGTAGCGCAGCAGCTCGTCGGGATCGGAGTCGGGGAAGTGGCGCGCCAGCACGGCGCGCCAGCCCTGCGCACGTTCGTAGGCGGTCTCGATGTGCTGCGGGCCGGTGATGCAGGCGATCCGGCGATAGCCCGCCTGCACCAGGTTCTCGGTAGCGGCCTGGCCCGCCGTGCGGTTCGACATCACGACACCGTCGATGTCGTAGCCCGTGCCGCGGTCGACCGCGACCACGGGGCGGCCGATCGCCATGAGATCGTCGAGATTCGTGTGGTCGGACGCTGCGGCGAGGATCACGCCGGCCATGTGCTCCGAGATCGCGATCTGGAGGTACGTCGCCTCCTTCTCGATCTGCGAGTCGGTGTTGCACAGCACGACCGAGTAGCCCGCCTGGGACGCGACATCCTCGACACCGCGGGCCATCTCGGTGAAGTAGGGGTTCTCGATGTCGGGGATCACGAGCGCGATCACCTCGGACGCCTGCTTGCGCAGCGTGCGAGCGGTGCGGTTCGGAGTGAACCTCAGCGAACGCGCCGCCTCTCGGACGGCGAGCGCCTTCTCATCCGACACGCCCATGCCGTTGAAGACCCGCGAGACCGTCGCAGGAGACACGCCGGCGAGCTTCGCGACCTCGTAGATCGTGGCCATGGCACCTCGCTCCCGCGCGCCCGGCCTTCGTTGACATGCCGGTCAGCCAACAATACAGTGTTGAAATCGATTCCAGAAGTGCGCCGGGTTCTGGCGTGCCGACACGAGGATGTGCCTTCCCGATGAGCTCACCCCAATTCCCGTCCCCGGACCTCTCGTCGATCGCCGGGCTGCGCCCGCTGCAGACGCGTTCGATCTCTCCGGAGAACTTCGACGGCGCCGCCGGCGGCGGCGGCCGCGCGACCGAGGGCACGGGTGCCTCGTGCGCTCGCGACCTCGGCCCGGGTTGGAAGATCTCGCCGAGCGTCGACATCAAGGCGGGCGAGACCTTCGATCTCGCGACCATCGACGGTCCCGGCAAGATCACGCACATCTGGATCACGACGCACACCGACAACTGGCGCACCCTGATCCTGCGGGCGTACTGGGACGGCGCCGCCGAACCTGCGGTCGAGGTGCCGTACGGCGACTTCTTCTGCAACGGGTGGGGCGTGTTCGCCCAGGTGAACTCGCAGACGATCGCCGCCAACCCGCACGGCGGATTCAACTCGTACTGGCCCATGCCGTTCCGTTCGGGCGCGCGCCTGACGGTCGAGAACACCTCGGTCGTCGACGTCCGCGTGTACTACCAGGTGACGTACGAGCTCGGCGGCGACTACTCGCAGGACGGCTACTTCCACGCGCAGTGGCGCCGCTCCAACCCTCTCGAGGAGCTCGTGCCGCACACGATTCTGGAGGGCATCGAGGGCCAGGGGCAGTACGTCGGCACCTACATCGCGTGGGGTGTGAACTCCAACGGCTGGTGGGGCGAGGGCGAGATCAAGTTCTATCTCGACGACGACACCGACTACCCCACCATCTGCGGCACCGGCACCGAGGACTACTTCGGCGGCGCGTGGAACTTCGACATCCCCGGCAAGGGGTACACCGAGTTCTCGACTCCGTACCTCGGCATGCCGCAGGTGATCCGCCCCGACGGCCTCTACGTGAGCCAGCAGCGTTTCGGCATGTACCGCTGGCACCTGCTCGACCCGATCTTCTTCGCGACCGGCATCCCGAAGGTCGACATCCAGGCTCTCGGCTGGCGGAGCGGCTGGCGCTACCTGCCGCTTCGCGACGACATCTCGTCGACCGCGATGTTCTACCTCGACCGGCCGACCGCACGCCGGCCGAGAACGCCTACGGTCGACGATCTGGAGGTGCACCTAGGCACCGCCCCGGTGCCCGACATCGGCGCCACACCCCCGCGCGCACCTCAGGACTGAGGTGGTGCCCGCACTCCGCTCGAGTCGGACGCACTTCGGGACCGCAGCGGTCGCGGCATCCGTTCTCGTCCTCTCCGCGTGCGCGCAGAGCTCGCCCGATCCGGACGTGGCCTTC
The DNA here is from genome assembly GCF_015277855.1 of Microbacterium cremeum. Lineage (NCBI taxonomy): Bacteria > Bacillati > Actinomycetota > Actinomycetes > Micrococcales > Microbacteriaceae > Microbacterium > Microbacterium cremeum. The sequence goes on from NZ_CP063812.1 coordinate 3,702,410, forward strand.
GGCGACGCGCTGCCGGGAGCATCGCTGCGCGCGAGCGTCGGCGACGCGGTGACGGTGGTGGGCGTCTCGGACGGCGACCTGTGGCCGAGCTGCTGGTCGGACGACGACGCGCTCTATGCCGCGAACGGCGACGGCGCAGGGTTCGGCAACGAGTTCTTCGACATCGCTGTCAACCGCATCACCGGGTCGCCGACCGACGCGAACGGACTCGAGGGCGAGTTCCTCGCGGGCGGCGACGGCGTCGGCCAGGTGTGGTGGGGCGAGGGCTTCACCCGCAAGCCGACCGGAATGCTGTGCGTCGCCGGCACGATCTATCTCGCGGTGCAGGACCTCAAGCTCGACTTCAACGAGGCGCCGGCCGCGACGATCGCGCGCAGCGACGACCACGGCAAGACCTGGACATGGGAGGCGAGCGCCCCGATGTTCGACGACGGCGTCTTCACGACCGTGTGGTTCGCCGACTACGGCCGGGACGCCGAACATGCCCCCGACCCGGCATACGCCTACGCGTACGGTCTCGACGGCAACTGGCGGGACTCGTTCGACGATTCGGTCGCCGATCCCACCGAGCTGTTCCTCGCCCGGGTTCCGGTGGAGTCGGTTCAGGATGCCTCGACCTGGCGGTTCTACGCGGGCGAGCCGGGTGACGCCGAGCCGACCTGGACCGACGACATCGCAGCCAAGCGCCCCGTGCTGATCGACGAGCGGGTCCAGCACCCGGGTGATGGCGACGCCGAGGACGGGCAGACCGTCGGTGCGCAGAACCTCACTGTCATCTCGCAGGGCGGAGTGACGTACCTGCCGAAGCTCGACCGGTACGTGTACGCGTCGTGGACCGAGCTGACGTTCGAGTTCTACGAGGCGCCCGCGCCGTGGGGACCGTGGACGCTGTTCCTGTCGGAGGACTTCGGCCCGTACCCGTGGACGGACGATCGCTACGGCGGCTACGGCACCACGATCCCGTCGAAGTTCGTCTCGGACGACAACCTCTCGATGTGGGTGCAGTCGAACGTGTGCCCCTGTGCACCCGCCGGCATGTCGTCGTACTGGTTCGGGTTGCGATCCCTGCACCTGTCGCAGGAGGGCTGATGGAGGCATCCCGGTTTCCTCTCATCGACGGTGTTCCGGTGAACTCGGATGCCACGCCCCTGCGCCTGCGCGTCGCACATGTCGATCAGGCCGACACGGTGTGGGCCGACGGCGACGGTGACCTGTGGCCGTCGGCGTGGGCCGACGACGGTGCACTGTACACCGCGGCGGGTGACGGCACCGGGTTCGCGAGGCACGGGTGGCACGACATCCTCGTGGGGCGGATAGACGGTACGCCCGAGACGGGGCTGACCGGCACACCCCTCGCCGCCGGAGACGCGGTCGCACCGGTGTGGGGTGCGCCCCGGTTCAATCGCAAGCCGACGGGCATGGTGGCGGTGGACGGCGACGGCGACGGATGCGACGAGCTGTATCTCGCCGTGCAGGATCTGCGGTGCGGCGACGAGCCGGGCGTGTTCGACGAGGCGCCGACGGCGACCGTCGTACGCTCGTCGGACTACGGTCGCACCTGGACGTGGCCCGGTGCACCCCTGTTCACCGATCACGTGTTCACGACCGTGATGTTCCTCGATCTCGGTCAGTCGAACGGCGGCAGTCCGTGGGTCTACGCGTACGGCATCGACGGCAACTGGCGCACGTCGTTCACCCGCATCGTGCCCGATCCGACCGAGCTGTTCCTCGCGCGGGTGGCCGCGGCATCCGTCCAGCGACGCTCCGCGTGGGAGTTCTTCGCGGGGCGCGACGACGACGGGATGCCTCGCTGGAGCCGTGACATCGGAGACAAGCGGCCCGTGCTCGTCGACGAGCGGGTGATGTACCCCGAACCCGCACCCGACGGCAGCCGCTCGGGCTTCACCACGATCGCCCAGGGAGGGATCGTGTGGAACCCGGGACTCGGACGCTACCTCTATTCGTCCTGGAGCGAGTACACCCACGAGTTCTTCGAGGCGCCCGCACCGTGGGGACCCTGGCGGCACCTGCATTCGGCCGACTACGGGATGTTCCCGTGGCAGGGCCCCCGTTCGCCGCTCGCGAAGCACGGCGGGTACGCGCCGACGATGCCGTCGAAGTTCCTCTCCCCCGACGGGCGCGACCTGTGGCTGCAGAGCAACTGGTTCTTCGGCGCCGCATCGCGCGGCGGCCGCGCGTACACCTTCGGCCTGCGTCGCGTGCGCTTCGATCCGGGGACGGATGCCGTCGCTCCCGACTCCGACGGCAACCTCGCGCTATCGCCCGACACGTGGCCGTTCGTCTCGCGCGTGGCCGACGGACAGACGTCGGTGCTCAACGACGGCCGCCGCGACCTCGCCGAGGACTCTTCGCGCGGTCCGGGCGCCGGCGACGACATGTGGGGCTACCAGTGGCCGTCGCCGCGCCGCTTCGACCATGTCGTGTATGTGCCGGGCCCGCAGGATTCGCTGGGCGGGTGGTTCGCCGACGGGCCGCGGCTCGAGGTGCGCGTGGACGGAGAGTGGCGGGCGGTCGAGGCATCCGTCGCCCCGCCCTATCGCAACGACTTCACGGCGCTCGAAGAGGACGAATACGCGCTCGACTTCGCCGAGGTGTGCGCCGACGGCGTCCGGATCATCGGCACGCCGGGCGGCCACCTGCGGTACACGTCGATCGCCGAGCTCGAGGTGTGGCTGATCTCTGGGGAGGAGCACGGATGAATGTGCGTGTGGAGTCGGCCGTGGACGCGCTTCCCGTGCGCTGCAGTCGCTTGCGCACGCTGCAGCATCTGCAGCCGCGGCAGTGCGCGGTGACCATGCGCGGCACGTTCCGACGCTCGCTACGTCTTGCGACGGCGCGAACGTCAGAAGCTGCCGCGCCCGCACCGCGCCCGCACCGCGCCCGCCAGTGCGGTGCGGGCGGCTCGTCAGACGAGGCCCTGGATACGGAACTGCTCCGAGTGGTACACGCTGTTGTCGGCCGTCTTCCACTGGCTCACGCTCAGGTGAAGATCCGAGAGGGTCGATCCCGGGATGATGTAGCCGCCGTACAGCTGGGCCACGTGCGACGCATCCTCCATCCCCCACTCAGTGCCGCTCAGCAGGGTCGTCTTGGTCGCGGTGTAGAGGTTGTCGGTCGGCGTGTTCAGCACCATCGCGTCGATCCGGTACGCCGCCGCGTTGAACCACACGAGGATCCATTTGCCTCCGAGCGGACGCAGGCACATCTCGCCGAACGAGCCCGGCAGCACCTCGGTGACCGGCTTGCCCCAACCCCACGAGCCGTCCCAGCCCCACGCCTGGTACGCCGAGAGCGAGGTCATGTTGTTGGAGGGCACGCGGTAGAGCACGATGCCCTTGTCGCGCTGGAAGCCGGTGCCGTAGATGTACACGTAGCCGTCGTTCCCTTCACCCCACGTGATGCACTGAAACCTGCCGCCGGCCATGTCGGCGGGGAACTGCAGCCCGGTGTGCTGCCACGTCGCGCCGTTGTCGTCGGACTTCCACAGCTCCGTCCAGCGCACCGCGCCGAAGTGCGGGCCGTTGACGATCGCGTGCAGGTACATACGGGAGCCGATGGTGATGACGTCCGACGGGATGACCGTCGTGAAGTACCAGTCGTGCGGGTAGTACCACAGCTGCGGTGCGGTGCCCTGCGTGTTGCCGCCCGCACCGGCGCACCCGTTGAAGGTGATGCCCGCGGGCAGGTTCGTCGTCGATGAGTAGAGGGCGACCGGCGAGCGCCAGTTCGTTCCGCCGACGGTGTCGGCCCACGTGTCACCGAACATGAAGAGCATCCGGCCGTCCGGCGTGCGCACGGGGATGCCGAGGTCGGTCGCGCCGATCCCGTACTGGACAGGGCTCTGGGTGCCGGCGAGGACCTTGATCCTCGATACCGACAGCTGGGCGGCGGCCGCCGGGACGGCCGTCGACGCCACGAGGGCGGCGCCGAGTGCGACGCCTCCCTGCAGCAGGGTCCTGCGACTCACACGGGGCGTGGTCTCCATCGACTTCTTCCTCTCGTATCGCTCGGAGCGCGACGAGCAGGATGCCCGCCGAGCCGGGGTGAGGGGGTGAGACTCCGCCGGCCGGCTCCGGGCGAGCCGGCCGGCGGGGTCGCGTCCCCTCAGGGTTTGTCGGGCTTGCCGGGCTTCTCGGGCTTCCCGGGCTTGTCGGGGAACTCGGGGCGCGGGGGCCGCGGGTCGTAGTGCACCGCCGTCAAGGTGTGCGCGCAGCCCTCGCACGAGGTGAGGATCGCACGTTCGGCCGAGGCATCCGTCGTCACGACCAGCTGCGAGTCCGCACGGTATGCGTCGCGCCGCACCGTCGCGGCGAACGTGATCGTGAGCGTCTCGCCCGCCGGGATCGCGTCAGCCCACCGCAGCGTCGAGCCGTCGAGGACGGCGGCGCCGATCGACGCGCTGACCGATGCGGGATTCAGCGTCGCGTCGTCGACGAGCCCTGCGAGATCGACCGCGAGCTCCACGGCCTCGGGGCCGGCGCTGTCGGTCGCGGCGGTCACCGTGTAGGTCACCACGTCGTCGCGCACGACGTCGGTGCCCAGCGCCGGATCGGACGTGACCGACACCGTGAGGCCCGGCAGCTGCTCCTTCGCCTTGACGAGCGACAGGTCGTCGATCTGCACCCAGCGGTCGCCGTTGAGATGGCTGCCGACGAAGGCCTGCACCGCGGTGCGGTTGCCGCTGTGGAAGGTCACCGAGTAGCGGGTGTAGGCACCGACCGCCTCGAAGGATGCCTCGGCGATGGTCGCCGCGCCGGCACCCAGTTCGCGCACGCCGATCGAGCCGGCCGCCGGGGTCCCGCCGGTGACGACGAAACCGGTGAGGGTGTAAGTGGTGTTCGGCTCGACCGCGACGTCCTGGTGGATGTCGATCCAGCCGGCGTTGGAGCGCATCCAGCCCTGCTTCGACCCACCGTGGGCCCACGCGTGATTGGTGTCGATCCCGCAGTTGCCGGTGCAGGCCCACGGTGCCGGCATCGTGCCGTCTGCCGCACGCTCGAAGCCGCCGTTCTGGATGAGGTTCGGGTTCACCACTGCGCCGTTCTCATCGATCTCGGCGCGCATCAAGTAGACGTTGTACGGATCCCACTGCGACAGCGCGAAGTAGAGGTCGCCGCCGTCCGACCACGGGTGGATGTATCCGCCGTACAGCCCGGGGTAGTCCGCGAAGCTCGCGAGCCGCTGCCGTTCGCTCCACGGTCCCTCCGGCGACGGCGCGGTCCGCAGCACGATGTCGAGGTTCTCGTCGAGGTAGGTCATGAGCCACCCGCCGGTGTGCTCGCTGTACTGCACCGACAGCTCGGCGACATTCGGCGGCACGATCGGTGCGGCCGCGGTGTCGTCGCCGATGACCCACGACGAGCCGTTCCAGTACGAGTACGCCGACTTGTCGAGCAGCTGCGCCTCGGGCACGCGGGCGACGTGCGCCGCTCCGAGCCGGCCGTTGGGGGTGCCGAACATGTACACGTAGCCGTCGTGGCGCTCGAAGGCGACCATCTGGAACGGATGCTGTCCGTCGGCGGTGTTCGTCCACTGCGGGCCGTCCGTCGAGTTCCAGGTCTCGCCGTTGTCGTCGGAGTACGCGATGCGGCTGAAGTTGGTGTCCCATTCCCCGGGCGGACCCCACTGGCGCACCGACATGAACGCGAGATACTGCCGTTCTCCCACTGCGATGCCCGCGGTCGGGATCGTGGTGATCTCCTCGCCGTTGATCTTGAGCGACGGGATGATCTCACCGGCGTGGCCGGGCACGTCCTCCACCGCGGAGTCGAACGTCATGCCGTCCGACAGGTCGGTGTCTGTGCTGCGCAGCAGCACGTTGGAACGCCAGTCGCCGCCTCCGCCACCCGGCCCGCCCCAGTCGCCGAAGGTGTCGCCGAGCGCGGTCAGGATCTCGCCGTGGCCGTTGTCCCACATGATGCCGAGATCGGTGCCCGTGACCCGCCAGCGGGTGTCGGTCGCACTGACGGACTTGGGTCCGGTCATCTTGCTGACGAGCACCGCCGGCGAATGGTCGGCGGGCAGCGGCAGCGCGGCCTTCACCACGGGTGCCGGGGCCGCGGCGGCAGCACCCAGCGGTGCGACCGCGCCGATGGCCAGCGCGCCGATCGCCGCGAGCGCGGCGGTGTTCCTTCGTAGTCGTCGCATGTTCGCGCCTTCCTGTCATCCGCCACGTCGGTGTGGCGGAGGTCTTCGCCGGTGCGCCGCATTCGCGGGGGCGAGCCGCTACTTCATGCCCGCCAGTCGCACACCGTTCACGATGTACCGCTGGAAGATGAGCACCAGCACGATCGTGGGCAGGGCAGCGAGGGTCGACCCGGCCATGAGCAGACCCCACTCGTTCCCCCGCTCGGAGCGGAAGCCGGCGAGGTACTGCATGATCTGCTGGAGCCCCGGATCCTGGATCGTCAGGATCGGCCACACGTACGCGTTCCAGTACGCGAGGTAGGAGCCCACCCCGACCACCACGAACACGCCCTGCGACTGCGGGAGGAAGATCGACCAGAAGATCCGCCACCGGCTCGCGCCGTCGATGAGCGCCGCCTCTTCGAGCGCGATCGGCGTGTTCAGGTAGAACTGGCGGATGAAGAACATCTGCGCCGCGGCCGCGACGCCCGGGATGATCAGGACCGCGAGGGTGTTCAGCATCCCCAGATTCGAGACCACGACGAACGACGTCAGCAGGATGGCCATTCCGGGGATGAACATCGGGGTGATGCAGTAGATCCACCAGAACCGCTTGAGCTTGAAGTCCAGGCGTGCGAACGCGTAAGCGGCGAACGAGTTGACGGTGAGGCTCAGCAGCGTGAAGATGACCGCGCCGATGAAGGTGAGCACCATGGCCTGCACGAAGGCCGGGTCGCTGAGGATGTCGAGGTAGTTCTGCCAGATCCACATGTCCGGGAAGAACTGGAACGGGGTCCGCACGACCTCGCTCTTGCCCTTGAATCCCGAGATCACCATCCAGGCAAGCGGCAGCATGGTGCTGACCACGATGAGGGTGGCGAGGACGACGGTGGCGACACGGCGCCGGATGGAAGTCTTCATGGGTGTCGGGGTCCCTACGCGTCGATCGCCTTGTCGGAGCGGATCAGCCGGAAGATGATCACGCTGATCGTGCCCAGCACGAAGAACAGGATGAGTGCGGCAGTGAGCGAGAAGCTGGTCGCGTAGGGCGTGGGGTCCTTGAACGTGTTGAAGATGAAGAGATTCGGGGTCATCGTGGCGTTGGTCGGCCCGCCGCCGGTCATGATGAGGGGGAGCTCGAACTGCTGCATCCCGGCGATCGTGGCCGTCACGAGCAGGTACAGCAGCACGTTCCTCATGAGCGGGATGGTGATGAACCAGGTGCGCTGGAGGTAGTTGGCGCCCTCGAGCTGGGCGGCCTCGTAGTAGCTCTGCGGGATGTCGTACATGCCCGCGAGCATGATGAGCGTCGTGATCCCGAAGGCGAGCCAGATGCCCGGCACCGAGATCGCCGGCAGCGCGAGGTCGGGATCCGACAGGAAGGCGTACGGCCCGAGGCCGACGAAGCTCAGGAGCCAGTTGATGATGCCTCCGTCGGCGCGGTACATGAAGACGAAGATGATCGAGGCGACCACGGCCGAGACCACCGTCGGAACGTAGACCGTCGTCTTGAGCAGCCCGGCGAGCTTGATGCCGCACGTGCGGATGAAGCTCGCCATGAGGAACGCGATGATCATGATCGCCGGCACCGTGTACACGACGTACATGGCGCCGATGCCGATCGACCGCCAGAACTGCGGGTCCTCCAGCACGTACTGGTAGAACTGCAGGCCGACGAACACCGGATCCTCGTAGAAGCTGATCTCGAACGTCGACAGGTAGAAGGAGTACGCCAGCGGCCACCACACGAAGATGCCCAGCAGGATCACCATCGGCGCGATCATCAGATACGCCGTCCTGTTGGCCATCAGGTGCTTGCTGATCCGCTCTTGCGTCTTGCGGCGGCGGCGGCCCTTGACGGGCGGCTCGGGCTGCAGCGCGACGCTCGCAGCGGTGCCCATGTGCGTCGTCGTCTGCGGCGACATCGTCATGGCGGTCTCCTTCGACTCGTGTCGGGTTCAGGCGGGTGGGGCGGATGCCGCGGCATCCGCCCCACCGTCCGGTGTCAGCTTCCCGACCCGGTTCCTGCCAGCTTCTGCTTCTGGATGATGTCTTCGATCTCGACCTGCGCCTCCTGCATGGCCGCGGGGATGTCACCGCCCTTCATCGCCTTCTCGATCGCGGTCGAGAACGCGAGGCTGACGTCCCACGGGTAGGCGGGCTCGGCCTTGGCGTAGGGCACGATCTGCTCGGTGATCGTGGCGAGGAACGGGTTCGCGCTCGCCTCGTCCGTCGCCGCGAGGGCCTCGGTCACCGAGACACGAGCCGGGTACTTCGAGAAGCCGGTGGCGGTGAAGAAGTCCACCAGGCGGTCGGTGTCGTCGGCGAGCAGCCACTGCACGAACTCGGCCGCGCCTTCCTGCGCCTTGGACTTGGAGTCGACCGTCAGCGTCCAGCCGCCCAGCGTCGAGGTGGGCAGCGTGGCGTCGCCGTTGTGCGACGGGAAGGGCGCCACGCGGGTGTTCTCCCACACCTGTGCCCAGTCGGGGTTGGCCGAGAGCTGGCCGAGGGCCCACGAGCCGCACGCGCTCATCGCGACCTTGCCCTCGCCGAAGAACGAGCAGTCGGCGTACGGGTACGTCGCCTCCTGCGGCATGAGCTTCTCCTGGTAGAGCGTCTGGTAGAACGCGGCGAGGTCCTCGTACGCGGGGTCGTCGGCGGATGCCTCGGACCAGTCTCCGCGGAGCGGGAGGTCGCCGGCGACGTTGTACTGCAGTCCCCAGCTCGACCAGCCCAGGTCGGGGGCGGTCTGAGCGATGTTCATTCCGAGCACGCCGTCGCCCGTGAGGGTGCGGGCGTCTTCGATGAGCTCGTCCCAGCTGGTCGCGGGCGCGTCGATGCCGGCCGCCTCGAACAGGTCGGCGCGATAGAACAGCACCGTCGACGGCTCCACCAGGAGCGGGTACGCGTAGATCCCGTCGTCGACCGTGACGAAGGGCTCGATGTTCTCGGCGATGTCCTCGAACGCCGACGCATCCATCAATTGGGTGAGGTCGGCGAGCTGCCCGTTCGCCTGCATCGGCTTGATGTTGCCGTAGTTCGTGGTCTTGACGTCGGGTGCCTTGCCGGCGGCCTGGGCGGCCTTCAGCTTCTGGTCCCACGTGTCGGCCGGCACGACGAGGTGCTCCACCTCGACATCGTCGCTCTGCGCGTTGAACTCCTTGACCTGCTCCTTGAACCACGCCTGCTGGTAGTCCTCGAACTGCTGCTGCCAGAAGATGACCTTGGTCTTGCCGTCCTCGGTGGTCGGTGCGCCACCTCCGCCGGCGCAGCCCGCCAGGAGCGTGCCCGCGGCCGCCGCCGCGACGGCGGCGAGCATGAGCCTGCTGTTTCTCTTGTGCATTCGTCCCTCCTCAGGAACACGACTCTTCGGTGAGTCGGAGCTGTGGCCGGTCAAGGAAGCCCGGTCTGACGTATCGAGCGATCGGCGGCCTCGGTGGATCGCCGGTGATCTCGTCTCGGGTCAGAGTAGGCGAAATCGATTTCAAGTGCAATGGGCGGCGAGTCGCCTCGTAGTCCTGTCTGGGTCGTGGAGAGCAACATCGGCGAGCGAAACGGCCGGAAATGCCCGCCGAACGGCGTCGCTCGATGCTCCGAGCCCGCGCGGGCCGGTCTGTATCGATTTCACAACGGGGCCCGGCATCCGTCGTCACGACGCCTTCTCGAGATCGGCCGAGAACCAGAACACGTTGTAGGGGCCCCACAGTGACAGCGAGAAGTGGATGCGGCGTCCGCCCTCGGTGACGTATCGCGGATTCAGGTACGGCGAGTACAGCCCTGGGTAGTCCGAGCGGGAAGCCAGCAGGACGGGGTCGTTCCACGGTCCCCACGGCGTGATCCCCTCGCGGAGGTAGGCGTTCCCGTCGTCCGAGTAGGTCATGAGCCAGCGGTCGAGGTACTCCGAGAACATGACCGACAGCTCGCCGATCGTCCCGTCGACGACGAGCTCGGCATCCGTCATGTCGGACGACCAGACCGGGGCGCCGTCTCCACCCGTGCCGGCGAAGTACGAGTAGGCGGCGAGGTCCTCCACCGCCGCCACGGTCGCCGGCACGCGCATGAGCGCAACGCCGCCGAAGCGACCGGACGGGATGGTCCAGAAGTACACGTACTCGTCGCCGCCGTCCGAGACGATCACCGGCGCCACCTGGATGAAGTTCGAATCCCCCGGCCAGCGCGGGGCATCCAGCACGGTCCAGGTCTCGCCCTGGTCGATGGACTTCGCAAGCCCTGCATAGTTCGCGTCCCACGCCCCGGGTTCACCCCAGTACGCCACCGACATGTACGAGATGTAGAGCGTGTCGCCGATCGCGAAGCCGTGGGTGGGGATCTTCGTGACCTCGCCCTCGCCGTCGTTCGGGTCGTGCTCGCCCTCGACGAGCGCCTCGGCCCACCCGATGTCGTCGGCCGGCGCCCAGCCATCGAACGTGATGCCGTCGGACGGATCGACGTCGGTCGTCCAGGCCGAGACGTTGGAGCGCCAGATGCCGCCCTGACCGCCGATCGCCTCGGGGTCCCGTTCGCCGAACGTGTCGCCGAAGAAGAAGTACGTGCGGTCTCCGAGGTTCGTCATCGACCCGAGGTCGGTGCCGGCGACCGCGGCCTTCTCGGTGTCGTTCATGCCGTCGGGTCCGGTCAGCTGCGCGATCTGGGTGACGTTCGACACGTCCGCCAGCACGAACGGCGTGTCAGTCCCGGCGTCGACGTCGACCACGGGGGTCGCCGGCGATCCGGAGCATGCCGCGAGCAGCACGGTGAGAGAAGCGGATGCCGCGACCGCCGCGGCACGGGCGCGGGAGCGCGATACGGACATGATCCTCCTCGATCGTCGGTTGCCACGATACGTCGGAGAGGGTCGAATACGAAATCGATTTCATGTCCGCGCCGGGCCGGGACGCCGTCAGAGGCCCCAGCCGCGGACACGCCGGACGAGGGCGGTGGGTGCCCTGCCGTGAGCCGGGCGGCCCCTGGAGCTCAGCCGCGGCGGACGGCTGGGCGATGGTGGTGAGGCGGCAACCAGGGCCGCCTCACCACCGCCTCACGCGCGGTGCCGGCGGCGCACCGCGAGCAGTGCGGCGCCCAGCGCGAGCAGCATGGCGGCGAGACCGCCGGGCACGAGCCAGCCGGCTCCTCCCGTGGTCGCGAGCGGTTCGGTGACGACCACCCGGGCACACGCGGCCGTGTCGTCGTCGGGGCACGAGTCTCCACCGTCGACCGATCGCCACGGGCCCACGGGGTTCGTGACGGTGGCACGGTTCACGGTCTCGCCCGCGCGGTCGAACCGCACGTCGACCGTCATCGTGGCCGCTTCGCCCACGGCCAGATCCGCAACCTGCCAGACCACGGTGCCGCCGTCCACGCGAGCCTCCGGGTTCGCCGCGACGAACGCGGCGCCCTGCGGGAGGGAGTCGGTGACGGTCAGGTCGGACGCGTCGATCTGCCCGGAGTTGCGCACCGTGATGGTGTAGCGGACGGTCTCGCCGACGAGCGCCGCCGTACGGTCCGCCGTCTTCTCGATCTCGAGCTGGCCGACGTCGAACCGGTTCGTGATCACGACGGTCGCGACATCCTCGGTCATCTCGGGGTCGGGCACCGTGACGACGCCGTCCTCGGGAGACATCGTGACCGCGGTCGCGAGACCCTGATCGGTCTCGGTCACCGCGCACTCGGCGCCCACGACGATCCCGTCGATGCGGGCCCGGTAGCCGTTCTCCTCCGAGAGGGTCACGATGCCGCCGCCCGCGAGCGGAACGGTGAGCGTCGCGTCGTCCTTGACCCACGTGCAGACCGCCTGCGCCTCGAACGGACCGGCACCGAACTCCTGGACGCCGTCGCCGATGCGCTCCTTCTCGATGACGAGACCCCCGATGCGGAAGTCGTTCGTCACGAGCGCCGTCACGGCGCCGAGGGGCTGACCTTCCTCGGGGCCGACGATGACGACCGCGGGCGGGTTCTCAGTCTCCGTCGCACCTCCGGTGAGCACCTCGGCCACCTCGCACACCGTCCCGGCGGGGAACTGCGCGGGCACGAGCGAGGGCTCGTCGGGCACGATGGCGAGGTCCGGCTCGGTGTAGATCACGTCACCGTCGTAGGTGCACGACACCGCCGCGCTGAACGGGCCGTCGCCGTACTCCGCCGCACCGTCGCCCACCACGGTCTTGAGCACCGAGAGGGTGCCCGCCTCGTAGCGGTTCGTGGCGACGACCTCGGCGGCGGCTCCCACCGCGACCGTCGCAGAGCCGTCGCCGGCATCGGTCACGCCCTCACCGCTGAACGTCGTCGCGTCGGCGTCGTCGGCATCCGTCTCGCGCACCTCGCACGTCGATCCGACGGGGATCGTGCCCGCCGTCACCGCGTGGGTCTCACCCTCTGCGAGCGAGAACGAGCGATCGGATGCCGCGAGCTCGACCTCATCGCCGATCGACGTCGTGCACGACAGCGCGAACGCGAAGGGACCGAAGGACCCGACGTCCGCGAGCGTGTCGACGTGCTTGGCGATGCTCAGTCCGCCGAACTCGTACACGTTGCCCAGCGTCGCGACCTGCGCGGCGGGAACCTCGTCGCCGCCGATCTGCGTCACGGGCAGCACAGGGTTGACCACGGTACGGCTCGTCTCGCCGAAGCGGCCGGCCGGGCCCTGCTCCGCCACCGAGCACTCCGCGCCCAGCGGGATGCCGTCGATGCGCGCGGCGTACCCGCTGCCGGCGTCGAGGGTGACGGATGCCGCCGGCCCGAGGTCGAGCGTCGCTCCGGCGACCGTGCACGCGACGTCGGCGACGAAGGCGTCGGCCGCGTAGCGCGCGGCCGGGCCGCTCACCTGCTTCTGCACCTCGATGGGACCGCTGACCAGCGTGACGCCGGCCTTCACCGGTGCGCGCCGCAACGTGCCCCCGTCGGAGAGGACGGCCTGCGCGCCGAACTGGTTCCACGCGAACTGCTCGGTCACCGGCACCTCGATCGGCGCCAGGTCCGGATCGTCGGCCGTCGCGGGCGCGTTGATCGTCTGATACCGAACGGTCACCGCCCCGCCGGGCGCGAGCGAGCCGGCCGTGGACGTCGTGAAGTCGACCAGCACGCGCAGGCCCGTCACCGTCGTCCAGTCGCCGCTGAACGCGTCGCTGTCGGTCCAGGAGTCGGCGTCGCACGTCGGGTCGGCGGGCCACGTCGTGCTGCTGCCCGAGCCGACGCATACGTCGGCTCCGGTGGTGACCTGCCAGCGCACGGTCGTGCCCGCGGGCACGGCGATGTCGAGCCCGGCCGCACCGTCGAACACGGGACGGTAGGTCGACCCGCGCGAGCCGCCGGTGGCGAGCATGCGGTCGCCCGGGGTCGGGAGCGGCTCGACAAGCGTCATCGAACGGTACGACGAGGTGCCGCTGTTGACGGCCTCGAGCTTCCACGCGTCCGTGGCGCCCACGACGGTGTTGGCCGCACACGGCGTGCGGTAGTAGCCCTCGGCGTCGGTGAGGCACGGACCGTCGGGACGCACCGTGTTGACAGCGCCGTCGACGACGTCGCCGTCGATCTCACCCCTGACCCCCTTGAACGTCGCCAGCGAGGCGCCCGGGATCGGCTCGACGAAGTTGGTCGTGCCGCACTCGTTCACGCCCGCTCCGGCCAGGATTCCCTGGCCGTTGCCCGACGTGTTGGCGCACGACGACAGCTCCTGAGCGGTCGTCACGACGAACTGGTTGGTCGCGCGCTCCCCCTGCGTGAGGCCGGGCTTGAGCACGATGCCGAGCGTGATCGTGAACGTCTCACCGGGCGCCATGCGGCGGCCGCCCTCCGGCCACGTGAACGCGATCCGGTGGGTCGCCGCGTCGTACTCGTACGCGACATCGGTCGACAGCAGGCCTCCGTCCGATGTCTCGAAGGCCGGCTCCTCGGCGAAGTCGGGCTCGAGCGAGGTCGGCAGCGTGTCGATCACGTGCTCCACCGTGAGGTAGCCGGTGCCGGCGTTCGTGAACTCGAGCGTCCACGGGTTCGTGGTCGCCGCTTCCACCGTGTGCACGTTGTTCTCGGGCGTCTTGGCGACGTCGAGCGCAGCCGTTCCGGTCGTGAGCGCGATGTCGTCAGCCGCGTCGGCGGTGGCCGCCGGGTAGACGTCGCCGTCCGCGCGGGCCGACTCCGTGTTCACCTCGTTCTCGACGGTGCTCGGGAACGCGATGGCCTCGTCGGTGCCGCGCACCGTCTCGAGCAGGTGCACGGTGAGGTCGGCGGTCGCGGTCCAGTGCGCGGGCGGGGCGGTGCGCGAGAACACACCGCCGTCCTCCCGTGTGAACACGAGACGGATGCCGATCACATCGTCGAGCGGCGCGTCGGGCAGTGCCGCGGTCGCCGCCGGCACGCCCTCGATCCATTCATCGCCCACGAGCACGTCCACCCGAACCCGGTCCGCGCCGCCGGGGAACTCCACTGCGTCGAGCGACGCGAGACGGAAGCGGCTCCAGAACGCGGGGTCGCTGTCCTCCACCGTCACCCGCTGCGTCGCCACGGTGGACTCGCCGTCCGTGGCCTGCAGACGCACGCCGACGGGCTCGTGCCGATCACGTTCGAGCAGGGTCGCGGGCGTGATCGTCTTCGCGGCGGTCACATCGAGAAGGCCCGTCACGAGCTGGACGTCGTCGCCGGCCGTGTCGTACGGCGTCGCCGTCGCGAACAGCACCGGGTCGTACGACTGTGCGAACGCGTCGTTCGTCGTGACGACGGGCTCGGTCGCGTTCTCGCCCGTGCTGCGCTCGGTGACGCGCAGGCGCGTCGTGAGCGTCATCCCGAGCTTCGCGTCCGTGGCGATCGTGCCGCCCGCCGTCTCGGGGCCGGTCCCCTGATAGAGGACGCTGACGCCCACCACATCGGCGAGCTGTGCGCCCGTGAGCGCGGCCGCAGCCGTGATGCTGAGACTCTGCGTGCTGAGCGTGCCGTCGGACCCGCGCTTCCAGAGCGTGACGGTGGAGGCCGTCGAGTCCACGCCGGCGTTGCCCGGGATCGCGAACGCGATGCCGATGAGGTCGATGCGCTCGAAGGGGTTGGTGGCCGGGTCGTACGAGACCCCCGCATAGGGGTTCGCCTCCCAGCCGTCCGCCGGCGAGACGCAGTCCTCGACGGCCGCGTCGGTGCACGCCATCGGGTCGGTCACCCGCAGGTACGAGGCTCGCGAGGCGGAGTCGTTGTGCGCGTCGATGGTCCAGACGATCTGCGGGTAGCCGTCGGCCGGCACCTCGCCGGGGACGGGGATCGGCACGACGTCGCGATCGGCGGACTTCGCGACCACGACCGCCGGCGGCTGGTCGATCAGCGTGATGTCGTCGCGCGCGCCGTGCGGCCCGACAGGCTCTCCGTGCTGAACGCCGCTGACGCCCACGGTGTTCCAGATCGTGGCCGGGTCGGCGTCGTTGTAGCCGTGGGTCGCGGTCACCCATGGCCCTTCGGCGTCCGCCACGCGCACGACGTTGCGCAGGCGCCAGACGAGGTCGAACACGCGGAGGCTTCCGACGGCGCTCGTGGTGACGCCCGATCCGGGAGCCGGACGCAGCGGGTCTGCGCTCGCCGCGCGTGCGGCATCGTTCGGTACTGCCGTGATGCGCACGCCCGTGGTGCCCGCCGACTGCGCGGCAGTGAGGGCGTGGCCCTTGAAGCTCGCGCCGTTCATCCACGAGCCCGACGGCGCCGGCACGGTCGTCCATGATCCGCCGATGAAGAGTTCGATGCTCGACACCGAGTCCCACTTCCATCGGGCGTCGTTCGACGGCCGGATCTCGCGGAGGTCGAACGCCTGGAAGACCGTCTCGGCGGGCATCGTCTCGCCGCCGTTCGGGTCGGCGATCGTCACCGACTCGAAGCCGGTGGCCGTCACGGCCCAGCTGAGACGACTGGTCGCCGAGGCGCCCGACTGCGAGCTGAGCGAGGAGGGCGTCCAGGTCTTGTCGGCCATGAGCGTGCCGTCGCCGTCGAATGCGACGATCTCGGCGGGTGCGGCATCCGTCACCTCATCACTGGAGATGCGGGTTCCGCCGGCCACGATGCCCTCGGCCTGCGCCGTCGCGACGTTCTCGTAGCGCACGGGGTCGCCACCGGGGGTGGCCGTCGGGTCACCACCGTCTCGGAGCGCGGCACGCGCCTCGAACACCGTGTTCGGACTCACCGTGGTGCCGGCGGGGAAGCCTGCCGCATTCGAGAAGGTGTAGCGGAGCCCCGTCACCGTTGCGGGGTCGATGCCGGGCGCGAGTTCTGCCAGGTCGCCCGAGAAGACCTCTGTGGCACCTGCGGGGGCGACGACCGTCACCTGCTGCCAGCCCGAGGGCGTGAGCGCCTCGACAGTGAGCGTCGAACCCGAGAGCACTTGGGTCGGAGCGATGCCGACCGGAGTGAACGCGTTCCAGAAGTCGTCGGCCTCGGCCTCGCGCCAGACGTCCTCGACCACGATCGTGCTCGGGTCGACGAACGCGGAGTCCGTCGTCGACGTCGTGGGCAGCTGCACCACGACCGTGCCGCCTGCCGTCACGGGCGCGGCGGGCGAGAGCTTCTTGTCGAGCGCGATGCGGATGTCGGGGTAGTAGACCGCGAGCGGCGCGGTCGCGGAATCGGATGCCGAGCCGGCCGGGTTCTCGCCCGACACGACGACCGTGTTCGGCAGCTGGATGGGGCTGCGGGCTTCGGACTCGACGACGTCGGCCGCGGTTCCGATCCGGTACGACGCGTTGAACACCGCGCCGGGCGCGATCGACCCCTCGAGCGTGAGCGCGAAGCCGGTGAGGTGCGCACCGGCGGGAGCGGCGGGCACGCCCGGGGTCTCTCCGTCGCCGAACGCCGTGTCGACGACCGTGCCGTCGCTGAAGGTCCAGCTGACCGCGCCGGACGCGGCGCCGGCGGGGTACGCGAGCGGGCCCGTGAATCCGTCGAACGTGACGCCGTCGGTGAAGTACTCCGCGTCGGTGAGCGTCAGCGTCGAGAGCGGCCCGTTCGAGTCGTTGCGGGCGCCGATCGTCGCAGTCGCCGCGGTGCCCGCCGGAATGCGTGCGGGGGCGATGGACTTCGTGGCCTCGATCGCGACCGTGAGACCGCCGATGGCATACGGGGCGATGGCGGTCTCGGTGACCGGCTCGGCGTCGGGCGCGGTCGCCGTGCCCGAGACGCGGTTGGTCACCTCAGCGCCCGCGATCAGCGAGTCGCCGGTGTTGCGGTCGGCTGAGCGCTGCGCGACGCCGACCTCGACCGAGCCTGCTGCGCCGGCAGCGGCGAGCGCCGCGCCCTGCGAGCTCGTGAAGGTGAAACGCAGTCCCCCGACATCACCCGGGTCGACGCCGTCGGGAAGACGGATGCCGCCGATCGCGGTGGCCTCGCCGGACACCCACGTCCACGAGCCGGCGTTGTAGACGTACGCGTCGACGGCGACGCGGTCGGCGCCCTCGGGCGCGGTGACGGCCCCGAAGCCGGTGAAGTCCACGAGGCGGAACGGGTTCGAGGCGTCGAGCCCCGCAGCGGCGTCGTCGGCCGCAGCGGGATCCTGCAGGCTCAGGGACGCGGCATCCACGTTCGACGCATTCGCGACCGACAACGCGATAGTCGACGCGGCGCCCGGCTGGAACTGCTGCGACGCCGGCTGCCACTGCTTACCGACGGTGACGTCGATCACCCGCGGGATCTCGACCGTCACGGTCGCGGTGTCCGCCACGGAGTCGGCGGTCGTCGCGGTCGCGGCAGCGGTGTTCGGCACCGCCACGCCGTTCGACGGCCACGTGGGCGGCAGGTCCTGCGGCACCTTGAGCGTCAGCGTGACCTGGTACGTGTCACCGGCACGGATGCCGATGCCGCCGCCGTCGAGCGGCTGCTGGAATACGGCATCCAGTGCGCATTCCGCGGTGACCGTCGCGTCACACCCGACGAGCTCGAGCGTCGCGGGCTGCGACGTGGGGCGAACACCGGCGCCGAGGATCTCGAACCCCGCGAACGCCGGCGGGATCTCGTCGGCCAGCTGGGCGTCGACGCAGTCGGAGTCGTCGCAGCCGACGGTGATCGTGTAAGTGAATTCGTCGCCGGGCTGATGCGTGGCCTGCTCGACGCCGTCGACGACCTTGCGCACGGTGAGCGCGGCGTCTGCCGCCGCGGCCGGCGGCGCGACCAGGATGGTGGCGAACAGGCTCAGGATTGCGGTGGCGACCGCGATGGTCATGCCGCGCCGGCGGAGGGCTCTGTCGTCGCGCTCGGTGCGGCGAAGAACGGAAGTGCTGGACATGCGGGTCCTCTGGATCGGGTGGAGCATGACCCGTCCCCTGACGGGTCATCGACCGAGGGCCGCGACTCGGGGCGTGCCCGCGAGTCGCCCCGCCAGTCGGGTGCCGCGGCGCGTCGGGTGCTCCGCGACCTGGCGGGGACGAGCTCGCGTCCTCGGGTCGGGCCTGCACAGGGCGAACCGCAGGTACGTCGGATGTCCCGTGGACATGTCCCAGAGATCCCAGTGACCCCAGTGACCGTCGTGGAGCACCACGGCCGCGCGAGCCGAAGCCCGCGAAACCGGATGACGTCCCCCCGCGCGTTCCCCCCGCGCATCGGCGTCACGGTCGCGACGCCGTCTTCCTTTCTAGCCCTGTCTTCGCGAGTTCGGCGAAACCTCACCCGCCGCTTCACCCCGCCCTTCACCCCGTGGGCTCGGCGTGCCCCGGCGGACGACTCCGGCGCGCGACAGCATCGCGGTGAACGCCAGCGCAGCAGCGGCGGCGGCGACCTCGCCGAGGAGGCGACCCACCAGCGTCGCGATCAGGATCGGCGCGCTGAGGTGCTCGCTCGAGAAGACGGGGAGCGAGACGACGAACAGCGCGACGCCCGCCACGGCTGCGGCGAGGAGCACGCGCCACCACTGGGGGCGGCGCCGCGTGCGCCACGGCATCAGCGCGTCGAACACGACCGCGGCGGTGACCATGGGCACCGCCGCAAGCGGGCCGACGGGGGACACTGCCGCCGTGAGGAGACCCGTGATCACCGCGGTGACGATCGCCGTGCCCGCCACCGCCGTGACGAGCCGAGCCAGAAACGGCATGAGGCTGTGGACGCCGGCGATCAGGGCATATGCCGGGGGCGCGGTCACGACGAGCATGGTGGTCAGGGGCACGACCGCGAGGAACAGCAGTGTCTGCAGCGCCGCGAACGCTCCCGCCACCAGGAGCGCGCGCGTCGGCATTCCCCGCCGGCGTTCAGCCATGATCCGCCAGGAGGTGCCGGGCCGCCGCCGCCGCGACCGCCTCCTCGCGGCCGGCGACGCCCAGCTTGCGATACACGCTCTTCACCTGCGTCTTGATGGTGTTCGGCGAGACGCCGAGGTCTGTTGCGATCAGCGTCAGCGGCCTGCCCGAGGCGAGCGCCCGCAGCACGATCTGCTCTCGTTCGGTGAGCGCCGGAGCGCCGATCGACTCGGGGAGGGCCGACTCGACAGGGGGGATCTCGCACGAGTCCGTCTCGCGCAGGAGCTCCTGCACCGCGCGCGTGTCGGCGGGAGGCAGCAGTGCGAGCGGCAGGCGAAGGCCCCGGTCGCACAGCAGGGCGGCGAGGGTCTGCGCATCGTGCCGCGCGGCCGCCTCGCCGCCCGTCCGCACCAGCGCCGCCGTGCGCAGCGATGCCGCTGCGGCGCTCTGCCGGACGCTTGTCGGCTGCGCCCGGGCCTGGCTCAGGATGCGCAGCGTGTCGCGAGGCCGGCCGTCGATGAGGGCGATGCGCGCGCGTTCCACGATCGTCTCGAAACGGTCCTCTGGGGCGTCCTTCTGCAGGATGGCCCTCGCCGCGTGGGTCTGGCCCTGCGCGAGCAGCAGCAGCGTCCGCGTGCGGCTCAACGCGCGACGCGCGCTCGCGCTGTGGCCTTCGCGCCCTCGCACCTGGACGAGCGACTCCAGCTGGGTGGCACCCAGAGCCGCCCTCCCCCGGCGCAGCGCCACGAGCGCCTCCACGGTGGCCATGACGATCCAGTGTTCGCTCGTCGCGCGGTGTGGCCCGAAGACCGCGATCTGCTCGGCCGCCTTCTCGACGTCGCCCTCCTCCAGCGCGAGGAGAGCCTCGGCCACGCGATAGAACGTGCCCTGGTAGCCGTCCAGGTACCGGTTACTCCATCTCCCCTCTCGGACGAGCTGGACATAGTGGCGGGCTTCGGGCATGTCGCCGTCGAGGGCATGGATGCCGGCCAGCATCGACAGGTTCGAGATCCCGTTCTCGGGCTCCCCGACCGCCGCCACGGCGGCGCCGTACGCGAAGCACTCGATCGCCTGCCGCCGGCTGCCCCCGTAGTACAGCGAGATGCCCAGCTGCGCAGACAGGAGCGGCACCTGCACGGAGTAGGCCTCCTTCTCCGCCTCCGGCATGTCGGCAAGCAGACGCAGGGCGCGCACTGCGACGCTCGCGGCACGCTCGTGCATGCCGAGCACGCGCAGGGCGACGCTCTCGGTGACCCAGATGAACAGGCGGTCGGAGTCGCTGACGTCGGCGCGCTGAGAGTTCGCCGCCGAGACGGCGAGCCGGAAGAGCTGGAGCCCGCGCAGCCGCCTCACCCGCACCGCGTTGTAGCAGATGGCCAACAGCATCACGAGGAGCGGCTCGTCGCGCAACTGCGATAGAGGGATCGATCCCAGGATCTCGCGCACCGCGGCGCCGTGATTGAGCAGCTGATGCCAGGACGACATGACCACCCGGCGTGCCAGCTCCCAATCGTCGCCCTCGACCGCCACTCGCAGCGCCTCGGTGGGCTTGCCGGCGCGCTGCGCGCCCGCGACGACCACCCGCCGCAGCGCCGGGATCTCGCCGGAGTGGCGGCGCTCGAGCTCGCGCCGCAGAAGCGCGCGAGTGAACGGTGCGAAGCGGAACGCGCGCCCGCGCTCGCTTGCGGACCACGATCCGAAGCCGTAGCTCTCGGCGTCGTCCAGGTAGTGAACGGCGCGAGGGTCGCCGCTGAGTTCGCGCGCGCCCGCGTCGTCGACGGTTTCGGCGAGACTGATCCGCACCAGTGCGGAGATCAGCGCGGGATCGTAGCCCGAGCGCGCGACCCGGAGCCGCATGTACTCCTCGACGCCCTCGGCTGCGGTCTCTACCAGCGAACCATGGTCCGCCGGGATGCCGCGTCGGGCCATCGCGTGGATGACGGCAGGGAATCCGTTCGTCACGGCGCGGATCCTGCGGGCGAGGTCCGCGTCGACGCCCAGGGCACGCTGGATCTCCTCCTCGTCGAACATCAGATCCGGAGGTTCGACCGCCGTCCTGTCGACGAGCATCCCGACCGCGTCGCTGTCGAGCACCGTGCGACGGTTCGCGGCCGCGACGACCCTCACGGCCGGGACCGCCGCCACCGTCTCGCACAGGTCGACGAGGGCATCCCGTTCGAGCGTCGCGGCATCGTCGACGAAGATCGTGACCGGTTCGCCGAGGTCCGAGAGCCGGTCGCGCACCGCCTGCCAGCCGACATCCGCGACGCCGGGGTCGCCGGCGTCCGTTCGGCGCGGCAGCCGCCGCAGGATCATGCGCGCGAGGCCGCCGCTATCGGCGCCGGCCGGATCGGCCGTGATCCACAGTGCACGATCTTCGGTGCGCTGCACCCATTCGCGTAGGACGACCGTCTTGCCCGCGCCGCACGCTCCCCGGACAAGAGTCAGCGGCGCGCCGACCTCCAGATGCGCGAGCAGCCTCGGCCGCGTGATGACGTCGCCGGGGACGCGCGGCGCGCCGGTATCGAGCCGCTGCAATGACCACACTTCGATTCGATTCCTTTGTACGTCCCCCCCAAGGATTCAGTCTGTCAGTTCGCCCAGGCTGGGGTCCGCGTTCCCCCGAAGCGGATCCCGACTGCGCCGACCGATCCGACCCGCTGCGGGGCCAGAGACGACGCTGTGCCCCGCCCCTGGGGACGCGGGGCACAGCGTGCCGGGCTGAAGGGGCTCAGCTCACCGGCCCACGCGACGCTCTGGGGAAGCGCCGGCGGTGGATCACGAGCGCGAACGCACCCGCGACGAGCAGCATGCCCGCGAAGCCCGCGACGCCCCAGCTGAGGGTGCCGCCGGTGACGGCGAGCGGCGGCGGCGCGTCGACGCTGTGCTCGGTCGCGCACGCTCCGGCCGGATCGCAGACGGCCCGCTCGTCAGGGCTCGTCACGACGTTCCGCAACTGCGCCGGTCCGGCAGCCGCGACCGTCACCGAGTAGGTGACCGTCACGCGCTGGCCGATGCCGAGAGCGCCGGTCCACGTGAGCACGTCGCCCACCCGTGCGACGGCACCCGCGGTCGCGACTGCGTCGCCGTTCCACGTCGCGTCGTCGAGCACGCCGGACAGGTCGTCCGTGACGATCGCGTCGGTGACGACGCCTTCGCCGCGCTGCGTGATCGTGACCGTGTACGTCACCGTGTCACCGGTGCGCACGGCGGTGCCGGATACCGGATCCGCCGTCTTCGCGTAGACGTACCCGCCCGTCTTGTGCAGGGTGCGGCACTCCTCGGTGCCGTCGGCCGCGGTCACGCATGAGCCGGCCTCGGAGGGCGAGGTCACGACATTGGCGAGCGTCGTGTCGCCCCCGCCGGTCACCGTCACGGAGTAGGTGATCGTCGCGGTTTCCCCCACGCCGAGAGCACCGTTCCAGGTCAGCACCGGCCCGTCGACGACGGCCTCGCCCGTCGTGGCAGCGACGTCGCCGTTGTACGAGGCGTCATCGAGCACGCCCGACAGATCGTCGACGACGGATGCCGCCACCCCGGCGGGGCCGACCTGCTCCACGGTCACGGTGTAGGTGATGACGTCCCCTGCCTGCACGTCGCTGTTGTGCACGGGATCGGCCATCTTCGAGTACTCGAACCGGCCCGTCTCGTGCGTGGTGGTGCAGTCGGGGTTGCCGTCGCCGGCCGGCACGCACTCGCCGTTCTCGCCCGGCGCCACGACGTTCGTGAGCGTCATGTCGCCCGCGCCCGTCACCGTCACGGAGTAGGTGACCGTCACCGTCGCGCCGACCGCGAGATCACCGGTCCACTCGATGGTCTCGGCATCCGCGTCGAACGACGCCTCGCCCGCACTCGCGACCAGCGCATCGTCCCAGGTCGCATCGTCCAGCACGGCCGCCAGGTCGTCATCGAACGACGCTGCCGTGACCGCACCAGGACCCCGCTGGGCGACGGTCACCGTGTACGTGATGGTCTCGCCCACCGCGACATCGCTGCCCGGCGTCGGGTTCGACGTCTTGGCCACCGTGTAGTCGCCCGTCTGGTGCGTCGTGGTGCAATCCGCTTCCTCGACACAGCCGTCGCTGGTGACCACGTTGGTCAACGTCATGTCGCCGGCACCGGTCACCGTGACCGAATAGGTCACCGTGACCACGGCATCCACCGCCAGGTCGCCCGTCCACGAGACCGTCGGCTCGGCGTAGTCGGCCGTGCCTCCCGTCGCGGCGAGATCGTCGTTCCACGTTGCGTCATCCAGCACCGCGGTCAGGTCGTCGGCGAACGATGCGCCCTCCACCGACGCGGCACCGAACTGGCTGACGGTGACGGTGTACTCGATGGTGTCGCCGATCTGCACGTCGCTTCCCGTCGCCGGGTCCGAGGTCTTCACCGTCTCGTAGCGGCCGGTCTGGTGTTCGGTTTCACACTCGGCGGCGGTCTCACAGCCGGGCGATTGCACCGTGTTGCCGATCAGCGTGTCACCGGCAGCGGTCACCGTCACCGAGTACGTCACCGTGGCGACATCACCCGGGCCCAGGTCGCCCGTCCACGAGATCACCCCGTCGACGAACGTGAACGTGCCCGCCGACGCGACGATGTCGTTGTTGAACGTCGCGTCGTCCAGCACCTCGGTGAGGTCGTCGTTGAAGAACTGAGCCACCACGCTGCCCTCACCGGACTGGGTGACGGTGACGGTGTAGGTGATGACATCGCCGATCTGCACATCGCTGCCCGACGCCGGGTCGGACGTCTTCACCGTCGTGTACGAAGCGGTGTAGTGCTCGGTCTCGCACACCTCCTGCGAAGCACAGCCATCACTGGTGACGACGTTGTGCAGGTGGGTGTCTCCGGCGCCGGTGACGGTCACGGTGTAGGTGATCGTCACGACCTCGTCGACCGCCAGATCACCCGACCACGACAGCTCCTGCGTGGTCGCATCGAACCCGACCGTCCCGGCGGAGGCGGTCAGCTCGTCGTTCCAAGTGGCGTCATCCAGCACGTCGCTCAGGTCATCTACCAGAGAGGCACCTTCGTACTCGGCCTCACCCACCTGGGTCACCGTGATGGTGTAGGCGATGGTCTCGCCCTCGTCGACGTTCGAGCCGTCGACGGGGTCGGACGACTTCACCACGGTGAAGTCGGCGATCGGGTGCTCCACCGGCGGGCAACCGGCGTCCGGGCATCCGGGGCTGGTCACCCCGTTCTCCAGGAAGTAGCTGCCACCCTCCGCGAGCGCTGCCGAGTCCTTCACCGTCACGGTGTAGGTCACGGTCGCCACCTCACCGACCGGGACCGTACCGTCCCACGACAGCACGCCGTCCGTGATCGTCGCAGTTCCCACCGAAGCCGTCGGGCCCGCTGTCAGATCAGCGTCGTCCAACACCGCCGACAGGTCGTCGGTGAACTGCGCCACCGCGGGAACAGTGCCCTCCTGGGTCACCGTCACGGTGTAGGTGACCTCGTCACCCGGGTTCAGCACCGTCCCCGGAACCGGGTCAGACGACTTCACCGTGGAGTAGTTCACCACCTCGACCCCAGCCGGATCGCAGAGGATCGTCGGCGCCTCGGCGTCCGGCGGGGTCGCCGCCGTGCCGCAGGCGTTGTTCACGACGCTTCCGCCGCCCGTCATGGTGGCGACGAACTCGTGCACCTGCTGCTCGCCTCGGGCGAGCGATGCCACGGTGAAGGATCCCTCCGGGAAGAGGCTGTCGGTGATCTCGAGATCAGTCACCGTGCCCTGTCCGATGTTCTCCACCACGATGCGATACGGCACCTCGTCACCGACTCGGTATGTCGGATAGTCGGCGGGCGTGTTCGCGTCGTGCCACACGCCGTCGGAGTCCTGAACGTACTTCTTCAGGTTGACGGCGTAGCAGTTCGCGATCTCGGTGACCGCAGACGACAGCATGGGAAGCGCCGAGTGCTCGGCCCACGAGCCGGCCGAGTTCACCAGGATCTGGCCCGGCTTGTTGTCGTCGGCGGCGGGCTCCTGACAGCTGGTGCCGGCAGGCGTGCTGAAGTCGATGCGGATCGTCTGTGTCGCGCCCGGAGCGAGCTCGGGGCCGATGATCCGGATGGCGGTCGGGTTGTCGACCGCAGTCGTCGACCATCCCACGGTGTTGCCGGCAACCGATCCGGGCGTGCCGCCGTTGGAGGCATCGCGCGGGTCCGAGCTCAGGGAGGCCAGCGGTGCCGTCGTGAAGTACACCGTCGAACCAGCGGGCGCGACGACGTCGGTCACCGTGTAGGTGCCGTCGATGTCCGTTCCGCGACCGTCGCCGACGGCGGGCAGGATGTCGATGGTGTCGGTGAAGTCGCTCGGCTCGGGGTCCTGCGAGTTGATCGTCAGCACCCACGACGAGCTGTCGCCATCGAACGACAGCACATTCGCGGCGGCGGACTTCCCGAAGACCGTAGCCGAGGCGCTGGGCACCGTCACCGTCGCGGCGGCCGTGCGGCCCGGCGTGCTCGCGGGGCGGTTGTCGCCGATCGTATTGATGACCGCGACGTTCGTGAGCCGGGTTCCCGGTGCGATCACGCTGTCGGCCGGGCGCTGCGCCTGGTACCTGATCGTCTGGAACACGTTCGGGGTGACCCCGGCGAAGTTCCACGTGAGCGTGCGCCCGTCCGGGCTCACGCTCGTCGGGGCGGGCTGGCCCGTGCCCGGCACGTAGACCATCCCCTGCGGCAGCGTGTCGACGACGTCGAACGTCGCCGGCGGCGGGCTCGTGACGAGGTTCTGCGCCTGAGCGCGGAGCGTGTAGGTCACGGGGACTCCGGGCTGCGCGGTGG
Source organism: Microbacterium cremeum (assembly GCF_015277855.1). Classification (NCBI taxonomy): domain Bacteria; kingdom Bacillati; phylum Actinomycetota; class Actinomycetes; order Micrococcales; family Microbacteriaceae; genus Microbacterium; species Microbacterium cremeum. Next base: position 3,728,521 of record NZ_CP063812.1, read on the forward strand.
TGTCGGAGACCTCCTTCTCGATCAGTCCCTGGGCGCCCTGCAGACGGTAGACGTCGCGAAAGCCGTTGGTGTTCGGGCCGTAGGTGCTGCCCGGGATCACGGTTCCACCGCCTATGGTGCTGAGATTGACCCAGTTGTTCAGCGTCGGATACCCCGGGAATGCGGTGGCGACGTTGTACGGGGCGTTGAACGTTCCGACGGTCCAGCCCTCCCCCGAGGTGGGGGCTGCCGGATCGATGTGCCCGAAGGCGCGGAGGAACGTGTGGGCGGAAGTGTCGACGGCCGGGTCCCACGTCATCTTCACAGCAGTCACGCCGGCCGGAAGAGCCATCAGGATGTCGGTGCTGATGCGAGGGTCGGTGAGAGAAGTACCGGGCGCCGGAGTGGCCTCGATCCACATGGCACTCGGCGCCGCCTGGCCGCAGGTCTCGGTCTTCGTGTCGATCGCCTGGGTGGTGTAGAAGAACCGCGCCGTCTCGTAGTTCTCATAGCCGTCGAGGCCGCCGCCGTTCCAGCCGCCGCCCTCGAACGAGGTCGGGACGAAGGCCGGGTTCTGGTTCATCGTGCAGAGGCCCGCCAGCTGCGCCCCACCGGGGCCGCTGTATCCGTTCCAGACGAGGCTGTTCGCCTGGTGGTAGAGCGGGATCGGCCCGACGTTTCCGGCAGCGACCTGCTCGTCCCAGTTCTCTTCGGTGATCCCGGGTTGCGGCATGACCGCGTCCAGGCTTGTGCCTGGGCTCACCCACAGGTTGTCATCCCACGCCGTCCGCGAGTTCGCCGGCGATCCGATCCAGTGGTTGCTGAATCCGCCGGGCGGAGTGAGCGTGGCGCTCGAGACGTTGTTCTGTGCGTTGCCGTCAGGCTCTGAGACACCGTCGTCGAAGACGAACGCGCCGGGCGACGCGGTGAATGTGTACGTGGTGATCGCGGTCACAGCTGCGGGAATGCTGAACTGCACGGTGCCCGAGGCGATGTAGACGCCGTTGCCGGGGAGCGGCTGACCCATGCTGTCGTTGACCGGCGCGTTGACCAGCGTGTAGTCGAGATCCGAGAGCGAGACGGTGTAGGTGGTGCCGGCACCGCTCACGCTGCACGTCGGGAAGTTGGTGCGGTCCGCCCGCTCCGGGTGGGAGAACGGTTGACCCGTAGAACGTGAGGACGCGTCGATCGGCACGCAGCCTTCCCACGCGAGACCGTTGGTCGCGCCGGCGATGTTCGCGCTGATACTCACCGGGAACGAGTAGCTCGCAGGTCCCGGTCGGCTGCCCGCGTCCAGGATGAGCGAGTAGTTCATCTGAAGGAAGGGCCGGTTGCCTCCCAGGCGGCTCGCCTTTGTCTGTCCCTGGCCGGTCTGGCCGGGAGCCTGGACGAGCGACAGGTCCATGCCGTGCACGTACGTGATCGGCAGCGGACCGGGGTCGGCCGGGCCGGCTTCGGCGACCGCGGAATCCGACGTCGCCGTGCCCACGACGGTCAGGTCGCCGCCTTCCGTGGACGTGGCACGGACCGGGGCCTGGATGACCGAGGCGGTGCCTTCGGTGATCGTGCCGAAGTTGCACAGCAGGGTCGTGCCATCCTCCGAGATCGCGGAGGCAGGGGTGACATCCGTGGTCTTGCAGACCTGCGGGATGCTGGTGAAAGCGCCGTTGCCCACGGTGAGCGTGGCGCGCACGTTCTCCACCGGCTCGTTCGAGTACGGGTCCTCGGCGTCGTTGGTGTTCACGTGGAACTCGGCGGTCACCGGCTGTCCGAACGGCGCCTCGGTCGGCGTCGGATCGCCGGCCCAGTTGGCGGTGATCTCATGCACCGACAGCGGCGCGGCCTGAGCGGCAGCTGTCGGCAGAAGCGACAGGATCAGGGCGGCGACTCCGGCGAATGCCGTTGCCGCAACGCGGCGGCGGCCAGATGATCGCTGCACGTGAGATGTCGGAACTGAGTTTTCTGGCGCGATGAGACGACTCAAGATTTCCCCCCTTGGGAACGTCACAGGGTTCGCGCCGGCTTGGCACGCATGCCCTTGAATCGTTCCTATCGGGATTCTGAGAGTCTTCTCAGAATTTCACCCGGTCCTTCACCCCATCACCCGGGAGTCGGCGTCACGTCGAGGTTTCGTCGTCGTCCTCGGTCTCGGCGGCCTGCGAGAGCGGCTGGCGCGGGTGCCACACGACGAGTTCGGTCGCACGGCGCACGCGGGTGCCGTGGCGCAGCGTGACGACGGCGCCGGTCGATCCTGCGGCGAAGACGCGGGCTCCTGGGCGCTTCTCGAGCTCGGCACGCACTCGCTCCTCGAGGTCGCGGACGCGGCCGTGCAGCTCGCGCACGCGGTCTTCGAGCTCGAGGATGCGCGCGATGGCGGGAAGACCGATGCCGTCGGCCGACATGCGCGCCACCTCGCGCAGCTGCGCGATGTGACGCAGCGAGTAGCGACGCGAGCCGCCCTGGGTGCGGGCGGGCACGACCAGCCCGAGCCGGTCGTACTGGCGGAGGGTCTGCGGGTGCATGCCCGACAGCTCGGCGGCCACCGCGATCGCGAAGATCGGGGCATCCTCGTCGATGTCGTGCTGCTCACCCATGCGTCTCACCTCCTCGTACCCGGTCGTTGAGCGAGCTTGCGAGTCGAAACGCAGAGACGAGACGCCTCGCGCACACGCCGAACGTCGGCTCGAGGCGTTTCGTCTCGCTCGTTCCTCGCTCGCTCAACGACCGGCCTCATGATCTCAGCCGCGCGCCTTGGTCATCAGGTCGGCGCGCGGGTTCTCCTTCGGCTCGAGGTCGTGGAAGCGCTCCAAGGCTTCGCGTGCGGCGTCGTCGAGGTGCGACGGCACCGCCACCTGCACCTCGGCGAGCAGGTCGCCGGTGCCCTTCTGGGTCTGCACGCCCCGGCCCTTGACGCGGAGCACCCGGCCCGATGGCGTTCCGGGGGCGACCCGCAGCTTGACGGGGTCGCCGCCGAGAGTCGGCACCTCGATCGTCGCGCCGAGCGTGGCCTCGGTGAACGTCACCGGCACCGTGACGCGGAGGTTCAGGCCGTCGCGGGTGAACACCGGGTGCGGCCGCACCGCCACCTGCACGACGACGTCGCCGGGCTCGCCGCCGTCGGGCGACGGGCGCCCCCGGCCGCGCAGCCGGATCTTCTGCCCGTCCGACACGCCGGCCGGGATCTTCACCTTGAACGGCTTGCCGTCCTCGCCCTGCAGCGTGATCGTCTCACCTTTGGTGGCGGTGATGAAGTCGATCGTCGTGCGCGCCGTGACATCGGCGCCGCGCGTCGGCCCGCCGTACCCTCGGTACCCGCCGGAAGGCTGGCCGAAGCGGCCGCTGCCGAAGCGGCCGCCCTGCTGCTGGTTGAACATCGCGAAGATGTCGTCGAAGTCCTCGGCGTTCTGGTAGCGCGCGCCGCGGCCCTGCCCGAACATGCTGAAGACGTCTTCGAATCCGCCGGCGCCCTGACCACCCGCCGTGAAGCGGGCACCCGAGCCCATGGCGCGGATCTGGTCGTACTCCTTGCGCTGCTCGGGGTCGGACAGCACCGAGTAGGCCTCGCTGATCTCCTTGAACTTGGCCTCCGCCGCCGCATCGCCCTGATTCGAGTCGGGGTGGTACTTGCGCGCGAGCTTGCGGTAGGTCTTCTTCAGGTCGGCGTCGCTGACGTCCTTCGAGACGTCCAGCATCGAGTAGAAGTCCTTGTCGAACCAGTCCTGGCTGGCCATGCCGCCTCCTCGGTCACTCGGCGGGAACCGCGACGACGACCTTCGCCGGTCGCAGCTCCACCGAGCCGAGGCGGTAGCCGATCTCGACGACCTCCAGCACGGTCGCCTCGGTCGTGCCGGGGGTCGGCACCTGGAAGATCGCCTCGTGGTGCTGCGGGTCGAACGCCTCGCCGGCCGCGCCGTAGGTGCTGAGGCCCATGCGCTCGGCCACGCCACGCAGCTTCTCGGCGATCGCGGAGAAGGGCGAGCCCTCTTCGAGGTCGCCGTGCTTCTCGGCACGGTCGAGGTCGTCGAGCACCGGCAGCAGGCCCTTGGCGACCGCGCCCTGAGCGCGCTCGATCTCGACCTCGCGCTGCTCCTCGGTGCGCCGGCGGTAGTTGGCGTACTCGGCCTGCAGACGCTTGAGGTCGTTCAGCAGCTGCGTCTCGAGGTCGGCGAGCACGGCGTCCTCGGCGGCCGCTTCTGCGCTCTGCGCGGCACCGAGGATGTCGTCGACCGTGAGCTCGTCGCCCTCGGCCTCGTCCTGCGGCCTCTCGGCCTGCTCACCGGCGGTGTCCTGGCCCTCCTGCGGGTCGGACCCGGAAGCGTTCGCTTCCGGGTCCTCGCCACCGGGGACCTCGGTGTCATCGAAGTCCTTGTCGGCCATGGTTACTTCTTTTCCTCTTCGTCTTCGACGACCTCGGCGTCGACGACGTCCTCATCGGAGGTCGCGGACTCCTGGGAGTCACCGGCGTCGGCGGCCGAGGCATCCGTCGCCTGCGAAGCCTGGTTCGACGCGTAGATCGCCTCGCCCAGCTTGGTCTGCGACTGCGACAGCGTGTCGAACGCGGTCTTCACCGCGTCGTCGTCGTCACCGGCGAGCGCGGTCTTGAGCGCGTCGACGTCGGCCTGCACCGACTCCTTGACGTCGGAGGGCAGCTTGTCGTCGTTCTCCTTGATGAGCTTCTCGATCGAGTACGAGAGGGTCTCGGCCTGGTTGCGCACCTCGGCGGCCTCGCGGCGCTTCTTGTCTTCGGCGGCGTGCTCCTCGGCCTCGCGCACCATGCGCTCGATGTCGTCCTTGGGCAGCGACGAGCCGCCGGTGATCGTCATCGACTGCTCCTTGCCGGTGCCCTTGTCCTTCGCCGACACGTGGACGATGCCGTTCGCGTCGATGTCGAACGTGACCTCGATCTGCGGGATGCCGCGAGGAGCCGGGGCGATGCCGGTCAGCTCGAAGGTGCCGAGCGGCTTGTTGTCGCGCGTGAACTCGCGCTCGCCCTGGAACACCTGGATCGCGACCGACGGCTGGTTGTCGTCGGCGGTCGTGAAGGTCTCGGAGCGCTTGGTCGGGATGGCGGTGTTGCGCTCGATGAGCTTCGTCATGATGCCGCCCTTGGTCTCGATGCCGAGGCTCAGGGGGGTGACGTCGATCAGCAGCACGTCCTTGCGCTCGCCCTTGAGGACGCCCGCCTGCAGCGCGGCGCCCACGGCGACGACCTCATCGGGGTTGACGCCCTTATTGGGTTCCTTGCCGGTCTCCTGCTTCACGAGCTCAGACACGGCGGGCATGCGGGTCGAGCCGCCCACGAGCACGACGTGGTCGATGTCGCCGACCTTGATGCCGGCCTCGCGGATGACGTCCTCGAAGGGCTTCTTGGTGCGGTCGAGCAGGTCCTTGGTGAGGTCCTCGAACTTCGCGCGCGTGATGGTCTCGGACAGCGACACCGGCCCCGAGTCGGTCAGCGACAGGTACGGCAGGTTCACCGACGTCGAGGTCGAGCTCGACAGCTCCTTCTTCGCCTGCTCGGCCGCCTCCTTGAGGCGCTGCAGGGCGATCTTGTCGTTCGAGACGTCGACGCCCGTGGTGTCCTTGAACTGCTTGATGAAATAGTCGACGAGACGCTGGTCCCAGTCGTCGCCGCCCAGGCGGTTGTCACCGGCGGTCGCGCGCACCTGGATCGTCGAGAAGTCGTCGTCCTTGCCCACCTCGAGCAGCGAGACGTCGAAGGTTCCGCCACCGAGGTCGAAGACGAGGATGAGCTCGTCCTCCTTGCCCTTGTCGAGGCCGTACGCGAGGGCGGCGGCGGTGGGCTCGTTGATGATGCGCAGGACGTTCAGGCCCGCGATCTCGCCAGCCTCCTTGGTGGCCTGGCGCTCGGCGTCGTTGAAGTACGCGGGGACGGTGACGACGGCATCCGTCACGGTGTCGCCGAGGTACTGCTCGGCATCGCGCTTGAGCTTCTGGAGGATGCGCGCCGAGACCTCCTGCGGCGTCCACTTCTTGCCGTCGACGTCGAAGCCCCACGTGGTGCCCATGTGACGCTTGACCGACGAGACGGTGCGGTCGACGTTGGTGACGGCCTGGCGCTTGGCGGTCTCGCCGACGAGCACCTCGCCGTCCTTGGTGAATGCGACGACCGAGGGGGTCGTGCGGAAGCCCTCGGCGTTGGCGATGACCTTGGGCTCGCCGCCCTCCAGGACGCTCACGACCGAGTTGGTCGTACCGAGGTCGATTCCGACAGCACGTGCCATGTGTATCTCTCCTTCGTGGGGGCGACGACGGATGCCGGCGCCCGCGGTTCGTGTGAAAAGCCGGGCTCGCGGACCCAAAGCTGAGTCGCGATGGCTCAACGATACGCCGGGGTGCGGCATCCGTCAATTCGAACTTGATACGACTCGACTCAACTTGCTCGAAGCGGCGCGGTCACACGGTGGCCTTATGCGCGAAACGCGCGCGCCCTAGAGTCAGCTCAGAACGACCGCGGGCGAACCTTGGGAGGGGTCATGCGCACGACGAGAACGAGGATGATCGGCGGTCTGACCGCCGCGGTGGCGGTGCTGGCCGGCTTCGGCGCCACGGGGGCCGTCGCGGCGCCTCCCGACACCGCCGGACCGCGGTACACCGCGGGATCGGACGGGGCGGGCGACCCGTACTTCCCCTTCTCCGGCAACGGCGGCTACGACGTGCAGCACTACGATCTCGCGCTGACGTACACGCCCCCCGCCGTGGCCCCCGCACCGCTCCAGGGCAGCCTCTCGGGTGTGGCGACGATCGACCTCGTCGCGACGCAGGACCTCGACCGGTTCAGCCTCGATCTGCGCGGGATGGACGTGACGGCGGTGACGGTGGGCGGCAAGCCCGCCGCCGAGGTCGGCGTGCCGGCCGGCGGGGCCGAGGTGCAGGGCGCGGCGTACTGGCAGCAGCAGGACGACGCCGCCCGCCGGTGGGAGCTCACCGTGCAGCCACGTCCGAAGATCAAGTCGGGTCAGACCGTGCAGGTGGTCGTCGAGTACAGCGGCACGACCGTGCGCCCTCTCGACGTCGAGGGCGCCCTCTACGGCTGGGTCACCACCAGGGACGGTGCGATCGTGGTCAGCGAGCCCGAAGGCTCGATGACGTGGTACCCGGTGAGCGACCATCCGACCGACAAGGCGACCTACCGGTTCGCAATCACCGTGCCCGAGGGCAAGGTCGCGGTGGCCAACGGCCTGCCGTACAAGCCCGCCGAGACCGCCGGCGGCTTGACCACCTGGTTCTGGGATGCCCCCGACCAGCAGGCGAGCTACCTCACGACGGCATCCGTCGGGGACTTCGAGCTGCGGCCCACCTACACCTCGTCCAGCGGCGTGCCCATCATCGACGCCGTCGACACGAAGCTCACGGCGAACCAGCTCAACACCTCGAACGCGAGCCTGGCGCTGCAGCCCGCCATGATCGACTTCTTCGAGTCACGGTTCGGGTCGTACCCGTTCGTCGCGTACGGGGCGATCGTCGACAACGACAGCGTGGGCTACGCCCTCGAGACGCAGACGCGCCCCGTCTACTCGGGCTCCGCGGGGCAGAACACCGTCGCCCACGAGCTCGCGCACCAGTGGTTCGGCAACGCCGTCAGCCCGCACCGGTGGCAGGACATCTGGCTGAACGAGGGATGGGCGACGTACGCGAGCTGGCTCTGGACCGAGCACCGCGGCGGGAACACGGCGCAGCAGGCCTACAACACCTGGTACGCGCCCCCGCGCAACACCGCCTACTGGTCGTTCCAGATCGGCGACCCGGGCCACCTCGGCCTGTTCGCGACGCAGGTGTACAACCGCGGAGCAGCCACCCTGCACGCGCTGCGCGTCGAGGTGGGCGACGAGGCGTTCTTCGAGGGTGCGCGGCTCTGGGTGGAGCGCTTCGACGACGGCACCGCGACGAGCGCCGACTTCCAGGCCGTCTACGAAGAGGTGTCGGGCGAGGACCTCGACGAGTTCTTCCAGATCTGGCTCTGGGACCAGGTCAAGCCGCCCGCCACCTGGACGCTGTGACGCACACGCGCCAGGACCGGCCCATTGCGGCGGCGGCGACCCCAGACGTCGCCGCCGCCGAAGGCGTGTAACCCCAGGTCCACGGGCGGAGCCCATCGGGAACGGGCTCCGGGCGGCACCCCAGCCGGCCGCCCACAACGCACCGTAGCGAGCGCCGCCGCACGGTGTCACGCGCTCGGCGCGGATTGAGGACTTAAGTCCGCATCAATCGCGGTTGAGGAAACGGATGACCGCCTGCACGCGCCGGTGCGCATCCGCATCCGGGGGCAGGCCCAGGGCGTCGTAGATGCGTGAGACGTGCTGCACGACCGCCTTCTCGGTGAGGAACAGCTTTCCCGCGATGCTCGCGTTGCTGCGCCCTTCCGCCACGAGCGAGAGCACCTCCTGCTGCCGGGTCGTCAGTCCTCCCACGGCGGCCTCGGAGTGCCGCGCCCGCCCCACCATGACGGCGACGACATCGGGATCGAGAGCTGTGCCCCCGCTGGCGACGCGCTCGAGGTCCTCCAGGAACGTCCCGATGTCGGCGATCCGCTGCTTGAGGAGGTAGCCCACCCGCTCCTCCCCCTCGGCGAGCAGGTCCTTCGCGTACCGCCGCTGGACGTGCTGCGACAGCACCACGACCGCGGTGCCGGGATGCTCGCGGCGGATCCGCAGCGCGGCCTCGAGCCCTTCGTCGGTGCGGGTCGGCGGCATGCGGATGTCGGTGACCACGAGGTCCGGGTGCTCGCGGGCGACGGCAACCGTCATCGCCTCGGCGTCCCCCACGGCGGCGACCACATCGTGGCCGCCTTCGCGCAGCACGAGTTCGAGACCCCGGCGGATGAGCGCCTCGTCCTCGGCGATGATCACGCGCATGGCACCTCCGCTCGCAGGCGGGTGCCCTTGCCCCGCGGACTCGAGATGCGGATCGTCCCGCCGATCGCCTCGACGCGGTCGGCGAGGCCGCGCAGGCCCGAGCCCGCACCCAGGGAGGCGCCGCCCACGCCGTCGTCCTCGACCTCGAGGTGCACGTGGCCGTCCTCGACGGCGAGGCGCACCCGGGCGAGCGTGGCGTGCGCGTGCTTGACGACGTTCGCGAGCGCCTCGGTGAGGACGAAGTACGTGGTGGCCTCGACGAGATCCGGGATCGCGCCGTCCTCGACGTCCGACTCGAACTGCGTCGGGATCGGCATCCGGTCGGCGAGGTCCTCCGCCGCCGTCGCCAGCCCCCGCTCGATCAGCGCGGCCGGCACGAGGTCGCGCACGAGCGTGCGCACGTCGGCGGCGGCGGCGTCGATGTCGACGCGCAGGCGAGTCGCGCGCTCGTGGACCGTCTCGGACGGGGCGGTGGCGAGCTGCTGCGCCTCGAGCGCGAGCAGCACGAGCCGTACCTGCAGCCCGTCGTGCAGGTCGCGGGCGATGCGACGCCGCTCGCGATCGGCCGCCTCGACGATCCGCTCGCGCGACTGCATCAGCGCGCGCTGGCTCGCCCGGAGCTCGGCGGTGAGCCTCGACCGCTCGACCTCGATGGCAACGATCCGCCCGGCCTTGCGCACCAGGTCGCGGTCGGCGAGCAGTGCGGCGTCGTAGCCGATGGCGCCGATCGTCCGGCCGTCGATCACGATCGTCTCCCAGCCGCGCCGGCTGTCGGCGGGCCGGGCCGGCGCCGCGCGCTCGTCGGCGTCGAGGAACTCGCCGCGATCGTCGGCCCAGAAGTAGAGGCGCAGCGACGGATCGCCCAGCGCGTGCGCGAGCGCCGTCGTCAGCGGCTCCTTCGAGGCGCCCGCCGCACCCAGCCAGGTGCCGAGCTCCTCGAGCTCCCCGGTTCGCGCGAAACCGCCCCACAGCGTGCCCAGCGCGAACGCGATCGGGATGCCGGCGAGCACCGCGAACTGGAGGTAACCGCGAACGAACGGGTGCACCAGGAACACCCGGTCCAGCGCCACCGCGATGAGCGGCATGAACAGCACCGCGAAGATGCCGTACGAGAACAGGGGGATGAGCACGCGCCGGTGCGCGGCATCCGCACGGCGCAGCCTGCCCCACAGCACCACCGCCACCACGACGCTGAACACGGTGGCGACGATCGTCTGGAACAGGCTGAAGAATGCGGCGGTACCGGGGAGGTCGGCCACGGCGAACGGCGGGAAGGGGCCCTCGGGGTCGAGCAGGTAGCCGGGCGCCTGGAGCACGAGCGCGATGACGTACGCCAGCACCACGAGGACCCGCGACAGCCGGTCCGGCAGCCGCCCGGTCGGGAACGCCAGCAGCAGATGAATGACCGCCGCCACGACGATCGTGGCGCACACCGCGCCGAGACCGACCAGCAGCTCCACACCGGTGTTCTGCAGGCTGCCGAGGTACAGCGCGAGCCCCGCCACCACGATGAGGAACCCCATGCCGTTGCTCGGGCGGCGCCGCCACGCGATGAGCCCCGCGACCACATAGATGGCGAAGATCAGCGGCAGCATGAGCAGCAGCGGGCCCGCGGGACCTGCCAGCGGAAGCAGCGCGACCTCGACGACCACGAGCATCAGCGCCAGCAGCGAGATCAGCGCGAGCGCGCGATCCAGCGATCGCGAGAGCGCGGAGCGCACGCGGGGGGCTGCAGTCATCGGACCCTCTCCGACGGTGGGCGTCCCCTCATTGTGTCGTGCCCGGGGCGCGTTCACGACGACCCAGGTCCTCAGTGGGTAACCTGGCCACGCGTCGCGAAGAGGCGGCGCGCCACAGCGGCACCCGCCGTTCACCGAAGGGTCATACCTTGCCGACCATGGGCAACGAGCACGAACCCCCCGCACCGCAGCCCCTCGGCCCCGAGCGGCCGCCGGCACCGCCCGCGACGGCGGACACCGGCGCCGTCGCCGTGATGGGCCTCGATCTGCAGGAGGGCGCGCAGATCCCGCGCAAGCGCGTGATCTCGTGGGCGCTGTGGGACTGGGCCACCCAGCCGTTCAACACGGTGCTGCTGACGTTCGTGTGGGTGCCGAGCTTCCTGGTGTCGCCGTTCTTCCTCGACCCGGTGGTCGCGGCGAGCGGCGTCGTCGACGGCGACGCGATCGACTGCGACACCGCGGTCAACACGGCGACCGAGTACTGCCGCGCGCTCGGGACGCTCGACAGCAACCTGGGCTGGGGCATCATGGCGGCGGGAATCCTGATCGCCCTCCTCGCGCCCGTGCTGGGCCAGCGCGCCGACGCGGCGGGTCGCAAGAAGCTCATGCTGGGCATCTTCACGGCGCTGCTCATCCTGTGCCAGCTCGCGATGGCGTTCGTCGGCGGCGTGCCCGCCCACTTCTGGTTCGGTGTCGCGATGATCGCCGTCGGCAGCATCGTCGGAGAGATCGCGGGCGCGAACTACAACGCGCTGCTGGTGTCGGTGTCGACCCCGAAGACCGTCGGCAAGGTGTCGGGCCTCGGCTGGGGATTCGGCTACCTCGGCGGCATCATCGCGCTGGCCCTCGTCGTGGGGCTCATCCTCGGCGGGGTGCTCGACGGCACGCAGCCGCTGACCTTCCAGCTCATCGCCGCCGGGGCGACCGTGTGGACGCTGATCTTCACGATCCCGGTCTTCCTCAACGTGCCCGAGCCGCCGCCGGCAGCCGACGCGCGACGCGTCGGGTTCTTCCGCGGCTACGTCGAGCTGGCGCGGTCGATCGCGCGTCTGTGGCGCGAGACGCGCCCCACGTTCTGGTTCCTGCTCGCATCCGCGGTGTACCGCGACGGCCTCGCCGCCGTCTTCACGTTCGGTTCGGTGATCGCGGGACGCGTCTTCGGCTTCGGCTTCACCGATCTCGTCGTGTTCGGCATCGTGCTGAACCTCGTCGCCGGCGTCTCGACGATCTTCGCGGGCCGGCTCGACGACCGCTTCGGTCCGAAGCCCGTGATCCTCGTCGCGATCGGCGTCCTGGTGCTGTGCTGCCTCACGGTGTTCTTCGGCGCCGGGGCGGGCAAGGTCCTGTTCTGGGTCGTCGGCATCGTGCTCGCCGCGTTCGTCGGCCCCGCTCAGGCCGCGTCGCGCTCGTTCCTCGCCCGGGTCACGCCGGCCGGACACGAGGGCGAGGTCTTCGGCCTGTACGCGACCACCGGGCGCGCCGCGAGCTGGATCGCGCCGCTGCTGTGGGGCGTGTTCATCGCCGCCGCCGCGCATCAGACCCTGTACGGCATCCTCGGGATCGCCCTCGTCCTCGCCCTCGGATTCGTGCTGCTGCTGTTCGTCAAGGCGCCGAAGCGGGTCGCGCAGAGCTGAGCGTTGTCGGCGGGCGCGGTCCGTTCCGCTAGCCTCGCTTGCGGGTGATGCTTCACCGTGCGACGGGGGGTCGTCGCGCACCTCGCACCAGTCGTTCCCGAGAGGCACAGTGACGATCCCGCTCACCGAGAGACGCCGCCGCGCGCGCCATCGGCGCGCGGTCGCGTACTGGGGAGTGCTCGTCGCGATGGCGGTCTCGTTGTGGGTGGGCACATCCGTCGCCCCTCCCGAGTGGGTGCGCACCCCCGCGCTGTTCGCGCACCTCGCGTCGGTGATCGTGGGTCTGGGCGCGGCAGTGCTGCTCGAGACCAGCGGATTGCTCTGGATGCTGCGCCGCGCGACCCTCGACGACCTCCGGCGCGTCGAGGGCATCGTCTCGGGCCTGGCGTGGCTGGGCATCGCGGGGCTCCTTGCCACCGGCGCATTCCTCCAGCCCGATCTGTCGCAGCCGCTCACGGCGCTGAAGATGACGGCGGTGCTCGTGGTCGCCATGAACGGCGTCTCGATGACGAAGCTCACCGCCGAGCTGGCCCGCCTGCCCGGGCGCGCGCGCTTCTCGGCGCTGCCGCGGCGGCTGCGGCTGTGGTGCGTGTGGAGCGCGCTGGTGTCGCAGGCGGGTTGGTGGACGGCCGTCTTGATCGGGATGCTGAACACCGCGTCGCAGTGATCTGCCAGCCGGCTCACACTCGCCTCGCAAGTGAGGTCGGGTTAGGCTCTTGCCCAGCCGTCCACCCGAACGGATCCGGACCTTCCGACCCCCCGACGACCGAGGTTCCCGATGCGCCAGCCCAGGCCTGACGACGATGCTGCCGTGCCCGGCCCTCGCCGCGGCGCCGTCGCGCAGCCGGCGAGCGCCGCATCGGCGCCCGCGCCCACGGCGCGCAGCGCCATCGAGGAGCGCCGCGAGCGCCGCCGTCGCCGACGCCGTCTGGCCGTGATCTGGACCTCGGCCGCGGCGATCGTCGTGCTGCTGGGTGCCATCGGTTCGGTGGCGTACGCGATCATGTCGAACGTCACGCCGGAGGATTCCGCCGCCGAGGAGCAGCAGCCGCCCGCCGAACCCGAGGCCGAGCTGCTGCAGTTCCCCGACGACGAGCCCGCCGCCACGCCGGGTGCGGAGCCGTGCACGACCGTGCGGGTGCTGTCGTCGTTCGAGAACGCCGAGATGGTCGAGAACCTCGCGACCGCCTACAACAGCCAGCCGCGCAACGTCGCGGGCTCGTGCGTCACGGTGACGCCGAGCAAGGACAAGTCCGGCCTCGCGGCGGCGACCGTGGCGGCCGGGTTCCCGGCCGTCGCCGACGACCAGAGGCCCGCGGTGTGGCTGCCCGACTCGTCCACGTGGGTGGACGTCGCCCAGTCCTCCGGCGCGACGGCGCTGCGCGCCGAGGGCACCAGCGTCGGCACGTCCGACATCGTGCTGGCGATGCCCGAGCAGCTGGCTCAGGCGGTCGGGTGGGACGCCGAGGCCCCCACGTGGACCGAAGTCTTCGAGGCCGCCGGCGACTCCGAGCTGTGGAGCGGGCTCGGCCACCCGGAGTGGGGCGCGTTCAAGCTCGGTAAGACGAGCCCGCTCATGGCGACCTCGGGCGAGGCGGCGATGTTCGCGTCGTTCGGCACGGCGGCCGGCGGACTCGAAACGCTCACCGCACGGGACGTCGCCGATCCCGCCGTCCAGACCGTGGTGCACGAGAACGAGCTCGCCACGAGCCACTACATGGCCACGCCGGAGCATTTCCTCTGGCACGCGCGCCAGGCCGAGGCATCCGGGTCTGCCGCCGACTTCCTCTCGGCCGTCATCGTCGACGAGAAGTCGGTGTGGGACTACAACCGGGGCATCGTCAGCCGTGACGGCGTGAGCCGCACGCAGGAGGCTCCGCCCGCCGAGCAGCTCGTGCCCATCTACCCGTCGGACGGCTATTACGCGGCCGACAATCCGGCGATGCGGCTGACCGGCGAGTGGATCGACCCGGTCGAGTCGGAGGCGGCGGCGGACTTCATCCGCTTCGCCCTCACGGCGCAGGGCCAGGAGGTCGTCCGCCTGTCGGGATACCGCGACCTGAACCGCGTGCTCGACCCCGGCGTCGAGCAGGTGGGTCAGCTCCGGGTCGGCCAGGCAGGCGTCGTCGCGTTCCCCGAGCCGGATGTCGTGACCGCCGTGCAGGCGGCGTTCCCGGAAGTGCGCAAGCGCGCCAATGTGCTGTTCCTGCTCGACGTGTCGGGATCGATGGACGAGCTGATCTCGCCCGCCGACTCGAAGCTGACGCAGGCGAAGAAGGCGATCGAGGCCGCGCTCGGCCACTTCACGACCGGCGACGACATCGGCCTCGCCGCCTTCGCGCAGGCGCCCGACGGCGCGATGGTGCCGGGCCTGGTCGCACCGGTGGGTGATATCGGGGCGTCGCGCGACGCGTTCCTGCACTCGCTCGGGGGGCTCGCGTCGATGGGCGACACCCCGCTGTACCAGGCGGTCGACACCTTCGCCGGGCAGCAGGCGGCGTCGTGGTCGCCCGACCGCATCAACGCGGTCGTGCTCCTCAGCGACGGTGAGAACGACGCGCCCAACGCGGCGACGATCGGCCAGGAGCAGATGCTCGAGAACCTGCGCAACCTGCACCATTCCACGCCGGTGCTCGTGTTCACGCTGGCCTACGGCGCCGACGCCGACGTCGCGACCCTGCAGTCCATCTCGAGCGCGACCGGCGCGCACTACTACGACGCGACGGACCCGTCGAAGCTCGAAGCGGTGCTCGGAGACCTCGTCACCAGCTTCTGACGCCGGTCACCGCGGCCGTCGCGTCCAGCGGCGCAGCCGGGGCCAGTCGATCCCGCGCTGGTCGGGTTCCTCGACCTCGAGCCCGTAGTAGTCGCCTATTCGCTCGACGAAGGCATCCCGCCTGGCGTGCTCGTACGCACGCCGCTCTCGCTGGAACGCCACGATCGTCGACCAGCACATCAGCAGCATCACGACGCTGAACGGCAGCGCGATCGTGATCGCGGCCGTCTGCAGCGCGGTGAGCCCCCCGGTGAGGAGGAGGGCGACGGCGAGGAGTGCGGTCACGAGCGTGAAGAAGGTCCGCACCCACTTCGGCGGGTGCTGGTCGCCCCCAGTGGCGATCATTCCCATCACGAGCGCACCCGAGTCCGACGACGTCACGAAGAAGATCGTAACGAGGGTCAACACGCCGATCGTCAGCACGGTGGTGCCCGGGAAGTGGCCCAGCAGCTGGAAGATCGAGCCCTCGAGGTCGACCGTGCCGTCCGGCAGCGTCATCGACCCCGGTTCATGCAGCTCCAGATACAGCGCGGAGCCGCCCAGCACCGCGAACCACAGGATCCCGAGCATCGTGGGCACGAGGATGACCCCGAGCACGAACTCGCGCACCGTGCGCCCGCGCGAGATCCGCGCGATGAAGATGCCCACGAACGGTGACCACGAGATCCACCAGCCCCAGTAGAACGACGTCCACGCGGCCTGCCAGGCCTCGCCTTCTGCGCCCTGGAACGCGCTCACGGTGAACGACAGGCCGACGTAGTTCTGGATGTAGCCGCCGATGGACTGCACCCACTCGCGCAGCAGGAACTCGGTCTGCCCGAACACCAGCACGTACAGCAGGAGCAGCCCCGCGAGCACGAGGTTCGCCGACGACAGCCACTTCATCCCGCGGGCGACGCCGGAGAGCACCGAGAGCAGGACGAACACCGTGATCACTCCGATGATCGCCACCTGGACACCGACGGTCGGCTCGGCGAGTTCGGCGGACTCGAGCCCCGAACTGATCTGCAGCACGCCGAGGCCGAGCGAGGTGGCGACGCCGAAGAGCGTTCCGGCGAGCGCCACCACGTCGATGGCGTGCCCCCACGGTCCCTCGACCCGCTTGCGCCCGAGCACCGGCTCGAGCGTCCACCGGATCGAGATAGGCCGACCGCGACGGTGGATCGCGTACGCGAGCCCGAGCCCGACGACGACGTAGATCGACCACGCCTGCACGCCCCAGTGCAGGTAGGTCTGCGTGAGCGCCTGCTGCGCGAGCTGCTCAGGCGTGCCGCTGACGCCGGGCCGCGGATCGACGAAGTGGCTGAGCGGCTCGCTCACGCCGTAGAAGACGAGCCCGATGCCCATGCCCGCGGCGAACAGCAGCGAGAACCACGCGCCGACCGAGAACTCGGGCTTGTCGTCGTCGCGGCCGAGCTTGATGTCGCCGAAGCGCGAGAACCCCATGACGAGCGCGAACGCCACGAAGAAGGCGGCGATGAGCACGTAGTACCAGTTGAACGCGTTGACGATCGTCGACTGGATCGCCGCGAACATCGCCTCGGCGGCACGCGGCGCGAGGATGGCGAAGGCGCTGAAGACCAGCACGACGCCGGCGGCGGGCCAGAAGACCCAGCGCTGGATCCTGCTGCGAGCCGCGACCTGCGCCGCGGCGGGGGTCGTGCCCGGCGGCGATGTCGTTGCGTCGGCGTGGGGAGTGGGTTCCGACGGCGTGACGTTGTCACTCACGGTCTTCAGGTTAGCCACCCGCCGGAGCGAGGTTCAGGGGCTAGACGAGAGGCCAGGAGTCGGCGAGTTTGGTGAGCAGCCGCGCGAGCTCGGCGCGCTCGTCGTCGGTGAAGTCCGTCAGCGCGGCATCGATCGCCTCGCGGCGCTCCCCTCGGAATCCCCGCACCAGGCGGGTTCCGGCATCCGTCAACGCGACGCGCGTGCGGCGGGCATCGTCGGGGTCGGCCTCGCGGCGCACGAGGTCGAGTTGCACGGCCTGCTGCACGAGTCGCGAGGCGCGCGGCTGATCGACCCCGACGGCGTCGGAGATCTCGCCGACCGAGAGGGGGTGGGATGCCGCGGCGAGCGCCTCGAGCATCCTCATGCGCGCGGGGCCGCCGATCCGCGCCGCCCACGGGGGTGCGCCGTGCGGCGGCCCGCCGTGGCCCCATCCGCCGTGACCCGGCTGCGGGCCGCCGTGCATCGCCGCGCCGTGGGGGCCGGGGTGCGGACCGCCGTGCCCGTGGCCGTGCCCGCGCGGTCCGGGTCCGTCGCCCCACGGGGGTCGCGGCATCCGTCGTCCGCGCAGGCGGGCCAGAGCGGTGGCGATGGCGTCGGCGGGGTCGTCGGGGCGGGAAGGCATGGCGCCAGTTTATATGCGAGTTGACATGCTTCCAGAACGTATGTCACACTGCATGTACATGCACTTCGACATATATCGCGACCGAGCGGTCGCATCGAAAGGACTTCCTGATGAACACCGAAGACACCAACCACACTGACGAGGACCCCCGCCCCACCGACCGCCGGCCGCTCGGCTACTGGCTGCGCGTGGTCGATGGCCTCCTCACCCGCGAGTTCGCGGTCGCGCTCGAGACCGAGGGCCTGAGCCGCCGCGACTGGATGCTGCTGAACGTCCTGTCGGACGACGGCGACGCTCCGGGCATCCGCGAGCGCCTCGCCCGCAAGGGCAAGCGCCTGCGTTCGCTCGAGGACCGCGGCTGGATCGAGCAGCGCGGCGACGGCACGTGGGACCTCACCGACCTCGGCCGCTCCGAGAAGGAGCGCATCGGCGCGATCGTGGACGGCATCCGTTCACGCGTCGTCGACGCGGTCGGCGACGAGGCGTTCGCCACGACGATGACCTCGCTCGAAACCATCGCGCGCGAGCTCGGCTGGGACGAGGACGACGCCGGCCGGGACGGGTTCGGCGGCTTCGGCCACGGCCCCGGTTTCGGCGGGTTCGGCCGCCCGCGCCCGTTCCGCCCGGAGATCCGCTTCGGGTGGGGCCCCAACCGCCACCACGGCTTCGAGCCCGGCCGTCCGGGCCACCCCGGTTTCGGGCACGGCGGGCACTCCCTCCACCACCAGGAGCATGACTGCGGGCCCCACCACGGCTACGGACATCACGACGGGCGCGGCCACGGACATCACGACGGGAACGGTCACGGACATCACGACGGGCACGGCCACGGCCACGGCCACGGCCACGGCCACGGCCACGGTCACCACGGCGGGCGCGGCGCTCAGCGCGCGTACGAGCGCGGCTTCGACGCCGGATTCTCCCGCGGCCGGGAGTCCGGCGCGGCCTGAGCTCCGGCATCCGTCGTTCACCTTCATAAACCACACGGAGGTTGAGACACCGCATTTCTCGCGGTTTCTCAACCTCCGTGTGGTTTCTCAACCTCCACCCGCGTGAGACGCCGAGTCGGCGGCGCGTCACACGCGCGACATACGGGGCGGGCACAATGGGGCGCGTGACCTCGACGCCCGCGCTCCTCGCGATCTCGCACGGCACGTCCTCCCCCGCCGGGCAGGCCGCCGTCGCCGCGCTCGTCGACGCCGTCGCCCGCAGGCTGCCCGACGTCGCGGTGCGGCTCGGGCATGTGGACGTGCAGCAGCCGGACGTCGCGGCATCCCTCGACGCCCTCCCCGAGGGTCAGCCGGTCGTGATCGTGCCGCTGCTGCTGTCGGCGGGCTACCACGTGCGCATCGACCTGCGCGAGCAGACCGCCGGACGCGACGGCGTCACGATCACATCCGCCCTCGGCCCCGATCCCCGACTGGTCGACGGCCTCCTCGCACGGCTCGAGCCGCTCGCCGTCGGTGCCGGCGACGCCGTCGTGCTCGCCGTCGCCGGATCGAGCGACGAGCGGGCCAACGACGACTGCCGGCAAGTGGGACGGATGCTGGGCGCCCGCCTCGGCCGGCAGGTCGAGGTCGGCTTCCTCGCGGCCGCAGACCCGAGGCTCGACGTCGCAGTCGCGCGATCCGCCGCCGACGCGCGACGGGTCGTCGTGGCGGACTACCTGCTCGCCCCCGGGTACTTCCACGACCTCGCGGTGCGGCTCGCCGGCGGCGCGCCCGTCGCCCGCCCCCTGCTTGACGACGACGAGCCCGCGCCGGCGCTCGTCGACCTCGTGGTCGACCGATACCGAGCCGCGCTCTGACGCGGCTATCCGAACCGGCCGTTGACGTAGTCGTAGGTGCGGGGGTCGATCGGGTCGGAGAACATCGCGTCGGTGTCGCCGTGCTCGACGATCGCACCCGGCGTGCCGTGCGAGGCGAGGAAGAACGCGCACTGCTGCGACACCCGCTGGGCCTGCTGCATGTTGTGCGTGACGATGACGATCGTGACGTCGTGCACGAGCTCGAGCATGGTCTCTTCGATGACGCGCGTGGAGGTCGGGTCGAGCGCCGAGCACGGCTCATCCATGAGGAGCACCCGCGGGCGGATCGCGAGCGACCGTGCGATGCACAGGCGCTGCTGCTGACCGCCTGACAGACCCGAGCCGGGCGCGCGCAGACGGTCCTTGACCTCTTTCCACAGGCCCGCCTTCGTCAGGCACGACTCGACGAGCTCGTCCTTCTCCGACCTCGAGGCTCGCGCGCCGGTGAGCTTGAGGCCGGCGACGACGTTGTCGTAGATCGACATCGCCGGGAACGGGTTGGGCTTCTGGAACACCATGCCGATGTGCTTGCGCGCGTCCACGAGCTTGCGGGAAGGGTCGTAGATGTCCTCGCCGTCGAGCAGGACCTCTCCTGCGAGGGATGCCGAGGGCACCAGCTCGTGCATGCGGTTGAGGATTCGCAGGAAGGTGGACTTGCCGCACCCCGACGGACCGATGAGCGACGTGATGACACCGGCCGGCATGGTCAGCGAGACCCGGTCGAGCACCTGGTGGTCACCGAACCATGCCGAGACGTTCCGACCCTCGAGGGTCGCGAGCGACGACGGCGCGGTGGGACGCCCGTTCGGGGACCACGACAGCGACTCGGGGTCGCCGTCCTCGGCCACGAGCGCCTCGGCACGCTCGCGCGCGTGCGGGGCGGTGGTGCTGACCGGTGCCACGGGGATGAACTCGGTGACGTCGGACGTCGTCGTGGCCTCGGGCGCGACCATAGCCCGGTCGGCGTCCTCGGGGAGCTGCTCCCCCTCCGGGAGCGGAACGAACACCGTGACGTCGGATACCGGCTCCTCGCCGATGATCTCGGCGACCGGCGCCTCGGGGGCCACGGCGGGCTCGGCATCCGTCGGCGGAAGCTCCTCGGCCACGGCGACCGCCGGTGCGGCGCCGGGCGCGGCATCCGTCGTCGCGGGAGAAAGGGGCCGCGCCGGCTTCTCGGTGCGGGTGAAGGGTCCGAAGATCCTGGTCACAGACTTTGCCATGGTTGATCCGTTCTGACGTGCGCGGGCCGGGTTCGGGCGCGGCCCTACATGAGATTGGGGAGGAGCCGGACGATCTCGCCCGTCACCCACAGGGCCGCGAGAAGGGTCAGCGGCACGAAGACGATCCAGGTGCGGCGCGTCCCGACGCTGCGGTACGCCCACACGGCGGCCGCCTCGATCACGACGAGGAACTGCAGCGCGAAGACGAGCGCCCACGCCATCGAGGTGTCGCCGCTCAGCTCGCGGTGGGCCTCGGGCAGGGTGGCGAAGCGGGTCTCGCGGATGCCGGCGGGCTGGGTCTCGCTCACCAGTTCCGCGTCGACGCGCGCGACGCCGGAGGGCAGGAACGGGATGCCGCGCGCCGTGGCGAGGATCACGCGGCTCTCGCCCGCCCGCAGGCGCGGCGGCGAGGGGTCGCCGGCGTAGCGGAGTCCGATCACCTCGAACTCGTGCACGCCCTGGCCCGTGGTGATCGTGAACTCGTCGCCCGGGCCCAGCTCCTGGATGCGGCCGAAGGGCCCGCCGTAGGCTGCGGCACGCCCAATGATGACGCTCACTCCGGCCTGCCCGGGAAGGCTCGTGTCGCGACGATGTCCCGGCCCGGCCTGCGTGGCCTCGGAATCGGTTCCCTCGACGATCACCTCGCGGACGCCGAGGCTCGGGATCTCGAGGATCCCCACGGGCGCGCCGTCAGGAAGCAGGACGTCGTTGTAGTCACCCTCGCTGGCCGGGGCGATGCCCTCCTCGAGCTGGGCGCGGAACGTGTCGCTGAGTTGCTGCTGCGCGACGAGATGACGCACATGCCCGACGACCATGACGTTGAGCGCGAGGGCGAGGAGCAGGGCCGACAGCACGATCAGCGCGCCGCGGACGGCCTGCTGCCGCGGCGACAGCGGTACGACCGGGGGCTGGGGTTTCGGCATCCGTCGAGGCGGCTTCGGCGGGCCCTGCCCCTTCGGGAGCCGCGGCGGCTTCGGCGGCCAGGGCGGATGAGGTGGTTGGGCGCCTCGTGGCCTGGGCTGCGACGGCTTCGCCGGGCGAAGCAGCGCCGCGTACCGGGACGCCTTCATGAGCGACGACTTCACGCGCCCGCCCTCGCGAACGGCAGGACGGCGAGCACGGCCCGGTAGCGCCCGGCACCGAGAGTCCACCACAGCCCTGCCGCGACGACGCCCGCAGCACCGAGGGTCGAGGCGAGGAACAGCGGCGGCACGAAGAACACCGACTCGCGCGTCGCGGGCGCGACCTTCTGCTCGGCCACGACCGGCGGCGGGGTCACGGTGACGTACCCGCGCAGCAGGATCGCCTGCCCCAGCCCCTCGACCGTCGTGCTGACCCGGCGCGCCTCGTTCGGCTCGAGCTGCGCGATCGGCACGTCGCCGACCTCGGCGATCGTGAGGCCGAGCAGGTTCGCGACCCGGAAGGTCGCGGTCGCGTCGAACGCCTCGTCCGACGTGTTGCGCACGATCACCGAGAGCGTCGTGACACCGCCGCCCGGCTGGAACGACGGCGAGACCGAAGCCCCGAGCCCGCCGATCGCCACGAGCACGCGCGCTCCCGGGAGCGAGGTGTTGCCGGGGTTCCCGCCGTCGCCGGGGTTCCCCGCGTTGCCGGAGTTGCCCCCATTGCCCGGGTTTCCCGGGTTTCCGGAGTTGCCCGGGTTCCCGGGGCTGCCCGGGTTTCCGGCGTTCCCCCCGGGACCGCCGGGACCTGTTCGGGTGGGGGTCGGGACCGGGAAGGGCGGGCCGCCGTCGGTCACGTCGACGCTGATGCCGCCACTGCCGCCGGTCGGTTCGTCGTCCTCTGCCGCGAGCGCCGGCGTTCCGGCGGCGACCGAGAGGACCAGGGCCGACGACAGCACGGCCAGCGCGGACGCCCGCCGGGCTCCCGCCCACGTCGTTCGCCGCGGACGTCGCTCAGCCATCGCCTGCCTGCCGCGAGCCTCCGGCACCGACCAGCTCGGCATCACGCCGCGCCTGCGCGATCGCCTCGTTGCGGGTGTACTCCATCCAGGCCTCGGCGCGCGCCTCGTCGCGTCGGCGACGCCACCGCAGTCCGAGGAACACGAGCACGCCGACCGCGAACGCGATGACGACCAGCCACGGCATCGCGAGCAGGAACGTGTCGCGCGAGACCGGCGCGACGGGCAGCTGGCTCGCCGGATCGGTCTCGTCGACGAACGGGCTCAGCCGCAGGTACGGGCCGAGATAGCCCCACTGCGCGACGCCGGGCACATCGAACTCGTACGACGCGGAGTTGCCGGGCAGCACCTCCTCGATCGTGCCGGTCGAGGTCGGGGCGGCCGGGATGCCGAACCAGGTGTTCACGCCCGCGGTCAGGTTCGCGGCGAGCGCGATGTTGCCCGGGTTCTCGACGGTGTAGCGCACGGTCACGGTGCCGCTGAAGAGATTCCACCAGTCGCCGGAGTACGAGGCATCCAGCCCGCTGATCGAGAGCCGCGGCTGCAGCTGGCCCGACACGCGCGCGTACACGCGGGTCGCGACGCGCCGATCGAGGTTGACCTGCTCGCCGGGAGTCACCACCGATGCGACGAGGCCGCCGATGTGATCGCCGGGGGTCGCCTCGGGAGGGAGGGCGATCGTGAACGGCAGCACGCGACTCTCGCCCGGGGCCAGCGCGAACTGGATGCGGTTCGACCCGTTCTCGAACAGCACCCATGCCCCGATGCCGGTGGGCTGCTCCGCGGTCGCGAGCAGTGAGAACTCGCCCTCGTCGTCGTTGTACGCGTCCGTGCCGACCACGGTGAAGTCCTGCGTCGCCGTTCCCGTGTTCGCCACGAGGAAGGCGTCCTGCAGGGTCTGTCCCGGGTCGACGTGGTAGCTGAAGCGCGTGCGCCCGTCCGGGTTGCCGTCGGTGCCGGCAGGTCGTGCCGAGATGCCGATCGTGTCGTCGGCATGAGCGGGGGCGGCGAACGGCGCCGCGACCGCGGCGAAGACCGCGATCAGCGCAGCGACCAGCGCGGCGCGGGTCCGCGTACGGGCGCGCGGGAGTTCGGGTGAGATGGCCACGGCATATTTCCGCACGGTCGTTCGACGGCGAGGGGTGCGGCGGCTGAACGAGGTGTGAACCGCGCTTTCACGACCGGTGATGACGGATGCCGCGGCCGGACGCGACCGTGCGGGAGGCCGCGGACGGCCTCCCGCACGGGGATGTTCAGTTGTGGGTGCTGCGTCGCGCCGGTACCGGCGCGGGGTTCACTTCGAGGCCAGCGTGAGCGTCAGCGTCGAGGTGTAGGTGCCCTTCTTGGCCTTCGAGGGAGCGGCGAAGGTCAGGTCGGCATCGAACTGCGTGCCGGCCTCGAGGGTGGACGACTCCGCCGCGCCCTCGGCGAACAGCGCCGAGTACGTGCCCGAGCCCGCCGACTGGGCCGCGCCGAGCGAGATGCCCGGGACGGCCGTGCCGACCTGCTTGGGCGCGAGCCCGAGAGCCGACTTCTGGATGACGTCGCCTCCGGCCTCGGCGTTGACGAAGTCCGACACCTCGGCGTTCAGGGTCCAGCCCGGGAGCAGGTCGCGGTCGTCGATCACCGTGAACGCGCCGAGGGCGGCCGGAGCGGTCGTCGCGCCGCGGCGCACGGTGCCGAGGTTGACCGACGTGCGGACGCCCGACAGCTCGAAGCGGTTCGAGGTCGAGACGTCCACCGTGATGTCGGTCTCGCTGACGTTCGGCCCGTTCACGAGGGTGACGGTGCCCCACGCGACGATCTCGTCGTTGGCGTTGACCAGCGCGATGGTGTGATCGCCGGTGCCGAGCACCGCAGCATCGACGATCGCGTTGCCGTCGGCATCCGTCGTGACCTGACCGATCGTGGTGGGGTTCGACCAGCCGACGGCGGTGAACGTCTGGTTGGCGTTCGCCGCGCCCGCCGCGATGGTGACGACCGTCTCACCCTCGGCCGGGTTCTCGATCGTGACCTGGTTGGGGTCGCCCGCAACCGGCTGCGCGAGCACGAAGCCCGTCGCCGTCGCCCACGCCAGCACCGTCTCGGCGGCCGTGTCGGCGATCGCCAGGCGGGTGCCGGCGGCGATCGACGAGGTCACGATGGCGTTGCCCGACGCGTCGAGCACGATGCCGGTGTGCACCGGCGCGGCCGTGCCCTCGGCGTAGACGTCGACGGTCTTGCCCGCGTTGCCGGCGCCGGCCTGCAGCTCCACGTTGCCGTTGCGCAGCATCGCCGAGCCGTTCTGGGTGTAGCCGGCGAAGTCCGGAGCCCATGCGGGAGCCTCGGTCTCGAGGACGCTCGGGGTGACCGTGTAGTTGCCCGTGCCCGGCTCGATCGTGATCTCGCGGTAGACCGCGCCCGCGACCTGCACACCGTTCAGGTTGGTGTACGCGATGCCGTACCAGTAGGTGCCGCCTGCGGCGATGTCGTCTGCGATGCCACCGGGGCCGTCGACGAAGGACTCGAGCGTCAGCGCCGGCTGCAGCGTGCCGCCATTCGGACCAGCCGCGGCGTCCACGTGGTACGCGTTCCACGTGTTGATGCCGCCCATGAGGTCCGTCGAGTTCTTCTTGGCGAGGAATGCGTACACGCCGGTGAACGTCGTCGCGCCCGTCACGGGGCGCGACGCGGCCGCGTTGATCTCGGCGTCGACGTCCGTGGCGCTGGCCGATCCGATGATCGTTTCGTCCTTGGCGTAGACGCGGGTCCCGTTGCTGTCTGCGGGCTCGCCCGTGTTTCCGTCGAAGAGGAAGAATCCACCCTTCGAACCCGCCGCAGCGGTTCCGTCGGGCTGCGGGTTGAGCGGGTCGCCGGGGGCGGCATTCGCGGCGCCGGCGCCGCCGCCGACGAGCGCGAGGGCGAGGGCACCGGCCGCGGCCGCCTGCCACTTCTTGCTGATGGTCATTTCGATTCCTTCGTTGAGATGTCTCGGGTGAGGCGAGGAGGTCAGGGGCGGAGGTTGGCGCGGGTGGGCACGGTCGTGGACGGCGCGAGGAAGCCGAACTTCTTCTTCACCGCACCGGCCTGGCTCGAGAGCGAGCCGTGGTTGCCGAGCTTCGGGCCCTGGTTGCTCACGAGATTCGCGAGCTTCGCGTCGAAGGCGGTGTTGCCGGCGGTGATGCGGGCGTTCTCGACCACGATGTACGTGTCGCGACCCCAGGTGGTGTCGGAGTAGAACGCGGGGTTGGGTGCCATCGAAGTGCCCGATCCCGTCACGGCGGGCACGCCGGCGATCGGCGATCCGATCTTGACGCCCGTGCCTCGGCGGTCGATACCGGCACCGGTGTTCTGCGCGACCCACTGGGCGGCCGACATCGCGGTCACGCCGTTGGCCGGGAACGGGCTGCCGTCGAAGAGCTTCGAGGTGTCGTGCTCCTGCCCGACGACGACGCAGTTGCCGAGGGTCGCGTCGGTGACGCCGATCTTCGACATGAAGTCGGCGCGCGTGCCAGAGCCGGGCTGCGGGATGACGGGAATCGCGGTCACGCCGCCGATCGTCGTCGCCGTGCACTCGAACATGCTCTTCAGCGCCGCCAGGCTGATGTTGTCGAAGGCCGCGTTGGCGCCACCCGAGTGGGCGTACGACAGGGCGTCACGACCGAACGGGATGTAGAGGAGCTGGCCGGTCGGGTTCGCGAGCGAGCCTGCACCCGACGACGAACGGGCGATGTCGACCTGGCCGGTGATGACGGTGCCCTGGTAGGCCGCGCCGTCGACCGAACGGCTGAGCGCCGAGACCCCGGAGCCGGAGCCGTTGGGGCGGACGAAGCGGGGGCCGTTGACCTTCGTCTGGATGAGCGCCGAGCCGGTGGCGTCGAACGAGCCCACCGGCGAGTCGCCGGCTGTCGAGCGCACGGAGCCGCCCGAGATCGTCGTGCCGTTGGCGAGCGCGTTGAGCACGTCCTGCAGGGTGTCGGAGCCGACGACCGCGTAGTTGGAGACCGGCTCCGCGTTCGCCGCCGGGGCGACCGCGAACAGGGTTGCTGCCAGACCGACAGCGGCACCGGCAGCGATAAACTTCCTCTTGTTCACAGCTTTCCTTTTCTGATGAGGGGTGGTGTGACAACCGGTCGCTCTGCGAGCGACCGGCTTGACGGCTCCCTGGCAGGGGAGCCGTCAAGTCTGTGGGGGTCCGGGTGGTTTCCCGCCTTGTCCAGGCTCGGGGCCAGAAGTGAACGGACGGGGCTCTCCCGGGTAAGGACCGCTGTCCCGGTCCTGTGCGAGAGGATCACAGACGCCTCCGTACGCGCGAGACCACCGGCACGGCCAGCCCTGCGAGCAGCCCTGCCGCGACGCCGATGGGGACCGCGGCAGCGATGGGGCCGGTGTCGGGGTCTTCCGGGGTCTCCGCGCCGGTCAGGTCGCCCGCCGGTGCGCCGGTCGCCACCGGGTCACCGGTCGCGGGCGGATTCGAGTTCGCCGCCGGAACGCTGGAGGACGGCGGCTGTGGCACCGGGCTCGACGTGCCGGGCGCCCCAGTGAATCCGCCGGAATTCCCGCCGCTCTGCTGAGGCAGGCTGCCCCTCTCGATCGCGTCGGCCATCGCGAGCGCCTGCGCGACCCAGGCGTCGGGGAGCGGCGCGTACCCGGGAGGCAGCTCGCCGACGTCGGTGCCGGGAGTCTGCCCCTCCTCCACCGCGTACCGGATGAGGTTGGCGTACACTCCGCGGAGCTCCGCGTCGGTCTGCTTCGGGTTCAACGCGGCGTAGACCGGCATGGTGAGCGGGTACGACGTCGTGGCTGCTTTCACCCTGTCGCCGCTCAGGTCGTACCGGAGCACCCTCGGCTGCGCGGCGGTCGGTGTCATCGCGGCGGCGGCGGCGGCCAGGCTGTTCTGCGTCGGCGCCACGAACTCCCCCGCCGGATTGCGAAGCGACGCCGTGACCGTGTGGAACAGGCTCGCCGCGGGAGTCGAGGTGAGCCCGATCACCCGCTGGCTGCCGAACAGGTTGCGCTGGGACTTGCCGAACTTCGCTGGGAGCGGCACCGGCTCCCAGTTGCCGAGGATCAGACCGTCGCCGCGGAGGACCAAGTGGGCGCCCTCGGCGAGGCTGGCGGTGTAGGGACGCCACGTGACGAGGTTGATCTCACCCGTGCCGCCGGTCGTCGACTCGTCAGGCTTGACGACCGGGTCGGCCTTCGGGAACGAATCCGCCGGAAGGGCGAGTCCGCCGGCGCCGTTCAGGTCGGGGTCCGTCGAGTACCACGGGTTGACGAACATCCCGTGGCCGTCGTCGGCCCCGCCGAGCCACGCGCGGGCCTCGGGATCGGCGAGCACGTACTCCCACAGGCGCACCGCGGCGTCCGACCGGCCGGACGGGAGAAGCGCGTCGGCGACCGACGCGCCGATGATGACCTGCTCGCTCCACTCCGGGTCGTTGATCTTGCGGAACTCCGGATCCCACACGATGGTGCGCGGGTTCCATTCGTCGATTTCGCCGTCGCCATCCTTGTCGCGACCCAGGTGGTCCTTGTCGGCCCGGTTCGGAAGCGCGTCGAGATACGAGGCCGTCAGCAGCTTGGCCACGAGCCGAGGCGTCAGCTTCATCTCGGTGAAGGGCAGGCCGGCCCTATCGCGGTAGTCGGCGTTCTCGGTGTTGGGATTCGGCTCCCGGTCGATCGCGAAGGTGAGAGCGATCCCCGCGATGGCGACGGGCGCGTAGGCGAGGGGGTCGGTCGTGTCACCGACGCGACCGAGGTCGAGTGATCGCGAAGTGAAGGCGAGCGG
The DNA here is from genome assembly GCF_015277855.1 of Microbacterium cremeum. Classification (NCBI taxonomy): domain Bacteria; kingdom Bacillati; phylum Actinomycetota; class Actinomycetes; order Micrococcales; family Microbacteriaceae; genus Microbacterium; species Microbacterium cremeum. The sequence goes on from NZ_CP063812.1 coordinate 3,756,593, forward strand.
GCTCGGCTCGGTCCCCGCCGCGCGGACCGCGGCATCCGCCTCGTTTCCCTGACTGAGCACGAAAGGCGCACCGTCCTCGCCCTGGCAGAGCCCTGGCTGCCACGACGCGACGGCGCCCGCGACGAGCTCACTGCCTGCCAGCTGCCGCTCGGCCTGACCGATCTGGCAGCGCACGCCGAGCGGCTTGAACTCGAGCCTCACCGCGAGGTGATGCTCCCACGCATCCCAGTACAGACCGGAGCGTGTGATGTTCGGTACGCCTGAGTCGCTCGTGCCGCGCGGGATGATCACGAGCCAGCACGACTGACCGACCGCGGAGCCGTCGGCCCGCGGAATCGGCGTGCCGCAGCCGAGAGCCGTGGACTGCATCGCCGTCTGCACCTCGAAGGACACCGACCCTGACCCGTCGGCACCCGCACCAGCCCAGCGCACCTCGTTCGTCGTGTAAGCGCTGAAGAACTGATTGTTCGCCATGTCGGCCTGCTGATCCTCGGGCTTCACCACGCCCGGCGCACTGAAGTTGTTGAGGACGCGATCGGCGGGTGCGGCGTATTCGTCGACGATCCCCGCGGGGTTGCTGGCGACGAAGGGGATGGCACTGTACGCGTACCAGCCGAGATCCGCCGTGTACTTCCGATCCTCGCTGTGGACGGACTCGAGGTCGATCGAACCGTCGCGGTCGCTGCCGGGACCGCGGCCCCCGCCGTACTGGCAGGTGCGGCGGTCGGGGTGGCCCGGGTGGGCGGGATCCTCGCCCCAGCACTGCGCGATCTGCAGGAAGTTCGCCCCGCCCTGGTTCTGGTCGGGCTTCGCCGACTTCTTCCCGCCGGTCCAGCTCACACGGATGCCCTGCGAGACCAGGTCCTTCGTCTGCGAGATCGTGACCTCGAGGTCGGGGAACGGTGCCCCATCCGGATTGAGCGCGTCCCCTTCGTTCGTGAGCGTGACTGCGCTCGATGTCGCCTCACCCTCGGCCGCTGCGGCCGGTTCGGCGTGGATCAGCGCACCGCCCGCTCCGATCAGCGACGCCGTCAGGACGGCGACCGTGAGCCCCGTCAGGCCGGCTCGCGCGAACATCCGGCTCATCGCGCCGCTCCAGATCCCGGCGCCCTCCGCCGCAGGCGGGGCGACAGGACCGGTGGCACGGCGACGGCGGCGATGAGCAGCAGCACCGCGCACAGCATCACCGATTGCTGCCAGCCCCAGCCCTCGCTGTCGACGGTGAAGGGGGACGACACGGCCGCCCCCGCGACGGCTCCGTTGCCCGAGATGAGGTTGCCGTCCGCGTCGTAGACGGCGGCGCCGGTGTCGGCCGTCGCCGCCGCAGGGTCACCGCCGACGGGAGCCGCGCCGGTGCCCCCGCTGGCTCCCGGTGCATTCGACGCGGCCCCGCCGCCACCGGTCCCGGTCGTGGGAGTCTCCTGTGGGGCGCCCGCCGTGCCGGTCGTGCACTGGTTCGGCCCGCGCTTGTCGCAGGCGGCGGGCGGCGGTGCGGTGAGCGCGAGCTGGTTGTTGTTGGGCGAGTCGCCGGGCTTGAACGTGGGATTGTTGCACGAGTTCGGGTCGACGTTCGACGCGCCCGCACCGGGGATGCGGCGGATCTGCTCGAACCCCGCCAGCACGAGGTTCATCGGCAGCGGCGAATACCCGAGATCCTCGGCCTGCTGCTGTCCTTCGCACAGCATGTAGCTGGCGAACGTGCCGAGCGTCGCGCCCTTCTTCTCGGTGAACGTGCCGCCGACCGCGGTGGGCACGATCATGTACGAGTAGCTCGAGAGCGGGTACGTGCGCGGATCTCCGTCGGCGTACACGTTTCCGAGATTCTGGGTGAGATCGGGGTTGATCTGCGCCTTGAGCAACGCGACGGCCACCGAATCGGCCGTGGGCTCGACGTAGTAGTCGGCGCGGTTGAGCACCTTCGCCACGGGGAACCCGGCCTTCATCGCGTAGGAGTACTCGACATACGTGATCGAACCCTCGCCGTACCCCTGCGCGACGTATCCCGAGACGCCATCGGAGCCCTTCTGCGCCTTTCCGTTCGCGGGAGTCGGAAACTGCGACCTCATGCCGTGCGGCCAGAGGTCGCCGTGCTGGCTCGACATCCAGAGCGAGAACTGCGCCGATGTGCCCGACCCGTCGGAGCGCACGATCGGCACGATCGCCTTGTCGGGCATCGCGAGACCCGGGTTGTCGGCCTGGATCTCGGGGTGGTTCCATTTCGTGATCGCGCCGGTGAAGATCTTCGTGATCACCGGCCCCGACAGCCGCAGGTTGGTCACGCGCTTGCCGCCGATGTTGAGGTGATACATGAACGCCGTGCCACCCGCCACGATCGGCATATAGGCGTATCCGCGCGGCGGGATCTCGGGCGCCGAGCCGTCTTCGGGCTGCTGCTGGAAGGGGATCTCGCTGACCGCGAAGTCGACGCTGCTGTTGATGTAGTCGCGTCGGCCGGCGGTCGAGCCGACGCCGGAGTAGTTCACCGTCATGCCGTAGTTCTGCGCGACGTTGCGGCGCCACTGGTCGAGCGCGTTCTGCGACCACGTCGAGCCCGTGCCGGTGATGGGCTCGTACGTCGCGGCGTGCGCGGGCAGCGCGATGCCGACGACGACCAGCAGCGCGCTGAAGGCCGCGATCAGGCTCACGCGGCGGCGGCGATTCGGCCGGGTCATTTCGTTTCCTCCTGTGGGCGGGCGGAGCGGGGGTCGCGCTGGTAGCCGAATCCGGCGTACCCGGTCGTCTCGATCGCGCGGGCCGCGACGGCGGCGTCGAAGCGGGCGAGGTCGCGCCGCGAACGGGCCAGCGCTGCCCGGCGCCGACGCGGTGACAGTTCGCCCGCGCCGCGGCCGCCCAGCACGCGCGCGATCGCGAAGAGGGTGAGTACGAGCAGCATCAGCACGGCTGCCGTGCCGAACCCGCGAGCGATGAAGTTGGGCTCGGGCGACCCGACGAAGGTGAACACCTGCAGCGGCAGCGAGATCATCGGGCCCTCGAACGGGTTCGTGTTCATGACGCTCGTGATGCCCGACGTGAGCAGCACGGGCGAGGTCTCGCCGATACCACGCGCGGTGCCGAGGATGATCGCGGTGACCAGTCCCGAGCGCGCCGTCGGCAGCACCACGTGCCACACGGTGCGCCACCGCGACGCCCCGAGCGCGTACGAGGCCTCACGGAGATTGCCCGGTACGAGCCGCAGCACGACGTCCGACGCGCGGATGATGATCGGCAGCATCATCACGGTGATCGCGAGAGCGGCCGCAAAGCCGGAGCGCTGGTTCGTGAACACCAGGATGAAGGCGGAGTAGATGAACAGGCCGGCCACGATCGAGGGCAGTGCGGTCATGGCGTCGACGATCGTGCGGACGAACCGGGCGAACCGGCCGCCGATCTCGTTGAGGAACAGCGCCGTCACGATTCCGAGTGGGATCGAGATCGCCAGCGCGATGCCGATCTGGATCAGCGTCCCGACGATCGCGTTCGCGATGCCGCCGACGTCGAGTCCGTCGAGTGGGCCGGCGAACTCCATGTCCTGGAAGAAGAAGTTCAGGTTCATGAGCGCCGGCCAGCCGCGCACGAGCGTGAACATGACGACGAACGTCAGGGCGCTGAAGAGGATGACGCCGGCGCTCGCGAGCACCACGGTCATGACCCGGTCGACGACCTCCCGCCTGTCGCCCGTGATGCTCACCAGCAGCGCGTAGAACACCAGGAACGCGAGGAACGCGACAGCGATGAACCCGACGACCCCGCTCAGCGGCGCGATCCAGCCGAACAGCAGCGCCGCGAGTGCGAGGGCGCCGGCGGCCGCGCCGAGGATCGCGTAGCGGTCGTCCAGCCGCGCCGAGTGCACTTGGCGGCGCTCGCCGATCTCGATGTCGTCGCGGGCGGGGATCGTCGTGCGCGGGGCGCCGCCTGCTTCGACGACATCGGGCACGTCCGTATCGGAGGTTCCGGATGCCTCGAGACGGGGTGGTTCGACGGTGATCGTCATGTCATCCCTCGCTCTGGGCGCCCGACCGCGAGCGGGCGACGACCGACGACGCGGTGAAGTTGATGACGAGCGTGATGAGGAAGAGCACGAGTCCCGCCGCCATCAGCGCCGACAGGCCGAACTCGCTCGCCTCGCCGTACCGCAGCGCGATGAGGGCCGACACCGAGTTCGTGCCCGTCTTCAGCGCCTGCCAGTTGATCGCGAAGATCGGCGAGATGATCATGTAGACCGCGATCGTCTCGCCCAAGGCACGGCCGAGCCCGAGCATGGTGCCGCCGATGATGCCGCCGCGGCCGAACGGGAGCACGACCGCGCCGATCATTCCCCAGCGCGTCGATCCGAGGGCGTACGCGGCCTCGCGCTCGCCCGCCGGCGCCTGCATGAACGCCTCGCGCATGATCGAGGTCTGGGTCGGCACGACCATCAGTGCGACGACGATGCCGGCGATGAAGGCCGAGGAGGTGAACGCCGAGGCGTCGGTGAGGGCGTGACCCTCGGCATCCGTCACCGCCAGCACGGGGATCCAGCCGAAGTACGTCGAGATCCAGCGCGAGACCGGGATGATGGCCTCCTGCAGGAAGTACACGCCGAACAGCCCGAACACGACGCTGGGCACGGCGGCCATGAGGTCGACGAGTGTGATCGACCACTGCTTCAGGCGCCCGCGCAGCACCTCCGAGATGAGGAGGGAGGTGCCGAGTGCGAGCGGAAGCGAGATGCAGATCGCGATGATCGCGATCGTGAACGTGCCGAACAGCACCGCGGCGATGCCGAACTGGCCGGTCTCGGGCGACCACTCCTGGGTGGTGAGGAAGCTCAGCCCCACGCCGTCTGGCGGCAGCAGCGCCTGCCCCGCGCGCAGCGCGAGGAACACGCCGACTGCGAGCATGATCGCCACGGTGATGCCGCCCGCGCCGTACGCGGTGCGGCGGAAGATCGTGTCGGCTGCCGTCGGCGTGCTCTTCAGATCCCTCACCTGCGGGGCGTCGAACGCGTCGCGCAGGGGCGGCAGAATCGTCGTCTCGTCGGTGAGCACCGCGGTCGCGCCGTCGGCGGCGCGCGTCGGGCCGGTCGGCACGCCGTGACTCATCCGAGCACCTCGGGACGCCACGAAGCGGTCATGCGTCTCCTCGGGCAGCTTGCGGGAATCGGTGTGCGGCGGCGCGGAGTCGGGTGGGCTCCCACGGCCTTCGTCAGCGTGAGCGCGCAATGTGAACGGGGGGCATCCGGTCGGTCAAGGACACCTGTCCCGCGTATTGAGGAGCGTGGGCGCGCGTCAGGGCGAGGTCTCGGGGGGCGGCGGCGTGGGTGTCGGGGTCGGTGTGGGGGTGGGCGTCGGACGCGGTTCTTCGGGCGCCGCCGCCTCGATGATCGTCACCGAGCCGCCGACCGCCGCCCCGGTGCCCGCTCCGGGTGCCGTCCCCAGGATCGCCCCGGGTGCCGTGTCGGCCGGCGCGGAGCGCGTCCGAAGGCGACCGCGAACCCGGCCGCGGTGAGCGCGGCGACGGCCGCCTCGCGCCCGTGACCCGCGACGTCCGGCACCACGTTCCGGCCCGAGGCGACCGTCAAGCCGACGGCGGCGCCCGCCGCGACGCGGTGCCCGGCCTCCGGACTCGCCTCGAGCACGATGTCGCGCGCATAGGGCGAGTCCGCGTGCACGACATCTCCGACAGCCAGCCCGGCACCGGCGAGCGCCCGCATCGCGTCGCCGATCGCGAGCCCGGCCAGCTCCGGGACCTCCAGGAGTGAGACCACCGGAGCCACTGGATCGGGCGGCGGCTGCGGCTGTGCTTCGGGGACGACGGCCGCCGGTGTGGGGGTCGGCGTCGCCGTGGGGCGCGCGACGGACTCGGTCGGAGGGCTGGTCGCCGCGAGCACCACGACGACCGCGAACACCGCCACAGCACCGACCGCGGCAAGCCACCCGGCGGCGCCCGAGCGCACGCGGCGCGGCGGTCGTGACGAGACGACGACGGATGCCTCGCGCCGAGGCGGCACGACGGTGCGGCCGAGCACGCGGGTGGCGTTCAGGGCGTCGACGGTCTCAGGGACCGGAATGGGGAGGTCCGGGGTGTGCGACGTTTCGTCTCGCTCGTCCCTCGCTCGCTCAACGACCGATGACCGGGCCGCAGCCGGCGACGTTTCGTCTCGCTCGTGCCTCGCTCGCTCAACGACCGATGACCGGGCCGCAACCCGCGACGTTTCGTCTCGCTCGTGCCTCGCTCGCTCAACGACCGAATTCAGGGCGGCGCGCATCGCGGCCGCGGAGGCGAAACGATCGCCGGGATCCTTGAACATCGCGCGCACCACGAGCCGGTCGAGGCTGCGCGGGGTGTTCCCGTTCGAGGCTGACGGGAGCGGAGGCGGCGTCTCGAGGTGGGCCCGAAGCGTCTGCCCCGTCGTCTCGTGCGGGAACGGGGGGCGCCCGGTGAGCGTGAAGTGCAGCAGCGCGCCCGCCTGGTACACGTCGCCCCGCTCATCGATCGGCATGCCCCGCACCTGCTCGGGCGACATGTAGTTGACGTTGCCCATCACGCCCGCGCGGCCCTTCGCCTCGACGCTGAGCAGGTCATCGGTTCCGAGTGCGGCGGTGCCCGCGGCGTCGGCGAGCCCGAAGTCGAGCAGGCGCACAGCGTCCGCGGCGAGCGCGCCCGAGGCATCCCGCGCCACCATCACATTCGAAGGCGAGACGTCGCGGTGGATGAGACCGATCGCGTGGGCCGCCTCGAGCGCCTGCAGCACGCCGTCGATCACCACGACGGCATCGGCGGGCGACAGCGGCCCGTGCCTCGAGACGTGCTGCGCAAGGCTCGACCCGGGGGCGCGCTCGAGCGCGATCCACGCGACCGGCGCGTCGGCGTCGCGGTCGACGCCCACTCCCAGCACGCCGACGATGTGCGGGTGCCGCAGCGGCTGCGCGCGGCGGGCCTCGGCGAGGAACGCCTCACGCGCCGCCGGCCGCTCCGACAGGTGCGGGTGCAGCACCTTCAGGGCGACACTCAGTCCGGTGCGCTCGTCGACGGCGGCGAAGACGGATGCCGAGCCGCCCGTGCCGAGCAGTTCGCCGAGCCGGAACCGGCCCGCGAGCACGCGCGAGGAGCCGCCCACTCCCGAGAGTGTCGGGTCACACGGTGAACGGACGGCCTACCGGAATCGGATCGAGGCCTGTCCGGAAGGTGGCCGGCACGTGGCCGCGATCGGGGCGGCCGCCTCAGCCTCGGGGTGCGCGACCCGCGTAGTCGTTCGCCGCCCGCGCGACGGCGTTCACGTACGAGTCGAGGTGGTTGTACGCGAAGATGGCCGTCCGCCAGTTGCCCGGCTGCGTCAGATCGCCGTGGTGGCACAGGTACCGGGCGGCGGCGAGCGCCGCGTCGTCGATGTGCTGCGGATCGTTCACGCCGTCGCCGTTGCCGTCGGCGCCCCACGCCTCCCACGTGGCGGGGATGAACTGCATCGGCCCGACCGCGCGATCGATGTCGGCCTTGCCGTCCCACGCGCCGTCGTCGGTGTCGTCGATGCGCGCGCTGGAGTCGCCCGTGAGATCGATGCCGAAGATGCCCGGTCGGGTCAGGCCGTCCTCGCCGATCACCGAACCGGCGTGGGTGCCGTGCGCGGACTCGATGCGGCCGAGCGCGGCGAGCGTGCTCCAACGGATGCCGCAACCCGGCGCGTCCGCGGTCATCGCGAGCTCCGCTCCGGCATAGCCGAGCAGCACCCGCAGCGGGATGCCCGTGGCGGCCGCGGTGCGCGCGGCCCACTCCGCGTCGACGCGATCGGCGTTGCCCGCGCCGCGCGTCGCGACGGAGTCCTGCGGCTGCGGAGCGTCCGCCGAGGAGTCTCCCACTGCGGGCTCGGCATCAGCCGGTGGCGCAACGAGGTAGCCGTCCGGGTCGGGGGTCTGCAGCGCGCCGGCCACGATCCAGCCGGCCAGCACCGCGAGCGTCGCAAGGACGGCGATCACCAGCCAGGTTCCGGGCGAGCCGCCGGCGGCACGGGCCGTGCCCGCGTGTGCCTCGTCTGCGCGATCAGACATGTGCCCCCACATACATCCGTACAGTGCACACCCGTCACCTGAACGTCACCTTTGCCTCTGATCGTGACGTGGTGTTGGTTTCCCGCCGTCGATCGTCCGCGCGACGTGCCCTGCTCCTGGTCTGCACGATGACCGTGTCGGCCGGCCTCGTGGGTGCCGGCATCCCTTCCGCCGCGACAGCGTACACGCGCGTCGTGACCGCTGATGCCACACCTCCCGCCGACCCGGCACCGGGCGACTCCACCCCGACCGACCCGGCGCCCACCCCGTCCGACCCGACGCCCGTCGAGCCGACACCGACTCCGGGACCGACCGAGCCCGGCCCGACCGAGCCGCGCCAGCAGCCTTCGGCATCCGTCCCCCCACGACCGGCGCCGACGCCGTCCTCGCCCGGATCCGCTCCCGGCCCCTGGATCCCCTACGTCCCGTCGCCCGCGCCGGGCGGCGCCGGGCCGCTCGCTCCCGTCGGGCCGTTCCCCGCTGCCGCGCCCGCCGCCTTCGGACGGGTCTACCCCACCAATCCCTGGATCTACAACGACCTGCCCGGCACGCGGTTCCTCGATCCCCGCACGGACGGGCAGGGTCGCGTCGTGCGCCGGCACATGGGGATCGACGCCCAGGGCGGCGTCCGTCAGCCGATCTTCGCCGTCGCCGACGGCATCGTCGTCGACGGCACGTGGCGCACCAGCCGGCGCGATCGCCACGGCTTCGGCAATCAGGTGCAGATCGCGCACGCCGACGGATACGCGACCCGGTACGCCCACTTCGCATCGGCGCCGGTCGTCGAGCTCGGCGAGCGCGTCCAAGCGGGCCAGCTCATCGGATACATGGGCGGCAGCCAGCGCGGAGATCTCCACCGGGTCGAGCGCCACCTGCACTTCGAGGTGACCAAGGACGGACAGCACGTCGATCCGATCGCGTTCCTGACCGGGGCGGGGACCGCCGATCCGGCGGACCCTGCCGCAGCGGAGACCGCGCCGGCGACCGACTCCCGGCTGCTCTACGAGATCCGGGAGAAGGGCGACGGCGGGTACGCCTCGATCTCGACGGGGATCAGCGTCGGCTCGGACGTCTTCACCGCGATCGACATGGGTGCCCGGACCGCCACCGTGATGGTGAGCGAAGGAGGGATGCTGAACCAGATCGCCGTCGTCGACGGCGAGTGGACGAAGACGCCCACGGGCCTCGCGCTCGACGCGACGAGCATCTCGGGCGCCGACACCGGGACCGGGTCTCCTGAGCTGTTCGCCGTGGAGGACGGAAAGCTGCTCCACATCGTGCGCGACGCCACCGGCTGGACCAAGACCTGGACCGGCCACGATTTCTCGGGCACGGTGAGCGCGGTCGCCCTGCCGGGGAACCGGCTGCACGCGATGCTGCAGCAGTCCGGCTACCTCTACCACCTCACTCCCGCCGAGGGCGGGCTGTGGAACGTCTCGGACACGCGGCTCGAGGTCGGAGCCCAGGTGGACGCCGTGTACGTCGACGGCCCCGCGCCCGAGGCCATGACGGCGATCGACGGCGAGGTGATCCGGATCACGCGGGGCGACGTCGCGTGGGACGCCCAGTCCACCGGCCTGTCGGCGACCGGACCGCTGACCGCCGCCTACGAGGGCGGCGGCTGGCCCCTCGCGCTGACCGCCGAGGACGGCGTGCTCGGCGTGACCCGCGTGACGGACCGCGTGTGGACCCGCTTCGCGTACGACCTGCAGGTCCCCGGGGCGATCGACGCGGTCGTGCTCGACGGCGACGGCACCGTCCTCTATTCGGTCGGATGAGCCGCGCCGATTCCCCCTTCGTCCCCGCTCACCGCCCTACCCGGAGGTTCCGCGTGCGCTCCCGAGTCCTCGCCGCCCTGTCAGCCGCCGCCGTCACCACGGTGCTCGTCGCCGGGTGTGCCGCGACCGGCGACGAGACGACCGAGACCGAGGTCGCGCCCACCGTCGACCTCTGCGCGATGGCGGCCCCGTCGGGCACGGTGTCGGACGGCATCGTGGTCGACGGCGAGGTCGGGGCACCGGCATCCGTCACCTTCGCCGACCCGCTGATCATCTCGGCGACCGAGCGCAGCGTTGTCGTCGAAGGCGACGGCGAGAAGCTCGACGGCGCGAGCCTCGTCGACTACGCCGCGACGGTGTTCGACGCCACCAGCGGCGAGCTGGTGAGCTCGCAGGGATACGACGGGGCGCCCGGACTGCCGATCCCCGCAGCCGCGATCGGACCCTTCGTGGGCTGCGCCACGGTCGGCTCGCGTCTGGTCGTCGCGGTGCCCGCGACTGATCAGGAAGCCGCGAGCGTGTGGGTGCTCGACGTGCTGAGCTCTCGGGTCGGCCGCGCGACCGGCGTCGATCAGAAGCCCGTCGAGGGAATGCCGACGGTCGAGCTCTCCGACACGGGAGCTCCGACCATCACCATGCCTGCCGGGGACCCGCCGACCGAGACGAAGGTGGCGTTGCTGAAGAAGGGTGACGGCGCCGTCGTCGCACCCGGAGACACCGTGATGGTGCAGTACCTCGGCGTGCGCTGGTCGAATGGCGAAACGATCGATTCCAGCTGGAGCAACGGGTCTCCGACCGCGTTGGTCACGACCGACATCATCCCCGGCTACCGGCAGGCCCTCGAGGGTCAGACGATCGGCTCGCAGGTGCTCGTGGCCATTCCCCCCGGCCAGGCGTACGGCGAGGGCGAGATCAACGACGAGGACCTCACCGGCGAGACGATCGTCTTCGTCGCCGACCTGCTCGCCGTCCTGCCCGCCGCCTAGACCCGCGGGGCGCGTCAGGCGATGCCGGCGCCCTGCTCGGCGCGCCGGAGGAAGCGCCCGGACGGTCCGCTGCGATCCGGCCCGTCCGCCACGTGGGCGGCGGGCAGCGCCGAGAGCGCTCCGGCCGCCGCCGCGGCGCGCGCCGACGTGGAGTCGTACCACCGGGCGCACGTCATGACCGGCGTGCCCTGGAACGTCACGACCCATCCGCGCGCACCGTTGTGCGGGCCTGACACGAACGCCACCGCGAGCGCGTCGGGCTCGGCCTGCACCTGCTGCACGTGCGCACGGGCGTGCTCGAAGCTGCGGTACAGCAGGTAGCTCCGCCCCACCTCGCGGTTGTTCGAGGCCAGTAGCCGCCAGAACCCCGGCTCGGCGGCCTCGGCCGGCCGCCCGCGCCACGGCGGATCGTCTCCGCGGCCCGGTGCATGCGGCTCGTCGGGCGCCGATGAGCCCACCAGCGGCGAGCGGAACCGCACCCACGAGCGCAGCATCGGGTCGTCCATCGACCGGAACACTGTGAAGGTGATGCGCGGGCGCCCGAACCCCGGCCCCTCGATCGCGACGACGTCAGTCACGACGCTTCTCTTTCCGCGCCGCACGGCGCCATTCCCCAATATGGCGGCGGCCCCGCCGCCACGACAGACCATCCGGCGCGTGGATGAACGCGCGGCGCGTCCGACACGTTCTAGCGCTGACCATTCGATGACAGGACGGTGACGGGCCCTCGCGGCTCCCCGCCGCCGGATCGGGGCCGCGATCCTCACCGGCGCAACTGTGTGACGCACGGTTACGTCGGTTAACGCCGCTTGACATCCGGATAGGCCCTGGCCGCACGCGCTTCTAGCCTCACGGAATGGACTCGATGGAGTCCGCCCGAGCCCCGCTCGGGAGTCCCCCGGAGGCACCGTGACCATCAGCGAGACCGAAGCGCTCAGCAGCCCTGAGCGGCCGCGCGCTGCCGTTCGCCCTCCCCGGCCGTCGTCCAAGCCCAACGGCCAGTGGAAGATCGACGGCACCGCGCCGCTCAACGGCAACGAGGAGTGGAAGCAGGAGGGCGGCGGGCTCGACGTGCGCGAGCGCATCGAGTCCACCTACGCCCAGGGCGGCTTCGCCAGCATCGACCCGACCGACCTGCACGGACGCTTCCGCTGGTGGGGCCTGTACACGCAGCGCAAGCCCGGCATCGACGGCGGCCGCACCGCGACGCTGAGCCCCGAAGAGCTCGAGGACGAGTACTTCATGCTCCGCGTGCGCATCGACGGCGGACAGCTGACCACCGAGCAGCTGCGCGTCATCGCGGGCATCTCGACCGAGTTCGGGCGCGACACGGCCGACATCACCGACCGCCAGAACATCCAGCTGCACTGGATCCGCGTCGAGGACGTGCCCGAGATCTGGCGCCGGCTCGAGGGCGTGGGCCTGCAGACGACCGAGGCCTGCGGCGACGTGCCGCGCGTCATCCTGGGCTCGCCCGTCGCCGGCATCGCGGCCGACGAGCTCATCGACCCGACACCGCAGATCGACGAGATCACCGAGCGCTTCATCGGCGACGAGTCGCTGGCGAACCTGCCCCGCAAGTTCAAGTCCGCCATCACCGGTCACCCCAGCCAAGACGTCGTGCACGAGATCAACGACGTCGCCTTCGTCGCCGTCGAGCACCCCGAGCTCGGTGTCGGCTACGACCTGTGGGTGGGCGGCGCGCTTTCGACCACCCCGCGTCTCGGCGAGCGCCTGGGCGTCTTCGTCCGGCCGGATCAGGTGGCGGATGCCTGGCACGGCGTCGCCCAGATCTTCCGGGACTACGGCTACCGGCGCCTGCGCAACAAGGCCCGCCTGAAGTTCCTGCTCGCGGAGTGGGGCGTCGAGAAGTTCCGGCAGGTGCTGCAGGACGAGTACCTCGGCGCCGCCCTGCCCGACGGCCCGGCACCCGCGAAGCCCAAGACGCACGGCGATCACGTCGGTGTGCACCGCCAGAAGGACGGCCGCTTCTACATCGGCGTCACGCCGATCGTCGGCCGCGTGTCGGGCCCCATCCTCACGAAGCTCGCCGACGTCATCGAGGCCCACGGCTCGACGCGCCTGCGCACGACGCCGCACCAGAAGCTCGTGATCCTCGACGTGCCGGAAGAGAGCGTCGAGCCGCTCATCGCCGACCTCGACGCCCTCGGGCTGCAGGCGCGGCCGAGCCTGCTGCGCCGCGGCACGATCGCGTGCACCGGCATCGAGTTCTGCAAGCTCGCGATCGTCGAGACCAAGGTCAACGCCACCGCCGCCGTGCTCGACCTCGAGGAGCGGCTGAAGGGCTTCGACCTCCCGCATCCGATCTCGCTCCACGTCAACGGATGCCCCAACTCGTGCGCCCGCATCCAGACCGCCGACATCGGGCTCAAGGGTCAGCTCGTCATGATCGACGGCGAGCAGGTCCCCGGCTACCAGGTGCACCTCGGCGGCGGACTCGCCTCGCAGGACCGCGACGAGCCGGGCCTCGGCCGCACCGTGCGCGGTCTCAAGGTCGCCGCCGACGGCATCGCCGACTACGTCGACCGCGTCGTGCGCCGGTTCCTGGACGAGCGCGACGCCGCTGCCGACGAGACGTTCGCCCAGTGGGCCCACCGCGCCGACGAGGAGGCCCTCCAGTGACCGTGTCGTTCGCACCGCGCCTCACCGCCAAGCGCTCGCGCGAAGAGCTCAAGGCGCTCGCCGAGCAGGGCGAGCGCGAACTGCGCAGCCTCGCCGCGGACGAGGCATCCCCCGCCGACGTGGTCGCGTGGGTCGCCCGCAATTTCGGGACGGATGCCGCGGCCGTCGCCTGCTCGATGGCCGACGCCGCGCTCCCCCACCTCGTCGCCGAGCAGCTGCCGGGCGTCGATGTGCTGTTCCTCGACACCGGCTACCACTTCGCCGAGACCCGCTTCACGCGCGACGAGGTCGGACGCGTACTCGACGTGCGGATCGTCGACGTGCTGCCCGAGCAGACCGTCGCCGAGCAGGACGCCGAGTTCGGCGCGAAGCTCTTCGAGCGCGACCCGGCGCTGTGCTGCGCGCGCCGCAAGGTCGCGCCGCTCCAGGACGCGCTGGGCGGGTACGAGGTGTGGTTCACCGGCGTGCGCCGCGAGGAGGCGCCGACCCGCGCGAACACGCCGCTGGTGACGTGGGACGAGCGCAACGGCCTCGTCAAGGTCAACCCGGTCGCCGCGTGGACCTTCGACGACCTGCTCGACTATGCGGGCGCGCACCAGGTGCCGGTCAACCTCCTCGTCTCGAACGGCTACCCCTCGATCGGCTGCGAACCGTGCACGAAGCCCGTCGCTCCCGGTGAAGATCCCCGATCCGGCCGCTGGGCCGGCCTCTCGAAGACGGAATGCGGACTCCACGTATGACCGAGACACTCACCGAGACCTCCGTCTCTGAAATCAGGACATCTGGCGAAGGCAGGACGATCCGCGAGGAATCCTCCTGCGTCCGCGAGATCACCTGTTCTGGGAAACGCCCTTCCCCCCTCTCCACCCTCGACGTGCTCGAGGCCGAGGCGATCCACGTGATCCGCGAGGTCGTCGCCGAGTTCGAGCGCCCGGTGCTGCTGTTCTCCGGCGGCAAGGACTCCGTGGTCGTGCTACACCTGGCGACCAAGGCGTTCGCGCCCAGCAAGGTGCCGTTCCCGGTGCTGCACGTCGACACCGGTCACAACTTTCCCGAGGTGCTGGCCTTCCGCGACGAGACCGTCGCGCGGCTCGGCATCCGTCTCGAGGTCGCACGCGTGCAGGACTACATCGACGACGGCCGCCTCCACGAGCGGGCCGACGGCACGCGCAATCCGCTGCAGACCGTCCCCCTCCTCGACGCGATCGCCGCGGGCCGCCACGACGCCGTCTTCGGCGGCGCGCGCCGCGACGAGGACAAGGCGCGCGCCAAGGAGCGCATCATCTCGCTGCGCGACGAGTTCGGCCAGTGGGATCCGCGCAACCAGCGGCCCGAGCTGTGGAGCCTGTACAACGGCCGCCATACGCCCGGCCAGCACGTGCGCGCGTTCCCGATCTCGAACTGGACCGAGCTGGACGTGTGGCGCTACATCGAGCGCGAGGGCATCGCCCTGCCGCCGCTCTACTTCGCGCACGAGCGCGAGGTCTACTCGCGCGACGGCATGTGGCGCCCCGTCGGCCCGTTCTCGCCGCCGCGCGAGAGCGAGACCGTCGAGGTGCGCACCGTCCGCTATCGCACGGTGGGCGACATGAGCTGCACCGGAGCGGTGGAATCGGATGCCTCGTCCCTCGCCGCGATCGTCGCCGAGGTCGCCGTCTCCACCCTCACCGAGCGAGGCGCGACCCGCGCCGACGACCGCCTCAGCGAGGCCGCGATGGAAGACCGCAAGAAG
The DNA here is from genome assembly GCF_015277855.1 of Microbacterium cremeum. Classification (NCBI taxonomy): domain Bacteria; kingdom Bacillati; phylum Actinomycetota; class Actinomycetes; order Micrococcales; family Microbacteriaceae; genus Microbacterium; species Microbacterium cremeum. The sequence continues at coordinate 3,771,756 of NZ_CP063812.1, forward strand.
GAGGGGTACTTCTGATGACCGCTCTCACCACGCAGGGCGTTTCGTCTCGCTTCGGGCGCTCAACGACCGATGCCGACACGGTCGTTGAGCGCGGAGCGCAGCGACGAGACGAACCGCAGACGCCGACCCTCTTCCGCTTCGCGACGGCAGGATCGGTCGACGACGGCAAGTCGACGCTCGTCGGCCGCCTGCTGCACGACTCCAAGGCGATCCTCGCCGACCAGCTCGAGCAGGTCGCGCGCACGTCGGCCGACCGCGGCTTCGCGCACGGCGAGTTCGACTTCGCGCTGCTGACCGACGGCCTGCGCGCCGAGCGCGAGCAGGGCATCACGATCGACGTCGCCTACCGCTACTTCTCCACGGGCTCGCGGTCGTTCATCCTCGCCGACTGCCCCGGCCACGTGCAGTACACGCGCAACATGGTCACCGGTGCGACGACAGCCGATGCGGTGGTCGTCCTCGTGGACGCACGCAAGGGCGTCGTCGAGCAGACGCGGCGCCACCTCGCCGTCGTCGCGCTGCTGCGCGTGCCCCACGTGATCCTCGCGGTCAACAAGATCGACCTCGTCGGCTTCTCGGCGGATGCCTTCGCCGGCGTCGCCCGCGATGCCGCTGTCGTCGCGACCGAGCTCGGCATCGACGACCTGCACGTGCTGCCGGTGTCGGCGCTCGAGGGCGACAACATCGTCGAGCTGTCGGAGCGGACCCCGTGGTACGACGGTCCGGCGCTGCTCGAGCTGCTCGAGACGCTCCCCGGCGCGGATCAGTCCGAGGCCGCGTCTGGACAGGATGCATCCGCGGAGCCCGACGACCGGGAGCCGCTGCGCCTGCCGGTGCAGCTCGTGCTCCGCCCGCAGGGCGGCCTCGCGCCCGAGGTCGCCGCCGACGCGGCGGAGGCCGAGCGCCTGCGCGACTACCGCGCGGTCGCCGGCCGGATCTCGAGCGGCGCGGTGCGCGTCGGCGACCCGGTCGAGATCTTCCCGTCCGGCATCGCCACCACGGTCACCGGCATCCGCTCCGCCGGCGTCGAGGTGGACGAGGCGACCGCCCCGGAGTCGGTGTCGCTCGAGCTCGCCGACGACGTCGACACCGCCCGCGGCGCCGTCGTGGTCGCGGCCGGCTCGCTCCCTGCCGCCCGGCGCGAGTTCGAGGCCGAGCTGTTCCAGCTCGACACGCGGACGCTGACCCCCGGCATCCGTGTGCTCGTCAAGCACGGCACCGCGACCGTGCAGGCGATCGTCGCCCAGATCGAATCGCGCTACGACCTCGACGAGCTGACCCATGTGCCGGCGCAGACGCTCGAGACCAACGACATCGGCCGCGTGCGCGTGCGCCTGGCGGCCGACCTGCCGCTCGAGCCGTACCGCACCAGCCGCCACGGGGGCTCGTTCCTCGTGATCCACCCGTCCGACGGTGCGACACTCGCCGCCGGCATCGTGCGCGACTGATCCGCCGGTTCGCACCCGCTCCACCCATCCCTGCATCAGCCGAACGAAGGAGGCGACACCGTGAACAACATCCGCACTGCGACGACGATCACCACCCTGGGACTCGTGGCCGCGATGATGACCGGCTGTGCCGCCGCCTCGGCTGATCCAGGTCAGACGGGCGACTCGGTGAGTGAGCTGCGACTCGGATACTTCGCCAACGTCACGCATGCGCCGGCTCTGGTCGGGGTGCAGGAGGGCCTCTTCGAGGACTCCCTCGGCGACATCGAGGTCACGACCCAGGTGTTCAACGCCGGACCCGCCGCGATCGAAGCGCTCTCGGCGGGCGCGATCGACGCGACCTACATCGGCCCGAATCCGTCGATCAACACCTTCATCCAGTCGCGGGGCGAGTCCGCGCGCATCGTGGCCGGAGCCGCCACGGGCGGTGCCGCACTCGTCGTGCGCGACGGGATCGATGATGTCGACGACCTCGAGGGCACGACGCTCGCCACTCCCCAGCTCGGCAACACGCAGGACGTCGCGCTGCGCACCTGGCTCGCCGGCGAGGGGTACGAGACCGACACCTCGGGCGGCGGTGACGTGCAGATCACGCCGACCGAGAACGCCCAGACGCTGACGCTGTTCCAGGACGGCGCGCTCGACGGCGCGTGGCTTCCCGAGCCATGGGTGTCGCGGTTGATCGTCGACGCCGGTGCGCACGTGCTGGTCGACGAGGCCGATCTGTGGGACGACGGCGAGTTCCCGACCACGGTGCTGCTGGTGCGCAAGGAGTTCCTGGACCAGCACCCCGACGTGGTCGCCGGCCTGCTCGAGGGCCACGCCGCCGCCGTGCAGTGGATCGCCGACAACCCCGCCGACGCGCCCACCGTGATCAACGGGGCGATCCAGGCCGAGACCGGCAAGCCGCTCGCCGACGAGGTCATCACGCGCGCGCTCGAGCACGTCACGTTCTCGGTCGACCCGCACGCCGACACGTTCGAGGTGCTCGTCGAGGACGGCATCGCGGCCGGCACGCAGAAGGAGGGCTCGATCGAGGGCCTGTTCGACCTGCGTCTGCTGAACGAGCTGCTCGAGGCCGCGGGCGCCGACACCGTGTCGGCGGCAGGACTCGGTGAGGACTGACATGAACTCCGCTCCCGCTCCCGCGTCCGGTGCCGCTCAGGCGACGCCGGGCGCGGGGGCGTCCACACCGCTCGGCCCGAGCTTCGACGGCGTCGCGCCGGTGCGCGCGCCCGCGACCGCACCCGCGCCGGCGGTGCGCATCGACGGCGTCTCGAAGCGGTTCGGCACCGGCCCTGTCGTGCTCGATGACGTCTCGCTCGACATCGCCCCCGGCGAGTTCGTGTGCCTCCTCGGCGCTTCGGGCTGCGGCAAGTCGACGCTCCTCAACCTCATCGCGGGGCTCGACCGGCCGACGTCCGGGCGCATCGATACCCCGCCCGCGGGTTCGGCCGTCATGTTCCAGGAGGCCGCGCTCATGCCGTGGCTCACCGCACGCCGCAACGTGGAGCTGGCGCTGCGGCTGCGCGGGGTCGCACGTCGCGAGCGCCGCGAGAAGGCGATCGCGCTTCTGGACACCGTGAACCTCGCGGATGCCGCCGAGAAGCGCCCGCACGAGCTCTCGGGCGGCATGCGCCAGCGCGTGGCCCTGGCCCGCGCGCTCGCGCAGGACCGCCCGGTGCTGCTGATGGACGAGCCGTTCGCCGCCCTCGACGCCATCACGCGGGACCTCCTCCACGAGGAGCTCGAGCGCGTGTGGCGCGCGACCGGCCGAACCATCGTGTTCGTCACGCACAACGTGCGCGAAGCGGCGCGGCTCGGCCAGCGGGTCGTGCTGATGGGCAGCCGCCCCGGCCGCATCGTGCAGGAGTGGACCATCGCCAAGACCACCGGGCGCCGCATCGAGTCGCCCGAGGTCGCTGCGCTCTCGGTCGAGATCACCGACCAGCTGCGGAAGGAGATCCGCCGCAATGCCGCGTGACGCCTCCACCATCGACAGGACGGATGCCGCGGCATCCGTACACACCGACGACCTCCGCTCGCTCGAGGCCGGGCTCGACCGGCTCCAGACAACGACCGACCGCGAGGCGGGCCGCTGGCGCCGGTTCGCGGCGAGCGTCGTGCCGCCGATCGTCTTCCTCGTCCTGCTGATCGTCGCGTGGCAGCTGTACGTCGTGATCGCCGACCCTCGACCCGACAAGGTGCCCAGCCCGCTCGACGTGTGGAACGCGCTCGGCCTGGCGTGGGACACCGGACGCCTGCAGGAGGCCGTCACGACGAGCCTCGAACGCGGCGTCGTCGGCTTCCTGATCGCGATCGTCGTCGGCACGCCCATCGGTCTCCTGCTGGCCGAGGTGCGCCCGATCCGGCGCGCCGTCGGCCCGATCATCTCCGGCCTGCAGGTGCTGCCGTCCGTGGCCTGGGTGCCTGCCGCCATCATCTGGTTCGGCCTCTCGGACGCGACGGTCTACTTCGTGATCCTCATGGGGGCGATCCCCTCCATCGTCAACGGCCTCATCGCCGGCATCGACCAGGTGCCCCCGCAGCTGCGACGGGTCGGCACCGTCCTGGGCGCGTCGCGCTGGCAGCTGGCGACCTCGGTGATCCTCCCCGCCGCGCTGCCCGGCTACCTCGCCGGGATCAAGCAGGGCTGGGCGTTCTCGTGGCGCTCGCTGATGGCGGCCGAGATCATCGCGACCGGCGGCTCCATCGGCTTCGGCCTGGGCTCGATGCTGCAGCAGTCGCGCGAGCTCGCCGATCTCGCCGGGGTGCTCGGCACGATCATCCTCATCCTCGCGATCGGCATCCTGATCGAGCTCGTCTTCTTCGGCCCTCTCGAGCGACGGATGCTGAAGCGCCGGGGGCTCCTCATCACCGGAGGTGCGCGATGACCGACGCCGGACTCGAGTCTCGAGGCGTTTCGCCTCGCTTCGCTCGCTCAACGACCGAAGACCTCATCCCGGTCGTTGAGCGAGCGAGGAACGAGCGAGACGAAACGCCCCCGGCCGCCGGCAAGGTGTGGCTCGTCGGCGCCGGCCCGGGCGACGCCGGGCTCCTCACGGTGAAGGGGCTGCGCGCTCTGGAGGCCGCCGACGTCATCGTCGCCGACCGGCTCGGCGCGCGCGCCGTGCTCGACGGACTCGCGGCCGACGGCGTGCACCTCCGCGCCGAGGTCGTCGACGTCGGCAAGCGCCCCGGCCACCACGCGGTGCCGCAAGACGCGATCAACGCACTGCTCGTGCAGCTCGCACAGGACGGCAAGGCCGTCGTCCGGCTCAAGGGCGGCGATCCGTACGTGTTCGGGCGCGGCGGCGAAGAGCTCGCCGCGTGCCAGGACGCCGGCATCTCGGTCGAGGTCGTGCCCGGCATCACCAGCGCCATCTCGGTTCCCGCGATCGCCGGCATCCCGCTCACGCATCGCGGTGTCGCCACCGCCTTCACCGTCGCGACCGGCCACGACCAGATCCGCGACCTCGGCGGCGGCCGCGACCACACAGTGGTGCTGCTCATGGGCGTCGGCACGCTCGCGCACTCCGCGATCATCCTCGCCCGCGGCGAGCGCGGAGCGGACTGCCCTGTCGCCGTCGTCGAGGACGGCTACGGCGCACGCCAGCGCGTCACGGTGGGCACGCTCGCCACGATCGCCCATCAGGCGGCGGAACGCGGCATCCGCTCCCCCGCCGTCGTGGTCGTCGGCGACGTCGTGCGGCTCAGCCCGTATGCGCCCGCCGCGCTTCAGTACGCTCCCTCGTCGCTCCTCGACGACCAGGATGCGTGGCATCCCTCCCTGTACGACCCGCTCGCCCCCGAGCGCACGCGAAAGGCCCCCGCCCAGTGACCTCGTCGAACCTCCAGAACCTCCGCGTCGCGATCGTCGGAGCCGGCCCCGCCGGCATCTACGCCGGCAACATCCTCACCCACACGGTGCGGGACGCCGGCGGGTCGGTGGCGATCGACCTGTTCGAGTCGCTCCCCGCTCCGTACGGCCTTATCCGCTACGGCGTCGCTCCGGACCACCCGCGCATCAAGGGCATCGTCAACTCGCTGCACGAGATGCTCGATCGTTCCTCCGTCGTCGAGCACCGTCGCGACACGCGCTTCATCGGCAACGTCGAGGTCGGCCGCGACATCTCGCTCGACGAGCTGCACGAGCGCTACGACGCGGTGATCCTGGCGACCGGCGCCATCCGCGACGCGGCGCTCGACATCCCCGGCATCGACCTGCCCGGCTCGTACGGCGCGGCCGACTTCGTCGCATGGTACGACGGGCACCCCGACGTGCCCACCGAGTGGCCGCTCGACCAGAAGGAGGTCGCGGTCATCGGCAACGGCAACGTCGCCCTCGACGTCGCGCGCGTGCTGGCCAAGCACGCTGTCGACCTGCGCCCGACCGAGATCCCCGACAACGTGCTCGCGGGCCTCGAGTCCTCGGCCGTCACCGACGTGCACGTGTTCGGCCGCCGCGGCCCGGGCGACATCAAGTTCACCCCCATCGAGCTGCGCGAGCTGGGCGAGGTGCCGAACGTCGACATCGTCGTGCACGACGAGGACTTCGCCTACCTCGAAGGCCACACCCCGGCGAACAACCAGCTCAAGGTCATGCTCCGCATCCTCGAGAGCTGGCGCACGCGCGAGTCCACGGGCGCGAGCCGCCGCCTGCACCTGCACTTCTACCACTCGCCCGTCGAGGTGCTCGGCGACGGCAAGGTCGAGGGCCTGCGCTTCGAGCGCACGGAGCCGGACGGCGACGGCCGCGTGCGCGGCACCGGCGAGTTCCGCGAGATCGCGGTGCAGCAGGTGTACCGGGCGGTCGGCTACTACGGCACGCCCGTGATCGACGCGCCCTTCGACGCCCGCGCGGGTGTCGTCTCGAACGTCGAAGGACGGGTGACGGATGCCGCGACCACCGGCGACGTCGACGCGCCGGTCATCGCCGGGCTCTATGCCACGGGCTGGATCAAGCGCGGACCCGTCGGTCTCATCGGGCACACCAAGTCCGACGCGATGGAGACCGTCGCGCACCTCGTGGCCGACGCCCAGGCCGGCGCGCTGTCTGCTCCGGTCGTCGAGGGCGACGTCCTCGACCTGCTCGACGAGCGCGAGGTCGCGTACACGACGTGGGACGGCTGGCTGGCGCTCGACGCGCACGAGCGTGAGCTGGGCGCGAACCACGTCCACACGCGCGAGCGCGTCAAGGTCGTTCCCCGCGACGAGCAGGTGGCCGTCTCGCGCTCAGGAGCACTCGTCCTATGACGTACGTGATCGCCCTTCCCTGCGTGGACGTCAAGGACCGCGCCTGCATCGACGAGTGCCCGGTGGACTGCATCTACGAGGGCGAGCGGTCGCTGTACATCCACCCGGACGAGTGCGTCGACTGCGGAGCATGCGAACCGGTCTGCCCCGTCGAGGCGATCTACTACGAGGACGACCTGCCCGACGAGTGGCAGGACTACTACAAGGCCAACGTCGACTTCTTCGAGATATCGACGGGCTCGATCCAAGCGATCGGCTCGCCCGGCGGCGCCGCCAAGGTCGGCGTGATCCACATGGACCACCCGATCATCGCCGCGCTCCCGCCGCAGGGAGATGAGCATGACTGATACGGCATACGTCGGCGAAGCCGTGGAGGCGCCGGGGACCGAGGTCGACGTCGTGATCGTCGGCGGCGGCCCTGCAGGGCTCTCGGCGGCGCTCAATCTGGGTCGTGCGCGAGCGTCCGTCGTGGTGGTCGACGCCGGACGCCCCCGCAACGCCGCGACGCTGCGCTCGCATGGCTTCCTCACGCGGGACGGGATCCCTCCGCTCGAGCTGCGCAAGCTCGCCCGGGCCGAACTCGCCGCCTACTCGAACGTCCGACTCTTCGATCGCACGGCCGTGTCGGGGCTGCTCCCGATCGATTCCTCGGACGGCATGCGCTTCGTCGTGGCGTTGCAGGGCCGCGGCGCCGGCATCCCTCCTGCCGTCGCCGCGCGGTCGGTGCTCATCGCGACCGGGCTGCGCGAGACGCTGCCGGGCATCCCGAGCCTGCGCGCCTACTACGGCATGACGATCTTCAGTTGCGCCGCGTGCGACGCGTGGGAGCTGCAGGACCGTTCCCTCGCGCTCATCGGCGAGACGCCCGACCTCGCCGCCCGCGCACGCCTGATCGCGCGCTGGACCGACCGGCTCACGGTCTTCACGAACGGGACGGACGCGCTCGACACGGTCGAGGAGGCCGAGCTCGCGGCATCCGGGATCGTGGTCGAGCGCCGCGTCATCGACGACCTCGAGGGCGAGCGGGGCGCCGTGTCGGCGGTGCGTCTCGCCGACGGGGAGCGCGTCGCCGTCGACGGCGGGTTCGTGCGACCGCAGTGGCACCCCGCGCTCGACTTCGCGGCCGGGCTCGACCTCGAGCGCGACCGGTTCGGCAACCTCGTGACCGATCGCTCGGGACGCACGTCGGTGCCCGGCGTATACGCCGCGGGGGATGCCGCGTCCCCGGGCCCGCAGCAGCTGATCGTGGCGGCGGGCCAGGGCGCGCGCGCCGCGGCCGTCATCGTGCACGACGCCGTCGGAGTCCGCACCGCGCATTGAGTCCCCGCCTCTCGATGAGCGGCTGGGCGGACCGATCCCGCAGATGAGCCTTCGGTGAGAAGGTTCGGCAACCGCTTCCCTCGGTCGACCTCCCTGCGCTGGCATGTACTCGAGGCCTTCATGCATCGGCATGCAAGGAACGAGAACATGCAGAACTGGAGAGATCGTGCGCAGAAGAAGAGTCACCGTCGCCACCCCTCACGAGTGCCGTCCTGGTCGCAACCGCGGGCATCGTCGCCGCACCCGCCGCTCAGGCGATTCCCGTCAACTCCCACTGCGGCACCGAGTCCGCGGGCAACCGTGCGGGATTCGTGAGCCATGACCAGCTCACCAGGCAGCTCCAGCAGATCGAGCACACGACCGGTGGAGTCGTCGACGTCTCGGTCGCGGGCTACAGCAACGAGGGCCGCGAGATCTACCAGGCGCGCGTCGGCACCGGCGACACCGTCGTGCTGGTGCAGTCGCAGATCCACGGCAACGAGAACCACGGCACGGAGGCCCTCCTGTCGCTGCTGCGCGAGTTCGGCGCCGGCACGCGTGCGGCTCAGCAGATCCGCGACAACGTCACGATCGTGGCGATCCCGCGCCTCAATGTCGACGGCGGCGAGCGCGACACGCGGCAGAACCACATGAGCTGGGACGACGTCGTCGAGGACTTCCCGCAGCTCGCCGGTGTGGACCCGGCATGGAACTACCAGCCCGCCGTTCCCGGCTTCGACGTGAACCGCGACTTCAACCCGGATCTCGACTACGTCCCGCAGCCGCAGGACTTCCCCGGCAACAGCGCCGACACCGGCTGGTACATCACGCCCGAAGCCCAGACCCTGCGCGACGTCTACGCGGGCCTGGAGAGCGAGTTCGGCGTGGTCGACTACTTCGTCGACCTCCACAACCAGTGGCCGTGCTACGCACAGGAGGGCACCGGCGACATGTCTCCGCTGTCGATCTCGGCGCGGTTCATCGCGGACCCGACCGAGTTCGGGGACTGGCCGAACTTCGACTACGACGCCTCCCGGCGCGCCAACGTCGCCGTCTACGACGCCCTGCAGGGCCACGGCCAATCCGCCTTCGGCGACCTCACGCTGTACCCGCAGAACACGAACCTGCCGGGCACGGCGCTGGGCTCGTTCGCACTGCGCGGGAGCGCGACCGTTCTGTTCGAGACGTCGAGCAACACGCAGTCCGACGGGCAGAAGCGCAACGGATTCCTCACCAAGCAGGTCGAGATCGGCCTCAAGGGCCTCATCACGGCCGTGGCCGACGGATCGATCGAGTCGCTCGACCCCGAGGCCTACGAGGAGATCCCCGAGCGGATCTTCCTTCCGGCGGACTGACGCGCACGACCGAGAGTCCGAGGCCGCCCGGGTCCGCCCGGGCGGCCTCGGCAGTTCGCGGATGGGGCAAGATGGGCCTCGATGTCTGCGATCGCCGATGACCCGGGCGCCGAGCTGCGCGAACTGCGCGAGCGCGCGTACGGGCCGGATGCCGACATCCAGGACGATCCTGTGGCGATGCAGCGTCTGCGTGAGCTCGAGGAGCGCGAGCGTCTCGACGACGAGGCGGCTGCACCACAGCTCGTCGCCCCAGCGGGGACCGCACCGGAGGACGAATCCTCGGCGGGCGACGCGCCCGGAGCCGCGGATGCGTCGCCACTCGCGCCGGCTGCCGACGCCGGCGAGGCCGCGGCGGCCGAGGCGCCGGCCGCACCCGACGGCGACGCCGCATCCCCCGCCGAGGGCACGACGCGTCCCGAGACCCCGCCCTGGTGGCGGCGACGGATGCCGGTGCTCTGGGCGGCATCGCTGGTCGCGGCGGCGCTGCTCGGCGCGGCCGCGTCCGTGTCGATGCAGGCGGTGTGGTCGGGTCAGGTCGCCGTGCTCGCGGAGGATCCCGACGGCTCGTGGCCGGAGGGCTTCTTCAGCCCGCCGCCGGAGGGCGGGGCGACCTTCCAGGACTTCCACGGCCTGACACCGGTGCGCGTTCCGCAGCAGATGGGGCCCGAGGGCACGGTCAGCAACTGCCTGTACGTGCTGCGTGCCCCCTCCAACGGCATGATGGGCGCGGGATGCAGCGCGGGGACCTTCCCCGCGACCGCGGCGATCCTCGTCACCGAGCAGGCGCCCGCCGGCCTGCGCGAGCGATTCGAGCCGGGCACCGCTCTGCAGTTCGTGCTCGACGGGTCACAGGTGCGGGTGTACGCGGCCGCCCCCGTCCCGGGCGCGACGCCCTGAAACGCGGAGCGCCCCGGATCAGCCGATCGAGATCACTCCCCGGAAGGGGTCTCGGTCGGCTCGGGCGCGATCGGCGTCTCGGTCGCCGGCGCCGTAGGCTCCGGTGTGCTCGGAGTGGGCGCGGGCGTCGGGGACGGCGTCGTGTACGGCTCGAGCTCGGGCGTGACCGTGCCCGGCTTCGCGCCGCTGGTGACGAACACGCTCGGCTGCGACGCGGTGCGTCCGCCGCCCTCGGAGTGGGCGATGACGAGCCACGCGTACGCGGTGCCCCGCTTGAGCTTCTGCCACTCGACCGACGCGACGCCGCCCGACGGCACCGTCGACTTGCCGATCACGGCGATCGGGTTGTACAGCGCCAGCGAGTCCGTGCGGAAGCTCGTCGTGCGCGAGGTGAGATCGACCGGCAGCACCATGTTGTCGGCCTCGGGGTCGTACCGCAGTGCCGGGTCGTATTCTCCGGCGCCGAAGTCGTCGAGGAACGGCGAGTAGGTGTCGACGATCATCTCGCCGCGGTCCACGTCGAACTGCAGCAGGCGCAGGTAGCTCGCGCCGAACCGCAGCCGGTCGGTCGGAGCGTACCCGCCGATCTCGGTGAGCCCCAGCTCCTCGGCCGTGATCGTGTAGGCCTGGTAGTCGGCGAGCAGCTCGACCACGCCGTGGGCGACCTCCCCGACCTCGGGCTTCACGTTCGTGCCCACGCCGTGCACATGGCCGGCGAGGATCAGGAACACGTTGGGGTTCTCGGCCACGACGGTCTTGAACAGCATCGACCCGTCGGGAGCGGCGAACGCCGCGTCACGGCCGTCGCGCTGCGTGCCCGCGGCGAGATAGTCGTGCGACAGCAGGATGCCGTTGCGCTCCGGGTACCGCTTGAAGATGGAGTCCGCCCAGGCGGCCTCCTCGCGGGTGACGCCGTACGAGAGACCGACCGACACGAAGTCGATGCCGCCCGCCGAGAACAGCGTGTAGTTGTTCTGGTTGTCGCCCTCACGCCACGGGCCGCCGTACTCGGCGTCGACCCACTGGCCGGCGGCGGCCGCGTAGCGGTCGGGTCCGAAGTACTGGTTGTACATCGCACCGGGGCCGTCCTCGGTGCCCGACCGGTTGTCGTGGTTGCCGGCGATCACCTGGTTCGGCACGCCCGCCTCGTCCAGGATGCGCTGCTGCCGCGACGACACCTCGAACTCGCCGATCACCTGCTGCATCATCGCGTCGTCCGCGGGCGTGCGGATGTTGTTCTCGATGATGTCGCCGGTGTGCGCGACGTACTTGATCTTGCGTTCCCGGGCGTTCGCCGCGATCCAGCGGGTCGTGTCACCGTAGGCCTTCTCCCAGATGGCCCGCTCGGCCGCCGTCTCCTGCTCGACCGCTCCCTCCGACAGGTACTGCGTGTCGGTGAAGTGCGCGATCGAGAAGTCGTACGACGACGGGTCGGCGAAGCCTTCGGTGCCGGGGTGGATCTCGTCGGCGAAGGGATCCTCGCCCGTGATCATCACATGCACCTGCTGCCCGTCGAGATAGCGCTCGTCGACGATCGCGATGAGCTCGGTGTCGCCCTCGAGCGCGCCGCGCGAGCTCGCCAGCACATCCCATGTCGAGGTCTCGGTGTTCCAGGCCCGCAGCGAGACGACCCGCGTCGGGTCGATGACGCCCTCCCAGCGCAGCACCGGGTCGCCGACCTGGCCCTTGACCTGCACGTCGAAGCGCTGGAACGAGACCTCACGGCTCGCGGGGGAATCGAGTGTGACGCCGTCACCGGGTGCGAGCGCCTTCGTGCTGCCCACCTTGCGCTCGCCCGCCACGGACAGCGTCGTCGGCACCTCGACCGCGGAGCCCTGCCACCCCTGATTGGGGGTCAGGATCTCCGCCTGCTGGAACTCCGCCGCCACCGCTCCGCCGTCGGGCTCCGAGACCGTCGCCTCGAGCGTCACGGTGCCCGCGACATCCGTCGTCCCTCCCGCCGGGGCGAGGGCGGTCGGGGTGTCGGGGATGCCCGCCGAGGCGAACACGATCTCGCGCGTCGCCGAATTGCCGAGGGCGTCCGCGGCGGTCACCGCGATCGTGTGCTCGCCGGCGCCGAGACCGGGACCGACCGGGGCCCCCAGCGAGATCGGCTGCCCGTCGAGCGTGAGCTCGGGCGTGCCCATGAGACCCGTCGCGTCGTCGAGCTGCACGTCGAGCGCCACGGCCGACGAGATCGTCGCCCCGGCGGCGGGCGTGCTCGCCGTCACGGCGGGCGCCGAGTTGTCGGTCAGGAGCGTCCGGGTGGCGATCTCGCCGGTGGTGGACGCCGCGGCCAGCACGTGCGCGCCGTCTGCGACCGAGGTGGTGTCGAGCTCCGTGCGCAGACCCTGGGCTGTCGCATCCGTCACCAGGAAGTGGAGGTCGACCTCACGGAACAGGTTGATGTTGGAGCCGCATGTGCCGTCGCCCAGGGCGTAGGACGTCTTCGCCCGCTGCGGTGTCGCCGAGCCGGACGCCGGCGTGAGCGCGACATCCGAGATCGTGAAGTCGTCGCGGTTGCAGCCGGTCGCCGTCGTGCCCGTGACGACGTCGACCGTGTTCCAGCCGGGCAGCAGCCACTCGTTGGGGACGACGACGTTCACGCGCTCGTTCACGAAGTCGCCGCCGAGGACGTAGCGGATCCCGTTGATGAAGAGCAGGTTCGCGAAGGACGAGTCGATCGAGTTGGAGCCGACCGTGAAGCTCAGCGTCGCCTCGCCCGACCCGAGGGTGGGCAGCACCGCGACCGACGGTGCGTCGACCGTCCAGCGCGTCTCGGCCTTCGGCAGGGCGGTGCTCGACGAGCCGCAGCTGCCGTCGCCCATCGAGTAGCTCGGGGCGACCGACACACCCGCGGCCGTGCCCGTGCTCACGCTCAGTGCGAGGTTCGAGATGACGAAGTCGTCGAGGTTCGCGCCGCAGCTCGAACTGATGTCGCCCGCGACGATCTCGATGACGTTGTCGCCGGCGACCAGGTAGCGGTTGGGCACCGGCACCTCCACGCGCTGGCTGACCCAGTCGCCGAGGATGTCGACCTTGTGGCCGTTGACGAGGAGGTGGTTCTGGTACCGGTGCTCGATCGAGTTCGATCCGACGTCGAAGCTGAACGTCGACGACCCGGCGCCGAGGCTCTCGACCGCGACCGGCTCGGCGCCGTCGATCGTGAGCGATGCGACACCGCCCGCGCCCGTCGCCGACTGCGCGGCGGTGACCGTCTGCGTGCCGCGGACGAGCGTGCCATCCTCGGGCGTCAGCGCCGGCGCGCCGACGGGGGCGTTGTTCACCGTCACCGTGTGGGCGACGGTGCCGCCCGCCGCGGTGGTCGCGACGATCCGGTGCGCGCCGTTGGCGAGCGTCGAGGTGTCGACGTCCGCGGCGAGACCCTGCGAGGCGAGCGGGTCGCCGAGTACGAAGAACGAGAGCTCGGCGTGCACGATGTCGCCGGGCTGCGTTCCGCAGTCGCCGTCGCCGAACGAGAACGTGAAGGGGTTCTCCTCGCCGTCGGCGATCTCGCCGAGCAGCTCGAGCCCGACGTCGCTGAGCACGAAGTCGTCATAGTTCACGCCGCACGCCGTCTCGGAGGTGCCCGCGAAGATCTCGACGATGTTCTCGCCCGTGACGAGCCAGTCGTTGGGCACCGGCAGCGCGACGCGCTCCGAGACCCAGGTGCGGTCCTGGTCGATGCGGTGACCGTTGACGACGATCCAGTTGCGGTAGCCGACCGCGGCGGAGTTGCTGCCGATGTCGAAGGTGAGGTGCGAGACACCAGGCGTCGGGGTGGCGCCGATCGGCTGATCGTCGATCGTGAGGCTCGACACCGGGTCGCCCGCGGTGGTGGCGTCGGCCGCGATGGTCACCTGCCCCTCGAGGTACGCGCCGTCGGCGGGAGCCAGGGCGGGTGCGGCGGGCGGAGGCGTGGGCTCCTTTCCTCCGCCGGGGGCGGCGGATGCCGCGGGCGTGGTCATCGCCGACAGCACCAGGGCACCGGCGACCGCCGCCGCCGCGAGCGCGGTCCTTCCCGTCCAGGTCGTGGGTTCACCGCTCGGTCGGTCGTGGGGGCGCCTGCTGATCGGCCGCATCTGGGGTCGCGTCCTTCCTCGTCTTCGATGAGGGCGCGCCGAACTGGGGGATGGGCGCGTCCGCGCCTCACTGTCGCGTTGCCGAGTGAACGCCGAGGGAGCAGACGGCGACGTTCCGGCGTCCGGACGTGAACGGCTCGTGCGGGCGCGTTGCCGGGGAGGGCCGGCCCACGGGCTCGACGTGCATCGACGTCGTCAGGCGCCGCGGCTCCCGGCATCCGTCGCCCCCACGTCGGTGCGGTGGAAGCCCTGGAATGAACGCGAGGCCGTGGGCCCGCGCTGACCCTGATACCGGTTGCCGTACGGACCGGAGCCGTACGGGTTCTCGGTCGGCGACGACAGCCGGAAGAAGCAGAGCTGGCCGATCTTCATGCCGGGCCACAGCTTGATCGGCAGCGTCGCGACGTTCGACAGCTCGAGCGTGACGTGGCCCGAGAATCCGGGGTCGATGAAGCCCGCCGTCGAGTGCGTGAGCAGACCCAGGCGACCCAGCGAGGACTTGCCCTCGAGCCGGGCCGCGACGTCGTCGGGGAGCGTGATCTGCTCGAACGTCGAGCCGAGCGCGAACTCGCCCGGGTGCAGGATGAACGGCTCGCTCGGGTCGACCTCGATGAGGCGCGTCAGGTCGGGCTGGTCCTCGGCCGGGTCGATGAACGGGTACTTGTGGTTGTCGAACAGCCGGAAGTAGCGGTCGAGGCGGACGTCGACGCTCGAGGGCTGCACCATCGCGGGTTCCCACGGGTCGAGGCCGATGCGCCCCGCGTCGATCTCGAGCCGGATGTCGCGGTCACTCAGCAGCACGGGGCCAGCCTAGCGGGGCGGTGCTGTTATGCTGGCCGGGCGCCGTAACAGGTGCCTGCGAGCCTGGTTCGCCGGGCTCCGGGGCTGTAGTTCAATGGCAGAACTTCTGCTTCCCAAGCAGACAGCGCGGGTTCGATTCCCGTCAGCCCCTCCATGTCACGTTCCGTCGCCGCCCACGAGTTCTCGCCGTGGGACTTTTGGCGCGAAGCCGATGCCGACGCCCGCGAGGGGCAGCTCGCGTGGCAGCGCTCGATCGTCGCGGGCCGGCCCGGTCACCGGCTCGGCACGGAGTGCTTCGTGTCGGAACTCGCGTCGGTCGACAACGAGGTGCTGCGCCTCGGCGACCGCACGTACGTGGCCGCGGGCGCCTACCTCACCGGCGAGCTGATCGCGGGCGCCGACTGCAGCATCAACCCGTACGCCGTGATCCGCGGCACCGTCACGATGGGCGACGGGGTGCGCATCGGGGCGCACACGTCGATCCTCGGCTTCAACCACTCGATGGAGCCCGGCGAGCCCGTCTTCCGCCAGCCCCTCACCTCGAAGGGCATCGTCATCGGCGACGACGTCTGGATCGGCTCCCACGTCGTGATCCTCGACGGCGTGCGCGTCGGGTCGCACTCGGTGCTCGCGGCGAGCGCGGTCGTCACCAAGGACGTCCCCGACGGCGCGATCGTCGGCGGCAACCCCGCGAAGTTCATCCGCTGGCGCGTCGCTCCCGAAGACACCGGCGTCGAGCCTCGCGCAGCGGCCGAGGCGGCGGCCCGCGGCACCGACGACGAGTCGGGAGGGACCGCGCAGCCCGCCGAGGCGAGGGAGGGCGAGACGGATGCCGCGGCCTGGCGCCCGACCGACATCGCGGCGCAGCGGCTCGCGGCCACCGCGTCGCGCGCGACGGACGGAGAGCGTGACGGGGGCGTGACGGGCGAAGGGCCCGACACGGGTGCGACAGCGGGTCTCGTTTCAGATCCCGCCGCACTCCCCAGCGTCGACCTCACCGCCGACCTCACCAGCAACCACTCCCCCGACGTCACCGCCGACCCGGCGGCCGGCCACTCCGCCGGCCTCGCGCGGCGCGTCGCCGAGTTCGCCGATCGCGCACGGGCCGAAGCATCCGTTCTCCTGCAGCGCGCATGGCGCGACGACCTGGGGCTCTTCGTCGACCGGCCCGGTACCGCTGCGACCGTGCGAGCCCAGTGCGACGCGATCGAGATCGCCGACCTGCTGCTCGGCGCCGCGCCGCCGCAGCTCCCGGCCGACGCGCAGGTCCGCCGTCTTCAGGACTGGCAGGATGCCACCACCGGAGTCGTCGCACCGCTGGGGGACGACGGCCGCCAGGTGGCGGGCCTCGGGTTCGCCCACGACGATGTCGCGTACCACGTGCTGAGCACCGGGTACGCGCTGGATCTGCTCGGGTCGGCGTTCGAGGCTCCTCTCACCTGGGTGACCGCCGCGACGCCCGAACGGGTGGTCGCGTTCTGCGAAAGCCTGCCGTGGACCACCGACGCCTGGAACGCCGGGCACCACATCGACGGGTTCGGCACCGCGCTGCTGTGGACACGGCGGGCGAGGCATCCGATTCCCGCGGGTGTGGAAGAGGCCCTGTTCGGCTGGCTGCTCACGCGCGCCGATCCGCAGACCGGCATGTGGGGCGCGCCGACGGCCGACCGCGGGCTGCTCCCGGTCGTCAACGGCTTCTACCGGGCGTCGCGCGGCACGTTCGCGCAGTTCGGCGTGCCGCTGCCGTATCCCGAACGCGTGATCGACACGGTGCTGCGCCATGCGCGCGATCCGCGCTGGTTCGCACCCGGCGTGCGCGACGCGTGCAACGTGCTCGACATCGTGCACCCACTGTGGCTCACGCGCGGCACCGGGTATCGGGGCGACGAGGTGCGGGCGCTCGCCACGGACCTGCTGTCGGACGCGCTGGCGATCTGGGTGCCCGGCGCGGGCCTGTCCTTCCGCGAGCCCAGCCCCGCCGCCCACGGCACCGCCGAGGCCGAGCCCGGGCTGCAGGGCACCGAGATGTGGCTCGCGATCGTCTGGTACCTCGCCGACCTCGTCGGCATCTCACACGCGCTCGGGTATCGGCCCCGCGGCGTGCACCGGCCCGAGCCGGCGGCCGGGCTGCGATAGGTCACGCGCGCGGGTGCGGTTCGGGGCGGGGTCGGCGACGGATGCCGTGCCTCCGGACGGTGCTCAGCGCACCAGCACGTCGGCTCGCTCCCGAGGCGAGAAGCGCGCCTCGAAGTCGCGCTCGTTCGGGACCCACACCTCGTGCCACAGAGCGGTGTGGTCGCGGCCGTGCTCGGCATCCCGTCGCATCCCGCGCTGCGTCGGTGTGCTGAACAAGCACCTGACCTGCTCCGTGTCCAGCTCGGTATCCCAGCGAAGTGTGGCGGCTTCCTCCACTCTCGCCCGTGGTCAGCCGGATGAGCGCGTCTCGTCACCGCCCACGAGCGTGCGGCGCAATCGATCGAGACGCACCGCGGCCTGGACGCGGAAGCGGAACTCGGGGTCGTTCCAGTCGCCGTCGATCAGGGACCAGATGCGTTCCAAGCGTTGCTGCACCGTGTTCGTGTGGACACGCAGGGCCGCCGCCGCACCCTGGCGGCTCTCACCGCTGTCGAAGTACGTCGCGAGGGTCTCCACGAGCGCGGTGCCGCGTCGGGTGTCCCACGCCCGCACCCGACCGAGCAGGTCGTCCACGTACCGCGCAGCCGTCTCAGGCTCCGCCGAGGTGAGCACGTGATACGGCGCGAACGCGTCCGAGCGGACGGTCGCGCCCGTGATCCCCAGCGGGGCCAGGAAGCGAATGTCTCTTGCCGCGCGGTCCACGGCGTTGTGCAGCTCTGCGACGCCTGCGAGGTCCGGGCCGGCCACCGCGGTCACCTCCGAGTCGCGCAGATGGTCGGCGAGCGCGCGCCGGACCCGCTCGGTGGCTGCCGCGGGATCCGGCACGGCCCACGCGATGATCAGGTGGTGCTCGCGCTGCGCCACCAAGCCATCGTCTCCCACCGTGTCTGCCGCCACGGGAAGCGCCCGGTCACGGCCACGCACGTCGATCACCGCGCACGCGGTGATCGGCGTCGCGAGCTCGGCCGAGAGCTCGGAGAGCCGTCCTTCCGGCGCGTCGAGAAGCCCGAGCAGGAGACGTGCGCGCCGCTGGACGCGCAATGCGGTCACGGCATCGCGCTTGAACGACACCAGCGCGGCGACGTGCGCCGCGCGCTCGAGCGTCGGCCGTGCGACGGCGTCGGCTGGCGCGTCGCCTTCCTCCGCGACCATCGCTCCGAGCACGCGGTCCGCGCCGAGGATCGCCACGACGATCCAATGTCGCCGATCCTCGACGATCGTAGCGGCGTGCCCGCTCGCCTGACTCTCCCGCATCGCATCGGCGAGCGCGCGCCGGGACGGCAGGCCTGAGCTCGGGGCGTCGAGCGGACGTCCGGTCTCGTCGAGCGCCCATACCCGGCGCCCCAACCGGTCGGATACGGTCGCGACGAGGTCGACGACAGTACCGCCCGACATCACCGCAGCGGTCAGCTCTTCATGGACGCTGCTGGCGACGTGGGTCGCGGCGACATGACTCTCCAGCTCCCGATATGCGTCCTCAGCACGCGCACGGGCCGCCGCGCTCTCGGCCAGCACTCGAGCGCTGTGCAGCACGCTCGCGGCGTGATCGGCGAAAGCCGAGAGAAGCAGCACCTGGTCGGGGATGAAGTCGTGCGCGAACCGGTTGCACGCGAACAGGGCGCCGAGCACCTGGTCCCCCACGGCGAGCGGCACGCCGAGGAACGACACCAGTCCCTCGCGCTCGACAGCGGCGTCGATCGTGGGGTCGTGCGGCGCCTCCCCCATCCGCGCATACTCCCTCACCCAGGCCGGCTCACGCGTGCTCGCGACCATGGTGGCGAGGCCGAACCCGGCGGGAACCACCAGGTCCCTGAACTCGGGTGTCACGGTGCCTGCGGAATACCGCACACGCAGATCGCCGCTCTCGTTGTCGACTTCCGAGAGGTAGGTGACGTCCGTGCCCATCAGCTCGTGAGCGCGTTCCACCAGGCGGCGCAGCACGTCGGTCACGTCCTGCAGACGCACCAGTTCGCGGGCCGTGGAGAACAGCGCCTCCAGTTCAGCGGCGCGACGGCGCAGGCGCGCCGTGGACTGCTGCGACTCTCGCACCGACGCGAGGAGCTCCTCGGCCTCGGTCGCCGCGACGTCCGCGTGGGCCAAGAGCTGAGCCAACGCAGCCATCCCGCTACCGGGTTCGGCGCGCGTTGCGACGACGACCTCGCGAACGAGCGCCGCCGCCGCGGAGCGCGGGCGTGCACGTGGCGTGTCGGCCAACGCACCTCCTCGGGCAGCGGCGATGAGACTGACAGCAGTCTAGGAGCGACGATCGCCGGTCATGCCACCCCGGCGCCGACGTGCGACGGGAACACCGGCGGGCGCCGCGCGGCGAAGGCCGAGAGCCCTTCGCGGGCGTCGTCGCTCGCGAAAGCCTGCTGACCGAGCACCGCTTCCTGCCGGAACGCCTCGTCCTCGGGCAGATCTGCCAGCGAGCGCACCGCCCGCTTCACGGTCGCGACGGCGGTGCCGCTCTTGGAGAGCAGCTCTTCTGCCACGGCGATCGACTCGGCGTACACCTCCGCCCCCGGCACAACCCTGTTCACGAGCCCGTACCGCAGCGCGGTGTCGGCGTCGATGCGAGTGCCGCGGAGCATCAGATCCATCGCGAACGCATAGGGGATCTGCCGGATCAACCGCACCAGCGTCCCACCCGCCGGCACGACCCCGACGCCGGTCTCAGGCAGCGCGAAAACGGCATCGGCAGAAGCCAGCCGGATGTCGGTGGAGAGCATGATCTCGAACCCGCCGCCGAAGCACAGCCCGTTGACAGCCGCGACCACCGGCTTCTCGAGCGTGGAGTGCTTCTGGTGGGCGGCATCCCACTCGCTGATGTCGAAGCGCTCCTCGGTGAGCGCGGGGATGGATTCGGCCAGGTCGGCGCCGACGCAGAACGCCCGGTCGCCCGCGCCCGTGAGAACCGCCACACCGATTCGCGGGTCGTCGCGGACCTCGGCGAACGCCTCGCCCAGTTCGCCGTACATCGCCAGCGTGAGCGCGTTGAGCTTGTCGGGTCGGTCGATCGTGATGACGCCGATGCCGCCGGAGCGCTCCAGCCGGACCCTGCCCATCAGACGGTCCCGCCCGAGCGCAGGGCGTCGACCTCGTCGGCGGTGAAGCCGAGCAGATCGCGCAGGACATCCGTCGTGTGCTGACCGGTCTCGGGGGCCAGACCTCCCGTTCGCGGCGGCGTGCGGTCCAGTTTGATCGGCGACCCGAACGTTCGCAGCGCGCCGTGCCCGGGGTACTGGGCCTCGACGATCATGTCGCGCGCGGCGATCTGAGGATCCTCGACGACCTCGCCGATATCCTTCACCGCACTCAACGGCACGAGATCGCCCGCGAGTGCCTCGAGCTCTGCCTTCGTGCGGTGCGCGAACCAGCGCTCGATCATCGGTCGCACCTGCTCGCGGTACACGTCGCCGTCGAAACGGGTCGCCATGGTGTGGAGGTCGGGGTGCGCGTCCCAGTCGGCGGCGCTCCCGAACGTCTCGCACGAGATCCGCCAGAACTTGTCGGTGTAGCCGCCGAAGAACACGTAGCCGTCGCGGCACGGGAACAGCTCGTAGGGACGGACGAATGGATGGGCGTTTCCCAGCGGCTCGGGGACCTTGCTCTCGGCGGTGTACGACACCACGGCGTTCTCGGTGAGGGTGAGCACCGAGTCCTGCTGTGAGACGTCCACGAACTGGCCCTCGCCGGTCCGCTCGACGTGCCGGAGGGCGGCCAGCACCCCGATCACGCCGTACAGGCTCGCCGCCAGGTCGCCGATGATGGTCCCGACGCGAGTGGGCGGCCCGCCCGCCGGGCCGTTCATCGACCACAGACCTCCGGTCGCCTGGGCGCTGTTGTCATATGCCGGCCTGCTGCGGTACGGGCCGGACTGCCCGTAGCCGCTGAGCGCGGCGTAGACGAGGCGCGGGTTGACCTGCCGCAGCCGCTCGTAGCCGTGTCCGAGCCGATCCATGGTGCCGGGGCGGAAGTTCTCCACAAGTACGTCGGCCCGCGCCACGAGCCGGTCGAGCACGTCGGCGGAGTCCGGGCTCTTCAGATTCAACGTCATGCCGAGCTTGTTGCGGTTGTACTGGGCGAAGAACCCGCTCAGCGGCTCCGCTCCCTCTCGCGGCAGGAGCGGCGGAAAGGTGCGGGTGTAGTCCGGGTCGTCCGGGTTCTCCACTTTGATCACCGTCGCGCCGAGATCGGCGAGGATCATCGAGCAGTACGGTCCGGCCACGACGCGCGTCACGTCGACGACGACGACACCCGCGAGCGACCCGTGCGCAGCGTCGACCTCCTCCCAGGCGTCCAGCACCGGGCTGTGGGCGGTCGCGTCGATCATCGAGCGGATCCCTTCGAGACGGCGGGGACGGGTGCCTCGGCACGGCGCGTGGCGCGAGCGGTGAGGCGGTGCAGCAGCGCCGACGAGACGAGCGTCACGAGGCCGGCCGCGACGATGTAGAGCGCGATCGCCCACGACCCCTCGAACACCGACAGCAGCTCGAGGTAGATCATCGGCACGAACGCCGATCCGGCGATGGTGCCGATGCCGAGGGCCAGCGACATCCCGGTGTAGCGGATGCGGACCGCGAACGCCTGCGCGTACAGCACACCGAGCGTGCCGTACGTGGCGCAGAAGCCGATGGTCATGGCGATATAGGCGACATACGCCGCGGCCAGGCTGCCGGTGTCGATCAGCCAGAACGCCGGGAAGGCGAGGACGATCGAGAGCACCGTTCCGCCACCGAAAACCCGGGCGACGCCGAAGCGGTCGGCGAACCGGCCGGCCAGCGGCAGACCGCCGAGGGCGAGCACCGAGCAGATCGTCGCGATGGTCAGCATCTGCGACGGGTCATGTCCGATGAACTCGGTGCCGTAGGTGAGGCTGAACGTGAAGAGCATGTAGAAGACGGCGCCGATCACGGCGAAGCTGAGCGCGGCGAGCAGCACCTGAGCGGTGTGCGTCTTGAGCGTGTCCCACAGCGGCACGCGCGCGGCCTGCCCCGCGCTGCGCATCTCCTCGAACTCGGGCGTCTCGGTGATGCGAAGCCGGATGAACAGACCGACCAGCACCAGGACGGCGCTGATCAGGAAGGGGATCCGCCAACCCCACGTTGCGAACGCGTCGCCGGGAAGCGCCACCAGCGGCAGGAAGACAAGAGTGGACAGCGTGAGTCCGAGCGCGAGGCCCACCTGGGGGAAGCTGCCCAGGAACGCTCTCCGACGCGGTGCGGCATGCTCGACGACGAGCAGGACCGCACCGCCCCACTCGCCGCCGAGAGCGAAGCCCTGCACGAAACGCAGCACCATGAGGAGGATCGGGGCAGCGACCCCGATCGCGGCGTACGTCGGCAGGAGGCCGATGAGGAAAGTGGCGATGCCCATCGTCACCAGCGACAGCACAAGCATCCGCTTGCGGCCGATCCGGTCGCCGAAGTGGCCGAACACGATGGATCCGAGCGGTCGTCCGAAGTAGCCGACGGCGATGCCGCCGAAGGCGAGGATCGTGCCGACGAGCGGGTCGTACTCCGGGAAGAACAGCGAGTTGAGGATGAGCGCGGCAGCCGTGGAGTAGGCGAAGAAGTCGAACCACTCCACCGTGGTGCCGACGACGCTCGAGGCGACGATCGTGCGGATCTGCGAGGAGGCGGCGGTATCGGAGGGCGCAGAGCTCTCCGGTGAGGCGAGGGTCCCGGTGGGTGCCGAGGTCATGATGGTGAATCCCTTCCACCGCGTCACCACTGACGACGGCTCGACCCAGCCTGTCAGGGCGGGTCGCATCGGAGTATGTGCGCGCCGGCCACATTCATGAGCGAGGATATGGCTGCCGCAGCCTCCCTCTCTGTTCCTCGGTCAGCCGCGCTCGAGCCGCCGCCAGGCGAGCTCGGCGAGCACCGTCGCCTGCAGCGGGAGGACGGCGTCGTCGAAGAGGGCGTGCTCGGAGTGCAGCGGCAGCGGGCCGCTGTCAGGGGCCGCGCCGACGAACACCAGCGTTCCCGGCACCTCTTGCAGCACGTACGAGAAGTCTTCGGACGCCATCGACGGCGCTTCCAGCCGCGTCACGCGCTCCGCCCCCACCAGCTCATCGAGTGCGGCGAGCACCTCTCGGGTCTCGGTGGGGTCGTTGTAGGTTACGGGGTACGACGCGATGAACTCCGTGTCCAGAGTGCAGCCGTTCGCCTCGGCGATGCCGGCCAGCAGGGCGGGCAGGTGCTCGCGCACGGTGTCGAGCGTCGCCGTCGACAGCGTGCGGATGTTCGCCTCGATGTCGACGGTCGCCGACAGCACGTTGCCGGCCTCCGAGTCGCTGCGGAGCCGCGTGATCGAGAGCACGGCCTGGTCCGTCGCGGGCAGGCGGCGGGCGGCGAACGCCTGCACGGCGAGGATGAGCTGCGCGGCCACCGGCACCGGATCGATCGCGAGCTGAGGGAACGCGGCGTGGCCGCCGGTGCCGCGCAGGGTCATCCGCAGCGCACTGGCGCTGGCCATCATCGTTCCCTCGCGGGTGACGAGCCGGCCGCGCGGGGTGGCGCTGTCGACGTGGAGCGCGTAGGCCGCGACGGGCCTCTCGCCCGCCGCATCGAGCACGCCCTCATCGATCATGAGGCGACCGCCGGCCTGCCCCTCCTCGCCCGGCTGGAACATGAACACGACGGTTCCGGGCAGCTCCTCGCGCCGGTCGGCGAGAAGCCGGGCGGCCCCGAGGACTCCCGCCATGTGCAGGTCGTGCCCGCACGCGTGCATCGCGCCCGAGGTCGAGGCGAACGGGAGGCCGGTCGCTTCGGCGATCGGCAACCCGTCCATGTCGCCGCGCAGCAGCACGACGGGACCCGGACGTCCGCCGCGCAGCACCGCAGTGATCGACGACAGCGACTTGCCGCGGCTGATCTCCAGCCCCAGCCCGTCCAGCTCGCGCAGCAGGATCGTCTGCGTCTGCGGGAGATCCAGACCCACCTCCACCGCTTCGTGCAGCTCACGCCGCACCGCGACCAGGTCGTCGCGAAGCTCCTCCGCCGCGGCCTCGAACTGTGCTCTCATCCGGAATCCGCCCTCTCCGTGTGTCGGGATCTCACCGAGCGACCCCGATCCATGTCCGTCGCTCTGACTCGCGGGCAGCGCCTTCACCGGATCGCCGGGCCCCCGGCATCCCGTCATCAGAGCCCCAGCTCGGCGCGCAGCTGCGCACCGTCCGCATCGAGTTGCGGTGCGCGCGGGAGATGCCGGGTGCCGTTGGTCCCCAGCGCCGAGCGCGCGATCGAGACGCCGTCGTCGTGCTCGATGAGCCCCAGCGCGTCGGCCTGCGGGCCCCGAGCGGCATCTTCGGGGCTGCGCACCCGGGCGACCAGCACGCGCGCAGCCTTCAATGTCTCGACGACGGCGTCGACGGGGAGCTCGGCCATCCGCGCGGCGAGGATGCCTTCGAGCTCGTCTCGTCCTTCCACCCGGTCCCGGTTGCGAGCCCAGCGTGCAGCGCCGACCTCGTCGCCGAGATCGAGCGCGGCGACGAGCCGGGCGAACATGGCGTCATTCGTCGCTCCCAGCACCACGTACCCGTCGGCGGCCGCGAACGCACGGTACGGGACGATCGACGGATGGGAGCTGCCCCACGGCTTCGACGGCGGCGCGCCGGCCGAGGCCGCGGCGATGACCGTGCCGAGCGAACTGAGCGCGGTGGCGAACAGCGAGAACTCGAGCCGGCGGCCGACCCCCGTGCGCTCTCGCTCGAGCAGCGCGGCGAGCACCCCGTTGATCATCGACATGCCCGTCGCGATGTCAACCATCGCGACGCCCGAGCGCACCGGATCGGCGCCCTCGTAGCCGGTGACGTGCATCAGCCCGGATTCCGCCTCCACCGTCACCGCCGTGCCCGGCTCCGCCGAGAGCGGCCCGCGCTGCGAGAAGCCGCTGATCGAGGCGTACACGAGCCGCGGGAACCGCTCGCGCATCGCCGCAGCACCGATCCCGAGCCGGTCGGCGACGCCGGGGCGAAAGCTCTCCACCAGCACGTCCGCAGAGCCGACGAGTCGGTGGGCGACGTCGCGGTCGGCGAGATCGGCGAGGTCGAGTGCGATGCTGCGCTTGCCGCGATTGATCGCGTGGAAGTACGCGCTCGCGCCGTGCACGAACGGTGGACCCCAGTGCCGCGTCTCGTCGCCGATGCCGGGCTGCTCGACCTTGATCACGTCGGCACCGAGCTCCGCGAGCGTCATCGTGGCGTAGGGACCGGCGAGCAGGCGCGTGAAGTCGAGAATGCGGATGCCGGAGAGCGGCCGGAACGCCCCGTTCATGTCGTCGGTCATGTGTGAGCCCCTCGGCTGTCGTCGTGCCGATCAGGTCAGCAGGCGAAGACCCGCTCGCCGCGGATCCAGGTCTCGGCGACGCGGACGGCGGCGATCTCTTCGACGGGCACGGTGAAGACGTCGCGGTCGAGCACGGCGAAGCTGCCGTCGAAGCCGGGTGCGATCGTGCCCACGCCGGTCAGCGGCGAGAGGGACGCCGCCCGCGAGGTGTACAGCAGCAGCGCCTGCGGCACCGTGATCGCGGCCTCGGGGCCGAACTCCACGCCGTTGTAGGTGCGGCGGCGGACGGCCGCTTCGACCGACAGCATCACGTCGTCGGCGCCGCTCCAGGCGGTGGCGGGTCGGTCGGACGACAGCGCGAGCGGGCCGAGACCGTCGTACAGACGGGCGATCGGATAGGCGTCCGG
Organism: Microbacterium cremeum; assembly: GCF_015277855.1. Lineage (NCBI taxonomy): Bacteria > Bacillati > Actinomycetota > Actinomycetes > Micrococcales > Microbacteriaceae > Microbacterium > Microbacterium cremeum. Next base: position 3,797,728 of record NZ_CP063812.1, read on the forward strand.
CACCTGCTCCACGCGCAGGGCCTTCTCGTAGCCGTCGTACTCGGCGAAGAAGAACACGGTGTGCGTCGCGACGCCGAACGACATCCGCGCCGAGGTCAGGCGCTCCAGATAGGCGCCGCTGACGATCGTGGCATGCTCGATCCGCACCGAGGGGATGCCGTCGAGCCAGGGCTCGGCATCCTCGAAGAGCTCCACCACGCGATCCAGCGCCCGGTCGCCCATGGCATGGACCGCGAGCTGCACGCCGTTGCGCCGGGCCCAGTCGCCCGCGGCGAGGACGTCCTCGTCGTCGACCAGGCGCAGGCCGTGGTCGCACGAGTCCGGGTAGGGCGCATGCACCCAGGCCGTGCGGTTGGAATAGGCGCCGTCGAGCACGACCTTCACGCCTGCCACGCGGATCTGCCCCTCGCGATCACCCGGATCGAGGTCGGCCAGCGGAGCCGCCGGATCCCAGCCCGGGTAGAGCGCGACCCGCGTGCGCAGACCGCGCTCGGCGGCGGCACGGAATGTCGCGAGCGGATCATCGATCCGAGTGGACAGCAGGTCGCACACGGCGACGATGCCGCGCGAGGCCAGCTCGTCGCCGATCGACCCGATGGCGGCGAGCTGTTCGTCGCGCGTGGGCGCAGGGATGAACTTCGCAACCGCGTCGACGGCGGCGATCTCCGTGAGCACGCCGTTGGGGTTGCCGTCCGCGTTCCGTTCGAACCGTGCGCCGTCCGGGTCAGGCGTGTGCGCGGTGATGCCGGCGAGCTCCAGGGCGCGCGAGTTGCACACGGCGGAGTGGGCGTCGCAGCGCCAGACCAGCACGGGACGGTCCGTGGCGATGCGGTCGAGATCCGCCGCGGTCGGCATGCGGCCGTCCGCGAACTTCGTGTCGTCGAACCCGCGGCCGAGCACCCACCCGTCCGGGCCGGTCACCGTCCCGGCGTGCCGCTGGAGCGTGTCGACCAGCGCGTCCATGGACGTCACGGCAGGCGGGAAGCACTCCACCGCCGCCGCGGTCCCTGCCAGCAGCGCCGGGTGGGTATGGCTGTCCAGAAGCCCGGGCACGACCGTCCGGCCGCCGAGGTCGATGGCCCCCGGTTCGGTGACATCCGCCGCCTCCCCGACCCAATCCACGAGGCCGTCCGTGATCCGGAAGGCCGAAGCGAATGCGGTCTCGGACTCGCCCGTGAACACCCGAGCGTTGGTGAAGGTCGTCGTCGTCATGGCCGTCTCAGACCTCCCGCCAGGTGAACCGGCCGCCGAGCAGCGTCGCGGCGACCGGCATCGCGCGCAGCTCGTCGCGGTCGCTCGCATACGGGTCGCGTTCGGTGAGCACGAGGTCGGCGGGCTGGCCCATCGCCAGAGACGTGCGCACCGAGGCGGCGAGCGCGACATTCAGCGGCAGCCGCTGCTCGGGATGCCACGCCTCCCGGTCGCCGCGGCTGCGAGCGGTGGCCGCGGCCAGCGAGATCCATGGGTCCAGCGGCGCGACCGGGGCGTCGGAGCCCAGGCGCAGGGCGGCGCCGGCGCGATGCAGTGACCTGAATGCGAAGGCACGGCCCGTACGGCCGGCCCAGTGGTGGTCGGCCACGTCGCGATCGTCCATGGCGTGCTCGGGCTGAACGCTCGCGATCAGCCCGAGCTCTGCGAACCGGGCGAAGTCGTCGTCGCGGACGAGTTGCGCGTGCTCGATCACGCCTTTCATGCCCAGCGCTTCGAACGTGTCGAGCACCTCGGTGTTCGCGCGGTCGCCGATGGCGTGCACGGCAGCCTCGATGCCGGCGTCGCGAGCCCGCTCAAGCAGGCGCCGCAGTTCGGTGATGGGCACGCCCTCGATTCCGCACGCGTGCGGGTGCCCCGCATCCATGCCGGGGTACGGGTCCCAGCACCACGCGGTGCGGGTGTTGAGCGAGCCGTCCACCACGACCTTGAGGCGTCCGAACCTGATGAGCCCCTGGTCGTCCACGGCGTCGCCCGTGCGGCGTCCGGCGGCGATCGCCGACTCGAGCAGGTCTGGCCACACCGCGATGTCGGCGCGGAGGCTCGTGACCCCGCCCGCAGTGCGCGACGACCACTCGGCGACGTTGTCGGTCTTCTCATACTCGACGATTCCGACCACGCCCCGTGCCGCAGCGGCGTCTGCCGCCTCGCGGTAGGCGCTCAGCGGCAGCTGGGAGGCCTCGTCGAAAGAGTGCAGCAGGCTGATCCACGGGCCCTCGCGGAGCAGTCCGGTGGCGTCGAGCTCGACGCCGAAGCGCCGGGCGGCTGCGCTGTTCATCCACCCGCAGTGCAGGTCGCCGCTGACGAGCACGACCGGCACATCCGGCACGACCTCGTCCAGCGCCACGAGCGTCGCCGGCACGGGCCACAGGCCGTCGCGGAAGCCGTACCCCATGAGGATGCCGTTCGTCAGCGGCGCGTCCGCGGCGCCGGCGCGCCGGACGACGTCGAGCACATCGTCCGCCGTGCGGGTCTCGGTGAGGTCGAGCCGACGGCGGCGGATCACATGCTGCGTGAAGTGCACGTGCGCATCCCACAGCCCGGGCCCGATCCAGCGACCATCGACGTCGACGACCTCGCCGGAGGCGTCCGCAGTGCCGAGAGGCGCGATCTCGGCGATGACGCCGTCGCGGAGGACGAGGTCGACGGGCTCGCCGCCGTCGAACGGGCGGGCGCCCCGGAGAGTCACGGGCTCCATCATGATGCTCCGATCAGGAAAGTGGCAGCGGTACGCGATGTGGCACAGGTCGCGTGGCGTGGACACGTCAGAAGGCGGGAACAGGTGCAGTCGCGAAGCCGAAGAGATCCTTCGGATCGTCGGGTGCGGCGACCAGGTCGATGTGCCTCTCTAGGCCCGTGCCTGCGACATCGGCACGGAGGTAGCGGAGGGCCGAGAAGTCCTCGATCGCGAATCCGACGGAGTCGAACACCGTCACCTCGTCGGCCGAGCTGCGGCCCCTGGCCGCCCCCGTGACCACCCTGAAGAATTCCGTTACGGGGAAATCGGGCGCGACGTTCTGGATCTCGCCCTCGATGCGGGTCTGCGGTGCGTACTCCACGAACACGGGTCCGCGCCCGAGGATCCGCGGGTCGAGCTCCGTCTTGCCCGGGCAGTCGCCGCCGATGGTGTTGATATGCATGCCCGGCGCGACGTCGGCGTCGGTGAGCACCTGCGCGACCGCCTTGTCGGCCGTGCAGGTCGTGACGACGTCGGCACCGGATGCCGCTTCGGACGCGGACGCGCAGATGGTGATGTCGAAGCCGCGCGGCGCGAGGTTGCGCACGAACTTGGCGGATGCCGCGGGGTCCACGTCGTAGACCCGGAGCCGGTCGATTCCGAGCACCGCACGGAAGGCCAGGGCCTGGAACTCCGCCTGGCTCCCGGCACCGATCATCGCCATCGTGGTGGAGTCCGCGCGGGCGAGGTGCCGGGCGACCATCGCCGAGGTGGCGGCGGTGCGCAGCGCGGTGAGCAGGGTCATCTCGGCCAGGAACACCGGGTAGCCGTTGTGCACGTCGGCCAGCACGCCGAACGCTGTCACCGTCTGATAGCCCCGGGCCGGGTTGAACGGGTGGCCGTTGACGTACTTGAAGGCGTACACGTCCGGATCGCTGATCGGCATCAGCTCGATCACGCCGAACGGCGTGTGACTCGCGATCCGGTGCGTCTTGTCGAACGACTCCCAGCGACGGAAGTCGGCCTCGATGACGTCGGTCAGCTCGGCCAAGATCGCCTCGGCTCCGCGGCGCGAGATCCACTGCACGATGTCGGCGACGCCCACGAAGGCGGTCATGTCGGCACCTCCTGTCCGTTCACGGTCGCGATCCGGTCGGCGAGCTTCGGGTTCTCATACGGGCCCGGTCTGCGCAGGGCCTCGACGACCCGTGCGATCACCTCGGCGGGCTTGTCCTGGCTCATCTTCTCCTTCGCCTCGATGCGCTCCGCCCGCATCCGGAACCCGACCGTGCCGTGCACGATCCGCGCAGCGTAGTCCGCGTTCTCCAGCGTCCTGTTCATCAGGAACGGCTCGGGCAGCGCACTCTCGAACCGCGCGACGAGGCGCTCCAGCACCTGCAGGTTCTCCTCGTCCGAAAGGATCTCCGGAGTCCCGAACAGGTGCGCGACGGCGAAGTCCCAGGTCGGGACGGCCGTCGGCGTCTCGTACCAGCCGGGCGAGACATAGCCCTGCGGACCGTAGACGATCACCATCAGCTCGTGCGAGCCCAGCCGGTGCAGTCGCTCATCCGGACGACCGACGTGACTGAGCAGCACGACGCCATCCGCGCTCTCGTCGAGAAGGACCGGATAGTGCGACGCGACGAGGCCTCCCCCCGGCACGTGACTGACGATCGTCGCCCAGGGATGCTCGCGCACGAGCGCGCGGACGGCGTCGATGTCGTCGAGCGCGTAGTCGGGGTTCGGTCTCATGATGACTCCAATGCGATCAAGGCGCGGATGTCGGGGCGGTGGAGTGCTCTCACGCCCAGTCCACGTCCGCGGTCGCGAGGACGACATCCTCGTCGTCCACGGCGGTCACGCGAGTCGCGTCGCCCTCGGTGCGCCCGACGATCCGCAGCGGGCGATCCACGAGAACCGGCGCGATCGCGCGCACGTCCAGACGTGCGGGCCGGCGGCCGGGCACGTGTCGGCGCGCGGCGTCCATCAGGAGGATGCGTGTGAGCGGACCGTGCACGAGGAGGTCGGGCAGACCCTCTACGTCGCGTGCCCACGCGCGGTCGTAGTGGATGAGGTGCGTGTTGAACGTCAGCGCTGAGAAGCGGAACAGCTGCCGGGCGTCCGGTGTCAGCTCCTCGACCCAATCCGCGTCCGCCGAGGCGGAGGGATCGGGCCGCGCCGGTCGCGCCGGAGCGGCCGGATCGGCGGCCTCCAGGAACACGTCGTGCCAGACGCTGCGCACCGCCGTCTCGCCGCTCACGGCGTACTCGCGCTCGACGTCCACGAACATCAGCCGGCCACGCGAGCCGGCCTTCTCGACGACGGAGCCGAGGCTCGTGGTCTGCGTCACGTCGTCGCCGATGCGGATCGGCCGGAGGAACTCCGTCGTCTCGCCCGCGTACATGCGGCGCGGCAGGTCCACCTCGGGCACGACCCCGTCTCGAGCGGGCGAGCCGTCGGGGCGCAGATCGGCGAGCGCGGCCGTGTACGGGAAGAACACGCCCTCCCACGCGGGGGGCAGCTCGTGGCCGTCGCGTGCCGGGGCGTCGGCGACGGCGAACGTGCCGCGATAGGCCTCGACGACCGCTTCCCCGATCCGTTCGGTGCGCACGACGGTCACGGCAGAGCTCCCGCCGCCCGCAGCTCGGCGATGCGCTCGGCGTCGTACCCGGCGAACTCGGCGAGCACCTGGTCGGCGTGCTCCGCGAACCGGTTGGCCGTACGCGCCGGGGTCGCGGGCGTGGCCGACAGCTTGATCGGCTGGCCGAACATCCGCAGCACACCCAGATCGCCGTAGTCGGCGGACACGATCATGTCGCGCTCGGCCGTGCCGGGATCGTCCACGACCTCGCCGATCGTCTTGATCGCGGTGAGGGGCACGATGTCGCCGGCGAGGTCCTCGAGCTCCTGCTTCGTGCGCGTCGCGAGCCACCCCGCCACGATGGGCTTGACGCGACGCTCGTACACGTCGGCGTCGAATCGCTTGCGCATCGTGTCGAGCTCCGGGTCGTCCTTGTGCTCCGGGGTGCCGAACAGGTCGCAGCTCGCGTTCCACAGCTTGTCGGTGTACGCGCCGAAGAACACCTGGCCGTCGGCGCAGTCGAACAGCTCGTAGGGGCGCACCCACGCGTGGGCGTTGCCCTGGGGCGAGGCCACCGCGCCGTTGACGGTGTAGTCGACCACCGCGGTCTCGGTCAGGGCGACGATGCTGTCGACCTGCGCGACGTCGACGACCTGGCCCTCCCCGGTCGTCTCGGCGTGCCGGAGCGCGGCCAGCGTTCCGACGACCGCGAAGAGGGTGGCGGAGAGGTCGCCGATCGTGACCCCGACCCGCACCGGCGGCTGGTCGGCGTAGCCGTTCATCGACCAGATCCCGCCGGCGGCCTGTGCGGTGTTGTCGAAGGCGGGGCGTCTGCTGCGCGAACCGGTCCGGCCGTAGCCCGAGATGGCGGTGTACACGAGCTTCGGGTTCACCTCTCTCAGAACGTCGTAGCCGACGCCGAGCTTGTCCATCGTGCCGGGCCGGAAGTTCTCGACGAGCACATCGGCCGAGCACACGAGATCCTTGAGCACCTGCACGCCCTCCGGCGTGGCGAGGTCCAGTCCCACGCCGAGCTTGCCTCGGTTGTACTGCGCGTAGTAGGCGCTGAACTCCTCCTCGCCGTCGGTGAGGTAGGGCGGGAAGCCGCGCGATACGTCGGGATCGCGTGGATTCTCGATCTTGATCACCGTGGCGCCGAGATCCGCGAGCATCTGCGCGGCGTACGGGCCGGCGAGCACTCGGGACAAGTCGAGCACGGTGACCCCGGCGAGCGCACCGGGTGCGGGGAGCGGGCTGAGGGTCATGCGGACGGTGCCTCCAGTACGGGATCCGGCGTGTCGAACCCAGCCGCAGCGAGCGCGCGAGCCACGTTGGATGAGGCACGCACGTTGCGGATCCGGGAGAGCCAGAGCGTGGTGGCCGCGAGGGCGTCGAGATCGAGCCCGGTCTCGATTCCGAGGCCGTGCAGCATCCACACCAGGTCCTCTGTCGCGAGGTTACCTGTCGCGCCCTTGGCGTACGGGCAGCGACCGAGGCCCCCTACCGAGGAGTCGAACTCCGCGACACCCAGGCGCAGCGCGGCGTGCACGTTCGCCAGCGACTGACCGTAAGTATCGTGCAGATGCAGCGCGAGGGATTCGACGGGGATGCCTGCCGCAAGAGTCTCGGCGATGACCGCGGCCGTGTAACCGGGGGTAGAGACGCCGATGGTATCGCCGAGGGCGACGGTGCGGCTCCCCGCCTGGTGCAGCACGGCCGCCGCCTCGGTGACGGCAGCCGTGTCGACCGCCCCTTCCCAGGGATCGCCGAACGCCATCGAGACGTAGCCGCGCACCGGGATACCCTGCGCCGTCGCGGCGGCGACGACCTCCACTGCACGGTCGATCGCACCGGAGCGGGTGGTGTTGAGGTTGGCCTGCGCAAACGCCTCGGTGGCGCTGACCACGACGGACACCTCCCTGATGCCGGCATCGAGGGCACGCTGGAGCCCGCGGAGGTTCGGCACCAGGCCCACGGCCCGAGCCCCGTCCGGCACGTCGAGCGCGGCCACCACCTGCTCGGCGTCCGCCAGCTGCGGAATCCATGTCGGCGGCACGAAGCTGGTCACCTCGAGGTTGAGGGTGCCGGCGGCGTAGAGCCGGCGGCACAGCTCCGTCTTCACGGCGGCGGGGATGATGTCGGTCTCGGCCTGGAGGCCGTCCCGCGGGCCGACCTCGAACACCGTGACTCGCGCAGGCAGCCCCGGCTCCCGCTGCACGCGCGGTCCGGGCGGGGTGCGCGTCATGCGCCCGCCCCGTCCCCGCGCAGCTCGGCCAGAACCTCCCTTGCGTATTCGACGCGGATCCGGCGCTCCGCGACGATCCGCGCGGCGACCGGCCCGATCTCGTCCACATCGGCGCCGGCGCTGGCGGCGATGGTCCGGGCGTGCAGCGTCATGTGCCCGCGCTGGATGCCCTCGGCGGCGAGCGCGCGGCACGCGGCCAGGTTCTGCGCGAGCCCGACGGCGGCGATCGCGCCGGCGAGCTCGCGGGCCGTCTGCACTCCGAGCAGCGTCACCGCCGCCCGTGCCGTGGGGTGCGCACGTGTGGCGCCGCCGACGAGACCGACGGCGAGAGGCACCTCGAGCGTGCCGACGACGTTGCCGTCGGCATCCTTCTCGAACTGCGACAGGGCGGCGTAGCTGCCCGAGCGGGCGGCGTGCGAATGGCAGCCCGCCTCCACCGCGCGCGTGTCGTTGCCGGTGGCGAGGACGACGGCGGTGATGCCGTTCATGATGCCCTTGTTGTGCGTCGCGGCGCGGTAGGGGTCTGCCTCGGCGAAGGCGCTGGCGGCGACGATGTCGTCCACGACCTGCGCGCCGCCCAGCAGTTCGGCGTCGAACACCGCGCGCGCACGGGTGAGTCGCAGCTCGGCCTTGTTGGTCAGGATGCGCAGCAGGGTGCGGGCACCGGCGAGCTCTGCCACGCGCGGGGCGATCGCCTCCGCCATCGTGTTCACCGCGTTCGCGCCCATGGCGTCGCGCACGTCGACGTGCAGGTGCAGGATCACCTGCGTACCGGCCCGCGTACGCAGGACCCGGACGGAGACGTCGAACGCGCCGCCGCCGAGCGACACGAGCAGCGGATCCTGCTCGTTCGCGAGGGCGAGCAGTTCGTCGCGCGCCTCGAGCAGTGCGAAGCGGGTGCCGTGCGGTTCGACCGCGTCGAGCACCTGGATCTGCGCGATCATCACGTCGCCGGTGTACGAGGTGGTGAAGCCGCCGTGCCCGCGGGCCACCCGGGCGGCGTTGGAGGCCGCGGCGACGACGCTCGGCTCCTCGGTGGCCATCGGGACCAGCCGGTCCTGACCGTCGATGGTGAAGTTCGTGGCGATGCCGACGGGGATCCCGATCAGGCCCACCACGTTCTCGATCATGTGGTCGGCCTGGGCGAGCGAGAGTCCGGCGTCGGGCCGCAGCGCCTCCAGCGCGTCCGAGTCGAGACCGGCACGCTCTGCGACGAGGGTGAGCCGCTCGTCGGGGGTGTGGTCGCGCAGACCTGAGATTCGGCTGTTGATCGGCATCGGCCACCTTCCTTCGGAACCGCCACCGGGTCCTCGGCGCTGCGGTCAAGGACGACATTAGGAGCGGCGGGCGTGCCCCACGATGGGTGGAACACTCAGCACCAGGGCCCCTCTGTAGGCGGATGGCACACCGTCAAGCACGTCGGCGCGACCTAGACTCGGAACCCGATGCCCGAGAACACCGAGCCCATCGCCGCGCTCCTGGATGCCGCATACGACCCTGAACGGGTCGGTCCGACCGGTGTCAGCGATGCGCTGCTTCGACTGGGAGCGACCGAGATGGATGCCGCAGCGCTGGTCGAGCGCGTCGGCCGGGCGCAGCGCGAGCTGTCGCGGCTGCGGCGACGGGAGCACGAGCTGTCGGCCCTGTTCTCCAGTGCGCGCGAGCTCGCGGAGCTGCGGGACAGCGACGCCGTGCTCGCCCGGCTCGTGCAGCGCGCCCACGAGATGATGGGGGTCGATCTCGCCTACCTTTCGGAGTTCGATCCCGACACGCGTGAGCTGCGCGTCCGCGAGACCAGCGGATCAGTGAGTGCGTCCTTCCAGACGCTCCGCGTGCCGCCGGGCCGCGGGCTCGCGAGCGTCGTCGTGGAGTCCCGCACAGCACATTGGGTGGCCGACTACACCGGGTACGCGCAGGAACGGCACGACGCCGGCATCGACGACGCGGTCTCGGCCGAAGGCTTGGTGTCACTGCTGGGCGTGCCGATGCTCACTAGCGACGACGTGCTCGGCGTGCTGTTCGTCGCGAACCGGACCGAGAAGACCTTCTCCCCCGATGAGGTCGCCCTGCTGTCGGCGCTCGCCGACCATGCGTCCGTCATCCTCCAGACCACCCAGACGCTGCGAGACCTGCAGGAGTCCGAGGATGCCAGCAGGCGCACGCTCGCGAGCCTCACCGCGCACCTGGTCGAGCGCGACCGGGCCAACACCGTGCACCAGGAGCTCGTGCAGGCCGTGCTCGCCGGCGGCGGGTTCGCCCCGGTGGCCGAGACGCTCGCCTCCGCGCTCGGGCGGGCAGTGGCGATCGTCGACGCGCAGGAGCGGATCATCGCCGCCGCGGGTCTGCCGCTCCCGCCCGTCATGCTCTCGCTCGACGAACCGGTACGCGCGGCACTGGAGGAGAGCCGACGTCACGGCCACTGCGTCGCGGTCGCGGGTCCTGGGGTCCGCGCGGTCGCGGCGCTCACCGCAGGAAGTCGGCAGTTCGGCGCGCTGCTGCTCGGCGACGGGGACTTCGAGCTCGGCGCCGTCGACTTCCGGACGGTGGAGCGCGCGGCTCAGGTCGGCGCCCTGCTCGAGCTGCAGCAGGAGGCCGCGGCGGGCGCCGACCACCGCGTGCGCAGCGAGCTCATGGCGGACCTCCTGGACGACGTGCCGGAACGGCGGTCGGATGTGGACCGGCGGGCCCGGCGCCTCGGCGTCGACCTCGCGGAGCTCGATTCCCTGCTGCTCGTGGCGGTGCCCGGCGATCAGCAGACGTCCGCCGCACGGGCGCTGGCACGCCAGCTCGACGACCGCGCCCTCGTCGGCGAGTATCGCGGCTTCGTCGTCGCCGCTCAGTCCAGCCGCGGGGGTGAGATCGCACCGGAGCAGCTTCGCGCCCACATCGCGGCATCCATCCAGCATCCCGTCACCGTCGTGGTGCCGCGCCCGACGAAGGGATCGCTGCCGGCGTCGTTCGAAGGGGCTATGCGGACCGCACGGCTGCTTGCCGCACTCGATCTGTCCGACCTCACCGCGCACGTGGATGACTTCCTCCCCTACTCCGCCGTGCTCGACTCCGACTCGCAGGGGCTGGCTGCGTTCCTCCGCGACACGATCGGCCCTGTGCGGCAGTACGACACCGAACGCAACGCCGACCTGCTCGGCACGCTCCGGGCGTTCGTCCGCAACAACGCCAGCCCCACGCGCACCGCACGGGCGCTGAACTTCCACACCAACACGATCCTGCAGCGCCTGGATCGCCTGGACCACGTACTGGGCACGGACTGGCGCGATGACGAGCGGATGTTCCGCATCGGGATCGCTGTCCGCCTCGACGAGCTCCGTGAGCGGCTGGAGGCCCGCCGCGGGTGACGGGCGCGCTCAGCGGGCGGCGTCGGCGTCGAACCCCTCCGTCTCCGATTGGGAGAACGGGTGGCGCCCGCGCGGGCCGAATACGAGGATCAGCTCGGCGACCATGTCGGAATCGTTGCGCACGCCGTGCCGCATGCCCTCCGGTGCGTAGAACGCATCGCCGGCATGCAGCACCCGACGCTCTGTCCCGGAGGTGACCACGACCTCGCCACGCGTGACGACGTACATCTCGTCGGAGCTGTCCGTGGAACAGCTGTCCGGGTCGCCCGCCAGATGATGATGCTGGCCTTCCTCGGCGCCCGGCATCAGCTGATACCGCATCACCGAGACGGGCAGCGCCGTGGTCTCCTTGAAGTACCACTCGATGCCGATGCTTCCCGCACCGTCGTAGAGCTCCCACTCGTGGGCGTTGTCGCCGCGCTTCTGCACTCGCATGCTGATCCTCCTCGGTTGGACGGCGTGGCGATTCAGGTGCGATAGAGGACCGGCATCGACTCCAGCAGGCGCTGCGTGTACGGATGCTGCGGCGCGTTCATGACCTGATCACCGGTTCCCTCCTCCACGACCTCGCCGCGGTGCATCACGGCGACGCGATGGGCGATGTGGTGCACGACGGAGAGATTGTGCGTGATGAACAGATAGGTGACGCCCGTGTCGTTCTGCAGCTGCACGAGCAGATTCAGCACCTGCGCCTGCACCGACACGTCCAGCGCCGAGGTGGGTTCGTCGAGCACCACGAACTCGGGGTCCGCGGCCATCGCTCGGGCGATCGCGATGCGCTGACGCTGGCCACCCGAGAACTCGTGCGGGTAGCGTGCGACCGCGTCGGTCGGCAGGCCGACCCGATCGAGTGAATCCGCGATCCGTCGGCGACGCTCCTTCTGACCGATGCCGGCGGCGACCAGGGGCTCGGCGATCGAGCGGCCCACCGTGAAGCGCGGATCGAGCGAGTCGTTCGGGTCCTGGAACACCATTTGCACGCGGCGCCGGTGGCGGCGCAGGGCGCTGCCACGCAGGCCCGTGACGTCGGCGCCGTCGAACTCGATGGTGCCCGCGGTGGGTCTGCGCATCAGCAGGATCGCGCGCGCGAGGGTGCTCTTGCCCGACCCGGACTCTCCGACCAGGCCGAGAGTCTCGCCGCGCGGCACGCTCAGGCTCACGTCGTCGAGCGCGATCATCGCACTGTCGCCATGGCCGAAACGCTGGGTGACGTTCTTCACCCGCAGGACGTCGTCGCTCATGCGACGTCCTCCAAGACCGCGGGAATCTCGGCGAAGTCGTTGACGGCCGGGATCACGGCAAGCGGCGAACGCACCGGAACAGATGGACGCGGGATGCTCTCGAGCAATGCCCTCGTGTACGGGTGCTGCGGATCCTCGAGGACCCGGCGCGCCGACCCCGACTCGACGACCCGGCCGCGGTACATCACCGCGACGCGCTCGCACAGCTGGCCGATGACCCCGAGGTCGTGGCTGATGAACAGCACGCCCATGCCGGTCTCGTCGCGCAGACCCTTGATGAGGTCGAGGATCTGGGCCTGCACGGTGACGTCGAGCGCTGTGGTCGGCTCGTCCGCGACGAGGAGCGACGGCCCGGCGGCGACGGCGATCGCGATGACCACGCGCTGACGCTGACCTCCGGAGAGCTGGTGGGGGTAGTAGTGCAGACGCTTCTCGGCGTCCGGCATCTGCACGAGCCGGAGGATCTCCAGTGCCCGGGCGCGCGCGCCCTCCTTGTCCGCGTTGCCGTGGATCTGCAGCACTTCGGCGATCTGAGCGCCGATCCGCATGCACGGGTTGAGCGCCGACATCGGCTCCTGGAACACCATCGACGCCTTCACGCCACGCACCTCGGCCCAGTCGCGCTCGGTGGCTCCCTTCATGTCGACGCCCGCGATCTCCATGTTCGCGGCCGTGATGCGTGCCGAGTCTGGCAGCAGGCCCATCATCGCCAGGGCGACGCTGGACTTGCCGCTGCCGGACTCGCCGATGACGCCGACGATCTCCCCTTCGCGCACACGCAGCGACACACCCGAGACGGACGGGGGCGCGGCGCCGTAGGCGATGGTCAGGTCGTCGACGCGGAGGGCGTCTGCGTCATCGGTCATGCGCGACTCTCTTTCGGTCTGGTGGGGCCGGGATGAGCGCCCGGGCGCTCCGGGAGGGGAAGCGCCCGGGCGCGTGTCACTGCGAGAGCCAGCTGGTGTCGAGAGCGGAACGCGAGTAGAACGCGTCGCTCTCATAGCCGTGCAGCTTGCTGCTGTCCCACACTTCGAAGTACACCGGAACTGCGGCGGGGACGAACTCCAGCGCCTGCTCGGCGGCCTCGGTGGCAAGCTGGTCGACGAGGTCGGCGTACTCCTCGGGCGAGGTCGCGGCCTTGGCCTGCTGCAGGAGCTCGCGCGCCTTGGCGGCATCCGGGTTTCCGTCCCAGTGGTTGTAGACGCCCCCTTCGAGCAGGACCGGCTCGAGGTAGAACACGGCCGAGGCCCTCGGGCTGCCCGGGATCGCGACCAGATCGGTCCAGGATTCGCCCGTGGTGAAGATCGGCGAGATCTCGGCCAGCGGGGTGGCCTTCAGGTTCAGCGTGATACCCGCCTCCGCGAGCTGCTGCTGCATCATCTCGTAGACCGGGTGGTGCGCCGCCGCGACGTCACCCATGTAGCTGAGGGTGATCTCGGGGTTGGGCTGGCCGGCTTGTTCGAGGAGCCGTTTCGCCTCGTCGACATCCCGCGTGTAGTACGGCAGGTCGGCGGCATCGGGAGCACCCGGGTCGCCGGCCGGAGGAACGAAGGAGACGCCTGCGTTGCCGAGCATCGCGGTTTCGACGAGGGCCCCGCGGTCCAGGGCGAGCGAGAACGCACGACGGACGTCGACGTCTGCGAGCGGGCCGGACTCGGGATTGATGTAGATCGCAAGATTTTGACGGAACGCGGCGTCGCCGAGGGTGAAGCCCGATGCCTCCGCCTGCTGGGCGAGGCTCCCGTCGATGAACGACGCCGCCTGCACGCTGCCCTGCTGCACGGCGGCCAGGAGAGTGTTCTCGTCGGGGTACAGCTCGAACACGATCTCGTCGAGGTACGGCTCGTCGCCCCAGTAGTCCTCGTTCTTCTCCATCGTGATGGAGACGCCCTGCTCCCAGTCCGTCACCTGGAATGCGCCGGTGCCGACGGTGCGGGTCTGACGTTCCTCCTCGGTGGCGTTCCCGTACGCCTCCTCGCTGACGATGAAGAAGGTCTGGCGGGCCGAGACGGCGTCGAGGAACGTGCCGTCGGGCTGGCTGAAGTGGAACGTCACCTCGTGGTCGCCGGTCGCCTCGACGCTCTCCATGCTGCTGAGGTAGGTGGCGTTGGAGCCGCCGTCCGCTCGCGTCTCGAACGAGTACACGACGTCGCCGGCGTCGAACGGCGTGCCGTCGGCGAAGGTGACGTCATCGCGGAGCTGGAACACCCAGGTCAGTTCGTCGGGCTGCTCCCACTCGGTGGCCAGAGCCGGCTCGACGTCGCCGTCATCGTCGCGGGTGAGGAGGGTGTCGTAGGCGATCGAGTCGATGACCTCGGCGGCGATGGCGGACGCGACCATCGGGTCGAGGCCTCCCGCCGAGGGCTCCGCCGACACGCCCCACGTGAGCGTGCCGCCTGCGACCGGCTCACCGGGCTCCTCCTCGGCGCCTGTCGCGCCGCCGGACGTGCATCCGGCGATCGTCAGGGTCGCGACGGCGAGCGCTGCCACGCCCGCCCAGTGTCGTCTGTTCATGATTGCTTCTCCGTTGGTGTGTGCTTCGTGGATGTGGTGGTGCGGTCGGATGCCGGTGCAGAGTCGCGGCGACGAGAGCGGTGACGACCCAGCGAGAACGCCGGCTCGCGTCGGGGAGCGAGGTAGTCCTGCAACCCGTCGGCGAGGAGGTTCCACGCGGCCGACAGGAGGATGATCACGATGGAGGGGAGGATGATGAGCAGCGGCTGCACCTGCATGAAGCGGGTGAACTCGCTGATCATCCGGCCGGCGGAGGGCTCGGGCGCCTGCACGCCCTGGCCGAGATAGCTGAGCGCCGCCTCGATCAAGACGACCTGCGAGGCGACCGATGCGAACTGCACGCACAGCGGCGTGAGGACGTTCGGGAGCAGGTGCTCGGCGATCACCCGGGTGGGACGGACGCCGCTGAGGGTGGCGGCGAGGACGAAGTCCCGCTCTCGGAGCGCGATGACGGGGGCGCGCATGACCCGGGCGAAGCCGGGAGCGAACACCAGCCCCAGCGCGAGGATGAGCGGCCCCGCGCCGTTGCCGACGATGACGCCGACGACCAGGGCGACCAGGATGGCCGGAAGGGCCAGGATCGCGTCGACGATCCGCATGATGACGGCATCCACTCGGCCGCCGACGAAACCGGCGATCAGCCCGAAGAACGTGCCGATGACCGCACCGAGGAGGGCGGCGGCACCCGAGATCACGAGGCTGGTCCGGGCGGCGAGCACGAGACGCGTGAACGTGTCGCGGCCGAGGTTGTCGGTGCCCAGAAGGTGCTCGGCACTGGGGCCGGCCATGGGGTGGCCGGACGCGACGAACGGGTCGTACGGCGGCCACAGTGTCATCCAGCCCGCGAGGATCAGGATGCCGCCGAGGATGCCGGCCCCGCTCCAGAACGCCGGGCCGAGGCGCCGGCGGCGCGGACGGCTCCCCGCGGCCCTGGCGAGGGTGAGCTCCCTTGTCACGGTCATCGTGTGTGCACCCTCACTCGGGGATCGATCAGTGGATAGAGCAGGTCGACGACCAAGTTGATCAGCACGTACACGACGCCGATGAGGAGCACCGTGGCCTGGATGATTGGGTAGTCCGACGAGCGGATGCCGGTGAGCAGAAGCGAGCCCATCCCGGGCAGGGAGAACACCGCCTCGATGACCACGGTGCCGCCGACAAGGGCTGCCAGTTCGATGCCGATCACGGTGACGACCGGGATGAGTGCGTTGCGCAGTGCGTGACGCACGACCAGTCGACCCGGCGAGGCGCCCTTGGCCCTGGCAGTCCGGACGAAATCCTGCCCCAGTGTGTCCAGCAGCGTTCCGCGCGTGTACCTGGCGATGATCGCGGCGAGCACGATCCCGATCAGCAGCGCGGGCAGAAGCAGCACCCCGAATGCGCGCAGCGGATCCGAGGCCGCTCCCGAGTAGCCGACCAGCGGCAGGCGCAGCGTCAGTGAGTTGATCAGGATGAGCACTGTGCCGAGGACGAACGGCGGCGTCGCCAGGAGGATGAACGACAGTCCGCGCACCGCGTGGTCGGAAGGACGCCGCCACCGCGTCGCGGCGAGGACCCCGGCCGGGATGCCCATCACCGTGCCGAACACCGTCGCCATGACTGCGAGAGTGAGGCTCAACGGGAGCCGGGACGCGATGAGGTCCGACACCTCGCCCGGCACGGTGATCGCACGGCCGAAATCGCCCTGAACCACCCCCAGTAGCCACACGAAGTACTGCGTGATCCACGGCTGGTCGAGACCCAGCTCGCTGCGCAGGGCGGCGAGCTTCGCCGGGTCGGGGTTGGCGGGATCGGCGAAGGCGGCCAGCGGGTCGCCCGGAATGATACGCACCATCGAGAACACGAGCACCGACAGCACGAATAGGACGAACAGCGACGACAGCAGCCGAGAGAGGATGTATCGGGTCACGTCCGATCACTCCCCAGCGCTCGGCGAGCGACGACCTTCGTCCGCGCTCGCCCGCGCATGGGCGGCGAGAACGGAGGGTGTCGTCGGTGACATGGCGGTCACGCTACTGAGCGTGTGAAGCCGCCTGAACGGTGCGGCGCCCCACGGGAACGGTCGCATGATGGGCGAATCCTCCATAGCAGGGACGGGTTGTGGGCGGGTCCGTACGCGGTGGCCGGCGCCGCGACGCCTCACTGGGCCATCGCTGCGACGGCGCCGAACTCGCTGAGGTCATCGGTGGATTCGCCCTCCAGCGCCAGCTCGGCGAGCACGCGGCCGAGCGCCGGGGTGAACTTGAAGCCGTGCCCGGCGGCGAGGCCGACGATGATGTCGGGGTGCTGCGGCAGCGCACTGAGCACGAAGCGGCGGTCCTTGGTGAGCGCGTACTGGCACGTGATCGTGCGCAGCTCGGACCCGGCACCGGGGATGAGCCCCGTCACGAAGCCGGACAGCTGTGCAGTGAGCTCGGGTGAGGGGACGAAGGACCGCATTGCGGGCGTCATCCGGTTCTCCGAGACATCGCGTGCGGCTTTGATGGTCGGCTCGCCGTACGTGGGGAAGCCGTAGTAGCACTCGTCGTCCTCCCAGATCCACACCGGGAACCGCGCGGGGTCGTAGTCATGCGGCGCCGACGGGCGGAAGTAGGTGACCTGCTCCTGCATCACATCCAGCGGGATGGCCGCGTCCAGCGGCTCGAGGAGCGTGTTCGTCCACGCGTCGGTGGCCAGGATCACCTTGCGGGCACGGATGTCGCCTCCAGAGGTGTGCACGATCACCCCGGCGCTGTCCGGCGTGAGCGACTCCACAGCCGTGCGGTCGCGGATGTCGGCGCCGTGCACGCGGGCCCTCATCTGCAGGGTCGCGACCGTCCGGGACGCGTGGGCGATGCCGGTGTCGGCGGTGTAAACCGTCTCGACGTTCTCGGGCACCTGGAACTGCGGCCAGCGCGCCTGCACCTCAGCGGGACTGAGCAGTTCGTGCTCGACGCCGCACTCGCTCAGCGCCGAGGTGAAGTCCGAGGCCGAGTAGGGGCCGTCGATCGGGAGGAAGATCACACCGCCGGTGATCGTGAGCAGCCGCTCGCCCGACTCCCGCTCGAGATCGGCCCAGTCGCGGTACGCGGACTGCGCGAGCCGCACGTACTCGGGGGCTCCGTACGAGGTCCGCACTATCCGCGACGTGTCGTGCGAGGCGCCTCGCACGTGGCCCAGCTCGTACTGCTCGAAGGCCACCACCTTCGCACCCCGGCGCGCGAGCTGGTACGTGGCTGCACTGCCGAGTGCCCCCATGCCGACGACAGCCACCTCGAAAGACTCCATGATGCTCCGCTTCTCGCGCGGCCGATGCGCACCACCGGCTCGTTGCCTGTCAGTGTGCGGGAGCCGCGGAATCGCCGCCTATGGGCCGATGTCCCATGTTGAAGGCGCGGGAATGTGTGGAGCACACGCACGACGGCCGATTCCGACGCGGGGAGGTCGGACACGTTTCCGCCGTGTTTCTGGTCGCCGGGAAATCGGCGGCTGCAGGGCGTCGCCCTCGGATGACGACGTATGTGGTCATCACCCAGCACTCCCAGGCATCCGCGTGGTCATCGTCCATCCGGCACGTGGCGCTGAGCCCGTAGCTTTGACCGGGCACACGGACTCGCATGGCGTCGCCGGAGCTGAGTCACCGCACCACCCGCACCACCCCGCACCACCCCGCACCAACCCGCACGAAGGAGTGTCATGCACGACGACAGCGTCGACGAGATCGACCGATCCGGACTGGACAGCTCGCAGCAACGCCGGCGAGCGGTGATCGGCAGCTCGGTGGGAACGGTCATCGAGTGGTACGACTTCACGCTGTACGGGCTCGCATCGGCGCTCGTCTTCGCGCCGCTCTTCTTCCCGGGCGCCGGCGAGCTTGCCGGTCTGCTCGGCGCATTCGCCGGCTTCGCGGTGGGCTTCGGTGCCCGCCCGATCGGCGGCCTCATCTTCGCCCACTTCGGCGACCGCGTCGGCCGCAAGACGACCCTCCTGGTGACGCTGCTGATGATGGGCACCGCGACGACGCTCATCGGCCTGCTCCCGACGGCCGAGGCGATCGGCATCTGGGCGCCCATCCTGCTCATCGTGCTGCGGCTGTTCCAGGGCGCAGGCGCGGGTGCAGAGTTCGCAGGGGCCATGACGATGGCCAGCGAGTCGGCGCCCAACCGGAACCGGGCGTTCATCGCGGGCTTCCCGGGCGCGTCGGTGTACGTCGGCATGGCACTGGCCACGACCGCGTTCGCGCTCATCAGCCTGCTCCCGGCGGACCAGTTCCTGTCGTGGGGCTGGCGAGTTCCCTTCATCGCGAGCGTGGTCATCGTGGCGTTCGCCCTGTACTTCCGGCTCCGTGTCAAGGAGACGGCGGCGTTCGAAAATGCCGAGCGCGCAGGCGCCGTGGCCAGCGCGCCGCTCGCCGAGGCCGTCCGCACGCACTGGCGGTTCCTGCTCCCGGGGATGGCGCTGTTCGTCTTCGCCCTGCCGTGGGTCTATGTCGTGCAGACCTTCTCGCTCTCGTACACGACCGGCACCCTGTCGGTGAATCCGACCCACGCGCTCATCGCCCTCATCGTCGCCGAGCTGCTCACGATCCCCGCGACGCTGCTCTTCGGCCGGCTCGCCGACCGGATCGGCCGCAAGCCGGTGCTCCTTGGCGCCGCGATCTTCGGCGTCGTGTTCGCGTTCCCCATGTTCGTCCTTTTTAACACCGGGAACTCGCTCCTGGTCGCCGCCGGGCTGATCCTCGGTCTCGCCGTGATCCAGGGCGCGACGATCGGGGTCAGCGCCGCGATGCTCGCCGAGCTCTTCCCCACGCGCATGCGCTGGAGCGGCATCGCGATCTCACGCGAGATCCCGGCGGCGCTCGTGGGCGGCACCGCCCCGCTCGTGGCCACAGCGCTCGTTGCCGCGAGCGGCGGCACACCGTGGCTGGTCGCGGGCTACCTCGTGGGCCTGAGCGTCATCGGGCTGGTGGGCATCGCGTTCCTCCCCGAGACGCTGCACCGCGACAGTCCGTCTTCGCCGGCGCCGTCACCCCGCGCCGACGATGCGGCCGTCACCCGGTGACCATCCGCACGCCCAGCACCGGAACCGCCTCGAGCAGTTCCCGCGTGTAGGTCTCTGCCGGCGCGGCGAGCAGCTCTTCGGTTCGCCCCGATTCGACGATTCGCCCGTGCCGCATGACGCAGACCTCGTCGCTCACGTAGCGCACGACGGCCAGGTTGTGCGAGATGAACAGCATCGACAGTCCGAGCCGGTCCTGCAGCTCGCGCAGGAGATTCAGGATCGCGCCCTGCACCGACACGTCGAGCGCGCTGGTCACCTCGTCGGCGATCAGCACGGACGGCTCACCGGCGAGGGCGCGCGCGATCGTGATGCGCTGGCGCTGCCCGCCCGAGAACGCGGCGGGAAGCTCGTCAGCCCGATCCGGGTCGAGGTGCACGAGACCCAGCAGCTCGCGTACGCGCGCGACCTTGTCGGCGCGGCTCCACGGCCGGCCGGTCGCACGCAGCGCCTCGGCTATCGAGTCACCCACCGACATCCGTGGATCGAGCGCCGAGAACGGATCCTGGAAGACCAGCTGAAGACGCCGCCGAGCCTCGCGGGCGGCGGCACCGCGTCCCGACGCGACGACTCCGCCGACCCGGATCTCGCCTGCAGCGGGGTGCACCAGACCCACAGCCGCCGCGGCGATCGTGCTCTTGCCCGATCCCGATTCGCCGACCAGCCCCACCGTTCGTCCTTCCGGGACGGCGATGGACACGTCGTCCACGACGGTCGCACGGCCGTAGCGAACGGTGAGTCGGTCGATCTGGAGCGCGTTCACACGCTCACCTCCTCGGCGAGGGCGGCCGCCGCCAGTTCGGGTGGGATGACGGGAAGGGGCTGGGTCCGGTCGGACGTCATGTCGGGCAGACAGGCGACGAGCGCGCGCGAGTACGGGTGCACGGCATCCTCACGGATGCGCTGCGCATCGAGCTCCTCGACGATCCGCCCGTCCTTCATCACGAGCACCCGGTCGCAGAACGCCGAGACGAGCGCGATGTCGTGTGAGATGAAGATGATCGCCGCGCCGGTGTCGCGCTGCGCCGCGCGCAGGACGCCCAGGACCTGACGCTGCACCGTGACGTCGAGCGCGGTCGTCGGCTCGTCGGCGATGATGAGCTTCGGACGCCCGGTGAGCGCCATGCCGATCATCGCGCGTTGGCGCATTCCGCCGCTGAACTGGTGCGGATACTGTGACAGCCGGGTGCGCGCGTGCTCGATCCCGACCGCATCGAGTGCCGCCGTCGCCCGATCGCGTGCTTCGGCCCGGCTCATCCCCAGGTGCACCTCCGGCACCTCGGTGAGCTGGCGTCCGACCGTGAGGCCGGGGTTGAGCGAGGTCAACGGATCCTGGAACACCATGCCGAGCTCGATGCCCAGCTTCGAGCGATCGGAGGCCGAGATCGGCCGGGTCATGTCCACGCCGTCGAACCGGTGGGCCGCCACCGTCACGAGCGCATCCCCGCCGAGCAGGCCCGCGAGAGCCATGGCTGTGAGCGACTTGCCGGATCCGGACTCGCCGACGATCCCCACGATCTCGCCGGAGTTCACACGCACGTCGACCCCGTGCACGCGTTCGACCGTGCCGCCCTCCGGCGTCGGGAAGGCGATCCGCAGTTCTCGGACCTCGGCGACGGGGCGTGCCGACCCCGACTCCGTGCCGGCCACCGGTGCGCCGGCCCCCTGCGCGCCAGGCTCTGCGCGCCGCGACGCCGCGCGCTGCAGCAGGGCCGCCCCCGCCGAGCGGGCTCCCACCGCCCGGAATCCCGCGCCCCTGTTGTCGCCGAGCGCTTCGCTGACGAACGTGAACACGAGGCCGGCGAGAACCACCGCGATGCCGGGCCCGATCGCGGCGAGCGGGTTGACGTAGATCCGGGTGATGCCGTCCTGCAGAAGCCGGCCCCAGTCGTACTCCGGAGGCTGGACACCCAGGCCCAGGAACGACAGCCCCGCGAACGAGAGCAGCGTGACGCTCGCCGTGGCCGCCGCGTTGACGAGGAGCGGGTTGGCGATGTTCGGCAGGATGTGGCGGACGAGGATGCCGAAGGGCCCCACCCCCACCACCCGGGCCGCACGGACGTAGTCGCGTCCCGAGACCGACGACGCCAGGTTGTACACCAGTCGCGCCATGAACGGGATCCCCGAGATGCCGATCGCCAGCATCGCGCTCGAGGCGCTCGCGCCCCAGATGACGGTGAAGAAGAGCACCATCAGCAGCCAGGGGAAGGCGAGCAGCACGTCGAGCAGTCCCGTCATCCACCGTCGCGGATGCCGCGGCAGGATGACCGTGATGAGGCCGAACGCGATGCCGCCCACGGTCGAGACCACGGTGGCGCCGAGGGTCAGCAGCAATGAGAGCCGCGCGGCCACCATGACCCGGGCGAAGATGTCGCGGCCGAGGTCGTCCGTTCCGAACGGGTGCGCGAGGCTCGGCGGGAGGAGCCGGTCGGGAACGGAGCTCGTCTCGGCGGCGGAGGCGAACACGATCGGCCCCAGCACGGCGACGAGCACCAGGAGCAGGGAGCCCACGATCGCGGCGATGCCGACGGGGGAGAGCAGACGGGCGCGCAGCTGCATGAGTCAGCCCTCCGTGATCGAGGACCGCGGGTCGACGGTCACGAGAATCAGGTCGACGACGAGGTTGACGCCGAGGATGATGAGCGCGTAGACGATCACGAGCCCTTGGACGACCGGGTAGTCCTTCGCCCCGACGGCGGGCACCATGAGTCCGCCCATTCCCGGGATCGCGAAGATCGTCTCGATGAGCACCGTCCCCGCGATCAGGCCGCTCAGCAGCAGACCGCCGACGGTGAGCGAGGCCGTGATGATGTTGGGCAGCGCGTGGCGCATGTAGACCAGGCGCGAGGGCAGGCGCTTCGCGCGCGCCGTGGTCATGTAGGTCGCGCCGAGCACACCCACCATCTCGACCTGCACGATGCGTGCGAGGTAGGCCATGGGCCCGAGGGCCAGCGCGAGCACCGGCAGGATGGCGTCCTGCGGTTCGCCCCATCCGGCCGCCGGCAGCCAGCCCAGCTGCACGGCGAACAGCGCGATGAGCCCCACCGCGAGGAGGAACCCCGGCACCGCGATGAGCATGCCGAGGACTCCCGACAGGGTCGCGTCGAGCGCGGAACGACCTCGCCGCTGCGTGCTCAGAGCGGCGCCGATGCCGATCGGCACGGCGGCGAACAGCGCCACCAGGAAGCTTGCCACTCCGAGGGTCGCGGTGGGAGGGAATCGCTGCGCGATCATGTCCGACACCGGCCGCCCGGTGCGGATCGACACGCCGAGATCGCCGTGGAGGAGGCCGGCGACGTAGTCCGCGAACTGCTGAAGGATCGGCTTGTCCAGACCCAGCTCGGCTCTGGTCGCGGCCACGAGCTCGGGCGATGCCTGGATGCCGAGCGCGGCGCGCACGGGATCTCCCGGCACGAGATGGACGAGGAAGAACGACGCGACGACGACGACCAGGAGCGAGACGAAGAGCCTTCCGAGCCGACGGAGGAGGAACGACCCGCGCGCCGACAGGCGCGGGCGACGAAGCCCCTCCGCCCGCACCGCGAGCGCGGACGTGGGCGCGTCCGCCAGGTCGGCGGCGATGGGCGGAGGCGGCGTCGTCATGGTGTCAGCCCAGCATCCGGATCGTGGTCGGCATGATGAAGTTCGGCTGGTCGAACACCGCACCGCTCTGGTAGTTCGGCAGGATGTTGTCGATCACCGGGAAGGTGTCGAATCGTTCGATGAGCTCCAGCTCGGCCTGCTGCCACAGTCCGCACGCCTCCTCCGGCGACGCCGTCTTGGCCTGCTCGGCCAGCGCGCTGTACTCCGGATTGTCCACGAACATGAAGTTCAGCCCACCCTCGTCGGGAGTCGCTCCCGCGAAGAAGAGCGCCAGCACCACCGGGCTGCCCGGCGCGATCTGGATCCATCCGGTGTCCCAGTCGAAGCTCGTGTAGAGCTGATCCGACCAGGCGGCGGAGTCGTTGGCGACCAGCGTCGTGACGACACCCAGCTCGTCCCACGTCTCCTTCACCAGCTCGGCCGCCGGCGCGTGCGAGGCCGTCGGGGCGTCGTAGATGAACTTGATCTCGAGCGGCTTCCCGTCCTTCGCGCGGACGCCGTCATCGCCCAGCACCCAGCCGGCCTCATCGAGCAGCTCCGCCGCCCGGTCGAGGTCGGTGTCGGGGAGAGTCCAGCTCGGCGGATCCTGCACGCACAGCAGCGGCGTCTTCTGCACGAGCGAGACCGCGGGCAGACCCGTGCTGCCGGCGATCACGGGACCGACCTCGTCACGATCGATCGCGGTCGACAGCGCCTCCCGGACGAGCGGGTCGGAGAAGGGACGACCCTCCCGCTCGTTGAAGAGCATCTGCCCGACGGGATTGCGCACCCCGACGTACTCCAGTCCGGCCGCTTCCAGTCGCTCTTGGTCGGGGCCGGTCACGACGCCCGAGTTCAGCTCACCCGAGAGCAGGAGGTTCGTGACTGTGCTCTGATCCGCGATGATGCGCGCCTCGATCGTGTCCGGGAGTCCGACGGTGTCGCTCGTGACGCCGTCGGGGCCCCATTCGTAATCGTCCCGCTTGGTGAAGATGTAGGCGTCGCCGGGGCGAGCCTCGCTCAACTGGAACAGCCCCGTGCCGTCGGTCGTGTCGGCGAGCGCTGCCGTATCGGCGAGCCCAGCGTCGCAGACCATCAGGATGGTGCCGATGTTGGTGGCCAGGAACGGATCGTTCACCGTGCTCGTCACGGTCACGGTGTTGCCCTCGGCCGTCGCCGAGACCGCCTCGGTGATCACGGTGCCGTACGAGAACGTCGCGTTGGCGGGGTCGGCGTTGTAGTTGATGTTGTCCGCGACCGTCTGGGCGGTGAACGGCGAGCCGTCCGCGCACGTGATGCCCTCCTTGATCTCGTACGTCGCCTCCGTCCCCGTCTCGGTCCAGCTGTCAGCGAGCCAAGGCTCGGCCTCACCATCGGGGGTGATGTAGATCAGGGACTCGTACGCCAGGGTGACGACCTCCCACGTGTCGGGCGAGACGGTCTTCATCGGATTGATGTCGCCCGGGTCGTCGCTGAGCGACTTCACGAACGTGCCCCCGGAGACGAACTCGCCTTCCTCGGCATTCCCCTGAGGGTCGGACGACCCCGAACATGACGCCAGTGTCATCGCGAGGATGACGGCCCCGGCCGCGACCGGGACCGGGACCGGGACGAGCCTGCTGCGTTTCATTGCCTATCTCCTCTTGTCGGGTACTGCTGTCGGTGATGCGGGTGCTATCCGACGGCCGGCGCGACCGCGGCCAGCTGGCTGAGTGGTCCGGCGGCCTTGACCGAGACCTTGATGGTCGGCCGGGTGGTGTACGACAGCGACGTCTCGAGCACCTCGACGACCTCGACCGTGAGCGGATCCGCCCCGGCCTGGATCGCCTTCGCGATCGCGGCCTGCGACGCCGCCGCGATGGCCGCGTCGCGATCCTCGAGATCCGAGATCTGGTCGGCGCGACCGCCCGCGAGCGAGATCGCGGCGCCCACGGCGTTGGCGACCTCCCCCCGCTCGGGACGGATGACCGGACCCACACCCGACAGTCCGTCGGGAACGAGCATGGCGCCGCCGCCGACCACGATCAGGGGAAGATCGACGCGCCCGAGCGAGAGCCGCTCGACGGCCTCTTCGATGCGTTCGTGGGCGACCGCGATCGCTCTCAGGAGCGCTTCCCGTCGTGCCGCGGGCATGGCCGGGAGCGCACGACCTCCGATGCCGTGGCCCGCCGCCGCTGCGGCATCCGTCAGCGTTGCGGTGGAGCCGCCGAAAAGAAGCCCCTCCTGCGCGATGCGATAGCCGACCGAACCCGGTCCGACGGCGCCGGTCGCCGTGTCGATGATCGTGCCGCCGCCGATCCCCAGGCTGAGGATGTCGGGCATGCGGAAGTTGGTCCGCACTCCCCCGATCTCGCGCGGGAGCGTCGACTCGCGAGGGAAGCCGTCGACCAGGACGCCGAGGTCGCTCGTCGTGCCGCCGACGTCCACGACGATCGCATGGGAGGCGCCCGAGAGGAATGCGGCGCCGCGGATCGAGTTGGCCGGCCCCGAACCGATGGTGAGCACGGGGTAGCGGACGGCGTAGTCCAGCGACATCAGCGTGCCGTCGTTCTGGGCGAAGAACGTCGCGACGTCCAGGCCCTCCTCGGCCACCACGGCGACGAGCGCTCGCGTGACGTCGGAGGCCACCCCGCGCAGCGCGGCATTGAGGACGGTGGCGTTCTCGCGTTCGAGCAGTCCATCCGGCCCGATGTCCTGACTGAGGAAGACGGGAACGGTCGGGCCGAGGTGCGCGTGGATGAGAGCTTCGACCTCACGCTCCTGATCCGGGGACGACGGGCTGAAGATGCCGCACACCGCGACGCTGTCGAAGGCTCCGTCGAGCGAATCGATGAAACGGCGGATGCCGTCCCGATCGAGCGGCGTGATCGGCGTTCCGTCGACCATATGCCCGCCGCCCAGCATCGCCGATCCCGCGAGGACACGATCGGAGAGGTCTGCCGGCCACCCGGTCAACGGTGGCCACTCGGTCGCGGCCGGTGCGCCGAGCCGCACGAGAGCGACACGGTCGAGGTTGCGTCGCGCGACGATCGCGTTGGTCGCGTGGGTGGTGCCGAGCATCACGCGCGATACCCTGCTGCGCCCGTCGCCGAGCTGCGCGAGCACGGCGGAGATGCCGGCACGGATGCCTCCTACGACGTCCTCGGTGGTCGCTTGCTTCGTCCACGCGCGCACCGCCCCGTCGCTGTCGACGACGACCGTGTCGGTGTTGGTCCCTCCGACATCGACGCCGATGGACAGATCGCGCTCCGCGGTCATCGCGACCCCTTCCTCTCGAACGGCACGTAGGGCAGGTCGTAGCCGAACGCGCGTGGTCCTGCGAGCTCGAGGCCGCGGTCGGTGCGCCACAGCGGGTCACATGCCCACGCGAGCACCGCGACGCGCTGTCCGTAGCGCAGCATCTCGGTGGAGATGGCGTGGCCCGTCTCGAAGTCGACGACCGTGATCAGATCGGGGACGGTCGCGAGCACCTCCCCGTCTTCGAGCACGACGAGGTTCTCGTTGCGCAGCTCGACGCGCTGGAGGCGCCCGCGGTCGGCGCCGATACCGGAGATCGTGATCGATCCCCGTACGAAGCCGCCCTCGGTGCGGCGGGAGACGTCGGTGATCTTTCCGGAGATGAGCACGTCGGCATCGAGTGCGTCGGCGATCGCCGGGACGGGATCGGCCGCGGTGAGGAGGGCACGGCCCACTCGGATGGCGGTGCTGACCGTCCCCGGGATGACCGCGCCGGCGGCAGACTCGGCCGTGAGCAGGTAGTGGGCACCGAGGCAGATCCCACCGGCCGCCACCGTCACGGCGCGGGCGTGGCGCTCGAGCCAGGCGAGATCCACCGTGTGCAGCACCACGACGTTGCCCACGACATCGCTGAGCACGGCGAAGTCGCAGGGCACGCCCGCCACGTTCGTCGAGATCATGGTGGCCTCGGGAAAGGCCCGCCCCATGCCGTCGGCGTCGAGCAGCTTCACGCCGAGCCGCGCAGCCCATCCCGCAGGCGAGACGCCGTTGCTGCCGCCGATCTCGGCGGGCATGATCGCCGTGATGGGCCGCCCGGCAACGCGTTCCGCCTCACGCAGGAGTGTTCGCACCTGCTCGACCGACGAGAGCATCTCGATGCCGACGGTGGGCGCTCCGATCCCGCTCATCATGATGACCGCGTCATCGGGACCCAGTTCGTCGACGGTCACAAGCGATACCGGACCGTTCTCACGGATCGCGCGTTCGGTCGTGAGCTGCGCCGTGTAGACGGCGCCGCCTCCTCCCGTTCCGAAGATCGCGGCGCCTGCCGCGAGCGCATCGATGTCGTCAGCGGTGACCTGCGCGGTGCGCTCACCAGACGACGGGGCGAGGGACGGGTATGCCATGTCACGACAGTAGGTAGCGCTCCTTGAACCGACAATGTGTCTACAGCCCAGAGAATCGGCGTAGATTGTGCCCGTGGCACAACTGACCACCGCTGACCTCCTGATGCAGGCCGATAGATTGGGCATTCAACTCGTCGCCGGCCCGCGCGAGGGCGCGCCGATCGAGCGCGTCGACGTGACGACCTTGCCCGAGCTCGCCGCGCTCACAGCGGGCACGCTGGCGGTCATCGCTGGGGAGGACTCCCCGCCGCCCTATCTGGTGGATGTCGCGATCCGTCACGCCAGCGCGAGGGGGCTCGCCGGCATCGTGATGCCGGCCGGGTTCTCGGCCACCGAGACCGCCGTCGTACTCGCACATCGCGGCGCCGTCCCGTTGATCATCGCCCACGAGATGCGCCCGCCCGACCTCGCCGTGGCGATCGATCGCATGCTGAGCGGCGGCGCCGCCGAGTCGATGACCCGTGCCGCCTACGCCGTCGAGAAGGCCACGCAGGCCGCCGCCGAGCCGGGGGGCGACGCAGCCGCCGCGATCCTCGAAGCGGCGGGAGCGGCACTGGGCGTCCGCATCGAACTGAGCGATCGCCTGGCGACGTCATGGACCGACGGCGATGCCGTGTTCGTCGGCGAGGTGCCCGTCGGCCGACTCGTCGCCGAGACATCCGACCCCGCCGCCACGGTCGCTCTTCCCGTGATCGCCTCGCTCGTCTCCCGCGCGATGCAGCGCGATCTGCAGGCGCGATTCGCGCCGAACCAGTCGCGCGCAGACCTCATCGTCGAGCTCGTGCTCGCCGAGGCCGGGAGGGTCGACGGGTTCATCGCCCCAGCGGCGCGGCTCGGGCTGCCGCTGCATCTGTCCCACGCCGTCGCCTGGATGCGGCCGCGCCACCGCAGCGATCCGGGCCTACGCGCCCCACGGTTCGTCGAGGCCGCGCTCGAGCTGTTCACTCTCCAGCTGATCGAGGATCGTCCCGAGCGGTGGCACATCGCATTCATCCAGGACGACGTGATCGCGGTGAGCACGGAGGAGCACGGCGCCGGCGATCATCAGCGTCGACTGCGCGACGTCATGCTGAAGGTGCAGGCGCAGGCGCGGCGCATCGCGGGCGACGACTGGACGTACACGGTGGGACTCGGCACCCCGCAGACGGGAGCCGCGGGGCTTCGGCAGTCCGCCGCCGAAGCCAGAGTGGCCGCCGACTCCGCGATCGCGGGCGGCCGGCTGGACGCCGTCGAACTGACCGACGTCACAGGACTGCGACGACTGCTCCTCGACTTCTACGCCTCGCCGATCAGCCGCAATCTCCTCGACGACATCCTGCAGCCGCTCGACGCGCTGGGGGCCGAGCGGTCGGCCACGGCAGTGCGCACCCTCCTGTCGTATCTGAGCAACCGCAATTCGCTCGTGCAGGCTGGGCGGGAGCTCAACCTGCATCCCAACGCGGTCGGCTATCGCATTCGGCGTGCGCGGGAAGTCCTCGACGTCGACCTCGATGATCCCGACACGCGCTTCGCCGTCGAGCTCGCCTGTCGAGTGAGACTGCTCGGTGCGGGCAGCCGCTGAGGTTCTGAGGGCGGATTCCTGTGCCCAGAGCACACATTCACCCCTCGACTCTGTGCCGGCGTGACGAGGCGTGGCGAGCTGCGGTCGGATAGCGTCGAGGCCATGCTCTCGACGGACTTTCGCGCCGTGGGACTCGACGAGATCCGCGCGACGCTCGGCGAACCGGATGACGCGTCCTTCCGGAAGATCACGGATCACCTGGACGAGAACTGCCTGGCGTTTCTCGCCCACTCCCCCTTCTGCTGCCTGTCGACGGCAGATGCGACGGGCAACTGCGACTGCTCGCCCCGCGGAGACTATCCGGGCTTCGTCCGTGCGATCGACGAGCGCACCGTCGTCATTCCGGATCGCCTGGGGAACAAGCTCGCCGACTCGATGCGCAACATCGTCACCAACGGCCACATCGGCCTGCTCTGCTTCGTCCCGGGCATGACCGAGACGCTGCGCATCAACGGCACCGCCTTCGTGACCGACGAC
Source organism: Microbacterium cremeum (assembly GCF_015277855.1). Lineage (NCBI taxonomy): Bacteria > Bacillati > Actinomycetota > Actinomycetes > Micrococcales > Microbacteriaceae > Microbacterium > Microbacterium cremeum. The sequence continues at coordinate 3,827,351 of NZ_CP063812.1, forward strand.
CCGACGCTCTTGGGCATGCTGGAGCAGGATCACTCGGTGCCCGATCTCGCGATCGTGGTGCACACCGAGGAGGTCTACCTGCACTGCGGCCGCGCTCTGCTCCGCGCCGGGCTGTGGGATTCCGACATGCAGGATCTTGCGAGCCACGTGCCCTCGTCCGGCCAGATCTGGGCGAGCATGTCCGGCTGGGACACCTCGGTCGGCGACGTGATCGACGACGCCACCTCGAGCGCCTACCGCGCACTGTACTGAATGCGCAGCCGGGAGGGTATGACGGCGCTGGTCGTCCGAGAGATCACGAACGAGACCCCCTCGATCGTCGGCATCCGACTCGAGAATCCGGATGCCTCCCCTCTGCCGGCATGGGAGCCCGGGGCGCACATCGATGTGCAGCTGATCACGCGGCACGAGCGTCAGTACTCGCTCTGCGGCGACCCCGCGGACACGGGCGCCTACCGGATCGCGGTACGCCGTGAGCCGTCGTCGCGAGGCGGATCGCATTACATCCACTCCTTCCTGCGCGTGGGGAGCACCGTGTGGGTGCGGCCGCCACGCAACCTCTTCGCTCTCGGAGACGCCTCCTCGTACCTGCTGCTCGCGGCCGGTATCGGCATCACACCGATCCTGTCGATGGCCCGCCACCTTGCCGCCACCGGCGCAGACTGGCGATTGGTCTACCTCGCCCGGTCCCGTGACGACGTCGCCTTCCAGCAAGAGCTCGCCGTATTCGGGGATCGTGCGAGCACGCACATCAGCCGTGAGCGCGGGCGCCTGGACGCTTCACAGCTGCTGCACGGACTCACCGCCGACACCGACGTCTACGCCTGCGGGCCGCAGGGATTCATCGATGCGCTCGTCGGGGCGGGAACGATGCTTCCGCAGGGTCCACGGCTGCATGTGGAGCGCTTCGAGCCGAAGAAGAGGGAGTTCCGGCCGGACGAGGCATTCTCTGTCGGCTGCGCGCGGTCGGAGGTGACCGTGGAGGTGCCGGCGGGCCGATCGATGCTCAAGGCGCTGCAGGGAGCGGGCGTCGAAGTGCGCGGCTCCTGCCTGCGAGGAGTGTGCGGCTCGTGCGCATTGCGGGTGCTCGACGGCACGCCCGAGCACCGGGACTCGCTCAACACCGACGACGTCTCGACCACGATCTACCCGTGCGTCTCGCGCGCCCTCTCACCGAGGCTCGTCGTCGACGCATAAGCAGCACCGTCCCCAGACGCCGCAGCGGCGCCATCGACAGAAAGGTCCCGGATGCCTCACACCGACAGTCCTGCGATCTACTACGAAGTATCCGGCGGCTCTGACGGTCCGCCGGTCGTGCTGCTCTCCGGCGGCGGTGCGCAGCTGATCAGCTGGCACGACGACCTCGTCGCCATGCTCGTCGCGGCAGGACTCCGCGTCGTGCGCATGGACAATCGCGACGTGGGCCTGTCCGCTCGATTCGGGGGGCCGGACGATATCGACGGGGGCTACGATCTCGCCGATATGGCGGACGACGTCATTCGCGTGCTGGATCATCTCGAGGTACCGGCAGCGCACCTCGTCGGGCATTCGATGGGCGGCATGATGGCGCAGATGGCGGCCATCGGGCATCCCGACCGGGTGCGCAGCCTGGGTCTGATCTCGACCATTCCCGGTCGGGACCCTCGCTACATCCTCCACGGCGAGCGCCCCGAGCTCCTCGAGCCGCCAGTGCGGCATACGAGGGAGCAACTCGTCGCGGGCGCGATTGCCTACTCCGCTGCGGAGAGCGTCGGAGACCGATACCCGGTCGATCAGGAGTGGATGGCGTGGGCAGCCGGCACCGCGTTCGACCGAGGCTACGCGCCAGAGGGATTCGCGAGGCAATGGTCCGCCCTCTTGCGCGCGCCCGAGCGGCTCGAGGCGCTGCGTCGGGTCGGCGTTCCCGCGCTCGTCTTTCACGGGCGCGACGACGACGTGCTGCACTGGGTCTCGGCCGTCGACATGGCCGAAGCGCTGCCAGGGGCCGAGTTGCAGATCCACCCCGGAATGGGCCACCTCATCGCCCACCAGCTGTGGCCCGAGCTCGCGGGAGGCATCGTCCGGACCGTCCGCCGCGGAGAGACGACGGGAGCCTGACGGCGAGTCCAACCGACTGCCTGCACGCCGCTCGAGGATGCTCGTCGGCTGGTCGCGTCTGGGCCTAGCAGCCGGCGGCGACGGCCGGGTGCAGGTGCTCGGATGACAGCGCCACGACGGCCTGACGAGATCCCGAGCGCGAACTGCATGTGCGGCTCGGGCTTGGGAAGACGGTCGAGCAGGATCAGATGGTTCCACGAAGCGGGTCCGCACACGGCGACCCGCGCAGCCGGCAGCTGCCCGGAGGCGAGGGGAAGAGTCACCCGGGTCAGTCAACCAGCCCAGCCCTGGTGCGGCCCATTCCGGACCGCGGTGTCGTCCCGGGATCCGCGATCCGCTACTCCTCGCGCGGGCCGAGGTCGGGGCTCGACACGAAGCGCACGAGGGGCTCGGTCACGACGCGATCCAGCTCGATCATGACGACCGTGTTCGCCCCTCCCGACACCACGGCCGCGGGGACGTAGAGCGTGCGCTGCGGACCGTTGCTCCAGTACCGGCCGAGCAGGAACCCGTTCACGACGGCGAAGCCCTTGCCCCATCCGGCGGTGTCGAGGAAGAGGTCGACGGCCGCATCGAGCGAAAACGAGCCCCGCAGCACGAACGGGCCCACGTCGGCGGTCGGCGCTGCAGCGGCGGGCGAGGCATCCGTCGCCGCTCGTCCCAGCGCGGCCACGTCGATCGGCGTGGCCGTCCACTCGGCGAGGGCGACGTCGTCGAGCGTCACCGGCCCGATGAGTCCCTTCGACTCGCCCAGCCGCACGTCGTAGTTGACCCGGCCCTGTTCCTCGACCAGCACGCGCAGCCGCCGCCCCGCGGGCACGCGCAGCGCGTCTTCGTGACGAGTCCGCGACACCGCGCCCACCGGCACCCCGTCGACCGAGATCCAGGCCTGGTCGCGCACGTCGCCGAACCGCAGCGCTCCCCCGCGACCGCCGAGGTCGGTCTCGTACGCCACGAGTGCGCTCAGGTAGCCGAGCTGCTCGAACGTGGGCGGCTCGACCGCGACCTGCGACGCGGCGCCGGCGAGGTCCACGGCGACCGGGTCGACGTCGACAGGCTCGACAGCGACGGCGAACTCGGGCGCCGGTCCGCTCACCGCCGGCACCTCGTCGGGCACGGGCGCGTACTTCGCAATCACATCGCGGAACGCGAAGTACTTCGCGGTCGGGTCGCCGCGCTCGTCGAGCGGTGCGTCGTAGTCGTACGACGTCACGATCGGCAGGTAGCGGCCCTTGTCGTTCGCGCCGTTGGTCAGCCCGAAGTTCGTGCCGCCGTGGAACATGTAGAGATTGACGGATGCCCCGGCCTCGAGCAGCGTCTCGAGCTCGGCGGCCGCGTCGCCCGGCGACGTGGTGTGATGCTGCCCGCCCCACCAGTCGAACCAGCCGTCCCAGAACTCGGCGCACATGAGCGGACCGCTCGGCTGATACCGGCGCAGGGCGGCCAGTCGCTCGGCCGCACGCGACCCGAACGAGCCGGTGAGGTGCGCACCGGCGACACTGCCGTCGCGCAGCATCTGGTCGGTCGGCTGGTCGATGGTCGTGAGCGGCACCGTGATGCCGGCATCCTCCGTCACCCGGACGAGATGCTCGAGGTACGCGGTGTCGTCGCCGTACGCACCGTACTCGTTCTCGATCTGCACGAGGATCACCGGCCCGCCGCGGTCGATCTGGCGCGGTGCGACGATCTCGTACACGCGGTGCAGGTACGTCGTCACCTCGGCGAGGTACGCCCGCTCCGATCGGCGCAGCCCGATCTCCGGCATCGCGGTCAGCCACACCGGCAGTCCGCCGTTGTGCCACTCGGCGCAGATGTACGGTCCGGGGCGCACGATGGCGTGCATCCCCTCGGCCGCGACGAGGTCGAGGAACGCGCCGAGGTCGTTCCACCCGGTCGCGTCCCATTCGCCGCGCCGCGGCTCGTGCGCGTTCCATGCGACGTAGGTCTCGATCGTGTTGAGGCCCATGAGCCGCGCCATGCGGATGCGGTCAGCCCACTGCCCCGGGTGCACGCGGAAGTAGTGCAGCGCCCCCGACAGCACCCGGAAGGGCTCGCCGTCGAGCAGGAAGTCGGACTCGCCGATCTCGAACGAGCGTGCAGAACCGGATGCCTCGGCCGCCGTCATCGCACGGCTCTCGCCTGCAGCACCGCCGCCAGGCGCTCGAGCTGCGACGCGTCTTCCAGGGCCGATCCGACCGCGGCGACGCGCACCCCGGCGTCGAGGAACTCCTCGACGTTGGACGCGTCGAGGCCGCCGGTCGCGACGAACCGCACCTGCGGGAACGGTCCGCGGATGTGGCGGAACCAGCCGCTGCCGAGCCACGTCGCGGGGAACGCCTTGAGCCACGTGAGACCGAGCGAGACGGCGAGCTGGACCTCGCTCGGCGTCGCGACGCCGGCGAGGATCGGGATGCCGGCATCCTGCGCGGCCCGCACGACCGCCGGGTCGAGCCCGGGCGAGACGAGGTACTCGGCACCCGACTCGGCGGCGAGCGTCACCTGCCGGGGTGTGATGATCGTGCCGGCGCCGACGCTCTTGCCGCGCGCGACACCGCGCTCGACGACCGCGCGCAGCGCCCGCTCGTCCTCGTCGGTCTGCAGCGGCACCTCGACGGAGTCCAGACCGAGGTCCCATGCGGTCTCGGCGAGCCGCACCGAGCGATCGACGCCCATGCCGCGCAGGATCGCCATGAGCGGCGCCCCGGCGAAAGCCCGCTCGAACCAGTCGTCCTGTTGCTCGGTCATCCGTCTGTCCTCTCTTCGAAGTTCATGCTCGCTCTTGCCTCACCCCGCCACGACCCGGCCCCGGGAGGCGCCCCCGAGCCGGGCCGGCGACCACCGCAGACGTTCCACCCATGCGTGGCGGTCACGATGCCGGATCGTCGATCGAGTCGGTGGTGGTCTGCAGCGTGCGGGCGGCGCGGGCGTGCCCGGCGCGCAGGCGCTCGGCGACCGTCGCGCCCGACAGCAGGCTCGCGAGGTAGCCGCCGGCGAACGCGTCGCCGGCGCCGACCGCCTCGACGACCTCGACCACGAGCGCCGGCTCGAACACCTCGTCGGAGCCCGCGAACGCGGTGGCTCCCACGTCGCCGTCCTTGACGATCAGCTCGGCCACGTGCGGCAGCAGCGCCCGCACCTCGGCCGCGGTCGCCGTGTCCCACAGCGTCTCGGCCTCGTCGCGGCCGACGAACACGAGGTCGGCGGACCGCGCGAGCGCGAGCAGCACCGGCGCTGCGGTCTCGGCGCTCCACAGCGGAGCGCGGTGATTCACGTCGAACGACACCGGCACGCCGGCCGCCCGCGCCCGGGCGATCACCCGCACGAGGAACTGGGCCGCCGACGCCGAGATCGCGGCGGTGATGCCCGACACGTGCAGCACATCCACGCCGTCGAACGAGACCGCGTCGGCATCGGCGACGTCGAGATGGGATGCCGCGGACCCCCGCCGGAAGTACAGCACGCCGTTGCCGGGGTCCTTCACGTACAGCCCCGTCGGATGCCGGTCGTCGAACACCACCCGCGAGACGTCGACTCCGCGCGCCGCGAGCTGCCGCGCGACGCGACGCCCGAGCGCGTCGTCACCGAGCCGGCTGAACCACAGCGCCCGGTGCCCGGCTGCGGCGACGTGGGCGGCCACGTTCGACTCGGCGCCGCCCGCATCCAGCAGGAACGCATCGGCGTCGGCGACCGGCTCCGCCACGACCGGCGCGACCATCGCCATCGTCTCGCCGGCCGCGAGGAGTGTCTTCGCCGGCATCGCGGGGTCCCCGCTCACCGCAGGTCGGTGACGGGTGCCGCGTCCATGTCGTCGAACGCCTGGTTCTCTCCCGCCATCGCCCATACGAACGAGTATGCCGCCGTGCCGACGCCGGAGTGCAGCGACCAGGACGGCGAGATGACCGCCTGACGGTCGGCGACGACGAGGTGGCGGGTCTCTTCGCGCTCGCCCATGAGGTGGATGACGCGGGCGTCCGCCGGCACGTCGAAGTACAGGTAGCACTCGGTGCGGCGGTCGTGCGTGTGGGCCGGCATCGTGTTCCACATCGAGCCCGGGTGCAGCTCGGTGACCCCCATCACGATCTGGCAGCTCTTGACGCCGTTCTCGTGGATGTACTGGTTCAGCGTGCGGCGGTTCGAGGTGAGCTGATCGCCGAGCTCGCGCACGGTGCCCTCGCCCGGAGACACGAGCGCCGCCGGGTACGCGGTGTGCGCCGGAGCGGAGAAGAGGTAGAACTGCGCGCCCGCATCGCCCGCGTCGGCGAACGAGACCGAGCGGATGCCGCGGCCCAGGTACAGGCACGCGCCCTTCACGAGCGTGTAGACCTCGCCGTCGGCGGTGACCGTGCCGGTGCCGCCGACGTTGACGATGCCGACCTCGCGGTGCTCGAGGAAGTACTCGCTGCGGATCTCGGGGTATCCGCCGAGGTCGAGGACACCTCCCGCGGGCACCGCGCCGCCGAGCACGATGCGGTCGTGGTGCGTATAGGTGAGGCGGATCTCACCGGGCGCGAAGACGTCGGCGATGAGGTAGGTGTCGCGCAGGTCCTGCGTCGTCATGCCGGGGATCTGGGCCGGGTTCGTCGCGTAGCGCTGCGGGATGTGGCTCTCGGTCACGGGGGTCTCCTGTCGAAGGTGGGATCGGGTTCAGCGGACGAGCCAGCCGCCGTCGACCGGGATCACGGCTCCGGTGACGTACGCGGCGGCGTCCGAGGCGAGGAAGACGAACGCGCCCTGGAGGTCGGAGGCCTCGCCCCACCGCCCGGCCGGGATCCTCGAGAGGATCGATGCCGCGCGGTCCTGGTCGGCCCGCAGCGGAGCGGTGTTGTCGGTGGCCATATAGCCCGGCGCGATCGCATTGACGGTGACGCCGTGCGCGGCCCACTCGTTCGCGAGGGCCTTCGTGAGCCCCGTGACCGCGTGCTTGGACGCGGTGTATGCCGGAACGAGAATTCCTCCCTGGAACGACAGCATCGACGCGACGTTGATGATGCGACCGCTCCGCTGGGCGAGCATGTGGCGACCGGCCGCCTGCGAGAGATGGAACACCGCGTCGAGGTTGACGGCGAGCACGTCGTCCCAGTCCCCGGCGGGATAGTCGGCGGCGGGTGCGCGGCGGATCGTGCCGGCGTTGTTGACGAGGATGTCGAGCCCACCGAGCTCGGCCACCACCTCGTCGACCGCGGCGGACAGCTCCTGCGGTGCCGCCGACACCAGGTCGCGCTGCACGCGGTGCACGCGACGGCCCGTCGCGGCGATCAGCTCGGCGGTCGCGGACGCATCGCCGCGGTCCAGCAGCGCCACGTCGGCCCCTGCCTCGGCGAGCGCGACCGCGGCCCCCTGGCCGAGTCCGCGGCTCGACCCCGTGACGAGGGCGATCTTCCCGTCGAGACGGAACGAGTCGAGGATCATGCGTTGTCTCCTGTGTCGTCACCGGTCGTTGAGCGAGGGTGAGCGGTGGTGAAGCGGGTGGTGAGCTCGCCGATGCCCGAGATGCGCACGGTCACCGCGTCTCCGTCGGCGAGCGGTCGGTGCACGGCCTGCGCGGCCGGGAGCTTCTGCGGCGTGCCGGTCGACACGACATCCCCCGGTTCGAGCGTCAGCACCTGACTCACATGATGGATGACGAACGCGACGCTGAAGATCGTGGTCGAGGTGGACTGCGACACCGTGACGACGCCGTCGCGCACCACCTCGACGAGCAGGTCCTGCGGGTCGGCGACCTCGTCGGCCGTCACCACCCAGGGCCCGAGCGGCGCGAACCCGTCGGAGCACTTGCCGAGCGCCCACTGGCTCTGCCGCCGCTGCCACGCGCGGTCCGACACGTCGTTGAGGATCATGTAGCCCCCGACGTGATCGAGCGCATCGTCGATCGAGACGCGCCGCGCCCGGCGTCCGATGACCACGGCGAGCTCGCCCTCGTAGTCCACATCGGTGGCGCCGGGCGGGATGACGACGGCGTCGTCCGGGCCGGCGAGGGTGTTCGGGGTCTTCACGAAGACGTCCGGGTACTCCGGCTCCGCCGCGGGCTCGGCACCGTCCGGCACGTGTCCGCGGTAGTTGTAGCCGAGGCACAGGATCTTGCCGGGCCGCACCGGCGCGACCAGTGAAGCGGGGTCGAGCCGCGGGAGCGTCGCGGCGTCGGCCGCCGCCACCGACGCACGTGCCGCGGCGCGCAGCTCCTCGGCCTCGAGGATCGAGACGACGTCGCCCGCCACCTTCCCGAGGTCGAGCAGCCGGTCGCCCACGACGACCGCGGCGGGCCGCACGCCGTCCGGGCCGCGGTACGAGACGAGCCTCACCAGTACTTCCTCCACTCGGGCCGGGTCGCGCGCATGAGGGCCTCGAGGTAGAAGTAGTCGCCCCACAGCGTGCCCTCGTCGACACCGTTGCCCTTCGGCAGGTCGTACACCGAGTGCAGGAGCAGCGCGTCCGAGGCCTCGGGCACGGCCGGCGTGTAGTGGGCGATGAGCGACGCGAGGATCGCGTTCGCCCTTGCCGTCCACTCGGCCGCGCGCTCGGCATCCGTCTCGACCGTCGCGAGCTCGAACAGGCCGCACACGACGATCGCCGCCGCGGAGCTGTCGCGCGGGGCGTCGCTGCCGTCGGTGTACACGAGGTCCCAGAACGGCACGTCGTCGGAGGGCAGGTGACGCAGGAAGTACTCCGCGCAGCGACGGGATGCCTCGAGCAGCCGCTCGTCGCCGGTCACGGCGTAGTTCATCGCGAAGCCGTACACGCCCCAGGCCTGCCCTCGCGCCCAGCAGGACTCGTCGAACGCGCCCTGCTCGGTGGCGCCGCGCAGAGGCTGCCCGGTCTCGGCGTCCCAGTAGAAGGTGTGGAACGTCGAGTCGTCCTCGCGCAGGATGTGCTCGCGCAGCTGCTCGGTGTGACGGCGGACCGCGTCGGCGAAGCGCTCGTCGCCGGTCTGCTCGCCCGCCCACGTGAGCAGCGGCATGTTCATGAGGCTGTCGATGATGGTGCGGCCGCGCTGCGCGGGGTCGGACAGATCCCCCCAGGCCTGGATGATGCCCGCGGGCTCGAGGAAGCGCCGCATGAGGTGGTCGGCCGCGAGCAGCGAGGCATCCCGCGCCGCCTCGTCGCCGATCAGGCGCCATGCGGCGACCGTCGACAGCGTGTAGAGGAACCCGAGGTCGTGGGTGTCGAGGTCCTCCTCGTCGCGCACGCGGCGCTCGAAGTCGGCGACGTCGATGCGCGCGGCGTCGTGGAACACCTCGTCGCCGGTCAGCTCCCATGCCAGCCACAGCATGCCGGTGCGGAAGCTCGTCGTCCACCCGCGGTTCCCGCCCACCGGGATGCCGCCCTCCGCCGGCCGGAGCGGGTAGCGGTCGCCCACGGTGGTGTCGCCGGGGAACCCGCCGCCGAAGGTCGCGATGTTGCGGCGGATCGTCGACACAGCGGCGGCGATCGCGTCGTCGGACCCGGCCACCGGGGTGGTGGCGGCCGAGCGGGTGCCCGCGGAGGGCGAAGAGGACGTCATGAGTCAGGGTTCCTTCGTCGGGGAGAGCGAGGCGCCGCGCCGTCAGGCGGCGACGGCCTCGTCGAGGTCGAGCACGGGACGCAGCGTGAACCGCGAGTTCGTCCATGCGAGGTAGAGGGCGGCGGATGCCGTGAGCCCGAGTCCGAGGGCGGGCGCCGTCGCGAACACCGCGGCCTGGGCGGCGAGCGCGGCGAGCGAGACGGCGGTCAGGTACCAGCGCTGCAGCCCGAGGTAGACGCTTGCGCGCAGCACATCGCGCAGGCGCGCGGTGGGCACCTCGGCGATCGCGACGAGCGAGAGCAGGCCCATGGCGGCGGCGAGCACCACCAGAACGGCCAGGAGCGGCACCGTGAACACCGCCGCGGGCGTGGCCGACAGCATCCGCACGTCCACGAGAAGCACCACGACGACCACCGTGACCGCCGCGCCGATCACCAGCGCCCGGCGCCACGTCTCGCGCAGCCCGGTGACGAACGCGCGGATGGGCCCGAGACCGCCGGCGTGGTGCTCGCGGAATGCCCGGAAGGCGGCGGCGAGGCCCGGCGCGGCCAGCGGGGCCGCGAGCGCCAGCAGCGGCCACGACCTCACCGGATCCGTCGTCATGAGCAGGGCGACCAGCGGCAGGCAGGCCACCACCAGCAGCAGGTTCACGATGAGGGCGAGGTACAGCATCCCGATGATGGATGCCCACGTGTCGTGCCGGACCAGGCGGTTGAGGCTGTCGAGCTTCTTCACGGCACTACCCCTTCAGCCCGCTCGTGGCGATGCCCTCGACGAAGTACTTCTGCCCGAGCAGGAAGATGATCGCGATCGGGATCACCGAGATCGTGAGACCGGCGAACAGCAGGGCGTAGTTGGTGTCGAAGAGGTTCGAGACGAAGCTCTTGAGTCCCAGCTGGATCGTCCACAGGTTCGGGTCGCGCAGATAGATGAGCGGTCCGAGGTAGTCGTTCCAGGTGTTGACGAAGGTCAGCAGCGTCAGCGAGGCCAGCGCCGGGATCGACAGCGGCAACATGATCCGGCGCCAGATCGCGTATTCGCTCAGCCCGTCCAGGCGCGCCGCCTCCGACAGTTCCTCGGGGATCGTCTCGTAGAACTGCTTCATGAGGAACACGCCGAACGCGCCGAACGCCTGCAGCAGGATGATCGACCACAGCGTGTTCGACACCTTGAGGTTCGACAGCAGGATGAACTGCGGGATCATGTACGACTGCCACGGCACCGCGATCGTGCCGACGTAGAGCAGGAACAGCACGTCTCGGCCACGGAACCGCATGCGGGCGAACCCGTAGGCCGCGAACGAGCCCGTCAGCACCTGCAGGAACGTCACGACCACCGCGAGGAACAGCGTGTTGCGGATCCAGGTGAGCATGTTCGTCTTGGTCCAGATGTCGACGTAGTTCTCCCACACGAACGTCTCGGGGAACCACGACACCGGCACCGAGAAGACCTCGTTCGGCGCCTTCAGCGAGCTCATCACCATCCAGAAGAACGGCGTGAGCAGGCCGATCGCGAACACGATCAGCGCGACGTACATCGCGATGCGCGCGAGGCGTCTGCGCGGCGTCATCCTCTCGGTGTCGACGGGACGGGGCGCGCCGCCTGCGAGCTTGCGCAGCCCGCGGCGCGGCGCGGGCGGCGCCACGATCGCGACGGTCTGCAGGTCAGAGGAGGTCTGGGTCGTCACGGCCATCAGATGCTCCGCTTCTTGTTCCACAGGAACTGCAGGATCGTCACGACGATGCACATGAAGAACAGTGCGACCGCCGCCGCCGACGCGTACCCGAACTGGCTCTCTTCGAAGCCCTTGCGGTAGATGAACTGCGACAGCACGAGCGTGGACTGGCCGGGGCCGCCGTCGGTCATGACGAGGATCAGGTCGAAGATCTTGAACGAGTTGATGGTCAGCATCACCGTGACGAAGAACATGGTCGGCCGCAGGCACGGCAGCGTCACGTTGACGAACCGCTGCCACACGCTCGCACCGTCGACGCGGGCGGCCTCGTGGAGCTCGCGGGGCACCGTCTGCAGGCCGGCGAGGAAGAGGATCATGTAGTAGCCCATGTCGCGCCACGTGCCGACGATGACCACCGCGGGCATGGCCCATTCGGGCGAGGTCAGCCAGCCGGGCGGGTTCTGGATGCCGATGAATCGGAGGAACTCGTTGATCGGCCCGTAGTCGGGGCTGAAGAGGAGGTTCCACACCACGGCGATCGCCACGATCGAGGTGATGTAGGGGAAGAACGCGGCGGTGCGGAAGAACGCGACGCCGCGGAGCTTGTTGTTCAGCAGCAGCGCGAGCCCGAGCGACACCGCGATCGTCAGCGGGATGTGCAGCGCCGAGTAGTAGAGGGTGTTGACGACCGAGACGCGGAAGCTGCCGTCGCCGATCAGCCGCTCGAAGTTGGCGAGGCCGATCCAGTCCGCCTTGCCGAACACGTTCCAGTTCGTGAACGACATGTAGAACAGCACGACGATGGGGATGAGCGTGAGCAGCCCGAAGCCGAGGAAGTTCGGCAGGATGAAGCTCCACCCGATGAGGGTGTTGCGCAGCCGCAGCTTCGAGCGCCGGCGGCTCACGGGCACAGGCGGCGGCGCGGCACCGGTCTCGGTGGCGGTGATGGTCGCCATGGCGGACCTCCGGGTGGATGCGAGTCGGGGAGTGGTCTCCGGCAGGCTCGGTTCGGGTCCGAGCCTGCCGGAGGGGTGAGCGGTGAGGCTCAGTGCGTCATGCTCAGTCGAGGCCGACCTCGTTGGCGACGCGCTGCTGCGCCTCCGCGATGGCGTCGGCGACCGACACCGAGCCCGACATGATCGCGGTGTGCATGTCGCCCAGGATTCCCTGGATCGCCGCGGTCTTGTTCGACGTCGGGTTCTCGGGGAACACCTCGTGCGTCGAGTAGGCGAACTTCGACAGGTCGTCGGTGGGCGCGCCGTCGACCGCGAAGTACGTCTCGACGACCGAGTCGGTCAGCAGCGCCGGCGTGATGCCGATGCCGGCGAGGATCTGTGCGCCCTCTTCACCCGCGGCGAACGCGAGGAAGTCCTTCGCGGCCTGCACCTTGGACTCGTCGATGGCGGCGTTGATGCCGAACCCGGTCGGGTCGCCGAAGGTCACCGGGGTGTTGTCCAGGCCCGCGGTCGAGGAGTCGACCTGCGGGATCGGCGCGATGCCCCACTCGAAGTCATCGGCGTCGCCGGAGGCCTGCTGCGCGATGAGCGTCGCGACGAACCACGTGCCCATGGGGAGCATCGCGGCGTTCTGCTTGCCGAACTCGCCCTGGTAGGTGAGCTGGTTGGCGCTGGACGTGTTGAAGTCGACCTGGTCGCCCGCGGTCTGCAGCGCGAGGACGTCGTCGTAGAAGGGCTCCATGTACTCGTAATCGCCCTCGAGGATGTCGGAGCCGGTCTGGGCGTTCGCGAAGCCCTGGACCGTCGACTGCCAGCGGTGCAGGTAGGCGCCCTTGGCGGCGCTGCCCGCGGCCGACAGGCCTTCCGTCAGCGCTGCGGCGGCCTCGCTGTAGTCGTCCCACGTCCACGAGCCGTCGGGGTGCTCGACGCCGGCCTGGTCGAAGAGGGCCTTGTTGTAGAACAGCACCCACGAGTCGTTGCGGTAGGGCACCGCGTACGCCGCGCCGTCCACCTCGTACGACGAGGCGCCGCTGATGCCGTCGGGCAGCTCGACGTCCGACACGTCGAGGAGCTGGCCGCCGTCGACGAACGTCGGGACGAACTTGACCTCCTTCTGCGTGATGATGTCGGGGCCGGCGCCGGCGGCGAGGTCGGCGGTGAGGAGCGTGTTGTACTCGGCGGGGTCGTAGCCCTTGAGCTCGATGGTGACGTCGGGGTTCTCTTCGTGGAACGCGTCGGCCAGCGCCTGGAACTCGGGCGTGGTGTCCAGGCTCCAGCCCGAGAGCGTGAGGGTGACGGGGCCCGACTCTTCCGGCGCGGCTTCGGGGCCGCCGCTGCAGGAGGCGAGCGAGAGCGTCGCCACAACGGCGATTCCCGCCGCGGCTGCGTACTTGCGCTTCATTCTGGGGGTACTCCTTTGTGATTGCGGACCCGTCATCGGGCCCATCGGGTTACCGGTTCGCGCCGAACGCGTCTCCGGGGTTCACGAGGCGACTCGTGGTCGCCGTCCCGTCCGGCCACGTGACCGTGACGGTGGTCTGGTCTCCGTCCGCGCCGACGGCGACGGCGGCGTCCGCTGCCGGCTCGGCGTCGGCGGCGGTGAGCTCGAGGAGGGTCGCGGTCCAGTCGCCGACGGCGACCGGGTACGTCACCAGCGGCACGGCCGCCTCGGGTCCGAGCGGGCTGGCGTCGTGACGCGTCTCGACGGTCGCGACGCCGTGGCCGAGGACGGGACGGATGCCGGAGCGCAGGCCGCCGGCGAAGGCCGTGGCTGCGAGCGGCGCTGCGCCGGCACCGAGACCCTCTCCCCCGGACGCCGTGATCGCGTCACCCGACGCGAGAGCCCAGCCTCCGACGCGCAGGCGCAGGGAGCCGGGGTCCACCCCCGGCTCCAGCGCGTCGACCCGCACGAGGCGCAGCTCCCATGGCCCGCGCAGCAGCGAGTGCACCGTGACGACGCCCGCGAGCTCGACATCGCCCTCGAGCCCTGAGCCGTGACGATGCGCCGACGGCCGCGGGGTGACCCAGTGGGCGCGCGACACCGAGCCCGCGACGGCGACGCGACCGCCGGCGTCGTCCTGCACGCGCACGTCGAGGAGCTCCATCGCGGCGCGGTGCGTGGCACGGCCCGCGCCGTCGACGAGGGCGACGGATTGCTCGAGCGGCTCCTCCCACGCGCGGGCGTCGGCGAGCGGGCTCGTCGCGGTCGAGTAGCCAATGCGGGCGTAGAGCGGCGAGTCGCCGACGAGGCTGCCGGCGGCGGCGTGGTCGGTGCCGTGGTTCGCGATGCGCACGATGCCGTCGGCCCGTGTGCCCGAGACGACCCAGCCGGCGGCGCGCACCGCGCGCAGGTCGTCGCCGGTCTCGATCGGGAGCGGCTCGGCCGGTGCGGTCCACACCGGGTGGTCGGCGGGCAGGGCGATGCCGAGCAGCCCCTTGACCGCCCAGTACGGCGAGCCCGGCCCCGAGTACGACTGCGCGAGCTCGCGCCATTCGTGGTGCCAGCCCATCGTGAGGATGCCGTCCGCCGCCGGGACCGCGTGGTCGTCGAAGTGGCCGACGATCGCGTTCGCGGCGCGGCGCAGCTGCCCGAGCGGCACCGACGGCACGTCCGCCATCGCGCCGACCCAGAACGGCGCGGCGGCCGCGAAGCGGTAGATGAGGCTCCGCCCCTGCACGAGCGGCGAGCCGTCGGCGCCGACGAGGGCGACGGCATCCTCCAGGTAGCGGTCCAGGCGCGCCACGTCGGCGGCGGTGCGCCCGCCGGCGAGCTCGTCCGCACCGTGCATGCGCGCCCAGAGCACCGGGTAGGTGTGCAGGGCCCAGCCGACGTAGTGGTCGTACGAGCGCTCGAAGCCGTCGGAGATCCAGCCGTCCTCCCGCACGAGGTCCTCGTGCAGCGCGAGGTCGTCCGCGATGTCCTGCGCCGACCACGGGCCGCCGACCGAGCGCAGGAACGTCTGCACGACGACCCGGAACCACAGCCAGTTCGTCTTCGGGTAGGTCGCGTCGCCGACGACGGGCGCGAGGTAGTCGATGACGCGCTGCTGCGTGAGCGCGTCGAGCCGGTCCCAGATCCAGGGCCGCGTCATGTCGAGCACGAGCGCGAGCGATGCCGCCTCGACCTTGGCCTGCGCATGCTCGTCGAGCCGCACCCAGCGGTCGTCGGCGTCGGGGTCGACTCCCGTGACGATGCCGCGTCGGTAGAAGTCGGCGAGCTCGTCGGTGCCCTCGCCGCGCGCGCCCGTGATGCGGAAGCCGGCGAGCAGGAACGTACGGGCGAATCCTTCGAGTCCGTCCACCGCGCGGCCGTAGCCTCCCTCGGCGCCCGGGAACGTGATGCGTGCGTGACCGGCCGAGGCGTGCTCGCGCGCGGCGTCGAGGAGGCGGTCGGCGTAGGCGAGCCAGTGATCCCGCGTCCAGTCGGCGCGCGTCGCGATGGGCGACGGGGGCTGCTGCGGGATGGGGACGGTCACGGAATCTCCTTCGATGTGTTCGCCATTGAAGCGACCGTTTGGGAGCGTAGCAATCCATTTCGGTCATTGCAAGGCTGAATCAGATTCGTTATGATCGTTTTTGATCGCTTTACTGACGACCGAGTCGACGTCGATTCGGACATTCGAGGAGGAACCATGCCGACGGCCGCCCGAGACGACCGGTTCCACGGCCGGCTCGCCGCCGCGTTCGCGCCGCAGGCGGGGACGGATGCCGCAGCCTTCGCGGCCGCTCTGCCCGCCCTGCTGCAGCCGCCGTCGTCGTCGCTGCCCGTCTCGCCCGCCCGCGACCGCACCGTGTGGGGCGGCTCGGGGTCGGCCGATGCGGAGGCCGTGGCATCCATCCTCTCCCGCGCCGAAGCGGACCGTTCCCAGACCTGGCCCATCCCGCTGGCGAGCGCAGCGGCGCGCGTCCACGCGGACGGCGATCGCGAGGGCTGGGAGCACGCGGCGTTCGCGCGTCAGCAGCGCCTGAGCCGGGCGGTGGTCGCGGCCGCGACGACGCTCGACGACACGTGGCTGTCGGAGGTGCTCGACGGCGTGTGGCTGCTGTGCGAGCAGAGCTCGTGGTGCTGGCCCGCCCACGACGACGCGTTCGCCGCGCGGGGCTCGGTGCTCGCGACCGTCACCGAGCCGTACCTGGATCTCGGCGCCGGCGAGGTCGTCGCGCAGCTGGCGTGGACGGACCACGTGCTGGGCGAGGTCGTCGAGGCCCGGTACCCCGGCTTCCGCGCCCGCATCCGGCACGAGGCTCGCACGCGCGTCTTCGAGCCGTTCACGCGACGCCGGGACTGGCACTGGCTGGGGCTCGACGGCGACGTCCACAACTGGAACCCGTGGATCCACGGCAACGTGCTCGTCGCCGCGCTGCGGCTGCTCGACGGCCCCGCCGAGCGCGACGAGCGCGCCCACGTCGTCGCCCTCGCCGTCGAGGGCCTCGACCGCTACGTCACGGCGCTCCCCGACGACGGCGCGATCGACGAGGGTTATTCGTACTGGTGGAACGGCGCGTGCCGGGCGCTCGAGGCCCTCGACGTGCTGCGCCACGCGACCGGGGGCGTGCTCGACGCGACCGGCATCACCGCGCTGCGCGAGACGGTCGCCTTCCCGCATCGCGTGCACCTCGGCGGCCCCTGGTATCTGAACCTCGCGGACGGGCAGGCGCAGCCCGCCGAGGCGCAGCCCTGGCACGCACTGCACCGCGCCGCCCGGGCGCTCGGCGACGATCATGCCGCCGCCCACGCCGCGTCGCACCGCACTGCCGGCGCGCCCGTCGCCGACGAGCGCGCGGGCCTCGGACGCCTGCTGCGCGGGCTCACCGACACCGCGTGGATCGAGGCCGCGCCCGAGCACTCCCCCCTGCCGCGCGACGTCTGGTTCCCGTCCACCGAGGTGCTGCTCGCGCGAAGCACGGCCGGCACGCCGGCCGGGCTCGCCGTCGCCGCCAAGGGTGGGCACAACGACGAGCACCACAACCACAACGACGTGGGGTCGTTCGTGGTCGCCTCGGACGGCGTGCCCGTCGTCGTCGACGCGGGCCGCCCGACCTACACGCTGCAGACGTTCGGGCCGGATCGCTACGACATCTGGACGATGCAGAGCGGCTGGCACAACGTGCCCGTGATCGGCGGTCGTGAGCAGGGCGCCGGCCGCCCCTTCGCGGCATCCGGCGCGCGGGCGGCGATCTCCGGCGACACCTCGTCGTTCACGGCCGAGATCGCACGGGCGTATCCCGGCGCCGCCGTTTCGTCGTGGCGCCGCACCGTGCGCCTCGAGCGCGCCCCCGGGCGCGTCGTCATCGAAGACACCTGGACCGCGTCGGCTCCCGCCACCCACGACCACACCACACACCCCCCGGTCGTGGAGCGAGCGAGGAACGAGCGAGACGAAACGCGCCCCCGCGAACACACCACGGTGCGGATGCTGCTCGCCGGCGAGGTACGGCTGTCTGCGGCATCCGCTCACGTCACGCCGCTCGACGGCGCGACGCCCGTGCGGATCGCGTGGCCGGAGGGGATCGGCACGTCGATCGTCGTGCTCGAGCTGGACGATCCGATGCTCTCGAGCGTGTGGGGGCCCCGCCTGACACGGCTCGAACTCGACGTGACGACCCGCGAGCGGGTCGCGGTCACGGTAGAACAGGACCTGACGAACGCGGAGGACACACGATGACCGACCAGCACCCGGCACTGCTCGCCGCCGAGCGACGGGCGCACGTGCTGGCCGCGCTCGAGCGCGACGGCGCCGTACGAGTCGCGCAGCTCATGGACGAGCTCGGCGTCGCGCCGGTGACCCTGCGCCGTGACCTCGCCCAGATGGAGCGCGAGGGGCTGCTGGTGCGCGTCCACGGCGGCGCCGTGCCCGCGGCGAACGGACTCGACGAGTCCGACCCCGCGGGGGCGCGATCGCGCACCGGGTCCATCGCGATGCTCGTGCCGTCGCTGAGCTTCTACTGGCCGAGCGTCGTCCGCGGCGCCGAGGCGGAGGCTGCGCAGCTGGGCATGCGCGTCGTGCTGCGCGGCGCGTCGTACGAGCTGCAGGACGAGCGCCCGGTGCTGGAGCGGCTCGTGCACACCGAGGGCGTCCGCGGCCTCGTGGTCGCCCCCAACACCGACACGCCGCACGCGCAGGACGTCGTGCAGTGGCTCGCGGGCTGCGGCGTGCCGAGCGTGCTGGTCGAGCGCGACGCCGTCGTGCTCCCGGAGGGCAGTCCGGTCGAGAACGTCACGACCGACCACGCGCTGGGCGCCGTCCTCGCAGCGCGCCACCTGGCCTCGCTCGGCCATCGCCGTGTGGGACTCATCATCGCGCGCGACTCGCCGACGTCCCGCAAGATCGCGGCCGGCTGGCAGGCCGCGTGCGCCGAGCTCGGCCTGACGCCGGCCGACCACTTCGAGACGAGCCTCCCGCCTCGCACGAGCCCCGACTTCTCGGCGGTGGTGGACGCGGCCCTCGACGCCGCGCTGTCGAACTCGGTCACGGCGCTCGTGGTGCACTCCGACCCCGAGGCGATGGCGTTCGTCGACCTCGCGCTCAATCGCGGCATCTCGGTGCCCGGCGACCTGTCGATCATCGCGTACGACGACGAGGTCGCCGAGCTGTTCACGCCCGCGCTGACCGCGGTGAGCCCGCCGCGCGGCGCGGTCGGGCGGGCCGCGGTCGACCTGGTCGCCCGCCGCCTCGAGGACCCGGCGCGGGCGGTGCACCGCGTGGTGCTCAACCCGACCCTCAACGTGCGGGGATCGACGGCGCCGCCGCGCGGCGCGTGACGCGCGGCGCGGCGGCGGGATGAGACGTCGTCAGTGGATCGCGGTGAAGCGGCGGCGGTGGTGCGCCGGCGAGTCCAGCTCGTCCACGATCGCCAGTGCCAGGTCGGCGGCGGAGATCGTCGACGTCCCGTCGGCGTCGCGCAGCAGCACGTCACCGCCGAGCACATAGGTGCCCTTGGACGGGGTGGCGAGCCACGACCCGAAGTCGGCGGGCGGGCTCACGTAGAACCAGTCGAGCGTCTCGGGGCTCGCCGTGAGCAGGTCGAGCGCATTCAGACCGGTCTCGATCTCGGGCTTGACGTCGGCCGGGAGCTGTTCGTGCGACACGTCCCACACGCGCGGGCCACCCTCTTCGACGTGCAGCGACGACGCGCCGCCGATGTAGCCGAGGCGCGTCGTGGTGCCCGCGAGCCGCCCGATCAGGTCTTCGACGACGCCTTCCTGCTTGCCGGCCATGTCGCCGCGCGGCGAGAGGGCGACGATGACGGTGTCGCGGCCGGCGGTGACGGCGTCGAGCACGCTCGCATCGAGCGCCGAGCCGCGAACGTACTCGACGCCCGGGATCGGCTGCGCCGGCTCGTTCCGGCTGACCGCCGTGACCTGGTGCCCGCGCCGGTGCGCCTCCGCCACGATGGCCGAGCCCGCGTACCCGCTGCCACCAAGAACCGTGATGTGTGCCATGTACCGCTTCTCCTTGCTCTCTTTCGGTAAGTCAGTTACTTTACGAGAGAATAAGGAGCTCCGGAAGAACGCACTTTGCAGTAAGAAGGGAACTCCGTGGTGAGTCAGATCCCGTGGGACCCGTATCGGCCCGACTGCCCGAGCCGACGACTGCTCGACCGCATCGGCGACCGATGGACCGTCCTGATCGTGCGAGTGCTCGACACCGGTCCGCATCGCTTCTCGGCGCTGGCTTCTGCCGTGGGCGGCATCTCGCAGAAGATGCTGACGCAGACGCTCCGTTCGCTCGAGCGCGACGGCTTCGTGACGCGCACCGTCTACGCGGAGATCCCGCCGCGCGTCGAATACGCGCTCACGCCGCTCGGGCGCTCACTGCAGCAGCCGCTGCGCGCGCTCGAGGAGTGGGCGATCGCCAACATGGATGCCGTGTGGGAGAACCAGAAGAGCCACGACGCGCTGGCGGGGTGACCGGATGCCTCGGGTCGCGGCATCCGGTCACCCCCTCCGTCACCTGGTGACCTTGACGTTGAGCTCCTTCGAGGCGGTCGTGCCGGCTGCGTTGGTGAACTCGACCACGTAGACGTACGTGCCCACCGGCTTGCCGGTCACCTCGAGCTTCGCCCGCTGCGCGCCGGGGCTCGCCGCCACGAGCGTGCCGGCGCCCGCCTCGGCGCCGTTCTCGAGGAACCGGTACGACGTGGCGTTGGTGCCCCACCACAGGTCGGCGACCACGGTGTACGTGCCGTCGCCGTCCTTGTTGGCCGCCGAGATCGCGGGCTTGCCGGGTGCGGCATCCGTCACCGTGACGGTGAGCGGCTGCGTGGCCGTCGTGCCCTTCGAGTTCACCAGCTCGCCGGTGAACGCGTACGTGCCGTCGGGCAGCCCTTCGATGTCGACCACGGCTCGCTGCGCGCGCGGAGAGTCCATCGTGAGCGGCATCTTGGCGACGAGCTCGCCGTCGCGGTACAGCTTGAACAGCGAGCCGTTCTCGCCCCACCACAGGTTCATCGTCACCTGGAACGTGCCGTCCTCGAGACCGGTGTCCCAGCCGTCGTTCGAGGCCAGCGATGCCCGGGCCGGCGCGGTGCGGGCGCCGTCGTCCGACGCGACCTCGGGAAGGGTGACGGGTGCCGTGGCCGCCGAGCGCTCGCCCTCACCGAGCTCGTTGACCGCGGCGATCTCGTAGGCGTGGGTGGATCCGAGCTCGAGCGATGTCACCGTGCAGCTCGTCTCGGCGGCCTCGCACACCGGCTCGTCGCCGCCCGCCTCGTACACGCGGTAGCCCGAGAATCCGGGACCCATCAGCGCCGGGGCCTCCCACGTCACCGTGATCGAGGTGTCGCCGGCGCGGGTCGCCGCGGGCTTCTGCGGCGCGCCGGGCAGCGTGGTGTCGGCGACGGCGAGCCACGAGATGACCGGCCGTTCACTTCCCGCGCCCTCGTTGGTCACGACGTAGTCGACCGTCGCGGGCGCGGCGAGCGTGAACGTCAGCGGCGCGGCGAGCGGTGTGTTCGAGCCCGACAGCGGGATGTTGCCCTTGGCGAGCTCGGTGCCCGCGACCGACACCGTGTGGTTCATCGTGCGGTTGAGGTTCCACCACTCGGTGAAGCCGCCGGTGAGTGCGTACGTGCCCGCCTCGAGGGGTAGCCGGTAGATCAGTCGCGTGGTGTCCTGGTACAGGCCGGTCGAGTACTTGTCGTTGATGTCGGTGGCGCCCTTGGTCTTCATGCCGTCGGCGACATATCCCCACTGGTCGGCGGATGCCGACACCTGATCGACTTTGTCGTTGCGCAGATTCGGCACCGCCGCCGCGACCGCCGAGTACTGCGGCGAGGCCACCCCGCCGGTTCCCGAGTCGATGTAGTAGACGAGCGCAGGCGGCACGATCTCGAAGGCCGCGACCACGCGTTCGCCGCTGTCGGCGAGCCGGCCGGTGACCGTGAGCCTGGCGTACTCGGCGCGCGGCTGCGCGGCGGATGCGGCATCCCACTCCACCGCCTTCTCGGCACCGGCGACCGTGACCGTCCCGGGCAGCTCGTCCTTCATCGCGAGCGCGCCTTGCACGCCCAGATCCCGCGGCAGCCGCTGGACGTACACGAGCGCGAGGCGCGCGTTGTAGCCGCTCGTGCCGTTGGTGCCGAATTCGACGCCGACCACGGCGTCGTTCTCGAGGGTGAGCGGCTGCGCCACCGGGGTGGCGGCCCCCGTCGACACCGCGGTCTTCGTCGTCTCGGCGCCCGCGGCGCGCACCTTGGCGTACACGTTCGTGGTCAGCCCCGCACGCGGAGCCTGCACGGCGACGATGTTGTATGAGCCCGCGGGAAGCGGCAGGTGGTAGGTGACGGGCTTGTTGTAGTCGGCGCCGACGAACGACGAGCCCCAGTCCTGCGGGTTCCCCGCCTGCAGGGTCGTCGCGGTCGTCGAGTACCCCCAGGTCGGGCCGGCGCTCGTGCCGTCCCACTTCTGGTCGGCGGCGTCGTTGCGCAGGTCGGGGAAGGATGCGGCGACAGCGGCATAGGCCGAGCCCTCGGCGGCGCCGCTCGAGCCCGAGTCGATGAAGTACTCGAGGTCGGCGGGCACGACGAGCACGGTCGCGCTGAAGCGCTGGTAGTAGCCCGACGCGAGCTTCTCGGTCGACCGTCCCGAGGCCGCGAAGGTCGCCAGCTCGGCCGTGGTCGCGGCCGCCGCCTCCGACGCGAGACTCCAGGTCACCTCGGCATCGCCGCCGCCGAGCTCGAGTGCATCGGGCAGCGTGCGATCGCCCGAGACCACGGTCATGACCCCGAGGTCGAGCACGTCCGGGCTGACATCCTTCGGGGTCAGGCCGTCGGCCGCTGCGGTGAGTCGTGCGGCGATCGCGGCGGCTCCTTCGGCGTCGAGCCCGTACTGCTCGGGGTCGTCGACCGCGTTCTGTGCCGCGGCGCGCACCGCCGCGAACACGGCCCACGTCTCGGCGCTGTACTCGCCCTCGTCCAGCCCGGCCACCGACTCGACAGCGGCCGACAGCGGTGCCGTGTCGACGCTCGCGGCGTCGGCGGAGGCGTGGATGACGCCGACCGCGTCGACGTTGAGGGAGCTGTCGTTCGCGGTCTTTATGACCACCGTGTGCGGCTCGTTCCGGAGTCCGCGCAGCATGAACGTCGTCTTCTCACTGCCGGCGGCGAAGGTCGGGGCGGCCGCGACGATGGTCACGCCGTCGACCACGACGTCGAGCGTCGTCGCCCCGCTGTTGGTGCCGATGATGTCGAGGCCCGTGCCGGTGAACGAGTACGTCATCGCCGCGCCCTTCGCCGTGCTCTTGGACGCCGTCCGCTGCCACTCGAACATGCCCTGACCGTTGACGTGGCTCCAGCTGCCGTCGAAGTCGAGGACGGGAACCGAGGTGTCCTCCCAGCTCGTCTGATGCATGCCGTCGACGATCCATGCGTAGTACGGCGTGTAGCCGGGCACGGTCTCGACCTTCAGGTTGTCGAACTGCACGAAGCTGAAGCTCGAGCCGAGCTGGATCCGCCCCGCCGCCTGCGGCGCGGCATCCGTGTAGGTGGCGATCTGCACGCCGTTGACGAACGCGGAGTACGCGTTGCCGGCGACCTTCACCGCGATGGTGTTCCAGACGCCCGATCCGGCCTTGAATGCCGCCTCGGGCATACTCGCGACGCTTCCGGCCGAGAGCGTCGTGCCGTAGCGCAGGAACGTCCAGGCGCCCGCCGGGTCGATCCTCAGCTCGGCGGCCGAGACGTTCTGCCCGTTCGCCGTGCCGCCCTGCTCCCGGGCGCCGATCGTCGCGTACTGTGCTCCGGCCGCCTCGAAGAGCACATCCGCCGAGACGGTGTAGTTCGCCCAGCGGGCGTCGCCGATCGTGGTCTTCGGGTCGCCCGCGTTCCAGGCTCCGCCGGCCATGCCCGGTCCCACCTGCTGGCGCAGCACGCGGCCGTGCGCGGCGTCCGCGGTGAGCACCGATTCGAAAGCGCCGTTCGTATCGTTGGTGTACCGCGGGGTCACGCCGTTGTCTGCGGCGTCCACGGCGGGCGTTCCCGCCGGCCGCGGCTGGGCGCCGCGCACGTCGAGGAACGACTGGCCGGTGTCGACGAGCTGCCCGGTCGCGGGGTCGTAGCCCTGGATCGTGCCCTGCTCGCGGTAGTCGAAGTCGTCGCCGTACAGGATTCCGTCATCGGTCACGCCGTTGACCGCGCCCGAGGCGTCGGTGTCGAGCGCGTCCCGTCCGCCGCCGGCCGCGGTGTACTCCTTCGAGCTCGGCAGCGAGCTGCCGTAGCCGTCCCTCGGGGTGAGTGTGCCGTCCGCTCCGGCCGTCGCGTGGTCGAGCGTCGTGACGGTCAGCGCCGACCACGGCTTCACCGTGACCGAGTACGACCCGTCGGCAGCCGGTGCGATCTCGCCGATGGGCTGCAGGTAGTTGGCGTCGTACGCCTCGCCCGCGTCGGCGGCGCGGGTCTCCCACAGCTCCGCGGTCTGGTCTGCGCCGAGGCTCAGGCCGTTCGCGACGATGCGGTAGGTCTTGGCGAACTTCGAGTCGTTGATGATGACGGTCGAGAAGTCGGTGGCGTCGGGCGCCGCGAGCGTCGTGTACGAGGCTCCGCCCGCCCGCGCGCCGCCCGGCGGGTTGCCCGTGCCGAGCTCGCTGCGCGAGGCCTGCGGGATCGCCCGCCAGATGCCGGCGGTGTTGTCGGCGTTCTCCCACCCGAGCTTCGCGAACTGCGTGAACTGCTCGATCACTGCGAGCCCGCCGTCGTAGGCGAGCCAGCCCGACCACGGCTCACGGGCGTTCACGAGCTCCTTCGACGAGTACTGGAACCCGTCGTAGAACGAGCCGATCGCCGGCTGGAAGATGTTCATCGTGCGACGTGACGCGGCGAACCCGGTCGTGACCCAGTTGCCCATCTCGAGGGCGCTGTTCGTGCCGCCGAACTGCGTGCCGAAGCCACCCTGCTCGTCGCTCGCGTTGTTGTTCGGGCGGTCGGCCGAGCTCGAGAACGTCGACTGGCCCTCCGAGTTCCACACCTCGAGATCGAGCTGCTCGGCGATCTTCTTCATGTTGCCGGCGCTGTCGTCGGCGCTGGAGTAGTGGAAGCCGACGATGTCGACGGCATCGCGCAGCGACGGGTCGGTGGTCGAGGTCATGGCGTTGCCGAACGACACCGGCGGCGTGCCCACGGTGTCGGCGGCGATCGTCTGGATCGCGTGGAAGAGGTTCTTCTCCTCCTCCGACGCGAAGCCGTTGTTCGGGTCGGCGGCTGTCGCGCCTTCGTAGCCCTTGGTGTCGTCGGCGATCCACCTCGAGAAGTCCTTGTAGAGCGGGATGTCGGGGTTGCCGGTCTCGTTCGTGTCGGGGTTGATCGAGTCGACCATGATGCCGAGCTCGCGGTAGGCCGCGAGCACGGTGTTCTTGTACCAGATGTACTGGTCGGCGTGACTGGTGACCCACGTCGGGCGGGTCCATCGCAGGATGCTGACGTGGATGTCGCCGTGGGCGACGAGCTGCGCGTCGGCGGCGAGCTGGAAGCCGGGCTCGCGCAGCACGTTCGGGTACTCGTCCCGCGAGCGCATCGTCGCCGGGTTGGGGCCGGTCGAGGTGTTGCGGTCGTTGCCCATCTCGATCTTGACGGTGTTCATGATCGGGTGCTCGCCGCCGAACAGCGTCTCGATGAGCTCCCAGTACTTGTCGGGATGCTGCGCCTTGTAGTCCAGCAGCAGCGCGCTCGTCGAGTTCGCCGAGAGCACGCCGAAGCCCTTGAAGGTGAGTCCGTTCCGGTTCTGCGCCGCCGCCGCGATGTCGGCACCGTTCAGCGTGACCGTGACGGGGTCGGCTCCCGCAGCGGCCGCGGGAGAAAGGGGGATCGCGACCGTGGCCAGCGTCACCGCGGCCGCGGTGAGGGCGGCAGCGATCCGGGCCGATGACATCTTCGCCATGGAGTTCCTCGTCGTCGAAAGAGAGCCCACTCGGGTCGCCTGTCAGGGAACCACCACGGTGCCCCCGCGGCAAAGCGAAGCAATCAGATACGAACAGAGTCGAATCGGATCGAACAGGACGCGTCGACGGATGCCGTGATTCCGCGGCATCCGTCGGTGCCCGCTATCGTCAATCGAACACGTTCGCACGCACGGGTCGAAGGAGATCGTCGTGGAGCCCCACACGCCGCCGCCGTTCGGCCTGTCGCGGCGCGAGCGCATCATGGACGAGCTGCGCCGCGTCGGATCCGTCCGTGTCGCCGATCTCGCGCGCGAGTTCGGGGTGGCCGAGCTGACGATCCGCCGCGACATCGGCGCGCTCGCCGACCGCGGTCTGCTGACCCGCGTGCACGGCGGCGCGACGCTGCGCAGCCGGCTCGACACGTCGGTGCCGCAGCGGGCGCCGGCCTCGGGGCCGCCCCGCTTCCGCGTGGGCATGGTGGTGCCCTCGCTCGGGTACTACTGGCCCCACATCATCATCGGCGCCCGCGCGGCGGCGACGGATGCCGGAGTCCAGCTGGTGCTGCGCGGGGCGAGCTACTCCCCCGCCGACCAGCGCCGGCAGATCAGCTCGCTGGTGGACTCCGGCACGCTGCACGGGCTCATCGTGGCGACGGAGACACAGGGCCCCGAGGGGTCGGCGCTGCTGCACTGGCTCGACGGGCTCCCGATCCCCGTGGTGCTCGCCGAGCGCCGGGTGCCGTCCGGGCTCGCCCTCACCCGGCTGGAGTGGGTGACCTCGGACCACGTCTTCGGCGGGTCTCTCGCGGCGGCGCACCTCGCGTCGCTGGGGCATCGGCGCGTCGGCCTGCTCGCATCTCCGGGATCGCCGACCTCGAAGCAGCTGCGGCACGGCTGGTCGCGCGCGGTCGACGAGCTCGGCCTCACCTCGACCTTCGACCTCGACACCGCCCTCGACGCTCTGGACGGCGCCGAGCGCGATCGTGCGATCGACGACCTCCTCGCCACCTGCCGCGAGACCGGGACGACCGCCGTGCTGATCCACTCCGACCCGCAGGCGGTGCTGCTGCAGCAGCACGCGCGCGACCACGGCTGGTCGGTGCCGCAGGACCTCGCCGTGATGGCCTACGACGACGAGGTCGCCGAGAGCGCCGACCCCGCGATCACGGCGCTCCGCCCGCCCAAGCAGCAGGTCGGCCGCCTCGCCGTCGAGACGATGGTCGCGCGCCTCGCCGACGGCCCGCGCCGCCCCGTGCAGCGCGTGTCGTTGCTGCCCGAGCTCCGCGCGCGCGACTCGACCGCCCCCGCCCGCTGAGCCTGCGGCCTCGCGAGGCGGCTCCGGAATTCGGAGATTCGCCGGCTTTCCGGAGCCACCGCCGCCGAGGCATCCGAAAACCGGCGCGAACTCCGAAATCCGGATCCGAGAACCCGGGCGCCGGCGACGACGGATGCCGCGACCCCCGCCCGCGGAGGACTCGAGGCCCGCGCACCGGTCAGGCGAGGGGCTCGGCGGCCTCGCGCGCAGCGCGGGTCGACGAGCGCACCGCGCCGACGCTCGCGAGGATCACCAGCGCGATGCCCACCCCCTCGAGCCACGTGAGGTGCTGGCCGAGGAGCACGAACCCGGCGAGCGCGGCGGTGGCCGGCGCCAGGCTCATCAGGATCGCGAACGCCGCCGCCGGCAGCCGCCGCAGCGCGATGAGCTCGAGCGCATAGGGGATCGTCGACGACAGCACCGCCACGGCCGCGCCCAGGGCGAGCAGGTCGATCCGCAGGAGGGCGGGCCCGGCATCCGCGATCCCGAAGGGCAGGGAGATCACGGCACCCACCGCCATCGCGAGCGCCAGCCCGTCGAGCTTGGGGAAGGCACGGCCGACGCGCGCCGACGCGAGGATGTAGAACGCCCAGCTCGCTGCGGCGCCGAGCGCGAAGAGCACGCCGATCGGGTCGAGCCGGTCCCACCCGCCGCCGCCCAGCGCGACGACACCCGCGAGTGCGAGGAGCGCCCACAGCCACGCCGATGCGCGGCGGCTCGCGACGATCGACAGCACCAGCGGGCCGAGCACCTCGATCGTGACCGTCACGCCGAGCGGCAGGCGTTCCAGGGCGAGGTAGAACAGGCCGTTCATCACGGCGAGGACCAGGCCGAAGAGCGCCACGGCGCGCCAGTCCGCGCCGGAGTGCCCCCGCAGCCGCGGCCGGGCGATCAGCAGCAGCACGACGGTCGAGAAGACCAGCCGGAGCATGACCATCCCCAGTGGCCCCACCTGCGGGAACAGCAGCACCGCGAGCGACGCGCCGACCTCCTGGCAGGCCAGGCCGGCGATCACGAGCAGGATCGCGGGAGTCGCCGCCGATCGACCTGCCGGGTGCGCGGTCACTCCGCGGGCGGCGCGCACACCGCCGCGGCCGTGATCGCCTCGTGGTACTGCTCGGCCGTCCACGGCAGTCCCGCCTCGGGGATCGTCGCCCCACCGGCCGCAGGCGCCTTGGACGCGATGGCCGCGAGCTCCCACGCGAGGTACGCGCCGACGCTGCCGTTCGCCGCCGAGTTGTTGAGGACGACCGCGACGGTCAACCCGCTCGACGGGTCGGCGAACGCCGCGGTGATGTAGCCGGGGATCTTGCCGGCCTGCCCGACGAGCGAGGCCGCCAGCAGCGCGCCACCGTCGGACAGGTACCAGGAGGGTCCGTCCGCGGCGACCGGCAGGGGCGAGTCGAGCCTGTCGTCGGCGGGCGCCAATGCGCCGGCGGCCAGCGCCTGGACGTACCGGCCGAGGTCGTCGATGTCGGTCACCGCGCCGGAGTCGGTGTAGCCGAGCGTCCACGAGGCGTCCGTGAGATCACGGGACTGCGCGCAGTCCAGCGCGCCGCCCTCGCCGGGCATGGACTGACCGCCGGCCAGCACCGCCGCGCCGTCGAGCGCGCCGAGCGCCGTCGCCTCGAGGTCGAGCGGGTCGGCGACGTAGGTCTGAAAGAGCTCGGCGGCGGACGTGCCGGTCGCCCGCTCGAGGGCGAGCCCCAGCAGCACGTAGCCGGCATCCGAGTCGCGGTACGCGACCCCCGGCTTTCCCGCCCGCGGCTGCCCGATCCCGAAGGTCGCGAGATAGCGGGGCTCCCACTCGCGCCCCGGGTTCGTGAGCCACGACGAGTAGAGCCGGCCGGTGAACGACCCGATGCCCGATGTGCCGTCGCACAGCTGGCCGAGCGTGACACCGGCGAGATCGGGCGCGCCCGAGACGTACTTCGTGATGCTGTCGCTGAGCTTCACGTGGCCGGCCGCGGCCACTCCGTACAGCACGTCGCACGTCATCGCCCGCGTGACCTTCCCCGCGCGGAACTGCATGTCGGCCGTCACGTCGCCGCCGCCGTCGGGGCGCTGCGTGCCGATTCCGGTCACCCAGCTGCCGCTCCACGGCGCCCACACCCCCACGATGGCCCCCGACGATCCGGTGGCCTCCATCGCGTGGGTGACGGCATCCTGCAACCGCTGCACCGTCTCGTCGGGCAGCTGCACCTCGGACTGCGGCGGAACGTCGATGTCGACGTGCGTGTCGGCCGAGCACGCCGACAGGGCAAGCAACGACGCCACAGCGCCCGCGACCGCCGCGCTGACGCGGTGGTTCCTGGAGCGGGTCCGCATGCTCACCCCCCGATGATCGTGTCTTGAATTCAAACACACCGCGGTGCCTTCCGCCTGCCGCGGCCTCCGTAGGGTTGTCACCATGACGCACCTCTTCGACGATGCCGTGCTCGCCGGCGTGCTCGGTCACATGAACGGCGACCACGGCGACGACAACCTCCTCATCGCCCGCGCGTTCGCCGCGGACGCCGGCATCGCCGCAGACCGCATCGTCGCGTCACGGATGGAGGGGTTCGACGGCGACGGGGGCCGGTGGACGGTCACGCTCGCCGACGGCTCGACGGCGGTCGTCGCGGTCCCCTGGCCGGGCGGCCCCATCGACGAACGCCCGCAGGTGCGGCGCGAAGTCGTCGCGCTGTACGACGAGGCGTGCCGGCGGCTCGGTGTCGAGCCCCGTCCCCACGCGTGAGGCGACGCTAGGTTAGGCGACCCTAAATCTCGTACACTGGGCGCATGAGCGACCCGATCCCGTTCTCCACCGCGCTCCGCGAGCGTTCCAGCCGCGCGCACTCGTCGAGCGAGACCGCCGGATTCATGGCCGATCTCATGAAGGGCGAGGGCACGCGCGAGGACTACGTCGCGCTGGTCGCCCAGCACTGGTTCATCTACGAGGCGCTGGAGCGCACCGCCGGTCAGATGCGCAACGACCCCGTCGCGGCGGTGTTCCTCAGCGACAAGCTGACCCGACTGCCCGCGCTCGAGGCCGACCTCGAGTACCTCGTCGGCCCGGACTGGCGGGAGCGCATCGAGCCGCTGCCGACGACCCGGCGCTACGTCGACCGCATCAACGAGGTCGGCGCCACGTGGGCCGGCGGTTTCGTCGCCCATCACTACACGCGCTACCTCGGCGACCTGTCCGGCGGCCAGTTCATCGGGCGCCTCATGGCGCGTCGGTTCGGCTTCGAGACCAACGGCATCGGGTTCTACCTCTTCGACGACATCGCCGACCCGAAGGTCTTCAAGGACGTCTACCGCGAGCAGCTGGACGCGGCCCCGTGGGATGCCGCCGAGCAGGAGCGCGTCATCGACGAGGTGCTGCTGGCCTACCGCTTCAACACCGAGCTGTTCGACGACCTCGCCGCCGCGAAGGCCTCCTCCCAGGTCGCCTGAGCGCGTTTCGTCTCGCTCGTTCCTCGCTCGCTCAACGACCGGACCCGCGAGCAGCACGACGCATCCTCACACTCGGTCGTTGAGCGAGGGAGCGCCAGCGAGCGAGACGAAACGCCCCAGCCCACAAGCAGCACGACGCATCCTCACACTCGGTCGTTGAGCGAGGGAGCGCCAGCGAGCGAGACGAAACGCGGCGGGATCCGTCGAGGAGGGTTCAGGATGCCGCGGGCCGGCGCACCGCGGAGGCCATGAACCGCTGCACGTCGGGGTCGACCTGGATGTCGCGCGGTCGCAGCGGGCGGGAGAGGTACAGCCCGTCGAGCGAGGTCAGCCGCGACAGCGCCACGTAGGTCTGCCCGGGGGCGAAGGCGCCCGAGCCGAGGTCGATGACCGCGCGGTCGTAGGTCTTGCCCTGCGACTTGTGGATCGTCACGGCCCACGCGAGCTTCAGCGGGAACTGGGTGAACTCGGCGACGATGTCGCGCGTCAGCGACTTCGAGCCCGGGTTGTACGAGTACCGGTACTTCTCCCAGACCGAGGGCTCGACGTCGAACTCCTCGCCCTCGACGTCGACTCGCACGGTGTCGCCCGCGATGCGGGTGACGGTGCCGATGGTGCCGTTGACCCACCGTGGCGGCTCGCCGAACGCCGCGGTGTCGTTGCGCAGGAACATCACCTGTGCTCCGACCTTCAGCTTCAGCTCGAGGTCGGCCGGGTAGGCGGCATCCCCCCGCCCGAAATCGCCGTTGACCTCGGCGACGGCGGTCTGCTCGCGGCCCACGAGCTCGTCGAGGTGGCGACGGTTGATGGCGTTGACGATGTCGTTGCGGGTGGCGAGCGTGATGATCGGATGTTCCCCGTCGGCGGGGTCGGGCGGGGTCCGGGCGCCGGTGTCGTTGAGGATCTGCGCGATGTCGGCGGTCACCCGGCCGTAGCGCACCGCGTTGAGCATCGCCTTGAAGGCCGGGTCGGCCTGCCGGTGGATGTCGACCAGCTCGCGGATGTTGAGCTCGGCGCCGTACGAGCCGACGTCCAGGATGCCGTCGGTGGCGGCCTCACCCACCCACACCTTGGCGTCGAAGAACCAGAACGAGCGGTAGTGGTCGCGCACGTACCTCAGCTCGTCGCCGCGCGGCGGAACCGGCGCGAGCTGATACGGGTCCCCGAACATCACGATCTGCGTGCCGCCGAACGGCTCGCCGCGCCGCCCCCGCGCCTGGCGCAGCGCACGGTCGATCGCGTCCATGAGGTCGGCGTTGACCATCGAGATCTCGTCGATCACGAGCGTGTCGATCGCGTTCAGCAGCTTGCGCGTCGCGTCGGACTGCGGCTCGTCGTGCGCGCCGATGACGCCGAGGGGCAGCTTGAACAGCGAGTGGATCGTCTGTCCCTCGACATTGAGCGCGGCGACGCCGGTCGGCGCGCACACCGCGATCTGCTTCGAGGTGTTCCACGCGAGGTGCTGCAGCAGGGTCGACTTGCCCGTGCCGGCGCGACCGGTCACGAAGACGTGCTCGCGCGTGTCTTCGATGAGCCGGAAGAGCGCCTCCTGCTCGGACGAGAGCGCGAGACCGGCGGACGTGGGCGTGGTCACCGATTCATGCTAACGACCGGATGCCTCCGCCCGGCCCTCCACGCGGGCATCGGTGGACGGCATCCCTCCATCCACAGGCACGGCGAGGCGAGTTGTCCACAGGTCCCGGTCCACAGGGCGCTCCCGGCCGGCGCTTTCTAGACTGGGCGGGTGGACCAAGGGGCGGTGGACACGGAACCCGGTCGCGCGAGTGCGCCTCCGGCCGGCTCCGCGACCCCGCCCGACGCCCGCCCCGTCCTGATCCAGCCCCCGCGCAAGCCGCAGCGCCGGTCGCGCCTGTGGCTCGATCTGACGCTCCTGGGCGTGGTGGGCGTGGTGCTGGTGGCCGCCGTGTTCGCCGCCTGGGCGGCGATCGAGCGCGAGTTCTACAGCCCGTCCGCGTTCGTCGAGCGCTACATCGGCCTCCTCGCCGATCAGCGCGCGACCGACGCGCTCGCGGTGCCCGGGGTCAGCGTGAGCACCGCCGACCTCGAAGCGGCGGGGCTCGCGGCCACGGCATCCGAAGCCCTCCTGCGCGGGGCCGCGCTCGCTCCCCTCTCGGACGTCCGCGTCGTCTCGGAGGAGCAGCGGGGCGACGTGACGCTGGTCACCGTCGAGTACGACGCGCGCGGCTACCCGGGCGTCACCACGTTCGAGGTCGAGCGCGACGGCTCGATCGGGCTCGCCCCGACGTGGCGGTTCGCGACGAGCCCGCTCGCGGTCATGAACCTCACCGTGGTCGGCTCGATGAGCTTCGACGTCAACGGCTTCACGGTCGACAAGCGCCAGGCCTCGCCCGACGGGGTGGATGCCGATCCCACCGCGCCCGTGCCGCTGCTGGTCTTCTCACCCGGCCTGTACTCGGTGTCGGTCGACAACCGGATCGCCAGCACGCCGGGGGTGGCCGTCCTCTCCGACAGCCCCTTCCACACGATCCCGATCACGGTGCAGGCGCAGCCCACCGAGGAGTTCGTGGGCGTCGTGCAGCAGAAGGTCGAGGAGTTCCTCACCGCGTGCGCGACGCAGGAGGTGCTGCAGCCGACCGCCTGCCCGTTCGGCTACTTCGTGCAGGACCGCATCGACTCGCTCCCGGCGTGGTCGATCACGCGCCAGCCGACCGTCGATGTCGCGCCCGACGGCGCCGGCTGGACGCTCCTGCCCGCCGAGGCGATCGCGCACATCGATGTCGAGATCCGCTCGATCTTCGATGGCAAGGTGCGCGAGGTCAGCGAAGACGTGCCGTTCATCGTGACGGGCACGATCTCGGTGACGCCCGACGGCAGCCTGTCGATCGTCGTCACCGGGCCCGACACCACCTGAGCCGCGGTCGCGCTCAGCGTTTCGAGCCCGCCCGGGCGTCGCGGTCGGCCAGGGCGGCGAGGTGGGCGTTGTAGGCCTCGAGCTCGGCATCCCCGGTCCGGTCGGCATGCCGGTCGCGGCGCTTCGTCTCGCGGGCGTCGCTGCGGCTCCACTGGATCGCGACCGTGATCGCGAGGATGAGCGTCGGGATCTCGCCGATCGACCACGCGACGCCGCCGCCGGCGTACTGGTCTTCGAGCGGCGTCGCGCCCCACGTGCGGCCCATCGAGCCGAACCACTCCGCGACCATGAGGCCCTCCTGCATCATGATCGCGATGCCGAAGAAGGCGTGCATGGCCATGACACCGATGAGCAGGAGCAGCCGCCCGGGGTAGGGCAGGCGGTACGGCACGGGATCGATCCCGATGAGCGTGAGCACGAACAGGTAGCCCGTGATGAGGAAGTGCGCCACCATCCACTCGTGTCCGAGGTGGTCGTAGAGCGACCACCGGAACAGGTCGGTGTAGTAGAAGACCCACAGCGATCCGATGAAGAGACCGGCCGCGACGAACGGGTTGGTCAGCACGCGCGCGACCGGAGAGTGCACGGCCCACAGGATCCACTCGCGCCCGCCGCGCGTGCCGTCGTCGCGCTTGCGGATCGCCCGCGCCGCGAGGGTCACCGGCGCACCCGCCACCAGCAGCACCGGGATCGCCATCGTCAGCAGCATGTGGCCGACCATGTGCATGCTGAACAGGTAGTCCTGGTAGACGTTGATGACGCCTCCGGTCACCCACACCAGCAGGGCCAGCCCGGCGATCCACATGATCGTGCGGTAGAGCGGCCAGGTGTCGCCGCGGCGGCGCAGGCGCCAGGCACCGGCGAGGTAGAAGAACACCGCGAATCCGGCTGCGACCGCCCACAGCAGGTCGACGTTCCATGCGGTCAGCCAGTGCTCGAGGGTCAGCTCGGGCGGCAGCGGCGCGCCCGAGAGCCGCTCGGCCGGCGTCTGCGCGAGGGGCAGCGTCGTGGCGTTCGGAGGAGGAGTGCGTGCGAGGGCGGCGGCGGCGCCGCTCGCGAGGCCCATCAGCACGAGTTCGAATGCGACGAGCGTCCAGAAGGCGCGGGATGCCGCGGCCGCTCCCATGCGCCCGATCAGGCGCGTGCGGTACCAGGCGCCGAAGAGGCCGAGCGCGATGAGCGCGACGATCTTGACGCCGAGGATCGCTCCGTAGGGCGAGAACAGCCCGAGCGGGCTGAACAGCGCGCCCCAGTCCTGCAGGCCGAGACCCGCCCGCACGATGCCCGAGACGGCGACCACCGCGAACGCCGCGATCGCGATGCTCGAGTAGCGCGACACCGTCGCGATCTGCTGCTCGCGCGACTGCAGCGGCCGCACGATGACGATGAGCAGCAGGCCGCCGAGCCACACCGCCGCGGCGATGATGTGCAGGATCAGCGCCGTCATCGCCTCGTGGTGGAACGCCTCCTCGCCCGAGTGGCCCTGCGTCCCCATCGGAACGAGGGATGCCGCCGCCAGCAGCGCGACGAACACGGTCGCGGTCCACGAGCGCACCGCGAAGGTGAGCACGGTGAGGGCGGCTCCGGCGATCGTCGTGATGAGCCACGTGCGGCCGAGCTCCCACTCCACGAGGAAGCGGCCGAGTTGCCCGCCGAACTCGGGCCCGGCGTCGATGGTGGGATTGAACGCGACGATGAAGGTCAGGAACCCGGTCGCCGCCGCCGCCAGGGTGAAGACGGCCGCCGAGATCGACGCGGTGTCGAGCGCGACATCGAACTCGCGGGTTCCGGCACGCAGCGCGAACAGGGCCGTAACGAGCGTGCCGACCATGCCCGCCGCGGCGAGGTTGACGAACAGCTTCGCGACCGGAAGCCCCCAGCGCGCGACAGGGCCCGGGTCGGCGATCGCGAGCGGCGCCGCACCGCCGCCGAACCCGAGCGCCCAGATCAGGGCGGCCAGCGCGGCCACGACGAGGATCGCGGGCCCGGCGGCCCGCAGGGCGCGGGGGTTCACACGTCCAGCCTACGTCGCGGTCTTCGGGGGTTGATCCGCGGTGGCCGGGGTTGCGCGTTGTCCCGGGACGTTTCGTCTCGCTCGCTGGCGCTCGCTCGCTCAACGACCGGCACTCCCACCCCCCGGTCGTTGAGCGCCCTTCGATACGGGCGCAGAGCGCCCTACTCAGGACCCGCGAAGCGAGACGAAACGCCGGCACTCCCGCACCCCGCCCCCCGCAGACAACAGGAGAGGGGATGCCGCAGATCGCGGCATCCCCTCTCCTGTTGGTCTGCGTCGGATTACTTGACGGCAGCCTTGAGCTTCGAGCCCGCGGTGACCTTCACGCGCTTGCCCGCGGGGATCTTGATCTCTTCGCCGGTCTGCGGGTTGCGGCCGGTGCGCGCCGAGGTGGCGACCTGCTCGAACGAGATCCAGCCGGGGATCGAAACCTTGCTGCCCTTGGCGACCGCCTCCGAGACGGTGGAGAAGAGGGAGTCGAGCACACCCGACACGGCGGCCTGGCTCTGGCCGGTCGCGCTGGCGATGCTCGCGACGAGCTCGGTCTTGGTGATGGACTTGTCGGCCATTTTGGTATGTCCTCCAAAGACGGCGGAGGCCGTCTTGTCATTGCTCGGACCGGACGGCTTCGCCCCCCGGCTGGTCGGATCGACCGGGACCGAATGTACCCGACATGCCTCCCAGATCCGCGTATTTCCGCGGATTTCCCGGGTTTCATGCGGCGTGTCGTGTGACGGAAGTGACGAATGTGACAGATGGGGCTACGAGCGGGACCCGTGCGGACATCGGCCGCTCCCATCCCGCGCACACCGACGAGGGTTACGATTTCCTCAACCGCGATGAGACGCGGCGTGCTGGGAGGCCCGCATGGACGACGCTTTCGCGACAGCCATGGCCGTCCTGGAACGCACCGGCACGCCCGACGACTACAGCGGCACCTTTCTGACCGTCTTCCCCGTGGACGGCGCGTCGGTGTCGACGCTCGGCGACGTCCTCGGCACCGGGATCGTCTCGGCCACCGGCGCAGACGCGCGGCGGCTGGACGAGCTGCAGTTCGACCTCGGCGAAGGACCCTGCTGGGATGCGATGCGACGGGGCGAGCCCGTCGGCGAGCCCGACCTCGCCCGCGGCGGCGCGCGCCGGTGGCCCGCCTTCGCACCCGCTGCGTCCGAGGGAGTGCCGGCGGCATCGATCTACGCGTTCCCCGTCGCGGTCGGGTCGCTGCGCTTCGGCGCCGTCGACCTGTTCACCAGGCAACGGCTGACGCTGTCCTCGGATCAGACTCGCCAGGCCTCGGCGATGGCGCGCGTGCTGGGCCACAGCCTTCTCCGCGACGCGATCGGCCGGACGAAGGATCAGGACGCCGAGGGCTTCTCCACGCGCCGCGTCGTGCACCAGGCGACCGGCATGGTGCTGGCGCAGCTCGACATCACGGCCGACGAGGCTCAGCTGGTGATCCAGGGCCACGCGTTCGCGGCGGGCGAGCCCGTGATGGCCATCGCCTCCGACATCGTCGAGCGGCGGCTGGGCTTCCACCGCGTCGACGGCGAGATCGAGGCGATCCGATGAACCAGACGACCTTCGACTCACGCCTGCTCAACACCCTCACGGCACTCGCCGACACGCTCGTCGACGACTACGACGTCGTGGATCTGCTGCAGACTCTCGTCGACGCGTGCCGCGACATCCTGGGTGTCACCGCGGCCGGCATCCTGCTCACCGACGAGAGCACCGGCCAGCTGGAGCTGGTCGCGTCGACCAGCGAAGCCAGCCGGCTGGTCGAGATCATGCAGCTGGCCGCCCAGGACGGCCCGTGCATCCAGTGCTACCGGACGGGCGAGCCGGTCGCCGTCGTGTCGCTGCAGTCGGCGACGGAGTGGGGTGCGTTCCGCGCCGAAGCCCTTGCGAACGGCTTCTCGTCGATCTACGCGGTGCCGCTGCGGTTGCGGGAGCGCACGATCGGGACGCTGAACATCATGAACGCGGCCGAAGGCGCGCTGCCGGGCGAGTCGCAGGCGGCGGTCCGCGCGTTCGCCGATGTCGCCACCATCGGGATCCTCCACGAGCGTTCGCTGCGCGAGTCGGAGCTGCTCGCGGAGCAGCTCAAGGTCGCCCTGAGCAGCCGTGTCGTCATCGAGCAGGCGAAGGGTGTCGTCTCCTTCACTGCGGACGTCCCGATCTCCGACGCGTTCGAGCTGATCCGCGGCTATGCGCGCCACAATCGCCTCCCGCTGAGTCTGGTGGCGTCCCGCATCGTCGCGCGTGAGCTCCGCCTGGAGGAGTCCCCGGCGTGACCCGGCGTCCGCTCAGCCCCGGTGCGCGGCGATGACGTCTCGCGCCGTGCGCGCGAACGCGGGCGCGACGCGATCCTGACCGTCCAGGTAGCCGCCCACGAGCGCGGCGTCGCGCAGCAGCACGAGGGATGCCGCGACCTCACCGGGAGCTGACAGACCGGCTCCGGCGGCGAGCTGCTCGAGCGTCCTGCGGAACCACTCGCGGTGGTCGGCGATGAGGTCGCGCACCGGGCCCTCGGCCGGGTACTCGGCGGCGGCGTTGATGAACGGGCACCCGCGCGTGTGGCGGTCGCGGATGTCGTCGGAGATGCCGGTCACGACGAGGTCGAGGAGTACGGCCGGGTCGTCCGAGGCTTCGGCCGCCTGGGCGAAAAGCCCGCGCAGGCCCTGGTCTTCGCCCTGCAGGTACGCGAGAACGAGCCCTTCCTTGCCGTCGAACTGCTTGTACATCGTGGCGCGCGTGACTCCGGCGGTCTCGATGATGCGGTCGACGCCCACGGAGTGGATGCCCTCGTTGTAGAAGAGCTCGGTCGCCGCCTGCAGCAGCCGCTGCCGTGCGGGGGAGGGACGGGCGGGCGAGGCATCCGAAGTTCTCATGGGAATAGTCTTGCATAGATAGAACGTTCGGTCTACTATCGCAGATGCACCACCCCACCACCGCAGGACCATCAACCGAAGGAGCACGAGATGAACACCACGACCAAGACCCCCATCGTCCTGATCCACGGACTCTGGATGACCCCGAAGAGCTGGGACACCTGGGCGGAGCGCTTCCGCGCCGCCGGCCACCAGGTGCTCGTCCCGGGCTGGCCCGGCATCGACGACCGCACCGTCGACGACATCCGCCGCCACCCCGAGGCGCTCAAGGGCATCGGCCTGAAGCAGATCGCCGACCACTACGAGCGCATCATCCGCGCCCTGCCCGAGAAGCCGATCATCATCGGCCACTCCTTCGGGGGAGTCCTCACGCAGCTGCTCGCCGACCGCGGCCTCGGCGTCGCGTACGTGGGTGTCGCACCCGGCCAGACGGCCGGCGTCACCACGCTCCCGCTGTCGACCCTGTGGACCGGCACGCCGATCCTGTCGAACCCGTTCGGCGTCAACGGCGCCAAGCCGCTCAGCAAGCGCCACTTCCACTTCACATTCGGCAACGACCTCCCGCGCACGGAGTCCGACAAGCTCTGGGAGGAGTACGCCGTCAACTCGTACAACAAGGTCTTCTTCGAGGGCGTCACGTCGGTGCTCGACGAGAAGCACGGCGTCACGCACGTCGACTACGGCCGGGCCGACCGCGCCCCGTTCCTGGTGATCACGGGCGAGATCGACCACGTCGTGCCGCCCGCGATCGGCCGGGCCCTCGTCAAGAAGTACCGGGCGTCGGGCAGCCCCGCCGTCGTCGAGTACAAGGAGTACCCCGGCCGCACCCACCGCCTGGTCAGCCAGGACGGCTGGGAGGAGATCGCCGACTTCGCCCTCGAGTGGGCGACGAGCCACGCGGTCCGCACCGAGCCGGCGAAGCAGTAGACGGATGCCGCATCCGCCCGTCGGAGCGAGGTCAGGCGTGCAGGCGGCGCAGGGCGCTGACGACGTCGTCGTGCCAGCGCCGCGCGGCGGGCAGCGTGCCCCCGAAGATCGGGGTGTCGTGCGTCACGCCCTGGTAGCGCACGACGCTCGCGTCGACGCCCGCCCGGCGCAGCGCCGCACCGTAGGCATCGCCGTCCCCGCGCAGGGGGTCGTACTCGGCCGTGAGGATCACGGCCGGCGGCAGCCCCTCGTGCGACGCGGCCAGCAGCGGCGAGGCGTACGCGTGGCGGGCCACCGCGGGATCGGGCAGATACGTGCGGGCGACCGAGCGCAGCTCGCGCAGGGCGATGAAGCGGGGGATGCCGAGAGCCCGCGTCGCGCGGAGGTCGAGGTGCCGCCCGGTGAGGTCGACGACCGGCACCTCGAGCACCTGCAGCCGCAGCGGGAGCCGAGCGCGGTCGCGGTTCACCAGCGTCACCGCTGCGGCGAGGTTGGCTCCCGCCGACGTTCCCGCGACGCCGATGCGCCGGCTGTCGATGCCCAGCTCGCCGGCCGACGCGAACAGCCACTCGAGTGCGGCGTACGCCTGCTCGATCGCGACGGGGTACGGGTACTCCGGGGCCAGCGCGTAGTCGACCGCGGCCACGGCCGCCCCCGCGTCGAGCGCACGACGTCGGTGCGCGGCATCCGTCGTCGGGTATCCGATGCCGCCGATGCGGAAGGCGCCGCCGAACAGCGACAGCACCCCCGGCACGCCGTGCGGCGGGGCCGGTTCGGGGTCGGGGTGGTACACGCGCACCCGCACCGCAGGGTGACCCGGCACCTCCACGACGTGCTCGGTGGTGCGGATGCGCGGCCCCGCCATGCCCACGTTGTGCAACTCACGGCGGTCCCACGCGAGCGCCGCCTTGCGATGCCGCGCCCGCGCGC
This sequence comes from Microbacterium cremeum, assembly GCF_015277855.1. Lineage (NCBI taxonomy): Bacteria > Bacillati > Actinomycetota > Actinomycetes > Micrococcales > Microbacteriaceae > Microbacterium > Microbacterium cremeum. The sequence continues at coordinate 3,867,357 of NZ_CP063812.1, forward strand.
GAGCGCGCGGACCGACCGGCGCCGTCGTCGTGCCGGGGGCGGCGGCACCGTCGCCTTTCGGCTTGTGAGCGGCCGTCGATGCCGCACCAGCGCCCCCGCCGCCCATGCCCATGACCGGGGCCGGCCCTTTGGCGAACGGCCACAGCGCGCTCAGCCGTGAGCGCACCGAGCCCAGCGCCTGGTCGAACAGGTACCTGCGGTGCACGCGCAGTCGCTCTTCGAAGAACGGATCGAGATCCACCGGTCCCCCTCCGCGTCGGATGACTCAGAGCATAGGATCCCACCGGCGCGGCGGTCCTGACCTTGACAACCCACCGGGTACCCGTCCCGCGCCCCGGAGACCGCGCTCACGCCTGCCGGCGAACTAGTGTGGCGGCATGACCGTCGTCAGCACGCTCGCCGGCATCCTCCTGATCGCCGTGGCGCTCAACGACGTGTTCCACACCCTGTTGCGTCCCGCATCCACCGGCCGGCTCACGACACTGCTGTTCCGCGCGGTGTGGTCGTTGTCGCGAAGGCGCCGGCCCCTCGCGGTCAGCGGACCGCTGACGGTCGTCGCGACCATCGGCGCCTGGCTCGTGATGGTCGCCGTGGGCTGGGCGCTGATCTACCTGCCTCACGTCCCCGAGGGCTTCTCGTACAGCGGCGTCGACCCGGGCGACTACCACCCGTTCCTCGAGGCGCTCACCTACTCCCTCGTCGCGATGACCACGCTGGGTCTCGGCGACGTCGTGGCGGTGGAGCCGATCATCCGCGCGCTGTCGCCTCTGGAAGCGCTGACGGGCTTCGCGCTGCTGTCCGCCGCCGTGTCGTGGTTCATGCAGATCTATCCCGCCCTGGCACGCCGCCGCGCCCTCGCGATCGAGCTGACGAGCCTCCACGCCTCCGGTTTCACCACGCTTCCGGCGACCATCTCCACGGCGCGGGCGGCATCCGTCGTCTCCTCCGTGGCCCGTCTGATCGCAGAGCTCACGGCCGAACTCGTGCAGAGCAACGAGATCTTCTACTTCACCGAGCGCGACGAGCGGCTGTCGGCGGCCCGCGCGATCGGCTACGCCATGGTGCTTCGCGATGGCGCTCTGCGATCGGACGACGGCGATCTGCACGCCGCCGGCGCATTCCTGGCGCAGGTGATGGACGAGCTGGCGCGCGTGCTCACCGACCAGTACCCGCAGATCACGGGCGAGTCGACCGACGACGTGCTGCGCGCCGTCGCCGGCAGCTACGGGCACCGGCTGGACTGACGGCGCACAGCAGAAGGCCCGCACAGCAGAAGTCCCACACAGCAGAAGGCCCGGAGTTCCGAGGAACTCCGGGCCTTCTGAGAGGTCTTGCGACCGGATGCTTACCAGCTCGACTTGGTCACGCCGGGCAGCTCGCCGCGGTGGGCCATGTCACGGAAGCGGACACGCGAGATGCCGAACTTCGTGAGCACACCGCGGGGGCGGCCGTCGATGACGTCGCGCGAGCGGACGCGCACGGGCGAAGCGTTGCGGGGCAGCTTCTGCAGGCCCACGCGAGCGGCTTCGCGCTCCTCGTCGGTGGAGGTCGGCGAGACGAGCGCCTTCTTCAGCTCGGCGCGCTTGGCGGCGTAACGGTCGACGACCGCCTTGCGCTGCTCGTTGCGCGCGATCTTGCTCTTCTTAGCCATGGATCAGCGCTCCTCTCGGAATTCGACGTGCTTGCGGATGACCGGGTCGTACTTCTTCAGCACGATGCGGTCGGGGTTGTTGCGGCGGTTCTTGCGCGTGACGTAGGTGTAACCCGTGCCCGCGGTCGAACGCAGCTTGATGATCGGACGGACGTCCTGAGCCTTCTTGGCCATCAGAGCTTCACACCCTTCGCCTTGAGGTCACGGACGACGGCCTCGATGCCACGGGCATCGATGACCTTCATGCCCTTGGCCGAGACGTTGAGCTTGATGTTGCGACCCAGCGACGGAACGAAGTAGGTCTTCTTCTGCACGTTCGGGTCGAAGCGGCGCTTCGTCCGGCGGTGCGAGTGCGAGATGTTGTGACCGAAGCCGGGAACTGCTCCAGTCACCTGGCACACTGCTGCCATGGTGATGTCTCCTTAGTACCGTGTGACCGGACGGTCACACCCAAGATCCCTTGTCTGCATTCCGACGCACGCCGTCACCGCCCGGAAGTTCCGGTCGTTGAGCAGGCGAAGCGAGGCGAAACGCGAACTGCGTGCTGGAGTGCGCGCAGACAAACAGTCAGTCTAGCATGCGCGGCGTGCGACGCCCCGCGCCCGTCGAGGCGTCGCGCTCCAGGTGGGCCTCGTGGGCGCCTCGGCCCCAGCGGAACGGCGACACGGTCGGGTCGTCGGGGATCCAGAACCGCCACGGGAACACGGCGGTGCCGGCGACACCGGCGACACCCACCCGCGGGCCCGACGCGATGTCGGCGAGCGGTCCATCGGGCAGCTCGAGCCGCGCCGTGGCCCCGTGGCGCGGGTCGGCGGTGATCGCGTCGATGCCGTCGTGCACCGGATGCCGCAGCCCCACCGCGTCGCCGAAACGCCCCGGTCCTCGCGCGAGGTCGCGCGCCGACCGCGCGGCGGGCCGGCGCCGGGTCGCGGCATCCGTCCCCTCGATCACCTCGCCCGCGCGCAGCAGCACCCCGCCGGCGACGCCCTCGGGACCGCACACCACGTTGACGCACGAATGGATGCCGTGGCTCAGGTACACGTAGAGGTGACCGGGTTCGCCCCACATCGTGGCGTTGCGCGCGGTCGGCCCCATGCGCGCGTGCGAGCCGGGGTCGGCGACCGGCCCGGTGCCGAGGCCGTGGTACGCCTCGACCTCGGTGATCCGGACCACCACCGTCTCGCCGTCGACCACCGTGGTGAGGCGGCCGCCGAGGAGGTTCGGGGCGACCTCGGACGCGAGCCCGAGCAGGTCGTCGCGCTTCGCCGGCCGGACGCCCGTCGGCGCGTGCCGGGTCACAGCGACGGCACCTGGCACCACGAGATCGCCGTGCCGAGCAGGGCCACCACGGGCTCGCCGTCGGCGATCTGCAGGATGCGGGTCTCGGGCCGCTCGGGCAGCGGCAGCTGGTAGGTGTCGTACGGGTTGCCGACGGCGTCGGGCGCGACCAGCACCGCGGCGTAGCGCGCACTGGGCGACACGCAGACCTGCAGCACGGCATCCGTCTCGGCGATCTCGGTGAGCAGCCGCGTCTCGCCGTCCGGGGCGACGAGGGCGACCGACGTGCGCCCGGTCGGCACGTCGCCGTCGAGCACCGCCGCGGTGCGGATCGTCGAGCCGTCCGGCAGCGGCGTCACCGACGTCGTGCCTCCGAGTTCGACGTCGGGCGTGACCAGCGGCGCCTCGCTCGCGTCGGTGAGGTCGATCGTGACGGACTGCTCGAGCCGGTCGACGACGGCCTCGCTCGACCCGCGGGCGATGCCGTCGATGCCCAGCGCCGCCCCCAATGCCGTGGCGCCCTGCGCCGTCGCGCCCGAGCCGGCCGAGCCGGTCGAGCCGGCCGAGCCGGTCGAGCCGGTCGAGCCGGTCAGCAGCAGGGACCCGTCGAACGAGAGCAGCAGGATGCTGTCGGTGTCGGGCACGAACCGCCACTCGGCGACGCGCGGGTCGGCGCCGTCGACGGCGATCTCGACGGGGTCGGCCTCGACATCCTTCAGCGACGCGGTGAACAGGCGGCTCTCCCGGCCGGAGTCGGCGGTGAGCGTGGCGTCCGAGAACGTGTAGCCGATGAGCTCGCCCCGGTCGGCGCTCTGGAGGTTCGAGACGTAGCCGTTGCCCGGGAGCGGCAGCTCGCGCGGGTTCTCGCCGTCGAGGTCGGTGACGAGGAGCCCGGCACGGTCGTTCTCGGTGCGGACCGACACCACGAGGTGGGTCGCGGTGGCGCGGAAGTCCTCGATGTGCGGATGCGTGAACACGGGCACCGCGGCCTGTCCGGTGAGGTCGGTGCGGTAGATCATGTCGCCGTCGTCGGTGCCGCGCTGCAGGAGGAACACCTCGGCCTCGGGCGTGCGGAACGTCTCGGTGATCGTCCCCGTGGGCCCGCCGCCGAGCGAGGCGACATCGGCGATCTCGACCGTGTACTCGGTGTCGTCCCACAGCGGCAGGGTGAAGCGCACACCGACGCTCCGCCCCGACGTGTCGACCTCGAACGGCGTCGCGGGTGTCACGGTCACCTGCGACGGGTCGACCTCGGCGAGCGTGTGCGACGTGGTGAGGATGAGACGGGAACCGGATGCCTCGGCCGCCGCGACGGGATCCACGAAGACGTCGGTGACCCGCGGCCCCTGCGCGACGCTCGCGGCCGCGCCGGCGAGGCCGACCACCGCGAGCGCGCCGACGACGATCGCGAAGGCGCCCGCGAACGCGCGCCCGCGACGACGCCGGGTCCGCGCCCGCCGCGTGCCGGCGTCAGTACTCATACGGGTCCTCGGGCTCGGGGATCTCCTCCACCGACGCCGCCTCGAGCACGAGCCGGCCGTCGGACGACGAGCGCACCGTGCCGGTGACCGTCACCCACTGCCCGGTCGTGGGAAGGTCGCCGGCGACGACCGGCACGCTCGCCGGCTGCGCGTCGATCACGCAGTGGGTGATCACGAGGCGCGTGATGTCGAAGTCGCCGTCCTCGCCGGGCGTGACGAACCCGGTGAGCTCGACCGGGTCGCCGTCGAACGCGTCGGGGTTGGTGGCGGTCGCGAACGCCGTCGACCACTCGCCGACGCCGAACGACGCGGTGTCGCCGGTCGATGCGAGCTGGATCGTGTCGGCGCCGCCGAACAGCGGGGTCGCGCCGACATCGCGCGACATCGCGAGCTCGGCGCTCAGCGACGCAGGCGGCAGCACGAGCGTGAGCACGACGACACCGGATGCCGCGATGCCGCCGACCACGGTCGCCGCGACGGCCGCGACCTCCCCGCTCGTCGAGCGGGCCGGAACGCCCTCGGCGCCCCCGTTCGTCGAACGAGCGAAGCGGGCCGGCTCGGTACCCCCGGTCGTTGAGCGAGCGAAGCGAGACGAAACGCCGTCCTCACCCCCGGTCGTTGAGCGAGCGAAGCGAGACGAAACGCCGTGACCGTCCGCGGAGCCGTGCCCGTCCGCCGACTCCTCACCCCCGGTCGTTGAGCGAGCGAAGCGAGACGAAACGCCGTGACCCTCCGCGGAGCCGTGACCGTCCGCCGACTCCTCACCCCCGGTCGTTGAGCGAGCGAAGCGAGACGAAACGCCGTGACCGCCCGCTCCCCCCGAGCCCGTGCCGTGGCCGTGGCCGTGGTCATGACCGTGGTCGGACTCGGCGCCGAGCGGCAGCGCGAACGACGCCACCGTGCCGACGAGCACCACCACCGCCATCGACACGGCGAACCACGTCGAGTCGGGGTTGATGTAGAGGGCGAGCTGTCCGGTGACGGCGAGCGAGATGGTGACGACGGCGAGGATCGCGGCGAGCCCCACGCCGAGCCACCGTGTGCCGAGGAACTGCGCGCTACGCAAGGAGGTTCACCGCCGTCCCGATGGCGAACGCCGCCAGCACCACCACGACGACGATGCCGCCGAGGGTGCGCCATGTGAACGTCGTGCGCATGAGCGCGAGCATCTTGACGTCGACGATGGGTCCGACGAGCAGGAACGCGACGATCGATCCCGGCGTGAAGGTCGAGGCGAACGAGAGGGCGAAGAACGAGTCGACGTTCGAGCAGATCGAGACGACCATCGCGAGCGTCATCATCGCGACGATCGACAGGGCAGGGTTCGAGCCGATGGCGACGAGCGCCTCGCGCGGGATGAGCACCTGCACGGCGCCGGCGAGCGCCGAGCCGATGACGAGCGCGGGCATGACCGCGCGCAGCTCGACCACGAACTGCGCGATGGTGCGGCGCCCCTTGCCGCCCGGCTCGTGGGTCACCAGGGCGCACGTGTCGCGGAAGCGGTCCGTCAGCAGCGTGTCGGGCGACGGATGCCGCGAGTAGAGCCATCCGATGAGGTTCGCGATCGCGTAGCCGCCGAGCAGGCGCGCGACCAGGATGCCGTCGCTCGAGCCGAACGCCTGGTGCGTCGTGATAATCACGATGGGGTTCACGATCGGCGCCGCGATGAGGAATGTGAGCGTCTCGGACACCGAGAACCCGCGCATCAGCAGACCGCGCGCGAACGGCACGTTGCCGCATTCGCAGACCGGCACGATCATGCCGAGCAGCGACAGCACCGCGCGGCGCGCCCACGCGCGGCGCGGCATCCATCGTTCGATGACGCCCGGCGGCACCCACACCTGCACGACGATCGACAGCACCACGCCGAGCGCGACGAACGGCAGGGACTCGATGAGCACGCTGACCGCGAGCGTCAGTCCGTCCTGAGCGCGGGTGGACAGGGATGCCGGGAACAGCGCCGGCGCGAGCCAGTCGATGACGAAGAGCACGGCGATGACGGCGAGCCCGACACCGAGCCAGAGGAGGGTGCGCGCCTGCGCGGATGGCCGCGGCGCGGCATCCGTCGATCCGTGGGCGTGGCCGGCATGGCCGACCCGCAGGGCGGGGTCAGTCCGCGTCACGCTTCTCGTCCCGAGCCTGCGCGCACGAAGCGCACAGCCCGAAGATGTCGACGATGTGCTCGGCGTCGCGGAAGCCGTGGCGCTCGGCCGTGCTCTTGGCCCACTGCTCGACGTCGCTCGCCTCGATCTCGACGGTCAGCCCGCACGAACGGCAGATCAGGTGGTGGTGGTGGTCGCTGCTGACGCACGCGCGGTACAGGGCTTCGCCCTCGGGGCTCTGCAGCGAGTCGGCCGCGCCCTGGGCCGCGAGGCCCGCGAGCGCGCGGTACACGGTCGCGAGTCCGATACCGGTGTTCTCGTCGCGCAGGGTCGCGTGCAGCGATTGGGCGCTCACGAAGCCACGGGCGTCGGCGAGCGCTTCGCGCACGCGTTCGCGCTGCCACGTATTGCGCTGGGCCATGCCCGGGAGTCTACCGGCGGGTCCTGAGCAAAGGCCGGGCGCGCGCAGGCGCCGCTGCGCCCCCACTTCATGTGGCACAACACGCGGAATCACCACACCCACTCCGCGTGTCGTGCCACCCGAACGAACGAGCCCCGCGCCCGCCCCCACTTCAAGTGGCACAACACGCGGAATCACCACACCCACCCCGCGTGTCGTGCCACCCGAACGCCCGAGCCCGGCCCCGGGCCCCACTTCAAGTGGCACAACACGCGGAATCACCACACCCACTCCGCGTGTCGTGCCACCCGAACGAACGAGCCCGGCGCGCGCGTCACGCCGCCCCGCCCACCCGAACGCCCGAGCCCGGCGCCCGCCCCCACTTCAAGTGGCACAACACGCGGAATCGCCACAGCCACCCCGCGTGTCGTGACACCCGAACGAACGAGCCCCGCGCCCGCCCCCACTTCAAGTGGCACAACACGCGGAATCACCACACCCACCCCGCGTGTCGTGCCACCCGAACGAACGGGAACGAACGCGCCCGAGCCCGCGCCGAGCGCGCGCTCGCGCCCGGGCCCGGCCCGCGCAGGGTCACGCCGCGGCGGGGGCAGACGCCGGCGCGCGGGTCACGCGACCGCGGCGGGCCCCGACGATGCGGCACACGACGTAGATCGCGAACGAGATCGTCGTGATGTACGGGCTCACCGGCAGCGTGCCCATGATCGCGAGAAGGATGCCGCCCACGGCCGACACGAAGCCGAACAGCGCCGACAGCAGCGGCACCGACAGCGGACCGGACGCGACGCGCATGGCCGCGGCCGCGGGCGTCACGAGCAGCGCCATCACCAGCAGCGCGCCGATGATGTGCACCGCGACCGCCACGATGAGGCCGAGCAGCAGCATGAACGCCAGCGACACCGCGGTCGTGGGCACGCCGCGCGCCGCGGCGGACTGCGGGTCGAGCGAGTCGAACCGCAGCGGGCGCCAGATGAGCAGCAGTCCCAGCAGCACGACGACGCCGATCGCGACCAGCCAGCCGAGCTGGCCGGTCTGCACCGACACGATCTGCCCGGTGAGCAGGCTGAACCGGTTGGCGCTGCGGCCGTCGTAGAGCGAGAGGAACAGGATGCCGAGACCGAGGCCGAACGGCATGAGCACGCCGATGATCGAGTTGCGGTCGCGCGCCTTCGCCCCCAGCACGCCGATGAGGGCGGCGGCGATGAGCGATCCGACGATCGAGCCCGTGACGACGTCCCACCCGATGAGCAGCGCGGCGGCGGCGCCGGCGAACGAGAGCTCGCTGATGCCGTGCACGGCGAACGCCATGTCGCGCTGCATCACGAACACGCCGATGAGGCCGCCGACGAGGCCGAGCGCCGCGCCCGCCCACACCGAGTTCGACACGAGCGCGAGGATCTCGCCGTAGAACGGCAGGCCGCCGAACATCGCGTCGGCGATGTCGTCCCAGTTCATGCGCGCGGTCCCGTCATTCGTGCACCTGGCCGTCGTGGTGGTGATGGGATGCCTCGGCATCGGGAGCGCCGACGACCACCAGCCGATCGCCCGCGCGCAGTACGAACACGTGCGCGCCGTAGAGCGCGGTCAGCACGTCGGAGCGGAGCACCTCCTGCGGCGTCCCCAGCGTGAACCGGCCGTTCGCGATGTACAGGATGCGATCGACCTTGCCCAGCAGCGGGTTGATGTCGTGGGTCACCAGCAGCACGGCGGCGTCCTTCTCACGCCGGTGCCGGTCGATGAGACCGATGACGGCCTGCTGGTTGGCGAGGTCGAGACTCGTGAGCGGCTCGTCGCACAGCAGCAGCACGGGGTCGTCGGCGAGCGCCTGGCCCGCACGGAGCCGCTGCTGCTCGCCACCCGACAACTGCCCGACCGGCCGGTCCGCGAACTCGCGCGCACCCACCCCGTCGATGAGCGCGTCGACGCGGGCCCGGTCGCCGCGGCGCGGGATCGGAAGCCCGAAGCGGTGGCCGTCGACGCCGAGCATCACCAGGTCGCGACCGCGCAGCGCGGTGTCGCGCGGCAGCGGGCGGGATTGGGGGATGTAGCCGATGCGCCGGTTTCCGCGGTGCCGCCGGCCGCGGGGGCCCTGGGGATCACCGGCGGCGCGCTCGGCGCCGCGCACCTCGATGGTGCCGCCCGAGAGGTCCTCCAGGCCGAGGATCGCCCGCAGCAGGGTCGTCTTACCGGACCCGCTCGGGCCGAGCACCGCGATCAGCTCTCCGGCGTGCACGTCCAGATCCAGGCCCGACCACAGCTCGCGGTCTCCGCGCCGCAGCGCGGCGTCGCGGATGCTGAGGATCGGCGGTGTGTCGGCGGCGGTGCTGCGCTGGGGCCGGCCGGCGCTCACGCGTCCAATGCCGCGCTCAGCGCCTCGATGTTCGCCTGCATCCACGAGATGTAAGTCTGGCCCTCGGGGAGCGTTTCCGAAAATGCGATCACCGGGATGCCGGCGGCTTCGGCCGCGTCGACGATCTGGCCGGTCTCGGCGCCGCCGGTCTGGGAGTTCGTGATGACGACGCGCACGTCGCCCGACTCGAGCAGGCCGAGGGACTCGAGGAGCGTCGCCGGCGCGACATCCTGCCCCTCTTCGACCGCCTCGCTGAAGGCGTCGGGCGTGACGTTCTCGAGGCCGGCGGCGGCGACGAGGTACACCGGCACGGGCTCCGTGATGAATACGCTCTCTCCCTCGTGCGCGGACGCGAGCTCGTCGAGCGACGCCTCGAGATCCTCGACCTCGGCGACGAAGGCCTCGGCGTTCGCGGTGAACGTCGCGGCATCGGCGGGGCTGAGCTCGCCGAGCTCTTCGGCGATCGCCTCGGCGACGTACGCGATGGTGTGCGGGTCGTACCAGACGTGCTCGTTGAAGCCCTCGACGTGCTCGTGCTCGTGCTCGTCCTCGTCGGCGTGGGCATCTTCGCCGACTTCGTCGGCGTGCTCGTCGGACTCCTCGGTCGCGGTGGCGTCGGGCTCGGCATCCGTCGACTCGTCGTCGTGACCCTCGTTCTCGGGCCAGTCGTGCGAGAACTCGGCGGCGGTGAGGACCGGCGCCTCGGTGCCGCTGGCCTCGATGAGCGCGTCGATGTACGCGTCGTAGCCGCCGCCGTTCTCGATGATGAGGTCGGCGTCGGCCACGGCCAGCTGGTCGCGGGCGCTCGGTTCGAACGAGTGCGGGTCCTGCGAGTCGCTCGTGACGATCGCGGTCACCTCGACCAGGTCGCCGCCGACCTCCTGGGCGATCTGGCCGTACACGTTGGTCGAGGCGACGACCGTGAGCGTTGCGTCCGTGCTGTCGCCCGCGGGGGCCGGCGTTCCGGCACACCCGGCGAGGGTGACGACGGATGCCGCGGCCAGGCCGAGCAGGGTCAGGGAGCGTCGCTTCGCGGTCATCCCTCGAGGCTACAGCTACTGATAATCGTTCTCAAATCGAGCCGGAAGGACGTTCGAACCCCGCCGTCATGCCCCTCGCCTCAGTCGAGCAGCAGCGCGGGCTCCTCGAGGATCGAGGCGACGTCGGCGATGAACCGCGACATCCCGTCGCCGTCGATCACCCGGTGGTCGAACGACCCCGACACGGTCGTGACGAAGCGCGGGCGCACCTCGCCGTCGACCACCCAGGGCTTCTGACGGATCGTGCCGAGCGCCACGATGCCCGACTCGCCCGGGTTGATGATGGGTGTGCCGGCGTCCATCCCGAAGACCCCGATGTTCGTGATCGTGATCGTGCCGCCCTGCTGATCGGCCGGCGTCGTCCGCCCCTCGCGCGCGGTCAGCGTGAGCTTCTCGAGCGCGCGGGCGAGATCGCGCATCGACAGGTCCTGCGCGTCCTTGATGTTCGGCACGAGCAGGCCGCGCGGCGTCGCCGCGGCGATGCCCAGGTTGACGTACCGGCGCACGCGGATCTCGGCGCCGCCCTCGGCATCCACCCACGCGGCGTTGACCATCGGCGTGCGGCGCACCGCCCAGATGACCGCTCGCGCCATGATCAGCAGCGGCGAGACCTTGACGTCGGCGAAGTCCGGCGAGGCCTTGAGCCGCTTGACGAGCTCCATCGTGCGGGTGGCATCGACGTCTGTCCACACCGACACGTGCGGTGCGGAGTAGGCGGACTGCACCATCGCCGACGACGTGGCCTTGCGCACGCCCTTGACGGCGATCGTCTCCTCGCGGCCCGGTTCCTGAGCCTGGCGAAGGGTGGCATCGGGCACCGGCTTGGCCGGGGCGACCGCCGGGGGCCCGGCGGGCTCGCGGGCGGGCACGGGGATCGTCTCTTCGCGCACGTCGCCCCACGCGGGGGTCTCGATGTTGCGGAACACGCTCGCCTGCGACGCGTGGCGCATGACGTCGTCGCGCGTCACCTCGCCGGCGGGACCGCTCGGCTGGACCGCGGCGAGGTCGACGCCGAGGTCGCGGGCGAGCTTGCGGATCGGGGGCTTCGCGACGACGCCGACGGATGCCGCGACCCGCTGCTCCGCGGGAGCCGCGGGCTTCCTGCGCCGAGACTGCACGTGACCCCCGGTGCCGTAACCCACGAGCACCGCGCCGTCGCCGCCGTCGCCGGAGGGGTCGCCGGGCTCGCCGTGCTCGGACTGGCCGACGGTCGTCGGGCCTGCGGCATCCGTCGTCGCGGCGATCGTGATGATCGGCGCTCCGACGTTCACGGTCTCGCCCTCGGCGGCCAGCACCTCGCCCACCGTGCCGGCGAACGGCGACGGCAGCTCGACCAGCGACTTCGCCGTCTCGATCTCGACGAGCACGTCGTTGACCGCGACGCTGTCGCCGGGCTTCACGCGCCACTGCACGATCTCGGCCTCGGTGAGTCCCTCGCCGACGTCCGGGAGGAGGAAGGTCTGAGTGCTCATGTTCGGTCCCTTTCAGCCCCCGCCTGTCCGCGAGAGTGCAGCGGGCGGACGAGGGGTAGGCAAGTACCCATACTCTCGTCCATCAGCTGCACTCTCGCGGGAAGGAGAGGGGCACGGTCAGTAGGCCAGGGCGCGGTCGACGGCTTCAAGCACCCGGTCGGCGTCCGGGAGGTAGGCGCCCTCGAGCTTCGCGGCGGGGAAGGGCGTGTCGAAGCCCGACACGCGCAGCACGGGCGCCTCGAGGGCGTAGAACGCCTTCTCCATCACGGTGGCGGCGACCTCCGAGCCGAGGCTCGTGAAGCCCGGCGCCTCCTGGGCGTAGACCATCCGTCCGGTGCGGCGCACGGAGTCGAGGATCGGGCCGTAGTCGACCGGCGACAGCGACCGCAGATCGACGACCTCGCACGACGTGCCCTCGGACTCGGCGATCGACGCGGCCTGCAGCAGCGTCGTCACCATGGCGCCGTGGCCCACGAGGGTGACGTCGGTGCCGCGGCGGACGACGCGCGACGCGTGCAGCGGCAGAGCGCGCGCCGACGTGTCGACCTCGCCCTTCTGCCAGTACTTGCTCTTGGGCTCGAGGAAGATCACCGGGTCGGCCGAGGCGATCGCGTCCTGGATCATCCAGTAGCCGTCGTTCGGCGTCGACGGGCTCACGACCCGGAGCCCGGCGGTGTGCGTGAAGTACGCCTCGGGGCTCTCCTGGTGGTGCTCGACCGCGCCGATGTGCCCGCCGTACGGGATGCGGATGACGACGGGCATCTGCACCGCGCCCTCGTGGCGGTTGGTGATCTTGGCGAGCTGCGCCGTGATCTGGTCGAACGCGGGGAACACGAAGCCGTCGAACTGGATCTCGACGACGGGCCGGAAGCCCGCCATCGCCAGGCCGATCGCGGTCCCGACGATGCCCGACTCCGCCAGCGGCGTGTCGAGCACGCGGCGGTCTCCGAACTCGGCGACGAGCCCTTCGGTCACGCGGAAGACACCGCCGAGCTTGCCGATGTCTTCGCCCATCAGCAGCACGCGGTCGCTCGCGGCCATCGCCGCGCGCAGGCCGGCATTGATGGCGCGGCTGAACGGCATGGTCTGGACGGTGGATGCCTCGGCCCGGGCGTTTGCGGACGGCTCGGGGCGTTTCGTCTCGTCCGCGGTTCCTGAGCCTGTCGAGGTGACCTCGCTCGACGACCGGGTGGTATCGGTGCTCACGATGCGCCTCCTGCGAAGGATACCTCGTAGTCGGCGAGCCACCGCCGCTGCTCGTCGATCAGGGGGTGCGCCTCGGAATACACGTGCGCGAACATGCTGTCGGCCTCGAGGCCGCCGAGTGCATTGGTGCGCGTGCGGGTGTCGTCGGCGAGGGCCTGCGACTCGGCCTCGACGTCGGCGAAGAACGCCTCCGACGCGCCCCGCGCCAAGAGGTACGCCCTCATGCGCGCGATCGGGTCGCGGCGCCGCCACGACTCCTCCTCGTCGGACGTGCGGTACTTCGTCGGGTCGTCGCTGGTGGTGTGCGCGCCGAGCCGGTAGGTCATCGCCTCGATCGCCCGCGGCCCCTGGCCCGCACGCGCCTCGTCGAGCGCCGTGCGGGTGACGGCCCAGCTCGCGAGCACGTCGTTGCCGTCGATCGGGATGCTCGGCATCCCGTATCCCTCGCCGCGCTTGTACAGCGGCGAGCGCGACTGGGTCGACACCGGCACCGAGATCGCCCACTGGTTGTTCTGCAGGAAGAACACCTCGGGGGTGCGGTAGCTGTTCGCGAAGACCATGGCCTCGTGCACGTCGCCCTGGCTGGACGCGCCGTCGCCGTAGTAGACGATGACGGCCTCGTCGCGTTCGGGGTCGCCGGTGCCGCAGCGGCCGTCGAGCGTGAGTCCCATGCCGAAGCCGGTGGCGTGGAGCGTCTGGGCGCCGAGCACGAGCGTGTAGATGTGCGTGTTGCCGTTCTTCGGGTCGAACGGGTTCCAGCCGCCGTGGGTGAGTCCGCGCATCAGCCGGATGATGTCGATCGGGTCGACGCCGCGGATCCGGGTCACGACGTGCTCGCGATACGACGGGAAGAGGTGGTCCTGGGCTCGCGCGGCGCGCGCCGAGCCGACCTGCGCCGCCTCCTGCCCGTAGCTCGGCGGCCACAGCGCGAGCTGGCCCTGCCGCTGCAGATTGGTCGCCTGCACGTCGAACGCGCGGATGACGGCCATGTCGCGGTAGAACTGCTCGAGGTCGGCGTCGGCGAGGCCTTCGACGAGCTCGAGGTAGGGCTCGGCGGCCGGGCTCGGCGCGAACGAGCCGTCGGCCTGGAGGAAGCGGACGAGCGTGGGGGGTTCGGACGAGGTCTGTGCCGAGGGCGCCGTGGCGTCGGTCGTCACCGAATCTTCGGGCGGAGTCACCGTTCTACGCTAGCCCGCACTCCGGGATGGCCCTCTGGGAGGTCCTTCACAACGGATGCCGCAATCCGTAGGACCTTGTCGACAGATCCCTCTTCGCCGACCGAGATCCGGATGCCGTCACCGGCGAACGGGCGCACGATGAGGCCCGCCTCTTCGAACGCCGACGCGAAGGTCAGCGTCTCGTCTCCACTGGGCAGCCACACGAAGTTGCCCTGCGCCTCGGGGATGTTCCAGCCGGCATCGCGGAGGGCGGCCGCCAGCCGGTCACGGCGCCCGGCGATCTCGCGCACCCGCTCGAGCAGCTCGGCCTCGGCCTCGAGGCTCGCGAGCGCAGCCTCCTCGGCGTGTGCGGTGACCGACAGCGGGATCGCGGTGCTGCGCGCCGCGTCGAGCACGCGGGGATGCCCGACGGCGTAGCCGACGCGGAGCCCCGCGAGCCCGTACGCCTTCGAGAAGGTCCGCAGGACGACGACGTTCGCACGGCGGGGCCCACCGGGCTCGCGCAGGCCGTCGACGGCGTCGGGGTCGGTCACGAACTCGGCGTACGCCTCGTCGAGGATCACCAGGACGTCGGACGGGACGCGCTCCACGAACGCGTCGAACTCGGCCTGCGTGACGATCGGCCCCGTGGGGTTGTTGGGGCTGCATGCGATGACGGCGCGCGTGCGATCGGTGATCGCGCCGGCCATCGCGTCGAGGTCGTGGCGTGCGCCCGCGCGGAGCGGCACGTGCACCGCGGTCGCGCCGGCGACCACGGCGAGCCAGGGGTACGCCTCGAACGATCGCCACGCGTAGACGAGCTCGTCGCCCGGGCCGCACGTCGCCTGCACGAGCTGCGCGAGGATCGAGACGCTGCCCGCGCCGATGTGGACGGCGTCGACCCCGACGCCGAACCGCGCTGCGAGGCGCTCCCGCAGGCGGGCGGCGGAGGCATCCGGATACCGGTTGAGCGCCGTGGCCGCCTGCACCCGCTCGAGCACGCCCGGCAGCGGGTCGAACGGGTTCTCGTTGCTGGAGAGCTTGAACGCCTCGGCGCCGGCCTGCCTGCCCTGCTTGTAGGGCGGCAGCGCGGCCACCTCGGGGCGCACGCGCACGGGGATCTCGGGGGCATCGGTCACGCTCCCGAGTCTACGAGCGACGACGGATGCCGCACCCCGCGCGGCACCGGAAAACCATTGGCCGCGCTCGGGGTGCATGCCAGACTGGCGCACTATGGGCTTCCTCATCCGCGTCGTGATCAACGCCTTCGCCATCTGGGTCGTGACCCTGATCCCCGCGCTGCAGGTCTTCGTCATCCCGTTCCCGCCGGGAGAGACCCTGCAGCTGGTCCTCACGCTGCTGCTCGTCGCCGCGATCTTCGCGCTGGTCAACACCATCATCGGCACCGTCATCAAGGTGCTCGCGTTCCCGCTGTACATCCTGACGCTCGGCCTCATCGGCCTGGTCATCAACGCGTTCCTGCTGTGGCTGACCGCGTGGATCACCGGCTTCTGGAACTGGGGCCTGCGCGTCGAGGACTTCTGGTGGGGCGTCGTCGCGGCGATCATCATCTCGCTCATCAACTGGCTCTTCGGCATCATCCTGCGTCCGCGCTCGAAGAGCTGATGCTCAGCCGCGGGTCGCGGCGTACTCGGTGACCTCGACGGACTCGGCGGCGCCCAGGTCGTCGAAGACGTCGCGCAGATTGCCGACGCGCGGGTCGGTCGAGGCGTCGACGAGCGCCGCGGTCTCCGCGTAGGCGGTCATCCGGTGGCCGGGCACGGCGGCATCGGCGAGCCCGACCTCGGTGTCGGCCACGCGCTCGACGACGAAGCTGCCGGGAGCCCCGACGGCGGCGTTGTGGCCGCCGCCGGCGAGCGCCGCCACCGGGTCGTCGGTGTGGCGCACCGTCACGCTGAGCGTGCCGGTGCCGACGTCGGCCGCGACCGGGCTGCCGAAGGTGACGAGCGTGCGCGTGTCGTACTCGCCGTCGAGCGCGAGGTGCGAGCCGATCATGGCCCCCTGCGAGTGCCCGAAGGCGTGCACGACGTCGCCCGGCTCGGCACCGGCCGCGACCAGCGCCTGCTTCGTCGCGGCGAACGACTCCGACTCGCGGCCCGTGTAGAGCTCGTGGTTCGCCTGGTTGTCCCACGGGTCGTCGCCCCCGTAGGCGAACGACTGCATGCCGGCGATGTACACCGCGAACTGCTTCGAGCCGTCGGGCATCGTGTACTTCTCGACGCGCACGCGGGAGTCCCCGGCCCCCGGCATCCGCTGCGTCACCGCGGTCAGGCTCTGCGGCGCGCCGGACGCCGCCGCCGGACGCACCGTCGTGAGGGTCACGGCGCCCGCCCGACCGGTGAGCCGCGCGTCACGGGAGAGCCGCCCCTGCCCGCCGATCCCGAGCACCGCGGCACCCGCGATCGTGCCGACGCCCATCGCGGCGCCGGTGGCGATGCCGGCGGGCCCGCCGAACTCGGCGCCCACGACGAGCCCGCTCTCGGCGGCCTGCCGCGCGAGTTCGCCGGGCCAGTTCACCGTGCGATCGACCTCGGCCCCCAGTGCGTCGCCACGCCTCGGGGTGCTCCTGGCTCAAGCGCGTCACCCGCGCATCGAGCGCCGCCGCCCGCGCGTCGTCGCCCGCCGCGACCGCCGCGCGGTGCTCGGCGTTCAGCTCGACCAGCTCGTAGGCGATGGCCGCTTCGCGCAGCGCCGCCGCGATCCGCTCGGCCTCGGCTCTCACCTCGACCAGCCGCTGGAACAGCACCGTCACCGACGAGACCGCGTCCCACGCATGCCCGCGCAGCCCGAGCAGCACCCCGTGCGAGGTGCCGAGCCGCCGGCAGATCTCGTCGAGGTCGGCCTCGGCGGCGACGAACCGCGACGCCGCGTGCCGCAGGCTGCCGGTGTCGACGGCCACGGCTCCGCCGCCCCGGATCTCGAGCCCCGTGTCGGCTCGCGGCCAGGATTGCACCAGTCCGCTCAGCCAGTCGCCGAGGTCGCCCCGGCGACCGCCGTCGGCCCCGGGGTCGCCGCCGAGCCCGAGGTCGCCGCCGGGCTGCGGGGCAGGGCCGCCGCCGCTCATCGGGCGCCCGCCGGGGCGAAGGCGGCCGCGTAGGCGTCGGCTTCGCGCAGCGCCGCCCGGTCACGGGCGTGACACGCATCGATCCGAGCGCTCTCGGCAAGGCACACGAGCCCTGACACCTCGCCGGCCCAGGCCTCGGCTCGCTCGTGGAAGGCGGCGGCGGCGGCGGACTGCCAGTCGGTCGCCGCGGAGAGGCCTCGCGCGGCGGCCGCGGCATCCGTCAGCCGTCCGATGACCACGGCCAGATCGCGCACGACGAGGGCCAGCTGATGCGAGACGGGGGCGGCGGGATCGTTCACGCGTCCATGCTGGCGCCGGCCGCGGTGCGGCCCCGGCCGCAGCGGGAGATCTGTGCACGACGGGCGGCACCCGTGCCCTGGGGAGGAGCCGGGCGCGGGCACGCGACGAGGCGCCGCCCCCGGAGGGACGGCGCCTCGTCGCACGGGTCAGGACAGGTCGAACAGGCTCTTCACGCCGACCTTGACGACCGCGGTGTCGGTGGACGTGTTGCCCGCGGCATCCGTCGCCGTCCAGGTGAACGTGTAGACCGCGCCGTTCACGGCCTTCACCTCGAACGTGCGGTCGCCGGTCTGGCGCCACTCGCCCTTGGACGTGCCCTCGACCGTCACGCCGGTGAGCTCGACCGTCACCTCGCCACCGTCGTCGGCCGCGTCGACGTGCATCTCGATCGCGCGCATCTTGTTGTTCGGCGCGAGGAGGAACGACGGGTGGGCCATCGCCTCGATGGTCGGCGGGGTGGTGTCGGGCGGCGTGAGCGCGAGCCCGACGATCACCGGGTCGTGGTCGCTCGAGCGGTAGGCGTCGGGCGCGTACAGCGCGTCCTGCGCGGGCAGCTTGAACGTCATGTCGTAGTCGATGAGGCTCGGCTCATCGGCGTTGACGTTCCACGTCGCGGCACCGACCACCTCGTCGAGCACGTCGCCGCCGGCGAGTGCGTAGTCGAGATAGCCGAGCTGCCCGTCGAAGATGTACGAGTAGGCATCCGTCCCGTGGAACTGCGCGAGCAGGTCGGTGTAGCCGGCGCCCGCGAGCGCCTGGATCGGGTCCTCCTGGGCGTACGCGTTCAGGTCGCCCATGATGAGCTCGCGCCCGGCGCCCTGACCCGTCGGGTCGGTGGCGAGCCAGTCCGCGAGCGCCGCGGCGGCCTGCGTGCGCACGCCGTTGCAGTTGCCCTGCCCGTTCGGGTCGGTCGGGTCGCCGACCGCGTTGCAGTCGGAGCCCTTCGACTTCAGGTGGTTCACCACGACGGTGAAGGTCGCGCCCGCCGCGTCGGTGAAGCTCTGCGTCAGGCCCGGGCGGTTGAAGGCGTCGAGCCAGCGCGCGTCCTTCGACTGGTCCATGAGCTGGAACGAGCCGGCCGGCGTCACCGAGGCGGGCTTGTAGATCAGCGCCGTCGTGATCACGTCGGTGCCGATCACGCCGGTGTCGACGTAGTCGTACGCCTCGGCGCCGAGGCGCTCGTTGAGCGCGTCGGTGAGCGCCGCGACCGCCGTGCCGTTGTTCTCGATCTCGATGAGGCCGAACACGTCGGCGTCGATCTCGGCGAGGGCGGTGACGATCTTCGCCTCCTGCCGCTCGAACTCGGCGGCGTCGTTCGCACCGCGCGAGCCCAGCGTCGTGAAGTAGTTGAGCACGTTGAAGCTCGCGACCGTCAGGTCGCCGCCCACCTCGGGGACACCGGTGCGGGGATTGCCCGACGCGAACTGCGCACCCTCGGTCGGCTGCACGGCCCAGGTGTCGAAACGGTAGTCGAGGACGCCCGTGACGTCGGTGACGAGGTCGCCGCTGCGGAACGTGTTCGCGAGCGTGAACACCTCGCCGTTCGGGTGGATCGCCGGGTCGGGATTCTGGATGCCGCGACCGTCGTCGACGGTGATGCTCTCGGCGACGTTCTTCGCGGCGAGCTCGATCGCCGCGGTCGATCCGGCGTCGTGGAGCCCCGTCGGCTGGTACTGACGGCCGAGCGTCAGCGTGATCGTGCCGAAGCGGCCGAACTCGAACGTCTCGCCGATCGCGAGCTGCTGCGGCAGCGTCACGTACATGCCCTCCAGCGCCTCGCGCTGCGCGGTGGTCGCCGGGAGCGTCAGCACGGCGGGGGCGGGGAGCGCCTGGCCGGTCGCGCAGATCTCGACGTCGGTGGCCGAGACCTGCGTCATGCCGAAGAACTCGGTCGCCGTGCCGGCCACCGACACCACGTCGCCGGGCGCGACGGCTGCGCCACCCGGGGCGTAGACGAAGATGCCGTCGGACGTGGCGGAGTCGCCGTCGCCGGCGTCCTGGACGTAGTAGCCGTCGAAGCCGCCGGTCTGGAAGTCGCCGACCACGACGCCCTCGATGAGGACCGCCTGGCCCGGGATGGGCGTGGCCGCCCCGGCGCCCTGCACCGATCCGATCGCGACGGGCGCGGCGTCGCAGTCCGCGCCGTCCGGGTCGGTCGGGTCAGTGGGGTCGAGCGCGCAGTCCGCGTCGTGCGCCCCGAGGCCGTCGAAGGTGTCGACCGCGAAGCCGATCCAGCCCGCCGCGGGATCGAACACGTCGGACCCGTTCGTGTCGCCGACGCACGTGTCCGGCGCACGGCGAAGCGTGTTGTCGGCGGTCGAGTTCAGGCCGGTTCCCCACTCGGCGCCGGGGTCGAATCCGATCTGCCCGACGACGTCCACGATGGCGCCGCCCTTCGCGAGCGCGACGGCGTCGTCGCCGTTGAACACGCCCGACGACGTCGTCTGGTCGGCCTGGGCGAGCACGGCGGGCACGGACGACGCGTGCGCGAGCACGAACACGTCGTCGGGCGCGACGGTGCCCGCCAGCGGCACGGTCAGGCCCGCCGACGCCGATCCGTTGAAGTAGACCTGCAGCGAGTAGCCGGCCGCGCCGAGGTCGACGGCGGCGGTGCTGGGGTTGTAGATCTCGATCGCCTTGTTGTTGGACGTTCCCTCGATGTACTCGCTGATCAGCAGATCGCCGGATGCCGCAGCCGCGGGCGCGGCGAAGGCCACGACTCCGGCGGCGGCGAGCGCCGCGGCGGTGAGGGCCGCGGTGAGGCGGCGGGTGGGACGGGGCACGGATCCTCCTGGTGGGTGGAGCGGACACACGTGGGGAGGGCGTGCATGACCCTCCCCGATCCTCACAACGTAAGGGAGCGGCATCCGTCGCGGAAGACCCCGAGGAGGAGAGGACGTGAACGCCGGGTGTCGGACCGTCGCCGGCGCACTTGGGTGCTCGTGCGCGTCGCGCCAGAATGGAGCGCATGACCGCGAGCGCCGTGGAGCCCTTCCGCGTCGTCTTCGTCTGCACGGGGAACATCTGCCGGTCGCCGATGGCGGACGTCGTGTTCCGGGAGTTCGCGGATGCCTCGGGCCTGGGTGCGCGGGTCGCCTCGACGAGCGCCGGCACGGGCGACTGGCACGTGGGCGAGCAGGCCGATCAGCGCACCATCGACGCGCTCGCCCGCGCCGGGTACGACGGGACGCATCATCGCGCGCGGCAGTTCACGCACGCCGACTTCGCCCACGGCGACCTCGTGGTGGCGCTCGACCGCAGCCACGAGCGGATCCTGCGGGGCTGGGCGCGCACCGAGGCCGACGCCGACAAGATCGCGCTGCTGCTGTCGTTCGATCCCACGGCCCGGACGCTCGACGTGCCCGACCCGTACTACGCCGGCCCCCGGATGTTCGACGAGGTGCTCGGTATGATCGAGAGTGCGAGCCGGGCGCTCTTCCGGCAACTCGAACCCGCGATCCGACCGGTGCCGTAGCGCCGCGGTCCGCCGGCCGTTTTCGAAGCCCGACGGGAGCCACCGTGACCTCTCTGCCCTCCTCCGCTCTACCGTGGCAGCCGCTGAGTCCGCTCGACGGTCGCTATCGCCCCGCGGTGGGCGAGCTCGGCGAGTACCTCTCGGAGGCGGGCCTGAACCGCGCCCGCGTCGAGGTCGAGGTGGAGTGGCTCATCGCCCTCACCGACCGCTCGCTGTTCGGCACCTCGCCGCTCGCCGAGGCCGACAAGGCGCGGCTGCGCGCGCTGTACCTCGAGTTCGGGCAGGGCGAGATCGACTGGCTCGCCGAGAAGGAGTCGGTCACCCGTCACGACGTCAAGGCCGTGGAGTACCTCGTGCGCGACCGGCTGTCGTCGCTCGGGCTCGACGCGATCGCCGAGCTGACCCACTTCGCGTGCACCAGCGAAGACATCAACTCCACCTCCTACGCGCTCACCGTGCGTCGCGCGGTCGAGCGCGTGTGGCTGCCGAAGCTGCGCGCCGTGATCGCCACGCTCGGCGACCTCGCGGTCAGGCATCGCGACGCGGCGATGCTCTCACGCACCCACGGGCAGCCGGCGACGCCGTCGACGATGGGCAAAGAGCTCGCCGTCTTCGCGTGGCGCCTCGCTCGCGTCGCCGACCAGATCCAGGGCGGCGACTACCTCGCGAAGTTCTCGGGCGCCACCGGCACGTGGTCGGCGCACCTCGCGGCAGAGCCCGAGGTCGACTGGCCCGCGCTGTCGCGCGAGTTCATCGAGGGGCTCGGCCTCGACTTCAACATCCTCACGACCCAGATCGAGTCGCACGACTGGCAGGTCGAGCTGTACGACCGCGTGCGTCATGCCGGCGGCATCCTGCACAATCTCGCGACGGATGTCTGGACATACATCTCGATCGGCTACTTCACGCAGATCCCGGTCGCGGGGGCCACCGGCTCGTCGACCATGCCGCACAAGATCAACCCCATCCGCTTCGAGAACGCCGAGGCCAACCTCGAGATCGCGGGCGGACTCCTCGGCACGCTCTCGCAGACGCTCGTCACGAGCCGGCTGCAGCGCGACCTCACCGACTCGACGACGCAGCGCAACATCGGCGTCGCCCTCGGCCACTCGCTGCTCGCGCTCGACAACCTGCAGCGCGGCCTCGGCGAGATCGCCCTCGCCGAGCAGGTGCTGCTGGCCGACCTCGACACGAACTGGGAGGTGCTCGCCGAGGCCATCCAGACCGTGGTGCGCGCCGAGATCGCCGCGGGGCGCTCGCAGATCAGCGACCCCTACGCACTGCTGAAGGACCTCACGCGGGGCCGTCGCGTCGGCGCCGCCGAGCTGGCCGAGTTCGTGCGCGGGCTCGACATCGGCGACGACGCGAAGGAGCGGCTGCTCGCGCTCACCCCCGCGACCTACGACGGCCTCGCCTCGCAGCTCGTCGACGAGCTCTGACGCGTTTCGTATCGCTTCGCTCGCTCAACGACCGGGGGGGTCGCTCGGCTCGCGCAACGACCGGGGGGGTAGCTCGGCTCGCGCAACGACCGGGGGGTAGCGCGGCTCGCTCAACGACCGGGGGGGTAGCGCGGCTCGCTCAACGACCGGGGGGGCGCTTCGCTCGTCCCGCCTCAGGCCTTGGGGTCGGCGGATGCCGCGGCATCCGGATCGTCGTCGGACTCCTCGGGGAGCAGCACCGGCCGGTCGACCTGCTTGGTGATCTGCGCCGGGTCGACGGCCAGCAGCAGCAGCGACACGATCAGGAGCACGGCGATGAAGCTCACGCCCGCGATGATCAGCGCGACCACGACCGCCGCCTGAGCCTCGGCGGCGGTGCGCTGCTGGAAGAACCCCATCGACACGAGCGTCACGATGCCGGCGAACGCGGCCGCGCCGAACGCGAGGCCCAGCAGCTGCACGGGCTTCATGAGGTCGCGGCGGGTGGGACGGTCGTCGCTCACGCGGAGTCCTTCTGATCGGCCGCATCAGTGGATGCGGGGGCTGCCGTCGTGTCGGCGACGGCTCGGGGCGAGAACCCGGCGATGCCGAGGTATACGGCGATGATGGCGGCGTAGCCGCCGAAGATGCCGACGCCGATCGTCACCCCGGTGAGGGTGAACGTCTGCCGCGCCTCTTCGATGGTGTAGTCGAGGGCGTACGCCGGCTGGACGAACAGCAGCGCCACGCCGAGGAGCAGCGTGATCGCGCCGGCGACGGCGGCGTCCCGGCTCTCGGAGCGCGGCCGACCGGGGCCGGCGGCCGCGCGTCGGCGACGCCCGGCGCGATCTCGCGCCGTTCGGTGCGGCCGCGCAGGCCGAGAGAGCCCGCGAGGAGTTCGAGTGCTCCGCTGACGAGGGCCCACGCGATGACGATGACGAAGAATCCGGTGACGGTGCGCATCGGACCGAGTCCGCCGACCATGCCTGCGACGAGGGTCACGCCGCCGAGAGCGCCCGCCTGCCACCGACGGCCTGCCGGGTACACGAGCCACACCGACAGCAGCAGCACGAGTCCGCTCGCGATCGCGAAGCCGCTGAAGACCGCCATGCCGACCGCCGCCGAGTGGTCGGGCGAGAACGTGATCATGAGCGCTGCGAGCGCCGCGAACGCGGCACGGGCGAGCTGCACGTGGCGCACGGCGAACGTGCGGGATTCGGCTGAGGTCACGGCTTGTCCTGCGGGAGCGGAGGCGTTTCCCAGATGGGGAACGGATGCCCCCATCCTACGCGCGGCGCCGGTCGCGGCATCCGCCGCCCATCCGGCGCCGGATCAGGCGATCCCGTGCCGGACCGGACGAGCGCGAGAACGGATGCCTCAGGCCAGCGTGTCGAGGATCCCGGTGAGCAGCTCGAACGTCGTGAGCGGCGAGACGATCGCGAACCGCAGCACCGGCTCGCCGGCGTGCGAGCTCGGCACGACGAACGCGTGCTGCTCGTCGAGCAGACGGTCGGACCACGCGGCGTAGTCGGCGGCCGTCCACCCTTCGCGCCGGAACACCACGACCGACAGCTGCGGGTCGCGCACGAGCGACAGCCCCTCGCGCGACTCGATCTCATCGGCGATGCGCCGCGCGAGATCGATGCCGTACGCGATGGTCGACCGGTACTGCTCGGTGCCGTGGGTCGCCAGCGAGAACCACAGCGGCAGGCCTCGCGCGCGGCGCGTGAGCTGCACCGCGAGGTCGGACGGGTTCCAGTCCGGCTTGTCGGTGAGGGTGTCGAGGTACTCGGCCTTCTGCGTGTGCGCCGACAGCGCCAACGCCGGCTCGCGGTAGATCAGGGCGCACGCGTCGAACGGCGCGAACAGCCACTTGTGTGGGTCGACGATCGCCGAGTCGGCGAGCTCCACGCCCGCGAACGCCGGGCGGGCGCTCTCGACGAGCATCGCCGCCAGGCCGTAGGCGCCGTCGACGTGGAACCAGATGCCGCGGGCGTTGGCCTCGGTCCCGACGCCGGCGATGTCGTCGACGATGCCGAAGTTGGTCGTGCCGGCGGTTGCGACCACCGCGAACACCGCGTCGCCGAGGTCGTCGAGCACGCTCGCCACGGCGGGCCCGCGCAGTCGCCCGCCGGCGTCGACCGGCGCCGTGGCGACGTCGACGTCCATGACGGCCGCGGCGGACGCGATCGACGAGTGCGCCTCGGCGCTGCAGACGACGACCCACCGTGCCGGGTCGGGTCGTCCCGCCTCGCGGTTGCGGCGGCGTGCCGCGTCGCGCGCGGTGACCAGGGCGGAGAGGTTGCCGATCGTGCCGCCCTGGACGAACACGCCGCCCGAGCCCTCCGGCATCCCGAACTCCGCCGCCAGCCAGTGCAGCACCTCGTTCTCGGCGAAGACGGCCCCGGCCCCCTCCATCCACGATCCTCCGTACACGGCGGATGCCGACACCACGACGTCGAACGCGAGCGCCGCCTTGCTCGGAGCCGAGGGGATGAACGACAGGTACCCCGGATGGTCGGTCGACAGGCACGCCGGCGCCAGCACGTTCTCGAACAGGGCGATCGCGCGACGGGCGCCGATGCCGCCGTCGGTGATCGAGCCGGAGGCGAGGCGCGCGAGGTCGCGCGGCGTCATCGGCTTGTCGAGCGGCACGTCCTGGTACAGCGCGCGGCGTCGCGCGTAGTCGAGCACGTCGTCGACCGTGTGACGCGTCTCGTCGGAGATCGCGTGCATCTGGGCGGGGTTCGTCGCGGACATGTCTGCTCCTGCTCTCGGGCTGCACATCACGGTAACGGGATCGCGCAGGAATGGAGAAGCGCGCGAGCGGCGCCGTCCGTAGCGTTGTGGACATCGGCCGGATGGCCCACGAGTGTGAAGGAGAACGACATGGCAGAGAAGACCACCTCCGACGGACTGTCCCAGGAGGAGCGCGACGCCGTCAAGCAGCGTGCGAAGGAGCTGCGCGCCCAGGCGAAGGCGGGCAAGAGCCGCGAGGCCGGCACGAAGCAGGTGCTCGAGGCGATCGCGAAGCTCGAAGGAACCGACAAGGTGCTCGCCGAGGGCCTGCACAAGGTCGTGGGCGAGGCGGCGCCCCACCTCGTGCCCAAGACGTTCTACGGGTTCCCGGCGTACGCCAACGAGGCGGGCAAGGTCGTCGTGTTCATCCAGCCCGCGTCGAAGTTCAAGACCCGCTACGCGACCATCAACTTCGACGACCCGGCGACCCTCGACGACGGCGACATGTGGCCGATCGGGTTCGCCGTGACGGCGTGGACGGCGGCGGTCGAGAAGCGCGTCACGGCGCTCGTGAAGGCGGCCGTCGACTGAGCTCCGCCCGCGCGTGACGAGCCGCGGCACCCGCTCACCCGTACGGGAACCGGATGCCGCGGCTCGCGGCATCCGGTCGGCGCTCAGGCCTCAGGCGTCGGCGCTCAGGCCTCAGGCGTCGGCGCTTGGTGCGAGGCCTGCGAGGAACGGGAGCGCGGCCTGCCGGAAGGCGCGTGACCCGGGTGCGTTGAAGTGGTGGCGGCCCGGGATCTCCTCGAAGATGCCGTTCGGCGCCGTGGCCGCCAGCGCGCGGGATCGCGACAGGATGGCGTCCTCCGATCCGGTCGCGAACAGCACGGGCTGCACCGGCGGACGGTTCGGATCCGGGTCGGCGTCGCCCAGGCGCATCCCCTCGGCGAGCGCGACGAGGGCGCGCAGGTCGTTGCCGGGGACCCGCTCGGCCAGCGTCACGTAGTTCCGGGTCACCGGGTCCTCGACAGGTATTCCATCGTCGGCATACGCCCGTGCCTGGTCGATCTGCAGCCGGGCCAGCGGACGCCCGTCGGGGATGCCGCCGAGCACGGCGCGCCGGACGTGCTCCGGGTGGTCCACCGCCAGCTGCCATCCCACGCGCGCGCCGAGCGAGTAGCCGACGTAGCGCACCTCCGCGACGAGGTAGGTGTCGAGCACGACGACGAGATCGGCCACGAACGAGTCCATCGAGTACGCGCGGGGGTCGTGCGGCTTGTCGCTCGCGCCGTGACCGCGCTGGTCGACGCCGATGACGCGATACCCGGCGCGCGTGAGGTCGCGCACCCAGCCGGTGTCGACCCAGTTGTCGCGGCAGCTCGATGCGAAGCCGTGCACGCAGAGCACGGGCTCGGCATCCGGATCACCCCACGAGTAGGTCGCGAGCTGGTGTCCTTCCTCCGACATGACGAAGCTCGGGGCGGGCATCTCGGTGCGAACCAGCGGGGCGGCGTCCATGCCGCCCATTCTGCTCCGGGTCGGCGGTTCGCGAGCACACGCCGTCGACGAGCGTCGTCGTGCTCAGGCGGCGCAGGTTACGCCCCTCGGCGCCGGTTGGCAACCGGGATGGCCGAATGAGCGGAGCGGAATAGCTTCTCGGCATGAGCACCGATCACACGTACGACGAGCCGGGCGGCCGGCGGGCCGACCCGCCCACGGCCCGCTACGACGCGGACGGCGACGGCATCGCGGACGATCGCCGCGTCGTCGCCGACGACGCGCGCACGGTGCCGGCCGACCGGCCCACGCTGCGCGAGGACGTGGTGCATCGCGAGCACGAGCGGTTCGGCGGGTTCAAGTTCGGCTCCGCCTTCCTCGGGTGGCTGACGGCGATGGGTGCGCTGCTGCTGCTGACCGCCGTCGTGGCGGCGATCGGCGCCGCCCTCGGCCTTGCCGCCCCGGAATCCGTGGAGGACGCCGCCGAGGCGGCGAACCAGAACATGGGCGCTGCGACGATCATCGGCGCGATCGCCATCGCGATCGTGCTGTTCCTCGCATACTTCGCCGGCGGCTACGTGGCCGGCCGGATGGCGCGGTTCAGCGGCGCCAAGCAGGGCCTCGCGGTCTGGCTGTGGGCCGTGGTGTTCGCGGTGATCGTCGCGATCCTCACGGCCGTCGCCGGAAGCCAGTGGGACATCCTGGGCAACCTCGACGGCTTCCCGCGGATCCCCGTGACACCCGAGACCGCCACGGTCACCGGCATCCTGACCGCCCTCGGCGCCGCGATCGTCACGCTCGCCGCCGCGGTCCTCGGCGGCATGGCCGGAATGCGCTACCACCGCCGCGTCGACCGGGTCGGCCTCGGCGACTGACGCCGCCGGCCCCACCGAACCCCCCGATGAACCACTCGAGAAAAGGAGATGCCCCGATGGGTATGGACGACATGAAGCACGACATGGAAGACATGAAGGGCAAGGCGAAGGAGAAGATCGGCGACGCCACCGACAACGAGAGCCTTCAGGCCGAAGGCGTGGCCGACCAGGCCAGCGCCAAGATCAAGAAGGCCGGCGACGAGGTCAAGGACGCGTTCACCGACGACCGCTGATCTCACGTCGCGATGCCCCGGGGTCATGCGATCCCGGGGCATCGCGGCGTCTGCGCACGGTCGCGTGAGCGGATTCTCACGAGCCGCTCGCCGCGCGTTCACCGAACGGCCCGGGATTGGTAGGACCATCGTCATCGTGTGGCAGAACTGCCCCGATTGCGTCGGGGCATGAGTCGAAATCGCACGTCGCGCGCGCTGATGCGCCTGCTCACCGTCACCACCGCCGCCGCCACCGCGGCCGCCCTCCTCCCCGCCGCGGCGAGCGCCACGCCGGCGAACCCCGGCGACGCACGCTCGCAATCGCCGTACGTCCAGACCCATGTGCCGACGCTCGTGGCGCGGGCGACGCTCTCGGCCGACCACCTCGAGCCGGGACCGGCCTCGGGTGCGCTGGCGTCGCCCGGCAACGGGCGCACGGGCCCCTGGCCGGGCCAGGTGATCCCGGGCTTCTCGGCCATGATCGACAACGGCGACGGCACCTTCTGGGCGCAGCCCGACAACGGCTTCGGCTCGAAGGGCAACTCGGCCGACTTCTTGCTGCGCAACTACCTGGTGCGTCCCGCCTGGCAGACCGCCGAGGGCGGCGACGGTTCCATCCAGGTCGAGCGCTTCATCTCCTACAACGACCGCAACGGGGTCCTCGACTTCCCGATCGTGAACGACGGCACCGCGGACCGGCTCCTCACCGGCGCCGACTTCGACGTCGAGTCGGTCGTGCGCGCGAAGGACGGCACGTTCTGGGTCGGCGAGGAGTTCGGTCCGTTCCTGCTCCACTTCGACGCCGAGGGCACGCTGCTCGAGAAGCCGTACTCGCTCGAGGGTGCGAAGTCACCGCAGAACCCGTACCTCGTCGCGGGTGAGACCCCGCGCGTGCGAGCGAGCCGCGGATTCGAGGCGATGGCCTGGTCGGTCAACGGCCGCTACCTGTACCCGGTCGTCGAGGGGTCGTACGCCGACGATCCCGACCTGCGCCGGCGCGAGATCCTCGAGTTCGACACCCGCAGCGGCCAGTACACGGGCCGCACGTGGAGCTACCAGACCGATCAGGAGGCGAACGTCATCGGCGATGCCTTCACGGTGCGAAGCGATGTGCTGATCCTCATCGAGCGCGACGACTTCGAGGGTGAGCAGGCCGTCACCAAGCGGGTGTACGAGGTGGACCTCCGCCGCACCGATTCCGAGGGCTACCTGGAGAAGTCGCTCGTGCTCGATGCGCTGCGCATCGCCAACCCGCACGGCATCGGCGCGGGCGACGGGTACGGCACCGGCGAGATCTTCTCGCTGCCGGTGCAGTCGTTCGAGACGGTCGTGCAACTGAAGGACGGCAGCCTCCTCATCGGCAACGACAACAACTACCCCGGCAACGATGCCCGCATCGCAGGCACGCCCGACGACACCGAGTTCGCCGTCATCGACCTCGACAAGACGAAGCTCGAGCCGTCGACGGTGAGCCTCATCGGGCACCGCGGCGCGAGCGGCTCGCGTCCCGAGCACACCCTCGCGGCGTACGAGACCGCGATCGTGCAGTGCGCCGACTACATCGAGCCCGACGTCGTCTCGACCAAGGACGGCGTGCTGGTCGCCCGTCACGAGAACGAGATCTCGGGTACGACGGATGTCGCGGACCACCCCGAGTTCGCCGCGCGCCGCACCACCAAGGTCATCGACGGCACGAGCATCACCGGCTGGTTCACCGAGGACTTCACGTTCGCCGAGCTGCGCACGCTCCGCGCCAAGGAGCGCCTGCCGCAGGTGCGCCCCGGCAACACCGCGTTCGACGGTCTCTACCTCATCCCGACGCTCGACGAGGTCCTCGACCTCGCGCGGCACTCGGTGAGCTGCGACGGCCGCCCCGTCGGGGTGTACCCCGAGACGAAGCACCCCTCGTACTTCGACTCCCTCGGCCTGTCGCTCGAGGAGCCGCTCGTCGCGACGCTGCGGGCGAACGGGCTCGACCGTGCCGACGCGCCGGTGATCCTGCAGAGCTTCGAGACCGCGAACCTGCGCGACCTCGACGCGCTCACCGACGTGACGCTCGCCCAGCTGGTGAGCTCGTCGGGCCGCCCGTACGACTTCACGCTCGCCGGTGACGCACGCACCTACCGCGACCTGGTGACGCCGGCGGGCCTCGCCGAGATCGCGACGTACGCCGACGGCGTCGGACTCGAGAAGTCGGTGATGATCCCGCGCACCGCGGCCGGCACCCTCGGCACGCCGACGCCGGTGATCGCCGATGCGCACGCTGCGGGCCTCTCGGTGCACGGCTGGACGTTCCGCGCCGAGAACCAGTTCCTCCCGGCCGAGTTCCGATCGAGCGCCGACCCGGCCGCCTATGGCGACCTCGCCGGCGAGCTGCGGGTGTTCCTCGACGCCGGCATGGACGGCGTCTTCAGCGACCACCCCGGCATCGCCGCGGTCACGATCGACACCGTGACTCTCGGCGGCTGAGCCGGATCGCACCGCACACGCACGAGGAGGGGGATGCCGCGGCATCCCCCTCCTTCGTCGTCACGGTCAGCGCACCCGCCGGCCCTGCGCGAGGTCGATGAGCCGCTCGAGCACGTCGCCGCCCGACCGCAGTCCGTTGTGCTCGTGCTCGCTGGTGATCCACGGCGTGACGCCGGGGAGGAGCCGGGCGGTGTCCATCGAGAACTCGAACGGCACGTAGACGTCATGGACGTAGACGGCGGCTGCGCCGCGGGCACCGGATGCCGCGATCGCCGCCTCGTCGTACAGCCGCGGCCACTCGAACTCGGCGAGCGCCAGCGTCACCTCGCGCCACGGCTGCAGGCCCGGGACGGTGTCGAGCCACTCGCGACGCGCGTGCTCGCCCGTCAGCAGCGTCGGATCGGCGCGGAAGTCGTCGGGCTCGACGCGGTCGGCCGACCAGCGCGTCGCGTGGCCGTCGGCGTAGCTGGACTCGTGGAACACGTAGTACAGCGGGTTGCGCGCGCCGAACGGCATCGCGGCGGCGAGGTCGTGGCGGAACGCGTTGGTGTGCGGCTCGTGCTCGAGCAGCGCCCACAG
Source organism: Microbacterium cremeum (assembly GCF_015277855.1). NCBI lineage: Bacteria > Bacillati > Actinomycetota > Actinomycetes > Micrococcales > Microbacteriaceae > Microbacterium > Microbacterium cremeum. Next base: position 3,898,164 of record NZ_CP063812.1, read on the forward strand.
GGTCTGCCAGCCGTCGTTGCTGCCGAGCAGAGCACCGAGCGAGCGCACCCGCGACACCGACACCACCTCGCCGTCGGGCAGCACGAGCCTGCCCGCCGACGCGAGGTCGAGCACGCGTCGGATCCTGTCGCGATGGCTCGGGAAGCGCCGGTAGTACCGCTCGGACTCGATGCGCATCTTGTCGTACGTGAGGGAGTAGACATCGTCGGGGTGCCGCCCCACGGCGCTGAGTCCGCCCGTGATGTACACGCGCTCGAGGGACGAGGCATCCGTCGACAGATATGCCAGCGTGGTGAACCCGCCGAACGACTGCCCCAGCACGCTCCACGTCGCAGCGCCCAGGTGCGCGCGCATCGCCTCGCAGTCGCGGACGATCGCGTCGGCGCGCAGGTGCGTGATGTACTCCGCGAGCTCGTCGTCGCCGCGGTCGAGATCCGCGTCGCTGACGGGCGTCGACCGGCCCGTGCCGCGCTGGTCGAGCAGTACGACGCGGTGATGCTCGAGGGCGGCGTCGAGCCACGACGGCGCGACGGGCGAGTGGAACGGGCGCGGCGCCTCGTGGCCCGGCCCGCCCTGCAGGAACACCAGGTAGGGCAGGTCTTCGCCGCTCTCGCGCACCACCTCGGCGGCGTACACGTCGATCGTGCGCGAGTCGGAGCCGTCGCCCCATACGAGCGGGACGGTGAGCGTGTGGTCGTGGACGGTCAGATCCTGCATGCGGCGCGTCGACACAGACATGCAGTGAGCCTAGGGCGTGGCACCGACTCGCGCGGTGCCGGATCCGAGGTCGTCGGGGCCATGCGTGCTCCGGGCCCCGATGCCTCGAGTGGATAGTTCGTATCTTTGTTCTTGTGTGGGTGCCACGGAGCGGGTAGAGTGTAGATCAGAGATTCGTTGAAGAAGTGGCCCGGTAAGCAGTCTGCGGGCGAAGAGTGAGGCGGCTTCGGCCGCATGCGTGACGGGTGAGTGCAGGGCGCGAGATGCGCCGGGATCTCACCCCTGTCCGCTCTTTCGTCTGCGAGCCTCATGTCTGCCGATCCTGTGTTCGACGCTTCCACGGCATTCGTCGCCGTGTCGAGGCTGGTCGACGGGTTCGAGGCGGGCCGACGCTCTCGGGCGGCTGCGGAGGCTGCGGAGATCCGGCTGCTGGCGGATGCCGCGGCCGCCGTCGCCCGGCCCGCCCACGCATCGCCCGATCAGGCACGGCGGGCGGAGCTCAGCCGACGGGCCCTGGTCGCGGACCTCGCCGCCTCGACGAGGACGTCGGAGCGCACGGTGACCCGGCTCCTCTCCGAAGCCACCGACCTGTGCGCCCGATTCACCGCGGGGGTGGACGCGCTGGCACGCGGAGAGATCTCCCGGCAGCACCTCGCCACGATCCACGACATCGGCGACCCGATCGACGACGATGCTGCGCGCGACGAGTTCGTCCGGATCGCCCTGGACCGTGCGCGGCAGCTCACCCCGGGCAGGCTCGCACCGGTGCTGCGTGCCGTCGCGGAACGCTTCCTCGACCGCTGCCTCGACGAGCGCCGCATCGAAGCGAACAGTCGACGCAGCGTCGAGGTGGTGGACCTCCCCGACAACCAGGCCGCTCTCACCCTGACCGCCGACGCCACCCTGATCCACGGCATCCACGACCGGATCACCGCGCAGGCGCGCTCGGTCATCGCCGCCCGCGAACCCGTCCCCCCGGCTGCCGGCGACACCGGCGGTGCCGGCGGCGAGGACGAGCCCCGCGACACCCGCACGATGGACCAACTGCGCGCCGACATCCTCACCGACACCCTGCTCACCGCCGGCCCCCAGGACTGCGTCGCCGGCGAGGGTCTCGACGCGATCCGCCCGACCGTGCAGGTCACCGTCCCCGTCCTCACCATGACCGGCGCCTCCGACGAGCCTTGCCTGCTCGCCGGCTACGGCCCCATCGACTCCGAAACCGCCCGTGCTCTCGCCGCTGCCGCACCGGGCTGGGAACGCGTGATGACCTCCCCGGTCACCGGTGCCGTGCTCGCCGTCGACCGGTACCGGCCCGGCCCCGCGCTGCAGAGGTTCCTCGCCGCCCGCGACGAGCACTGCCGATTCCCCGGATGCCGCCGCCCGGTCCGGCGGTGCGACATCGACCACACCATCGCCCGCGTCGACGACGGTCCCACCCGTCACGAAAACCTCGCTCACCTCTGCCGCCGCCATCACGTGCTCAAGAGCATCGACGCCTGGACCGTCGAGCAGGTCTCGCCCGGCGTCCTGGTGTGGACCAGCCCCACCGGCCGCAGGCACACCGACCGGCCCGAACCCACCGTCCGGTTCGTACCCGACCAGGCGCTTCTCGACCGTCGCCGCATCACGCGAGAACCCTGGCTGTTCTCGGACGACCATCCACCCGGCACGCCAGGCGCGCCACCCTTCTGACCGCCCGCACGCGGCCGGCAGTGGCGCACGCGTCCCCTCGCCGGTCGCGGTTGTCAGCTCAGCCCTAGCGGCGGGTGCGGCGGGAGGTCCGCGCGACGGCTGCGAAGGGGCGGCGGAGGCGACGCAGGCCACCCGGGGTCTGGGTGCCGGTGGGCAGCACGATGGGCTGCGTGACCACGGCGTCGACGACCATGGAGCCGTCGGTCGGGCCGATGACGGCGATCGGCGTCGTGGGCGTCGGAGCCGACGGGGTGATCGGCGCCGAGGCGAGCCGGCGGTGCGCGTGCAGGTAGGCGGGCACGAGCACGACGACGGCGCCGAGCCACGCGAGCGGGTTGCTCGCCACGACGCCGATGAAACCGAACAGCCCGCCGAGCACGACGGCCGCGCCCACGCGCATGAACAGCTCGATCACACCGGTGACCGTGGGGATCAGGGTGTGTCCGAGCCCCTGCAGCGCGCCACGGAGCACGAACAGGATGCCGAGCAGCCAGTACGTCGCGCCGTTGATGGCGAGCATCTGCGCTGCGAGATCCACGACGTGCGCCGACTCGTCGCCGACGAACAGCCGCACCAGCGCGGCGCCGAACGCGATGAGCAGCGCGCCGAGCACGATCGACACGGCGACCGACATCCAGGTCGCCTGCGTCACGCCGCTGCGGATGCGGTCGGGGCGTCCGCCGCCGTGGTTCTGCGCGACGAACATCGACACGGCGAGTCCGAGCGACTGCAACAGCGCCACGGCGAGTCCGTCGACCCGCGCCGCCGCGGTGTACGCGGCGACCGCCTCGGCGCCGAGGTCGTTGAGCGCGACCTGCACGGTGAGCGTCCCGATCGCGATGATCGACGCTTGGAAGCCCATCGGCAGCCCGAGCCGCAGGTGCTCGGCCAGCTCGGCGCGCGTGACGCGCCAGTCTTCGCGGCGGACGCGGAGCACCGGCATCCGTCGCCGTACGAACTCGAGGCACAGCAGCACCGAGATCGCCTGCGAGACGACGGTCGCCAGCGCCGCGCCGCCCACGCCCCACCCGAACGGTCCGACCATGAGGATCACGAGGCCGACGTTGAGCGCGCACGCGAGCGTGAGGAACACCAGTGGCGTGCGCGAGTCGCCGATGGCACGGATGACGGCCGACAGGTAGTTGAAGAACATCATGGCGCCGGCGCCGAGGAAGCTGATCTGGGCGAAGACGACGGCGTCGTCCATGAGCTCGGGCGGGGTGCGCAGTGCCACGAGCATGGGCTCGGTGAGGAGCGGCGCACCCATCGTCAGCAACACCGTGCACGCAGCGGTGAGCAGCGTCCCCGCGGCGACCGATCGGCGCACCGCCGTGATGTCGCCGGCTCCGAACGCCTGAGCGGTCGGGATCGCGAACCCCGACGTGAGCCCCCACGCGAAGCCGAGCAGCAAGAACATCATGCTGCCGGTCGCGCCCACCGCGGCGAGCGCGTCGACGCCGAGCTGCCGGCCGACGACGATGGCGTCGGCGACCTGATACAGCTGCTGGACGACGTTGCCGATCAGCAGCGGGACGGAGAACAGCGCGATGACGCGCCACGGGTGGCCCGCGGTGAGGGCGGTGGACATGAGGGCAGCTCTCGAACGAGGAGGGCGGGCATGGGGGATGTCGGAGCGACGACCCTCCCAGCCTATTGAATCGATTCGGCTGCCCGTGTCCGCACGCCCGCGGCGTCGACGAGAGTTCGTACGTGGGCACGCCGTTGAGGACGCCGGTCCCCTCCTCGTCCCAAGCTATTAGTATCTGCGTATGCACGTAGATACGGAGCCAGCTGACCTCGGACCTGACAACACCTACGTCGAGGTCGCCGTCGAGGTGTTCCGGCTCCTCGCCGACGCCACGCGGATCCGGATCGTGCTCGCCCTGCGCGACGGCGAGCTGTCGGTGAACAGCCTCGCCGAGGCGGTGGAGCGCACGCCGGCGGCGGTCTCGCAGCACCTTGCGAAGCTGCGCTGGGGCAAGATCGTGCGCGTCCGGCAGGACGGCAACCGCATGTTCTACCGCCTCAGCGACGAGCACGCCACGCGACTCGTCGTCGAGGCGATCCGCCAGGCCGAGCACTCCGTCGAAGAGACTCCCCGGCACCACACATGACCGGGCACGCACACAGCCACGGCCACGCCCACGACCACGGGCACCGGCATCCGTCGGGGCTCCGCGGCGCGCTCCACGGCATCCTCGTGCCGCACTCGCACGATGCGGCCGACTCGGTCGACGACGCGATGGCGGCGAGCGTCGACGGCATCCGCGCGGTCAAGATCAGCCTCGTCGTGCTGCTGATCACGACGGCGCTGCAGGCGGTCGTGGTGTGGTTCAGCGGCTCGGTTGCACTGCTGGCCGACACCGTGCACAACTTCGCCGACGCGCTCACCGCCGTGCCGTTGTGGATCGCGTTCGCGCTCGGGCGGCGCGCGGCGACGCGCCGCTACACGTTCGGACTGCACCGCGCCGAAGACCTCGCGGGGCTCTTCATCGTCGCGGTCGTGGCGCTGTCGGCGGTCGTCGCGGCATGGCAGGCGATCGACCGAATCGTCCACCCCCAGCCGCTCGACCACCTGGGGTGGGTGATCGCAGCCGGTGTCGTCGGTTTCGTCGGCAACGAGGCCGTCGCGGTCTACCGCATCCGGGTGGGCCGCCGGATCGGGTCGGCAGCCCTGGTGGCCGACGGCGTGCACGCGCGCACCGACGGCTTCACGTCGCTCGCCGTCGTGGTCGGCGGCGTCGGCGTGCTGCTGGGCATGCCGCTGGCCGACCCGATCGTCGGACTCGTGATCTCGGCCGCGATCTTCGTGCTCCTGATCGGCACCGTCCGCAGCGTGGGCCGCCGGCTGATGGACGGGGTCGAACCCGAGCTCGTGGACGAGGCGCAGCACGCGCTCGAGCACATGCCCGAAGTGGTCTCGATCGACGAGGTGCGGCTGCGCTGGGCCGGGCACCGGCTGCAGGGCGACGCCGTCGTCCGCATCGGCGACGTGCCGCTGCACGAGGCGAACGCGATCGCGGCCCGTGCCGAGGCATCCGTCCGCCATCACCTGCCGCAGGTCGACGCGTTCCCCGTGCGAACGCTCGTGGCCGGATTCGCGGAACCGCCGGAGCAGTAGGGGCAGTAGAGACAGTAGGGGCGAAACGGCCCTGCACCCCCTCGACGTGGAGTTGACTGGCTGCGGTGCGAGGAGGAAACGCCATGTCGCAGTCGACGTCCGCAGGACCGTTCACCCCTGACGAGCTGGAGCGCATCGGAGGAGCCGAAGAGCTGCAGGTCTCGTCCACTCGCCCCGACGGCACCGACCGGCCGTTCGTGACGATCTGGGGCGTGCGCGTGGGCGACCACCTCTACATCCGCTCGGCGTACGGCACCGGCAACCCGTGGTTCCGCCGCGCCGTCTCGTCGGGCATCGGGCGCATCCAGGCGGGCGGCGTCGACCGCGAGGTGTCGTTCACCCGCATCGATCCCGGCGACGCCGTCGTGCAGCAGGCGGTGGATGCCGCATTCCACGCGAAGTACGACCGTCACGGGCCCGCGATCGTGGGCACGGTGGTCGGCCCGGTGAGCCACGAGGCCACCCTTCGTCTCGACCCCCGCTGATCGGACCCGGCGCTACGCCGGTTGCGACTGCGCGCGGATGCGCTCGACGGTGCGCAGCACCGCCAGGGTACGAGCGTGGTCGGGCGCGGCATCGGCCCCTGCCACGAGGTCGAGGAAGCGCCGGATCTCGAACTGCATATTGAGCTCGGGGGCCCCGGTGTTCACCGCCGCATCGCGGAGCACGTGAACGTCGGCCGTGCCGTCGATGCGCCGGAGCGTCAGCTGTGCGGGCGCCGCGATGTGGTCGATCTCCAGGGTGGCCCGCTCGCCCTGGATCTCGCTCGGCCGCGATGACGCCGTGATCTTCGAGTACGCCACCTGGGCGGCGAACCCGTCGTAGCGCAGCAGAGCCGCACCGGCCCCGTCGGCGCCCGAGGCCAGGGGGATCGTGACGGCCGCGGCATCCTCCGGCTCTCCGAAGAGGTCGACGAGCGCACTGACCGCGTACACGCCGAGGTCGTTGAGGGCGCCGCCACCGAGCGCCGGATCGAAGATGTTCACGCGCTCGCCGGAGAGCACGCGGTCGTAGCGCGCCGAGCGCTGACAATACGACAGCGACGCTGCGCGTACGGCGCCGAGCTCGGGCAGCAGCCGGCGGACGAGGTCGAACGCGGGGTCGTACGCGCTGCGCATCGCCTCGAACACGACGGCGCCGTGCGCGGCCGCGTCGTCGATGAGCTCGGCGAACTCGGCTGCCGTGAGCGTCGCCGGCTTCTCGATGAACGCGTGACGACCGGCTCGCAGCACCTGCCGCGCCTGGGCGTGGTGCACGGCATTGGGCGACGCGATGTAGAACGCATCGACCTCGCCCGACGTGAGCAGGGCGTCGAGATCGGCGGATGCCCCGGCCACCCCGTTCTCGGCGGCGAACTCGTGTGCCCGGCCGAGGTCGCGCGAGTACGCGACGGTCGCGGCGATGCCGTCGACTCCGCGCAGCACCCCGAGGAACGTGCGCACGATCGCGCTCGTGCCGATCGTCGCGAGTCTGATCATCGGCCGCTCTCCTTCCTGTGACGCAGGCTAGCCGCAAGAGCGACGACGGGCGAAGCCCGGCCCCGCGAACCGCGTCGCGAGGCCGGGCGTCGGTCGGTGAAGGTCACGTCCTCCGGCGGCGGGTGGCGGCGACCAGCAGCAGCCCGAGCAGGCTCAGCAGCGTGCCGGCCGCCAGTGTGACGATCGGCAGGGCGGCGCCCGTGACCGGGAGTCCGGCGGGTGCCGAAGCGAGATAGTGAGACGGGTCGTCGTCGGTGACCGCGCCCCCCACACTCGGGACGTTCGCCGTGACCGAGCCCGTGTTCGCATACGGGCCGGCGACCGCGACCCCCAGCGCATTGCACGTGAACGACTCACCGGGCGCGAGCGGCCCCGCCACGACGTTCGACGGCGATCCGGCGCACCAGATCTCCGATGCGGCGACCCGGTCGTCGGTGACCGTCACGTCCGTGAGCGGGACGTTCCCCGTGTTCGTGACCACGTAGGTCCACTCCACGACCGCCCCGACCCCGAGGGCGACGCCCGGCGCGGTGTCGGCGTCGTGCCCGTTCGTCGCCTTCTCGATATCGACCGCTGGTGCCGCGCCGAAGTAGTGCGACGGGTCGTCGTCGGTCACCGTGAACGGTTGCTCGGGATCATCGGGGTTCGGCAGATCGGGCGCCTCGCCGATGACGTCGCTCATGTTGGCGTATTGGCCCGCGATCGCGGTGCCCGTGGCGACGCACGTGAAGGATGCCTCGGGTGCGAGCGGACCGGGAATCACATTGCTCCCCGTCCCGGCGCAGTCGATCTCCGTCGCCGCGACCATGTCGTCGGTGACGGTGACGTCGGAGAGATCCACCGTGCCGGTGTTCGTGACGACATACGTCCACTCGACTCCACCGCCGACCGGAACGTAGGGTCCGGTCGGTTCGTCGGCATCCTCACCGTTGGTCGACTTCTCGATGTCGATCGCGCCGAAGTGCCCGAAGTAGTGGGACGGGTCGTCGTCCGTCACCTCGTCCCCCGCCTCCGGTTCACCGTCGACGTCGGTGGTCTCGGGCCCGGTGCCGACCACGGTGCCGAGGTTCGCGTACTGTCCGCGGACCGCCGTGCCGGTCGCGACGCACTCGAACGTCCCGCCTGCCGCGAGCGGGCCGGGGACGACGTTCGAGCCGGTTCCGTCGCAGTCGATGTCGCCCGCCGCGAGCATGTCGTCCGTCACGGTGACGTTCGTGAGAGGCGCATTGCCCGTGTTCGTCACGGCATACGTCCAGGTCACCACCGCACCGTCGTAGGTCTGCACTCCCGGCGCGGTGTCGGCGTCCTGCCCGTTCGTCGCCTTCTCGATATCGACCGCCGGCTGCACGCCGAAGTAGTGCGACGGGTCGGCATCCGTGACCTCGGCACCTGCGACGGTGTCGCCGTCGACGTCGGTCGTCACGGGCCCCGTGCCGATCACCGTGCCCGTGTTGGCGTACTGGCCGGCGGTCGCGGTGCCGGTGGCGACGCACGTGAAGGACGCCTCGGGCTCGAGCGGGCCCGCGATCACATTGCCGCCGGTGCCTTCGCAGTCGATGTCGGCCGCGGGCACCTGGTCGTCGGTCACAGTCACGTTCGTCAATGCGGCGTTGCCGGTGTTGGTGATCACATACGTCCATCGCACGGCCCCGCCGACCGTGACCAGCGGGCCGGTCGGGGTGTCGGCATCCTGCCCGTTCGTGGCCTTCTCGATGTCGATCGCGGGCTGGACGCCGAAGTAGTGCGACGGATCCTCGTCGGTGACCTCCACCTGGGTGGGATCCAGCCCGGTCACCGTTCCGGTGTTCGCATACTGCCCCGCCGTCGCCGTGCCGGTGGCGACGCAGGTGAAGGATGCCTCCGGGGCGACCGGGCCCGGGACGAGGTTTCCGCCGGTCCCGTCGCAGTCGATGGTCGAGTCGTCCACCACGTCGTCGGTCACCGTCACGTTCGTGAGGTCGACCCCGCCGGTGTTGGTCACCACGTACGTCCAGCGCACGTCGCCGCCCACCGTGACAGCCGGCCCCGACACGGTATCGGCATCCTGCCCGTTCGTCGCCTTCTCGATGTCGATGCCCGGCGCAGGCATGAGCGCGAGGTCGACGGTGAAGTTCGTGAAGACGTCGGGGATGATGTCACTGCCCAGACCCGCCACGTTGTCACCGAGCGGGCCGTTGCCGCTCTCGAGGAGCCCGTCGTCGTAGATGTACGCGAGTGTGACGGGCGTGCTCGTCAACCCGGTCACCGTCGGGTCGGGACTGGCGGTGTTGTTGTTGTCGGCGTTCTCGTTCACGTCCTGATCCGGCCGGGACGCCACGAGCCGCACGAGATGCTCGGCAAGCGGCGCGCCGTCGGCGAACATCGACGGCGGGATGTGCGCGGTGTAGGTCCCCGCCGGAAGGGCGGCCGCCGACCAGCGGCCGTCGGCGTCGGTGACGCGTGTCGCGACGACGGATCCGGTGTCGTCCATGACCTGGACCGTGACGCCCGCGACCCCCTGCTCACCCGCGTCGAACCGGCCGTTGCCGTTCCGGTCGATCCAGACCAGATCGCCGAGCGTGAACCCGGGCATCAGCACGTACGGCTCGTTGGAGAGCAGCGGCTGGTCGGGGAAGGAGGGCGAGAAGATCATCGCCCGGTTCACGTAGACGTTGTCGAGGTCGTTGCTCGTCGAAACCGCTCCGACCACGGCTCGCACGCGCGACTGCACCGGAAGGGCAGAGCCCGAGACGAACCGGATCGCCGTGACCGCACCGAATCCGGCTCCGGCGGCGATCTCGCCCTCGGTCTGCCAGAGACCACCCGGTGCCGCCGGATCGGCGTTGGCCGGGCTGCGCGGGTCATGGGTGATCGTCGAGGGATCGGCGGTCGAGTAGAACCACGCTCCCGCGACGGCGCCGGTGCCGCCCCGGATGTACGTCGGCGCCGTGAGGGGCCCCGTCAGCTGCGCCAGCCCGGTGTACTCGGACGGGAACTGGGAACGTGCCGAGCCGGATGCCGGATCCCCGTCCCCGTTCCACGGGAGGACGTCGATCACATCGGGCGCCAGGAACGAGATCGAGGTGGACGTGTTCCCCCAGTCCAGCGACCACGTGTAGTCCTCGCCCGACGCGACGAACGGCTTGTCGACGGCTTTGGTGATGCCCAGCTGACCGGAGCCTACGACCTGGATCGTGGCCTGGGCGGTCGGGGCGTTCTCGGCGTTGTCGGCGAGCGCCTGGACGCGATTCACGTGGGTGTCGCCGGGCTGGGCCAGAGAGTCGATGGTCGTGCAGATGCGCAGCCGCCCGTGCGTTGCGTTCGCATTGGGGCCGAACACGACCTGCGTGGGCGCATTCACGAGCGGGATGTCGCCGGCCTGGAAGGTCACCCGCCGTGTCTGCGAGTCGTAGCTCACCGCCACGCCCGCCGGGAGCAGGCCTTGCGTGCACGGGAGATCGAAGTGAAGATCCGCCGGGAGCGTGTCGACGATGCGCAGATTCCGCATGGTCGATCCGATCGTGGCGCGGTCGATCGACACCGACAGGTCCCAGACCGGACTCGTGCCCGGCAGGTATTGGGTCGGCGTGACCGATTTCGCGACGCCCAGGAGCATGCCCGAGAAGGTGATCTCGCGCGCGACCGTGTTCCAGGAGGACCCGGTGCGCCCCGTCGGCCAGCCTCCGACGTTGGTCAGGCGGACGCCCGTCGGGATCTGCTCGCCTGCGTTCGGCCCGCCGTTGTAGGACTCGCGCACCTGGAGGTGCATCTGCAGATGCGCCGAGAACGGGCCGACCTCGACGTGGGCCGGGTCGATCGGCCGCATCCGCACCATGTTGACGCTGTCCTGCCAGGCCGGCCCGAAGTCGGCGCCGGGATCGGACGACCAGGCGATCGTCCCGTCGTCACGACATTGGGTCGCGGCTGTTCGCACCGAGGACGAGTTGATCGGATAGAGCCCGCCGGTGATCGGGCCGGCTTGGGTGTCGACCTCGTTCGGCCCGACTGCGTACTCGATGACGTACGCCCCGGGGTTCGGCCACTCCGGTCGTTCCAGCATCCACGCTTCGCCGGTGAGCCGGAACACCGAGACGTCGAAGACATCGCACAGCTGGAAGTTCGGAACGCGGACGCGGTCGTTGTTCGCCGTGGCCAGCACCTGCGATCCGACGATATGGCCGGCGAACGCGGGCGTGATCGGAGCCTGCCCCGCAACGCGGAAGTACCCTTTGTCGCCCGCCAATGTGCCACAGGCCGCGGGCGGAACGTTGATCGTGCGATTCACGAGGTTGTTGCCGGTGGCTACGGTGCCGTCCCAGCCCGGCTCGAATCCGGTGCCGAAGTTGTAGTTGGGCGCGCCGCCCGCGGTCCAGCCGTTGGAGTCGATCGCCTCGTTCCTGACGTGCAGTTGCGGGTTCGCCGCCGCGCACGGGTCGAGCTCCATCGCATCCATCGGGATGAAGACCCGCGCCCAGAAGTCGCCGCGCCGGCTCTCAAGGCCCCACTCCGTGGGCACGAGGCTCATGTCCCATCCCTCGGCAGGCTGGAGACCTGTCTCGCACGTCGGTGTGGCCGTCGCGCCACCCGTGCCGACTGCTCGCTGCGTGCACTCGATCAGGTAGGAGCCGGGATGACTGACGAAGCGGTCTTTGAACGCCACCGGCCGGTCCAACCACGGAGCGATGTTGCCGGCGCCGGCGAGGTCGATCACCGTCAGGGCGAACAGCACGTCGTAGCCTTCGGTCGGGACGCCATCGATCTGTCGCTCGGCGAAGGTGATCGTGTTCGAGACATCCTTCACCAGGTCCCAGCGCGGCGCCGCGGCCGCGCCGGTGACGGTGGCCGTGTTGTTCGCGGGATCCTCGCCCGTGTTGGGTTGACCGCCGTTCATCGTCCAGTGGTCGGTGCCCGCGGCGACGTTGTCGAAGACGACATCCCCCGTCGCGAACGGATCGCCGGGCTGCCACGACGGGTCGATCGCGCGGTTCATCTCATCGACGGGGAGGAACACCGTCATCACCATGTGACCTTCGGTGAGGTCCGGGTTGCTGGCGAAGTTCGGCGAGATGCTCAGCTGCCACCCGTCGGCGCCCTGCGTCTCGGTCACGGCGGGGCAGCCGAGCGTCCAGAACGAACGGCCGGCGCGGTCGCTCAGGTTCGTGTTGCGGCACTCGAGGATCCGGGCGTTCGGGAAGTCCGGCATCACGTCGGTGAACGTCACCGGCCACTGGAGCTGGCCGCCGCCGAGCCCGTCCGTCAGGTCGCGGATGTCGAACTGGTATCTGACGACGTAGCCCTCGAGTGTTCCGACGCCGGCGACCTCGATCGCTCGGTAGTCCGGGCCGGCCTGGTGGTACTGGTTCGTCGGATACAGGTTCTTCACGAGGTCCCAGTCGGCGCGGCCGGTCACCTCGACGATCGGCCCGGCGACGGGACTCGACACGCCGGCGTCACCTCCGCCGGCATAGGCGACCGCCTCGATCAGGGCGTGCGACGGAATCGGGGATGCCTCGGTCATCTCGTAGGAGAGCGGGATCCCTGCTGCGGTCGACGACAGCGTTCCCACATTGCAGCGCACGGTGATCGACCCGTCCGCGTTGATCGTGCGGGACGACGGCGGATTCGCGCCGGTCGCCGCCGTCAGGCACTCGGACGGGATGCCGTTGACGCCCGGGCCCACCAGCGCGAGCCTCGCACCGTCGGGCGAGGAGACCCGGAACTCCACGACGACGTTCGGCACCGACGTGCCGGTGGGAAGCCCCGTCAACGACACGCCGTACTGCTGCATCACCGTGTCGCCGGTGCGGACGATGCAGTTGGCGCTGCTGCTGTCGAGGCCCGGACCGTCGGTCGCGTCGAAGGGAGGCGTGCCCGTCCGCGCGAACCCTTCGCAGGCGTCGGCCATCGGGAGGCGGGCGAGCTGGAGGGTGGCGATCGGCTGCATGCCGGCGTCCACTCCTGTCACCTGGCCCGCACCCGTGATGGGGAAGGCGGCGGTCACGCCCCGCTCGGGCTGACCCGGGAGGGGCTGACCTTCGCGGACGAAGTCGTTCTGTCCGGTGGCGGTCGCCGGGAAGACGAACGCACCGGGGGCATCCACGCGCACGATGTAGTCGCCGTCCGCCGCGTTCGCGAACGAGTACGCGCCACTGGCGTTCGTGGTCGTCGTGGCGGCGACCGCGCCGCCGGGTGCCGTGAGGAGCTGCACCGTGACCCCGGCCCGTGCCGGCTCGGTCGGCTGGCGTACGCCGTCACGGTTCGTGTCGGCCCACACGATGCCGCTGACGATGCTGCCGGGGCCCGCGATCGCAGCGGACGGCGCCACCACCCCGGCGATCAACGCCGCCACCACCAGCAGCGTGACCTGTGAACGTCTCTTCACGACGTTCTCCGTTCTCACGCCCTCCGGCGGCGGCCGGTGGCGACGAGCATCAGTCCGAGCAGGATCACCAGTGCCCCGCCGACGATCGGCAGGACGGGCAGCGAGCCGCCGGTCGCGGGCAGAGCGGCCGGCGCCGGCGGTACCGGCGGGGGCGGCGTGGCCGACGGAGCCGGCGCGATGTAGTGCGACAGGTCGTCGTCGGTCACGGTGGTGCCGAGGGCCGGGACCTCTGCGGAGACCCCGCCGACGTTGACGTACTGGCCCGCGACGGCGACCCCGAACGCGTTGCACGTGAACGACTCACCGGGTTCCAGTGGTCCGGCCACGACGTTCGACTCGGTGTCGCCGCACCAGATCTCGGACGCGGCGATCCTGTCGTCGGTCACGGTGAGGTTCGTGAGGGGGACGTTGCCCGTGTTCGTCACGACGTACGTCCACTCCACGACGGCGCCGACCGCGAGCGCCACACCCGGCGCGGTGTCGGCATCCTGCCCGTTCGTACTCTTCTCGATGTCGACCGCCGGGTCGGCGCCGAAGTAGTGCGACAGGTCGCCGTCGGTCACCGGGTCGCCGGGGACGATGCCGCCGTCGACGCCTGTGGTGTCGGGGCCGGTCCCGGTCACGGTGCCGAGGTTGGCGTACTGCCCGGGCACCGCGGTGCCGGTCGCGAGGCAGACGTACCCGTCGCCGGGTGCGAGCGTGCCGGGGATCACATTGGTCCCCGTCTCGGCGCAATCGATCTCGGAGGCGGCGATCATGTCGTCGGTCACCGTGACGTTCGTCAGCGGCACGTCGCCCGTGTTGGTGACGACGTACCTCCACTCGACCGTGCCGCCGACGGGCACGAAGGGCCCGGTCGGCTCGTCGGCGTCCTCGCCGTTCGTGGACTTCTCGATGTCGACGGCGGGGGAGGCGCCGAAGTAGTGCGAGGCATCCTCGTCGTCGACCGTGACGCCCGTCACCGGGTTGCCGTTGACATCCGTCGTCTGCGGCCCGACGCCGGTGACCGAACCCAGGTTCGCGTACTGGCCGGCGGTCGCCGTGCCGGTCGCGACGCAGGTGACGGATGCCTCGGCCTCGAGCGGTCCCGGAATCACATTGCTGCCCGTCCCGGCGCAGTCGATGTCGGCCGCGGCGACCTGGTCGTCGGTGACCGTGACGTCGGTGAGCGGGACGTTGCCGGTGTTGGTCACCACGTACGTCCACCGCACGTCACCGCCGACGGCGACGAACGGGCCGGTCGGAGTGTCGGCATCCTGCCCGTTGGTGGCCTTCTCGATGTCGATGCCCGGCGCGATGCCGAAGTAGTGCGACGGATCGTCGTCGTTCACCTGCTGTCCGGCGACCGTGTTCCCGTCGACGTCCGTCGTGGCGGGCGCGGTGCCCGTCACCGTCCCGAGGTTCGCGTACTGACCCTCGACCGCCGTGGCCTCGGCGACGCACGTGAAGGACGCGCCCGGCGCGAGCGGACCGGGGATCACGTTCGAGCCGGTGTCGTCGCAGTCGATGTCGGCGGCGGCGATCCGGTCATCGGTCACCGTGACGTCGGTGAGCGCGGTGTCACCGGTGTTCGTCACCACGTACGTCCACCGCACGTCACCGCCGGCGGCCACGTTCGGGCCGGTCGGAGTGTCGGCATCCTGCCCGTTCGTCGCCTTCTCGAGCTCGACGGCGGGCTGGATCCCGAGGTAGTGCGACAGATCCTCGTCGCCCACCTCGTCGGCGGCGACCGGGTTCCCGTCGACGTCGGTCGTCTCGGGCCCGCTGGCGACGACGGTTCCGAGGTTCGCGTACTGGCCGGTGTCGGCGGTGCCGTTCGCCACGCAGGTGACGGATGCCCCGGCCGCGAGCGGGCCGGCGACGACATTGCTGCCCGACCCGGCGCAGTCGATGTCTTCGGCGGCGACCATGTCGTCGGTCATCGTGATGTTCGTGAGTGGGACGTTGCCGGTGTTGGTGACGACGTACGTCCACCGCACGGCACCGCCGACGGTGACCAGCGGGCCGGTCGGGGTGTCGGCATCCTGCCCGTTCGTCGCCTTCTCGATGTCGACCGAGGGCTCGGCGCCGAAGTAGTGAGAAGGATCCTCGTCCGTCACCGCCACCTGGGCGGGGTCGAAGCCGGTCACGGTGCCGGTGTTCGCATACTGCCCCGGCGTCGCCGTGCCGGTCGCGACGCAGGTGAAGGATGCCTCGGGGGCGAGCGGGCCCGGAACCACATTGCTGCCGGTGCCGTCGCAGTCGATGGCGGCGTCGTCGACCTGGTCGTCGGTCACCGTCACGTTCGTGAGATCGACGTCACCGGTGTTGGTGACGACGTACGTCCACCGCACCTCGCCGCCCACCGCGACGTTCGGGCCGGTCGGGGTGTCGGCATCCTGCCCGTTCGTCGACTTCTCGATGTCGACCGACGGCCCCGGGAGCAGAGCCAGGTCCACCGTGAACGTGCTGAAGGCGTCCGGGAAGAGAGGCGGGGCGAGCTGCGCCACATCGTCGCCCGACGGGCCGTCGGCACCGATGAGGCGATCGTCCTCGTAGCGGTAGGCCAGCGTCACGGGCGTGCTCGTGAGACCCGTCGCGCGGGGATCGGGCGTCGCAGTGTTGTTGTTGTCGCTGTTCTCGTTCGGAATGTCGGAGCTGCCCGATCCGACGGTGCGGACCACGTAGGTCTCGAGCGGTCCGCCGTCGCCGAACATCTCGGCAGGGATGTGCACCGTGTACACGCCTGCGGGGATCCTCGTCACCGACCAGCGACCCTGCGCATCGGTCGTCGTGGTCGCGACGACATCGCCGTCCTGGTTCCGCACCTCGATGTCGACGCCGGCGATGCCCTGCTCCTCCCCATCGAATCGGCCGTTGCCGTTGCGGTCGAGCCACACGAGGTCGCCGAGCGTGAACCCCGGCATCAGCACGTACGGCTCGTTCGACAGCAGAGGCTGGTTGGGGAAGGTGCCCGAGAAGATCATCGCGCGGTTGACATAGACGTTGTTGAGGTCGTCGCTGGTCGACACCATCGGGATCAGAGCGCGCACGCGCGCCCCCGTGCCGAGCCACTCGGTGGCGACGAACCGCACCGCCGTCACGTCGGCGAAGTCGGTGATCTCGGCGGCGGTCCGCCAGGTGCCGCCCGGCGCGGCGGGGTCCGCGTTCGAAGCATCACGCGGGTCGTGGTTCAACGTCGACGGATCCGCGACGGAGTAGTACCACGTGCCGGCGACCTCGCCCATGCCACCACGGACATACATGGGCTGCGCGAGCGGTCCGGTCAGCTCCGAGAGACCCTCGTAGGCCGATGCGTACTGACCGCGGGCCGAGCCCGCCGCCGGGTCGCCGTCGCCGTTCCACGGCAGCACGTCGATGAGGTCGGTCGGCTGGAACGAGATGACCGTCGAGGTGTTCGCCCAGTCCAGCGACCAGGTGTACGTCTCGCCGCTGGCCACGAACGCCTTGTCGACGTTCTTGACCAGGCCCAGCTGGCCCGACCCGGTCGCGGTGGTGGTCGCCGTCGCCGTCGGCGCGTTCTCGGCGCTGTTCGAGAACGCCTGCACCTGGTTGACGTAGGTGTCACCGGGCTGTGCGACCGTCTCGAGCGTCGCGCACAGCTGAAGGGCGGTGGCGCCGGTGCGGATCCAGTAGTTCGCCGCGGTCGTGGTGATGTCGCCGAGGACGAACGTGACCTCCCGGGTCGCTGCGTTGTAGCTGACGGTCACACCGGCCGGGAGCCTGCTCTGCGTGCAGGCCTCGTTGTAGATGAGGCCGATCGGCACCGTGTCGACGAGGCGCAGGTTCTCGACGATCGCGCCGATGGGGGCGTTGTTGACGCCGACGCTGAGATTCCAGATCGCGTCCTGGCCCGGCAGGTACGTCGCCTGCCCGACGTTCTTCGCGACGATGAGGCGAAGACCCTGGAACCGGAGCTCCTGCTGCATCGTGGTCCAGCCATCACCGCGGGGGCCCGTGGACCAGCCGCCGATGTTCGACAGGCGGATGCCCGTCAGCAGCGGCTCGCCGTCGTTCGGACCGCCGTTGTACGACCCGCGGGCCCGCAGGAACATCTTCAGGTCGAGCCGGAACGCGGCGTGCTCGACGTGGTCGGGCTCCACGGCGCGGATCCGCACCATGTTGACCCGGTCGCGCCAGTCGGCGCCGAACTGAGCGGCGTCGGTGTGCCACGGACCGTCGTGCTCGCGGCATCCGTTGTTGTCTCCGAGCAGTGAGGTCCGGTCCACCGGGTACAGCCCGCCGACCGGCGCACCCGCCTGGGTGTCGACCGCGTTGGTGCCGACGCCGTACTCGATGACGTACTCGGAGGCGGTGGCGCGGCCCTGCGCCGTGAACCAGGCGGGGCCGTCGAGCTGGAAGACCGACACGTCGAAGGTGTCGCACACCATCGGGTTGTCGACGGGGAATCCGATGGCCTCCTCTGCTCCGGGAGCCTGGACGCCGCGTGCCGTCCCGGCGTTGCGGATGCCGTTCCAGTCGACCTCGAGGCCGGCCCACGACTGGACTCGCTGGCCCGATGCGACCGTCGTGTTGTCGGCCCACGCGTTGCCGGCCTCGTTGGTGAAGTACTTGTAGCCCGTGATCGGCAGGTTCGCCGCGAGCTGGCGCGAGACGTCGTCGTAGACGATGCCGCCGTCCTGGTTGGTCTCGGGCCAGCTGCCGGTGTTGTTCAGCAGCACGCCCTGCGGGATGTCCTCGCCCGCGTTGGGGCCGCCGTTGTACTGCCAGCGCGACTGCAGCGGCACGTACAGGCCGAGGGTGAACGGACCGACCTCCACGTGCCCGGCGTTGATCGGGCTCACGCGGACCATGTTCACCTCGTCACGCCAGTCGGCGCCGAAGGTCGCCGCGGGATCCGTGGTCCACGGGCCCTCGTCGTCACGGCACTGCCGGGCGTCGGTGACGTTCGGGGAGTTGTCCAGCCCGTTGCCGGTGCCGGTCTGCGTGTCCACCGTGTTGGAGCCGACGCCGTACTCGATCACGTAGTTGTTGAGGTCGAAGCCCGGGTTCATCGTCGCCGTCCGCGCCTGGAGGTGCGGATTGGGGTCGGCGCCGGTGATGGGTGCCAGCGGGTTGCCCGAGACGCGCCACACCGACACGTCGAACACGTCGCACACCACCGGGTCTGTCACCGAGATCCGGGTCGTGCTCGCCGTCGTCCACACGTGGGAGTTGACGACGTCGCCGATCGAGAACTGGTTCCAGTTCGTGAGGCCGCCCGCGATGCCCTCGTACTGCTTGTTGCCCGTGAGCGTGCCGCAGTCGCTGACCGTGCTGCGGACGTTGAACGTGCGCGTCGAGACGTTGTTGCCCGTGGCGGTCGTGCCGTCCCAGCCGGGCTCGAACCCGGTGTTGTTCATCGGCCAGTCGTCCGCCGTCCACCCCTCGGTGCTCCGCGCCTCGTTGCGGAACGAGAGCGTGTCGCTCACGTTGGCGCGACACGGGTCGGGCACCGTCGGCGTCGGCACGAAGAAGAACGCCTGCCACGTGTTGGTCTTGGTGTTGTTGCCGTTGGCGTTCGGGGTGAAGCTCATATCCCAGCCGTCGGCCGGCTGCACCCCGGTCTCACACGTCGGCGTGCCGGTGTTGAAGTTGCCGGAGTGCCACAGGCACTGTGTGAGCACGGCATCCGGCCAGTCCGGCATGAAGTCCTTGAATGCGATGTTGTCGAGGTTGGTGCTGAGGAGGTTGCCGTTGGACTCGTCCACCCTGAACTGATACACGACCTGGAAGCCGGGAACCGGCGGAGTCAGGGGGTTGTTGTCGAGCGATCCATCGACGAACGTGACGTTGCCGGTGTTGGTCTTCGACAAGTCCCAGCGGGGCTCGGTGATGTTGAACTGGCTGGGCACGACGTTGTCGCCGGTCGCGATCGTGCCGTCCCACCCGGCCTCGAAGCCGGGGCCGACTCCGCCGGGCGGATTGTTCAGCTGGCCCCCGATCATGTGCCAGCCATCGGTGTCCTCCACGTTGTTCTGCCACGACACCGTTCCGGTGGGGGGAGTGTCACCGTGCTGCCACGCCGGGTCGACCGAACGGTACGCGTCCGCCGTGGGCACGAACACGTGCACGAGGATGCGTGTGCTGTCGTAGGGCGAGTTCGCGGGCTTGCTGACGGTCATCGGCCAGCCGTCGGCGCCGGCCGCCTCATCGATCGGGCAGGTGATGGTCCAGCCGCTGCGGGCGCTGATGTTGTCGGTGCGGCGATCCTCGCACAGGTACAGGACGGCGTTCGGGAACTTCGTCAACCGGTCCGTGAAGCTGATCGGCCACTCCAGGTCGGACCCGCCGGTGCCGCCGATGTTGTCGATGTCGATCCAGTACTGCACTCGGAATCCCGGCGTGAGTACTCCGTTGATGGTGCGGCTCGAGGCGAACGGTCCGGCCTGCAGGGACTTCTTCGCCTCCCACTCCGCCGTCCCGGTGACCTCGATCACGGGACCCTGGACGGTGCCCGATGCGGCGGCGTCGTCCTGGCCCGTGTAGGCGTGGGCCGTGACCTCGGCGAAGCCCGGGATCGGCGTGTTGTCGGCGAACCGGTACGCCAGTTGCACGGTGCCGACGTTCGACGACATCGGCCCGAGGTTGCATACGACGGTGATGGAGCCGTCGGCGTTGGTCGTCGCGGATGACACCGGGTTCGCACCGTTCGCCGCCGCCAGGCACCCCGCGGGCAGTCCGTTCGTACCGGGCCCGGCGAGCTGGAGGGTCGAGTCCGCGACATCGCCCGGATCGTTCGGGTTCGGCACGGGGTTGATCGTCATCTCGATCACGACGTTCGGCACGGTCACGCCCGTCGGCAGCCCGGTGAGCGACACCGAGTAGTTCTGCAGCACCGTGTCGCCGACGCGCACGATGCAGTTGTCGGGTCCGGTGTCCAGACCCGGTCCGGAGGTCGCATCGAAGGGCGGGGTGCCCGTCGTCGCGTAGCCCTCGCACGAGTTCGGGATCTCGAGCCGGTCGATCTCGAGGGTCGCGATCGGCTGCAGGCCGGCGTGCAGACTCGTCGCCTGTGTCGCACCCGTGATGGTCACCGGCCCGGTGATTCCGCGTTCGGGGTTGCCGGCCGTCGGCACCTCGGCCCGCACGAACACGTTCTGCCCCTCGGCGACGTCGGGGAAGCGATGCGCGCCCGGCGCGACCACCCGCACGTGGTAGCTGCCGTCGGCGACGTTGGCGAAGCTGTAGCCTCCGTTCGCCGCGGACGTGGTCGTGGCGACGACCGGGCCGGTCGGCGACGACAGCAGCTCGACGGTGACGCCGGACTTCACGGCCTCATCCGCGGTTCGCATGCCGTCGCGATTGACGTCAGCCCAGACGACTCCGCTGATGGCGCTCCCCGGGCCTGCGACCGCCGCGGGGACCGCGACCGGCGCCAGTACGCCCAGCAGCAGTGCGAGCACCGCGACCGCTGCCGTAGAGATACGTGTCTTCACAGCATCCACCCCCGTCCGCGCCCGAACCGTGGAGCGGTTCGCTGCGGCCTTTCGGGGGACCCCCTGAGTCTTTCCCGACGGGCCGACGCTTCGGCGCTTGAATCCACCGTGGCCACTCCCCCCAGGAGGGGTCATCACCTAGATGGAATGAAATGCCTGGTCGGGGCGGTGCGAGCTCGCCCTCAGTGCTCGCCCTCGTCGTCCTCGTCGTCCTCGTCGCCCTCGTCGTCGAGGAGCATTCCGACCGAGGTGGCGCACGCGTCGCCGCGCCAAGCCTCGACGCCCTCCCGCACCGCGAATCCCGCGATGACGAGCCCGGCGATCGCGTCGACCCACCACCATCCGAATGCGCTGTTGAGGACGAGTCCCACGAGCACGGCGACAGAGAGGTAGGCGCAGAGAAGAGTCTGCTTCGAGTCGGCGACCGCCGTCGCCGATCCGAGTTCTCGCCCGGCACGCCGTTCGGCGAGGGAGAGGAACGGCATGACGACGACGCTGAGCGCCGTGATGCCGATCCCGAGAGGCGAGTGCTCGACGTCGACGCGCGCGATCAGCGCGATCAGTGAACTCGCCGTGACGTATGCCGCGAGCGCGAAGAAGGCGGCGGCGATGACCCGCAGCGTGCCCTTCTCCCAGCGTTCCGGTCGACGACGCGTGAACTGCCAGGCGACGGCGGCCGCCGAGAGCACCTCGATGGTCGAGTCCAGTCCGAAGGCGATGAGGGCGACGGAGGATGCCGCGGTCCCGGCCGCGATCGCCACGATGGCTTCGACGAGGTTGTAGCCGATCGTCGCCGCGACGATCCAGCGGATCCGCCGCTGGAGGACGCTGCGGCGCTCGGCGCTGAGTGCCATCGGGGTGGCGGGCCCGCCGGTCACGCGTGGCACTCGCAGTCGACGTCGAGGCACGGCGCACCCTCGTCCACGGCGACGACGGCCTCGAGCAGCTGTCGCATGCCGACTGCGAGGTGCGGATCGGCGGTCTCGTACTGCGTGCGCCGCCCTTCGGGCGTGGCGACGATGAGCCCGCAGCCGCGAAGACAGGCGAGGTGGTTTGAGACGTTCGTGCGCGTGAGGCCGAGTTCGCGGGCGAGCTCGGCCGGGTAGCCGGGCCCCTCGAGCAGCGTCAGCAGGATGCGGGAGCGCGTCGGGTCGGCCATCGCACGGCCGAGTCGGTTCATCACGTCGAGGCGCGAAGCAATGGTCAGCACTCGCTGACTATACAGTCTTGGCTGACCCGTCTGCCAGCCGGCGCGTACGGTGTGCAGTGCGGGCGTCGCTATGCGGAGGTTCGCAAGGGCTCGAGAGCGGCGAGGACGAGATCGAGGCCGAAGATGAACTCATCCGCCGGGTCGTAGCCGGCGGCGAGGAGCGCTGCGGCGGACTCGTTGAGGTAGGGGAATTCGTCAGCAGGAAGCTGGGGCAGGTAGACGCCCTCGGTCAGGTCCGCGAGTTCGTCGGCGGTGTCGAACGGCAGGCTGGCTTCTTGCAGGACGAAACCGTAGACATAGCTGTCGAGCAGCCAGTTGGCGTGCGTCGCCATCACGACCGAGAAGCCGGCCTTTCGCAGGCACGCGGTGACAGCTTCGCGGTGGCGGAGGTTCGCAGGCCCCGGCGACGTGCGCGACTCCATCAGGCCGATGGCCCACGGGTGGGCCACGAGAACCTGCCGGGCGGATACCGCCCGGCGTCGCATCGCCGACTGCCAGTCGGTCGCTTCGGAAGGCAGCTCGATCTCTTCGAACACCCGGTCGATCATGGCGTCGAGCAGCTCGTCCTTGTTCGCCACGTAGTGGTAAAGCGACATGGCGCCCGCATCGAGCACGCCGGCCAGCCGGCGCATGCTCAGCCCGTCGACTCCCTCGCTGTCGGCGAGCCGGAGCGCCTCGACCACCACCCGCTGCTTGCTCAGCCCGGCGTCTGACGCGCCCCGGCGTTGTTCCCTCGCAGACACAGGCCTCCTCGCTCGCTCGAACGGCTTGACAATCGTACAGCGTACGGCCATAGTACAGCGTACGACGTACGGTGTACGAAGAACTCGAGAAGGAAGAAGAACCGATGACCCTCCGAACGAAGACCTCGCACCCGCTCGAGAACCCGCCGGTCTCCGTGCAGGCCAAGCTCGCCGCCGCATGGACGAGCTTCATGTTCCTCTACGTCTACGTCGACGTCGTCAACTTCTACAAGCCCGGCGTCGTCGACGACATCCTGAAGGGCCGCGTGTGGGAGTTCGACGTCAGCTCGACGTTGCTGACGATCTTCCTCGTCTCCGTGACGATCCCCGCCGTGATGGTGATGCTGTCCATGACGCTGCCCGCCCGGGTGAACCGCGTCACGAACCTCGTCGTCGCCTCACTCCTCATCCCCTACTCGGTGTTCAACGCGGCAGGGGAGACCTGGGAGTGGGCGTTCTTCTACGGCCTCTCCATCGGAGTCGAGCTGCTGCTCCTGGCCTTCATCCTGCGCACCGCGTGGACCTGGCCTCGAACCGCCGCCGTCCCCGCCATGGTGCCTGCGACGACTGACCTGCGCCACGACCTTCGACAGTAGGTCGCGGAGCAGGCCTCAGCGCGGGAGTGCTCGCGGCGAGATGCGGAGCCTATGCCGTCCAGGACGATCGGCCGAAGCGCTCCCAGCGCTCGACGACGCGCGGGGACGCGGCATCCGTTCCTGGTTCGTACACCGCGCGGCCCTCGATGAACACGCGCTCGACGTGCGAATCGACCGCGAGCGGGTCTCCCGACCACACCACGATGTCGCCGTCTCGGCCGACGTCGAGGGCGCCGACGCGCTCGTCGAGTCGCAGGATCTCGGCCGGGTTCGTCGTCAGCGCCTGCAGCGCCGTCGCCGACGGCAGACCTTCGCGCACCGCGAGGATGGCCTGCAGCCGGATGTGGTCGATGGGCACGACGGGGTGGTCGGTCGTGATCGCGACCTTCACGCCTGCCTCGGCGATCAGCGCGAGGTTTCCGATCGCCCGGTCGCGCAGCTCGACCTTCGACCGCGAGGTCAGCATCGGGCCGAAGATCACCGGGATCTGCTTCTCCGCCAGCACGTCTGCGATCTTGTGCGCCTCGGTCCCGTGGTTCACGACCAGCGTGTAGCCGAACTCCTCGGCGATGCGGATCGCCGTCGCGATGTCGTCGTGCCGGTGGCAGTGCTGATCCCACACCAGCTCGCCGGCCAGCACCGCGGCCAGGGTCTCTTTTCCGAGGTCGCGCTCGAACGGCTCGCCCTTCTCGGTGGCCGCGTCCCGCTTCTCGGCATAGGTGCGGGCCGCGACGAACGCTTCGCGGAGGACGGATGCCACGCCCAGGCGTGTCGACGGAGTCTGCTTCTTGTCGCCGTACACGCGCTTCGGATTCTCGCCGAGCGCGGACTTGACCGACACGTCGGCGGCGAGGATCTGCTCGTCGACGGTGCGTCCGCCCCACGTCTTGATCGCGACGGTACGTCCGCCGATGGGGTTGCCCGATCCGGGCTTGACGACGGCCGTGGTCACTCCGCCGCGCAGGGCGTCGCGGAACCCGACCTCCTCGATGTCGATCCCGTCGAGGGCGCGGAAGCGCGCGCCGTTCGGGTCGGTCATCTCGTTGGTGTCTTCACCCGACCAGCCCTCGCCGTCTTCGTGCACGCCGAGGTGCCCGTGCGACTCGACGAATCCGGGAACCACCCAGCGACCTGAGGCGTCGACGATGTGCGCTCCGTCGGGCACCGGGGTCTCGGGCCCGCCGATCGCGGTGATGACGCCGTCCGTGACGACCACGGTGCCGCCGGGGATCGGGTCGGAGCTGACGGGAACGAGGTGACCGCCGGTCACGGCGAGGATGCGAGCCATTCCTCCAACCTACGATGCGCGACCCGGGGGAGTCGTCGAGCCGAGCGGGCGGCACCGCGCCTCCTGCGCCGATCGATCTTCCGTGGACGGCCCCCACCGGGCATGCGGTGGGGAGAGAATGAGCTGTCGATCCGCCGCCAGCGCGAGCAGGTCGTCGTCGTGGCTGATGAGAATCACCACGGCACCGTCAGCGGCGACCTGCCGGATCTGCTCAGAGATGGAGGCGAGGTGACGGCGGTCGACGCCCGAACTGGGCTCGTCGAAGATCACGATCCTCCGCCCCGCGACGCGCGCGGCCGCCAACACCAGGCGTTGCTGCTGACCGCCCGACAGCGAGAGCGGGTGACGGTCGGCCAGATGGTCGAGATCCAGGGCCTTCAGCATGTCGCGCACGCCGGTAGCGGACCCAGCATCCGCACGTGCCAACTCGATCTCGGCACGCACGCTATCGGTGAACAGCTGTCGCTGCGCGTCCTGCATGACGACCGCCGTGGCCCGCTGACGCGCGCCACGGTTGAGGACTCTCCCGTCGAGGCGCACGGTGCCGCTGCTGCGCTGCAGCCCGGACACGACGCGGCCGAGCGTCGACTTCCCGGCTCCGTTCACGCCGGTGATGGCGTTGACGGATCCGGCGTTGAACATGAGGCGGTCGATCTCGAGCACGAGCCGGCCGCCGAGCCGGCAGCGGATTCCGTCGAGCTCGAGCGTCCCGGGTGAGATGCTGCCCGCCGGCGCAGGTGAGGCGATGCTCGCCCCGGCGGCCGGCAGCAACGGGAGCTCCGGCGTCGCGACCTCACCGCGTAGGCCCTCGGCCTTGAGGGTCTCGTCGGACACACCCCGAAACTGCTCCGCCGTCCACTCCCGGTCGATGCGCCCGTCACGCATGACGATGACACGGTCCACCAAATGCTCCAGGTACCGCAGGCGATGCTCGGCGACGACGATCGTCACCCCGTCGGCTTTGAGCGCCCCGAGGGTGTCGGCGAGTCGGTGCACGGCGTCGGCCGAGAGATTGGAGCTGGGCTCATCGAGCAGGAGCACCTTGGGCTCATGCGCCGTCGCCGCGGCGATGGCGACCTGCTGCTGCTGACCGCCTGAAAGCTGCTGCAGGCGCTGCCCCAGCGGCACCGCGCCGGCAAGGCGCTGCATCAGCGCGTCGACCCGCTCGCGCATTCGGGCGACGGGAAAGCCGAGGTTCTCCATCGCGAAGGCGAGCTCCTCGCGCGCGCTGTCGGTGAAGAACTGGCGGCGCGGATGCTGAAGCACGGTGCCCGAGAGCGCTCCGATCTCGTCCAGCTCGGCGCCGGTGGTCGCAATCCCGCCGACGAACGCCGTGCCGGTGAGCACCCCTGCGTCGTGAAAGTGAGGAATGAGCCCGTTCATGACACGGAGCGCGGTCGACTTTCCGGACCCGCTCGCGCCGCACAGAACGACGAACTCGCCGGGCCGAACGTGCAGATCGAGATCGCTGAGGCTCGGTGTCTCGGCGTGCGGATACGACCACGTGAGTTGTTCGAGTCGGATCATGCGAGTGGCGAGGGCAGGGTCAGGCTCGCGGTCGCGAGCACGGCGGCGGTGAGCGTCAGGGTGAGATCGGCGATGCCGAATCGGGGTGGGTCGAGCGTCGTGGGCGTGCGGCGGGCGCCGAGTCCGCGCAGGATCGCCGAAGCCGACAGATCGTCGCTGGCGCGCAGGCTCGCGGCGATCATCGGGACGGTGAAGCGTTCGAGGCTCAGGATCGGATGCCGCACGAGTCCTCCAGCGCCCACGAGTCCCCGAAGGCGCATGGCATCCAGCACGGCGGCCGCCTCGCCGGCGACCACGGGGAAGAAGCGCATCATGACGGCGAGCGTCACCGCGATGGCACGGGGCATCCGCCATGCCCGCAGGGCTGCACTGAGCTTCGTGGGCGACGTCGTCGCAATGAGGTGCATCCCGACGCCGATCGCTGCGACGAACCTGATCAGGTATGTGCACGCCAGCGAGAGGACCGCGGTGAACGGGTTCACCCACAGCAGCGGCAGGATCCAGCCGAGCAGCCACATGACGGCCGCCGTCGCGATGAGTCCTCCCACTCGTCCCCACGCCCCCTCCCAAGCAGCGAGGCCGGCCGCCAGGGCGAGGGCGGCCGGGACGAACAGCAGCCCGCCGGGGCTCATCACGAGCGCGCTCACCACGATGACGAGCACGATCTTGGTGCGAGGGTCCAAGCCGGGTCGGCCGGTCACAGCGATCGAGACCGGAACGTCACGCGAGACCGGCTTTGCGGAAGTGCTTGCGCAACAGCGCCGTGCCCAGGACTGCGCCCAGGAATCCGCAGACCAGCGTCGCCACCCAGAGCCCCAGGATTGCCGGGACGGTCACGACCTCATTGAATGCGGCGACGTACTCCGCGCCCATCTGCTCCATGCCTTGTGTGCGCAGGTATGCCTCGCGATCGAGGAACAGGGGGATCCAGGGCCCGATGAACCAGCCGGAGAATGCCGTGTACGCCCAAATCGCGGCCCACTTCGAACGGTACTGGCCGGCCCAAAGGATGAGCTCCCCGACCAACGATAGGGCGATCGTCACCAGAGTGCTCTGCCAGGGGTGACCCATCATGAGGTACAGCAGGCCCACGACGACGCCGAACAGCGTGACCATCCCCGCGTGTCGCACGCGAGTGAGGAACAGCATGTACGGGATGCCGGCCGCGATCGCACTCAGCGGAAGGGTGAGCAGCATCATGAGAGGGCCGATGATCCCGAGCATGGCGATCGCGAAGACGATCACGAAGTAGATGACGGCGAAGATCGCCACGTTGAGCAGATCCCGCGCGCTGAATGCGACGCTCGATCGCGGACGTGGTGCAGAGGCCTGCATCACCGGGGTTTCGGTGGCGTGCGTCGAAGCGTCTTGCTCGGTCATGCGGTCCTTCTTTCGGGTGGAGGTTGGAGGGCTGTCAGAGCCGTGAGTCGTTCGGGGCGAGCTGCCAGCCCGCTGCGTCGACACGCTCGCGCCAGTAGCGGGCGTAGGCGCCGTCGACGGCGAGGAGTTCGTCGTGAGTGCCGCATTCGCGGATCCCGCCCTCGCCGTCGAGCATGATGATCTGGTCGGCCGTCATGATCGTCTGCAGCCGGTGTGCGACGACGATCATGGTGCGGCCGACGCGTGCGTGGTCCATGGCCTCGCCGATGGCGATCTCGTTGCCGATGTCCAGGGCCGAAGTCGCTTCGTCGAGGACGAGGATGGGGGCGTCCTTCAGCAGTGCGCGCGCGATCGACACGCGTTGCCGCTCGCCTCCGGACAGGTTGGAGCCGCCCTCTCCCACGCGCGCATCCCAGCCGCCGGGTAGGCGATCGGCGATCTCATCGACACGTGCGCGCGTGGCGGCGGCGATGACGGCGTCGCGGGGCAGTTCCGGATTGCCGATCCAGATGTTGTTCAGGATGCTGTCGTCGAAGAGGTAGACCTCCTGGAAGACGGGGGCGACCGCCCCCTCGACGACAGCCGTGCCGAGCGCCGGGAGCGGGACACCGCCGATCGCGACCATGCCGTCCTCGGGATCGTAGAACCGCGCGACGAGCTTTGTGATGGTCGTCTTGCCCGAGCCCGACGGGCCGACTATCGCCGTCATCCTGCCGGGAGGTGCGGCGAAGCTGAGGCCGCGGAGGACAGAACGGCCCCCGTATCCGAAGGAGACGCCTCGGAACTCCACACTCCAGTCGTCCGGCGTCGCGGGATGGGACGGCTCGGGGAGCCCCTCCACCGCAGCCAGCACGTCGAGCTGGTCGAGCGTGGTGCGGGCGACCGCGAGTCCGCCGCCAAGGTCCCCGGCCTGAACGATGGGCTCGTTGAAACGGACGCCGAGGACGAGAAGTGCGATCAGCGTCGCGGGATCGACTGATCCGCCGATGGCCAGGAACGCCCCGAGGATCAGGACCACCGTGAGCGAGAGCTGCACGAGACCCGAGAACGTCGCGATCCCCGCTCCGCCGGTGATCAGCATCCCTCGGTACACGCGATGCTGACGGTGGAGGGCATCGTCGACCAGACTTTCGGCGATGGAGTCGTCGCCGGCGGTGCGCAGGGCCGGCTGGATCCTCGCGAACTCGATGACGCGGCTCGAGGCCTCCGCGACGGCTTCGGCGTGCAGCGCGTCGCCTCGCCCGATCCTGTTGCGCAGCCCGCGGTAGCCCCACATGAGGATGGGCACCATCGCGGTCATCGCCAGGGCAAGGCGCCAATCGAAGAAGTACATCCCTACGAGCACCGTCGCGGGCGTGACGAAGCCGGCGAGCACGGGGCGCAGGATCGCGTAGGGCGCCGTCGAGACGAACATGGCGCCCTGCGTGGCGATTCCGGTGGCCAGGCCTGACCGCTCCACGCCGAACCAGGCGACGGGGAGCTCCACCAGATTGTCGCCCAGACGGTCCAGGAGCGATTCCAGCACAGCGGTACTCGCCCGCATCCCGATCTGGCTCGCGAACCACGCGACGGCCACGTAGAGCACCGCGACAACAGCCTCCACGGCGAGCCAGTTCGCGGCCACGCCGGCCTGGCCATCGAAGAGCGCGCGCAGCAGTGGGACGAGCAGCAGGAAGGCGACTCCCTGCAGCACGGCGGACGCGACGATGAAGGCCAGTTCGACGATGACGAGTCGCCGGGCTCGGGTCGAGCAGTAGTGCAGCAGCCTGCGGATCATCGTTCGACTCCTTGCGAGAGGGACCGGGCGTGATTGTCGACGTAGTTCGACCACATTTGGTCGTACCGGCCACCCGCGCCCACCAGCTCGGAGTGCAGGCCGCGCTCGACGATGCGTCCGCCTTCGAGGACGAGGATCTGATCGGCGTTGGTGATGGTGTGCAACCGGTGGGCGACCACAAGGACGGTTCGGTCTACCGCGAGGACGCTCAGGGCCTGCTGGATCGAGGCTTCGGAGTCGGGATCCGCGAACGCGGTCGCCTCGTCGAGCACTAGGATCGGCGCATCGGCGAGCAGTGCGCGAGCGATTGTGACGCGCTGCGCCTCGCCGCCCGAGAGATTCGCATCCTCGCCGACGACGGCATCGTAGCCACGGTCGAAGCGGAGGATCCGGTCGTGGATCTGCGCCGCACGGGCGGCGTCCTCGACCTCTTGGCCGGTCGCGCTCGGCCGGCTCAGCCGGATGTTGTCGCGCAGGCTCGCGCGCAGCACCTGCACGTCCTGGAAGACGAACCCGACATCCCGGTACAGGTCCCGCGAGGCGATCTGCCGCACGTCCACCCCGCCGACGGTCAACGTGCCCGACTCCACGTCATAGAACCGCGGAACGAGCTTCGCCAGTGTCGACTTGCCGGATCCGGATGCCCCCACGAGCGCGGTGACGGTGCCCGGAGCGCACGCCGCGACGATGTCGTGCAGCACCCGATGCGATTCGTCATAGCTGAATGACACGGCGTCCAACTCGATGTCATGCCCCTGCGGCGTGCCCGGCGAGGTCGGCTGCGGGATGGTGGGGATGGCGAAGAACGCGGCCAGCGACTGCTGAGCCTTCGAGGCGTTCCGCAGGAACTGCCCTGATGCTCCAAGTTTCATGAACGGGCTGGACAGCCCGAGGCCGAGGATCAGTCCGGGCAGCACCTCGATCGGTGTGGCCGCACCGATCTCGACGAGCCAGGTGCCCGCCGCCAGCAGCCACACCAACCCGACAACCGGTGAGCTCACCAGCTCGACGATGGTGAAGAGCAGCGCCGTTTCTCGTGTCCACTCGCCGACGAACTCGGCGTAGGACTTGGTCGCCTCGCGGTAGCGGCGGTGGCTGCGTCCGACCTGCCCGAACCGCTTCACGACAGCGATGCCGTGCACGAATTCGACAGTGGCGCCGGCCAGCGCATGGGTGGCCTCGTCATATTGCCGGTACTTCTGGCTCGACCCGCGCATCATGAGCGGGAACAGCATCATTGTCAGCACGAGCGGGACCAGCGCGGCGACGGCCATCTGCCACTGCACGGCGAAGAGGTAGACCAGGCTGACCACGGGCACGGCCACCGCGGTGACGACGTCGTGGATCGCGTGGGCGATCAGCTGATGGAGCGACCTCACGTCGTTCTCGACGAGCTTGCGCGCGGTACCCGAAGCTCGGCGGTCGAACCAGCCGAGGGGAAGACGCTGAAGATGACGGACGATGCGCCGGCGCAGCGACAGTTGCAGCTCGGCGTCGGCGATGTGGCTCACGAAACTCGAGAGGAACGCCGACCCGAAACTCACCACGAGAGCCGCGACGGCGATCGCGACGATCGCCCACACCCGCGCGGAGTCGACAGCGGCGCCGGACAGTGCGGGCAGGAGCGTTCGGGCAAGCTCGACGATCGCGATGAACGGCACCACGCTGCTCACCGCGCCGAGCAGGCTCAGGCCTACGATCGCGGCGAGGCTGCCGCGTATGGGCGCGAAGAAGCTCTCGGTGGACGTGTCGGGCATGGCGTGGAACCTTCGCGGCAAACGATGGGAGATGAGAACGATTCTCAACAGTACATCGAACGGTGTTCTAATGGCTATATGTCTGACTCCGCGGCCGTCTCGTTTCACGTCGGACTCACGCCATCCGTGGTCATCGACGCAGCGGTCGGCCTGACGAGAGCCACGCATCTGTGGGGATGGTCGATCCGAGACCTCGCACGACGGCTCGATGTCAGTCCCTCGGTCATCTACCACCACGTCGGCGGGAAGGACCTCCTCGCCCGTCACGTCGTCGAGCGCGTGCTCACCGGCACCCCGGTTCCTTCGAGGCGGCTCGCGTGGCAGGAGTGGTTCCGTGGCCTGCTCGCCGACCTGTATCCCAGAGTCGTTTCGCATCCCGGTTCGGCCAAGTGGCTGCTGCTACACGGACCGACCTTCCCGTCGGTTCTGCCGATCATCGACACGGGGATCGGGGTACTTCAGGACGCCGGGTTCGGTGATCGGGCGGCGTTCTCGTACGCGGCGCTTCTGAACAACGCGATGCTGACGGTCTCGATCGGCGACGAGCGCCTCATCCACGAAGACGACGGCCCGCGCGATCATGGGGCGCTGATGGCCGAGTTCGACCGGGCGGGTCAGCACAGCCCGGGCGTCGCCGTGCTGGCGACCCAGTTCGTCGCGTCTTTCGTCGCCGGCGGCGAGCCGGCGGACCGCGAACGGCGGCGATACTACGACTTCATCGTCGACACCACGATCGCCGGACTCGAGCGACTCCCGGAGCGCACCGAGCAATGACGTGTGCACCCGTCATCGACCATGGCGGATCCGGCGCGCAGCGCATCTGTTTCCCGGCCGCACGGCCGTGGGAGCGTGCCTCGCTCGTGGTCGACAACTCGCTCGTCGACCGGCCCGCGATCATCGACCCATCTCGAGCCGCTGCTGCTCGATAGTCAGTCCTCGGCCGCGGGCGCGAGTCCACACGAAGTGGCGGATTCCTAGACTGACGGCGCTGCAGTGCCGGATTTGAGAAGCGACTCGATCTCATCTGCCAAGTCATCGACGGGCCTACGACCGTCGAGCTCAAGATCGGCGCCGGAGCGGAGCAACGGCTGGACCTCGATCACGTAGCGGCGGATCTCTTCTTGATCGTGTGCCGATCTTCCGTATGGATTGTTCGTGCGAGCGCGAACACGCTCAAGCAGGAGACCGACCGGGGCGCTGAGCAGTACAACGTACTCAAACCGGTTGTAGAAACGTCCCTGGTTCTCCGCGGTGCCCGACACGACCACTGGAAACCCGTCAGCGAGAAGCGCGTCCATTCGAGGCTCGTCCCAGGTTCCGTCGGCAAGCTCCCATCCGTCGTAGTCCGTGTCGATGGTGCGGTGCCCTCGTCGAGCGAGCCGACCCAGCAAGGTCGACTTTCCCGCCCCGGACATGCCAGTGATCAGCACGCGCACCATACCTGCGAGGGTACGGCGTCCGGGATGACGGCTGCCCGCGTGTGCCGAAGAACCCACTGCGGGTGTCAACTGCCACCCGTCGGTGCGGAACCCACTACTACTGTAGGTTCACGGTCGAGATGGCGAAGGATGCGGGGATTCCACGGTAGTTGGCAGCGGTCTCAGGATCGAGATTCCACGCAAGATGACAGATTCCTACGACGCTCCATGCGGCGACCGAACGCCCCGCGCTCTCCTCGCCAGCGTCGAATAGTTCAATCCGCAGTACGAACGAAGGCGGGTAGACGCGATCATTTATCACTTGCTGGTAGCGGGTGGGTCGACCTTGTCGCGTAGGAACGCCCCGCATCTTTGAGATTGTCTCCGCGCCGACCGTCTTTCTCGTCTGGGCGCCGACAACGATCAGTCCGCCGCTTCCGCGGTGCAGAACCGCGCGACGGCCTGAGCGAGGGAGACGGACCCACGTGTTGTCGTTAGGTCACAGTCCTGGCTCTTCGCTTCCAACCAGGACCCTTCCGGTTGCCCTTCAAGGCGCCCGGCGCCTCCCCGGACTAGATCGGCCGTGGATTCGCGGGTCACAGCACCGTCTGAGATTGCATCGCCAAAGCAGTTGCGGGCCGTCTGCAATGTTCACGATCTCTTGGATCGTCTTTCCGGCGAGACCGCACGGTCAGCGTGATG
The DNA here is from genome assembly GCF_015277855.1 of Microbacterium cremeum. Taxonomy (NCBI): domain Bacteria; kingdom Bacillati; phylum Actinomycetota; class Actinomycetes; order Micrococcales; family Microbacteriaceae; genus Microbacterium; species Microbacterium cremeum. Next base: position 3,931,373 of record NZ_CP063812.1, read on the forward strand.
TCGAAGGCGAGGTCGGGCGCCACTAGGTTCGCGCGGCGGGCCCGGTCGACTCGCGAACGACGAGCTCAGGCTGGAAAATGTACTGGTTGCGCGATGCCGGAATGCCGTTGATCTCGCCAACGAATGCGTCGGCGATCGAGATGCTCATCGCCGCAACCGGCTGCCGGACCGTGGTCAGCGGCGGCCAGGAGTGTCGCGCTATCGCCGAATCATCGAACCCGACTACGGAGACGTCGCGTGGGACATTGAGTCCCCGCCGGCGGGCTTCGGCGAGAACGCCGACAGCGATCATGTCGCTCGCGCAGACGATTCCCGTGCACCCATCCGCAATCAAGGCACGGGCAGCGCTGGTTCCGCCGTCGTCGCTGTACAGCGCGGCCTCGATCCGCACCGGGACCTCGGCGCCGAGGGCGTTGCAGATCGCGTCGCGGAATCCTTGAGCCTTGCGTTGGGCTGGGACGAACGACTCTGGCCCGTTGGCGAGGCCGATGCTGCGGTGCCCCATCGCCACAAGGTGGCGGACTGCGAGCTCCATGGCGCTGGCGTCATCAACCGAGAAGAAGGGGGCGTCGACGTCAGAGCGGTAGCCGTTGACGAACGCCAGTGGCAGTCCGAGGCCGCGCAGCTCCTGGTACCGCGTCGTTGCGAGGTTCATGTCGGCATGGCGCCCCGAAATGAAGACGATTCCTGTGGCGCCGGACTCCACGAAGATATCGATGTACTCGTCCTCGTCTAGGCCTCCCTCGCTCTGCACACCGACGAGGGGTGTGAAGCCGCGACGCGAGAAGTTCGGCCCCAGCGCCTGCGCGAATGCTGGGAATACGGGGTTGGTCAGTTCTGGCAGCACCAAGCCGACCGGCCGGCCGGCGCGACGTCGCAATCGGGGCGGCCTCTCGTAGCCGAGCACGTCCAGCGCGGTGAGAACCGCTTGACGCTTGGACTGTGCGACCCCGGGTCGCTCATTGAGCACGCGACTGACCGTCGCCTCGCTCACCCCCGCATGTGCGGCGATGTCCGCGAGCGTCGCCCCCATGCCCAAGAGGGTAGCACCGGCTGTGCCCACGGCTATTTCACGGCCCCCGCGGTGAGTCCTCCGACGATGTACTTCTGAAGCGCGAAGAAGAGCAGCACGACCGGGAGTGCCGCGATCACTGCGCCCGCCGCGAAGACCGGCCAGTTCGCGGAGGTCTCCTGAGCGATGAACTGGTAAAGACCGACCGCGAGAGTCTTCTTCGAAGGATCCGTGAGCAATACGCTCGCGATCACGAACTCGTTCACCGTCGCGATGAACGCCAAGAGCGCGACGACAGCGAGCACCGGGGCCGAAAGACGCAGAATGATCGTGAAGAAGATCCGCGCATGGCCGGCCCCGTCGAGTTTGGCCGCCTCGTCGATCGACGCGGGAACGGTGTTGAAGAAGCCATACATGAGATAGGTGTTGACCCCGAGCGCACCTCCGAGATAGACGACGATCAGTCCAGCGTGGGTGTTCAGCCCCAAGGCGGGAAAGATGTCGCCGATTCCCTTCATCAGCAGGAAGATCGCAATGACCGCGAGCAGCTGTGGAAACATCTGCACCAGCAGGATGGTGATCAGCCCGAACCGGCGGCCAGAGAACCGCATCCTCGAGAAGGAGTAGGCGGCCAGCCCCCCGAGCAACACTGTGCCCGCCGCGGTCATGAGCCCGATGATCAGGGTGTTGACGAACCAAGCGCCGAACGGCTGCGCGGGATCGTCGAACAGATCGAGGTAATTCTCGAGACTGAGCTGGCTGAACAGTCCTGCCGATCCCGCAAGGCTCCCATTCGGATTCAGCGACGCCGACAAGATGTAGAGGATCGGGAAGATCGCGATCAACGACGTCGCTACGGCGACGGCGTACTTCCCGAAAAGACCGAGGGACGTCCGGCGGCGCTGCGACGGCTGCATCTTCGTTCGTGCGGCGGGGTGATTGCGCGGGTTCACCGCGGGCACATTGGACGTTGCCATTTGGGCGTCGGTGTGCATCAGTTGAGCTCCTCGAGTGCCTTGGTGCGCCGGAAGCTGACCACCGAGATGATCGCGACCATCACGAAGATGATGATCGAGAAGGCGCTCGCCAGGCCGAAGTCGCGGCCACCGGTCTCACCGAAGGCAACCTTGTAGACGAGAGTGATGAGGATGTCGGTGGCGCCGACGTTCATGCCGGTGTTGATGTCCTGCGGCCCGCCCCTGGTGAGCATGTAGATGAGGTTGAAGTTGTTGAAGTTGAACGCGAACGACGCGATCAGAAGCGGCGCCATCGACACCATCAGCAGCGGAAGCTTGACGTGCCGGAAGATCGCCCACGGGCTCGCCCCGTCGACCTTCGCGGCCTCGACGTACTCTTCTGGGATCGACTGCAGCGCACCCGTCGCGACCAGGAACATGTACGGATAGCCGAGCCACAGGCTGACCGTCAAGATGCTCAGCTTGGCCAACACCGGGTCGGTGAGCCACGGAATGGCGGCGCCGCCGAAGAACACCTGGTTGATGATGCCGAACTGCGGATTCAGCATCCCACTCCAGATGATTGCCGACAAGAAGACCGGGAACGCGTACGGAAGGATCACCAGCACACGGAACGTGCGCCGGAACCTGAGCCGCTCGTCGTTGAGCATCACGGCGAGGAACACGCCCACCGCAAAGGTCGCGGCCACAGTGAACCCCGCGAACACGAACGTCCAGATCAGGACGGCCAGCAGCGGCTGACGGATCGACTCTTCGGTGAAAGCGTCGACGAAGTTCTGCAGACCCACGTCGATCTTCCAGCCTGGCCTCAGCTCTGTGCCGTTGGGGGCGACGAACGCTCCCTCGCCGGTGTCTTCGTAGACAGTGCCGGTCGCGGTGTCCACGAAGGCATCCGCTTCCTCGTCGTACTGCATGGTGGCGGCGTACACGAACGCCTGCGACCCGTCGGGCGTCCGCAGCGCACCATCGTTCGGGTCATCGGTCAACGGAACGCTCATCGCGGCGATCCGCTTCTGGTCGGCGATCATCTCGGAGAAGTCGAGTGTTGTGTACCCGTCGACCGCGATCGCGCGATCGCCAGCGAACTCCGCGTTGTCTGCAGGGCGCAGCGGCTGCTCGTCACTTCCGAGGAGCGCCTCGCCCTCGGGATCGGTTACGAGGAAGGCGAGTTGCCCGAGCCGCTCCACGACGACCAGACCGTAGGCGGGCGATTCCGGAACCCGAACCAGCGACTTGTCGATCAATGCCTCGATGGCCGACTCTTTGCTGATCATGTGGCCGTCGCCGTAATTCGTGAACGCCACGTAGCCGCTGTAGACGATCGCGTACACCTGGAAGATCAACAGGAAGACCGTGCCGGGGATCAGATACTTGGCGGGCAGCCACCCGCGTCTGAGGTAGATCACGTTGATGACGACGGCAGCCGCGACGACGCCGACGGCGAGCACCCATTCGGAGTTGAACGTCAGCACGAACGCCGCGTAGAACACGAGCGCGTCGAGCAGGCCGAGACTGACGATCTTGATCATCGTGGCCCGGACCGACGGAGTGGCCGAAAGGGCACGGCGTCGATCCGGGCGAGGCGGCCGTGCGACGATTGTCGAATCCACTTCGGGCGTCGTTGCGCTAGTCATGTGGTCTCCAGGGGGATGAGTCGAAACGAGAGGGTGCCGAGGGCAGCCGTTCGGCTGCCCCCGGCGCTGGGTCTAGCCGTCGATCGCAGCCTGGATCCGGCCCGACATGGCCTGCCACGCGTCTGTCGGGTCACCGGCGGTGCCGTTGACGAGCGCCGACTGAGTGGAGCCCCAGTTGTCCCATACCGCGCCCATCTCGGGGATGGCCGGCATCGGCACACCCGTGAGACCCACCTCGCCGAACGCGCCGACGTCGGGGTTGTCGGCTGCGGCGATCTCGAACGCGGAGATCCGGGCGGGCGGGCGTCCCCCCGCCTCGTACAGGGTCAGCTGTGCTTCTTCGCTGCCGAGGTAGTTCACGACGAACTCGTTCGCAGCCAGTGCGTTGTCGCTCTCCGAGCTGACGAAGAAGCCTTGCACGCCGACGAACGGGGTCGGCGCCTCTGGGCCTGCCTGCGGGATGGCTTCGATGGCGTAGTCGATACCCGCCTCCTGGAACGCGGGCAGGTTCCAGGGTCCGGAGAGCATGTACGGCGACTTCCCCGCTGCGAACTCGTCGCGTGCGATGTCACCGGTGATGCTGGTGTTGATCACACCATCGGCTCCCCACTCGACAAGCTTGGCGGCGAACTCATTGCCGCCCTCGGAACCGATGAGCAGCTGGTCGGGGTCGTAGCTGCCGTCCTCGCTGATGCCGAAGAGGGGGGCCCCGTAGGAGGTCTGGATCGGGTAGAGGTGATAGGGGTCGGAGTCCACGGGATCGGAGGGGACGAGCACCGGATACTGCGCCGCACCGCTTGCGACGACCTCCTGGCCGGCGGCGATCAGCTCGTCCCAGTTCGCCGGGGTCGAGTCGGCCAGCGCCGTATTGCGCACGAGCGCGATGTTCTCGAGAGATACCGGAAGGCCGTACGTGACGCCCTCATAGCTCATCGCGCGGACGCCGACATCGGAGAAGTCGTTCACGGTGTCGCCGAGCTCCAGCGGCGCGACGACGCCGTTCTGAACGAGCTGGCCAAGCCAGTCGTGGCCGCCGACCATGACGTCGGGCCCCTCGCCGGTCGGAACCTGCTGGATGAAGTCGTTGCGCATCACATCGCCGTACTCTTTCTCGACGAGCTCGACCGCGATGCCCCTGTCTTCTTCGAACTTTGCCGCGATCTCCTGCATCTCCTCGATGCGGTTCGCGTCGACCCAGACGGTGAGTGACGAGGACGCGTCCGTCTGCGCATCACCGTCATTGCCGTCGTCTGCGGCCGAGCAGCCCGCGAGCGTGGTAGCGAGGATGACGCCGCCTGCTGTGATCGCGGCCGCCGTTCTCCGATTCACCTTCATTGGTGGTGCCTTTCTGCGTGATTGTCAGGCCGGGATGCAAGCGCTTGCACTCTCACGAACGCGCGAGCACCATTCCCGGGTGCGATCATGCTGGCAGACCGTTACTCAAACTGCAACTGCTTTCATGTCCGTTGAAAGTGATCTTCATCTTCTGAGTAGCGAAGTCCACCAGTTCCACCATCGACATGGCGCGGCAGATCGCAGCGCCGATGTTCGTGGTGCGGACGTGTCCGCCCGAGTCGAAGTCCCGGCCGATCGACGCGAATGCCGCGTCGTCAACGACCGGCTCCTCCCATGTCACCCACTGTCGCGCGCCCGAGACAGCGAGCGGCGCTCCATTGCGTACGAGCGCCCGCTCCCCGCCCTCCGCGGCACGGTGTTCGGCGAGGTGAAGGCTCGTGCACTTGTCGAATCCGACTCCGAGCAACACGACCACGGCGTCGAGCGCGTAGAGCCGAGCCAGCGGCGACGACTCACCGAATGGAGAGTTCAGTTCATGGACGTGGGTGATCTCCCGCGCCTCCAAACCTGCTGCGGCAAACGAGCGATGCGGATGCGGACTGCGGTGGGCGTCGGGCTGGAGGCGAAACAGTTCCGCAACGGCACCCATCGAGCGGGTCGGCGTGAGCACCTCGTCGAACGCCGGCAGGCCCTGCCGCACCTGCGCTCGCGCGGCAGGGCCGAGCGCGGGATCGTCTAGGAAGTCCGGATCGCATAGTTGCCAGCTCTGTGAAGGCATGACAACGGTGCCGAATGGGCCGACCGCCTCACGCAGCGCCGCGATCACGGTCTGCTCGCCTCCGGCGACCACACCGAAGCTCGACAATGACGCATGCACGAGAACGACCTGGCCGGGTTCGACGCCCAGGGTCGCCAGGCCGGTGCGCAGCTCGGCCCCCGTGACGATTGTTGAACTGAATGCACTGTCAGCTCCTGCAAGACTTTTCATGTCAGCAAGTTTGGCGTACGATCGCGGCCCATGACAATGTCTCGCCGACCGACGGTGGTCGATGTCGCCCGACTCGCAAACGTTTCCACGGCAACGGTGTCACGGGCGCTGTCAAGACCGGAGTTGGTCGCCGACCGCACGCTGATGCGGGTCGGGAGGGCGATCACCCATCTGGGATACGAGCCGGTGGAAGCAGCCCAACTCCTCAGCCGCAGTGGACGGGGTCGACTCGGAGTTCTTGTGACGGCGGGCGCCGACGTCGAGGCCGTCGAGCTGGCTTCATCGTGCGTGCGGGCAATCTGGGTGCGCGAGCGAAGCTCCTCCCTGCACTTCGTCCCCGCGAGCGGGCGGCCCCGCGACCAGTACCTTCGTCGCCTTAGTCAGGCGCACTCGCTTGACGGTGTGATCGATCTGGACGCACAGCTGTCCCGCGCCGAGGTGGGCGCGGCGGGCCAGACGGAACAGACGCTTCTTCGGGCAGCAAGGCATCCTCTCCTCGGCGCAGAGGTGGGGCGCCGCGTCGGCGCTTTGCTGCCGCTGCGGTCAGCTGATCTTGTCGTCGCGGTCGGTGGGGCACGTGATCGTTCTCTGGCGCGATTTTCCGGACTCGCCGAAACCGTCTCACGCGGGATCGCCTGCTGGCATGACGGATCGTTCGCAGGCGCGGTGGGTGCTTTCACCGAGCAGCTCGATCGCCGGGCACGTCAGCGCCGCGACGCGCGCGTCGCCTATGTCGCGCTGGACGCCGTCACGGCGGCGGCCGGATCGTTCTCATTGGAGCGCCACGATTCGATCGCGCCACTGATCTGCGCCGTATCGCATCCGCTCGCGGACGCTCGCAAAGTGATCATACTGCCGAGCCGCACAGGGGCGATCGCGACGGTGCTAGTCGAGACGCTCCTAACGCAAATCGACCGCGCCCGTTTCTAGTGCACGCTATGGTTCCCGACGCCGCACTCTCAGAGCCCCGCCCGGGCCAGGTCGATGACGCGCCCCGCGTCAGCTTGAGGACTCCGGGCGACGGTTGCCGTGTCCTCAACGACGCGCCACACGGCGAAGGCGAGCCCCGTTGACGTGATGCGGACCTCGTCTGCGAACTGCTCTGCGGCTGCTTCGCCGAAAGTGACGGCCGCCTCGCCCACAGCGCCGAAAGCGCCACAGGGGAGCTGAACGGTGGCAGCGCCGCTGGATGCGAAAACCAGTACCACCTCTTCGCTGGCCTCCCGGACGAAGATCATGCATTCGTCGTCTGCGTGCAACCACCGCAGCCCGCCGCGCTGCAGCGCTCTGGACCCTAGACGGAGCCGCGCGAGGCCGCCGTACGCTTCGGCTAGCCGCGGCGTGTCACCCCACGGCAGCGGGGTGCGGGAGTCCTCGCCATGCGTGCCGCGCAATCCGAACTCGTCGCCGGCGAAGATCACCGGCGTGCCCGGCAGTGTCATTGACAGGCCGGCCGCGACGATCTGCGCGGCATCATCAGCCTGCTGAGCGAATCGTGGCGTGTCGTGCGTGTCGATCGCGTTCATGGCAAGTTCCCGCACCGCCCAGGGGTAGGGCGCCGTGAAATTGCGATAGCTCTTCACGACATCGGCTGCGGAGTAGCGCGGCTCGACGCGGAACGGGATCCCGAAGTGGTGGGCGGGATCGCCGCTCGGCTGGCGGAGCCAATGCCATACGGGGCGGGTGAACGCCGAGTAGCTCATCGGCGCCTGCCATCCCTCGCCGTCGAAGTCGCCTGCGGCATCGTTGGTTGACTCGGCGTAGAGGACTCGTCCCGGAGCGGTCGTGTCCATCGTCTGTCGGACGGTGCGCTGAACATCCCGATTCAGGTCGACGTCCCTGAGGCGTCCGGTCATGTTGGCCACGTCGATACGCCATCCGTCCAAGTTGAACGGCGGCTGGAGCCACTTGGCGACCACGCTCTCCGGACCTTCGATGAATCGCCGGCGCAATGTGTCGGACCCCCAGTCCAGCTTGGGGAGCGAGGGAACTCCGTACCAGGCGACGTACTCGGTCTGCTGGGCGTTCGTCCAGTAGTAGAAGTCTGATTCCTCAGCCGACGGGTTTCCCAGCGCGGCCGTGAACCACTCGTGGGCGGCGCCGGTGTGATTGGTTGTCAGATCACCAATCACACGCATACCGCGAGCGTGAACGGCTTCCACTAGCCGGATGAGGGCCGGGTCACCGCCGAGGAGCGGGTCGACGATGTCGAACGTCGACGCGTCGTATCGGTGGTTCGATCGGGCGGGGAAGAACGGTGTGAGGTAGATCAGGGTGACACCGAGGCGCTCGAGGTGGTCGAGGTGTTCCACGATGCCGTCCAGATCACCGCCGAACCATTGCCGAGACGTGTGGGGACCGGTAGAGATCACCGGCGCGGTCCATTCTGCGGCTTGGGCCCAGTCAGGCAATGAGCGATCGTCGGCCGCCGCGGAACGCGCGAAGCGGTCGGGGAAGATCTGATACATCACCTGCGATGCCGCCCACTCAGGAGCGGGGTCAAACGTCGTGACGCGGAAGTCCCGGCTATCCGTCGGCTCGATGCGATCTACGCCGTCTGCCGACAGCCACCAGGCATCCCCGTCGATTGTGTTGAGCAGGAACCGGTACCGGGTGACCTGGTTGGGGATTTCAAATTCGGCTGTCCACCATTCGCACCCGCCGCCTGTGCCAGTCACCGGTGCGGTAGCCGCCATCGAATGGAAGCACGGCTCTCCGTCGGAGACGACCCTGACGGCAGCTGACCCGATGCGGCCAAACTCCACGGGAACCCGCAGGCGCACCGTGTAGAGCCCACCGAGAATCGGCGTCCGGATTGGCGCATACAGTTCGGAGCCGTCGTGGTGCGGGAGCGCGTGAAGGGATGTCATTGGCAGGCTTTCTGGCTTTTCGGTCATCGATCAGACGGTGATCCCGAGAGATTAGCAAACTCGTGCAGTCATTGAAATCAGTTGCAAGCTCGTAGCAGACTGCCGTGTGGCTATACGAGAAGCCGAACCGCGGCGAGGCCGGACATACAGTCGAACCGGCTGTTGTCAGAGTGCGTCGGATGCGTCAGACTCACGTTCGTGAAACGTCTTGCAGATGCTGGTACGGTGGTGGCCCGCGTGATCGCCGGTGGTGACTTCATTCGTGAAGCGTCAAAACCTATGCGGAGAGCATGCTGCCCAGTCAGCGAATGGAGCGCGCATGACCGCGTCTGAGCGCTTCGATGCAATGAGCGCGGCTCTAGCGACCTCCGTGGGGGAGCGTGAGGGTCTCATCGGCCTCGTGCTGCTCGGTTCCGCATCGGATGAGGCGCGTGGTCGCCGTGACGAGTGGTCGGACCACGACTTCTTCACACTCATTGAAACGGGGCGAGGCGCCGAGATTCGACCCGATCTGTCGTGGCTTCCCGACTACGACCGCCTGGTGCTCACGGCGAGGGAAGGCGACATCGGCTTCGTCGCCCTGTACGACGATGCGCACATCTTCGAGTTCGCCCTGGCGGACGCTGAGGAAGTCGACGGCGCCCGCGCCGGGGACGCCGCGGTCGTCGTCGATGACAAGTCGGGAACGACAGCCAGGTTGCTGGCACGGGCGCGGGCACGCGCCAGCGAGGAGGACCGGTTCGACCCGGCGAACGACGTGCGCCTTGTGCTCGTGAAGCTGCTGATCGGCGTCGGCAGGGTGCGGCGTGGCGAGGCGCTCAACGGCAACGCATTCATCAGGCAGTGGGCGGTGCAGCTTCTGGTGCGCGCCATTAGGGGGCGGTTCGCCGCAGCATCCACCGCTCTCCGCGACACGAACGATCCGATGCGGCGTTTCGAGCTCGACTTCCCGATCTGGGGCGCGCGCATCGCCGCAGCGCTCGACCTGCCGATCGAGGAGTCTGCACTGAACCTGTACCAACTCGCGCGTCAGATCCTTGAGCCCGGCTGGAGCGAGTTCCCTTCACGAGCGGCCGACGTCGTCGCTCTGCGCCTCGGTTGGACCTGAATCCGCCGTGTCCACGCGCCGCCACAATCGTCAATACGATGTGCGCGTGGCGAACCTGCGCTGTCAAAAAGGCCCAGAGACTGAGCGCAAGCGTGATTGTCCCAACCATCGCTACGCATGGGCGCTGGGCACCGCTCGCCAACGGCGCCGACAGTTAATCTCGCTCGAGCAGACGCCCTAACCCAAAGCTGCGCGAGATCTCCTCCTGCAGCGCATCCCGATCGGTGTAGGTTCTGAATCAACGTAGCGACAGGGAGTTCCGCAGGATCCGGCGAGGTTCTATGGATGCCTGCCGCCTCTTCGCTCGGTCCGCTCAGCTGACCGCGCTAGTCCCAGATTTCAGCAGTCGGAGTTCCAGGACGCGCTGCCACTTCACCACGTTGGTCGCGTCGTCCGGCCGGAGGGTGCGCATGTGGGCGAGGCGGTTGCGTATCGGCATGATCTGAGCGCCGAAGCGACGCCAGAATGCGGCGTTGAGACCGAGGTCCCCGATCTCCGTCCTGTCCTTCAGTTGCAGCAACTCCCCGAGAGAGAGCCACTCCAGTGGATCGCGAAGGTGCTTGATGGAGGTGGCGGCAAGGTATGCCTCTTCTGTCGCACGTTCCAACACCTTTTCGGTGAGGTCAGCGTTCAGGCATTGCTGCCGCCAACTCCCGCCCCACGCGGTCACTGCCCGCTTGCGGATCTCGCGGCGAATGATCCGCTCGATCTTCCACAGCCCGGCGCTGACGTCGGTTAGCTGGTGCTGGGGATCCAGGTCATCCGAGAGGACGTCATCGAGTGCTGACTTCAGGGGGACGAGATGCTTGGAGAAGTTCCAGCTTCGGGTTGCGCCGTTCGGGGCAGTGATTCCGGCTCCGTCGAGAGCCTCGAGCTCTCGCGCGGAGAGCGTGCTCAAGGCGGTTTCTCCGGTGAGCATGCTTTCGTAAAGGGCTCTGTCCAGGGACGCGCAAAGCTCCGGCCCTAGCTCGCTCAATGCCTGCCGCAGCAGAGGTGTGGGGTCCGTGCCATCCTCCACGCACGCTGGAAACCCTTCCGGTCCGTTCGATTTGACGACTGGCGCGTGCGCGAAGCTCGCGTCATCGAGGAGCGAGCTCCCCACGACTGCGGGGTATGCGATCCGAGGTGCCCTCGAGAGCAGCACGACCCGGGTGCCCGCGTCGACGTCTGCGAAGACGCGCTCCCGCAGCGCACCCATAGCGACGTCAGGGCTGGTGACCGCGAGGTCCTCCATGTTGTCGAGGAGGAGGGTGCCTTCAACGCGCTCCCTGTCGGGCTTCATGTACGTGCGGACAGTCTGGACGGCCAGGTGGGACGAGGTCAGGGCGCGGCGGGCGGGTTCGTTGCTGGAGCCGAGTTGCAGGAACACCACCCGCAGTTGCTCAGCCTTCTGGTGGATGAGCTCCACCCACGCGGAGTAGTCGACGGCGCTCACACCAGCTCCAGGATGACGCTCGCCTGATACTCGCCATCGCGCTCGTATATCAAGCCAAGATCTTTGAGCCGGCGCACGGCAACGTGTTCGCTGGGGGCGAGTTCCTTGAAGTCCCCCGGGTCGTCCATCAGCAGCTCGAGCATCACTGCCTCGGTCGCGTAGTAGCGCTTGACGTGCTGGATCATCTCTTCGATGTTCCCCTGGACGCGGCTCTTCCAGTCGTCCAGTTCGGTCAGCACAGCCGAGCGGATCATGGTGCGTTGGAACACATCGGTAGGGAGGTGTCGCACGACGGCAGAGCTGAGGTTCCGGTAGAGATACGCGTGGCCTCCGGATGCCTCGTGGAGAGCTTCCAGGGCGCCAGGCTCGATCTGTATCCCCATTTTTCCGCCCACGGTGCTCGCAAGCTCATCAGCTTCCTCACGTTCCAACGGCTTCACATAGACGGCTTTGGCCCACGAGAACAGGGGATTCGGACGTCCATAGAGCCGGCCGGCCTCGACGATGGCGCTGGTGAGGCCGGACAGTACGAACGTGAAGTTCTCGGACTCTTGAACGATGCTGCGAAGTGCGGACAGCAGCTGTGCGACGCGTGGCATGTCGCCTTCAGCGATGTCGATCCGGTCTGCCGGGGTCAGGTACTCGATCTCGTCCAGGAGCAGGAGAATCCGATAGCCGTCCTTCCACAGGTGTTTGAGGATCACCTGCAGGGCGTTCTTCAACTCAAGGATGGACGGCCGATCGGACAGCTGAGATAGCTCCTGGGTGCGCAGCTTGTGCGTCTTGAGTTCGGCGATGAGCCGGCGGCGCAGATCGCTGACGATGTCGTCGGTGGGATCCTCTGGCGGCGAGGGGAAGGCTTCAAGATCCATCAGCACGGTCACAATGTGGTCGTCGTGAAGTTCTTCCTTCAGTTGCATGAGGATGCTCGTCTTGCCTGACTTCCGCAGCCCGAACACGCCCGTCACCTGCTGGTTGAAGACGTCGTCCCGCAGAGACTGCAGCAGGGTGCGGCGGCCGAAAAAGCTCGCTCCAAACACTGGGGTCGTCATGTAGAACAGGTCCCGCGCATAGATATGGTTGCGCAGCAAAGTGATCAGGGACAGCTCATCCTCGTCGTCGATCAGGAAGGGGATGGCGAGCTTCGACGGTCGAGACCAGTCGTTGAGCTTGATGCCCAGTCGCTGATCCGGGGACCACATGAAGAAGATGTCTGGCGTGACCGGCTGGTCCTTCTTCGCCAGCTCGCGAGCGGCCGCCTCGAACGTGCGGACTTGCAGGTCTTCGTGGGGACTGTAGAACAGCATCACCTCACGCGTGAAACCGAACCCAGCTTCGATTGCGCCGCTGAATCGCACGTGCACGATCACGCAGTCTTTGAAGCCGTCCTGTTTGCATGGTCCGGCGTACACGACCTGTGACCCGAGACTGCGCAATGCGTCTAGATGATCGCCGAAGGCGGGGAACCGCTGCCTGGTCTTCTGGATGTTTTTGAGCAGATCGGGGTGACGCGGCACGGGAACTGCGCCTGCGCGCCACCCGTGCTGACGGGACGACGGCGCGGTGGGGTCGAAGGTGGGGCTGTCCACGTACGGGTCGACGTGATCACGGCGCACGGGTGAGGGGCGGGGCGCGGGCCGAGGTGTGCGCACTCCGAAAGTCGCTCTCACTTTCGCGGCGACCGGCGCTTCGATGGTGGACGATGGGCTCTTGACGTACTCGCCGAGCAGCTTCAAACGCGCAAGCACCGTTGCGGCGTCGACACCGAGCTCGCTCGCGAGTTCGTGAACTCGAATCTTGGCCATGAATCTCCTCTGGGAACCCTCTTGTGCCAACATCCTTGCGCGCCGCTGCCCGTCAGGTCGCGCACCATGTCAACCAGATTGCCCGGGTCTGCACGTGGGCCAGTTTCTCTCGATGACCGCCGAGCTCGCGGACGTAGTCGTAAGCGTCGTCTGCCGTCAGCAGGCCGATGCGTGCGGCGAGTCGAAGCAGATCCCAGGTCGTGTAGGTGCGGATGCCGTGCTCCTGGGCGCGTTGGGCGGCAGACCGGTCGTCGGTGACGAAGAAGGCGCTCAGGCCGCGGTTGGTGATGATCGAGATCGTCTCCGCTTCGCCGAGATGGCGAGTGGGCGCGTCGCCGGGAGCGGCCAGGGAGGTGCGGATCGTGGTGGTGTCGACGATTTCCTGACCAGTCTGCAATCGGAGCGGCTCACCGAAGATGGTGTGCGCCTGGGTCATCGTCTCAAGGCCCGGTTCGTTGGCGCTGCGGTCGCATTCGCCGGCGACGGTTCCGCACCATCTGCCGTTGTCACGGACCAGGGTGGTCAAGAGATCCATCCGTTGGATTCGCGCGAAGCGCACGAGGACGGTGTTATCGGGGAGCAGGAGATGTGTGGTCACGTGGTCACGAACCCGAGTGCCCGCGCAAGCTCGTCGATATCCGCGTCGGGGGTGTCGGGTTCGTCGATCTCGATCTCGTCCTCGTCCACGTCCAGCATCCACGCCAGGGTCGCCTTGGGCAGGCGGCCCTGGGAGATGAGTTCGACGTGGGCCGCCTGCAGCTCCAGCGGGAAACGCCGGGAGGCGGCCGCGTCCATGCGTGCGGTGATCTGATCGGTGCCGTCGTGGTTCCAGCTGGGGAACCGGCGCAGGATCTTCTGTGTCGTCCAGCCCAGCATTTGGTCGACGGCGGGTGATGTCGGACAGCGCAGCAGGGCGAGCCGGCGTCGAAGCGCGTCGGACGACACTCCCCATTCCCACAGTTTCGCGGCGATCAGATCCCCGGATGCCGAGGTCCAGTCGATGTGTTGGATGACGCTGCGAGGCAGCAGAAGTTCCGCTGCGAACGCGTTGGCTGACGTCTCTTGCGTATCGTTCTCGCCCCGGGTGGTCGGCTCCGGGGTGTTGGCGTGGCCGAGTGCGACGTGGCCGAGCTCATGGGCGAGGGACCAGTTCTGATGGAACCAGTTACCGGTTTCGTTGAGGATGATGACCACCCGGTCGGTGATCGTGGCGGAGCAGGCGTTGCGCAGACCGCCCAGTCGGATGACGTCGATTCGGTAGACCTCGGATAGCCGCTCCGCGAAGGTGCGGACGAACGCGTCACCTAATGCAGCCCGGACGGCATCCGCATCCGCTGGAACATTTATCGACTTGCTGGACAACTCGGCCTGCCGGTAGGCGAGGGACACTCTCTCGACGGTCGACCGTAGGTCGTTCCAGTCAGCGTGACGGTCCCCCGTGTCGTGGTCAAACTCGTGACGAGCGACCACAAGGGCCTCCGCCGGGTCACGCTCACCGGTGGCCAGCCAGTACATGGAGGTGTTCAGCACCTCGGACAGGGCCGCGAGCTCGGCAGCGGAGAACCCGCGGCTGCCGTTCACGGCGCGCGAGAACGCGTCGGGAGTCATCCCGATCTCCTCCGCAATGCTCGCGTGGGTGCGCCCGGGGAGGACCTCGCGAACGCGCGCACGGACGCGCTCCCCAACCTCCATAGCGACTATGCTAGCAGGAATTGGGATATTCCCAATCAGCTGGGTGGGGTGAGTAGCAGGGGAGCGCGCGTTGGAGAGCTTTGATGAGGGCCTGCGGTGCCAGGACGTGCACTCCGGATTGCGGAACATCGACCCGAACTCGGCGATCCTGACCCCGCTGACCGGAACGCTGAAAATCGGCATGGCGGCGAGCCTGGCCGCCCTGGTCCGCGGGCAGGACGTGGTGCCCGACGCGGAGTCGCTGCGTGCTGTCGCCGCCGAGCAGCTCGATGTCAGCCCTTATGCGTTCAACGAGGTCGTCTACTCGCTGGAGCGTGCCGGGTTCGTCACGAACTCGGAGTGGGCCGTGCAGCACCCCCAATACGATCGCTCGCAGTACGGTGGCGGCTGGACTCTCGCGGACCGCTAGAGCCTCTCGCAGAGTACAAATGTCAGCGAGAGTCGACGCAGCGTAACCCCACTCCCAAAACTCCCCTTCAGGTACGGAGTCGGGATGACTCCCCAAGCACGCATCGAGCTCAGCGAGCACCTCATCGACCGTCGCCTCGGCAACCTTCGAAGCCGCAATAGCCGCCGCCACAGGACTCGCGTCGATCCCCACCGAGGAGAGCCCCAATGTCCGAGCCGCGAAGAGGGTCGTTCCACGCCCACAGAATGGATCGAGTACCCGATCGGTCGGAGCAGCCTCGCGAAGAACATCGAGCGGGAACGACAGCGGGAACATCGTGAAGTACGGGCAGGCCGTATTCAGTCGCTGTTGCACAAGCGACAGCTCGCGCACCGCCGCTTGCTCCACGCCCTCATAATACGGAGAACCCGCAGCGCTGACCGCACATCTGCGGGCAGCGCGCCCACGGCGTCTGCTCCGAAGTTGCCGCGCGGAGTGGGTGCGTAGCCCCGCGATCGTTCCACGCGACGTGTCGGATCCGACAAGTAGCCGACATCTCGATCTGGAATCCGACACTTTCACGTGGAACCTACAACTACCCGAAGTCCCCGGGGGCCATGTCGGTGAAGCGGGAGAAGTGGCCCTGGAAGGCGACCGTGATGGTGTCGGTGGGGCCGTTGCGGTGCTTGGCGACGATGAGGTCGGCCTCGCCGGCGCGCGGGGAGTCCTTCTCGTACGCGGCCTCGCGATGCAGCAGCACGACCATGTCGGCGTCCTGCTCGATCGAGCCCGATTCGCGGAGGTCGGAGAGCGCGGGTTTCTTGTCGGCGCGCTGCTCGGGACCACGGTTCAGCTGCGACAGCGCGATGACCGGGCACTGCAGCTCCTTCGCGAGGAGCTTGAGCGCCCGGGAGAACTCCGAGACCTCCTGCTGGCGCGACTCGACGCGCTTGCCCGATGTCATGAGCTGCAGGTAGTCGATGACGACCATCTTCAGGCCAGCGCGCTGCTTGAGCCGGCGGCACTTCGCCCTGATCTCGACGAGCGTCATGTTGGGGCTGTCGTCTATATAAAGAGGAGCGTCGTTGATGCGACCGCGGGTCGCGGCGATCGTCGTCCAGTCACGCGAGTCGAGCGTGCCCTTTCGCATCGACTGCAGCGGCACCGCCCCCTCGGCACTCATCAGACGCATGGCGATCTCGCTGCGCCCCATCTCGAGCGAGAAGAAGATCGTCGGCATGTCGTGCTTGATCGCCGCGGCGCGTGCGAAGTCGAGAGCCAGGGTGCTCTTACCCATCGCAGGCCGCGCGGCGATGATGATCATCTGCCCGGGGTGCAGGCCGTTGGTCAGCTGGTCGAGTCCCGCGAAGCCGGTCGGGATGCCGGTCATCTGGCCGTCGCGACCCCGCGCCGCCTCGATCTCTTCGACCGCGGCATCCACCGCGATCGTGAGCGGCACGTAGTCCTCGGCCGCCTCCGCACCCGTCACCGAGTAGATCTCGGCCTGCGCGTTGTTGACGAGGTCGAGCGCCTCGCCCTGGCCGGAGTAGCCCATCTGCACGATGCGGGTGCCGGCCTCGACGAGGCGCCGCAGCAGCGCACGCTCCGACACGATCGAGGCGTAGTAGCCGGCGTTCGCGGCGGTCGGCACGATCGACGTGAGCGTGTGGAGATAGTCCGCGCCGCCGGCGCGCTGCAGTTCGCCGGTCTTGATGAGCTCGTCGGTGACCGCGACGACGTCAGTGGGCTCACCGTGCGAGTAGAGCGTGAGGATGGCCTCGAAGATCAGCTCGTGCTTGGGGATGTAGAAGTCGGTGCCGCGCAGCGTCTCGATGACGTCGGCGACGGCGTCCTTCGACAGCAGCATGCCGCCGAGGGCGCTCTGTTCGGCGAGCAGGTCGTGCGGGGGAGTGCGCTCGTACTCACGGGGACCCCCCATGCGCTCCTCGGAGATGTCGGCGATCGACATAGGCTGCGCGTCCTCCAGATCGTTCGTTCCATCGTCCGAGTTCGGGGCGACGTGCGCCGCTCGGCGCGCCGCGGCGTGCGAGCACGCGCGACCGACAGGATGCCTCGGCATTCTGCTCGTCGACACGCTCCTGCGCGTGAATCCGATAGTCGCCGCACTGCTGCAGCGCGCCCCCCGAATGGGCCGAGACCCAAGGTAAGGACGGCCTCCGACACTCGCAACACGGCCTGTGGATAACTGTGTGGAAAGACTGCGAGAAACGCCGACGCACCTGTGAACAACCACTGTGGACAACTGCCGGGTTTTCTCGTGCATGCACCTTGAAAAGGGCTTCTGATCTGGCACTGCGCGTTCCACAGCCTGTGGAGGAGGATGTGATTGAAGTCCCTCTTTAAGGTTTTGCTCCCGGCCGGCACCTGTGCACAATTCCGGGGACAGACGCGGCTCCGCGCGCACATGAGCATGCTCCGTGCGCGCGAACACCGACAACACGCGGATCTCGACCGTCGAGTACCTAGACACACCCCGCCGAGGAGGGTAACGTCTGAGGTCCAGGCACCCTCACGCACGTCCGTTCCGGAGCGTGCGGCGTTGTTCGTCGTGGGAGGTGAACGTGGAGATCGCAACCTCGCAACTGCCGAAGGCGGTGCGACTGGCCCTCATCGGGGCCGCGACCGCGTTCGCCTGGATCGTCCTCTCGCTCGCGCTGGGCCTCGGTGCCTCGCACGCGAACGCCGACGATTCCGACCGCAACGGGCTGCTCGGGGGTGCGCTCGGCGCCGTGACGTCGCTCGTCGACGACACGGCCTCCACGGTCACCAGCACCGTCTCGACGGTCACGACAGGCGTCAAGAACACCGTCAACACGGTCGTCAGCGTGGCGCCGGCTCCCGTGCAGCAGCCGGTGAGCCAGGTCGTGCAGACGGTCGGCACGGTCGTGAACACCGTCACCCAGCCCGTGACGGAAGTCGTCTCGGGCGGCGTCGTCTCGGGCATCACCGAGCCGGTCGTCGGTATCGTCGCCGAGGTTCCGGTGGTCGGCGGGATCGTCTCGGGCATCGGGCTCGACGACGCCGTGACCGACCTCGGCAAGACCGTCGATGACACGCTCGGCGGCGTCGTCGGAGCGGTCGACGAGACGGGCTCGAACATCGGCCAGCCGCCGGTCGACGGCTCCACGCCGGGTGGACTCCCGCCCGTTCCCGGGCTTCCCGGGCTCCCTGCTCTCCCCGGCCTCGTGGACGGGCCGCAGGCGCCCGACGCAGTCGCGCCTGGCGCGGCAGCCGTCATCGACCTGACGGACGCCTGGACCACCGTGATCTCGCCGGCAGCTGCCTTGCGCGCCGCGTGGGACGCGGCATCCGCCGCCGTCTGGCACGCCGACAACGGCTCGATCTTCTCCGCCACCGCCCCCGCGGGTCACGGCGGAGTCCCTGGTTCTGCGGGAGGGCTCTGCCCGCTCGCGTCTTCTTCCGCGGGATCCGGTGGTGCGGGTCCCGGCGCCTGGGCAGTGGCTGCCCTCCTTCCGCTCGTCGCACACCGTGCCTGGGTGCGCCGTGCCGGAGCCGAGGACGACCGCGTGCCGCCGGCGCCTGCCGGATCCACCGACGTCTCCCCTGACTGATCGGCTCGTCGCCGCGTTCTTCATCGCGGCCTACGACGAGTAGCGCGTCGTCACGCGCTAGCAGTGCGCCCTCACGCGCTGCGAAAACCGATCAATCAGCTAAGGGGAACAACCATGCGTACTTTCTACAAGCGCGCCCTGTTGGGCACGCTCCTAGCCGGCGGCATCACGCTGCTCGGCGCGACGGTCGCCCACGCGGCCGAGACGACCGGTGAGGATGGGCTGCTGTCAGGCACCCAGGCCATCATCGACGTCAACCTCCCGATCAACATCAGCGGAACCTCGCTCTCGGTGATCGGCGACTCCTCGAGCCAGCAGGCGGCCGCACCCGCCGCCGCTCCGGCGCCGGCTCCGGCCGCCGCCACCACGAGCGGCGAGAACGGCGCCGCGTCTGGCACCCAGGCCCTCGTGTCGGTGAACGTGCCGATCACGGTGGCGGGCAACTCCGTCTCGGTCGTCGGCGACAGTTCGTCGACGGATGCCTCGACCCCCGCGGCTGCGCCATCCAGCGCTCCCGCGAGCTCGGCCGAGACGTCCGGCCAGGACGGGCTGCTGTCGGGCACCCAGGGGCTGGTATCGGTCGCCGCACCGGTGACGGTGGTCGGCAACTCGATCTCGGTCGTCGGCGACAGCTCGAGCGAGGGAGCCACCGCGGCTCCTGCAACCTCGGGCGGCGCCACGGCGGCTGACGCCTCGACGGACGGCGGGGACTCGATCCTCGGCGGCACCCAGGTCGTCGCGCCGGTCACCGCGCCCATCTCGGTGGTCGGCAACGCCATCTCGGTGGTCGGAGACAGCAGCACCGAGGGCGCAGGCACGGCGTCCACGGGCGGCACCACCGGCGGTTCTGCTCCGGCGACGTCCGGCTCGACCGACGGCACCGACTCGGTCCTCGGCGGCACCCAGGTGATCGCCCCGATCGCGGCACCCATCACGGCCGTCGGCAACGCCGTCTCGGTCATCGGCGACAGCAGCAGCGCGGACGCAGGCACGGCGCCCGGCACCGGCACGCCGGGCGGCTCGACGGATGCGACCACGGGCGGCGAGGACTCGATCCTCGGCGGCACTCAGGTGATCGCCCCGATCGCGGCACCCATCACCGCGGTCGGCAACGCCGTCTCGGTCATCGGCGACAGCAGCTCGACCGGAGCGGTCGCGAGCCCGGGCACCACGACGGGACCCGGCACGTCGCCGACGACCGGCGGCCTCGGATCGATCCTCGGCGGAACGCAGATCCTCGCGCCGATCTCGCTTCCGATCACCATCGGCGGCAACGCCATCTCGGTGATCGGCGACAGCTCGACCGAGGGACCGACCGACCCGACCGACCCGACCGACCCGACGGACCCCACGGACCCGACGGATCCCACGGACCCGACGGACCCGACGGATCCCACGGACCCGACGGACCCCACCGACCCGACCGACCCGACGGACCCCACCAACCCCGGTGACGGCACCACGGGCGGCGGCTCGAACGCCGTCACGGGCTCGGCGGCCGGATCGGCCGGCACCGAACTCGCCGCGACCGGAGGAACGGGTGCACTGCCCGCGCTGCTGATGGGGCTCCTGCTCCTGGTGGCCGGTGTGGTCGCACGCGGGTTGCGGCGGCGCTCCGCGTAGGTAGGAGTCCGGGGGACTGTCATGTTCCCCAGACGGGGCCCTCGCCTCGACCTGCGCGAGCGGGCGGGGGGGTCGTTTCCTCCCGAGGGCGATCCTCCCGCCATCTGACCGTCTCCGACCGCCGTGGTCCGGCATTGCCTGGATCGGACCGCGGTGGTCGGAGGCCTCGAATCGGCGGATGCCGCGACCCGGGGGGCTCGCGGCATCCGTCGGTACAACAGGAATTCGGCAAGACAAAAGAAGGATGCCGCGGACCCTCGGGTCCGCGGCATCCTTTCTGTGCGCCGGAACTACTTGGCGGCGACCACCTGCAGGGTGATCACGGCGGTGAGGTCGTCGCGAAGACGGACCGTCGCCTCGTGCTCGCCCACCGACTTGATCGGCGAGGTGATGTGGATCTTGCGCTTGTCGAGCTCGCCGAGGCCCGCGGCCTTGACGGCGTCGGCCACGTCGGTGGTCTTCACCGAACCGAAGAGGCGACCCTCTGCGCCTGCCTTGACGGCGAGGCGGACCTTGTTGGACTCGAGGGCGTCCTTGAGGGCCACGGCCTCTTCGTGGTCGTGGATCGCGCGCGACTCGCGGGCGGCACGGATCGACGCCACCTGCTTCTCGCCACCGCGGGTCCACGCGACCGCGAAGCCCTGAGGGATGAGGTAGTTGCGGGCGTACCCGTTCTTGACCTCGACAACGTCACCGGCGCCACCGAGCCCGGCGACCTCGTTCGTGAGAATGAGCTTTGCCATGTCGGTACTCCTTAGCGGCCAGCGCCGGCGTAGGGCAGGAGCGCCATCTCGCGCGCGTTCTTGATCGCCCGGGCGATCAGACGCTGCTCCTGCACCGAGACACCGGTGATACGACGGGCGCGGATCTTGCCGCGCTCCGAGATGAACTTGCGAAGAGTGGCGACGTCCTTGTAGTCGATGACGCCGACACGGATCGCCTTCGCGGGGGCAGCGTTCTTCGCGCCCTTCCGCGGCTTCCGGCGGTCGCCGGTTGCCTTTCCAGCCATGGGTCTTCCTTACTGAGAATGTGTGATTTCGACGGATGCCGGAGCCCGATGCGTTTCGTCTCGCTTCGCTCGCTCAACGACCGGAGGCATCCAGAGGGTCAGAACGGGGTGTCGTCGCCGTAGGCGCCGGGAGCCGCCCAGGCATCGCCACCGGCCGCGCCGCCGGCGTTCGCCGAACCGGGCGTCGACCAGGGTTCGTCGGCGACCTGCGCCGGACGCGACTGACCGCCGCCGCCGCCGAAGCTGCTGGCACCGCCGCCGCTGCCGCCGGCCGCGCGCGTGACCTGTGCGGTCGCGTAGCGCAGCGACGGGCCGATCTCGTCGACCTCCAGCTCGATCGCGGTGCGGTTGTTGCCCTCGCGGTCCTGGTAGCTGCGCTGCTTGAGGCGACCGGTCGCGACGACCCGCATGCCCTTCGTCAGCGAGCCGGCGACGTGCTCGGCGAACTCGCGCCAGACGCTCGCGCGGAGGAACAGCGCTTCGCCGTCCTTCCACTCGTTGGCCTGACGGTCGAAGTTGCGCGGCGTCGACGCGATCGTGAAGTTCGCGACGGGGAGGCCGTTCTGCGTGTAACGCAGCTCGGGATCAGCCGTGAGGTTTCCCACGACGGTGATGATCGTCTCGCCGGCCATGAGCCTTAAGCCTTGGTCTCGACAGGCTCGACCCGGCGGGCGCCCTTGGCCGTCTTGCGGGCGGCACGCTCGTCGGCGCGCTGCTTCTCGGACGCGACCATGGCGATGGCCTCCTCGGCACGCAGCACCTTGGTGCGCATGACCTGCTCGCTGAGGTTCAGCTGGCGGTCGAGCTCCTGCGTGATCTCGGCGGTGGCGGTGAAGTTGACGACGGCGTAGATGCCCTCGGTCTTCTTCTGGATCTCGTACGCCAGGCGGCGACGACCCCAGATGTCGATGTTCTCGATGGTGCCTCCGCCGGTCGTGATGACCTTGAGGAACTTGTCGAGAGTGGCGCCGACCTGGCGCTCGTCGATCTCAGGGCTCAGAATGACCATGAGTTCGTACTGGTGCGTCACTAACCCACCTCCTTCGGACTAGAACGGCTGCCGGGCATTTCCCGGCAGCAGGAGGGTGTGTTGCACGTCATCCGACTTCTCGCGAGCCCTGATCCCATCGGTGAGATCCGAGCTGCGTGCGGACAACCCTCCTATGGTACCGGATGCCGCAACCCCCGCCCAATCGCCCCGGTCAGCGGAAGGCGCCGAGCCCGGTGAGATGCTGACCGAGCACGAGCGTGTGCACCTCGTCGGTGCCCTCATACGTGCGGACGGACTCGAGATTGGCGGCGTGGCGGATCGGGGCGTTCTCGAGCAGCACCCCGTCGCCGCCGAGGATCGTGCGGGCCTCGCGCGCGATCCCGATCGCCTCGCGGACGTTGCTGAGCTTGCCGAGCGAGATCTGCGCGGGGGTGAGGGTTCCGGCATCCTTCGCCCTTCCGAGGTGGAGGGCGAGCAGCGCGCCCTTCTGCAGCTCGACCACCATGTCGACCAGCTTGCGCTGCGTGAGCTGGAACCCGGCGATCGGGCGGCCGAACTGCTCACGCCGCAGGGCATGGCGCAGTGCCGCCTCGTAGCTGTCGCGCGCGGCGCCGAGCGCGCCCCAGACGATCCCGAACCGGGCTTCGTTCAGCGCGGCGAAGGGTGCGCGCAGTCCTCGGGCCTCGGGAAGGAGAGCGGATGCCGGCACCCGCACGTCGTCGAGGCGCAGCTGCGTCTGCACCGACGCGCGCATCGACCCCTTCGGCTCGAGCACCGTGATCTCGAGCCCCGGCGCGTCGGTCGGCACGAGGAATCCGCGCACTCCGTCGTCGGTCTGCGCCCACACCACCGCCAGCTGTGCGACCGACGCCAGGCCGATCCAGCGCTTCGCGCCCGTGAGCACCCAGTCGTCGCCGTCGCGCCGGGCATGCGTGGTCATGCTCGCAGGGTCCGAGCCCGCGCCCGGCTCGGTGAGGGCGAAGCATGCGATCGCGTCGCCCGCGGCCAGGCGAGGCAGCCACTCCTGCTTCTGCTCGTCGCTGCCCCAGCGGTGGATCGAGCCCATCGCGAGCGAGCCCTGCACCGAGACGAACGTGCGGATGCCCGAGTCTCCGGCCTCCAGTTCGAGGGCCGCCAGACCGTACTCGACGGCGCTGCGACCGGGGCATCCGTACCCCTCGAGGGTCATCCCGAGCACGCCGAGGCGTCCGAGGGCGGGGGCGAGCTCGACGGGGAAGCGGGCCCGGTCGAACCACTCGGCGATATGCGGGCGGATCTCGGCGTCGACGAAGGCGCGGACGCGGTCGCGGACGGCTCGTTCGGCATCCGTCAGCAGGCCGTCGATGCCGACGACGTCGGCCGCTTCGCGCAGCGCGTCGAGATCGTCGGGGTCCCTCGCAGCATCGGTCATGGCGCCTCCTCGCGTCGGAATGCTCTGGCGCGCGTGCTCTCGCGCGGGCACCCGTCTTCGATTGTGCCCTGCGGGGCGGCCCGCGGCGTTTCGTCTCGCTCCGCTCGCTCAACGACCGGGGTGTCCGTCGTCGGGGGTGTCGGTCGTTGAGCGAGCGAGGAACGAGCGAGACGAAACGCGCCGAACCTGCGGGGTAGCCTGGCCGCGTGAGCGCACCCCACCCCACGACGGCATACCCGTTCGACGCGCGGCCGCTCGCGGAGCCGCTGGCGCCGGGCGCCGCGCGCGGGTTCGTCGACGAGCTGCGCCGCGCCGGCCGGCTTCCCGCGGGCCTGAGCGGGCCCGGCGTGTTCACCGTCGCCTTCGCCGTCGTCTTCGCGGTCGCCGCGGGATCGATGCTGCTCGTGATGGCCACCACCGTGATCGGTGCGTTCGTGTCGATCTCGGAGGGCTCCGGTCTCGTGGGCGCCCTCCTGATGCTCGTGCCGTTCATCGTCGTCGGCGCGCTCGTCTCCCTCGCGATCGTCGCCTTCTTCCGCGGCCGCCGCGCCCGCGAGGAGCGCCTCTACCGGCTCGACCGCTTCGCGCGCGCGAACGCGATGTCGTACCTGCCGCAGTTCGACAGCCCCGGGCTTCCGGGCATGATCTTCTCGCTCGGCAGCTCTCGCCAGGCCACCGACCTCGTACGCGGCGAGCGCCCGCGCTTCGTCGAGTTCGCGAACTACCGCTACGTGACCGGCTCGGGCAAGAACCGCACGACGCACACGTGGGGATACGTCGCGGTCAAGCTCGACGTGCCGCTGCCGCACATCGTGCTCGACGCCACCGGCAACAACGGCCTGTTCGGGTCGAACCTGCCGCAGGCGTTCCACAAGGATCAGCGCCTCAGCCTCGAGGGCGACTTCGACCGCTTCTTCTCGCTGTACTGCCCAGCCGGGTACGAGCGCGATGCGCTGTACCTGTTCACGCCCGACATCATGGCGCGCTTCATCGACAACGCCGCGGCGCTCGACGTCGAGATCGTCGACGACTGGCTGTTCCTCTACGCCAAGCGCGACTTCTCCACGCTCGACCCGGCGACGTGGGCCTGGCTGTTCTCGGTGGTCGGTGCCCTGCTCGACAAGTTCGCGCAGTGGGCGCGCTGGCGCGACGAGAGGCTGCGAGCCGGCGACTCGATACCGGATGCCTCGGCCCCACCCCTCGAATCCGCTCGCGCCGGCGCGGGCGCGAGCGCCGCAGGCGCGGCATCCGTCCCCTTCGCACCCCCGCTCGGCGCGCTGCGCCCGCCGCCCGGCGTCGCACCGCAGGGACGCCGCCTGCAGAGGCGCGTGCCGTGGGTGCCGATCGTGGTCGGCGGCGTTATGGTGCTGTGGTGGATCCTGTCGAACTCCGGCCTGCTGGCCGTGTGGTTCGCCGACTGATCCGACACGGCCGGGGCGTTTCGTCTCGCTCGCTCGCTCAGCGACCGAGAGCGGGCGGGGCGTTTCGTCTCGCTCCGCTCGCTCAACGACCGAGAGTGGGCAGGAGGGAGGGGCGTAGGCTTTCGGACGTGCGATTTCTGTGTGCCACGACGCCCGGTGGGCGTGAGGAGGTCCTCGGCGCGCCCCGCGCCGAGCGGAGGTAGCCGCGGGCGTCGCCTCTGATGCGACGCGCTGCACCTCCGCGGACCGCCGGTTCGCGGCATCCGATCACCGTCGCCGCCGTGGCGACGCCTCTGTGGAACAAGGGATCATGCACGCATTCACCGAGAAGGACATCCGCGCGTCCTTCGTCAACGCCTCTCTGCGCGAACGCAACGCCCTCGTCGTACCCGAGCTCGCCTCCGTCGAGTGGGCCCGGCTCGACTATTTCGGCTGGCGAGACCCGAAGCAGCCGCTCGCCGGCTTCCTCGTCGCCCCGGTCGACGACGAGCCGGTCGGCATCCTGCTGCGCCAGACCGAGCAGCGCACCCGCACGCGGGCGCAGTGCTCGTGGTGCGAAGACGTCACGCTGCCCAACGAGGTGGTGCTGTTCGGCGCCAAGCGCGCCGGCAGGGCCGGCCGCAACGGCGACACCGTCGGCACCCTCCTCTGCGAGCGGTTCGAGTGCTCCGCGAACGTGCGCCGCCCGATGCCGCCGGCCTACCTCGGGTTCGACGTCGAGGCCGCACGGCAGCGCCGCATCGAGGCGCTGCGCGCCCACGTCGACCGCTTCGCGCGAGACCTCCGCGACAGCCGCTGACCACGGCGACCGTTCAACCGGCGGACCGCGGGGCGAGAGCCGAGAGCAGTGCGAGCTTGTCGTGGCTCTCGGAGCCGGGCACGGCCGTGTAGACGAGGAGCGACTGCGACTGCTCGGGGTCGAGGAGCGTCTGGCAGGTGAGCTCGAGCGCACCGAGCTCGGGGTGGACGTACCGCTTGACCTCTCTCGGCCGGAGCCCCACCTCGTGCCGGTCCCAGACCGTGCGGAACTCGTCGCTGCGTGCCAGCAGCAGGTCGGCGAGCTGCGCCGCGCGCGAACCCGGTCCGCGCCGCCCCATGACCTCGCGAAGCCCCGATGCCCACAGCCGCGAGAGGAACTCGTGATCTTCCTCGGCGTACAGCGCGCGCGTTCGCGGATCCGTGAACCAGCGGAAGCCGATGCTGCGCTCCGGCCCCGTGAGCGAGGCGGTGTCGCCGGTGAGCGCGACCCCGAGCGGCGTCTGCCGCAGCGTCTCGCCGAGTTCGGTCACGATCTCGGCGGGCGTGTCGTGCAGTCGATCGAAGATCCGCAGCGTGCCCGGCCCGATGTGCTCCCCGGCGGCGGCGGGTGCCGGCGGCGAATGGCCGGCGAGGCGGAACAGGTGGTCGCGCTCGGCGCCGGTGAGGTGGAGCCCCTGCGCGATCGACGCGATCATCTGCTCCGACGGGAGCGGACCCGTCGCCCGTTCCAGCCGGGCGTAGTAGTCGGTCGACATGTGGCAGAGCGCGGCGACCTCCTCGCGGCGCAGACCCTCCGTGCGGCGGCGGGCGCCGCGGCGCAGGCCGACGTCTTCGGGCTGGAGGGTGCCGCGGCGCGTGCGCAGGAACTCCGCGAGCCCCGTCCGGTCGATCGCCACGTCGGCACCTCCTGTCGCCATCGATCATCACACCGCCTCGGCGCCGTATCCACGCTCTCTCGAGTCCTGGATACGCATCCGAAGACGCCGAAGAGTGGAATGCGAACGAAGGAGCCGTCACATGACCCGCACGAAGATCGACATCGCCATCCCCTCACTCACCGGGCGCCGGGCCGTCGTCACGGGAGCGAGCGACGGCATCGGCCTGCGCATCGCCACGCGACTGGCGAGGGCCGGCGCCGAGGTGGTGCTGCCCGTCCGCAATCCGGCCAAGGGCGAGTCCGCGAGCGCCTCGATCCGCGCCGCCGCGCCCGGCGCGCACATCGCGCTCCAGGAGCTCGACCTGTCATCCCTCGCCTCGATCACCGCGTTCGGCGAGGCGATGCGCCGCGACGGTCGTCCGGTTCACCTGCTCATCAACAACGCGGGCGTCATGTCGCCGCCGTCTCGGCAGACCACCGCCGACGGGTTCGAGCTGCAGCTGGGCACGAACCACCTCGGGCACTTCGCCCTCGTCGCGCATCTGCTGCCGCTGCTGCAGGCGGGGGCCGCGCGGGTGACCTCCCAGGTGAGCATCGCCGCCGCACGCGGAGGAATCGACTGGGACGACCTGCAGTCCGAGCGCTCGTACGACGACATGCGGGCGTACCGGCAGTCGAAGATCGCCCTCGGGCTGTTCGCGCTCGAGCTCGACCGCCGCAGCGCCGCAGCCGGATGGGGCATCACGAGCAATCTCTCGCATCCAGGCGTCGCGCCGACGAGCCTGCTGTCGGCGCGCCCCGAGCTCGGCCGCACCGCCGACACGTCGGCCGTCCGCGCGATCCGGTGGGCGTCGGCACGCGGGCTCCTGGTCGGCACGCCCGAGACGGCCTCCCTTCCCGCACTTCTCGCTGCGACGTCGACGGATGCCGGGGGCCGCCGCCTCTACGGACCCCGCGGCCTCGGTCACCTGGGCGGCGCCCCCGCCGAGCAGCCGCTGTACCGGACGCTGCGCAGCGAGGAGGACGCCGCGCGGATGTGGTCGCTCTCGGAGGAGCTCACGGCGGTGGCGTACGCCGGCACGTGAGACTCACCCGTGCGGTGCCAGTCCGAAGTGCTCGAGCTCGGCATCCGTCAGCATGCGAGAACGGATGAGGAACCGGTTGCCCGTCGGGCCCTCGACACTGAAGCCGGCACCGCGGCCGGGCACCACGTCGATCGTCAGATGCGTGTACTTCCAGTACTCGAACTGCGCTTCCGAGATGAAGACCTCCATCTCGTCGTCGAGTCCCACCTCCAGCGCGCCGAGCCGCACGTCGGAGGGTCCGGTCACGAACATGCCGACCGGATAGCACATGGGCGCGCTGCCGTCGCAGCAGCCGCCCGACTGGTGGAACATCAGGGGTCCATGCTGCGCCGTCAGCTGCCGCAGCAGGGCGGCCGCGGCATCCGTCACGGCCACCCTGCTGTAGATCGTCGCCTGTGTCATCGGCCTAGAAGAAGCCCATGGCCCCTTCGGCGTACGACACCAGCAGGTTCTTGGTCTGCTGGTAGTGGTCGAGCATCTTGAGGTGGTTCTCGCGGCCGATGCCCGACTGCTTGTACCCGCCGAACGCCGCGTGCGCGGGGTACTGGTGGTACGTGTTCGTCCAGACCCGACCGGCCTCGATGGCTCGCCCGGCGCGGTACGCGGTGTCGCCCGAGCGGCTCCACACACCGGCCCCGAGGCCGTAGAGCGTGTCGTTGGCGATCGAGATCGCGTCGTCGAAGTCGTCGAACGACGTCACCGAGACGACGGGGCCGAAGATCTCCTCCTGGAAGATGCGCATGTCGTTGGTGCCCTCGAACACCGTCGGAGCGACGTAGAAGCCGTCGCTGAGATCGCCGCCCAGGTCGACCCGCTCGCCGCCGGCCAGCAGCTTCGCGCCGCCCTGCTTGCCGATGTCGATGTAGCTGAGGATCTTCTCGAGCTGGTCGTTCGAGGCCTGCGCGCCGATCATCGTCGCCGGGTCGAGCGGGTTGCCCTGCACGATCTTCGACACCCGGTCGAGCCCGTCGCCGAGGAAGCGATCGTAGATCGAGCGCTGGATGAGCGCACGCGACGGGCACGTGCACACCTCGCCCTGGTTGAGCGCGAAGAACGTGAAGCCCTCGAGGGCCTTGTCGTAGTAGGCGTCGCCGGTGTCGCGCGCGACGTCTTCGAAGAAGACGTTCGCGCTCTTGCCGCCGAGCTCGAGCGTCACCGGGATGAGGTTCTGCGACGCGTACTGCATGATGAGCCGGCCGGTCGTCGTCTCGCCCGTGAACGCCACCTTGCGGATGCGCTTGTGCTGCGCGAGCGGCGCGCCCGCCTCGATGCCGAAGCCGTTGACGATGTTCACGACGCCGGCGGGCAGCAGATCGCCGATGATGTCGAAGAGGAACAGGATCGACGCCGGCGTCTGCTCGGCGGGCTTCAGCACGACGCAGTTGCCCGCGGCGAGCGCCGGCGCGAGCTTCCACGTGGCCATGAGGATCGGGAAGTTCCACGGGATGATCTGCCCCACCACACCCAGCGGCTCGTGGAAGTGATACGCCACCGTGTCTTCGTCGAGCTGGCTGAGCGAGCCCTCCTGCGCGCGCAGCACGCCGGCGAAGTAGCGGAAGTGGTCGACGGCGAGCGGGATGTCGGCGGCCATCGTCTCGCGCACCGGCTTGCCGTTCTCCCACGTCTCTGCGACCGCGATCCGCTCGAGGTTCTGCTCGATGCGGTCGGCGATCTTGTTGAGGATGACGGCGCGCTCGGCGGGGGTCGTGCGCTTCCACGACTCGAACGCCTTCCACGCGACGTCCACCGCGCGGTCGACGTCTTCGGCGGTGCCGCGGCCCACCTCGCAGAACGGCTTGCCGTTGACCGGCGAGATGTTCTCGAAGTACTGACCCTTGATCGGTTCGACGAACTCGCCGCCGATGTAGTGGCCGTAGCGGGGACGGTAGTCGGCGATCGAGCCGCGCTGCCCGGGGGCGGCGTAGACGCTCGAGACGCCCTCTTCGACGATGGTCATGCTGGTCTCCTTCGACGCGTTCGCGACGGTCGTCGTCGCGGTGCCTCGAAGGTAGGACGGGGCACGTTGCAGAACGTTGCAACGGGGGTCGGGAGCGTTTCGTCTCGGTCGCTGCGCTCCCTCGCTCAACGACCGGGGGCCGCTCCCGCCGCCGGCCGGTCGTTGAGCGAGCGAAGCGAGACGAAACGCGCCGCTCTTCCCGGTCGTTGAGCGAGCGAAGCGAGACGAAACGCGCCGCTGGCCGGTCGTTGAGCGAGCGAAGCGAGACGAAACGCGCCGCTCTTCCCGGTCGTCGAGCGAGCGGAGCGAGACGAAACGCGCCTCCTCCCGGTCGTTGAGCGAGCGGAGCGAGACGAAACGCGCCGCTCTTCCCGGTCGTTGAGCGAGCGAAGCGAGACGAAACGCGCGCGGACGGTCAGCCGTCGGACTCGAGCCGTTCGATGCGCGCGACGAGGCCCGCGCGCCGGGGCGAGCGGGCGGGCAGCATCGACAGGCAGAGCCGCAGCAGGTCGGAGTCGCCGGCTGCGGCATCCGTCTCGGCGAACGCAAGGAGCACGTCGACGGATGCCTCGGCCATGAGCGCCTCGCGAAGCGCCGTGCGCACTGTGTCGCGGAACTCCTCGACACCCGGCGCCACCGAGTCGGGGAGCACGTCGCCGCGGTACGCGGCGAGCGCCACGCGGTGGGCGCCCCGGTCGAGGAGCGAGAGCACCTGGTGCGCGTCGGTCTCGACATCGCCGCCGATCCGGTACGGACGCGACTCGGGGACGAGCGACGGGGCGGACCGCTCGAGCACCTTGCGCAGCCGCACCATCTCGGCCCGCAGGGTGACGGACGGCGTCGCCTCGCCCTCGCCGTACACCAGCTCGCCCAACCGTTCTGCCGAGAGTCCGTGGCGGTGCGTCGCGAGCATGAGGAGGATCTCGGCGTGCCGGCCGCTCAGCTCGGCGGTGTGCTCGCCGCCGTCCGCGGCGACCTCGAGCAGCGCCCGGTCGCGCCCGAGCACGCGCAACGTCACGCGGGTGGGCTCGGGCCGCCGCGGCGCCCGGCGCGGCGGACGCGCCGGTTCCCGCTCCTCGCGCTGGGCCCGCGCCCGGAGGCGGGCGACCAGGAGCTCGCCCTCGATCGCCCGGGCCGTGGCATCCACCAGCAGCTGCGCCTGCGGCGTCACGGCCTCGGCGCCCCCGGTGACGTCGATCAGCCCGACGATGCGGCGGGTCTCGGGGTCGTGCACCGGCGCCGCGGTGCACGACCACGGCTGCACGAGACGGTTGAAGTGCTCGGCGCCGTGGATCTGCACGGACCGGTCGAGGGTGATCGCGGTGCCCGGCGCGGAAGTGCCGACGGCATCCTCCGACCAGTTCGCGCCCGCCACGAAGCCCATGTCGCCGGTGAGGGCGCGCACCCGGCGATCGCCCTCGACCCACAGCAGGCGGCCGGCCGCGTCGCCGACGGCGACCACGACGCCGGAGTCGGATGCCTCGCCCGGCAGCAGCAGACCGCGCACCATGTCGATGACCTCGGCGAGGGGATGAGCGCTGCGATACGCCTCGAGCTCCTCGGCCGAGAGGTCCAGCGGCGGCAGCCCTTCGGCGCCGGCCAGACTGCCGAGGGACCGGCGCCACGACTCGCGGACGAGGGGCCGCACGTCGCGCAGGCGCTCGTCCGCGTCGTTGCCCGCGACGAGCTCCTCGTGGGCGCGCTCGATCAGCAGGCGCGAGGTCTCGGCGGACACTTCGCGTCGCTGCGACCACGGTGAGGACACGGCGGCTCCGATCGACGTCGGGGAGCGTGGGTCCAGTGTAGGCGGGTCGGGACGGCCCCGGGCGATCAGCCCTGCGAGCTCAACCCTGCGAGCTCAACCCTGCGAGCTCAGCCCTGTGTGCTCAGCCCTGCGCGATCGCGACGGCGTCGTCCCAGACGGCGCCGATCGCCACGAGATCGCGGTCGAGCACGTCGACGATGCGCACCGCGCCGTCCTCGGGCACCTGCACGCGCAGGAGGAACGCCACCGGCGCGTCCGTCGCGGGCGCGACCACCGACAGGGACGCCCACCCGCCGTCCTCGAGCGTCTGCGTGCGCTGCACGTCCACGTGCGCGAAGTCCGCTCCGGCGGCGGCCCGGATCGTGTCGGCGGCGCGGTGCTCGACGCTCAGATCGGCGACGAGTCCGGTCGGATTGGAGCCGAAGGCGTGCCACAGGCGCGCCGCCGTCCTCGGCGTCACGGGCAGCCGCGTGAGGGCGGCCGCCGCACTGGCCACGACGGTCGCGACGTCGGCCCCGGGTCCCGCGTGCGCACCCGATGCGGCGAGCAGCTCCACGGCCATGTCGCGCGCGATCTCGGGCGCGACGGCGAAGGGGATGGGCAGCCAGCCCACGGGAAGGTCGCTCATGCGTACCGCCAGCGCAGCGTCGACACGATGGAGTCGGCGAGAGCGGTGAACGCCTCGAGCGCCTGCCCGGACTCCTCGACTCCCACGTGCACGATCGAGCACATGAGGAGCAGGCCCCGCTTCGGCGATGCGCCGGGGAAGGGGGCCACGTACGACAGCTCCCGGGCCTTCACCCCCGGCATCTCGTCGGGCCCGTTGCGCTCGGCGACCCACCGGTACAGCACGCCGAGGTCGGCGAGCTCCACTCTCTCCACGTGCCGTTCCGCGCCCGCGCGAGCCCGCAGGTCGGTCTCGAAGTCCCCGTTCGCCACCCATGGCGACGCCGCGATGCTCATCGGCGTGCCGCCCTTCTTCGGCGGCTCGACGGGCATGAAGATCTCCATGACGTTCGCCCGCTCCATGCGCGCCCACTGGCGACTGACCATCGCCCGTGTCTCGGCGTAGAGGTCGGGGCGCCCCACTTCGCGGAACCGCTCCGAGACGAGGTGGATCAGCTCCGCGCGTCCTTCGGGCGTCGCCGGGAAGCGCCCCCAGTCCGGCGGGGTCAGCAGCGTGTACCCGACGGGAACCGGCGGACCGGCCAGTGCTTCGCGCAATGAGCTCACGCGGTCGATCCGTCCCGTGCGCGCCGGCGCGCCTCGCGTTCGCGCCGGCGCGCCCGGCCGGCACGCACGGCTGTCACGATCCCGAGCACGAGCACGACGAGTGCCAGCGGCGAGGCCAGCCAGTGCCAGCCGATGGGGTACCCGTCGGGGCCCGGGGTCCAGATGATGCCCGTGGGGTCGGCGTCGAACGCGGCGATCGCCCACGGGAAGAGCCCGAACATCATCAGCGAGACCAGGCTGACGTACGCCGCGTCGTCTCCGGCGGCGTTGCCGCGCACGAGGAGATAGGCGGCTGCGGCCGCCATGCCGATGAGGCCGGTCGCGATCGTCAGCCACGCCGGCACGCTCATCGCCGGGAACGGCACCAGCGCGTCGGTCACCGCGGAGGCCTCGTCGGTCGGGTACAGCTGGCCGGCGTTGAGGATGAGACGCGCGCCCGCCGGGACGATCCATTGCGCCGCGGCGAGGATCGCGGCGATGACGAAGACCAGACGCAGGATGCCCGCGGTGCGGGGCATCCGCCGGCGGTTGAGCCGCAGCGGGGAGATGTCGGTGAAGCCGACGCCGCGCCGGCCGCTCACGGGCGACCCGTCGGGGTGTAGAACGGCGTGCTCGTGAACACGCCGCCGCCGAATCCGCCCAGCCAGCTGCCCAGGCTCGCCCAGCCCTTCGCGCCGATGCTCGGAACCGCGTCGAGCACGGCATCGCCCCACGCGGCCGCGACCGTGCCGCTGCGCGCCGGCGTGCTCGCCCATTGCGTGAGGCTGCCGCCCCACTTGTTCAGGATCGCCCAGTTCTGCCCGCGCATGAGCGTCGAGAACGGGTTGACCGTGATGCCGGCGGGCAGGCGCGGCATCGAGAACCCGCGCGCGCCGCGGGTGAAGACCGGCAGGTCCTGCGCGATGGCGGAGGCCCGGAGGATGTCGTCGCCCGTCGCCCCGGCGGTCTTGATGCCCTTGGCCAGCAGACCGCCGGCACCGGCCGTGACCAGGCCGAAGGTGCTCCAGAGCACGTCCGAGAGGCTGGCCTTGCCGTTGGCGTACAGGTAGATCGTGCCGGCCAGGTGCACCGCCGACAGCGCGATCGTCGCGGCGAGCAGGATGGTCGACCACGGGCTCGCCACCACGAACAGGGCGACGACGGCCAGCACGATGATCGCGTAACCGATGTACTTGAGCGCGTCGCTGATCCAGTCCCACTTGCCGTCGTCGTTGCCGGCGGCGTCCATCGCCTCGGCGACGCCGTCCGCCGCCTTCTCGAACGCCTCCTCCCAGGCGCCGAAGGCCGTGTCGAACGGCTGCCACGCCTCTCTCAGCGCGTCCTCGGCGGAGTCGAGGACTTCCGCCGCGCTCGGGCCGTCCTGCTCGTCTTCGACCGGCACGAGCGGCGCCATCGCGTCGTCGAGCGCCGTCCGGTAGGTCGTCATGGCCGCCCGGATCGCCGGCGCGTGCGCGTTGTACGCGCTCCGGGCCTCCTCGAGCGCCGTGGCGTAGGGGGCGAGCGCCTTGCCGGTCTGCTCGTACCGCACGGCCGCCTTGCGCAGATCGCCCTCGAGCTCCTCCGCGTCCTTCTTCAGGCGGTCGGTGCCCAGACTGATCTGCGAGTCGCCGATGTCGCGCAGCGTGTCGGCGGTGGTCGCCATGGCGGCGCCGAGGGACTTGTAGTCGGCGGCCGTCGTGGCGATCACGTCGGGTTCGCCGGCGAACTGATGCAGCTCGTGGCCGTTCGGCGAGCGATACAGCAGCGACATCACTGCACCTCGCAGGAGGTCATCTGCTCGCACTGGGCGGTGGCGTCGGCCTCCCACTGGTCCCAGCCGTCGAGGATGGACCGAAGCCCCTCGCGGACGCCGTCGACCTTCTCGATCAGCTCTTTGCGGTTGCCCGACCAGTTCGCCTCGAACCAGCCCACGCGATCGCGCAGCTTGTCTTTGCCGTGCGGGGTGCCGATGGCCGACTCCAGCGTGTCGTTGATCTCCGCCGCATCCTCGAACGCGGTCGCAGCCGTCCGCAGGGTCGCGAGAGCATCGCGCAGGCGATCCCGGTCGAGCAGCACGTCCATCTGTCCCCCTCAGTCTGTAGGCCTCGTTCAGGGTAGAGCCGACCGCGAATCGACGCCATGGGGAATCCTCCCCTACGGCCCCCGCCCGGGTGGTTCAGGCCCGCGCCGCCCACCACTCCCGCAGGCGGCGTTCGGCCTCGGCCTCGCCGACGATGCCCTCGTCGAGACGCAGGTCGAGGAGGAAGCGGTACGCCTCGCCGACCTCGCGACCCGGCGCGATGCCCAGCACCTCCTGGATGCGGTTGCCGTCGAGCTCGGGGCGCATGGCCTGCAGCTCCTCCTGCGCGGCGAGCTCGGCGATGCGCCGCTCGATGTCGTCGTAGGCGCTCGCCAGACGGCGGGCCTTGCGCACGTTGCGAGTGGTGACGTCGGCCCGCGTGAGGATGTGCAGGCGTTCGAGCTCTGCTCCGGCATCCCGCACGTAGCGGCGCACCGCGGAGTCGGTCCACGCGCCCTCGGAATAGCCGAAGAACCGCAGATGCAGCTCGATCAGCCGCGTCACCGAGCCGATCGTGTCGGAGTCGAACCGCAGGGCCTGCAGCCGCTTGCGGGCCAGGCGTGCGCCCTTGATGTCGTGGTGGTAGAACGTGACGCCGCCGCCGGGCTCGAGCCGCCGCGTCGCCGGCTTGCCGATGTCGTGCAGCAGCGCCGCGAGCCGCAGCGGGACGTCGGGGGCGGCATCCGGATTCCGCGTCTTCTCGAGCTCGATCGCCTGGCGCAGCACCGTCAGCGAGTGCTCGTAGACGTCCTTGTGGTGGTGGTGCTCGTCGACCTCGAGCTGCAGCGCGGGGATCTCGGGGAGGAACTCGGCCATGAGACCCGTCTCGACGAGCAGACGGATGCCGCGCACCGGGTCGTCGGTGGCGAGGAGCCGCACGATCTCGCTCTGGATGCGCTCGGGGCTGACGATCGCGAGGGTGTGGCGCAGCTCCGCCATCGCATCCACCGTCGCGGGGTCGACCTCGAACGCGAGCTGCGACGAGAACCGTGCGGCGCGCAGCATGCGCAGAGGGTCGTCGCCGAAGCTCACATGCGGGTCTGTCGGCGTACGCAGGACGCCGCGTACGAGGTCTTCGACACCCCCCGTCGGATCGACCAGCGTGCGGGCGGGAACCCGCAGCGCCATCGCGTTGACGGTGAAGTCGCGGCGCACGAGGTCACCGTCGATGGTGTCGCCGAACTCGACGGTCGGCTTGCGGGTGACGCCGTCATAGCTGTCGGCGCGGTACGTGGTGATCTCGACCTGCTCGCCTCGGACACGCGCGCCGATGGTGCCGAACGCGCGACCGATGTCCCACTGCGCGGTGCTGATGGGCGTGACGATGCGCAGGATGTCATCGGGTCGCGCGTCGGTCGTGAAGTCGAGGTCGTGCGTCTCGCGGCCGATCAGCGCGTCGCGCACCGGACCGCCGACGATCGCGAGGTCGAACCCGGCGTCGGCGAAGGCGCGGGCGAGCGTGTCGACGACGGGGGACTCGGCGAGCGCGCCGAGGCGCGCGATGCCCTCGGCCATGTTGAGCATGGCCTCCAGCCTACCGAGCGGCCGGCGGCCGATCAGTCGTCGTCGGCGATGGTGAGCGTGACCTGACGCCGGCCGAGGCGCCGCACGGTGCGCTGCTCGAGGAGCGCTGCGTCACGCGAAGCGGAGGAACCCCGTGAACAGCAGCTCCCGCACGCGCGGCAGCAGGTCGGCGCGAAGCGCGTCCGCGTCCACGCCCATCAGGTCGGCGATCGCATCGATCAGCACGCCGACGGGGAGGTCGCCGTCACACGCGCCGACCAGCGCCGCCAGCCCGGGATCGATCGAGAGCGACCTGCCGAATCCGCCTCCCTGCCGCAGCTCGATCACGGCCGGATGCTCTTCGCCGGGCAGGTGATGACGGGCCTCGGTCACATCGGGCGCGACGACGAGGACGGATGCCGCGAGCCCGCCGTCGTCGAGCCGGGCGAGCCGGTCGTGCGCATCCAGCGACGCGGCCAGATGCGCCCCGACACCGTCGCCGGGGAGCGCGGCGTGCAAGCGCTCGTACCGCGCGAGTGTCGGCGGACCCGCCGCGGGGCGGCGCAGCAGCAGGTACCCGAAGCCGACCTCGGTCACGCCGCGCGCGCCGAAGTCGTCGAGCCACGCGTCGACCAGCCGGGCGAACCCGGGCGTGCCGGCGAGCGTGCCGCCGTCGCGCACCCACAGCTCGGCGTACGACAGCGGGTCGAGCGCCTCCCGCTCGACGACCCACGCGTCCAGCGGCACCGGCGACGCCTCGACCCACGCCCTCGCCCGGTCGAGACCGGCCACTCCATCGCGGGTCTCCCAGTTGCCGAGCAGCTGCGCGACCCCGCCGGGGGCGAGGTGCGCGCCGACGCCAGAGACGAACGCGGCGACCAGGTCGTCGCCGACCATGCCGCCGTCGCGGTACTCGTAGGCGGGCACGCCCGCCACGCGCGGCGTGATGACGAAGGGAGGGTTCGAGACGATGCGGTCGAACGTCTCGCCGGCGACCGGCTCGAACAGGCTGCCGTGTCTGGTCTCGATGCCGTCGACGCCGTTGAGCAGTGCGTTCAGGCGCGTGAAGGCGAGCGCCCGCGGCGAGATGTCGGTCGCGACCACGTGACCGACGTGCGCGCGGGCACGGAGGGCCTGGATGCCGCAGCCGGCGCCGACGTCGAGCCCGCGCTCCGCGGGCGCGGGCAGCTGCAGGCCCGCGAGCGTGAGCGAGGCGCCGCCGACCCCGAGCACGTGCTCCTCGGGGAGCGGTCCGCCCAGCGCCGCCTCGTCGAGATCGCTCGCGATCCACCACTGCCCCGAGCCGGTCGCGTCCGCATACGACTGCGGCCGCACCACCGCGGCCGGGCGCACCTCGCCGTCGGCGAGCGACGCGAGACCGAGCGCGACGAGGCCGTGCGCGCCGGTGCGGACGAGCGTCCGGTCGACGGATGCCGTGGCCTCCGGCATCCCGAGCACCAGCAGTCTGCCCAGCGAGGGCGTCGTCGCGCCCCCCGAGCGCGCGGTACGCCGGCGATCGCAGCCCGCGCGCGATGGCGTCGTCGGCTGCGGCACCCCACGCATCCCGGAGGGCTTCGGCGGTGAAACCGGCGTCGCGGAGGTCGGCGGCCAGCGCGCGGCACACGGCGGGTTCGGGTTCGGGGAGCACGCTCCCATTCAACCGCCCCGCGGCGCACCGCGGCGGCCGAGTCGGTGCGCGCACCGCGCGGTGTCGAGGAGGCTCGAAGGCGCGGACCGTAGAATCGCAGTCGATCGTGCGGTCAGGACATCGCACAGGAGCGAAACCCGACAGGATGACCGTGACCACACCGGGAAGCCCACCCCGGCGCCGTTCGCCTCGCCGCGTCCCACGCCTCGCCGTGGCCACGGCGGCGCTCACGGTCCTCGGCGCGCTGCTGCTGCCCTCCGCAGCGACCGCCGCCCCGACGCCGTCGCCGACCCCGACGCCCACGTCGTCGGTGCCCGCCGGCACGAGCGTCTTCACGCTGTCCCCAGTGTCGAACGGCTCCGTGCGACCCGGAGACGCGCTGACCGTGTCGGTCAGCCTCCAGAACGGGACGGATGCCGAGATTCCGGCGAGCACCGTCACCCTGTCGCTCGGCGCGGCGCCGCTCGCCGACCGCACGGCCCTCGCCGCCTGGCTCGGCGGCGACCTCGGCGGCGTCAGCCTCGCAGAAGCCGCCACCGGCACTCTCGACGCCGTCGACCCGGGGTCCGAGCAGATCGCCGCGCTCACGGTGCCGGCGGATGCCCCGGTCCTCGCCGGCCGAGCGCCCGGCGTGTACCCGCTGATCGCGTCCTACGCGTCCGAATCGGGGACGGTGACGTCCACGAGCGTCATGATCGTTCCCGCCGACGACCGCCCCGAGGTGGGCATCGGCGTGGTCGTCCCCATCACCGCGGCTCCCTTCGAGGGCGGGCTGCTGACCGCCGACGAGCTGGCGGCGCTGACCGCCCCGGACGGCGACCTCACCGCGCAGCTCGACGCCGTCACCGGCACCGCCGTGATCCTCGCCGTCGACCCCGCGATCCCCGCGGCGATCCGCGTGCTGGGCACGGCCGCCCCCGAAGCGGCCACCGCGTGGCTGGGCAGGCTCGAGGCTCTGCCGAACTCGCGCTTCGCCCTGCAGTTCGGCGATGCCGACGTCACCGCACAGCTGGAGGCCGGCCTGCCGCGGCCGCTCGCGCCGACATCGTTCACCGCCTACATGACCCCGTCGGACTTCCC
The DNA here is from genome assembly GCF_015277855.1 of Microbacterium cremeum. Classification (NCBI taxonomy): domain Bacteria; kingdom Bacillati; phylum Actinomycetota; class Actinomycetes; order Micrococcales; family Microbacteriaceae; genus Microbacterium; species Microbacterium cremeum. The sequence continues at coordinate 3,970,592 of NZ_CP063812.1, forward strand.
CGACGCGACCGCGTCCCCGAGCCCGACCCCCAGCCCGACGCCGACGGCCGGACCCTCGACGACGCTGCCCGACACCGAGCAGCTGGTCGCGATCGGCGCACCCGCGCGCGACGCCGTCTACTGGCCGGCCGACGGCACGGCGAGCACGGAGGTCGTCACGAGGCTCGGCGAGCTGGGCCACGACGGCACCGCGTCGCTCACCGTCGTGCCGTCGTCCACGACGGCCCGGGGCGCCGCGGGCGACACCGTGAGCGCGCGCGGCCGGGTCGGCGACGCCGGCGTGCTGGTGTACGACGAGGCCGTCTCGGCGGCGCTGCACGAGGCGTCGCTGCGCGAGGCGTCGTGGCTGCGCGGAGCCGCGCTCACGGAGGCGGCGGCGTACCTCGACTTCGCGGCCGGCGAGTCCGCCGGCCCGCTCCTGGTCACGGTCGGGCGCGACGACCAGCGCTCCCGGGTCGGCCTGGCCACCGCCATCGCCACCGCGACCGGAGCGCCGAACGTCGCACCGCGCACACTCGCCGGCCTCGCCGCGAGCGAGGCCCGCCCCGTCGAGCTGGCCGACATCGCGCCCGCGACCGAACGTGCGGACGCGGCATCCGCCCTCCTCGCCGATGAGGGCGAGGTCGCCCGGTTCGCCACGATCCTCGATGACCCGAGCCTGCTCACCGGCCCCGAGCGTGCCGAGCTGCTGCAGCTGCTCGGGGTGCGATGGGTCGGCGACGCGGCGTGGCCCCTCGCGCTCGCCGAGCACCAGGAGGCCACCGAGCGGACGCTCGAGTCGGTGGCGCTGCTGCCCACGAGCCCCGGCGACCTCTACGGATCCAACGCCTCGCTGCGGTTCTGGGTGCGCAACGACCTCGCGTATCCGGTCAACCTCGTGCTCTACACGACTCCGGGCAACCTGCGCCTCGACGTGCAGACCGAGACGACGATCGTCGCCACGCCGCAGAGCAACACACGGGTCGAGGTCCCTGTTCAGGCACGCGTCGGCAGGGGCGAGGTGACACTGGCGCTGCAGCTGCGCAGCCCCACCTTCGTCGCGATCGGCGACCCGCAGACGGTGCGCGTCAACGTGTGGGCCGAATGGGAGGGCGTCGGCATCGCCGCCCTCGCGACGGTGGTCGGCGCGCTCCTGGTGATCGGCATCGTGCGCACCGTGCTGCGCGTGCGGCGACGGCGACGCCCTGCCGTCGAGCCGCATGCCGCGGCGACGGAGCCTGCGGCGGAAGCGCCCGACGACTCGACGAGCGGTGAGGACGAACGATGAGCGAAGTCGGACGCGCCAGCGCACTCATCGCAGCGGGGACGCTCGTCTCGCGGCTGACGGGAGTCGTGCGCACGATCCTGCTGGTCACGGTGCTCGGGTCTTTCGCCAGTCGCGCGGGCGATGCCTTCACCGTCGCGAATCAGCTACCCAACACGATCTACGAGATCATCTCGTACGGCCTGCTGACGGCGGTCATCGTGCCGCAGATCGTCCGGTCGGCCGCGCACGCCGACGGCGGGCGCACGTTCATCTCCAAGCTCTTCACGCTCGGCACCGTCGTCCTGCTCGTCACGTCGGCCGTCGCGACACTGTGCGCGCCACTCCTCGTGGAGCTCTTCGCCCCGTCGTTCGACCCCGATCAGCAAGCGCTCGCGACCGTGCTGGCGTACTGGTGCCTGCCGCAGATCTTCTTCTACGGGCTGTATTCGCTCGTCGGCGAGGCGCTCAACGCCCGCAAGGTCTACGGACCCTTCACGTGGGCGCCCATCGTGAACAACGTCGTCTCGATCATCGGCTTCGGGCTCATCGGGCTCTTCTTCGGCACCGATCTCAGCAGCGTCGCCGACTGGACCCCGGGCATGATCACCGCGCTCGGCGCCACCGCCACCGGCGGCATCGTCGTCCAGGCCGGCGTGCTGCTGCTGTTCTGGCGGCGCACCGGCCTGCACCTGCGGCCCGACTTCCGCTGGCGCGGCGTGGGGCTGGGCGACATCGGCCGCCTCGCCGGGTGGACGTTCGCCATGGTCATCGTGCGGACGCTCGCCGGTCTCGTGCAGACGCGGGTCGTCACCGAGGCCTCCGGCGACGGCGCGTCCGCGTTCGCGATGGCCAACGCATGGCTCGTCTTCATGCTCCCGTACTCGATCATCGTCATGTCGATCGGGACGCCCTATTTCACACGTCTGTCGGAGCACGCGCACGAGGGCCGCGACGACGACGTGCGCACCGACCTGTCGGCGAGCATCCGCGTGACCGGCCTGCTCATCACCATCGCCGCGGCGGCTCTCATGGTCGCCGCCGTCCCCGCGACGCGCGTGTTCGTCAATGCCGCCGACCAGGCGGTGGCCGCAGCGCCCGTGCTCGTCGCGTTCCTCGTCGGACTGATCCCGCTGTCGATCCTCTTCGTCATCCAGCGCGCCTTCTACGCCTACAACGACACCCGCACGCCCTTCTTCTTCACAGTGATCCAGTGCGCGCTCTTCGTCGTGCTGGTGCTCGTCGCACAGGCCACGCTGCCGGTCGAGCAGCTCGCCGCAGGCATCGCGCTCGGGCAGTCGATCTCGACGGCGGTCCAGGTCGTTATCGCGGCCCTGCTGCTGCGGCGACGGATGCGGTGGCTCGGCGCGCGCTCCTGGCTCGTCTCGTACGGGCGCTTCGTCCTCGCGGCGCTCCCCGCCGCCGGCGCCGGGTGGCTCGTCTACCTGCTGATGGGCGGGGATGCGGGATGGACCACGGCCGACAAGCTGCTGGGTGCCCTCGGCACGGCGATCATCTGCGGTGTGGCCTTCGCCGTCTACCTCGGCGCGCTCACCCTCCTCCGTGCGCCGGAGCTGCGCCCGGTGCTCAGCCGGCTGCAGCGGTTCCTGCCGGGAGACCGCTGAGCGCGCCGACATCGGACCCGGCGACGGAATGCCCCGCGGTTACGATGTGTTGAGGCATCCGGAAGCCATTCGCCAGTGTTCGCACGGCTGATGGAGCCTCCAGACGGAAAGGGTGCGCACGTGCGTCAGGTCATCATCATCGGGTCGGGTCCCGCCGGATACACCGCCGCGATCTACGCGGCGCGCGCGAACCTCACGCCGCTCGTCGTCGCGAGCTCGGTCGAAGCAGGCGGTGAGCTCATGAACACCACCGACGTCGAGAACTTCCCCGGCTTCCCCGAGGGCATCCAGGGCCCCGATCTCATGGCCAAGATGCAGGAGCAGGCCGAGCGGTTCGGCGCCGAGGTGCTCTACGACGACGTCGTCTCGCTCGACGTCGACGGGCTCGTGAAGAAGATCACCCTCGGCAGCGGCGGAACGCACGAGGCGGACTCGATCGTCTTCGCCACCGGTTCCGCGCCGCGCAAGATCGGCATCGAGGGAGAAGCGCGGCTGTCGGGTCGCGGCGTCTCGTACTGCGCGACGTGCGACGGGTTCTTCTTCCGCGAGCGCGTCATCGCCGTCGTCGGCGGCGGCGACTCGGCGATGGAGGAGGCCACGTTCCTCACCAAGTTCGCGTCCAAGGTGTACATCGTCCACCGCCGTGACGAGCTGCGCGCATCGAAGATCATGCAGGAGCGCGCGTTCAAGAACGACAAGATCGAGTTCGTGTGGAACAGCGAGGTCGTCGACATCCTGGGCGACGAGGCCGTCACCGGCCTCGTGCTGAAGAACACGGTCGACGGTTCGACCCGTGAGCTCCCCCTCGACGGCGTCTTCGTCGCGATCGGCAACGACCCGCGCACCCACCTCGTGCACGGCAAGCTCGAGCTCACCCCCGAAGGCACCATCTGGGTCGACGGGCGCTCGTCCCGCACCTCGGTGCCCGGCGTCTTCGCGGCCGGCGACGTCATCGACCCGACGTACCGGCAGGCCGTGACGGCCGCCGGCAGCGGCACCGTCGCAGCCCTCGACGTCGAGCACTACCTCGCCGCGCTCGGCGAGGCAGGCGAGCCCGACGTGCACGGAGACCAGATCGAGGGATTACCCGAGGTCGTCTCTGCCTGACCCCCTGGACACGCTGCGCCTTCGGTGCGGCTGTTCCCGCCCGGACCGAGCATCGGAACAAATCGTCAGTGGCGCGTGTTGCGCCAGAAGAGACTGACTTCGATCGAAGGAGAAATGATGACCGCCAAGGCGACGACGTCCGCCACGTTCGAGCAGGATGTGCTCCAGGCCGAGGGTCCCGTGCTCGTGGACTTCTGGGCCGAGTGGTGCGGACCGTGCCGCATGGTCTCGCCGGTGCTCGACCAGATCCAGTCGGAGCACCCCGAGAAGATCACGATCATGAAGCTGAACGTCGACGAGAACCCCGACCTCGCCATGAAGTACCAGATCACGTCGATCCCGGCGATGAAGGTCTTCCACAAGGGTGAGGTCCAGACCACGATCATCGGCGCGAAGCCCAAGTTCGCGCTCGAGCAGGATCTCGCCGCCTACCTCGGCTGACTTCGATTCCCGTGAGAACCCCGTCGCGTCGTGCGGCGGGGTTTTCTTCGTGTCAGGGCGTCGTATGCCGTTCCGGGCATCCTGGCAGAGGGCGGCGTTTCCCGGTCGGCGACGGGTGGGCGTCGGAGGCGTCCGGTGCCGGCGGGTCAGCCGGCAGCGGGCAGGTCAGCCGGCGTCGGCGCGCACGGTCGCGTCCCAGCGGCGGTGCGTGTTCGCCTGACCGAGAAGGCCCCACACGGCGCGGGTCAACGGCGGGTAGTCCAAGGCGATCTGACGCAGCACGCGGTAGTGCCGGCTGGCGTTCGGGCGAGAGCCGCCGTTGGCGGCGATGTTCTCGGCGCGGAGCATGAAGACGACGAGTTCGTCGACGCTCGGGAGTTCCTCCATGAAGTCCCACGGGTCTTCACCCGCGCGGAGCCGCTCGGTGACGAGGACGGAGAGCTCGTCTGCGGCCTCGGCGCGCAGGAGTTCGAGACTGGCCCGGCGGCGCGGGGTCTGATCGTCGTTCGCCACCAATCAAGGGTACGACCCGATTCAGGCGTGCGGGTCAGCGCGCGCCTTCTCCGTCTTGGTGACAGCTGACGTCGGGCCCGCCGGACGTGCGGGGATCAGACCGAGCCGTAACCGGTCTCACCGAGTTCATCGAGAATCCGGTTCAGATCCTGAATCGTCGCGAAATCGATGTTGATCTGGCCTTTTCGTGCCGTCAGCGAGATCTTCACGCGGGTGTTGAGCCGGTCGCCGAGACGCTCGGCGACCTCGTCGAGGTGGGCGCGACGGGATCCTGCCTGTGGCTTCACGGAACGGGTGGATCCGGCATCTGGGAGTTTCGCGGCAGCCTCGGCGGCGCGCACCGAGAGGTCCTCGTTCACGATCTTGTCGGCGAGGCGCTGCATCGCCTTGGGGTCTTCGAGCGAGAGGATCGCGCGAGCGTGTCCGGCCGACAGGACGCCGGCGGCGACGCGCTGCTGCACCGGCATCGGCAGCTTGAGTAGGCGGATGGTGTTGCTGATCTGCGGGCGGGAGCGACCGATGCGGGTGGCGAGTTCTTCCTGGGTGATCCCGAAGTCCTCGAGCAGCTGCTGGTACGCCGATGCCTCTTCGAGCGGGTTCAGCTCGGACCGGTGCAGGTTCTCGAGCAGGGCGTCACGGAGGAGGTGCTCGTCGGCGGTGTCTCGGACGACCGCCGGGATCGAGGTGAGGCCCGCCTCGCGTGCGGCGCGCGTACGACGCTCGCCCATGATGAGCTCGTACTTGCCGTCGTCGTTCTTGCGCACGACGACGGGCTGCAGCACTCCGAACTCGCGGACGCTGTGGACGAGCTCCGCGAAGTGCTCCTCGTCGAAGTGCGTACGGGGCTGCCGCGGGTTCGGCACGATCTCGTGCGGGTCGATGTGCGCGAGATGCGCACCCGGGACGACGACGAGGTCTTCCTCGGGTTCTTCGACGGCGACCGGCCGAGGGAAGAACACGTCGGACGGGCGCTCGTCCGCCTGCTCGCTCGTCGGGATCAACGCCCCGATTCCGCGACCCAGACCTGTGCGCTTGGCCATCATGCGCCCCCTTCGTTCGATGCGCTGTCGCGCCGGATGATCTCTACGGCCGCTTCGCGATATGCGATCGCGCCGGCGGACTGACCGTCGTATGCGATGACGGTCTGCCCGAAGCTCGGTGCTTCTGATACCCGGACGGACCGCGGGATCACGGTCCCGAGCACCTCGCGCGGGAAGTGCTCACGCACTTCGTCGGCGACCTGCTGGGCGAGCCGAGTGCGCGCGTCGTACATCGTCAGGATGATGGTCGACAGGTGCAGTTCGGGATTCAGGTGCTTCTGGATCATACGCACAGTGCCGAGCAGTTGGCTGAGCCCCTCGAGCGCGTAGTACTCGCACTGGATCGGGATGAGCAGCTCACTCGCCGCGGTGAAGGCGTTGATCGTCAACAGACCCAGCGAGGGCGGGCAGTCGATGAGGATGAAGTCGAGGCGCTCGTCGAGGTTCGCGAGATAGTCGTCGACGGCGGTGCGCAGTCGATGCTCGCGCGCCACCTGGGACACCAGTTCGATCTCGGCGCCGGCGAGGTGGATCGTGCTCGGCGCGCACAGCAGGTCAGGAGACTCTGGGCTGGTCTGCACGATGTCGGCGAGCGGGAACTCGTCGATGAGGACGTCGTAGACGCTCGGCGTCTCGGCCGTGTGCGGTACGCCGAGCGCTGTCGACGCGTTCCCCTGCGGGTCGAGGTCGATCACCAGCACGCGCGCGCCCCGGTCCACGAGCGCGGCCGCGAGATTGACGGTGGTGGTGGTCTTGCCGACCCCGCCCTTCTGGTTCGACACGGTGACCACACGTGTCCGTCCAGACAGCTCCACCTCCGCCGATTCCAGCGCTTTTCTGCGGGCGGAGAGGTCCGCAAGTTCCCGGGCGAGAGGTGTGTCGTCGAACGAGAAGGATGCCGAAGCCTCGGTCTCGTCGGGCTGTTTCACGTGAAACACTCTCCCTTTCGCGAGCCGGTGAACAACGCCTTCCACTCTATCCCGCCCCACCCCCACCCCTTCCCCACCGGCCGTAGCCCGCCGGTCGAGTAGCGAGCCTGCGAGCGTATCGAGACCCCCGCTGCACCCGCCGGTCGAGTAGCGCGCCTGAGAGCGTATCGAGACCCCACCGATCTCAGGTTCCGCAACGCCCGCTCACAGGCTCCCCAATCGCTCCGACCCGCCCCACCCGCCGATCGCGTAGCCACCCAACGACCGCATCGAGACCCACCCTCGTTTCACGTGAAACATTCGCCACGCCACCCCACCCCACCCGCCGGTCGAGTAGCGAGCCTGCGAGCGTATCGAGACCCCACCGCTGTTTCACGTGAAACACTCGCCACGCCACCCCACCCCACCCGCGGGTTGAGTAGCGAGCCTGCGAGCGTATCGAGACCCCACCCCGATCCACGTGAGACATCCGCCCTCACTTCATCCACCCGTCGAGTAGCGAGCCCGCGAGCATATCGAGACCCCACCGCCCGCCGGTCGAGTAGCGAACCTGCGAGCGTATCGAGACCCACCGCTATATCACCTGAAACACTCGCCACCTCACCCCGCTCCACCCGCCGGTCGAGTAACGAGCCGGCGGGCGTATCGAGACCCACCGATCTCAGCCACACCAACGCCCGCTCGCAGACGCCGGATCGATCCACCCACCCCACACCGCCGATCGCCCATCGACCCCGCATGCGTATCGAGACACGCCACTGTTTCACGTGAAACAGAGCACCGTCCCACCCACCGCCGAGCAACGAGCCCTCGAGCGCACCGAGCCCCCACCCTCGTTTCACGTGAAACACTCGCCACCTCACCCCGCTCCACCCGCCGGTCGAGTAACGAGCCTGCGGGCGTATCGAGACCCCACGCCGAGCCCGATACGTGCGACGGCCTCCGCGACCACCGAGAGTGGCATCGCCCGCCGGCCACCGCCCGCCTCATCCACCGGCCGCCACCCAAACTCGGCGCCTCGCGCAGACGCGAACTCAGTGGAACCTCTTCTTGCTCAACGGGGGCAGCGCCTCGAGATGCCCGGTGATGAGCGCGAGACGCTTAGCGCGGCCCCATCCCTGGACTTGCTTCTCGCGCCGGTATGCGTCATCCACGCGATCGAACGTCTCGAAGTACACGAGACTGACCGGCAATCGCGTCCTTGTGTAGGCAGCGCCTTCGCCGTCGTTGTGCTGCGCTAGCCGGTGCTCGAGGTGTCGTGTGCTGCCGACGTACAGGGATCCGTCCGCGCACTGAAGGATATACATGTATGCCATCCGCCCATCCTGAGCCGCAGCCGTCCTCGCGGCCCCCGTGTCTAGATGATGTGTGAGGAAGTTCCACTCTCGCGAACCTGGGGAGGAGATGGCGACCGGGGGTGGTCCCGGCAACTCGCTGGCTGTCTCGCCCATTCAATGTTCCACGTGAAACATTCGTCGACTGTCGCAGCGAGAGACTCCGCGAGTGGGATGGCCAACGGACCGGTCTCGATACGCTCGCAAGCTCGCTACTCGACCGGCGGGTGATGGACGCATCGCTGCAGGGCAGGGGATGGACGTCCACCGGGTGTGAAACCCGAGCATGGACGTCTCGGGTCGGACAGCTCGGATACCAAGGTGCTGTCGCGTCCACAAGCACGGGACTAAACCAGCGGTCGCGACACACACACGCGCTCGCTACTCGACGGGCGACGCGGGTGATGCACGTGGCGACGTGGCCGCCGAGAGCGCGACGCCTCCGGGCGAAGTAGCCGAGGGGCCGGGCGGTCGGTTCACACTAGGGCGGGCGCACCGGGATCGGGGGCAGTGGGAGGGCCGGAGACCACAGGGAGTGGTCTCGATACGCTCGCAGGCTCGCTACTCGACCGGCGGTGAGCGGCCGGAGTACGTGAGTAGCGCTAGCCGGAGCCGGTGGGCGACGAAGCCTAGGCGCGTGTTTCACGTGAAACGGCATGCAAGGCCGGAGCCGCCGACCGACAACTCAACAGAACGCACCGGTCTGGGTCTCGATGGGCTCGCAGGCTCGCGAATCGACCGGGGAGGGGAGGGGGTGCGTCAGCGCACTGTGGCGCGGAAGACCCGGGAGGGCTCTTCGAGAAGACCTTCGCCGACGATCTCGACGCGGGCGTTCGTCACTCGGAACTTGCGGAGCTGCTTCTCGGCCGCGCCGATCTCGTTCTCTGCATTCGCGCCCTTGAGCAGGATCAGCTCGCCGCCGTCGCGAACCAGGGGAGCGGTGATCGGCACCAGCGTGCGCAGAGCACTCACGGCGCGTGCCGTCACGGCGTCCAGCACGGGGCCGCGCTTCCAGTCCTCCGCGCGAGCCCGCACCACCTCGACGTTGTCGAGACCGAGCGACTCCACCTGCTCCGACAGCCAGGCGACCCGGCGCTCCATCGGCTCGATCAGCACCCACTGCACATCGGGCCGCGCGATCGCGAGCACGAGTCCCGGCAACCCGGCACCCGACCCGACATCGCCGACGTGACCGGAGAAGTGCGGCGCGATCACCGCGCTGTTCAGGATGTGGCGCGACCACAGTCGCGGAGGTTCCAGCGGGCCGATCAGACCGCGTTCTTCGCCGTGAAGCCCGAGGGCCTCCGTGAATCGCCGGGCGAGCTCGATGCGATCGACGAAGATCTCCGCGGCAGCGGCCGGCTCCTGCTCGATCTCGATCATGAACGACCTGCCCTCAGACCCCGATGTTTCACGTGAAACGACGTGATCAGCCGCGGCTGATCACGGTGTGGCGATCGGCGCCCTCGCCGTACGACTCCGACACGAAGCCGCGCTCGGCGACGATGTCGTGCACGAGCTTCCGCTCGTAGCTCGACATCGCGGGCAGCGAAGCCTGCGAAGCGCCGTCGTCGAGGCGGGCGATCGCACGGTCGACCAGCGCCACGAGCTCGTGATGACGAGCATCGCGTGATCCGCCGACGTCGAGGATGAGGCGTGAGAAGCGACCGGTGCGGTTCTGGACCGCGATGCGCGTCAGTTCCTGCAGCGCCTGCACGGTGTCGGGTTCGGCGATCAGTGCGACGGACCCACCCTCTGGTGCCTCGACCGAGACATACGCGCGCCCGGCGCGCACGTCCAGATCGAGGTCGCCGTCGATGTCGGCGATGTCGAGCAGGCCCTCGATGAAGTCCGCGGCGATGTCGCCTTCTTCTTCGAGCTGCTCGACCGTGGCAGGCTCGCGCTCAGCGGCGGGGTCGGTGCGGAGGGAGTCGGACGACGTGGTCATGGCTGTGGGTCCTCGATGTCGGTATGTGCGAGCCGGACGGTTTCAGTTGCCCGAGGGCGAGCCGCCGTCGCCAGCCGCGTTGGGAGTCGGCGGCTTGGGAGCCTGCTGCCTCTGGGCCTGCTTCTTCGCACGCTGCTTGCCCACGGGCTGCTGACGCTTGGGGGCCGCGGCCTTGGCGCGCTCGGCCTCTTCGTACAGGCGCTGCTGCTCCGCGAGGTACTTGTCCATCGGCACGACCTTGCCGGAGGCGTCGATGGCCTTGCCCTTGCGCGCGAGGCGCTCCTCGCGAGCCTTGGCCGCATCAGAGCCGGGAGTCGGCATCTCGCGGATGACGAGGAACTGCTGGCCCATCGTCCACAGGTTCGACACGAACCAGTAGATGACGACGCCCAGCGGGAAGAAGACGCCCGAGAAGACGAAGGCGAACGGCAGGACGTAGAGCATGATCTTCTGCATCTGGTACGCCTGGCCGGTCTTGGCCTCGGGGGAGAGGTTCTTCGAGATGATCTGCAGCTGGGTGAAGAACTGCGATGCGATCATGAGCACGACGAGGACGACGAGGATGATGATCGCCGCGGTGTTGCCGGTGTTCACGGCATCGATCAGTGTCTCGTGCAGCGACGCCACGCCGAAGAGCTTCGCGTTGTAGAACTCCAGCATCAGCTCGTTGCCGAGCAATCCGACACCGGTGTGGTTCGGGTCGGTCTTGATGGTCTGCACGCCGTTCAGCACGCTGAACAGCGCGAAGAACACCGGCATCTGAACCAGCAGCGGCAGACAGCTCGAGACCGGGGTGGTGCCGTGCTTCTTGTACAGGGCCATGGTCTCGCGGCTCATCGCCTCACGCGAGAGCTGATCACGCTTGCCCTTGTACTTCTCCTGAACTTTTCGCAGTTCAGGAGCGATTTCCATCATCTTGCGCTGGCTCTTGATCTGCCGCACGAAGAGCGGGATCATCGCGGACCGCACCACGATCACGAGCCCGATGATCGACAGCACCCACGTGATGCCCTCCGCCGCCGGGAGCCCCATCGCCGTGAACAGCCAGTGCCAGAACACGAGCACCGCCTCGACGAGCCACTTCAGCGGCCACAGGATGATCCCGATGAGATCGAAGCCACCACCGTCGGGGGCAGGCGTGGGAGACGGCGTGGAGGCCAGCAAAAGATCCATGCGGTGGATCAGTCCTTTCGGGAGGGGGCGGGCACGACGAACCCGTGGCGGGTGAGCGCGTGCCGGAAGTGCGAGTGGGGCGGAACGTCATCGACGCCGCCGACGGCCCAAGGGTGGCAGCGGGCCAGCCGCCGCGCAGTGAGCGCGGCCCCGACGACGGCCCCGTGCTGCTGCACGGCGCCGACGGCGTAGGCCGAGCACGACGGGTAGTACTTGCAGACGTCGCCGTAGGTGTGCGAGATGGTGGCACGGTATCCGTGCAGCAGACCGAGGACGGCGTTGCGGGGGAGCAGGGGCAGACTGCGGAGCAGATCGGATGCCGAGAACTCGGCGTCTCCGAGGGCGTAGGCCGGAAGGACGCTCATGCGGCCCTCCGTGCGAGACAGCGGACGACATCGTCTCGCAGGTCGGCGAACGTCGCGTTCGCCGCGCTCGGCAGCACCCGGATCACGACGTCACTGCCCGCGGCGACCGAGTCGAGCGACTCGAAGCACACGGCCTTGAGCCGGCGACGGATCGTGTTGCGCACGACGGCTCCTCCGACCTGGCGGTTCACGATGAAGCCGAACCGCGCCGGACCAGAGGTCTCGGCGCGGTTGACATAGGTGACGGTGTGCTTGCCGGCGCATCGCCGACCACGACGGACGGCGGCTTTGTACTCCGCTCCGCGGGTGAGTCGGTTCGACCTCGCGAGCACCGCAGGGGGTGACCCAGCTCAGGCCGAGAGCTCGGTGCGCCCCTTGGCGCGGCGAGCCGAAAGGATGCTGCGGCCCGCGCGCGTGCGCATGCGGGCGCGGAAGCCGTGCTTCTTGGCGCGGCGGCGGTTGTTGGGCTGGAAAGTGCGCTTGCTCATAGGGGACTACTTCCGATCAGGTGTCACCGGGACGCTCGAGACCGGGGACGCTCGTACAAGGGGACGGCCACGAGGGCACAAGTCAACCGATTAAGGCTACGTCGATACGCCCGATAACTCAAACCGAGAACAGGACCCGGCATTATGCCTCGAA